>PMOL01000007.1:0-93403 GCA_003162415.1 Candidatus Dormiibacterota bacterium
GCTTTTGGACTGAGCTCCTCAACAGTCGCCTATATGTGTTCGCAGCCGGGACCTATGGAACCGCATCCTTACCGTATGCGCGGCGACGTCCTGCCGGTTGGAGTCCGCTGCATCTTTCGCCACGCTGACCTGCGAGCGTATGAGGAGCGGGTCACCACCTGGCATGCTGGTGACTTCCGCGAGGCGATCGCGGCGGCGGAGGCCGAGGCTGAGACGTATGCGAGCGGCCTTGATGATGTCGAGTTCACCGGCTTCACGCAGGCCTTCCAGATGTTCGGTGCTCCGGGCGTGGGAGCAGAGGTCTTCTCGCTCATGCGCGAAAGCGACCTTGACCGAGACTCTTACTTGAGTGCGTTCTTCGACACCGGCCGGGAACGGCAACAGTCACGTTCGAGGTAAGCCGGAGGCTAGCCCCTTCTGGCGACATTAGCGAATGCTCGCCTGAGCCACGGTCACATCCCCCGCCTCTCGCTTCTCGGTGAACTCATCAGCCCGAGCAGTGCAACACGAACGTCATCCGTCGACTGCACATGGACCGCCTGCATGCCTGCTGTCCGAGCGCCCACGACGTTCTCGAGAGTGTCATCGAAGAAGACGAAGGCTGACGACGGAAAACCGGTGCGACGGGCTATTTCGGTGAACGCATTGGGATCAGGCTTGCGAAGACCCATCTCGGACGAGACGAAGATCGAGCGGAACACGGATAGCTCAGTGGCAAAGCGTGTGGCCCATACGGCCTGATGGGTAGGGTTTGAGTTCGTGAACGCGTACAACCGGTAGCGCTCTTTTGCCCCCGCCAAGACCGCGACCATCCCAGGCACCGGAGCGACGTAGAGATCATTCCACCCGGCGACAAGGTCCTCGTCAGACAGACGCAGCCGCAAGCTGCGGCGTAAAGATGCGAAGTACCCTGAAGCGTCAAGCTCGCCGCGCTCGTGTCGCTCATATGCGTCGTCGACCTTGAATCGTCGACGAAGGGTTTGTGGTTTACAGGACGCGCGGGCGGCCCAGGCGTGAAACACGCGGTCGAAGTCAATGTCAAGAACCACCCCGCCAAGATCAAAGAGCAGTGCTCGTGTGGCCATAGGATGGCCGCAATCTGCGTCGTCCATATCACGACTCTCGCATAGTTGCCCGTTCTGCTCTGGCGTGAAAAGTTCCACAGTGTGGTGGTCAAGGTCATCGCCCTGGGCGACGACGCGTACCATGGATTCGCTGGCACTCCGACTGGCTTCGGCTAGACGTTGGCCGGCCTTTCCTTGTCTAGCGGATTCGTGCTCTCGAGGTACTTTGCCGGATGCTCGCCTGGGCGAGGTCCATGTTCCTGGTTGCCGCGCTCGTCGGAACGCAGCCACAGGTTGGTACTTCCCGAGGCATGCTCGGACGTTGTGGGCTGTCCTGACCGATGGCTGCGAGACTACGCTCCGTGCCCTCCACATGTCGGCCCTACCGGCTCAGCGACGCCGAAGCCCTCGTGTCGCTCTGGACTCTTTGCGGGCTCACGCGCCCGTGGAATGATCCCTACTTGGACATCGAACGCAAGACCGGCGTCGACGCCAACGGCCTTCTAGTGCTCGAGGACGACAGTCGATTGATCGGCGCCGTCATGGTGGGTTACGACGGCCATCGCGGATGGATTAACTATCTGACGGTACACCCGGATCATCGCCGGCGTGGGTTGGGCCGTGCCCTTATGGCGGCCGCCGAGCAGCGACTGGGAGAGCTCGGCTGCCCGAAAGTGAATCTGCAAGTTCGTGCCTCCAACCAGGAAGCGGTGGCGTTCTATCGCCGGATCGGCTACAGCGTGGATGACGTAGTGAGTATGGGGCGACGAATTCAGAACGACAGCTGACATCACAGAAGGCGTACGTTTAGACTCGAAGCGTGTTCCGGGAGGCTCGGTCTGGCGACTTTGAAGACGTTATTCGCCTGTACCGACAGCTACAGCCGGAGGATCCGGTTCTCAAAGACGGATCTGATGCAGCAGCCTTCGAGCAGATTCTGGGTTCCCCGGGACTGCATCTCTTCGTGTTTGAGCTTGACGGGGTCGTCGTCGCCACGACATACCTGAACGTGATCCCAAACGTCACTCGGTCAGCATCGCCATACGCGGTCATCGAGAACGTAGTCGTCGACAAATCTCATCGGGCGCTAGGTCTCGGTAAGGAGATCGTGGATTGCACGCTCCGAGCGGCATGGGAAGCGGGTTGCTACAAAGCGATGCTGGTGACGGGTTCACACAACCCTGCCACGCACGCCTTCTACAGGGCTTGCGGCTTCTCGTCCGACGCAAAAACAGCGTACCTAGCACGGCCATCGCGACGGACCGGCGAGCAATAGCGGAACCTACCAACCCATGCCATTCGCCAAAGTGCGAGTTAGGCGCTTGACACATATCCAACGGTCGGCCGGCAGCTCGGCGCGTTCAAATGGCTGCAACCAATGCCGCCGTGAAACGCTCGCGGGAAGGCCTGCCCCACCGTGACACGTTAGCTCGAGAGACATTGGCGGATGCTGGCCTGGGCCACGATACTCAGCCTCGCTAGGCCTCCACCCACGAGCGTCACCTCCGCGTAACAGCTGAGCCATCCAGGATGGTTTCTCGCTTGCAGATGCTACCCTAGGGAAAGGCATGACGTGACCGCCACGCTGGTTCTATCGCACGGTAGAGCCACAGGTCGCTGAGTACATAGGGCAAGACGCCGCAGCGCTGCGCCTCTACGCCGACCTAACGGACGCGGTCGGCTCACCGTGCAACCAGGCGAGCGCTCAGGCAGCCGAGGCTCCGCTCATATAATCCTCGTACTGATGTTTGGATCTCGTAATCGGCTGCCTCTCCTCACGCTCGCGATCATCCCGGCGGTGATCATCCTCGCCGGCTGTGGCGACAGTACTGCCATTGCGACAGTTGAAGAGAGTGCTGCTGGATCGGTTGCATTCTCGGTCGTCGTGAACGGAAGCCCCGATGCCATCAGCAACTTCGAGACCGAGATGAAAGCTGGTGCGCCGAGTGGGCAGTTGAATGGAGTTACCATCACCACGGTGAGTGGGGATCACCACACCGGCACTTTTTCATGCCAGACCGACACTAAGGTCGATAACTTCACGGTGCACGTCTCGGTGTACAGCGCTAGCGCGGCGATCGGGGTGGAGATTTGCAATGGACTCGAGAATCGATGAGCTTTCGAATCAGAGGCGACGTTTAGCACATACCTACCCCGCCAGCACCGCGTCACCGCTCGGACGGACCTTATCTACCCCATGCGACTGGCGACCATGACGCGCTGATGTTGCCGCCGTGAAGACCTGGCAAATTTGGGTCTTGCTTCTGATTGCGATCGCCGTCCTTGTGGCGTGGGGAGCGCTCGCGATGGCCGGACGGACCGGAACGACGCCTGTATAGGTAAGCGCGCGCCTAAGCGCTTCGAATGACCGGCGCTGCGGTTCCCTCGAGGTACATTCCCGGATGCTCGCCTGGGCCAGAGGCGCCTCACATAAGCCGACTGTTTCCCCGGATGACATGCCGCTGTGGACACCGTCGTCTCTATGGCGCCGCGGGTCTGCGTGCAGCAGTGCTCGTGGCCGAGGATGGGCTCTGTGAAGGCTTAGAGGCTACGAGAGCCAGGCGCGCACGGTTGCTTAGCATCTCCAAGCTCCCTGAATTCGGAGCGAAGAAACCGGCGGCGGCGTGGCTGCTCCTGCAAGGTACGTTAGGTTCGCGTTGACGATTCCCGAACGTCCATCTGCGCTGGTGGTGGTGACAACTCCCGCCACCGATCGCCAGAAGGCACAGGTCGCGTCGTCGGTGACGTCTACCTCCGAACCTCCTGTCAGGTAGTAGTCTCCAGCTTCCGGGTACCTGACCGGGATGTCGAGGGAGAGAAGGAACTCGTGCCTCGTGCCGAGCAGCTTGAAAACGGCATATATCGTGTGCGGCGTCACCGCGCAGTTATCGGCGGATGATCGGTCGATAGAGGCACAGTCGTTGAAGGCTCCGTTTAACTCCATCTGGCCAGACCCGCAGAACGGAGGCGTTCGTCCCGGGGTCGCCTCGGGCGAACTGGTCGACGGGGGGCTGTGCGCCAGGGACGGCGTGCCGCGATTGATGCCCGCGCTCGCAAGCCAAGACACACCACCGACGATGACGACGAACCCGGCCAGCCAGACTAAACCCCTATGTCGACTTGCTTGGTCCGATTTGCCCATTGTCGATTCCTGGCACGACTATATGGGATTCCGAGGTGCTCTCAATTCCCAGTATCTCGATACCGTGTCGTCAAGGGACATTGGCGGATCCTCGCCTGAGCTACGGTGGCCTTGTGCGGCTACCTCTGGTGAGGTGCTCAATGCCCCAGTGAAAAGGCCGAGCGGCTGGGTGTCCTACCCAGCTGGTGAGGTGCGACCGCTAGTGCCAGAAGCAGCATCACCCCAGCCGCGGCCACACCGAAGAGGATGAGCGCCCACAAGGGATACGTGGTCTGCCACGAGCAGATGTGGGTCAACAAAACCTCTTGCCGGTCGCAGAAGCTCACGAATTGGGCCATTGCGATGTCGACCCCGACCCCGGCGGGCAACGACGCCAACCGGAGGGCGATCGCCACTCTCGACCTTGTCGACGCGGAAAGTGGAGTCCGGACGATCCGCGAAAACAGAAATACCCCCACCGCAACGGCTGCGCCAGCCAGCGCGCACAGCCACCAGGAGAAACGCGGTTGGGTGAGCGCCTGCCCCGGAAAGTACAAGCACGCGGTCCCACCGCCTCGAGGATCAACAGACGTCGTGCACCACGGCTCGGTCGTCAGGAGCATCACGATACCCACCACAACCCCGACGGGCACCGACGCCAGCTTCGTGACGGTCGCAATACCCTGCCGCATATCGCGGAATCCTACTGCGTTGCTGGTTGCGGAGCTCAAGGGACATTGGCGGACCCTGGCCGGCCCGAGCAACCTACGCCCAGATCTCCTCGTTGTCTCCGTCGATTCGAAGGCCGGTGACGACGTAATAGATGCCCCCAGGCACAACTGTTGAAATATCCTTGAAGCACGTCGGGCACAGAGGCGAATTCCCAAACTCAAACCTACTGCCAAAGGGACATGGCTTCAACGCCTTTTCGACCAGGCTCCTCTCATCATTGGCGAGGGTCCAGGGTGGCTTCCGCGTGATGTCGCGATACTTCGGGTCAAACATCCCCCAGGTAAGGACCACCTCATCCTGATCGCAGAACATGTAACCCTCTTCTCCGAAGCCTGCGTGACGCTGGTAGTACGTGAACTCCGTGTGGCAGTGCGGACAAACGGCGCGCTTTATAGCCTTGTCCAAGGCTACCGACCCAGGCTCGTGAAGGCTTCAACTCCAGACGCCTGATTCGCCCGACGGTCTTCGTAGGCACTGAGTCTCTCCATCATTCCAGGGTACTTCGCCGATCGATCCTGGCTCCCTCCTCTGGCGACATTGACGGACCCTGGCCTGAGCATTAGGTCCCTGCCTTGATTCGTCTTTGAGGGCGGCCGAGACGCCTCACCTGGGTCTCGAACGCTTCCGATGGGTCGCTGGTAAGCTTCCGAGATGCGCGCTCCACGAGCCACTCTGGTCGTCGCGGCTGCGGCGTTTGTGGTCGCCGCTATCGTGGCTACATTGGTGTTGGGCAACGCTCTCGGCGCGAACTCCTGCGGAGGGGGCTGGACGGGATACGTTCCGATCGGCTCTTGCGTCAAGTCGTTTTGGTCAGCAGCCTTCTACATCGGCCCCGTGATCGGGTTGCTGGCGGGTGCATGCGCGGCGCTCTTGACTGATCGCGCGACCCAGCGGGCGAGCACAGCGAGCTGACCCGGGACTCGTCCGTGGTTCCTTCTGGGTACATTGGCGGATGCTGGCCTGCCCGGCGACCATCTATGTGGATGCCCCGACCTTCGACGGGGTCAAAGGCGTTGCATCTACGTAAAAAGTTCGCTCTCTCGTGGCTAAACTGTCCTGCATGGAAGCGCGCGCCGGCGTTCGTCTCCCCGCCGGCGATGGCGGCTGGCGGAGACCGCCTTGGTCGACACCGAGCGGTCGGCGACCACGCTACCGGCACCTGCTCAGAACTCGCCTGGGACTCGAGGCTCTGTACGTTTCGAGTTGGTCAGGCACGTTTTTCGCTGGCACAAGAGCGAGCTGGACACTGGCAGATTTGCGGCCCTTCGCGATTTTCTTGAGCAGCATTGCGGGCTTGGCGTTTGCCTACGGCATCGCCGTGGTCCTGACGTCTCGGCGACGCGGGAGGGGGCTCGTACCAGCCTGGCAGGGGCTCAACGTCAACCCCGGAGCCAGGGCGTGGTTCGGACTGGCCATCATCCTTCCTCTGATGATCGGTGGTGTCGGGGTCCTGTTCTTCGAACCAGAATCTTCCGCTCGAAGTCAGATC
Source organism: Candidatus Dormiibacterota bacterium (assembly GCA_003162415.1). Taxonomy (GTDB): domain Bacteria; phylum Chloroflexota; class Dormibacteria; order Aeolococcales; family Aeolococcaceae; genus Palsa-851. Next base: position 6,407 of record PMOL01000007.1, read on the forward strand.
TTGTTCACGGTCTTCTTTTTCGCGCCATCCGTCATCGCCGCCGGCTGTGTCCTTCTTTCCCGCGCGTGGTCGTATCGCGAGATCAAGAAGACAATCGTCTCTTGTGTTGCTCCGAGCTACGTCATGTCACACGATCACTTCTGGTGGTGGGACGGCACTCAATGGGCGAGCGCTTCCGCGGTAGCTCCATCTCAGGCCCTGCGGTCGCCAGACGGCAATTACTGGTGGACTGGGCGCGACTGGTGCGCACTGCCGCCGTTCCCGTGGAGGACGCCAAAGGAGTCCCAGCCCGTGCCGGACGCTTCCGCGAGAGGTGCCGTCGGCTAGGAACACGTTGGAGAGGTTGCCCGTAGAGAGACATTAGCGGACCCTCGCCTGAGCGGCCTTGCACTGCTCTGACCGAAGATCCCAATGTGAAGCTTCGGCCCGAGGAAGAATGGTGCCGAGCCATCGTAAGCAGGGCTCTCGGGGCCCCCGTGGAGCAGCACGACGACGGCTCGCGCTCAGGCATGCACGATCTGACCATCCGTTATCCAACCCGGGCAGCCGCTGCGGTCGAGATTAGCGCAGCCGCAGCGCCGGAATCCGTCGAGCTGTGGAAGCTGATGAACGACAATCAGGGCGGTCGGTGGCACGTCGAGGGCCTTCGAGGCGGTTGGCTCGTGGCCGTGCTCCCGTCGGCTCGTCAAAAGCGACTTCAAACCGAGCTGCCATCGCTGCTGTCAGGTCTCGAGGCTGCCGGTATTCGCGATCTCCAGCCCGATGTGGACCACGGGCTCCCTTGGAGCAAGGTCGCGGACGATCTGCGTGTGGCAAGCGCACGGCAGAGCGCGGGGACGCAATTCCCGGGCAGTGTCTATCTCACAATCAAAGAGCCCATCGATCGTAGGGCTGGCTTCATCAGTCCGGGAAGTGAGGCAATAGTCGCCTGGGTAGGCGAGTTCTTGGGATCTCCCAAGCAAGCGGACGTCTTGCTCAAGCTCAAGCGCTCGGGAGCTGAAGAGAGACATGCGTTCGTACTTGTGCCGGGTTTTTCTATAGCCCCATTCCCTGTCGCTGAACTGCTCATCCGGGACGATCCGCCATTGCCCGGAGCCTCACCGCTTCTCCCTGAGGAGGTGACTCACGTGTGGATCGCAGGCACGTGGTCCGCGGGAAGGGCGTTTTATTGGTCTCCAGACATCGGCTGGTCGACCGCTGCCAAGCCCGTCGAAGATTCACCTATCAGAGGATCCGCGTGACCGCCTCTGGATACATTCCCGAAGATGGGCCTGGCTGAGGGTGCATCCCCTGGTCGAGCCCCGAGTAGTGCTCCACTCTCATGAGCTCCATGGCTCCTGGTCTCATGAAATGTACTGTCCGACCGCTGCCGTATTCTCATCAGCGATGCACCTAACTCTGGTGGACGTCAACGGAGCGCATGTCGTCGCCCTCGTCAGCGCCGGTGCCACCTTCCACAACGGCAGGCTCGTGGGGCGCTTCGCGTCGGCGGCGTGATGCGGGGAGGACTCCACCACGTCGAGCTGTGGGTCCCGGATCTCACGCGCGCGATTGACAGCATAGGGTGGCTCCTCACCGCACTTGGGTACGCGCCGTACCAGGACTGGGGAGAGGGGCGCAGCTGGCGCCTTGGGGACACTTACATCGTCGTCGAACACTCTCCCGCACTCACCGACGACGTCCACGACCGATGCCGTCCAGGGCTCAACCACCTCGCCTTCAGGGTCGGCGACGTCTCACAGCTCGACGAGCTCATCCGCGACGCCGCCAAACACGGTTGGACGCTCCTGTTCCCTGACCGCCATCCCCACGCTGGCGGACCCGATCACTACGCTGGCTACCTCGAGAACAGCGACGGCTTCGAGGTCGAACTCGTCGCCGACCACGACAAAAGGAGTTGAGCGAGAGCTCCGGCTGATCGACCGTCTGTCTAGGTACATTTACTGATGCTGGCCTGTACAAGGCTGATCTGTCCGGAGGCCGGCTGCGGGCTCTCAGCGCGCATGGCGTTTCGGCTTCGGGAGCACAGAACCCTGTCCACGAGCGCACGCCCGCCTCTCTGTCGCAGACCTGAAATCGCCAGAATGTGGCAGTGGCTCCCCGACGTCCACGTGATCCCGTCGTCCAGCCTGCTGTCGTTGCCGAACCCGTTTGGTGGCGGGAAGAGACGCATGGGCTCGCGCGCTGGTGGGTCATGGGGGGCAGCCTCGAGGAGGCTCGATTTCCACTCCCCGATGTCGAATCGGGACAACCACCCAGTGTATTTGTCGTGGGGGCCCTCCTTAGGAATATCGACTTCTCTGGATTGAGCTTCGATGCCTTGTATATCGCCGGCAGCATCCTCGACCACTGCCGATTCGAGGCGGCCTCCATCCAGAGAGTCGGCTTCGGCGTTCTCCAATTCCACAGGGACTGGCGCTTCCCGATCGACTGGTCGAAGCCGTTGCCGGAGGACTCTCCCCGTTACCGTGAGACTGTCTATACGAACTGCACCTTTGCGGACTCAAAGCTCCCGCCCCGCAATACCGACTTTGGCAACTCGCGGTTCGACCAGTGTGTATTCCACGATGTTCTTCGCTCAACCGTCGTGGCTCCGCTCTTCACCCACCCTGCTGAGTTCATCGCTTGCAAGTTCACCGGCCGGGTGAGCTGCACTGTCTTCGACGGCACGGTCCGGTCCAACAGCATTAGACGTCTTGGCCGAACCACCTGTGAGATCACTCGCAACGATTTCTCTGCCGCGGAATTGAAGAGCGTTGACTTCCGCGCGGTAGACCTCACGGCGCAGACGATGCCGCCCGAATTTGCCCTGCCGATTGAGGCTTCTCGCGACCTCTGATCGACTCCAGGGGCGCGCGGCCTTCGGGGTACATTTACGGATGCTGGCCTGGGCTACGAAGGTCGCTCGTGGGAGTCAGCGTCTGCCTGACGGCGATCGAGCACCTCCTTGTCGTACGCCTCTGCCCAGAGAGGATCCGCGGCATAAAGCGCGTCCGAAATATCGGTGGTGTGGCAGCCGAGGCCCGGTGACTTCTCAAGCATCTCCCGTGCCGTCACCGGAGACTACGAGCGCCAGTAAGCCCCTTCAGGAGGGCTGACGGCAACTTGGTAACGGCCGTCTCCGTACTTGTGGACAGTGATGGGCATACCGAGGCAGATTACTTGAGGCGCTGCAACGCCGATGCCAGGCACATCCGTCGAGAGACATTGCCGGACCCTGGCCTGGGCCATGCGTCACCCGCCCGAACTACCCCCGGCTGGACGACGGCGCTCCAACCTCCGGGTCAACTGACCTTTGCGATGATTTGCCTGACCTTTCGCAGTTCAAACTGCGCGCCAGGCGCCAGGGAGATTTCGAGTCGTGTGGCGAGTTCATCGAGCTTCGGGCGGGCGGACCGCACACGGAATTCGCTGATCAAGGCAAGGGCGTCGAAGCGCTTCCACTCCTCGTCCGAAACGAGCGCGTCTGCCAGGAGCTTGTTAACCACCGGCCGCTCCTCGTCGGAAAGCCGACGGTAGAGTTCGGCTAGGAGGAGTACTGCAGCCTGACTGTCCTTTGAGTCGACGGCATTGCGATTCAGGTCCGCCCAGGCGGTCGACCAATTGTCCGCCACTTTCTCGCTACCGGCATCGGTATCACGCTCTGCCACGTCCCCGAGGATAAGCGACACAGTCCTCGCCGGAGCCGACCCAGGTACATCGACGGATGCTGGCGTGCCCCACGTGTCTCTGGCAACGGCTAGTACTGGGTCACTTTGAAAATGGTGGTCAGCCGAGGATGTCGGAGCGTCGCCGCAGATACTCATCGCGGTCGATCTCACCCCGGGCATAGCGGAGATCAAGTTCGCTGAGCGCGGAGCTACTCAACTGCGGCGGCGGCGGCGGGTGCGGGTTGTGGGTAGCGGCGACTACAACGACGACTATCACCACCACCATGACCAGCAGCAAGAGAGGGATGAAGTTCGGGATTTCGAACGTGGTCACAGGAGACCTAACCTTAGCCGAGGAGGGAAATGATCTCCTCGATCACCCAGACGGGATCAACGACGCCACCCGCGGTGGCGGGGGTCTGCGGGTAGTGGAGGCTGAGCCTCAGGGTAATTGCCGGATACTCCCCTGGGCGAGATCACTGCCTTCTGAGGGACTCGGTGGCTCTGGCTAGCTCACGGCCCAAGGTCCTGTCTCGTACCATGCCGATCCCTCCCACTCCCAAACGTGCACAGGCTGTGGCAATCCCTGAGCCGCTTGCACCGCGTTGCCGAACATCAGGACGCGGCCGCTTTCGGCATCGGATACCACTCCCCCGGGTTGGAGCGCGCCGGAGAAGAGTCCGCGGAATTGCCAGTCGGACCCAGTCCACGTCCATACGTCTTCGCTGCTCGACTGGAGCTCCGCTGGGTCACAAACCAGAAGTAGTCTGTCGCTCATCGGATCCAAAGCAAGCCCAGCGACGATGGCCGGCGGTTTGTGACTCGTGGAGAGTTCGCGCCAGACGGCCCCGTCCCATCGGAGCATGACCACGCTGGACGATGTCGTCGTCTCGTAGCGAAGGCCCACCCCGAGAAGTGAATTGCTCACCGGGTCAAAGGCGATCGGACCGAGGGCGATGTTCGGGGGAAAGTCGCCGCTGGGCTGACGGGACCAGTGCGTTCCAGTCCAGATCCAGGTCTCGGCTTGCGGCGACTCCACCGATGGCCCGGGCACTACCAACACCATCGTCGCGAGTCGCTCATCCCAGGCCATCACACCGCCTTCATCGGGTGGAGGATTGCCTGTCCCGGCGTCGAGCTCTGTCCAGGTCTTCCCGTCCCACGCCCAGGTGTCGTCGACCAGCTGTCCGGGACCGAGCCTCCCTCCGTACAGCATCACCACATGCAGGATCGGGTCGTAGGCCACGGCTGCGTGGAATCGACCAGGTGGGCTGGCGCTCGGATGCGCGAGTGTCCAACCGCGGTAGTTCCAGAGCCAGATGTTGGCGTAGTTGTCGACGCCTCCGAACAGCAGCACCTCCCTCGCTGGCGGGTAGTACGCGAGGGCATAGCCAAAGCTCGACATCGGACACGCGGCGGCGCAGGTTTGATGCGGCGGGATAGTTGGGCCGACCGAGGGGGAACTGACGTGATCACTGGGGGTGTAACGGCCGAGCTGGGCGGTGACGGCTTGGGCGCGTTCGGGCGCGACAGGATGAAGCCGAGAGCCGCCGCGAGCAGAACAGCACTGGCCAGTGGCGCGGCCGCTTTCCACCGGGATCGGCCATCAAGACTCACGGTCCGATGATGCTGCTCCATCTAGAGCAGGTCTGATGCTCGGCGCGAGTTGCTCGCCCCTCCGCGGCAGGGTGATTGGCGGTTACTGGCGTGCTCTGGCACGCCATCGCCCGACCGCTGATCTTAAGGTGAACCTCCGTCGTTCACCCCGGCGCCAAGGCGGGGAGCGGGTTTCGGAATCCAGTCACGCGGCGCAGCCGCCCATCCTCGGACTGCTCGCCGATGGATTGACCGTCGCCCGCTGACGACCCGTCTGAAAGCACCATGGACCAGGCCACGCGAACCCAACCATGATGCTGCTCGACGCCGCTGACCATTTCGATCCTGGCCCCGGGAGTGTCGTTGTGGAATCGCTCGGCCAAAGCTACCGCGTCGTCCCGGCTCTGGGCTTGGAACGTCGGATACACGAGAACGGCATCCTCGGTGAGCGCTTCCTCGGCGAGTGAGCGACGCTCGCGGTCATCCGCTGCGTTCCACATCCCGACGTACGCTTCCACTGCTCGGGTAGGTGTCGGCATCGCCAGCTCCCCTTGGCAAAATGCGTCGGCTCGAGTGAGTCTATCGAACAGTTGCGTGGGTGGATGGGGTGCAGGTCTGCTCTGGGTATATTTACGGATACTGGCCTGCCGGAGCGACCTCTACTCCAGTCTCGCCGTCCTTGATCGAGACAGTTAGGCTGGTCGGGCTTTGTATGACGCCTCGCCCGAGCCGCCCGCCTCTATTCCTGCTTCGTTGCGCGCTCTGTGGCCACTTGTCCAGCGGTTCGGCATCTCGGACGACGTTGAGCGGGGGCACCTACTCGAGCACACTCCATCCGAGGTCCTTGTCGAACTGGTCCAAGCCGTAACGCCCGCTGCATTTGCTGAGATCAACGCTTACCTCGACAAGACGCACGACGCGGAGGAAGCGGTCGTATTCGGAGATCTAGCGCAGGCTGCGATAGAGGCAGCGTCACTTCTATCGGAGCGAAGGCGGTAGGAGGGCCGCCCTCTGGCGACATTGACGAATACTGGCCTGCGCCAGGCTCCATTTCGTCGGCTCGAGGTTCGAATGACCGACTGCCACTCGGAGGAGCCGAACCTGCATCCCGGTGAGCCGCTCATCCGTGACGGATCGACTCGTGACCGAGCGACTACGCCACGGCCTGTCCCCATCCGTAGAGTAAGGCGATTACCAGGTCAATAGCGTCGAACAAGACCAGAACTAAAAGACCTGCGCGCAAATACGCTCGCCAACCGCGGCCCTTGGCCCAAATGCCAGGGCCAATGAGTGTGAATCCTCCCGCCGCCGACGGAACTGCGCGAAGCAGCATCGTCCACAGCAAGCCTTGATTCGAGGTGGAGGCTTGGAACAGCAGGAACTCCAGCACGCAGAAGACGCCAAGTGCGATGGTCACCATCGTCGCTAACGCGACGGTGCTGGGCTTCTCCCCGGGACTCAAACTGCCGGCTCCATCCATCCCATCGACGGCTGAGCCTGCGTTCGGGCCGATTCGAGACATGACTGCATATTGCAGCGCTCAGGCCCGCAAGGCCACATGTCGTGGCCGGACCGTGTCTGGTTCGCGCCCTCTCCCGCCTAGCTACATTTGCGGATGCTGGCCTGGTCTGGTGCGCCCTATCCTGGCCAGCGAGGGAATCAGCCTCGTCGCTACCCCGAGGCGACCGTGCATCCCTTGCGAACCGCTATTCCGTTGCTTAACATGACGTGGGTGACCAACGAGCAGCTTCGATGGCTCGGCAAGCTTCTTCTCGCCTTCGCCCCGTTAGCCGGACTCGTTTTCGTCATTTGGGGGCCCATTCGAACTGATATTGCATTTGCAATGCTTTGGGCCATCGTCGCCGTGGTGATGGCGGTGAGCGTGGTGCTTATCGTGTACGCGCAAAGAAGAGGGGCGTCAGTTCACCGCTGACACTCCCTCGCGGTGTTCGTCGGACGGGTTGTCCTGGGTACATTGGCGGATGCTCGCCTGGCTCGCCACCGCCTGCCTTGGTGCGGCAAGCTAGCCCTGCCACGTCGGGTCGAGAACCAGCAACAGGGTCGTGGGTTCTGCTTGCGACGAGGTGCTCAGTGCCCCAGGGATAAGGCCGAGCGGCTGGGTGTCCTGCCCAGCGGGCGAGGTGCGACCGCTCGTGCCAGGAGCAGCATCACCGCGGCCGCGGCCACACCAACGAGGATGAGCGCCCACAAGGGATACGTGGTCTGCCACGAGCAGATATGGGTCAACACAACCTCTTGACGACTGCAGAAGCTCACGAACTGCGCCATCCCGATGCCGACCCCGACCCCAGCGGGCAACGACGCCGACCGGAGGGCGATCGCCACTCTCGACCTTGTCGCCGCGGAAAGTGGAGTCCGGACGATCCGCGAAAACAGAAATAGCCCCACCGCGACGGCAGCGCCAGTCAGCGCGCAGAGCCACCAGGAGAAACGCGGTTGGGTGAGCGCCTGCCCCGGGAAGTAGAGGCATGCGGTCCCATGCCTTGCAGGACCAACAGACGTCGTGCACCACGGCTCGGTCATCAGGAACATCCCAATACCCACCACGACCCCGACGGGCACCGACGCCAGCTTCGTGACGGTCGCGACACTCTGCCTCATGCGCGGAATCCTACGCGTTGCTTGTTGCGGAGCTCAAGAGACTGGCGGATGCTGGCGTGCGCTGACCTGCTGTAGCCTCTTCGCATGGACGGCGCAGCATCAGATCCCATTCAAACTCTTGGGGATACTCATCAGTCCCTGGCCGCGCGTAAGAGTGCTGCCGAATTGCTCTCTGCTCAAGGCACCGAGACGGCGCTCGCCGCGCTTATCTATGCGGCGGAAGCAACGAATCTGCCGCCCGAATTGGCGCGTCACGTCGGTGCGTGCATTGCGCGCGCTGGCGCGACCACATTCAGCGAGTGGGATCTGAGGGACTGGAGTGCCGACGCCTACCTCGGGTGGGACGAGGCATCCGCAGCTAAAGAACCAAAGAATCGCTAGGTACATTGGCGGATGCTGGCGTGATGCAGAGACCCGTATCCTGACCTGGTACCTTCAGAGCGGCTGCTCCGTTGGAGAACGCGCGGGGGGTCTTTATCCCGGTGGATCGCGAACGACTGAAGGCTGAGGCCGAGGCGGCGGTGACGGCGGCCGGGATACTGAGCACGCCCGCGCTTATAGCGTTGCTCGACGCGCACAACGTCGATCCCATCTCCTACGACCTCAAGGGCAGCAACGCTGGCGAACAGTATGTCGTCGATCACAACACGCCCCGAGGCTGGTCGGTCCACTTTGCGGAGCGGGGCGATCGGACCAATGAACGCTGGTTCAACAGCGAGGCCGAGGCGTTTGCGGAGGTCGCCCGGCGGGTTCTCGCCGACCCCACAACGCGGCGTCGCAGTTAGGATGCGGGTGCGGCCCAGTCAGGGGTCATTGACGGATGCTCGCCTGCGCGATCAGAAGGTCCCTCGGTTACTCGATTTGAACGCTCGTGATCGGCGTGCCTTCGGGTAAGGCCCGGGTCCGAGCGATGAGCTGCCCAGAAAGCCCCCAATACACAACCGCCGATTGGATTTCCAGGTTGTCTGGAACGAGCTGCCCCCCTAGGAAGCTGGGAACCGTGAGTCCGGCAACTTCGTGGAACTCAAGCGCGCGGTTTTGGCTTGACCACATGGTCCAGAGCGACTCCTCGAGCGCCGTTTCGCGGTCTGTGAGCAGTACTTGGTTGTGAAACTCGGTGACAGTAGCGGGAACCCTCAGGATGTCTCCTGTCCCCGGATCCAGGAGCAGGACGCATGCCTCCCCATTCGCTCCCTTCCGACCCGACCCGTCCACGGCAAAGACCCTTCCGAGCCAATCGCAGCTGAATGGCGCCGCGCTATCACTCCATGCCGGAAAGGCGTCCCGCACAAACTCGTTGGCTGCTTCAGAGAGTGTTGAATCCATCAAGCGATAGATCCCGCTGTCGAGAACCCTTCCCTGAAACTCGTCAAGGAGCTGCCGGAACCCAGTGACGCCGTCGATCAGGCTATTTGCAGGGATCGGCTCTTCGTTTGGTCGTGGCCGGCTCTTTTCCCCGCGCGAGAAGTGCTCGACGAAAGCAACGAAACGCTCCACCCATCCAGGGTACATTCGCGGATGCTGGCGTACGCGGCACACATCACGCCCGAGCGCGCAATCTGGCGAGCAGGTCCCGCGTCGCGGGGTGGGGTTATGTGCCCCTGGTCGCTCACGCTCACACCGTCAACCTGACCCAGGTATCCGGGCAATGTCGCCATCGTCCCTCTGGCGACATTGGCGATGCTCGCCTGGCTGACCAAGGTCACTCTTGAGACTCAGCGTCCGCCTGGCGGCTAGAGACCACCTCCTTGTCGTACGCCGCTGCCCAAAGCGGATCAGCGGCATACAGCGCGTCCGAAATATCCGTCGTGTGGCAGCCGAGACCCGGTAACTTCTTAAAAATCTCCCGTGCAGTGACCGGAGAGGACGAGCGCCAGTAAGCCCCTTCAGGAGGGCTGACTGTGACTTGGTAACGACCTTGTCCGTGCCTCAGGACAGTGATGGGCATCCCAAGCAGATTACTTGAGGCCGGTGTGATGCCGGTCGCATCCCTTGAGAGACATTGCCGGACCCTGGCCTGGGGCGCTCATGTAACTCTCGACGGAAACCGCACGCAAACTTTGGCGAGACGGCTCGCCTAAGATGTCAGTGGGCGACTGCGGCGTGGTGGCGTCACACGCGGGGCCGCGATAGCGGGGTCTACCCGGCGAAAGCCGAGCGATCTGGATAGCGGCGGCCCCAAGACCGTTCGATTCGGCCCGGTCGCTCACTACTCGATTCCAAACTGGCCCGCCACATGTGTCGAGGTACATTGGCGGATGCTGGCCTGAGCGACCGTGCTCCGGCTAGCGGGAAGGACGGGCCTGGCGTTTCTCTTCCGCCAGCCGCAGGAACTCAGGCTGCGCGGAGTCTATCCCGCTGCTTACGCCGGTAACCGTCGACGAAGAAAAGGGTGACTGAAACCACGAGGCACGCGCACCCGAATACGACGAGGGTCGGAACTGTTTTAGTGACTCCGGTGATCTCGAAATCCACGACCACTGCCACGTTGCCTGCTGCCAGCCCGAGGAGCGCCCACGCTATCGCCTTCATCACACCACTATACCCTGCTGTGTAAGTGGAAACCCTTCCGGCGACATTGGCGGATGGTGGCCTGGACCGCCAGTCACTCCCTAGCGCGGCGGAAACTGACCGACATCTCTTGCCCAGTCCGCAACGGCGCTGGACAACCCCTCAGGGGTGATATCCAGAAGAACAAAGAAGGCGAATGGGGCGAATTCTCCTGACAGGCCACGTTGCCACGGAGGCAGCGCTTCGAGGGAAAAATGGAAGCGCAGCTGAGCGCGTTCGCTGTCGCGTGAGGCGAGACTCAGCGCTAGGTTGGGCTCGGTGAAGGACAGAAGCTGCTTATTCGGGATCTGGACGTCAAACGTCGATGGCATCACGGAGCCCGCCAGCACTCCGCGCATCCAGTCCTCAAGGGCGCGAGCCTCCGAGGTCTGCAAACATGGCTCCTCGAAGTGCCAACTTCTTCCATCCGCCAACTGGACATCGCCCCGGATCATGAGCCAGTTGGCGTCCCAATCGAACCCGGGGCCCCCACTCCCGCGACGCCCGGGGGACTGGTATCCCGCGATCGAGAGATCCACTTGTTCGCCATCGAGCGATCGAAGCCTCATGCGGGGATCATGCCAGCGCTGAGCTCCTGAACCGCACCCAGACTGGCCTCAAGGGTGATTGGCGGATACTGGCCTGCGCCACCAGACCGGCGCCTGCCGGATAGCTACTATCGCCTGGTGCTGAAGGACTCCTCGACCCGACTTCAGGGATACGTGCTCACACACACCCTTGAATCGCCGGACGTGCTGGTCTTGCATCTGCGAGAACCGCCCGGCCGGACACCGATTCGTATCCGTCTCATGGGGCCTTGGACCCTCAAGGAGCCGGCCGAGGTGCCGCCCGATGGATTACCCATCGACAGCACTGAGTGGTACTCAGAGCCCGGAAGCAGCGAGGGCCTGACGGTTCACTTCGCCAACGGCCGGACCCTGGTAGCTACATGCAAGCAGGTCGCCCTAGACGTCAGTTGAGCTGGGGCGCGCTGGGTACATTGGCGGATGCTCGCCTGAGTAGACATACAGTCGCCTGGACCCTCGGCCCTTGCGTCTGCGGGGCAGCGCGAGCAGCGCAACAATGTCTTCATCTGGCGCCGTCGAACTGACCAATTACCGCTGTTAGGGGCGCGTGTCGATAATCAGGAATGGCATGAGCCGATACAGAACGCTGCTGTCGCTCGGAGCGCTCGTCCTCGTGGTCGGACTGGCGTCATTGATTGTCACAGGAGCAGTCCGCCGAGCACCGCCGCCGCGGGCGGCCCCGACCGTCCCGGCCACGCCGTCGCCATTTCCTCTTTTGCCCATTCCCCCTTTCCCTACGCCCCCCTCGTGTACAACCGACCAACTGGAACTCGTGGGAGTCTTCAATGACTGCGCGGGGAGTGCTGCGAGCGGGAATTGCTCTGTGTCTGGCAGCACCCTAAGAGACGTGCTCTACGTGCAGGGCAAAACGCACGGCTATCTGCTGTACCTGACCATCGTCGGCTACCACGGTCCTGGCGTTACTTATGTCGATGTCAGCGTCCTTGTACGCGAGTCCGTTACGGGTGCGCTGTGGCAGTCGACGTCTGGCGGCATCATTCGCGTCACGGGTGTTGATGGTCGATCGGGCTCTGTGAAAGCCGAGCTCGCATACGTGGGCGGCGAACCCACGCCCCCCACCGTCGGACTCGACGTCTCCGGCGGGTGGCGTTGCGCGTGATCGCACGGTGCTTCTGGCATAGTGCCCCGGGCGTGTCGCCGGGCGAGCATCGGGAGGCTGCCGGATCCTCTGGCGACATTGGGGAATCCTGGCCTGGGGAGGACAACTGTCTCTCGAACCCGAACCCGCGCTTCATCGGACGCCGAGCAACAGTAGGACTGTCACCTAGGAGACACCGCCTCGTGCAGGGACGTCACGGCCGTCGAACCATCAGCTCGGTGCCCCGCACAAGCGACCTTCGATGACCGTGCCCGGCTCGGCAGTTCCGACACATAAGGTGGGGCGAACCTCGAGCGCGGTGAGACCGAGAGCGCTTCCAAGATCATTCCAGAAGCGCTGTGAGTTTGCGGCGGTCTGCAAGCGTCCGCTCCCGATCTGAACCGACTCGCACCCCTGCACTCCGTAAACAGCCGTCCAACTCCCTCCGGGAGCAACGAACGTCAGTCGGTAAGACGTTCCGAAATCGTTGGGACAGTGCCAGGGTATTGGCTGGAGCGGGAGGCTCTCGACATCCGCTGCTAGACGGGCGACCAATTGCGGTGCGGTGACCGTCTTATTGAGCTGGGGGAGCGCCAAGCTTCCGGGAAGCCTAACGATCTGAACCTTCCGCGGTGTGCCCAGAGCAGCTACACCCGTCCGTGCCGGGTTGTGAAAGGCCAGCACAATGGCTGCTGCAGCAGCGCTGGCCACTATCACTGCGGCCACTCCGATGGCGCCGATGACACGCGTCATGCGACTGCGCGAGAGCACAAGCTGGGCTGGATGATCATCCCGATCACCACTCCACGGAACGCCAAGCCTGAACGGCGATACATCTCTGCGAAGCCTACGCGGCGGCGCGCCCAGAAGTTCCGCGCCGGGCTCTTGCGACATTCGCGGATGCTGGCGTGCCGAAGCGTCGCCTACCAAGGCGCCGTCGCGTGACGGCACCGTTGCGAACTGACCCTGTTCCTTCGCGAATGTCGACAATGGCTGAATGAGACCGACCGATCGTCGCATCCGATGAGGAAAATCAATGCCGGGGCGGGGATAGCCCTGCTTGGGTTGGGACTCGTTGGGACAGCCTGCAACAGCGCCTTGCCAGGTCCCAGCGGTGCTGGGCCGTGGTTTCTTGACGTCATGAACCTCTCCCCAAGCACCATTGTCGTGACGCCATGGCACGGTGGGCCAAAAACAACCCTCGCATGCCAGCAATCCGTGGAACTCAAAGACGGGGTCGCTCACGCGCCGGCGCTGCCGTGGGATGTGGTCGTGGTGCGGAAGGCTGACGGCAAAGTGCTCCTCGACCAGCTGGCCGGGGCGCACGGGTTACCCAGCCAAGAGGTACGTGTGGAGACGGACGGGGCAGGCGACGCCACCGCCTTCATGAGAGATGCCGGCGGTTCGGGACCAGCCGAAGCGACGTCCTGCCCCTCGCCCTGACGAGCGACCGGCAGCCTCGCTTCGTGATGCAGAGCGTGGCGGCTGCGCGATTCCCGTCTAGGTACATTGGCGGATGCTCGCCTGGTGAGGGATCCAATCCCAGGGAGATCCATTGATCCTCCCAAATTCATCGAAGATCGAAATGGCGCCGTAACGCAGGCAGGAACTTGCCAACGCAGTGGCGCCCTGCTTTGGTTGTTGGGCCGGTGCGAACCGCCGTACGACGCCCCTAGTTGGTCCCAGCCTGCGGCCTTTCTAGCGAAGAAGCGTTTCGGCGCGCCGCCCAGCGCCCACCGCTCTTACCGGCAATTGCACCAAGTGACACCACCACGAAAACAGGAGCGCCTAGAAAGACGAACGACGCCCCTGCCGCGGTGTCGCACGAACCCGAACCCGGGGTGTCGCAGGTGTTCTGGCTTGACTCCATCCCGAGAACGGTGGCCAACACGACGATCGATACGAAGATGCTAATCACCCAGGCTTCGCTCCAGGGTTTGGTAGGCCGGGTCACGCAGCCAGTCACGAATCCCATCACCGGAAGGGCAATGATATATTTGACGCACCAACCGCGGGTCAGTTAGAGTGCGAGAGCCATCAGGAACAGGATTCGGCCTTACACCGCTCGTGCCATGCTGCTGGCGGCGGTGTCCATTGCATTTACTGCGTGCGGCAACTCGGTGGTCATAACCGCGCAGTCGTTCAGCAACTCACACGTTACCCAGGCGGATCTCACAGCAGGTACGTACTCGATCCAGCTCAATGACTGCGCGAAACCTTACTCAAGCGCCCTTCTCTTGGTACCCCCGGACGGACACGGCGGGTGGGCGATGCTCGACGCCATCGCGCTTCAGGATGGCGGTACGGTCCCGGTAGCCACCACCGGTGTTTATGGGTTCCTGGGGCTGGATACGCTGCCCTGCCATCCGGCAACGGTGACCCTCACGCCTGCTCCCTGACGCACCGTGCGAGGGCGCGCTCAATTGCCAGAGAAGGAGATGGCCCGGGGTCCTGCCGAAGCATTGTCCCCGAGCACAGTCATCGTATCAGACTGTGCAGCGCGCCGAACGCGTCGAGTCCCATATTCACCGTAAACGCCCAAAGCCCTTATCCTGCCAAGGCTAACCAGGCAAAACATGAAGGCGGACTAGGCCTCGATGACAAGGAGAGTCTAGTAGCTAACGCCTCGTCCTGTAGACCCCTACAGCAGTCGACTTGCATCGGCTTGGGGGATGTGAGAAAGTCAGAACGGCCCCGCCAGAGGATCTGGTCCCAGCTTTCGAAGGTCGGGGAATCCGGTTCGACTCCGGACGGGGCCGTTCTCTTCCACTTTAGGCGAGGAGCAAGCAAATGGCAACCGACACGTCCGAACGTCTGGTCAGCGTGATTGCCGCACTGCGCGAGGAACTAATCGAGACGGAGGGGCGGGCTGCGAAGCTCCGGAATCTGATCGCGGCTGCCGAGGATTTCACTGGCGCTCCAAAGAGCAACGGTCAGCGTCCGCCTTTGCGACAGGCCATCGTGACGGTCATGCGCGAGTCGGGTAACCCCGGCTGGTTGCTCGCCCCACTGACGCACGCCCTCGCAGATCGCGGTTGGGTTGGGGGAGAAAAGGGACCTTCGAAGGAGACTGTGCGCCAAGCACTCGAAAACCTCCAGAAGCAAGGTGTCACGGTTGCCGAGAGGCAAGGAACAGATAAGTGGTCACCCAATTCATGGAAGCTCTCAAACAAGCCGCTCAGCAGGCCTGCTGATCTCAGTTGAATGGAGAAGCCAAGTGAAAAAAACGAGGGGCGGACCCGGCAGGTTGCGTAGCTAACTCCCTGTCGGGGCACCCCCTGAGATCAACGAGCCGGGGCGGTCTGATCAACCGCCTCGGTCACCTTTCCCTTTGACTGTACCACCGCTAGTCCGCGGTGGCCTTTTGACTCTTGCCGCTTCGAGCGCGTCCACTTCGGCTTTGGGAACGTGGAGGAGCCGTGTCACGAAAGCTTTGAACTTCTGCTCGTCGGGCTGCGATGGAGGCGGCTTCGATGCGGCGGCGCTCACGCCATGGCTCCTTTGGAGTCGAGCTTCCCTGTCAACTCCTTGTAGGTGATGCGACGGCCAGTCGTCTGGGCTGCGGTCATCGAGAAGCGGCCAGCGTCCGTCATCTTGCGAGTGTTGAACCGCAGGACCGTCTCGTCCAAGTAGCGGTCCAGGTGGAGGGGCTCGACGCTGTGATGGGTGCCGTAGATCACGCGCTTGAACAGGCTCCAAAAGTTCTCGATGCCATTGGTGTGGACACGCCCGCGAACGTAATCCTCGGAGTGGTCGATGACCTCGTGGATGTAATCGGCTTCGAGGCCGCGGCGGTACGAGGCGAATGCGTCCGTGTAGAGGATGGAGCCGGGAGCAACATTGCTTCGAATCTCCTTTTGGAGAAGGGCGCTGCGTCGCGTGGGGACCATCTTCGCCCGAACGTCGCCACCGCGCTCCAAGAGGCCCATGACCGCGACCTTGCCGACGTGCTTGCCCCAGGTTCCCCGGCGAAGATGCGCGTGCTTGTTCTTGTCGTGGCCGCCCATGATGGTCTCGTCCACCTCGACCTCGCCCGACAGGGGCGCATCGAAGGACTCGGTCTCCATGGCGAGCCGGATGCGGTGGCTCATGAACCACGCGGACTTCTGAGTAATCCCGAGATCGCGAGCGAGCTGGTGCGAGCTGCGGCCCTTCTTGCCGGCTGAGTACAGCCAGATCGCGGGGAGCCACTTGGAAAGCGGGATCGGGGAGTCCTCGAAGATCGTTCCCTTCTTGACGGAGAACTGCTTGCGGCAGTCCTTGCAGCGCCAGAGCGAGCGGGTGGCGATGTGTCCGACCTTGTCGGACTGGCAGAAGGGGCAGACCACGCCGTTCGGCCACCGCAAGCCCGCGAGGAAGTCGCGGCACACGGCCTCGTCCTCGAAGTACCTGACTGCCGCCAGGAGGGTGGTGGGGAACGGATCCGAACTCATAAGGTGAGTTTACTACCTAGAGCGCGGTGTGTCAAGCACCTAGACACCGCCGCGCCGTTACGTCATTTGTCAAGGGATTTTGCAACTTGATAACGAGCCTGCTACGGTTACAGCTTCGCGAGATGGGTACTATGGGAATCGAGATGGCAGCTTCTCTCGACCGCGAACTTGAAACGTACGCCAAGCATCGTGACGAACTGTTGGGCAAGTCTGCTGGGCAGTACGCCCTAATCCATAAGGACGAGGTGCTCGGCGTTTATGAGTCCAAGTCGGATGCCCTAAAAGAGGGCTATCGGCGTCTTGGCAATGTGCCCTTCTTAGTGAAGGAAATCGTCCCTGTTGAGTCTGCCACGACGTTTGTAGCCTCGTTCGTCGTTACTCCCTAATACCTGTTGCCCGCTTTCACCCGCACCCTGCCGAACCTTATCGGCCTAGGGCCGGTAGTGGATGTTGCGGTGACAATTACAGAAGCGGCGGAGTCGACAGGTCAGACGGCCACGCCCATCACCATACGAGCGATGGTCGATACCGGCGCGTCCGGCACCGCGATCCAGACCGGATTTGCCAAGCAACTTGGGTTGAACCCGGTGGGGGTCCAACTCATCAGTACACCGACCTCGAAGGACGTCCCCTGTCCTGAATATGCCATGCGGCTCATCTTCCAGGCCAACATCGTGATTGACAACGTAACCGTAATTGAGGCGCCCATGGAGGGCCAGCACGTTCAGATGCTGATTGGACGCGACGTCCTCAAGGACTTCGTGTTTATCTATCTGGGCTACGCCAATCAGTTCACGCTGAGCCGCTAGACCGCCCCTGCCCTCGCACGGTGCGTCAAGGCCTTAGGTGCTGACTCTATCCACCCAGCTCCTGCGCCAACTGCGCGCAGGCCGTCGAAGGGATGCCGGTATTGCTGTAGAGCGTGACGTGGTAGCTAGCACCGCTGTTGTCTATGTCCGTCTGGCAAACCAACGGGCCGATATGGTGGTCACCATCCAGAATAGACACACTCGACCCCACGGCCTGTGCCGATACGGCGTTGACGAACTGGGTCTGGACGGAACTCAATGTGCTCGCGCCGCCCGTGAGAACGAGCGACAAGGTGCCATTTGCGCCACTCAGATTCATCGTCGTGGTCTTGGTGCTTCCGCATGCGACGACACCAACCATCAGGAGCGCGATAGCCGCCAGTTTCACCCCTACTTGCCGCGAGTGTTGGCCTTTCATCTGTCGAGCATAGCCCCTATTCGAGGCTCGGTGCGTCAAGTATATCGTTGCCCGAATTCTCATCGCGTGCTTTCGATCGCACCTCACCCAGGAGCGCGTCAGTCGAGCAATCTTCGGCGAAATAAACGGCAGGGTATAGTCGCGCCAGGAAGGTGGCCATGGGCATATCAGACCAACCAAGTCGATACAGGTTCCTAGCGTGGCTGGGAGGCTTTGTCGTTGTGTTCGGCGCCGTGTCTTGGCTTCTCACAGCGGGAGTGCGTTCCCTTGGCGCGTCGCCGACCCACAGCCATTCGGCCACCTTCCCACCACCGGGAAGCACACCAGTGGTCGATTGCCCGGCTGCCGAATTGAAGGTGGTTGGCATCTACGATGAATGTGCCTTGGCCGTTGCTGCCAAGACTTCAGCATGCGGGGTATACGGCCACATGCTTGACGAGGTGCTCCGCTATACAGGCGACCACCAGGCATTCGCGCTCGAGATCCAAATCGAAGGTACGTACGACGGTCCCGGTACGTATGACTTGCCGTCGTGGCCGCATGGACTTGGCACCCAGGATGGTGTGCCGAAGGTCGCAACGTTTGCGACCGGCGTATTCTGGCAATCGGTCTCTGGAGTCCTGAAGATCACAAGTGGCAATGGGCGATCAGGGACAATGAACGCTACCCTCCAGACCTCCAATGGCAGCACCGTTGTCCCGGACCCGATGCTCAACATTATTGGGCAGTGGAGTTGCCGCTGACGGTTACGCCAGTATTGACTGGCTTCACTTATTGGGAGCGGGTCTTAAGCTGCCGTTATGCCCGGATCTGATCGTGGCGGTGTCCAGACTGCCGACGGTGACCCGGCTCGGCTCGTACCACGAACGTGGCGTTTGAAGTCGATTCTCGACCGCCCGGATATGTTGGCGGACCGAACACGGTGATGTTGCGAGCGCTGTGGTCGCAGTTGCTGCGTCGTCGAGGCCGGGCCGCGGCGGTCGCTGCGGGAATCCTCGTGGCGTCGGTGAGCTTCTCCCTATTGACCGCAGCGACCACAACGAGCACCGCTCAAGTGCAGGGCATCGTGGCGCGTAACCTCCGACCCGCTTACGACATCTTGGTGCGACCGCCGGGATCGACCACAGCGCTAGAGTCGAGCAAAGGCCTGGTTCGGGATAACTATCTGTCTGGGATCTTTGGCGGGATAACCCTCCAGCAATACGCGCAAATCCAGAAGATCTCGGGGGTGCAGCTTGCAGCACCGATCGCGATGATCGGCTACGTGCTGCAGGACGTGAGCATCCCCATAGACGTGACCAGCGCGCTAACGCCTGCGGCGTCGCAGGTGCTTACCCTTACCGACAATCGGACGACCGACCGAGGCCTGACTCGATTCTCGCCTTCCTCCATCGGCTACGTGTACGTCACCGCAGATCAACTGCAGCCCCAGGGGGGGCTCGGGATCACTATCCACGTCACACCGACCACGGTAATCGGAAGCACCGAGGTTCTTCCCAATGGACGAAAGGTCACCGTCTGTCCGGCTTATTTCAATGTGCCGAACCTCACCTCGCCTTTCGCCGACTATCAAGCTCAAGACGGATATTGCTGGTCACGCCAAGACTTGAACGCTAACGCGGGCCCAGGTCAACTGTCACCGGGACACGTGGGCGGCTATCTGGATGTGGTGTTCCCGATGCTGGTCGCGGCGATCGACCCGGTTGCGGAGCAGCAGCTGGTTGGGCTGGGCAACACCGTGAAGAGCGGCAGGTATCTACGGCCTACCGACAGCGCAATCTCCGTGGGACCGCAACCGATATCGGGGTCGAACGCTACGAGTGCGGCGCAGTTGCAAGTTCCCGTACTGGCTACCACCAACCCATTTGTCGACGACACCGACCAAATCACCGTCAACCGATTACCCGCTTCGGCGGTAGGTCTGATTCACCGAGGGCTGCTCCCCGACCAACTCGCCGCGGCTTTGGCGAAAGAAACGCCCACTTCGGTTAAGCGCGTCACCGTCACCGCGCGGGACGCGTACCAGCAGCTTCTGCAGAAATTGTCGAACTCGTCGCTCCTGGACGCGTATTGGACAAGCGGCCCTACCACGTACCGGCAATCGTCTGGTGGGGCGCTGGCGCCTGTCCCGACGACCAATCTCAACAGTGTCTGGACCACAAGCCTATTTGCGGGTAGCGGTTTCGAAGCGGCCCCGATCGACTCAAGCGACCTCGGGTTTCGGCAGCTCAACGAAGCACTCAGGACGAATACGAGTACGCAGCTCTTGAATCTGCACGCAGTGGGCGAATTCGATCCAAGTAAGTTGCCCGGGTTCAGCACGCTCTCACAGGTACCGTTGGAAACGTACTATCCGCCGCAGGTCACTGGTGCCGACGCAGCGAGCCAAAAGGCATTGGGCGGCCAGCCACTATTGCCGAACGCCAATATGGCTGGCTACCTTCAACAGCCACCGCTCATCCTGACCACGCTCCGCTCACTGCCGGCCTTCGAGCAGGACTTCCCGACCGTGAACGCGACGGCACCGGTCAGTGTTGTTCGTGTTCGCGTGAGTGGGCTGCATGGCAGCGTCCGCCAGCAGCTCGCGCAGATTGGGCGCGTCGCGGCTGCAATCCGTCAAGCAACCGGGCTGGATGTCGATATCACGGCAGGTTCTTCCCCCACCACCGAAACCATTGCGCTCCCAGCGGGCAGTGACGGGCGGCCGGCCCTGACCCTCGACGAATCGTGGGTTCGCAAGGCGGTCGCTCTGGTCATCCTCAACGCCGTCGACGACAAGAGTCTGGCTCTGTTCGTGCTGATCTTGGTAGTCTGCGCATTCTTTCTTGCCAATGCGGCCTTCGCTGCGGTGCGGACTCGACGGACGGAGATCGGTGTGCTGCGATGTTTGGGTTGGCCGCGAAGGACGATTTTCGTGTTCATTCTTGGTGAGGTGCTGCTCACTGGCCTGGTGGCCGGCGTGCTGGGTACCGGGCTCTCTGCGCTACTGATCGTCCTGTTTCGTTTGGAGGTCCCGTGGTGGCGGGTCGGTTTGGTCATTCCCGTGGCCATGCTCCTTGCGGGACTTTCCGGCATCGTTCCAGCGTTGTTGGCTGCGCATGCGCAGCCGCTCGACGCGGTGGCACCCGCGGTTCGTGCCCCGCGACGGCCTCATCCGGTACGGCACATCGCCGGGCTGGCGCTCGTCAACCTGCGCCGAGCGCCGGCTCGAGCTGCACTCGCCGCCGCGGCGCTGGCAGTGGGCATCGCCGCGCTCACGGTGCTCCTTGCGCTCAATCTGGCATTCGCTCAGGGTGTCGTCGGGAGCGCGCTCGGGGGGTTCGTAGCCAATCAGGTGCGAGCCGTCGACTACCTGTCCGCGGCACTCGCCATCATCCTCGGCGCCGCCTCGGTTGCGGACGTGCTCTATATCAACCTACGCGAGCGCGCCTCCGAATTCGCCGTCCTGAGCGCCGTGGGTTGGCGGCGTGGGCACGTGGCTCGAGTCGCCATCGGTGAAGGCGCCGGGATCGGCATCGCGGGCAGCTTGTTCGGCGCTGTCCTTGGACTGGGGATCGCCGAGCTGATACTCGGTCCCGACCTTTCCCTCCTCGCCGCGCCTGCCGTCGCAGCGTTCGTCGCCGGGATCGTAGTGACGATCGTCGCGGCGAGCATCGTGGCCGCAACGCTCCAGCGCCTGCCTCTGGTGGCGACCCTTGCCGAGGAATAGCGACGACGTGGTTTCGAGCGACAGAGAGCCGTCCGATCAAACAAGGAGCCAGCAGGCGGGTCTGGCTGTGTCTCTGGTAGCCGTGAGCAAGACCTATCGAAGCGGCATTGGCGAATCGGTCACTGCTGTCGATGCGGTGACACTTGACATCCCGCCGGGACAGAGCCTCACGATCACGGGGCGGTCTGGGTCAGGAAAGTCAACGCTCCTTCACCTGATCGGCGCGATGGATGTTGCCGACGAGGGGCAGATCACGATAGACGGCACTGACATAGCACGGTTGCGCGACTCGGAAAGGGCCGCACTCCGCCGGCGCATCGGATTCGTATTCCAACGCTTCCATCTGCTTCCCGCCCTCACCGCACTGGACAATGTGCTCGTTCCGGTCCTTCCGTATCGAACTGATTTTGACAAGGTGGCTCGTGCGCGCGAATTGCTCGCTGCGGTGGGGCTTGCCGACCGCGCGCAACACCTACCGTCGCAGCTGTCTGGTGGCGAGCAGCAACGTGTAGCCATCGCTCGCGCGCTCGTCAATCATCCTGGCATTGTGTTGGCGGACGAACCGACCGGCAACCTCGATACCCATACCGGCGCCGAGATTGTCGCTGTGCTCGACCGCCTGCGAACTGAACGTGGCATCACGCTGCTCGTCGCCACCCACGATGCGAGTATCGCCGCGAGCTGCGACCGCACTCTCGTCCTCAGCGACGGTAGTGTCGTGAGCGACACCGATTAGGGCGAGCGGGAGCGGACCACAATTCGCCCGCATGTAGAATCCACCGGTGCCGCGCTACCCACCGATCAACCCTTACGAGGAAGGATTCCTCGACACCGGCGACGGCAATCTCGTCCACTGGGAACTGTGCGGTAATCCTTCTGGGAAACCCGCGCTCATCGTCCATGGCGGTCCTGGATCGGGGCTTTCAACAGGACAACGGCAGTGGCTTGACCCAGCCCGGTATCGGATCATTCAGTTTGATCAACGCGGGTGCGGGCGAAGCACACCCCATGCGAGCGATCCCAGCACTGACATGAGCCTCAACACAACGAACCACCTGGTCGGCGACACGGAGCGGTTGAGGGAGCACCTGGGGGTTGACCGCTGGCTTCTCTTCGGCGGTTCATGGGGATCCACGCTGATCCTCGCCTATGCCGAACGTTATCCCGAGCGGGTATCGGAGATCGTCATTTGCAGCGTCACCATGACGAGGCGCTCAGAGATCGACTGGCTTTACCGCGGTGTCGCCCGGTTCTTCCCCGAGGAATGGCATAAGTTCCGAGCCGGGGTACCCGAGGGCGACCGGAACCGCGACATCGTCGGAGCCTATGCGAGTCTCATGGAGGATCCAAGCCCGGACATCCGAACAAGAGCCGCGATTAAGTGGTGCACCTGGGAAGATACGGTGCTTTCGCTGGAGCCGAACGGCAACCTGCATCCGTACAGTGACCGCCCGCTGCCCGATCTGGTTGCATTCGTGCGAATCACCACACATTACTTTTCAAATGCCGCGTGGCTCGAAGAGGGTGCACTACTCACCGGTGCACCGCGACTCGCCGGCATTCCAGGCGTGTTGATCCATGGTCGACTTGATCTGAGTTCTCCCGTCACCACGGCTTGGGAGCTCGCCCGTGCCTGGCCGGACGCGCAGCTAATTGTCGTGGCCGATTCAGGCCACAAAGGCAGCGATTCGATGAACGAGCATGTCTTCGGTGCGCTCGAGAGGTTCGCCGACCGTTGACCCACTATCCGGGCTGACGATACGTACGGTCGCTGACCGTCGGTTCGGATTTGGTCCGCGGGAGTTCGAAGCGAGCGCGCCATGGGATGTCAGACTGCTCGAGGGAGATGAGGCTCGCCTGAGCAAGCATGGTCGGCCTACGGCCGAGGGGCCCTAGTGGTGGGCGAGCGTTAGGTCAGCCTCACCGTGCGTCACGCTAAGGGCTGATAACCGGTCCATCGTGGTTTCCGATGCAGCCACCCCCGCGCTTGGTTGCCTGGGCGGGTACCCGACGGGGGGGCCCCGTCAGCGGTTAGAACCTCGATGCAAAGCCCGACACACTCATCGCAAATGCAAGCACCTTGCCCGGTAATCAACTTCCCCACATGCTGCTCCGATCTGCCGCAGAAAGAGCAACGGTTCTGCCCGCGTCGATCTCCACGTGCCATGACTCAACCCTACACCACCGGTCGATCCACCTCAACCCGACTGATTTGGTGTGAGACAGTCGTGCGCTGCGAAGGTTCCGCCGGAGCCGCGTGGGCTCAAGGTACCTTTGCGGATGCTGGCATGAGCGGCCATACGGTTGCTCGAACCGTTGGCCCTTGCGTCCCCGACGTTGCGCGAGCAGCGCAACGATCTCTCCATCTCCCGCCCTCTACCTGACCATTGCCGCTCTTGGAGGGGCGCGCGTCGATAATCAGGAGCGCCATGAGCCGATACAGAACGCTGCTGTCGCTCGGAGCGGTCGTCCTCGTGATCGGCCTGGCGTCATTGATTGCCACAGGAGCCGTCCGCCCCGCACCGCCGACGCCAACCGCTACTCAGGCTCCGCCCTCCGTCGACGTGAGCGGAACGTGGGCGGGACTCTGCACCGGCCCGTTCAACGGCTTCTGTTCCCTCACGTGGACGCAGACCGCTAACGCGCTCCATGGGACGTTCATGCTGTCGTCACGGCCCGACAACCTCCATATCAGCGGCAAGCTGACAGATAGCACGATCAGTTTCGGAGCCGTCGGCGTGGTCACGTTCACCGGGACCTTATCCGGCAGCACCATGGCCGGCGCCTACACCGACATCGCAAACGGGAAGACAGGCTCCTGGACCGTGACCCTATCACCCTGAGGGAACAGCTCTCTTTCTCATGCGGGGCCGAGACATGCTCTTACGATGTGCGCCCCGCTAATCCGGCGGACATGGGCGCCTACGGCTCCGTGATCTGGAGACTCACGTTGACGGTGGCCCCGTTGTTGACCGTCACGGTGGCGCTGTAACGACCCGGTTCCTCCTGCTGCGGCGCGGAGACGGTGTAGGTACCGGGCGACACGTCGAAGTCAAATTCGCCGCTGGCGTTCGTGGCTGAGGTGGCGGCCACCGTTCCATCGGGACGCGTTACGGTGATGGCCGCATTCTTCTCCACTTGAAAATAGCCGGAGGGGCACGGAGACTGTCCCATGCAGGGGGGAACGGGTCCCGCGGTGAGGGTGAAGGTCCCGTGGATGTGGCCGTGAGCCGTAAGTCCCGTCGACGGCGGACTCGCAGTCGAGGATACCGAGCTGGTGCACCCGGTGACCGCTATTGCTATGACGGCGAGGCTCAGCCGTAAGCGTTGCACTCAATAACTTCCTGACACGGCCCGAAAGCGGCCTTGTTTCTGATTATGGCCCACTTGTTCTGGCGACATTGGCGGACACTGGCCTGGTCGACGCACCCGGGCTCGGAGAGACGTCAGGTCCGCAACTCTCCCGATAGACAGGGCGTCGCCACCAACCGACACTACTGGCCAACCCCGGGCGACCAGCACCGTCGAACCCACGGCTCTTGGGCTCTT
This sequence comes from Candidatus Dormiibacterota bacterium, assembly GCA_003162415.1. Taxonomy (GTDB): domain Bacteria; phylum Chloroflexota; class Dormibacteria; order Aeolococcales; family Aeolococcaceae; genus Palsa-851. Next base: position 31,429 of record PMOL01000007.1, read on the forward strand.
ATTTGGGTCCGGGCGGTCTCGACATGTGAGGACACCCCGAAGCCACCCGTCTCGCCCGTCGCCGGCAAGACGATAATCCTGCGCGTGGACGTGCTAATCGTTGCGGCGGATCCGGGCGCGAGAGCGATTCGCATCGTCCTCGAAGCCCTCGATCACACCGTTCGCGTGGCACGTAACGCCGACGCCGCCCTACGAATTGCAGCCAGCCGACTCCCTGATCGAATCCTGGTCGAGGCGACCCTCGCAGGGGCTGCCTCAATTTGCGAGCGACTCTCGACGCTCGGACCGCCCCTACAGATGCTCGAACCTCCAACCGGAGGGTGGCCCCGCACAGGGCGCCGCGAAGACTCTGGGGGCAGTGGTCCTTCGGGCAGCGGAGTTCCGTCACCACTCCTGCCGCTCGTACCCATGCTCTCGGGAGCTATCGAGGCGCCGCTCCGTTTCGACGATGTCGAATCAAGCGCCTGACGTCAGCCGCGTCCGATCCGCGTCCCGTCTCCTGCACCGACACCGTACCCCGACGCCGGCCACCTGCGCTAAGCCCTGGCGTCAAGTGGACATTGGCGGATGCTCGCGTGGGCGATAGGTAGCTCGCCGGAATAGCTCAGCTTGGATCAGGGCGGGCTTCCGCTCCGTGAGACCATCCTTCCAGGCAGTTCTGATGGACACGGATGAAACGTACCCGGTAGCTCTGCCGGACAGGGATGAAGCGTTGCGCCGGCTCCGTGCTGCGCTAATCGCGTGGATCGGCGGTGAGCCTTTAGCCGGAGCGGGCGTGCAACGGCGTCCGCGTCCGCCGTCTCGCCCGGATGCAGCGGCCGCGCCACTCCCTACCTCGGGCGAAGACGTCGCCACTCAAGCCGGCTGACTTTAAGGCTCAAGGCACATTCACGAATGCTGGCCTGGTCGACGAACGTATCGCCCGAATCGCGCCGACCTACAAGACCCTTGATACCCTCCCAACACCCTACCAACCGTCGACGCCCAGAGGAGTGTCGACATGACCTACGCGCTCCTGTTCGACTTCGATGGCGTGCTGGTCGACTCAGTTCCTGCCTACCGTGCGGCCTGGTCGGAGTGGGCACGGACCTATCGAGTAAACGAGGCGCTCATCTGGGCAGACGCCCACGGACGGCGACCTGATGACATCATTCGTCGTGTCGCGCCGCGGGGTGACTTGTCAGAAGCGCTTCTGACGTTTGATCTCCTCTTCAGCGCCGCCATCGTTCGGCGCGTGACTCCGTTGCCGGGTGCACTCGCGCTGCTGCGCCAACTGCGAGCTGGGGAATGGGCGATCGTCACTTCTGGCCGACGCAGACATGTACCGACAATGCTCCAGCACGCGCGACTTCCTTCCCCCGCCGTGCTCATCTGCGGCGATGATGTAGTCGCTGGCAAGCCCGATCCTGAATGCTTCCTCCAAGCGGCAGAGCGTCTCAAGGCTCCCGCCTCCCGCTGCATCGTCATCGAGGATGCGCCAGGAGGAATAACCGCCGCGCGTGCCGCAGCCATGACCACTGTTGCCGTGGCGACCACGCACCGGCTCGACGAACTCTCCGGGGCGGACATCATCTTTGCTTCGCTCAACGAGGCGTCCGGCTACCTCCTGACCGCCGTGCGTGACCGAGCGGATCCTCCTGAATCTTGATCTGGGTAGGACACCTCGGACCCGACCGCATGCGGAGCCGGCGTCGAGAGACATTTGCGGATACTGGGGTGCGCGTCGTGACTCTCCCGCGAGGTCGCCTAGAGTCGTGTCAGGGAACCAACCTATGGGCACATCAGCACAACCAAGTCGGTCCAAACTCCTACTCTGGCTGGTGGGCTTTGTCGTCGTGGTCGACCTCTGCGTCAAATTGGACCTCGCCGGTAGGCAGACTCATCACGCGACTGGGAAGAAGGGTGCCAGTCGTCAGTGGTGCGGGGTAGGATTCACGCCGATGGATCTTCAAGATGCCGTAGCGGTTTACAACGAGTTCGTTCCCATTCTCGAGGCGATGGAAGAGCCCACCCAACACGCAGATCCGGCGCAGGCCGTCGTTGCAATGGAGGCTGTACTAGACGCACTCGGTGAGGAGCTGCCGAGCGATCGAGCGCTCGATGACGCTGTACAATCGGCCGCCAGCGGGGATGTTCCTCTCGGAATTGTCGAGGACGAGCAAGCCTTCGAGGCATTTCTTGACCAAGAGGAGCGTCTCTTTGTTCAAGCGCAGCTCAACGACCGCGCATCAAGGTATCTGCGTCGGCTCGTCCAGGACGAACGTGTGAGTGTCGCGCGTGATCGTCAAAGCCCGATCCGAACTCTCCCCCGCCGACGGGATCTAAACAGGTTGCGCGCATTTGCTCAACGGAACTTTCGCCCGGCGTTGCGTCGGGTCGCCTTAGTTGGCGGCGGCTGCATCTTAATCGCGGTGGACGTCACGCTCGACCCTGAGCCTGTCAGTAAGACACTCTCCACTGTATTTGGAGGTGTCCTCGTTGATCGCGGGTTTCCAGAACTACGCCGCAAGGATCGGATCCTGGATGACGATGCCGATACGCGCGTCCTCTGATACTGAGTGGGTGTCGTTTCGCGTCCCACCGACCGCTCGCCGCCAAAGGCGTCACATTGCGCGGCCGTGCGTGAGATCTGGCTGAGGGGTATCGTTTGCCTCTCATTCGCTCCCCGGAGTGCTCGGATTCGGCGGAAGGTCACCCGTTCTCATGATCGGGCAGGCAACTGGACGCGCATTCTGAAAGCGGAAGGCATGGACTTGATAGCCTCCTACCTCCTTCCGAATGAGGAGCATCGGGGGGACGCTCGCATTCAAGAGGCGTAGTCGAACCATTGTCACGGCATCCTTGAGGCTCGGACCAGCATCAGCGGGATGGGTGTGCCACTCTCCCAGATATCCAAGACGAGAGTCCAGGCCCCGAGCACATCGGACGATGTGATGGGTAACGCCCCGAGGCAGTATGTAGTGATGGCGGGCCGGTGACCTGGCCGGAACCTCAACCGCGTGGGTTATCCACGAAGTTCCCCGATTCAATGGCCCAAGTAACACCCCTCCGGTCTCGTAGGGATCGGCTGCTTCCGCTGCGACGAGCATGATGGTCTCAGCTGACTCGGAAAGCGCGACGTTGTCATCCCGGCGGTGCAACGAGCCCAACTCTATCGAAAGGTGGTTCGCCTCGAAGTGGCCGCAAGACTTCGAGTGTCTCTTCTTCAAACTCGTGGCGCGCAAGCATTGCGTCAACGGCGATATTGACAGACAGACTCGCGGCTGTTTGCACAGAGACAGGTGGAGCATTGTTGACGGCTGCTGAGCACCCCATCTCTAGTGACTCGTCGGGATCCGCGGCCCTTGCTGGGATCTCCCAATACGCCGGTGGTGAGCGGTTGAATATTGGCGTGTCGGACGGTAGCTGCCGGCAAATGCGAGTTATCGCACCTCCGCGGTAGAGAGCGGCTGAAACCAGACACACGCCCGCTTGCTGAGCGGCACGGCTCAATACCTCGAGTAGAGGTGCATTCCCCGTCGTGTCAAGCACGAGATCCGCGCCTCCCACGAGGTCCAGGATGGCAACGTAATCGAATGTGGCAAAGCTGCAGCTTACCTGAGTCCACGGGGCATGTTGTCCGATCCGAGCGGATACGGCTTCGCTCTTGAGTTCCCCTACGTGATCGGCCCCCAAAACATGTCTCACGACGTTGCCTGGTCGCAGTCGGTCGCTATCCACGAGGCTTACATGCCCTAACCCGCTCTCAGCAAGCAAGAGGGCGGCATGAGATCCGATCGCTCCTAATCCAAAGCACACGACCTTCTTTGGTGACAGTTCCTGTGCATCGGGTCCCGCGCGCAGTCGGAGCGTCTGAAGATCATTCGGAGCAGGGTTGAGCGACTCAACCCGTAACTGCCCACCCGCGTCTCGGTTGAGGCCGATGACGAGGGCGTCGACTTGCCCATGCCTGCCTGCCAGGATCATCGCGAGCCCTGCGCCGTCCGAAGTGCTTCGCCTTACGCGCCGAATGCATGCATCTAAGTCACGTCGTTGGGCCGTTGTCAGAAACGCTCGGATCTGCTCCAGGTTTCTTGGTGGACTGCCAAACTCTGAACGGGAGAACCACCTGCCTCTGACCGAGTTCTTGGGGCCGTGCCCCGGGCCAACCTCGAGCACCGCGGACTTGGCATGTACACCGTGGATCCGTCCACTCGCTCCGTCTCGCAGATCCCCGGCCAGCAGCTTCGTCGGGTCAAAGACAGCAAGAGTCGTGGAGACCTCTTCGAACCCGAGATAAGCATCGAGGGCACGATCGCGGGATCGGAATCCCTCCTGCGCTGACGTGCACCATTGCGCGATTCGGCTAACGATTCCACCGAACGTCAACCACTCTCTACTGTTGTCGTCCTCGGGCCAAAGGCAGACCAAACCTGCGTCATTGACGTGCTCGGCCCCAAGGCCCTGGACGTACACATGCGGGTGCCGGAACGGCCATCCGTCGCGAAAGTGGATTCGCATGACTAGTGCCTGCGTTAGAGCCGTGAATGGCTCAGCGACGGGGCCTTCCCATATGCGGTGATCACTGCCGGCAACGGGTTCGAAGCCGGCGCGGATCAGCTCACCGGTGAGCCTCTCAAACGATGCGACGTCAAGCGTACTGAGCGCTGCCAAAGGCCCGGGCTTCGTTGGAACCCCGACTCGGATTAGCGGCTATCGCGGGTACTGCTCTCCCGGTTTCATCGCAACCCTCGGGTATTGGGAACACCCGCCCGCGATCGTTGTCACCCAGGATTTCACGCCAGAGCATGGCCGCCCTACACCGATCAGATTCGAGCGCCTCTTCGGCCTTCTCGGCGAGGCCGGAAAAGAGACTCGCAAGGGCGTTAACTGCTCGCTCATCGGGTTGCGTCTCGTACATGGTGCCGAGCGCAGGGTCGAGAAGCGGCTCGGTATTTGCGCGACCGAGGCGACTGCCTACTCGCCTCAACGTATGTGCGAAAAGCTCTGCAAAGCTATCGACCCTCATCCGTTTGTCAATAACGTCGTACGTCGCCAGCTCGATGTACAGACCTCCCGGTCGGGCGTCTCCGCGATGGTGCCGTCCTGTCTGACGCATCAACTTCACGAGTGGTACGTAGGCACCTTGGCCGCCAATCAGCAGGCTATCATTGGCTGCGGTCGTCAGCCGTCCCAGCTCCTCGGGATCAGTCGTAATCCACCGACCCTCACCACCCCAAATACTGCGCTCATGAGCAGGGATGGCCCAATGAGGGTCGGCATTGGCTGCTGGTACGGCATCGACGCTGAACTCACCTCCAAAGTCAATCTTCACTGAACGCGCTCGCTCCTCGGCGCGCTCGTGATAGTGGTCGGTGAGAACGCTTGCGAAGTCATCGAACACATCGGAGGGGGCCACTGAGGTGTCCAATGCTGTGAGCTTGCAGAACACATCCACATCTCGCCCCGGCGAGATGGAGGTCTGTCTCGCATAGGAACCGATGAGAACTGTGTCGATCCCGAGTGCGCGTAACGTGGGCGACGTTTCCAACAGAGTGCGCACGTCTTCGTGTGCCGCTATCGCTCGACCGCGTCGGGCCGCATTTATTTCGATCCTCGACAGAGCTCCATCGAACTGACTTGGCAGAGTTTCCATTTAGATCTCCTCCTGAGTCCCGTCGTATATCGCAATTATCGGGCTGCCACCTCGGCCACAGGCGACCGTCACCATCGGGACATAGACAGGAGGATCAACCCCGTCCTCCCACTCGTACAGCTCAACCGTGAGGGTATTGAGCATTTGTCCAAGCAACACCGCGGCAGGGAACGGGGCACGTAGAAACAGAGCGATTCGATTTACCTGAAACTCCGCAGCAGCGGCGTGGATTCGGTCGGCTGCCGCAACGACGATCCCACTGCCAGTGCTTGCGGCGAATCTCCGTCGAGGACTCAATGTGAGAACCAGCGAGCCCGCATGTAGGAGACGTCGAGCCTCGAGGAATGCCCGGAAGGTTGGCGTCGGCGGAAGAGTGTGGACCAGGTCGAGAAACACCGCCAATGATTCCCCGGTCCCGTCTAGTGGTTCCACGACTTCATCCAGCGGCTCACCGATGGCCGCTGAGTTTGCTGTCCATTCACCTCCGGCGGCGTCAAGGATCGTCAGGCGATGGCCGGCAGTCACTGGCAAGGCCGCTCCGAATGCGTAGGCCACACTGAGGTGAGCCGGTCCAGTCAGAGAAACCGAGGTTGCACCTGAGGCGGCGACAAGCTCGGGAAGCGCGGCGAACGCTGGTTGCAGATGCCTCCAGGAGTCCAGCGCTGGGGCTCGCTTGCCCACTGCGGGGGGTTGAGTTCGAATAGCGAGACCGTACTGAGCACCCTGCGCGTGAGGGTAGGCCCGCGTCTGGAGACTCACGACCAGGACCTGCGACGCCGTGCGCCGGTACAGCTCCATTCGCTGAAGTGCTAAGTCATGGGCGAGGGATGAGAGACCCTGTGCCGAGTCGATCGCGTAATGACGCAGCCCATGCAGCTTCCCCGGCTCGAGCGCCAGCAGGCGATCGGCGGCTGCGTAATCCAACTTCCCGCTGGGTATCAAGCGCGGAAGTGCATCGGCGACGGCCATCGCAAAGTCGGGTAGAGCCTCGAGCCCGAGAATATGGGGGAGCTCCACCTGGCGAATCGTCCGCGACTTGCCGATATCCGGGGTAACCACGAGTACGGCCCCAGACAGCCCCGCCTCCAACGCCTCCTGGATCCGTCGCTCGATATCCCCGGGAGGCAGGTCTCGCTCGTCATGCCAGATCGGCAAACCAAAAGCACGAAGCACGTGTGCAAGTTCTCTGACGATCTCCTGCCCGTCTGATGTTCGGTAGCTCACAAAAATGGGTCCGAGGACATCGAGCCCCGACCGACGAGCCGCGGGATCATCCAAAGGGTCAATCAACGAGATGCCTCGCCAAGCCGGGTCGCGTGACATCCGAAGAGGAGGAGCTCACCGCGCGGGCAAACAAATGTACCCTTCTCTGCCGGCGAAAATCAAGGACCCTGCACCCACCAAATGCAAGTGCGACCCTACCGACATAGGCGTGGGCGTCGTTGATGTTGAACGTCATGGGCAGCAGCCTGCATTCTTCTGGCGACAGAAGGCTGTCGTCGACCAGCCGCAGAGGTCCTTCGCGGCGGGCTCCGTGTGACCCGGCTGGGGCTCGCACCGAGGTCCCCCCTCACGAACCAGCTTCCCGAAGCACCAGCGAGTGCTGGTCGCCGGGCCTAGCTCCCGCCACCCGGGAGCGTATGCCCGCTATCTGCGCCTTGGACGATAGGCCTCGCCGTCAGCGCGAGCCTCGTATCGGGATGGTGGGTCAGAGGTAGCTGGCACCGACCAGGACTTGCAGAAGAGGCCCTGGGCGGCCGCGGCCATCCGGAACGGCGTCATGCCGCCTCCCTTGTGCGCAGTCCAGCGATCAATATCGCCGCGCGCGGCGGGGTCCTGCATCAGCCAGTCGACGACCTCTCGGTGGGTGACCCACGGGTGGGTGTTTCTGTCGTAGATAGCGTCAATCGCGCGCTCGCAGAGTTCAAAGCCCTCCTCGGCGGAAAACGCGGTCTCACCACGCCCGCCGCCTTCGCCACCGCGCCGTGCTTTGTTCGCGCGCTCGATCGCATCCCGCTCCTCGGGATCGCCTTCGATGAGGCGACGGTTCCTGTCAGCCTTAAGCCTCTCGGCGAAGGATCCATCAAGAACCGGCTCGGTAACACGAACGCGCGCCATGATCTCGGCAAGGGCGTCGCGGTCGGATCTGGGTCGTGTCAATCGAGTGCTCCTTCGGTGACATCCTTGCTTAGGGCCCGAGGCAAGGATCGGGCGCGCTGCTCGATAGGCGGCTTTTCAAGCGTCGGACTGGGTGCCTGGCGGTTGGGCTGCCCGGCTCGGCGTATATGGCGGCTGGACGCCACAGCGTGACCGCTTTTTCGAGAGCGAGGATGGCCATATCGTCATGTATCACCGCGTGCGGTCGAGTGTTCAAAAGTGAAGCCCGCTAAGGGGTATCCATGACGTCCGGTGACGTCCGCTGGCGGCTGATGTTGACACGTTGGGCGGCAAAATGGCGGCAGTCAGGAGGGCTTTACCGGGAATAACACCGCTCTTGGCCACCCTCGGAGGCGGGTATCATGGTCCCTCTGTGGAAGAGACCGAGTCGGCATCATCGGCCTCATCACCGAGACTCTGCATCTCGGAACCTGAACTGGCAGCGATCAAGGCCGAGAGGGTTCGGGCTGAGGTGTTAGCTCGACGCCGCCTCGCAGCAACGCGAGCATGACCAGCGCTGCGTCGGCTGCCGGGAACGCTCGCTACACATCTGATCGTGCACGACGTCTCGCCCTGATCCGATACATGCTTATGAAGAGCGAAGAGCAATCTCACCTCTCCTATCCCTTCCACGCACCCGCCCTTCTATTGATGCACGACGCGGCCGAGCTCTTCCTCGTCTTGGCTGCGGAGGCAACAGGCGCGGCAGTCAAGCCCAACACGGACTTCATGGGGTATTGGTCCCCAATCGACGATGCGCTTGCCCCGGACCACCTCGGCCACAAAGCCGAGATGATGGCGGTCAACAAGGCACGCGCTGGCCTCAAACACTCCGGCGTGATCCCCGCGCCAACGGAGATCCACCGGTTCATCTTCATGGTGCGGAGCTTCCTCGAGGGCGGGACGATCGCCGTGTTCGGCATCAATCTCGATCAGGCCAGCCTGGCCGCGCTCATTCCCTCAACCTCAGTCAGGCCTGCATTGCAGGAGGCGGAGGCGGCCGTTGCCGCCGGCGATATCTTGCGCGCGCTTCAGAAGGCCCGCATCGGATTCGAGCTGACCCTTCGGGAGGACGATGAGCAGGCCCGTCAACGCGCCGGTGGCCGTTCGCTGGGGGCCTCTGCCTCGCGGGTGGGGTCGGCTTTCTCCCTGGGTCTGAAGAAGCCCCTTGATCAATTCGGCCGGGCGTGGGATCAACTCGTCGACGCCGTGAAACGGACGGAGGAAGCTGTGCGGCTGATGGCCAAGGGGGTCGACTATGCCGAGTACATACGGTTTGCTGACCTTACCCCTCATGCCTTTTGGACCATGGGCAGTAGCGAGCCCACCCTAGTCGGTGACGGGTCACAACCCAGTCCCACTATTGCCGACGCTCAGTGGGTCGTCGACTTCGCCGTCCGGGCGGCCTTGACTATCCTCGGCTAAGCGTCCTCCGCGAGTTAGCATCAGCGCAGAACGGGGCACGTTCAAGCTCCCGGGGTCCAGTCGTGACCTCGATCCTGGTGCTGCTCTGCCGACGCCCTGTTTGACTGTTTACGCGCTCGAGGTCTCCACCCTAAAGAACGCTGAGTGCCATGTGCCCGTTGGGGAGAGCGGCGCCGACCACGATGTGCCGTCCTCAAGTGACATAACTTGACGCTCGTGTGTTCGACGCTTACCGAACGCACGGGTCGTGCGTCACATTCGAGGTGTCAGCCTCTGGTGCTCGCGTCGTCGCCGCGAATCCCTCATCCCATTACCATCGCCACACCCGACTTCACCGCAGGCGTGGTCAAGGGTCTTCACCGCGGAACGAGGAGATCCCCGCAGAGTTCCATGAGCAAACAATCGGTGTGGAACCGCTCCGAATTGTCCCCCGAACCGGGGATCGGACGCGTCTATCGGTCCACACTCAAGATCCGGCTCTCCGACGCCGCGCAAGACGGGCGCCTACGCCTCGATGCCATGGCTCGGTACATGCAGGACGTCGCGTCCGACGACGTCGCTAACGCTGACGCGGATGACGACGCGTACACCTGGGTCGTAAGGCGCACGGTGATCGACGTGGTGAGCCCGTTCGGCGCCGACAGCGCGGTTGCACTCTCGACCTGGGCCAGCGCCACCGGGCCCCGGTGGGCAGGCCGGCGCACCACCATCGCCGGCGATGCCGGAGGTCGAGTGGAGGCGGAGAGCCTTTGGGTCCTCATCGAGCGCCGAACCTCGCGACTCGCTCGGCTTCCTGCCGCGTTCGATGCGCTGTACGCCGCATCGACGCTCGGACGAACGATCTCCGCGAAGCTCGAACTGGATCCCGAGCCGGCGCCGAGCGCGATCCGCAGACCGTGGCCGCTGCGCGTCACCGATATCGACGTGCTGGGTCATGCCAACAACGCGGTGTACTGGGCGGCTGTGGAGACGGCGATCGCGGCAAGTCCCGAGCGCACCGACGCACTGCCAGACACGCGGATCCGCGGGGTCCTCGAGTACCGGAATCCCGTCGACCGTACCGCTGACCTCGAACTCGCGATTGCGGAATCGCGGTCCGAGTTGTCCGTGTGGCTCGTCGACGGCGACCGGACCGCCGCGTGCGCCATGGTGCGCTTCGATCCGCGCTGAGCCGATCAGGCCCTCGCCGTTCCCCGCGCCTCGAATGCCATCGCGCGCTGCAGCGCCGCGGCGCGCAGCTCGCCTGGAAGGGGGATGGATTCGATGACTCCCTTCAGCCATTCGACGTTCATCATGCCCGCCTCGGCAGCATTGTGTCGGGCGAGTGCAAGCATCTCGTCGGTCATGTCTGACCTCATCGGAAGGCCACCGATCGGACCCCTCCGGCCGCCGCTAGTCGACCGAAGGCGCGCCTCGCGAGATTAGCTCTGGTGTGAAAGTTGTACGCCATGGTGGGCGAGGCTGATCTCACCAGGCCGCGCGAGACCGGTTCCACCACCGACCAGTCCGGCGCGGGAGATGCTGTGGTGCGGTGCCCGGAAGGGCGGCCGCAGCGTGGTCGGCGGACGCTCGCGAAGCGTGCCTCGTAGCGAGTAGATGGCGGCGACCTCGAGCGCGGCGTCGGACCTGAGGTCGGGGAGCAGCGACGGGAATGTCCGCGCGAGCATCGTCTTACCGGCGCCGGGTGGACCTGACATCAGGATGTTGTGACCCCCGGCGGCGGCGATCTCGAGCGCCCGTTTTGCCTGGCCCTGACCGCGAACGGCAGCAAGATCGGGCTCGGGCGCCAGTGATGGAGGCGACCCGTCTCGCACACCGGCGACCAGGGGACCGTCGCCGCGGAGGTATGCGACGCATGCCTGCAGCGAAGCGGCGCCGAGTACCTCGATCCCATCGGCAAGGGCCGCTTCAGGTGCGTTGTCCACCGGCACGATGAGCCGCGTGACGCCCGCCGCCGCGAGACACCGCGCCATCGGGAGCACTCCGGTCACGGGTCGCACCGACCCGTCGAGCGCAAGCTCTCCGAGAAAGGCAAGCCCGTCCAGTCGGAGAGATGCGTCTTCAGCCCGCAGCACTGCGATGGCGATGGCTAGGTCGAAGCCCGTCCCCTCCTTGGGCAGCTCAGCGGGCGCAAGGTTGACGGTCACGCGTCGCTGCGGAAACTTGAAGCCCGCGTTGCGGATCGCCGGTTTCACCCGCTCGCGCGCCTCCTGGATTGCACGATCCGTGAGGCCGACGATCGTGAAGGCGGGCAGGCCGTTGGCGATGTCCGCCTCGACCGTCACCGGCACGCCGGTGAGGCCTCTCGTCGCGCAACTGGTGGCGAACGCAATCACACAAACAAGTGTAGCACCGGACTAGGTCCCACCGGGGCGTCACAGCGCATGACGCCTCCCGTATCGTCGCCGCATGCCGACCGAGAACACGACGTCCAAGCGCACAGTGCCAACCAGAAGACCGCCCGCGTTCTCGCGCGACCCGAAGCTGGAAGCCCTCGCCGAAACCTGTACGCGGTTTCTGTCCGGCCACGGACGCCGCTCGGCCGACGAGCTTCTTGCCACCATCCCGTCGGGCACAGCGATCGACTACTACGGGATCGGCGGAGTCGTGACCGAGCTCGAGCAGGAGGTGGCGTCGCTGCTCGGCAAGCAGGCTGCGCTCTTCTTCCCCACCGGAACCATGGCGCAGCAGGCAACCCTCCGCGTCCATGCGGATCGACGCTCGAGCCGCAGCGTCGCCTTCCACCCCACCTGCCACATGGAGACCAACGAGGAACGCGGGTACGAGCGGCTGCAAGGCCTGTTCGGTGTCCCCGTCGGACCGCCCGAGGAGCCGCTCTCGTCGGCGAGCCTGGCGCAGGTACACGAGCCGCTGCTGCGCTCCTCATCGAGCTGCCGCAGCGCGCGCTCGGCGGCACGCTCCCCTCCTGGGGTGAGCTTGTCGCCCAGGTCGCGTGGGCCCGGGACCGAGGCGCGGCGGTCCATATGGACGGAGCGAGGCTGTGGGATGCGGGCCCCTACTACAAGGCCAAGCATCGCAAGTCGCTCGGTGATGTCGCCGGCCTCTTCGACACGGTGTACGTGTCCTTTTACAAAGGGCTCGGCGGCATTGCAGGATGCTGCGTCGCCGGCGATACCGACGTGATCGAGGAGCTCTCGATCTGGCGAACACGCCATGGAGGCCGGGTCTACGGGATGTGGCCGTACGCTGCGTCAGCGCTGGCCGCGCTGCGATTGCGCCTCCCGAGAATGCCCCGGTACTACCGCCATTGTGTCGCCATCGCCGATGCGGTTCGGGACCTTCCTGGCGTCGAGGTGCTTCCGTTTCCAGTGCAGAGCACGTTGATGCACGTGCGCTTCTCTGTGGATCTCGGGACGCTGCGCGAACACGTTGCGCAGATCGCCAGGTCGGAGAAGGTGATGACCTTCGGACGACCCTGGGCGTCGGTGGGTCCGAGGCTGCAGGAGTTCGAGTTCCAGGTCGGCGATGCCACCCTGGAGCTCAGCGCCGAGGAGATCCGCGACCTGTTCGCGCGCCTGACGGGTGCGTCGCGAGGACGCAAGCTAGAACGCCGCAAGCGGCCCTGAACCCTGTAGCCCCCGACACGGCGAGGCCTGTGCTGCGCGGCTCGCGCCGCGCAGCACGGGGCCTCCTGGCGCGCCGTCAGATCACTGATGCCCCGCAGGGTCGAGCGACTGTCCGGTCTCCAGGAGTGTCTTGAGACCGCTGAGCACCCAGCTCCAGCCGCCGCCGGCACCCTGGTCTTCCATGCCGCCCGACATGAGCAGCGCGAGCGCCGGGGTGTCGCCGAGCTCGTGGGTCAGGGTCACCCTGGTGACGCCGTTCTTGCGCTCCTCGATCTCGTAGGTCAGGCGGGTGAATCCCTGAGCCCTCATGGCGTCATCCATCGCCATCCGAAACGTTTGCACGAGCTTGCGTGGCGGATCGACTTCGAGGACTTCGCCGTCGACGCCGATCTCCGGAGCGCCTGCAGCACGCATCCCGTCGCTGGTGTAGCCCGTGTATGCCCCGCCCGGACGGAGGTCGTAGTCGACCTTGCCGCCGTAGCCGTAGCGCTCGGTCCATTCCGACTTGGTGATCGCGTCCCAGATCGCCTGGGGCGGTGCCTTGATATACACCCGGTAGACTTGGGTCGTACCGATCGCGGTTGCAGTGGTCATGCCATGTCCTCCAATTGGGTCTTGAGGTCGAGAAGCGCCGAGGCGTGGCGCTCCCGGTACTTGTCGATCCACCGGTGGTGGATCAGTTGAATCGGGATCGGGTTGAGGAAGTGCAGCTTCTCTCTCCCCGACCGGCGTGCGACGACCAGCCCCGCGTCTTCCAGGACCCGCAGGTGTTTCATCACGCCGAATCGCGTCATATCCAGCTCCGACTCCAGCTCAGTCAGCGTGCGGCCGTCACGCTGGAAGAGCAGGTCGAGCAGGAACCGACGCGTTGGGTCGGCGAGTGCCTTGAACACGAGGTCGTCGTCAGTCACCTACGCAGGATAGGTGACCATCAGGTCACATGTCAAGTCCTCTCCGGGTGCGCCTCAGCCGTTCGGCGCCCTCAGTCGCCCTGGACCGCGTCCCGGATGTGCTCGGTCTTGGTCACCGTCATGGCTCCGTCCATGAGCAGGCCGATGACGTCGATACGGCAAGGCTGCTTCTGGCGATGCGTCTGAGCGCGGTAGAGCTCGAGGAGCATACGGAGCTTGCGCTGCTTGCGCTCGTCAACCGCCTCTTCAGGGGTCCCGAACGCGGTTCCCCGGCGGGCCTTCACCTCGACGAGCACCAGCGTGTCGCCGTCCTCCGCAACGATGTCGATCTGGCCCAGCCGGCTGCGCCAGTCACGCGCAAGGATGCGGAAGCCCTGCTCCTTGAGATACGCGAGTGCGGCGACCTCGCCGGCGTGGCCGACCCGATCCTTGAGTGGCCGGGCCGGAGGAAGTTGCTCGGGGGTTCGCGACCCCCGGCTACGCTCCGCCGTCGCTCTCCGAGGCTGCGGCTGCACCCTCGGGCTCGTCTGCCTCGGCAGTCACCTCGGTTGTGTCGGTGTCGGCGAGGTTCGCCTCGTCCGTGGCCTCGAGCAGCTCGTCCGGCTCGACATCGCCCTCGGTCAGGGCGTCGGGCTCGGCGCGAACCAGTGTCATCTCGGAGCCGCCGATCGGCTGACGCCGCTCACGGATGCGTGCGTGCCGGCCGACCTTCTCGCGCAGGTAGAAGAGCTTTGCCCTGCGCACCTGGCCGTGGCGCAGCACCTCGATCTTGTCGATCCGCGGAGCGTGCACGAGGAACGTGCGCTCGACACCGACACCGTGGGCGATGCGACGGACAGTGAAGCTGGTCGCGAGACCGACCTTGCCCTTGAGTGCGATCACGACGCCCTCGAAGACCTGGACGCGCTCGCGAGTGCCTTCAACGACCTTGACGTGCACGCGCACGGTGTCACCTGAACGCAGGATGGGGACTTGCTGTTTTTCCTGCTCGCGCTTGAGCAGATCGATGACATTCACGTTGTTCCTCCGGGCCTTGGGGCAGACCGTATCAGATCAGGGCGACGCAGCCCGGTCCGTTGTGTACTTTCATTGCGGCGCCACGCGGCGATGGCTGCATGGTTGCCCTCGCGCAGGACGGCGGGGACCGAGCGGCCCTCGAAATCAGCGGGGCGTGTGTAGAGCGGTGCCTCGAAACCGCCGCCGGCACCTTCGGAAAACGTCTCCTCGTCGAGCGACTCGGGAGAACCGACAACGCCGGGGACAAGGCGAGCGGTTGCCTCGATCACCGCCATCGCGGCGACCTCGCCGCCGCTCAGCACGTAGTCGCCGACCGAGAGCTCGTCGCCGATCTCATCGCGCGCACGCTGGTCGACACCCTGGTAGCGGCCACAGACGAGCAGGACCGAGGGCTCCTGCGCGAGCTCGTGCGCGACGCTCTGGTCGAATTGCCGTCCCTGCGGGGAGAGCAGGATGCAGCGCACACCGGGCTCGGCCTCGCGCACTGCACGCACCGCGCGAATCACCGGCTCCGGCTTGAACACCATGCCCGCACCGCCGCCGAACGGCACGTCGTCCACCTGGCGATGCCGGCCCTGGGTGTACGTCCGCAGATCGTGCACGGACAGCTCGACATCGCCGGCCGCGAGCGCGCGCCCGACCACCCCGATGCCGAGCGGGCCTGGAAACACCTCGGGAAAGATGGTGAGCACGTGGAAGCGCATCACACCGTTTCCTCGGTCCACGGCGTGACCGTGACGGTGCCACCCGGGACATCGATGGACGTCACGTAGTCGCGCGCCATCGGCAAACGGTGCACACCGGTTGCGTCACGGATGACCAGCACGTCATTGCCGACTCCCGCCTCGACGTCATCGACGACGCCGACATCGGTGCCGCCCGAATCGATGACACGCAGCCCGACGAGTTGCCAGACGAACCACTCGCCGTCGGAGAGCGGTCGGGCCGCATCGACGTCGACGCAGAGGTACACGCCGCGCAGCAGTGCGGCATCGGATGCGGAGGTGACCTCGTCGAATCCGAGGAGCACCGCGCTGCCTGGACCCGGTCGCGACGTGCGCACCGTCAATATCCTCGCGCCGTCCTCGGTCTCGAGCCTGGTGCCGGGGGTGAACCGGCTCGGGTCGCCACCAATCGGCTCAGCCCTCACCTCGCCACGCACGCCGTGGGCACGAAGTACCTGCGCGGCGCGCAGCTTGGCTGGAGCGAGTGGATGGCCGCCGGTCACCGCAGGTCTTTCAACTCGACCTGCACGCGCTGATGGTGACGCAGGCCGGCAGCACGAACCACCGCACGGACCGCCTCGATGTTGCGCCCGGTCTTGCCGATGAGCTTTCCCATGTCCTCTTCCGCAACCTGCAACGTCACGATGGTGCTCCGTCCCCGAGGACGCGCTTCGACGGCGACCGCCGACGGATTAGACACGATTCGCTCGGCTATGAATTTCGTCAGGTCGGCGTAGTCGGTCATTCCGCTGCGTCGCTCTCGGCTGCGTCCCCGTCTGCGGCGGCGGGTCCTGTCGCCGCGGGGACCCCTCCTGCGGCGGGCTCCTCTGCGGCGGCGGGTCCTGTCGTCGCGGGGACCCCTCCCCGCCGCGCTTCAGGCGCGTCGGGGCTGCCCCCCGCAACGCCACCCGCCTCGTTCGGCGCCGCGGCGTCGGATACTGAAGGTGCCTCATCAGGGGCAGACGCAACTGCCTCGGCTTCCGTCGTTGGAGCTTCCGCGGGTTCCTTGGTGATTGCGGCGGCTTCGGCAGGCTCGGCGACCGCAATAGACGTATCGGCTTCCGCCGGCGCCGCCACTGCAGAGGTGACCTCGGCTTCCGCAGGCTCCGCCACCGCAACTGCAGCATCGGCTTCCACAGGTTTCGCAGCTGGGGCAGCGGCTGGAGCCTTCTCGGGCTCGGCGACTTCCACTCGGGGCGTGATCTTGAATGGACGCGCGGCGAGGATGCCTTCCTTCACAAGGAGTTGGCGCGCGCTGTCGCTGGGACGCGCTCCCCGGCGCAACCACAGCTGCACGCGATCCGCGTCGATGCTCACCACCGCCGGGTTCGGCAGCGGATCGTAGAAGCCGATCGACTCGATGAACCTGCCGTCGCGTGGGCTGCGCGAATCCGCAACCACCAGCCGGTACACCGGGCGTTTGGTGGTGCCCATTCGCTTCAACCTGATCTTGACCAATGTCGTGCTCCTTTCAGAAACCTGCTTGTCCGAGTTGGGTTGGATCGATGTTCTTGAGCTGTCTGAGCATTCGAGCCTTGCCGCGAACACCCTTGGTGCTCTTGCCGCCGCCGAGGCTCTTGAACATGCTCTGCATCTGTTCAAAACCCTTGAGCAGGCGGTTGACATCGGCGATCGTCGTGCCGCTGCCGATCGCGATGCGTTTGCGCCGCGAGCCCTTGATGATTTCGGGGTGACGGCGCTCGTAGATCGTCATCGAGAGCACGATCGCTTCCATCCGTCCGAGATCGTTCTCCGACGGCATCGCGGCACCGGCCTGCTGCACGAGTTTGCGGCCACCGGGCAGCATGCCGAGCACGCCTTCGAGCGAGCCCATCCCGCGCAACTGACGGAGCTGTGCGAGCCAGTCGTCCATGGTGAGGCGGCCGGCAAAAGAACGCTCCACCATCTCCTCGGCGTTCTTCTGGTCGAACTGTTCCTGCGCGCGCTCGACGAGCGTGAGCACGTCACCCATGCCGAGAATTCGCGACGCCATCCGGTCGGGCGCGAATGGCTCGAGGTCGGAGACCTTCTCGCCGATGCCCGTGTACATGATCGGCTTGCCGATCGTCTCGCGCATGGACAGCGCCGCACCGCCGCGTGCATCACCGTCGAGCTTGGTGAGGATCACTCCGTCGACGCTGACGGCATCGTCGAATCCCTTGGCGACGTTCACAGCCTCCTGGCCCGTCATGGCGTCGACGGCGAGGATCACCTCGTGAACGGTGGTGGCCTTGCGGATCTGACGCAGCTCATCGAGCAGCGGCTCGTCGATCTGCAGCCGGCCTGCGGTGTCGATGATGACGACGTCGCAGTTGAGCCTGGTTGCTTCCGCGACGCCGCGCGCTGCGAGCTGCGCAACTTTGGACGTCCCATCCGGGACGGTCACCGGGATCTGGTTGTCCAGCCCCAACTTCTGGAGCTGTTGCACTGCCGCCGGTCGCGTGATGTCGGCGGCAACCAGCATCGGCCTGTGGCCGTCCCGCCGGATGGCCAGGCCGAGTTTGGCTGCGGTGGTGGTCTTGCCTGAACCCTGGAGCCCGACCAGCATGATCACGGTCGGCGGGTGCGACTGGTACTGGATCTTGCGTTGCTCTCCGCCGAGCAGGGCGACGAGCTCGTCGTTGACGATCTTCACGATCTGCTGTCCGGGCGTCAGGGACTCGAGCACGTCGATGCCGATCGCGCGCTCGCGGATCCGGTCGACGAAGGCCCGGGCCACTCGGAAGTTGACGTCAGCTTCGAGCAGGGCCACGCGGACCTCGCGCAACCCGACCTCGACGTCCTCCTTGGTCAGCCGGCCGCGTCCGGAGAAGCGGCGGAGTGCGGTGGCGAGTCGATCACTGAGTGTTTCGAACATGGTCAGGCGCCCACCACCAGCGTCGTTGCCAGCCGGGCGCGCAGGACCGCCTCGATGCGATCACGCCGGTCGAGCTCGGCTGCGTGCCCGAGACGATCCTCGAAGTGCTCGAGCTGTGCAAGAGCGCGGCGAACAAGGTCGTGGGCGCCGCTCCGAGTGCATGCGAAATGCTCGGCAAGCTCAGTGAACGACCAGTCCTCGTGGAGATGGAGCCGGCAGGCCTCGCGCTGGTGATCGGTGAGCATGGCGCCGTACACGTCGAGGAGCCGCTCCTGCAGGACGCGGGAGGTCAGCACCTGGGGGGTGGATTGATCTGTCAAGGGCAAGACCTTGACATGCTACCCGATTCGCCCGAATTGACAGCCGGACGCGACAGAGGCGCCGGCCGAGCCGGTGGCGCATCGCCACCGAGCCATTGACAGCCGACGGCTCCTGTGGATCGCTCTACGCGGCGGCAGTCTCCCCGATACGGGTCGCCGTCTCGGTGGACGCCAGGCGCTTGCGGGCGGGGATCAACGCTGCCGCAACCGCCCCAACCGCGACCACCCCGCCGCCGACGATCACCGCCGGCGTCAGCCCGGCCACGAAGGTCGCACCCGAGACGTAGCCGCCCCAGTGAGCGAAGATCGACGCCAGCACGGTGACCCCAAGGACACCGCCGAGCTCACGAATGGCGTTGTTTGCCCCCGACGCCTTGCCCTCCTCACGGGCGCTCACCGAGCTGAGCACCACGTTCGCAACCGGCGCGAAGAACATGCCCATGCCGACGCCGCTGAGAATGAACGGGATGATGAAGGCCGAGTAGGGCACGGTCGGCGTCACCACGAGCCCGATCCAGATCAACCCGGTTGCCTGGAGCGCGAGCCCGATCGCCATCAGCGTGCGGCCGTTGATCCGATCCGAGAGCGCACCGGCTGTCGGTGCCACGATGATCGGCATCGCCGTCCACGGGAGGATGCGCAGGCCCGCGGAGAGCGGAGAAAGTCCTTGCACGGTCTGGAAGAACTGGGCAAGCAGGAAGACGCTGCCGAACATCCCGAAGAACATGAACAGCGATGCTGCGTTGGCGCCACTGAACGTGCGGTTGTTGAAATACCGGATCGGCAGCATCGGGGCCTTGGAGCGAAGCTCGTAGGCGACGAACCCGACCATCAACGCCACGCCGACGCCGAGGGTGCCGAGGATCTCCGGGCTCGTCCAGCCCTGTTGATTGGCACGCACCAATCCCCAGACGATCGCGAACAGACCGGCGCTCGCGATGACCAGACCGCCGAGATCGAGGTGGCTGTCGGCGCCGCGAGTCTCACTCAGGCGAATCCGCGCAAGCGGGGCGAGCAGGAGGCCGATCGGCACGTTCACCCAGAATATCCAGTGCCACGAGATGCCCTGGACGATGGCGCCGCCGACGATCGGTCCGACCGCGACGGCCAGGCCACCGATGCCTCCCCACGCGCCGAGCGCGACCCCGCGACGGTTCGCCGGGACGGCCGCACTCAGGATGGTTAGTGTCAACGGTGTCACCATCGCGGCGCCCGCTCCCTGGATGGCGCGCGCGACGATCAACATGGTCGCGCTGGTTGCCAGCGCAGACCCGGCCGAACCGAGCGTGAAGACGGCGAGCCCGATCGAGAAGATGCGCCGCCTGCCGAAGCGATCCCCGAGCGCGGCGCCGGTGAGCAGGAGGACCGCGAACGTCAGCGTGTACGCGTTAATCGTCCACTCCAGCTGCTGAAGGTTCGCGTTGAGGTCGTGACGGATCACCGGCAAGGCGGTGGTCACGACCAGGTTGTCGAGGGTGACCATGAACAGCGCGAGCGAGGTGATCGCAAATGTCCAGATGACCTGGGACCGTCGAGCCATGGTGCCGTTCCTCCGTGATTGGTTGCGGTTGGATCTACTGTTGTTTCGGTCGGTTCTAGTGATTACTCACTCACTTCGATGGGCAAAAAAAATGCCGGGCTCACAGGCCCAACTTGGCGTTCATGGCGCAGCCCTCGATGAGCCGTATGGCCCATGCTTGAGGCTCGTCGATCTGACCCATCATGGCCAGAACATTCAGCAGCATCCCCTGGGCGAGGAACGAGCTGAGTCGCGCCGAGCCGAGACCGGTGAGTCGTTCCACGAGGCGAAAGAGCTCGCCGAATCCGTCGGCGACCACGGCACGAATGGCCAGATCGTCGCAGGCCGCGTATGACTGCAGTTGCGCCCGCAACCTGAGCGGGCTCCTGCGGATCTCGTCGATGTACGCATCCCCCATCGCCGCCAGCGCCGCTTCGCCCTCGAGGCCTTTCGCCGCCCGCTGGAACAGCGACTCGGTGTCCTCGAAGCATCGCTTGATGGTGGCGACGATCAACTCTCGCTTGGTGCCGAAGAGCCGGAAGAGATACGGCTGGGAGATGCCGGCCATCCGTGCGATCACATCCGTTGAGGCGCCCTCATAGCCGCGCTCGGCAAAAACCGTCACTGCGGCTTCGAGGATCTGCTCGCGCCTCTCCGGAGCGGTGAGACGTTCGGTGGTCGCTGTAGGGGTCACGAGACGCTATGGTAGTGAGTACTCACCACCTTGTCAAGAGCCAGGGCTCAGGGGGTTGCCCCGAAGAGCGCATCCAGGTATGCGGCCGGGTCGAAGACGTTGAGATCGTCGAGATCCTCACCCATGCCGACCAGCTTGACCGGGACCTTCAACTGCTCCTCCACCGCGAGGAGGGTCCCGCCCCGGGCGCTCCCATCGAGCTTGGTGATCACGAGGCCTGTCAACCTGGTCGTCTCGTGGAACGCGAGCGCCTGCCGCATCGCGTTCATCCCGGTGGTCGCGTCGACGACGAGGAGCACCTCGTGAGGCGCCTCGGGGATCAGGCGTTCCACCACCCGGCGAATCTTGCCCAGCTCCGCCATGAGGTTGACCTTGGTGTGCAGCCGCCCCGCGGTATCGACGAGGACCACGTCGATCCGGCGCGCCTCGGCCGCCTGGATGGCATCGAACACCACCGCACCGGGGTCGGCTCCCGGCTGATGCGCGACCACGTCGGTACCGGCTCGGTCCGCCCAGACGCGCATCTGGTCGATCGCCGCCGCTCGATAGGTGTCCGCCGCGGCGATGAGCGAGCTCCGGCCCTCCTCGCGCAACCGGTACGCAAGCTTGCCGATCGTCGTGGTCTTGCCGCTTCCGTTGACGCCGACCACGAGCACCACGCTGGGGACCGCTCCGAGGCTCAGCGAACGGTCATAGGTATTCATGACCGCGAGGATCTCCCCCTTGAGCGCCCCGATAGCCACGGCTCCGTCGGCGAGCTTCTCCCGGCGGGCCCGCTCGCGCAGCGCGGCGGTGAGCCGTTCCGAGAGCTCCACCCCGCAATCGGCGGCGATGAGGACCTCGGTCAGCTCGTCGAAGAAGGCGTCGTCGAGCTTTCGTCCGGGTGCGGCAAGCCCGTGCATCTCGGCGCTGAACGCGCTCGACGCCTTGTCCATGCGGCCCGATACCCGCCGCCACCACGCGCTCCGCCGTACCGGTGCGACCACCTCGTCGGAGGTCACCCGGCCACCCTGCGCAGCGACGCCGTCGGCGAGGCGACGACCTCCGCCTCGTCGAATCGAACCCCGAGCACCGAGCTCGTGCCGTCGGCGTCGATGGTCACACCCCAGAGCGCATCGGCCGCAGCCATGGTGATGTGGTTGTGGGTGACGACGAGGAACTGCTGCGTGGCGCCGAGCCGGCGGAGCAGCCTGGTGAAGCGGAGCACGTTGCTATCGTCGAGGGCCGCGTCGACTTCATCGAAGACGTAGAACGGGCTCGGGTTCACCTGCTGCAGCGCCAGGACCACGGCCAGCGCGGTCAGGGCTCGCTCGCCACCGCTGAGCAGCCGGAGCGGCGTCTGCCGCTTCCCCGGCGGCTGGGCGAGGATCTCGACGCCGGGCCGGCGCTCCGCCCGTGGCGGCTCCACACCGTCGAGGTCGAGGACGGGCTCCGGCTCCTCGAGCCGCAGCGTCGCCTTGCCCCCCGGGAACAGCTCCGCGTAGAGCTCCTGGAAGTGGAAGGACACCGCGCCGAAGACCGTGTCGAATCGCTGCTCGATCTCGCGCTCGAGATGACGAGCCATGGCACGAAGGCCGGCGCAGGCGCGGGCCAGGTCGTCCCGCTGCGCCGCGATGGAGAGCACCCGCGCCGTCAGCGCCTCGTGCTGCTCGGGTGCGAGCGCGTTCACTGCGCCCAGGGCGGCGATCCGGCGCTCCAGACGGACGATCTCGCGTTCGGCCCGCTCAGCCGCGGCGGGATCGAGCTCGATCGAATCGTCGTCAGTCAGGTCCCGCACCGCGTCGGCATGCTCTGCGACCTGCGCTTCGCAGGCAACGACCTCTAGCTCCGCGGCATGGAGCTCGTCGCCGGCGCGGGCGACAGCCACCGCGACCTCCGCATGCTCGGTCTCGAGCGCCAGGACTCCGAGCTCGAGCTCAGCGATCGGTTGTGCGACCAGGTCATATTCATGCTGCGCGGTCGATTGCTCAAGAGCCGCACGTACAGCCTCCCCGCGGCCCTGGAGCCCGTGGACGATTGCCGCCAGCGCGTCGCCTTCGGCGATGAGCCGCCGCGTTTCCGCCGCAGCGAGCCGAGACCGCGCCGCGTCTAGCGCGCGGCGAGCAGCTTCGCGACGCTCTTCGACGTGGGCGCCCTCGGCCTTTGCTCTGGACAGGACGAGCTCCGCCTCCTCGGCCGCACTCCGCGCGGTGTCGGCCGCCGCACGAACCTGGCGGGCGTGCGCCTCGGCAGACCCGGCTGCGCCTTCGAGGCCGGAATGCCGCTCAACCGCGGCTGCCAGCTGCCGATCGGTGGCGGCCTGTGCCTCGAGGGCCGCATCGGCCTCGGCCCTGCGAGTGATCAGCATCGTCGCGCCGCGTTCGGTCTGCGTTGCGGCCGTATCCAGTGCTTGCTGAGCGCCAACCGCCAACGCGGCGGCGGCGGCTTCGTCGGCACGAGCCCCGCGATCCGCCTCGACGGCGACCGAGAGTGCCTGGTCCAGGTCATTGAGGCGATCCCGGGAATTGGCGGCGGTGGCGACCGCCGCCGCCTCGAGGCGCTGAGAGCGATCAGCAGCCAGCGACGCCGCACGCTCATCACGAGCGAGGTCGATGGTGTCGACTGCGCGGCCTCCGCGCAGCCCGGTCGGGGTCACCACGGTGCCATCGCGGAGCACAGCGAGCGACGCGCCCCGGGCGAACGCCTGCTGCGCCGAATCGAGGTCAGGCACAACCCAGACACCGTGCAGCAGACGGCTCACAGCGCCTACCGCCTCGGGCAATACCTCGACGGCGCCGGACAGCAGCACGAACGGCTCAGGGGCGGGCTGCTCGATGACCGCGTCGAGGCCGGCGCGGACGAGGCGTTCGCGTGGGCCCTCTCGATCGAGGTGGGCCGCCGCGGCCGCCAGGTCGTCGACCAGCCACGCGCCGAGGTGCTCCTCCAGAGCCGCCGCGACGGCGCCGGCGAACTCGTCATTGGTGATCTGCAGGCAATCGACCAGGCGGCGCGCCCGGAGGGTGCCCGATGCAACCGCCCGAGCGATTCCCCCGTCCGCGGCGCTGCCGCTGAGCCTGCCGCGAGCTGCTGCGAGCGCTGCGAGGGCGAGACGTGCCTCGCCGGCCGCGTCCGCGACAGCCCGGTCGGCCGCATTGACCGCCTCCCAGGCCGCATCGACCGCGCTCCGTGCCTCGCCGACCTTGGCGGCCGTGAGTCGCGCACGCTGCGCGGCCTGATTCGCCTCCGCCAGCCGCGCCGACAGCGAGGTGTCGAGCTCCGCGACGTGAGCGGCGGCCATCTCGCATTCGCTGACCAGGGCCGTCACCGCTGCCGCAGCCAGCTCGGCGCGCGCGATCGCGGCACGCGACTCGGCGGCGGCACTGGCGCGGTCGCTCTCGGCAGCAGCGAGCGCTCCGGCGGCGGCGGCGAAGCGTTCCTCGTCGATAGCGGATTCGGCGGCGGCTTCGGTCGCTGCGAGCCGCAGCCGGTCCGCCTCGCGTTCCAACAGATCCCAGGTGCGCTGCTCATCACCCGCTTCGACGGCGGCCAGCGCCTCGGCCGCGGCGCGCACCTCGGGCACGATCGCATCGAGGTCGGCCACCGCAACGCCGCGTTGTACCACTGCGGAACGGAGGCGGTCGGCGAACCGCCGCTGCAGCCCCTCGCCGCGTTCAACCTGAATCCTGGCCTCCTCGAGACGGCGAGCTGCCCCGTCACGAGCCGCACGAGCGGCGTCAAGACGCTGGCGGGCAGCAGCGGATCGGTGCGCAAATGCGGCGTCCGCTTCGGACGCGGCCTCACACCGACCGAGCGCCTGCTCCAGGCGCCGCCGAGCGAGCTTGAGGCTCGCTCTCGCGGCGCGCCATTCCTCGTGCGCGAGGCTGCCTCGCAACTCGGTGAGGCGCTGGCTCATGGTCCGGAGCTCGATCGCCGCCGCGGACTGGTCGCTCAACTCTGCGAGCCGGGGCGTTGCGTCCTCGAGCAGGTCGGTCAGGCGCCGAACGATGACGTCGGCGCCATCCAGCCGGTGCGAGGCCTCTTCGCATGCAGCCCGAAGGGCTCGCACGCCGGCGGCCTGCTCGACCAGCGTCCGGCGCTGCGTTGGGGTGGCCTCGATGATCCCGTCGATGTCGTTCTGCACGACGACCGCGTAGCCGTTCTGGGTGAGCCCGGTCCCGCCGAGAAGCCGCTCCAGGTCGCGAAGCCGGGCATGGTCGCCGTTGATCCGGAACTCGGTGTCGCGGTCGCCGCGAGCGACCCGCCGGCTGACCGAGACCTCGGGATCGTCCGAAGGAAGAGAGCCCTCCTCGTTGTCGATGACCAGCTCGACCTGTGCGAGCCCCATCCGCTGGCGGCCGCCGCCGCCGGCATAGATGACCTCATCCATGCGCTGCCCGCGCAGCTCGCGAGCGTTGGTCTCACCGAGCGCCCAGCGCACAGCATCGACGAGGTTGCTCTTACCGCTCCCGTTCGGCCCGACGATGGCGGTGATCCCCGGGTCGAAGATCACCTCGCTGCGCGCCGCGAACGTCTTGAACCCGGACAGGGTGATCCGCTGGAGCCTCATCCGGGCGATTGTCCATGCGCGGGGCGCGAAACGTCAACATCTTGGGCCGGGGCGATCGCGGAGCCCCAAGATCTGGTGCTCACTCCTGGACCGGCGGTGTGCTCCCACCGCCGCGGCCGCGGCCACCTCGGCGCCCGCGACGCCGGCGCGGTGCCGGTGCGGCAGCCTCGGCCGGCGGTGGCGCCGGCGGCTGCCGACCCACGAGCGCCTCGGCGGCATGACGCAGCGCGGACAGGAGGCTCCGGCTCCGCTTCGGCGTCGACACATCCGGCGTGATGCTGGCCGTATCGGGAGGGCGGCCTCCTGACCGGCCACGCCGGTGGCGCGGTGTCGCTCCCCGGTCGGCGGCCACCTCGGCCACCCGGCGGCGGACGCGGGCCGGCTCGGAGGCAACCGTCTTGGCCGCGTCACGGGCGGCGCCCACCGCGGCGGCGGCACCGCCGCGGCTCGTCTTGCTCAGCTTGTCGAGCGCGTCGTGCGCGGCCGCCTGCTCAGCCGCCTGCTTGGTGGGACCGCGCCCGGTCCCGCCGACCCGGTCCCCGAGGAGGACCTCCGCGGTGTACTCACGCTTGTGGCCCGGACCGCCGGTGGCGATGACCCGGTAGTGCGGCGTGTCCCCGGTCCGGTCCTGGGACGCCTGCTGAAGCTGGCCCTTGAAGTTCTCGTCGCTCCACTCGGCAAGGTCGCCGATGTTCTGGAGGAAGACCTTCGTCGCCGCCCGGTACCCCTGGTCGAGGAAAATCGCACCGATCATCGCCTCGAAGGCGTTGGCGAGCAACGACGGCAGCTTGCGCGCGCCGGTCTTGACCGCGCCGCGGCCCATCAGCAGAGTCTCGCCGAGCTGGAGGCGCTCGCCGAGCCGTGCCAGCGACGTGGTGTTCACCAGGGCTGCCCGGAGCTGGGTCAGCTGGCCCTCGTCGTAGGTTGGGAACCGGCGGAAGAGGTACTCGCCGACCACGAGCTCGAGGACCGCATCGCCGAGGTACTCCAGACGCTCGTTGTCATGCCCGGGACCGGCGGGCTCGCCGTGCTCGTTGTTCCAGGAGGCGTGGGTCATCGCCTCGCGAAGCAATTCCTGTTTGCGGAACTGGATCCCTATCCGCTTCTGGAGCTCGCGCAGGCGCTCGAGCTCCTCCTCTCCGAGGGGAGACGGTGTCTGCTTTGGCGTCGCGACCGCCGCCGGAGGCTTGGCGGGCTGGGCTAGGTGGTCGCCCCCACCTTCTCCTGGATGTAGTCCCAGGCCTGGCTCACCGTCCCGATCTTCTCCGCGTCCTCGTCGGAGATCTCCATCTGGTACTCCTCCTCGAACGCCATGATCAGCTCCACCAGGTCGAGCGAGTCCGCGTTCAGGTCCTCCACGAATGACGCCTCCGGCGTCACCTGCTCGGTCTCCACGCCGAGTTGATCGGCGACGATCGCCTTGAACCGGTCGAAGGTTAGGTCTGGCATCAGTCGTTCCTTGTGATGGTGTGGTTGCGGCTGGAGCCGCATCAGTCTGCGGCGCAACGATAGCGTCAGGAGCGGGGGGGCGCCACGCGAAAGGCCCGGAGGCGCCGTCGATGATGCGTTCCGGCGGGCTGTCGCGGTTCGCAGGAGTGTCGGACTCGCTCATGCTGCCAGACCGCCGTCGACATGGAGCACGTGGCCGGTGATGTACCCGGACTCTGGCAGGACGAGGAAGGCGATCGCTGCGGCGACCTCATCGGCGGTTCCCATCCGGCCCTTGGGGATGGCCGCGATCGCCGCGGTACGGACGGCGTCGCCGAGCGCCGTGGTCATCTCAGTGTCGATGAAACCGGGGGCGACCGCATTGACCGTGATGTCCCGACTGGCGACCTCGCGTGCCAGAGACTTGGTCAATCCGATCAAGCCCGCCTTGGCGGCCGAGTAATTGGATTGTCCGGCATTGCCGATGACGCCGGCGATGCTCGACACGTTGACGATACGGCCGAATCGCTGACGGAGCATGGGTCGGAGCGCCGCACGGCAGATGTGAAATGCCGCGGTGAGATCGATCGCGATCACCGCGTTCCAGTCGTCGTCGGTCAGGCGCATCGCCAGGTTGTCCCGGTTGATCCCTGCATTGTTGACCACGATGTCGAGGCCCCCGAGGGCCTGCACTGCCTGGTCGATGAGCCCCGCGGCGGCCTTGGGATCGGCGAGGTCGGCGCCGAGCGCCACTGCGGTTGCGTTGTGCCCGGATTGCAGCTCGGCGACGACCGCTTCGGCTCTGTCCGGGTGGGCCGAGTACCCTACGGCGACGGAGGCGCCGGCTCGCGCCAGGGCGATCGCGGTTGCCCTGCCGATGCCGCGCGACCCGCCGGTGACCAGCGCGCGCCTGCCCTCGAGCGCGCGTGCCTCGGTCACCCGGCGACCCCCGCACCATCGAGGCGGGCGGCGGCGTCCGGGGTGTTCACCGAGACGGCACGCGCGTCCGGCGCGATACGCCGGGCGAGGCCGCTGAGCACGCTGCCGGGGCCGACTTCCACGAGCGTCTCCGCGCCGAGCTCCACCAGCCGGCGGACGCAGTCGATCCATCGCACCGGCGATGTGAGCTGTGCGCGGAGTCGCTCGCGCAGGTCGTCCGCGGTATGCACATCCCGTCCGTCGACGTTGCACACCACCGGTGGATTCGGGTCGGAAAGCGTTGTGCTGTCGAGCACCGCGTCGAATTGCTGCGCGGCCGCCGCCATCAACGGCGAGTGAAATGCGCCGCTCACGTTGAGGGGAATCGCGCGCCGCGCACCGCGGGTCAGCGCGAGCTTGGCGGCGGCGTCGACGCCGCTCGTCGAGCCGCTGATGACGAGCTGGCCGGGCGCATTGTGATTGGCAACAACGACAATCTCGCCGCTCTCGCGCTTGACCTCGTCACAGACAGCCGTCGCGACGTCGACATCGATGCCGATCAATGCGCACATGGTGCCCTCGCGCATCGCTGCCATCGCACGGCCGCGCTCGATGACGAGGCGCATGGCGGCAGCTGGTTGGAGCGCGTGCGCAGCCACCGCTGCGGCGTACTCGCCCACGCTGTGCCCCGCGACCGCGACCACGTCGAGGTCGTCCGGCAGCGTGCTCCGCAACGTGCATTCGACGAAGAGCAGCGCGGGCTGCGCAATCTCGGTCGGACGCAGGTGCTCGTCGTCCCCCATCAATGCGGCCTCGAGGTCGAGGCCTGACGATTTCGCAGCGTGGAGCATCTCGACGGCGATGGGGAGTGTGGTCAAGCCATCAGCCATACCGGCGGTCTGGCTGCCCTGTCCGGGAAAGCAGAGTGCTACTCGGGCCAACAGGACCGATGGTTACTCGGTGACGACCACTTCGCGGCCGTGATAGTAGCCGCAGTTCGGGCAGACGCGGTGGGGGATTCGCGGCTGGCGGCAGCGCGGGCATGGCGAAAGCGTCGGCATTTCCAGGGCGTGGTGGGAGCGCCGGAAGTCACGGCGGCGCTTTGAAATTTTTTGCTTGGGAAGCGGCATGCTCGGTTTCTCCGGGGACGGCGCGCACGCACGGCGGCGCGGCCAGTGGATGCGGCCAGTATAGCGGTGCGTCCAGTCGCGGCGACCCGGCCTGCTATTCGCGTTCCCGGCGTTTCCGCCGCGATCCGCCCTCGGCGGGAAGAGCGTCGATGCCCTTCCGGACCGTTGTCGCCGCGCGCATCAGCTGGTCCTCGAGACGAAGCATCACCTCGCGGGCATACGCATCCGCCTCGTTGCAGGTCCTGGCGGAACGCTCCTCGGCCTCGGCGAGCACGGTGGCCGCGTGAGCGCGAGCCTGCTCGGCAAGGGCGTGGTCGCCGACCATGACCGCGGCGCGAGCCTCCGCCTCGGCGACGATGCGCGCCGCCTCGTGCTCCGCGCGCGAGAGCAGCCGTTCAGCCTCCTGTTCGGCTTCGACGACGACGCGGCGCTGGTCCTCGAGAAGATGACGAGCCTGCATCAGCTCGTCCGGCAGCCCCAGGCGGGTGCGGTCGATGAGCTCGAGGATCTCTTCCTCGTTGACGACCACGCCGGCCGTGAAGGGCACGCGGCGGCCGGTGCTCACGATTTCCTCGAGCTGATCGACGAGGTCGATCACGGTGGGATCGGTGTTCTCGGGCACGTCGGTCACGTGGATCGGGCCTCGCGCTCGCGCTGCTCCTCAAAGCGGCGAAGCATCGCCTCGACGCTCACCGGCGGTGCCATCTCGTTGACGTTGCCGCCGAGGCTGCACACCTCCTTGATCAGCGACGAGGAGATGAAGACGTTGGAGAACGAGGTCATCAGGAACACCGTATTCACCGAAGGGTTGAGGCGGCGGTTCATGAGCGCCATCTGGAATTCCGATTCGAAGTCGCTGATCACCCGCAGCCCGCGCACGATCGCGATCGCGCCGGTGGTCGCCGCGAAATCGACGGTCAGGCCGTCAAAGGTGGTCACCTCGATGCGCGGTCGCGACTCCAGGGATGCCTGGATCATCTCCACACGCTCGGCTGCGGTGAACAGCGGCGTCTTCCCCGGGTTCTCCAGCACCCCGACGACCACGCGGTCGAAGATCGCCGCTGCGCGATCCAGAATGTCGAGGTGCCCGAACGTCACCGGATCGAAGCTGCCGGGGTACACCGCGATGCGCTCGCTCACGCTGTTCCGTCCGATGGTGCAGCGTTTCGCTGCAGGAAGCTGATGGTGGTCAGGCCGTAACGCGCCTCGCGGAATCGTGTGAGATTGCCGATCTGCTCAGGGATTTCGCGGGCGCGGTGATGTTCGCATACGACAAGTCGTGGTGGAGCCGCGCCGAGCAATTCGAGCACGCTGTCGAGTTCCGGGTCCTGGTACGGGGCGTCGACGTAGCAGAGATCGGCCTCGGCCGTCTGGGCCGCAGCGCCCCGGAGCCAGCGCGGGACGTCGGCGCCGACCAGCGTGCATCGGTCGCGGCAGCCGAAGCGCTCCGCGGTCTTGGCGATGAGCGCGAGCGCCTCGCGGTGGCGCTCGACAAACGTGACCGACGCCGCTCCCCGGGACAGTGCCTCGAAGCCCACGGTGCCGGCGCCCGCGTAGAGGTCGATCATCCCCGCGCCGACGACGCCGGTTCCCAGGATGTTGAAGACCGATTGGCGCACCATCGCCCGAGTCGGGCGCACCTCGCGCCCCGGCGGGGTGCCGACCACCCTCCCCCGCCACTCGCCGGCGGTGATCCTGGTCTGGGCCGCGTGCTGCGGTCCGGTCTTCAGACGCTGGGGCATGAAGACGTGAGCGGTTGCACGCTAATCGATATCGAAGACGGCGCGATAGCCGTTCATCGCATCCGACAGCGGCTTCCACGCGGAGAGCGTGGGGTCGTGGTCGAGCCAGTTGACGGCACCCTGGCGAGAGCGACGCCCCAGCGCCACGTCGAGCAGATCGGCTGCGAGCATGTCCGGCAGGCCGTGCTGGCGCAGGCCGACCAGCTGCCCGGGACCGCGGAGCTGGAGGTCGCGCTCGGCAAGCTCGAAGCCGCTGTCGGTCGCGGCCACGGCGGCGAGGCGCTGCGAGCCTTCTTCGTCGATCCCGCCCTCGAAGAGCAGGCAGTACGACTGGTGCTGGGCGCGCCCGACCCGGCCGCGGAACTGATGCAGCTGCGCGAGCCCGAATCGCTCTGCGCCCTCGATCACCATGACGGTCGCGTTCGGGACATCGACCCCGACCTCGACCACGCTCGTGGCCACCAGGATATCGGCGTCGCCGCGCACGAACCGGTCCATGCGCTGGGCCTTCTCGCGCGCCGGCATCCGTCCGTGGAGCAACTCAACGCGCAGATCCGGGAAGACGCTGGTGCTGAGACGCTGGAATTCGGCCGTCGCGCTGCGCGCTCCGAGCTTGTCGGATTCCTCGATGAGCGGGCAGATGACGAACGCCTGGCGGCCCTTGCCGACCTCGGCTCGGACGAACTCGTAGGCGGAGTCCCGCTCGTGCGGTGGGACGACGCGAGTCTCCACGGGATGGCGTCCCGGTGGCATCTCGCGCAGCTCGCTGAGGTCGACGTCCCCGTAGAGCGTGTTCGACAGCGATCGGGGAATCGGCGTGGCGGTCATGGCCAGGTAATTGGGCATTGCACCCGAGGTCTGCCGAAGCCGCTGTCGCTGGGCGACGCCGAAGCGGTGCTGCTCGTCCACCACGACGAGGCCGAGGTTGACCATGGCGACGTCGTCCTCGATGAGCGCGTGGGTCCCGACGATCAGCGAGTCGTGGCCGCCCGCGAGCCCGGCGAGGATCTCCCGGCGCGCCGCCGCGGAGGTGCTCCCGACGAGCAGGCGCGGTGGGAGGCCATGCTCGGCGAGGAGCTTGTCGAGGGTCGCATGGTGCTGACGGGCGAGGATCTCGGTCGGAGCCATGACCGCGGTCTGGAACCCGGCGCGGTGGGTCATGAGCGCTGCCAGTGCTGCGACAACAGTCTTGCCGCTGCCGACGTCGCCCTGGAGGAGCCGGTTCATCGGACCCGGCGCGGCGAGATCGGTGAGGATCTCGTGCCCGGCGACGCGCTGCCCGTCGGTGAGCGTGAACGGCAGGGTCGCGACGAAACTTCGCGCAACCTCGATGTCGTACCGGACGATCACCCCCGGCCCGCTCATGCGCCGGCGCCGCGCGCGCTCCGCGGCAACCTGGAGGAGGAACAACTCCTCAAATGCGATCCGCTCCCGAGCGCGCGTCGCGGTATCGATGCTGTCCGGTTTGTGCACCTGATAGAGGGCTTCGGCGATCGGCATCAAGCCCTCGGCCTCGCGAACCGACGGCGGCAGATGATCGGGCACCTGGGTAGTGAGCCCGAGCAGCGGTTCGATCCGAGTGCGCAGAAATCGAGATGTGATGCCGTCGGTCTCCGGGTACACGGGCGCGAGGGTCCCGACGTGGTGCTGGTCTTGCCCGGTGCGCTCGAAGACGGGGCTGCGAAACGTCAACCCGGTCCTCGACATCTCGACCTTCCCGCTAACCATCAGCTCCATGCCGGGCTGCAGCTGCTTGATGAGAAACGGCTGGTTGAACCAGACCGCCGTGGCCACCGCGCCGTCGTCTTCGAGGGTTGCCTCCACGAGCACCATCTTCTTGTAAGGGCTGCGGCGTGAGCTGACATTGCGGATACGCACGTGCGCGGTCTGCACGATCCCCACCTGGAGCGCTCGCAGCGAGACCGTGTTTCGCGTGTCCTCATAGCGGCGGGGCAGGTGGAAGAGGAGGTCTCGGATGGTGCTGATGCCGAGCCTCTGGAGCCGCTGTGCCTGTCGCGGACCGATCCCGGTCAGTCGGAACAGCGGGAGGTCGAGCTCGAGCGGCACATGCTGCGGCGTGACGATCGAAACGTGTTGCGAGCTCACAGCCGTTCCATCGTGGCAGGCCTGCCCGATTAGTCCGCGCCGAGGCAGGCGACTCCGAGACCACCCGGTCCGCTGTACGCACCGACCACTGGGCCGATGCGTCCGAGCACGGCGGTCACGTTCGAGACCGCCGCACCCAGTCGCGCCTCGAGGTCGACCATCGACTCGGCTGCCGCGGCGTGAAACTCGGCCAGGCTACGCAGCGGGGCGCAGCCTCGGACCTGGTCGACGATCATGTCGATGCCCTTGGACCGGCTCCGCAGGCGCGCCAGCGGGACGACCTCGCCATCGCGGACGGCGATGAGCGGCTTGACGTTGAGCAGGCCGCCGACGAATGCCTGGGCACGACCGATCCGGCCGCCGCGATGCAGGTAGGTGAGGGTGTCGAGCAGGACCAGGATCGTGACCTTGCTCCGCCGCTGCGAGGCCTTCTCGGCCACCACGGCTGCGGTGTCGCCGGCCCTGATGTCGTCGAGCGCCGCGCGCACCAGCAGTTGGAGCCCGCCACTGACACTCTCAGTGTCGACGAGGTGGATACGCGCGGGATCGAACTCCTGAGCAGCGAGCATCGCCGACTGCAACGTGCCGCTGAGCTTCGCGGAGATGTGCAGTCCCACCACCTCGTCCTGGGGATTCGCCAGGAGCGTCCTGTACAGGGTCGCGAACACTTCGGGTGACGGCTGCGACGTGGTCGGATGCACATCGGTGTGCTCGAGCTTCGCGTAGAACGAATCGGGGTCGATATCGACACCATCACGGAACTGCTGTTCCCCGAAACGGACGATCAGCGGAACGACGTGAATCCCGAGTGCCTCCGTATCGGAGGGCGAGATATCGGCTGTGCTGTCGGTGACGAGATGGATCAACTCACTCGAGCGAGAGCACGTACGGGTAGTGCTCCTGTCCACCCGCCTGGAGCTCGAACTCGACGGCGGGATTGCTGCCACGCAGAGCCTCGACCAGCGATTCGGCGTCCGCCTCACTGACCTCGTCACCGCGGTAAACGGTGACCAATTCCGGCTTCTCGGTCTGCGCTTTGAGCACCGCGTCGATGACACCGAGGTACTCGTCGCCGACCTGGGTGATCACATCGTCAACGACAGCGATCACGTCGCCCAGCTTGATGTCGTGACCGTTGACGCTCGAATCCCGCACGGCGTGGGTCACCTCCACCGCGCGCACGGCCGCAACCGCGACCTGCATACGCTCGACGTTCTCCTCGAGGCTCGCGGCCGGGTCGAACGCGAGCAGCGCGCTGATGCCCTGGGGAAGATTGCGCGTCGGCACCACGCGTACCTCGCATCCCTCGGCGAGGGGGTCCACCTGCTCGGCGGTGAGGATCACATTGCCGTTGTTGGGCAGGAGGATGACCCGCTCGGCGTTGGCGGCGCGCACGCCGTTGAGCAGGTCCTCGATCGACGGGTTCATGGTCTGCCCGCCGCTCACGATGCTGTCGGCGCCGAGGCTGCTCATGATGTCGCGGAACCCCTCACCGGGCGCGACGCTCGCAACGCCTATCGGCTTGGGGGGAGCTTGTGGACGCTCCTGGCCCGCGATCCCGATGGCCGCGGCCTGCGCCTCGTCGGCGTCGGCGCGCATCAGCACGTCATGGTGCTGCGCCGACATGTCCTCGACCTTGAGCTTGCTCATGCGCCCCCGCGACGACGCCGCTGCGATCAAGCCGGCCGGGTCCCCGGTGTGGATGTGGACGCGGACCAGGTCGGGATCGCCGACCACGAGCGCGGATTCGCCGAGTGCGGAGAGCTCGGTCCGGATGGCCTCGACGTCCAGGCCGGGGCCGTTGATGAGGAACTCTGTGCAGTACCCCCATCCCTGCTCGCGCGGGGCGACCGCCGCCGCGCCATGACGCGCCACCGCCGATCCGGTGGCCTCCATGTCGCCGGGGTTCGGTGGCAGGCGCAGCGCCGGCTCGCCGGAGCGGTGGAGCAACGCCGGGGCCGGCGCGGTGGCATGCGTGTCTCCGACCGCGCGGGCGAAGCCCTCGAGGATCACGGCAAGGCCGAACCCACCCGCATCGACGACATTGGCGTCGCGGAGCACCTGGAGCTGTTCGGTGGTGCGCTCGACGGCGGCGTGAGCTTCGGTGACCACACGGTCGAGGATCACGCGGATGTCGTCGGTGGTCGACGCGGCGGCAGCCGCAGCAGCGGCCGCGTCGCGGACGACCGTGAGGATCGTGCCCTCCGTGGGCTTCATGACCGCCCGGTACGCCACGGCCGACGCCTCGGTGATCGCCAGCGCCACCCCGTTGGCGTCGAGATGGACGCGCTGGGCGGCTCCCTGGGCAAAGCCGCGGAGGATTTGCGAGAGGATGACCCCGCTGTTCCCGCGCGCGCCCATGAGCGACCCATGCGCCGCCGCGGCGAGCACCGAGTCGGCCGCCTCCGGTGTCGGAGCGTCGCGCGCCTCCTCGACCGCCGAGCGCAGCGTCAGGTACATGTTCGAGCCCGTGTCGCCGTCCGGGACGGGGAAGACGTTGAGGTCGTTGATCTCCTGCTGGTTCGCCTCGAGCCACGACAGTGCGGACGTGAGGCCAGCGAGGACCTGCTCGCCACCGATCTCGCGGAGCGGTTCGCGGAGCACCGACAGCTCCGGCGCGGGCTTAGTGGCGGGCACCGTCAGCCTCGGCGTGGATGCCCTGGACGTTCACGTTCACCGCGACCACGGGCAGCCCCAAGGTCTTCTCGACGGAGTAGCTCACGGCACTCATAAGGTTGTGGGCCACCTCGCTGATACGAGTCCCGTACTCGGCGATCACGTAGAGCTCGATCACCAGCCCGTCCGGGGTTACTTGGATCTCGACCCCGCGGTGGACGTTCTCTCGGTTGAGCCGCTCGGCGATACCGTCGCGAAGGCCGCGAGCGGCCATCCCGACGATTCCGTAGCACTCGTTGGCCGCGTGGCCGACGATCGATGCCACTACCCGGGGCGAGACCTCGATCCTGCCCAGCGAAGCGGTGCGCGACAGTGCGTCGGACGCGCGGACCTTGCCTTTCACCTGTCTCCGTAAGCCCGATGGAGGGCGTGTGGTATCCTCGGCGACCGGCCACCGTCTCGTTTCGGAGGCCAGCGGGCGCCGCCGTGGCTGCGGCCGAATTCTAGTACGCCAGACCGGACGCGTCTCAAATGCGCGTTCCGACCCACGAGAGACAAGATGTCCCAGCGCTGCGATATCTGCGGGAAGGGCCCGATGACCGGGAACAACGTGAGCCACTCCAAGGTGCACACGAAGCGTCGGTTCCTGCCCAACCTCCATGTCACCCACCTTGCGTTGAGGGGTAAGGAGGTCCGGGCCAAGGTCTGCACGCGCTGCCTGCGCACTCGAGCAAAGGCTGCTCGCGGCTAGCCGTTTTTCGATGGGCGATACGGTAGGATTGCTCCGTTAGCAGCGTTTCGGAGGGTCGTGTGGGTAGGGTGAGAGGGATCCTTCTCGGCGGGGTCTGCGTCGCGATGCTGGCCGGCAGTTATGGCGGCGCGCTTGCGCCACTCGCCGTGGCGGCTGACAGTACGCCCGCCGTTTCGAGCGTCGCGCCACCAGATGGCCCCTCGGCGGGTGGGACGCCGGTCGTCATCGATGGCTCCGGCTTCACCGATGCCACGGACGTTTTCATTGGGACCAGCGACCTCGGCCTGTGTCCCGCGACGCCGAGCTGCTTCAGCGTAGCGAGCGATACGGAGATCGACCTGACCACGCCATCGGACATGGCGGGAACCTCCGATGTCCAGGTCGAATCCCCAGGTGGGACCAGCCCAGTGAATGCGCCGGCCGATTATTTCACCTACCTGGACCAGCCCACCGTCACCAATGTCGCCAGTCCGGTGAGCGAGAGCGCAACCGGAATCGCGGTCACCGGGGCCGGGTTCGCCATTCCCGGACCGCCCGCAACGAGCGCGGTCACCGAAGTGGATCTGATACCCACGTTCACGGGCCCAACTATTGCCCTGACCAACCCATGCACCACGACCGGGCAGGCTGACTGTTTTGGCTTCGCCGACGACAAGCACATGCCAATCGACCTCCCAGCGTCGCCCATCCTGCCCGGCCAATACGACACCGTTGTGGCCACCCCCGGTGGTACCTCGACGACGTCGTCCAACGACCAACTCGTGATCCAACAGCCGTTACCAACGGTCACGGCGGTCACTCCCGATACCGGTCCCGACGGTGGCGGTGCGCCCGCGGTCACCATTCACGGCACGGACTTCAGCGGATCCGGATTCGCAGCGACAGCTGTGTCATTCGGCGGAACGGACGTCGCCTTCACGCCGAACAGCGCGTCATCGATCACGGTGATCCCGCCGGCAGGCAGCGGGCAGGTTGACATCACTGTCACCACGGCATCGACAGATGGGACGTCGACCGAGACGAGCGCCAAGACCAACGCCGATACATATGCCTACGCATCGATCCCTTCGGTCACCAATGTTTCGCCGGGAACAGGGCCGACGGGGGGCGGCAACACCGTCACCCTCATCGGGACCGGGTTCATGTCGAACAACGGAGCCGGCGCCGATTTCACCACCACCGACGTCACCGTTGACGGTACCGATATCACCGCAGTGTGCTCGGGGTCGCCGACCAACCCGTGCTTCACGGTGAGTAGCGCCACGGCGATCGTCGTGACGGACTTCCCCTCGGACAGCGCGGGCACCGTCGACATCACCGTGTCGACGCCAGGGGGAACGAGTGCGACGGGGCCGGGCGATCAATACACGTATGCAGTCCTTCCGACCGTCACGGGCGTCTCCCCGGCCGCCGGGCCGCCATCGGGTGGCAACACCGTGGTCATCGGCGGCATGGATTTCACAGGGACAACCGACGTGTTCGTTGGGTCCAAGGACATCAACACGCAGTGCCCGGGATCCCCGTGCTTCACGGTCGATAGCGCGACGCAGATCACGATCCCAAGTCTCCCCGCTCATGCGGCCACGACCGTCGATATCACGGTGCAGACGCCAGCGGGGACGAGTACAACGTCTTCAGCCGATCAGTACATCTACGCGTCCGCTCCCACGGTAACGAGCGTCGTGCCGTCGTTCGGTCCGCTCGTGGGTGGCAGCTCAGTCATCGTCAACGGGACGGGGTTCGACCCGGGGGGCGTCGCGGCCAGCATTGTATCGGTCGGCGGAACCAACGTCACACCATGTCCAGGATCAACGTGCTTCGTTGTGGGGAGCGACACTCAGCTCACGATTGGGAGCTTTCCGTCGGGGTTGGCCGGAACCATTGACATCACGGTGACCGCAGTGGGCGGCACGAGCGCAACTTCGAGCGCGGACAAGTACACGTACGAGCCACCGCCGGCTGTCACCGGCGTCGGGCCTCCCACCGGTCCAACCGGAGGTAGCAACAGCGTCACGCTAACGGGCACCACTTTCGAATCCGCCGGTCAATTCACCACGACGAGCGTCCTGGTCGGCACCCACAACATCACGGCAACGCCATGCCCGGGAACGCCCACCGTTCCCTGCTTCACCGTCAACAGTGCCACCTCGATCACCATCGGCGACATCCCCCCGCATGCGGTCGGCACCGTCGACATCACCGTGACGACGACCGAGGGCACGAGTGCCACGTCGTCCGCGGATCAGTACACATACGAACCGATCCCCGCTGTGAGCAGCGTCTCCCCGAATGCCGGCGTTGCCGCAGGCGGTAACACGGTCAGCGTCATGGGGACCCTGTTCACCGACGTCACTCAGGTGACGGTGGGGAGCGTCAGTATCACGACGGCGTGCGTGGGAACGCCAACCGCGCCCTGCTTCGCTTTCGTCAGCGCGACCCGGGTCGACGTCGAGGACTTCCCGTCGGGCTCGGGCAACGTCGACATCACGGTGACCACGCCCGGCGGTACGAGCCCAACCGCCGCGGCCGACATGTACGCCTATGCCCCGGTTCCAACCATCACCAAGGTCGCGCCGAACCACGGATCCACCAATGGCGGCACGTCGGTCACCATCACCGGCTCGGGGTTCGAGCCGGCGGGAACAAATCGCAACTTCACCACGACCGCCGTCTCAGTTGGCGGTGTGCTCGTTACGACCACGCCGTGTCCCGGGGCCCCGACGGCCCCCTGCTACAACGTGAACTCCGCGACACAACTCTTCATGGAAGACTTTCCGGCACACGCTGTCGGACCCGTGGATATCACAGCGACGACCATCGGTGGCACCAGCGCAATTGCCAGTGCCGACAAGTTCTTCTACGGCGCCACCTTCCCCACCGTTACCTTCCTCTCACAGAAGTTCGGCGCTGAGAAGGGGGGCGCCGTCGTGACGATCACAGGAACCAACTTCTCGAGCACCGGCGGCATCACGGTCTCTGATGTTTTCTTCGGCAGCACCGACGTCCCCGCCAGCAATGCGTTTCCATGCCTGGGCTCGGCCGGGTGCTTCACCGTCGTGGGCCCGAGTCAGATCACCGCGTACGCCCCGGCCACCAGCGGCGCGGGCGCGGTTGACGTCACCGTCAAAACGAACATCGGGACGAGCGGTACGAGTGCGGCAGACCGGTACACCTACATCGCAGCCGGCGCATATTCCGCGCTCTCACCCTTCCGCATCTGCGACACACGGGCGTCAAGAAGCCCTGACCAGTGCACGGGAAAGACCATGGGCTCCAACGGGAAGCTCACCGTACAGATCACCGGACTTGCGGGCCCGGCTGGGCAGATGGTGCCGACAGGAGCAGAGGCGGTCGTTGTCAACCTCACCGCGATAAATCACAGCAGCACCATAACGCTGGTGACCGCCTATCCCGCCGGGAGCCTCTCGGTCCCTTCCGCCTCGACCATGAATCTCGACCCCTACGCTGTGCAATCCAACCTCGCCATCGTTCAGCTGAGTTCGGGCGGCGCCATCACACTGTTCAATGCGGCTGGGAGCCTGGACGCGATCGTCGATGTTCAAGGGTACTTCGCGGCGCCTCCTGGCTCGGGTCCGATTGCGGGCGAGTTTCACAGCATCACGCCGATCCGGATGTGTGACACGCGGGCCAACCACCACACTGCGTGTGCCGGTGCCACCAACCAGCCACTCCTCGCAAGAACCTGGAGGAAGGTGGTGCTCAGCGGCACCGGATCCATCCCAGCAACCGGTGCGACTGCTGCGGTCTTCAATCTCACCGGAACCCAGGGAACCCTCGCGACATTTCTCGCGGTAACCGCACCCAATGCGAGTGATCTCTGCCCGACTGGGTCGCCGGGTTCATCGAACCTCAACCCGAAGGCGGGTGGAAGTCTGGCCAATCGCGTCATCGCGCCAGTCGGGCCGGCCAATGACATCTGCGTCTACAACGCCGTGGGGAGTATCGAG
Organism: Candidatus Dormiibacterota bacterium; assembly: GCA_003162415.1. Lineage (GTDB taxonomy): Bacteria > Chloroflexota > Dormibacteria > Aeolococcales > Aeolococcaceae > Palsa-851. The sequence continues at coordinate 71,481 of PMOL01000007.1, forward strand.
TTCATCGTCGACGTCGATGGATGGTTTGGCAACGGGAGTGAGTCACCCGCAGGGACACTCTTTTACTCCGTCCCCCCCACCCGCATCTGCGACACCCGGAGCGGCACCGGGACGCGATGCTCGGGGCACACGCTCTTCGCAAACGCCAAAGAGATTGTGCAGGTCGCCGGGGTGACCGCCGTGCCGGCGTTCCTGGGCGCCCAGCCGGCTGCGGTCGTGGCGAACCTCACCGGTGTCGCGGGCACGCAGTCAACCTACCTGGAACTCTTTCCGAGTGATGACGCCCATCAACCAAATGCGTCCGACCTCAACCCCGTCGCCCACGACGTCATCGCCAACCTGGCGATCGTGGGGCTCGCTCAGACGGCCGGGGCGACGCAGGGCGACATTGACCTCTACAACGCCGCCGGGGATATCAACGCCATCCTCGACGTCGCCGGCTGGTTCCAGTAGGAAGCGCCGTGCGGTGCTGGGCCGGAGGGTTCGGCACGGACCGCCGCCGCGAGAATCTCGAGACCGTGGACGACCCTCGGGCCGGGGCGGCTGAAATATGCGGAGCCGTCCACGGCGAGCACCCTCCCGGACCGCGCACACGGCAGATCGTCGAACCCGGAGCGTGATGTGACCTCGGGAGCCACTTCGAGCGTTCGCGCGAGGTCGTAGCCACAGGGCATGAGGATCATGACCTCGGGTTGTGCGTCGACCACGTCGTCCCACGACACGTAACGGGATGGCGCGCCCTCGGTACCGAGGACACTGAGCCCGCCCGCGATACGCACCAACTCGGGCACCCAGTGGCCGCCGACCATGAGCGGGTCGGTCCATTCGATACAGACGACCCGTGGCGGCGGTTCCACGCGCTGCACCGCACCGATCTCCGCGATGCGCTGTCGCATCGCGCCGGCGGTACGCGCCGCAGCATCGAGACACCCAGTGAAAGCGCCCACCTCCTCGATCGAGAGGCAGATCTCTTCGACCGAGCGCGGTTCGAGAGAGAGCACCGGAACGTCGCCGGCCAGCCGGCGTACCGCCCGCCGAACCTCGCTGTAGTCGACCGCGCAGACATCGCAGAGCTCCTGCGTGATGATGAGATCGGGTTCGAGGCGAGCGAGTTCCGCCTCATCGAGGCGATAGATGCTCGACCCGGCGTGCCGGGCCGCATGGATGTGCCGGTCGATGTCGCCGGGAGCGACCCCCTCGGTCGGAAGCAGGCTCGAGGTCACCTTGGGAAGACCACGGGCGGCGTCGGGGAAATCGCACTCGTGGGTGACGCCGACCACCCGGTCACCGGCGCCGATGGCGAACAGGATCTCGGTCGCGCTTGGCAGGAGGGAGACGACGCGCGATGCAGCGCTCATCCAGAGGTTCGCTGCTCGTCCGTCCTGCCCAGCCGCAGATCGCGGAGCAACGACACCATCTCGATCGCGCTGTCGGCGGCCTCCGCCCCCTTGTTTCCATGCTTGCCGCCGGCACGGTCGGTGGCCTGCTCGATCGTGTCGACGGTGAGCACCCCGAACGTCGCCGGGATACCGGTTGCGGCATGTACCGACGCGATTCCCTGCGCTGCCTCGCCGGCCACGTACTCGAAGTGCGCGGTATCGCCGCGGATCACCGCGCCGAGGCAGACCACCGCATCGACGCCGCCGTGGGTCGCCAGTTCGCGCGCTGCGATCGGAATCTCGAAAGCGCCGGGAACCCACACCACGTCGATGTCACCTGCGCCGACCCCCCGCTGTCTCAGTGCCTCGACAGCACCGTCGAGCAGGCGGGTGGAGATGATGTCGTTGAATCGCGAGACCACGACACCGATGCGCATCCCGGTTGCGTCGAGACTCCCGGTGTGGACACGCGCGCCCTCGATGGGCCCCCCGGCCATGCCGGTACCCTCGTCATACCGCGTCGACGGCATCGTCCAGATCCAGGCTGTGACCGAGCTTCTCCTGTTTGGCGCGGAGGTAGCGCTCGTTGTGCGCATTGGCCGGGATCACCAGCGGTATCTGGTCGGTCACCTCGAGTCCATAGCCGCTGAGGCCGTAGTACTTCCTCGGGTTGTTCGTCAGCACCACCATCCGTTTCACGCCGATGTCGGACAGGATCTGGGTGCCGATGCCGTAGTCGCGCTTGTCGACCGGGAGACCGAGGCTCAGATTCGCCTCCACCGTGTCGAGCCCACGATCCTGGAGGGCGTAGGCGCGCAGCTTGTCCATCAGCCCGATACCGCGTCCCTCCTGGCGCAGGTACACCAGAACGCCTCGACCTGCGTCGGCGATCATCGCCATCGCCTTGCGCAATTGCGCCTGGCAGTCGCAGCGCTGCGATCCGAAGACGTCCCCGGTCAAGCACTCGCTGTGCACTCGGACCAGGACGGGTTCGTCGCCGCGGATGTCGCCCCACACCAGCGCGACGTGGGTCACGTGCGTGATCACGTCCTCATATGCGTAGGCGACGACGGTGCCGTATTCGGTCGGCAGCGTCGTGGTCGCGCCGCGTTCGACGAGCCGCTCGTTTCGACGGCGGTACGCGATGATGTCGGCGACGGTCACGATCCTGATCGAGTGTTCGGCGGCGAAGACGTCGAGGTCGGGACGCCGTGCCATGCGGCCGTCGGCGCGCATCACCTCACAGATGACGCCGGCCGGAAAGCGCCCCGCAAGCTTGCAGAGATCGACGATCGCCTCGGTCTGGCCGGCGCGCTCGAGCACGCCGCCGGCCGCTGCTCGAAGCGGAAACGTGTGTCCCGGCTTGGCAAAGTCACTCGGTTTTGCATGCTCGTCACAGAGCAGCCGGATGGTGGTGGCGCGATCGAATGCGCTGATACCGGTGGTCACGCCATGGCCGACCGCCTCGACGGTGACCGTGAACGCAGTGCCGAACCGCGAGGTGTTGTCGTCGACCATGGCGCCGACGCCGAGCTCGTCAAGACGCCAGCCCTCGACTGGCACGCAGATGAGCCCGCGCCCGTGTGTCGCCATGAAGTTCACGGCTTCGGGCGTGACGCGGTCGGCGGCGATGGCGAGATCGCCCTCGTTCTCACGGTCCTCATCGTCGACGATGATCACGAACGTCCCGGCCCGGATATCGGCGATCGCGTCCTCGACGCTTGCAAGGCTCATGGCGGTCATCATTGCTGCGCCGAGGTCGCGAACACGGCGCTCTGCTCGCGAGCCGACAGTGTCCGGCCCACGTAGCGTGCGATGAGATCGACCTCGAGGTTCACGTTGGTCGCGACCCTCCATGCGCCGGCCACAGTCGCGGCAAGGGTCACCGGGATGAGCGACACGGTGAACGCCGACTCGAAGACGTCGACCACCGTGAGGCTGATGCCGTCGACGGCGATGCATCCCTTCTCGGCGACGAGGACTATGAGGTCGTCGGGTGTGGCGATGGTCACCCACCGCGCGTTGGCGTCCTCGCGCAGCGCGGTCACGATGCCGGTGGCGTCGACATGGCCGGACACCATGTGACCTCCGACGCGATCGCCCAGCCGCAGCGCCCGTTCGAGGTTCACCGTGGCGCCGCCGGTGAGCTCACCGAGGGTCGTTCGATGCCACGTTTCGGGCATGACGTCAGCGGCGAAGGCCTCGCCCGAGACCGATACGACCGTGAGGCATGCGCCGTTGACGGCGATGCTCTCACCGATCTCGAGGTTCTCGAACGGCACGCGCGGCACAATCTCGATGCGGCCGAGTGTGCGCGCCCGTACCGTGCCGAGCGATTCGATGATCCCGCTGAACACTCTGCTTACTCCTCGATCTCAGCGTACACAGTATCCGGTCACCACGAGATCCGGACCCGCCGTTTCCACGGAGACGGGATCGAGCAACCGCGAGGCAGCCAGGCTCGCGACGCCGTGACCGCCCACCGCTGCCGGTGCATCGACGCCGCCGATGATCCTCGGCGCCAGCACCGCGACGACCTTGTCGACGATGCCGGCATCGAACGCCGCGCCGAGCACGCCGGAGCCCCCTTCGATGAGAACGCTGAGCACGTCTCGCGATCCCAGCAGCGCCATCAGGGCGCGGACATCGACTCCGCCCGGTCCCTGGTCGATGACCTCGACCTGGATGCCGGATTCGCGGAGTCGTTCGACGTCCTCAGGGTGTGCCCGGTTGGTTGTGGCAACGAGTGCCCCGCCAAGTCCCGCGTGCAGCACGCGAGCCCCCGCAGGGATGCGCAGGGTGCTGTCGAGGATCACGCGAAGTGGCGACCGGCCACCCTCGAACCGAGTGGTCAACTCCGGGTCGTCGGTGATCACGGTGTTGACCCCGACCAGGATCGCGTCGTGGATGTGGCGCAGGCGATTCGCGACTGCGCGCGACTCCTCGGATGTGATCCATCGCGATTCACCGCCCGCGGTCGCGATCCTGCCGTCGAGCGACGCCGCGAACTTGGCCGTGACAAAGGGGAGTCCGGTGGTGACGTGCTTGACGTAGGCCTCGTTCAACCGTCGTGACTCGGCTTCTCGGATCCCCACCTCCACGGCGATGCCCGCGGCACGAAGCGCATCGACACCCCGGCCCGCGACCTTCGGGTTTGGGTCGAGCATGGCAACAACGACGCGGCTCGGCGCTGCGGCGATCAGAGCGTCGACGCAGGGCGGGGTGCGCCCGTGGTGGGCGCACGGCTCGAGTGTCACGTACACGTCGGCGCCACGCGCACCCTCGTCGGCGAGGGCCAGGGCGACGACCTCGGCATGCGGACCGCCCGCCATTCGGTGGAACCCGGTGGCGACCGCCTCCCCTCCCCGAGCGATCACGCACCCGACCATCGGGTTGGGGCTGGTGGCGTAGTCAGCTGACCTCGCCGCCGCAAGCGCGGCGTCCATCAGCGCCTCGTCGGCGCTGGGCGCTGCGGTCACGCTCGGGCCGGCACCCGAGGGGGTGAGAGCGTTCCGTCGGGACGGAGTATCCGGCGCGCCTCGAGGTCGGCGCGCAACTGGCCGCACGCAGCGTCGGCATCACCCCCACGGGTGTCGCGGACGGTCACCCGGGCCCCGCGAAGGGCGCCGAGAAAGCGGCGGGCGACCTCGGGCTCGGGCGGCCCCCACGGACTGCCGTCGATGCGGTTCATGGGGATGACGTTGATGTGCGCCTGGGCGCGGCGGGCGAGGTCACGCAGGCCCTCGGCCTGCTCGATTGAATCGTTGACCTCGCCGATCAGGCACCACTCGAAGCTGATCCGGCGCCCACTCTGCTCGGCGTAGCGACACGCGGTGTCGAGCACCTTCCCGAGCGGGTACGTCCGGTTGATGGGAACGAGACGGTCGCGCAGTTCGTCAGTTGCGGCGTGGAGCGAGACGGCGAGGGTCACCGGCATCCTCGAGGCCGCGAGCTGTTCGATTCCGGGGACGACGCCACTCGTGGAGACGGTGATCCTTCGCGCGCTGATGCCCGCGTCCTCGGTGAGCGCGTGCAGCGACTCGAGCGTGGCCGGAACGTTGGCGAGCGGCTCCCCCATTCCCATGTAGACGATGTGCGTCACCGGCCCCATTCCCCGACTGTTCAATGCCCTGCCGGCGGCGCGGACCTGGTCGACGATCTCCGCCGCAGTGCAGTTGCGCCGCAGCCCCATGTGACCGGTCGCGCAGAACGGGCATCCCACCGCGCACCCAACCTGGCTGCTGACACAGATGGTCGACCGGCGCCGAGAGTCCGCGCGTGCGGGCGTCTCCATGGCCACGGTCTCGATGGTCTGGCCGTCGCCAAGGCGGCAGAGCAGCTTGATGGTCTCCCCGCCGTCAGCGAGGAGCTCGGTGGCGATGCTCACGGTCGAGAACGCGAATTCGGCGGCCAGCGCGCGCCGCAGCGTCGCCGGCAGCTGGAGCAGCTCGTCGAAGTCGCCGACGAAGGGCTGCCATATGGCTGCCTGGATCTGGCGAGCACGCCAGGCAGGCTCGCCCTGCCGCGCGAGTGCGTCGAGGACTGCGTCTTCGCCGGCGGTGCTGAGGGCACGAATGGGCATGGGTCCATGGTACGGGCGAGCACGTCGGCGGCCGTCAACCACGTAGGCTGCCCGGATGAACGGGGTTCTCGGCGCCTTCATCGGCGTGCCCGCGACCATGCTGGTTGCCGGTGGCCTCGGCATCATCGGGCTGTCGATCTACACGCGACTGATCGGTACGCGTCGAGGACGGCGGCCGGTCCACTGGGGACATGTGGCGCTCGGGACTGTGATGTTCGGCGTCGGCGTCCTGCTCGTGTGGCTCGAGGTGGTCACCGTCGGCGCAGGCTAGGCCCGCTGGCGGTGACCGGTCAGGCTCAGGAATTCATTGCGCGACTTGTCGTCGTCGCGGAAGCTGCCGGTCAATGACGAGGTCACGGCAGAGCTGTTCTGTTTCTCGACACCGCGCATGGCCATGCACAGGTGGATCGCCTCGATGATCACGCCGACCCCCCCGGGCTCGAGGACCTCCTGCAGCGCATCCCCGATCTGCGTGGTGAGCCGCTCCTGAACCTGCAGGCGGCGGGCGAACATGTCGACGATGCGCGGAATCTTGCTCAGTCCAATGATGCGTCCGTTGGGGAGGTAGGCGACGTGGGCCTTGCCGAAAAAGGGCAGCATGTGGTGCTCGCAGAGGCTGTACACCTCGATGTCGCGGACCAGCACCATCTCCGAGTACGGCTCCTCAAAGATGGCGCCGTTGACAAGATCCCTCAGGTTCAGCGTGTAGCCGCCGAGCAGAAAACGGAAGGTGCTGGCCACCCGCGTAGGGGTCTGCACCAGCCCGGGGCGTGTCGGATCCTCGCCCACCTCAGTCAGGAGCGTTCGCATCAACGGCTCGATGGGATCGCGGTTCACAGGAGCTCCGGTCACGGTCACCCGATCATGACGTTCGCGGCCACGCCGCTGTCAGGCGGTCGGTGGCGGCGGCGGGACGGGCATGCTCGCCTCGAGCGCCGCGAGGTCTGCCTTCAGCCCTTCCACCATCGCCGCGACCGTGCCGCGGTAGTGCGCGATGGCAAGGTCGAGGCGGAAGTCGAACCAGTCGGACGGGTCCGGCCCGTAGTGAATGCAGGTCGGCTTCTGCCGGTTGGACACCGAGAAGACGGTTTGTCCGGCGGCGTCATCGTGCTGGAATCCGACGAGCTTGGCAAAAAGGCACTCGCGCGTCTGCTTGCCTCCCTGGAAGACCATCCGCTGGTTGGTGATGAACGACGTCCCAACGTCGATGGCCGTCGGCGTCGGGGCACCCTGCTGCAAGTGACCCCTCGAGCTCCCCACGCGGTATCGGATCGAGCGACCGTGGATGCTCCCAATCGGGATCGAGAATCCCTGCGAGCGGCCCTTCCATTCCCCGGCACCCCGCCGGTCCTCCACCAGCGCAACGTTGGTGACCGTGGCGTAGACCGCCTCCCCCGGCTTCAGCATGATGTCCGGCGACGATTCGCCCGCGTATGTCTCGGCGACAGTCACCAGGTTCGCGTGCGCATCGCGCTGCTGCTGCCACGCCGCGAGGGTGGCCTGGTACTCCTCGTACGCCTTGTGCTCGTGGTGATGCTTGAACACGCTGCGCCTCGCCTACGGGCTCGACAGCTGCGATGGCTTTGCCGGGGCCGACTGGAACAGTGAGTAGAGCAGTACCAGCGAGGGAATAAGCAGCGCCGAGCCGATGGAGAGCGACACCACCAGGAAGCGAAGGGTCTGATCCGGGGCCGCAGCCGAGCTCACCGTCACCACCCCGGGGAGCACGTCCGGATACTGCCCGACACCCCAGGCCCAGAGCACCGCGACGACCGCGAGTGCGGCGGTCAAACGAACAGCGACAAAACGTTGCATCACCAGCAGTATCAGGGACAGGCCACCGAACACGACACTGGCCAGAACCAGTGGCAGGCCACGCTGCGTGAGGCCGGTGAAGAGGCGCGGGGCATCCGAGTGCAGGACGAGGATCCCGAGCAAGGCCGTGATCCCGGTGATGACTCCCATGACGAGCGCGCGCCGGCGGAAGTAGAGAGCGAGCTTCCATTCCTTGTCGCGCTCACAGTCACGCGTGAGATAGACAGCGGCGAGATAGGCGGACACTTCGACCGCAAGCGCTCCGCCGAGAATCGACGTAGGGTTGAGCCAGCTGGTGATGACGTTGCCTTGAGCGATGCCCGACGGGACGCGGCCCGACGCGATTGCCCCCGCGACAGTCCCGAGGAAGAACGGTGTCACCACTGACGACGCGGCGAACGCAGCCCCGAAGGCGCGCTGCAACGACAGCTCAGTCACGGCGCTGCGGAAGGCGAACGCAGAGCCGCGAAGGACGATGCCGAACGCAACCGCCGTGAGCGGGATGTACAAGGTCGAAGCGATCGCCGCGAACACCGAAGGGAAGCCTGTCCAGGCCACCACCAGCGCGAAGATGAGCCAGACGTGGTTCGCCTCCCAGACGGGACCGATCGACTCGGCGATGCGACGGCGCTTGTCCGCACCGGCCGTCGCCGACCCGGCGAGGAGGTCCCAGAACCCTGCGCCGGAATCGGCACCCGCGAGCAGCACATACGCGGTGATGCCGCCCCACAGAAAGCCGAGCACGATGTTCGCGAGCATGCTATTTCCTACATGCTCACATTCGCGCTCTTGATCCGCCGCAGGACGAACAGCGTGACGGCGGTCAGCATGCTGTAGACGATGAGCAGCACGACGAGGCCCCAGTACAGACCGGGCGCAGGGTTGACGGCGTCCGAGGTGCGCATGACGTTGTAGACGATCCAGGGTTGGCGCCCCACCTCGGTGGTGATCCAGCCGCACTCCATCGCCACGACTGCCCCCGGTCCGGCGACGAGTGCGGCGCGGAGGAACCAGCGCGACGTCGGCGGTCCACGCCGCCTGATCCAGCGAACCAGCATCCAGACTCCGAGGCCGAGCAGCAGAAATCCGATCCCGGCCATGGTGTCGAACGCGAGGTGGATGAGCGTGACCGCCTCGGGCCGATCCGCCGGGGGGACGCTGTCGAGGCCCACCACCGTCGCATTCGGATCTCCCTTTGCGAGGAATGCGAGCACATGCGGCAGCACGATCGCGAACTGGAGTTGCCCGTTGATGAAGATCCCGCCGATGTGCTCGCCGGCTCCCACCTCGGTCGCACCGATGCCCTCCATGGCGGCGAGCTTGATGGGCTGGTTGTCGGCGACCTCGCGCGCCGCGATGTCCCCGACGACGATCTGTGCCGGCGTGATCACGGTTGCGACGATCAGAGGCAGGATCAATCCGACGCGGTGATACCGGTCGCTCCGTCCGCGCAATCTCCCGGCCGCATAGACGCTTGCGACCAGGAAGCCGGTGACCATGAACGCAGCCAGGATCATGTGGATGGTCTCGACCGGCGTGGCCTTGTTGAACATGGCGACCAGTGGCTGCGGATCGGTGACCCGGCCGTTGACCATCGTAAATCCCTGCGGGTCATTCATCCATGAGTTGGCCGTGACCACGAAGAATGCCGAGGCAACGCCGGCGATGGCGACGGGTATCCCGGTGGCGAGATGTCGCATCGGGCTCAGCCGATCCCAGGCGTGCAGGTAGATCCCGAGGAAGATCGCCTCGATGAAGAAGGCAAAGCCCTCGAGCGCGAAGGGCAGCCCGAACACAGCGCCGAACTCGCCCATGAGTCGCGGCCAGAGGAGGCCCATCTCGAAGGAGAGGATCGTGCCCGAGACGGCGCCCACTGCGAACAGCACGCCCGCGACCTTGGCCCATGTCCGTGCCAGGCGCATGGCATCGGCATCGCCGTGGATGCCGCGCCACTCAGCGATGAGGATCAGCGCAGGAAAACCCACGCCGAGGCATGCGAACACGATGTGCCAGCCGAGCGACAACCCCATCTGGGCGCGCGCCGCTCCGAGGTTCGAAGCCGCGTCCCCAACCACGCTCACCGACCCGGACAGGCGCGTGCAAGCACGGTTGGTAGGTTAAGGCTTGGGTCCGAAACCTTGACGGTCTCTATTCGATCGAGAACGCCTGGTCACGGGGGCCAAAGCCTCCGGGTCTTGACGAGCTGAGACCCACAAACCCACCCCTGGTTGTTTATTGTTCGGTGAGGCGCAATTACAGGGGGGCAACAATGGACACGACCACGCGGTACTTCCTGGTGCTCACGGCGGTCATGACCGCGGTTGGGGCATTCATCTCGCTCTCGCTCGCGTGGCAGCTGCGCGACCGGTCACCAAAGGGGCCGCCGACGCACTGACGGCGGCACCGGCGCCGCCGGCCGCGCGCGAAAACGCTCCGACTTATACCCAGTCATTGCTGACCGGCAGGTCCGGCGGGTGCCCGACCGGCTGAGAGCGGCTGGTCACCCCACGTCTACTCTTCGGCGACCTTCTTGATGCCTTCGAGGACCGGGCCCCAGTTGCTCTCGGCCATGCTGTCCGCCTCTTCCTGACTCGCGTTATTGTCCTGCTTGACGGCGAGGATCGTCGTGCCGTCACCCTCGGTGAGCTGATACGTGACCGTGTGGTAGTTCTCGGGCTTGTCCTCGGTCCCACCCATCGGGCTCCAGTGGGTCATCTGCAAGAGCTTGTGTGGCTCGACGGCCAGTACTTCGCCTTTATCCTCGTACTTTTCGCCCTTCCATTCGCCCCTCCATGCAATCGGGCTCCCCACCTTCCAGTCCGTCTGCATGTCGGTGCCGAACATGTACTGCTTGACCTTCGCCGGATCGGTCAGCGCCTCCCACACTGCAGCGGCCGGGGTATTGATGGTGATCTGTTTCTCGGCGACGAACGAAGACGTCACGATCGCTCCTCCTTGATTGGAGCCTGTGCGGGCTCACGCACGCGAGGCTTTTGTCCAATATATGATTGGATCATATAATGGCATGGACACCCCCCGTCAAGTCGTGAAGCGTCGACGCGATCCGCGTCTTGCGAACCTGCTCGGCGCGCTGTCGATAGGCATCAGCGATGGGATATACGAGTCCACCGCAGTGGCCGCTGGTTTGGACGGCGTCGCCTCGGCCGCGCTGGTTGCGCTGCTGGACTTCGTGCCCAGCGGATCGGTACGAACTCTTAGTCAGGTTGTCGGGCTGACCCACTCGGGCGCGGTGCGCGTTGTGGATCGCCTCGTCGCCGAGGGACTTGTCACCAGAGGATCCAGCGTCGACGCTCGGTCGCGCTCGATCACTCTCACAACTCGCGGCGTCAGATTGGCGCACCAGGTTCGAGCGGCCCGAGAACGTGTCGTCAACAGGGTCCTGGAGCACCTCACCGCCAGCGAGCGCGCGACGCTCAGCCCCCTCTGCGAGCGGTTGGTCGCCTCCATCACGGAAGAGCGCCTCGAGCAGCGAAATGCTGGAGTGACTCCGGCCGGCGGCGCCTTGTGCCGGATATGCGATTTTGGCGCCTGCGGGCGCCCGATCGGAATCTGCCCTGCGGCCGAGACTGTGGCGAAGTTCAGGGCGCGGCAACCGTAGGTACCTCGTGCAGGAAGTGCGAGCCGGTTCGAGAGGCGGACTCGCTTCGCTCGGGTTTGGGTAGGTGACCGCGTCCGCGAAGGACCTAGGACGAAGAGACCCTGGCCACTCAGCGCCGTTTGGGTGACGCTAAGGCCAACGGACGCACATAGCTCGAACCTGAGGGGTAGTTCCGGGCCGCATGATCATTTGCCCGCGCTGTGCATCGAAGCGAGTCGTCCTGCTCACCTTTCCAGACGAGGGATCCGTCCGCGGCGAGCCTCCGCCGCGACCCATCGCCAGGTGCGCTGACTGCGGGCATCGGCTGACTCCTTTCGAGATCTCGAGTCAAGACAGGCCGTCCCTCCACTAGGTGAGTCGGGCGAGCAGATCGAGCACCACGACGGGGATCTCGCGCCGGGTATTGCGTACTGCTGCAGCGGCCGACGGCGTGGCGGCCGTGATGCGATCCAGGAGTAGCCGCCGCTCGTCGACCCAGTGCCATTTGACGACTTCGTCTACGATCGATTTGCGAACTCAAATGAGTGGCGCCGAGCAAGGAACATCGACGCCTACGAGTCTCCCGTATTTCGTTCCAGCAAGACGAGAGGAATCTCGCGCGTGGTGTGCCGCTGATACACGTCGTATCGACCTCGTGCGCCCGGGTGGATGATCGGAGCCAAACCCATGTTGTGGCGATTGACGAGTGGCCACAGCCGTGTGCGGTCCTCCGCTGACGCAACCCATGCTCGTGCTGAGAATTGGTTTCGGCCGATTTGGACCTTTACGCCGGGATGGGCCTGGAGATTCAGCAGCCAGGAGGGCGAGTGATCACTCCCTCCGTTGGAGGCCACCACGACCAACCGTTCGCCATCCTTCAGGTATATGAGCGCGGTGGTTCGCGGTTCACCGCTCCTGCGCCCTGTGGTCGTCAGGAGCAAGGCCCGGCCGGCGAGTATCCGCGAGCCGATGAGTCCTCCCGAGTGACGGTAGGCGAACTGATGGAGCTTGAGGTAGGGAACTTGCAGCGTGGCCGCGGGGGTGTAGCGCACTGGTTTCACGCTCTCCGCAGCGTGATCCAGAGATCGGGCTTGACGAGCGCCGCTAGGAACTGTGGCCAGAATCTCGGACCGTTGCAACTGAATGCGACGACCTCGCCCTGCGAAACGTCGAACGAACGCTCGGTGCTGCGGTGCCTGCCCGACCCGAGCCGCAAGGTACGGTGCCCAGGCTCTACCGCCACCTCGACCGTCTCCTTGTTGGCGATTGACCCCACCACGATGCCGTCGATCGCAATGTTCCACTGCTCACTCTTCGCACCAATCCCGATCCCACTCCACATCCGAGCCAACCGAACTGTCGCGTCGCTCGCAGCTCCCACGTCTGCGTCGTCCCTGTCGCGGTCATGTTGGCTGACAGCCGCTGAAACGGCACGGACGACATCGCCTTCGCGTGGACCCCCGACGCGCAGCAGGAAGTAGCCGATGAGCGCAGCCGCCACCACGATGCCAATGATGATTTGGACGATGTGGGTGCCAGAACCACCCAGGATGCCTGCCACCATCGGCTAACTATGTCACTGCACCGCGTAGGATCAGCTTCACGGAGCCCGACGCGCGGTCATGCCTGGTGGTGCGGAGGAAGGGCTCTCCAGTGACGGACGCTATGCTACCAATGCGCTCACGACAACCGGGATTGGAGTTGACGTGAGGAGGGCCGCGACCGCACGACGCGCGGCACACCATGGCGACGCTTATGCTCGCCTTTAGGCGCCGCTCGACGTCGTGAGCCAACGGCCGGCGTTCAGGTGGCGACGCTGCCGCGCGGCACTGCGGCAAGACCCGCGGTGAGCACTGCGATGGAAGCTAGGATCAGCGGCCAGTACGCGCCAATTGTCGTTTCGAGGTCCTGTGCAGCGTCGTGCGGTCCGCGAATCAGGCCGATGAGTACTGCGATCGAGGTGGCCACGATGAGCAGGATCGTCACGGCGATGACGAAGGAAAAGAACAGCCGGCTGACTACGCGTCGCGTCACGACCGCCGACGTTACACGACCTGCGTGGGCTTGCGACCTCCGTCGGGAGGTCGCAAGCCGTAGCTTCCGACCTCGCTTCCGCAACGTGTGAGAGTTGACCCCTTATCTGACCCCTTCAGGGGGTCATTCCAGGGCACTCCAGACCACCAATTCGTATTCAGAAGCCCGGTTTGGTGGTGCCGAGGAAGGGACTCGAACCCTTACAAGGTTGCCCTCACTAGCCCCTCAAGCTAGCGTGTCTACCAATTCCACCACCTCGGCACGGGAAGCCGGCACGGCGCTAAGACCCGCACGGCTCAGCCATTCTACAGTCGGACGGCGCGGCCACCCGGCCAAGAGGGCTGAATTCGACTCGCCCCGTATGCGATGCTGGGCGGAGCAGTTCACTGAGGATGGCGATGCCCCACCACATCGGGCTGATCTGGTCGCGGATGTCCCGCCGGCTCCACGGCCTCGAGCGGGAGCTCGACAGCGCGCATCGAGGCAACCGCATGTACAGCTGGGGCCTGCCCGCGGCGGCGCTGCTTCTCTGCTTCACGATCCTGGTTGTCGCCGGAGCCCTGAGCGGGGTGCCGATCGTGGAGTTCCTTCCCATAGCCATCTTCGAAGGACTGGTCATGGCCGGCCTGTTCATTGCCTGCATGATGCCCGCCGTCTCGCCGCCCGACGATCGCGGTGACCGCGGCCCTGACCCTGACCCGACGCCGACGCCCCCACCGGCAGACCCGTCGGTCTGGGTGCGTCTGCTCGCCGACCTCGAACCGCGCTCCCCGAGCAACGCCGACGAACGGAAGCCGCGCGAGCTCACGGGCGCGTCACGCTGACATCACCGGTGCCCGGGTGACGGCGCACAGCTCGTGTTTCCCCTCGGTCGTCGAATGCCGCGGGTACTCACACGAATCGTCATCTCCTTCGTCATCGCAGTCACGATCGTGCTCATCGCGGCGGTGGCCCTGCGACGCTGGTGGGGCTGATGCGGGGACCGCACGATGCGGCCGCGCACCTGGAGTCCGCGATCGGTGGGTACTGGCCATTGATCATCGCCGGGGTCGCTGCACTCACGGTGGGGTTCTCGCTCGCCGGCCGCGCCATGCCGACGCCTGAGCGATAGCTGACGCGGCCGACGCGTCACCGCACGGTGCGGCACCAGATGCTGAGTATTGCGGCGACCCCGGGCATCGGCTCGAGGGCGCGCACCGGGAAGATTGCCCTCAGCGTGAACGACTCGCTGAGGCCGCGCAACCGGGCCGTTCGATGCCCCCCGTCCCCGACCACGGCGACCACATTGCCGGTGTAGTAAGCCAGGCACTCTCCCAGAGTTGAAAAGAGTGGCGGCCAGCAAAGGAACAGTGCCCGATCCGAATACCTCGCGAGCTTCGTCTGGTCTCCCGCGATGACCTCGGTCCAGGTCACCGTCCTGGAGTGGTACCGGTTCAAGCGTTCTCCGTCCGGCGGCGCCTGATCGATGGCGACGATGTCGACGCCGCGTGCGCGCAGACGGGATGCCCAGTACCCGGTCCCCGCTCCCACCTCGACCAGGGGGCCGAGGCCGGCAAGGGCTGCCAGTGCGCGATCATCGGGAAGGACGTACGAATAGCGCTGTGCGAGGTCGGTGAGGCCATCAGATTCGACCTCGCCGAGCAGGTCGTTGAACCGGTCGTAATCCACGCCGTGGATCGTCCTCCATTCGATCCCACCAAGCGCCTACGGGATACGGCGTCATTGCTTCCGCCGCCGATCGTCTCGAAGGGCTCAGGTGCCGCAGGTCGCGTCGCCGGTGACGGTGACGGTGACGGTGTGTCCGGCGCCGCCGGTGCCGGTCTGCGTCAGCACGGCGTGGTTCCAGATGACGTGGCCGTTGCCCAGGGTGTAGAGGTGGGCGGCCGACGAGGTGAAGAAGAAGCTTGTCGTGCTCGTCGAGATCGACGCGAAGTAGACCTCGCCGCTGCCACCGCCGATTTCCACCGAAGCCGGCGCCGAGGCGACCTGGGTCAACCCGTTGATGAGTGAGAAGGCCTGTCCGGACGGGCAGCTGACGAGCATGGACATCAGCGGGCCGCTGATCGCGCCGCCGGTGCTGTTCCCGGTGATGGTAATCGTGCCGCCCCCCGGCTTCTTGGTGCCGCAAGACGCCGACCCGGAGATCGCGGTGATCACGCCGATGGTGCCCTTGTTCTGGCCGGTGGGCGTGTCGTCGGTGAGTTGTGCATTGAACGTCGCGCCCCTGGTCGCGTCAAAGCCGGTCACCCCCGGCCCCGAGAAGTTCCGCTGCGTGTAGGTGGCGCCCCCGCGCCGATGCGCAGGTAGACCCTGCTCGAGGTCAGCGTGATGAAGCCCCCCATCGACTGGTCGGCGGTTGAGACCCTCATCGTGATCTCAGGACCATTGAGCGATGGGTAGGAGCAGGTCACCAGGGCTGCGGTGACGGCCGTCCCCAACGGGATGGCGCCTGTCTCGGTGAACTGACCGCCCGCGGGTGGCAGGGGAGTCGGCGCCGGCGTCGGAGTCGCTGGAATGCTCGAACTGCCCGTGCCGCCGCCACCCCCGCAGGCGGCCAGGGTCAGCGCCGCTATGGCGACGATCGATGCAGCTCCCCATCCGAGCGGGCCCCGGCCCACGTGTCCGCGCTGCAAGAGGTCCATGCGCGGGCATGATCCTCTCTCCCAGGCTCGACTGCCCCTCGGTCGACAAACGTTCGCAGTCGCATGACACGGCGTCCCGGTGCGGGAGATTGGCCGCGTCGGCGACGATAGAACGCGTTTACGGGGACGTGACTGGTCGTGGAGCGATTGAGTGAGGACTGCCTCTTGGGTGCGAGGCCCTACGGGCTCGCGCCAACCTGCCCGGGCAATCCGTGCACAGGCACCACGACAATTTGTTCAGACTGCGTGATCCCACCGTCCACCGGGACGGTGACGAACCTCGGCGACGCACCTATCCCGGGAACCTCAAACGGTAGTCGCGCTGGGATTACAACCGGGTACTGGGGTGCGGTCACGCGTGGCGGCGCGGGTCTGAGCAGGACCGTGCCTCCGGTCACGACCAGGCACGCGACCACGATCCCGTACAGCAGCCGACGCGCGACAGCGGGCGTCATGCCTCAAGTATGCCAGCGGGGTTCGTCGCCGGCTGCGTCAGGATTTTGGGTGAGGTGCGGCCAGCGCGTCTGGCGTTGGGGACCGATCTGGCCAGAAGAAACCAGGCGGAATGCGCGGTGGCCGGAGCGACCCGCCGGATACCGATGGCATGAGCCAGGGTTGGGACACTGTCCGGAGCGCCGGCGGCGGTGACCAAGACCTCATTAGCGCGATCTCCACTGTCGCGGTCGTGCAAGCCACCACGATGGCGCAGAGCAGGCGACGGGCTCGAATCGGTGTCAGGTGTCAAGTATGGCAGCCGCCTCAAAGCGGATAGGCGTACCCCGCAGCCTTCGCTGGGGTCCGTGGCCAGGGGCGCGACTGCCTGCCCCGAGCTGAGGCACTCCCTCAGCGCTGAGAAAGTTGGCCGGCGCCATCCTCGGTTGATCTGGTCGGGCACGGTCAGTTCGGCTCGGCGCCCAGCTGGAGGTCGTCGTGACGCTCCAGTTGCTCTCGGGACGCACGGGAGCCGCGGTGCTCGATCTTTGGAAGCCACAGGCGGGTGTTTTTGCGTTGTGGGCTGGGTAGAATCCTGACCGTGAGTGACGCGCCCAACGTGTTCCGAGCGGTGCGGCTCCTTCCATGTGCCGCTCTCGCGGCGCTCGTGCTTGTCGCCTGCGGCGAAAAGACCGACACGTTGCAGTCCTCTGGCGCGAGTGGAGCAGCCTTCTCGCTCGTTGTCACGGGAAGCCCGGACTCCATCGCCTCCTTCGAGAAACAGGTGTCGGGCATCGTCGCTGGCGGAACCGCCCAGATTGTCGACAGGGACCAGCACAAAGGACTGCTTATCTGCCAAACGGACGTCACCAAGAATGGCGTCCCGTACCACGTCGCGATCTATGACACCATCGTAGGCATCGGTATCACACCGGATGCGTGTGCGCAAATTGACAGCAGTCCCGGGTAGTGGCCACAGTGGGTGCACGGCCCGTGATCACGTCTCCGATGCCCCGAGCGTACTACCGCTAGTTACCTGCTAGTTCCGGGAGCGTCGGTTTCGAGACCAGCCTCGCCAACACATCAGGGCGTCGCTCAGGGACCCCCGCATGGGCATGAAAACAAAAGAGAGATACCCGGCAACGACCTACTCTCCCACCCCGTTGCCAGGGCAGTACCATCGGCGCTGGTGGGCTTAACTGCTGTGTTCGGGATGGGAACAGGTGTTTCCCCACCGCTATGATCACCGGATATCTCTCTCATGACGAGTGAGAATGCGAGTCTGGTCCACGGAAGCGCATGCGCTGTCCGTCGGAGAATCCTAGTGCGCTTCTCGAGCGCTCTGCCAGGCGTTGCACTTTCCTGCGGCGCCACCATTGGCGCCATCCCACTAGTCGCTGAAAAGTGGGATAGGAGGTCAAGCCCTCGACCGATTAGTACCGCTCAGCTCAAAGAGTCACCTCTCTTACACCCGCGGCCTATCAACCAGATGGTCTCTCTGGGGTCTTACCCGGTTATCCGGTGGGAGATCTTATCTTGGAGTGGGCTTCGCACTTAGATGCTTTCAGCGCTTATCCCATCCGGACATGGCTACCCAGCGATGCTCTTGGCAGAACAACTGGTGCACTAGCGGTCCGTCCAACCCGGTCCTCTCGTACTAAGGTCAGCTCTCCTCAAATCTCCTGCGCCCACAGCGGATACGATCCGAACTGTCTCACGACGTTCTAAACCCAGCTCGCGTACCGCTTTAATGGGCGAACAGCCCAACCCTTGGGACCTACTCCAGCCCCAGGATGCGACGAGCCGACATCGAGGTGCCAAACCTTGCCGTCGATGTGAACTCTTGGGCAAGATCAGCCTGTTATCCCCGGGGTAGCTTTTATCCGTTGAGCGACGACCTTTCCATTCAGAGTCGTCGGATCACTATGCCCGACTTTCGTCCCTGCTCGGCTTGTCGGCCTCACAGTCAAGCTCCCTTACGCCATTACACGCCAAGGCCTGATTTCCATCCAGGCTGAGGGAACCTTTGGGCGCCTCCGTTACCGTTTGGGAGGCGACCGCCCCAGTCAAACTACCCGCCTGCCACGGTCCCGACACCGGATAACGGCGCCGGTTAGAAATAAAATCCAGCAAGGCTGGTATTCCAAGGTTGACTCCACCGAACCTAGCGGCCCGACTTCACAGTCTCCCAGCTATCCTCTACATGCTGGACCCCATTTCAGTGGCAAGTTATAGTAAAGCTCCACGGGGTCTTTCCGTCCTGCTGCGGGTAACCTGTATCTTCACAGGTACTTCAGTTTCGCCGAGTACGTGGCCGAGACAGCGCCCATCTCGTTACGCCATTCGTGCGGGTCGGAACTTACCCGACAAGGAATTTCGCTTAATCCTTGACTTAGACGTTTCCGTCTGAGCGGAGGTTGTTCCACGACCTCCCTGCATGTCGCCATGCAGATGGGACCATATCTTCAGTTCGATTTGAACTGTCTGGCGTATGGTCTCTGAGGATTCTGCTCCGCCGAGCAGTCTTTCCTGCTGATTGTCCGCACCCGTCGCATTGTCACTGCACGTTGCAGTAGCGCGGGATTCTCGGGTTTTCCAGCATATAGCCAGATTTTACTAAGGCAGTTACTTTCCTACCTTAGGACCGTTCATCGTTGTTGCTCCCCCAGGCAATGGACCTGGGGTGGCCGGATTGGTTACCAGCTCTCATGGTCGCCCATGAGATCGGACTATCTCATCCCTTCAACGTGAAGGGTTCGGCGTATAGTCTCTGAGGATTCTCTCCATGGTGTATCGGCGTTTGCCGCCACCGTTGAGCGACTCTCGAATCTCGAGAATCTCTCGACACGCCGTGTCGGTGAGTGGCGACTTCGCCAATATCGATGCCGCATCCGCGAACAGTTCAAAGTCAGTTTGCTTCCTCCCTACCAGTGGGAACCGGCGGAAGAATGGAACGACTGCGGCCTGGATGTCTCCGAGGTTGTTGACCTCGAAATACCAGCCACCATTCCCAGCTATGCGTATCGTTCCGCAACCGAGCGTCTTGCGGAAGAGCTCAAGCGGCGCGATGTCATTCTGGGAGACATTGAATGCTGCGGAAACCTTCCATCCACATCTGTAGTCGGCGCGGCGCCGGCACACGATCATGAAGCTTCCCTCCCCGAGGGCGAAGCCTGCAAGGAAGTTGCCTAGATCTGATGCGATGGTTGCGATGGAGAGCCTTTCCTGCTGATTGCCCGCACCCGTTGCATTGTCAGAGTCGACTGAATCCAGAAGGACCAGTGCGGCGTCTAGCACGGGATACTTCACCTTTTCAAGGACGGGTATTCCAGCATATAGCCGAATTTTATAACTACCACGGTCAATGTTGATAGTTACGGCCGCCGTTTACCGGGGCTTCATTTCAGAGCTTGCACTCCTCCACTTAACCTTCCGGCACCGGGCAGGCGTCAGCCCCTATACGTCAGCTTACGCTTTAGCAGAGACCTGTGTTTTTAGTAAACAGTCGGATGGGCCTTTTCTCTGCGGCCCTCGTCAGCTCACCGAGTAAATCGGATCACCGCCAAGGGCTCCCCTTCTCCCGAAGTTACGGGGACATTTTGCCGAGTTCCTTAGCCACGTTTCCCTCGATCGCCTTGGAATCCTCTTCCCACCTACCTGTGTCGGTCTGCGGTACGGGCGCCGTGGTTCTCGCTAGAGGCTTTTCTTGGAGGCATGGAATCGGCCCCATCGACACAAAGTGTCTTGGGATCCTTCTTGGAGTTAGCGTCAAGCGGATTTGCCTACTTGACCTCCTACAAGGCTCCGTCGGGGACAACCGTCGCCCCGTCAGGCCTATCCTTCCCCGTTCCCCCATTGCTGATAACGAACCAGCGGCGGTGTTGGAATGTTGACCAACTGTCCATCGCCTACGCCTTTCGGCCTCGGCTTAGGTCCCGACTGACCCTGGGTCGATTAACGTAGCCCAGGAAACCTTAGGTTTACGGCGAACACGTTTCTCACGCGTTTCTCGCTACTTGTGCCGGCATTCTCACTTCTGTCCGCTCCACCCGTCCTTACGGTCAGGCTTCGCAGCAAACAGAACGCTCCTCTACCACGACCTTCCTGTGAAGGAAGGCCATCCACGGCTTCGGTTGCAAGCTTGAGCCCCGATCATTGTCGGCGCCACGACATTCGACCAGTGAGCTGTTACGCACTCTTTAAATGGTGGCTGCCTCTAAGCCCACATCCTGGTTGTCTGGACACCGTGACATCCTTTTCCACTTAGCTTGCGATTTGGGACCTTAGCCGGTGGTCTGGGCTGTTTCCCTTTCGACGATGAAGCTTAGCCCCCACCGTCTCACTGCCGCCGGAAAGTTTGTTGCCATTCGGAGTTTGGTTGGGTTTGGTAACGAGGTGATCGCCCCTAGCCCATTCAGTGCTCTACCGGCCACAAACCCATCGACGACGCTGCACCTAAATGCATTTCGAGGAGAACCAGCTATATCCGAGTTCGATTGGCATTTCACCGCTATCCACAGTTCATCCGCCGCATTTTCAACTGGGGTCGGTTCGGGCTTCCACGCGGTCTTACCCGCGCTTCACCCTGACCATGGATAGGTCACTCGGTTTCGGGTCTACTCCATGCGACTACCACCACCATTACGGTGGTCACGCCCTATTCAGACTCGCTTTCGCTACGGCTCCGGGTGTCAACCCCTTAACCTCGCCACATGGAAGTAACTCGCCGGCTCATTCTACAAAAGGCACGCAATCAGGCATTCCCACTAGGGGCATAGCCCTCTCACGGCTTGTAAGCACACGGTTTCAGGTACTTTTAACTCCCCGTCTGGGGTGCTTTTCACCTTTCCCTCACGGTACTTGTTCACTATCGGTCACCAAGAGTATTCAGGCTTGGACGATGGTCCGCCCAGATTCCCACAGAATTCCACGTGTTCCGTGGTACTTGGGAGCTCTCAAAGGAGGTCGTGTGCCTTTCGCGTACGGGGCTGTCACCCTCTGCGGCCGGCTTTTCCAATGCCGTTCGGCTAGACAACGACTTTGTAACTCCTTGTCCCCTCGGCAGAGGGAACGCTGAGGTCCCGCGACCCCGAGACGGAAACGCCTGCCGGCTATCACGCCGTCTCGGTTTAGCCTCACCCCTTTTCGCTCGCCACTACTCAGGGGATGACATCTTTTCCTGCGGATACTTAGATGTTTCAGTTCTCCGCGTGCCCTCTACCCGGTCTATATATTCAACCGGGAGTACCTGGACATTCCTCCAGGTGGGTTGCCCCATTCGGAAATCCCCGGATCGAGTGCTTGCTAGCAGCTACCCGAGGCTTATCGCAACAACGCTACGTCCTTCATCGGCTCTTGGTGCCAAGGCATCCACCGTGTGCCCTTGGTAGCTTGACCTTTCCTATCGTCACTGTTCAATGACTGCAGGAGGCCTGGTGACG
>PMOL01000019.1 GCA_003162415.1 Candidatus Dormiibacterota bacterium
GGTCTGCTGGCGCTCTGGGATCAGCCCGTCGTGGAGTGCTTTCCGGGAGGGGTGTCACTAGCGCCGCCGATCTGGACGTCGTTTCAGTCAACCAGCGGGCACAGCGGTGCCTCGAGCTCGTCGTCCACGCCGCAGCAATCGTCCGGTGCCATCACTGCTGGAGGCGTGACCTACACATTCACGTGCAGCGGCGCTCACCTGGTCCGGTTCGCCCCGGGGTAAGGCTCCTCAACGAGCCGAGTGAGTTGAGCGGATGTTGGCAGCAGCGAACTGAGCGATTCATCCGCCATTTGAGTAAAAACGTCCGTTTATGTAAGCAAAGGAGGCTTGTCGGGCCAGTTGCGGCTGGCGGGGGGCATGGTTGGCGCGACGCGATGCACCCGACCGTGCTGCTCCACGCAGCGTGAGGGCGCGATCAAAGAACTGAGCGATAATCAGAACAAGGCCACTTTGGCCGTGTCAGGGAGTTATTGAGTGCAACGCCTCCGGCCGGGCTTCGCCGTGATAGCAATAGCGGTCACTGGGTGCAGCTCGCAATCCTCAACTGCAACTCCGCCGTCGACGGGACTTACGGCTGAGGGCCACATACACGGAACCTTCACCCTCACCGCGGGACCGGTTCCCAACTGCCTGGGGCAGTCTCCGTGCCCCTCCGGTTATTTCCAAGTGGAGAAGAACGCGACCATCACCGTCACGCGTCGCGATGGAACGGTGGCCGCCACGGCAACCACGGACGCCAGCGGCGTCTTTGGCTTCGACGTGCCGCCCGGAACCTACACCGTCTCCACGGCGCAGCAAGAGGAACCGGGTCATTACAGCGCCACCGTGACGGTCAAAAACGGGGCCACCGTCAACGTGAGTCTCCAGATCACCGAGCCGTAGGCGCGCCCTTCCGGCCCTAAGGAGCATCCGTTGTTGCGGCTCACCCGCGGGCGTGACGGCGATGGCATGAAGGTGGCGTGTGTCCACGTGGGCAGTTGCGATGCGTGGAGAATCGCAAGCGTGGGTGCGGAAGGTACGAACACAAACCACCACCGCTCTCGATGGGCCCCGGTGGCAGGCCTGGGCGCGATCGCCGTCCTCGTGGGAGCGGTTGGGTTGGCCATCGCGGCGACGCAGCATTCCCGAAGCCCTTTGGTTCGAACGCCGCCACCCACAGCTTCAGCGACACTCTCCCCGCTCCCCACCCCGCCGGCGGCTGGTCCGGTCACCGGCTCGGGTGCGAGCGTCGCCGACGATCCCGCCACGCACCGTGTCGTGCTCTTCGGCGGCGTCGATAGCACGAACAAGACGTGGCTGTGGGATGGTCGTCACTGGACATCGACCACTCCGCCGAGTAGCCCGCCAAACCGAGGGGGGGCGCAGCCGCGTACGACCCCGCGACCCGTGTGGTGATGCTCTTTGGGGGCAGTGGTCCCACTCTTGGCCAAGTTGCCCAGTTGTTCAACGACACCTGGGCGTGGACCGGTAGCACATGGCGACGCCTCAACGGTGGCGGTGCGCATGGGCCCCCCATCGGTGATGGAGCGCAGATGGCTTGGGACGACACCCGACACCAGATGATCCTGGTCACCTACGCAGCGACGTCGACCGCCGCTTAGACCTGGATCTGGGATGGCGACAGTTGGCGACATCAGCCCAACGGCAACATCGCGGCGATTGCGTTTGGTGTGATGGCGTACGACCCCGCGTCGCATGCAGTCATGCGAGTGAGCCCCCTGATCGGGGATAACTCGCACAGCGCCGCCTTTAGCTGGAATGGGTCATCGTGGCGTGCACTTGTCACCGACGGCCCTCCGGTCGACGGATTTGCCATCGACCCGTTGGGCAACGACTTGGAAGCGTGCGGCGCTTCGACTTACTCGCCAGCTTTCGCGATCCATGCCAGCTGTTGGCAGTGGACGGGCATAAATTGGGTTCCGGCACAGTCCTCGCTTCCATCCACATCCAACCGGACCGTGACAATCGAGGCAGAGGTTGACGACGTTGATCGCGCCCAGCTTCTGATCATCGGGTGGCTGGTCCCACCCGTTCAAAATCAAGCACAGCCGCTGTACGTCTGGGCGTGGGATGGCTACACATGGATGCTGTTGGCATGAGGCTCGGGCGGGAGCTTGCCCCCGCCTCGTACTGGGCGCACTTGGCTGAGATAAATGCCGTGCAGGCGAGCATCCGCTAATTTCTCTTGACCCGAGACGATGCCGCCTCAGTGCCTACAGAGCTATGGCTCGGTGGTGCCTGAGTTTGAATCGCGCTGTCGGATGGTCATCGAGACCAGGACCAAAGCTGCAGCCGCAGCCCCACCGATCAAGGCGCACATCCACGGCGCGAATCGAGCCTCGACGGGGTTTAGCTGGCAGACGAACGCGGGACACCCCGGAACCGTCAGAAGTGCCAACGAGAGGCCCAGTCCGACCCCCACTGGGATCGCCGCCAGTTGAAGGGCCCTCTTGATGAGGGTAGGCGTCATCCAGCGATGTTAGCGTGGTCCCGCAAAACGTTGGGGAGGATCGGGACGTCACTCGTAAGGCGGAGCCATCCACCTATGTGGCCGCTGCCCACGCCAGCATCGCCAATGTCGCCGGACGGCGTGGCGGCATCCGAAATCACTGTGCGCCAGCGCAGCGATCAGCGCCAAGCGCCTCTCTCGCCTGCAGCGCAAATCCGGAAACCTCACCAAAGACGAGTTCGACCGCATCAATCGCAAGGCTGACAAGGTCTCGGATGCGGAACTGGGAGCTGAGCCACCAGCCCCTCCTTCCCGCTGATTGCCCTCTCATGCTGGCCAGGCGAGAGCGCCCTCGCTCACCCCAGCGTGCAATTAACACACTTGAGCGTGCATCCGGCGCGACTCGCACAGCGGCGCCGAATGAGGGTCGTTCCCCACATTGCCGGCGAAATCACGGTCCAGTGACCGCCTCGGGAAACCCGGAAACAGATTGACGGCTGCGCCGTTTGGCATGAGCATGTCCTTCATGTGTGGCACTCCTGGCCGGGTTCCAGCTGAATCCGGCTCTTTACTTACGGTTCTACGTGTCCATGGCCCCGGCTCGATTCACATCGGTCAGTCGGGACATCCAGCCGGGCACGACCGCAACAGGCCGATGCCGTTGCCTGCGAGAAGCGGAACGATGAGCCTACGTCGGGTTGTTCGCGCTCGAGCCATAACCTGCGGCGACCCATGGGAACAAGCGCCGAGGCTGATGGACTGCTTCACACGAATGCCGCTGGGTTGGCTCGTGCCGTTACCTCACCGCTCTCATGTCCAGGCTGGCTGACAACCGGCTGGCGCGCGCGGTCGCGCGCGTACCGGCAATGGTCCAACGCAAGCGTCTGGTTGCGTTCGCCGGTATCGTGAGCCTCCTCGTCGTCCTCGGCCTCCGGGAGCTCAGTGCGTCGAATGACCGAGTGCTGTCCCTGGGGGAGCTGCCGCAGCGCATCGCAACCTACCGGGAACTCCAGCTCGACACGGATCAGCTCGGCGGCCTGTTCGCCGCCCGGAATAGACTAATTGACTTTGCTGGCGGTGCCTATCCCAACAAACAACCCCCCGACGGCACAGGCGTGGCCGTCACCGACGGAACGATCCAATCGGTCCTCACCCGGCTTGGTCCCTTTACCGACGTTACCAGCCTTGGCTACGTGCCGCCCCCTGGGGAGAGGGGCCTCCTGACCGAGATCCAGTCGGAATTTGGCCAGCTCCGCCTCGCCGTGTCGAGCATCGTCGCCAAGGACCAAGCAGGAGAGTACAGCGCCTACGATGGTCAATTACGTCCGGACCAGGACGTCGTGACGAATCTCGAGAGCCATGCCGACCAGCTGGTCAGCATGACCCAAGCGGACACAGCCAGCCTCATCGCCCACAACCAGGCCTCCTACCTCGACTCGCAGCGCCTGGTCATCGGCGCAGCCGCTGCGAGCATTCTGTTGGCTCTGCTCCTCGGTCAGGCGTACAACGTCACGCGTCGCAAGAATTCGAGGCTGAGCCGTGAGGAACCGGCAACGGCGGATCAACGCCCAGCACCAAACACGTTCGTCCGCGAGGGGGATTTCTGGTCGCTGACGTATGAAGGTGTGGTGGTGCGCCTCAAGGACAGTAAGGGACTGCGAGACATTGCCCGGCTGCTTGCGACGCCCGGGCGCGAAGTCGCAGCCGTCGATCTGGCCAGCGAAGCTCACTGGAACGCGGGTCATTCACTGTCGGCAATTGCCGATCTTGGGTTGGGGGTGGAGGCGGATGTCGGCGACACGCTCGACGCTGAGGCGCGCACGCAATACCGCTCTCGCCTCGCCGATCTCGAGGCGGAGATCTTGAAGGATGAGGCCAACAATGACGCGGAGCGAGCGAGCCGTGCCCGCGACGAGCGCGAGTTCCTGCTCGCCGAACTCAGAGCAGCCGTGGGCCTAGGTGGGCGCTCCCGGCGTCTCCTCGATCCGGCCGAGCGGGCCCGCAAAGCGGTCAGAGAACGAGTACATGACGCAATCACACACCTCGAAAAGGTCCATCACGGGTTGGGAAGCCATCTTCGGCGCTCGGTGCGTACTGGAGGCTTCTGCATCTACGACCCCGCTGACTCGACGACCTGGCAACTCTCCGCAGATACCCCGCCGCCGCGGCCGCCGGACAGACCCTAGGACCGCTCTCGATATGCTCGCCCGCTGTGTGCGAGGTGTCGCCGTCGTGTTGTTGATGGAAGCGTCACGCGAGCAGGCGCTGAAGGTTCGAGATCTCCAGCGCGCGGAAACGGAGGTTCAGCCGAACAGTTCCGTACCGCTGACTGGGCTCCGATCCGTCACGGGCCGGACCCACCAAACGGCCAGCTCCGGGGCCGACTCGGGTGGGGAGCCGCGGCCCCGGATTCCGTGCACAAACACATCCGAGGCCGCGGGATCTCTGCCGCTACGCCGGGGTCAACCGGGTTGAGTAAACGTCGGTTCGGTTTGCATCGCACGGTGCAGCGCTGCAGTTTGTCTTCACGAAGAACGGGACGAAGACGTTTCCGACCCCAGTGAGGCCCTGATAGTCGCCAATCGCGTAACCGAACGACACCAGCGGGGCAGCTTTCATGTCGAACGGGCCCGCGATGTGCTGATCCGCGCTCCAGGTCGCACCGCCGTCGTTGGAGTTCTTAAACCAGAGGTCGGTGGGAAGCGTAGTGATGTTGTTCGGAGCGAGGTTACGGAAGTCGTAATAGGTCAGGCCGACGACGCCATTGGCGACGGCCAGGGTGGGCAGGAACGCAGGCAGCCCGGTCGGCGTGCTGATCTGCACCTCCGGCGTCCACGTCTTACCGTCCGTCGAGCTGCTAAAGGCGATCTCGTCGTAGGTGCCGCCGTGAAACCGCGGCGACTGCCAGGCGATATAGATCGCGCCGCTCGAAGGGTCGATGGCCTGCGAAGTGGCGGAAAACTCGGACCCCACGGGTTGGCCGGTGTTCGGGTCGGTGACCCCCAGCGCGTCCAACGTGTTGACGATGTGCGAATCGCTCCAGGTCGTGCCGAGGTCGTCGGAGGTTTCGTACTGAATCTCCGGTGTCGAGGCGCAGGTGCAGAAGAAGAACGTGTAGAAATCGTAGAGCCGGTGGGTGCGCGAGTTGACGAGGATCACGTTGCCCGTGCCGTACTCGTCCATTCCGGTGGCCGCAATCGCACGTGGTGTGCTCCAGGTCCGGCCCCAGTCCGTGGTGCGGGAGAACATCGCCGGTTGCCGGAAGTGGCCGGTGGGCGCAGTACGGGAGCGATCCCACACCACGTAAGCGGTGCCGGCATGGGTGGGGTCCGCCGTCACCGACGGCTTCGCGTTGACGAACACCGCGCCGTTGGTGTCTGCCTGAATGACCCGGAGGTTGCCCCAACTCCTCCCGCCGTCCTTGGAAGTCACCGCGGCAATGGCGGTCGGACCGCTAAATGGGTTCGACTCCGAGAGACTGACCGCATACGCGGTGCCGTCGGGCCCGATGGACACCCAGGGATCCGCGGCCCGCTCGTAGTCGAGCCCCCCCGGCGCGCACCTGCTGAACGGCAGGGTGGTCTGGTTCCACGTCCTCCCGCCGTCGAAGGAGTACCCAGCGACAAGGCCGCGGTTCCCGCCGTTGGTCCAGCGGTCCTGCTGCCAGGCGCCGATGAGGTTGTTTTGATTTGCGGGATTCGTAGCCACCTGCGGCCAGGTTTCGGCGTTCGTGTATACCGTCGCTCCGTGCGACGGGCTGTGGCACGCCGCGTACGGGCTTGCCTGGGAGGCCCTGATCAAGGGTCCGCCGGCGCTCGCTGCGGTGGTGCTGATGGCCACCGCCGCGGCTGCGCCTACAACTCCCGTCAAGCGGTGACTCCACGCCGCATGTTTGGTCGCGAGCGGCGCCTCTGTCCTCGGGTCCCTACGGATTCTCGTGGAGCGAATACTCATTGGGAATCTCCTTCGTCTTTCGTTCTGAAACAGTTATCCACTTGGTCGACCTCAGTCGAGTGCCCGTGATGGGGCTATCCCCAACTCCTTCGCGGTCGGTGGAAGAAGCCCGTGGTGAGGACGGCCAGCTAGTGTTAGTCGCCGAGGTCGGTGCACAGATAGTCGGCGACGCACCATCTAGCGCTCGTCGGTCGAAGGATCTTCTCCGCGCAGGGGGAGGACGCCGAGACCCGCAAGCACGAGGAGTCCTGTCGGGCGGGAGGGTGAGCCTTTGCATGTCTGAAGCCTCCTCGCGGATCCCGACCGTCACAGGCCAGTAGATCCACAACACTCATGCGCCAGAACTCTCCTGGCAACGACGCCAGATTGGGCCTGGCACAACGCGGAGGAGGTCAAGAAGCGGGGCGTTGCGTTGACTCAGCGACCAAGTGCCGGTTTCGCTGCTGAGAGCACCCACGCCCGCCCAAGGGCATCGAGGCGGCCCGCCCTGCAGTCTTCCGTGAAGGTGAAGTACCGCAGAATCGGACGGGGATGACGCTGACTGTGCAGCGGGCGACGCCTAACTAACCAGGCATGAAGCAACTGCTGACGACGCAAGCCATCTCGTGTGTAGAACGGTCCGCTGCGCGAGAATCGTGGAAGGACGTGGAAAGCGGAGAACCCGAACGCGAATCCCCACAGCTCACGCCGCGCGGGCCTCGGGTTGGTCGCAGTTGCCGCTCTCGTCGCCGTCGTCGGTTTGGCGGTGTCGCTGGCACACCACCCCACGACGAGGGTGGTCCCGCCGCCTTCCTCGACTGTAGCTCCAGGCCCGACGCCGGGTTTCACCGGCCCGGTCGTAGGGCTCTGCTTCAGCGTCGCGTATGACACGGCGGCACATCAGGTGGTCGTGTTCGGCGGCCTCAACAGCGCTGACACGACGTGGCTATGGAACGGGGCGCGGTGGACTCGGGCCAGTCCACGGAACAGCCCACCGGGCCGATCCGGGGCCGCCACAGCCTACGACCCCATGACTCAGGTGGTCATGCTCTTCGGGGGAAGTCTCGCTCCCGGCAAAGGCGCCAGCGTCACACGCTAGGCGATGAGGAGTGCGGTCGCAGGCCCGGTCAGCGCGGCCGGGCTCCTGATCGACATCGGAACCAACCACACACCCGGAGGGTCAGCAATGACCGACACGATTGGAAGGTGACTATGAGGGCCAATAGCGGTCAAGTCTACGAGACCCTTAGGCGCAAGATCCTTAACGGACAGTTTCGATCGGGCGACCGATTGCGTGAGGCCGCCCTCGTTGCCCAGCTTGGAGTTAGCCGCACGCCGATCCGAGAGGCACTGAGGCGACTGCAATCCGACGGGCTGGTCGATTTCGAGCCCAATAAGGGTGCCCGTGTGACGTCATGGTCACCGCGTGACTTGCTAGATGCCTTTTCGATCCGCGTACAGATCGAAGCACTAGCAGCGCGGCTCGCGGCCGAACGTATCAACGAACTTCAGATTGCCGCCCTCGAGCGCTTGGCTGCTGGAATGGAGGCCTTACTCGAGACTGAATCTGAGGCGCACGAGATCCAGCATGGCGAGCTTAACAACGAATTCCATCACACCATAATTGAGGCCGCTGCATCGTCGGGGATCGAAGCAATTATGTCCACGGTGGTTGCCGTGCCAATCGTCGATGGGGGAGGCGGTGCACAAAGTGTCGACTTGCCCTTGGGCCAACGGACAATACAGCACTACTCGCAGACGGAGTTGCGGCGGCGAGCCAGCCACCATCGCGAGATCATCGCGGCACTCAAGGCCGGAGACGGTGAGTGGGCAGAGTCAATTGTGAGGACGCATATTCTTTCGAGCCGCGCAGCGTTTCGCGCTCACTCGCAAGGCTTACAGGATTCAACCTCAGCCGACTGACGACGAGCCGATCCTTTGAGCGGGTCGCAAGCGGGCGGTCTCGAATGTCAGCGGACGAACGTTGCCCGAGAACGCGTGGGGTTGTCTGTTCGGGGCATCCACTTCGTTCTCAGCCTTTCGAATTGCCTCAACTCGGCAGTGCGTTCGCGTATCAATTCCAGGTCATCCATGCCTCGGAGCAGGGGATCCCTCGCTGTGCCCGACGACCACAACCTCACGCCAGTCGAGCCGTTTCAACGCAGCAGCTGCTGCGCCAACGAACTCGGGGATGCCGAGTCCGCTTCTGTCTCGATCTCCGGGCTCCAGACCGGGGAGGGTCGGCGCCAGGGCCGCATGGCTCGTGGCTTTCTAGTTCCTTTACTACCCCGTCCCAGCACCAACCACCTTGCCAGCCCCCGTGGACCAATGAGACAGTCGTCATGGCATTCCTCCTCGAGTCAGGGGCTGAGTTGTGATGGGATCGTCTCTGAATGTCATCGCAATCAGCCCGCGGCTGCCGAGATTGCATACAATCCACGCCTGAATGCGATCGATTTCACGAGCAGCACGCACATGGCGGTCTCCGTCCGCTATCACAAGGCGGATCGCTTCGAGCGCCTCCGGTTGGTCCGCGCGGCGATGCCCGTGACCCCGTTCGGCTTCGTCCCAACGGGGATGCGCTTCAGCAGCTGGGATCGCGCGGTGCTCCCGGCGGCGCAGGTGGACGCTGCGCTCTCCGCCCAGTCTGCCCTGTCATGATCGCCGGCGAATTCCCCATGCCGGCGCCGCGCGGACTGCTGCTCGATGTCGACGGCTGCCTGGTGCTTGCCGACAAACCCGGAGGCGAGGGCGACCAGGTGCTGCCCGGCGCCATCGACCTGCTCGAGCGCGCTCGAGCCGCCGGGATCCCATATCTCCTAGTCACGAATGCGAGCACGCTCACGCCGGAGGCATACGCTGACCGGCTCCGGGCGATGGGACTCCCGGTCGAGCGCTCCGAGGTCGTGACCCCGGGCCTCGTGGCCGCGAACCTGATCGCGGATCAATATCCGTCCGGTCCGGTGCTCGTCTTCGGCGGCTCCGGCGTCGTCGATCCACTCCGCGAGCGGGGCATCCGACTGCTCGAGGTCGAGGAGCACGAGCAGGCCGACGCCGTGCTCGTCAGCTTCGACCTCGAGTTCACGGCTCGCAAGCTCGACGCAGCGTGCCGGGCGGTCGCCCGGGGCGCTGCCCTGCTGGTGACGTCGGACTCGCGCTGGTTCGCAGGACGGCATGGACGTCAGGTCGGCGTCGCAGGCGCCATCGCCGCCGGGATCACCCATGTCACGGGTGTAAGCGCCAGCGTCATGGGGAAGCCGTCGAGGTTCGCGATGAGCGAGGTGGTGCGGCGTCTCGACGTCGACCCGAGCGACCTGGTGGTCGTTGGCGACGACCTTGCGCTCGAGCTGAGGATGGGCAGGCAGGCAGGCAGTCGCACCGTGCTGGTGCTCACGGGGATGAGCACGCGAGACGACGCCGGCCGCCTGGCGGCGAGCGGACGACCTGGTGCGATCATTGACGGCATATGGGACCTCGGCGCGCTGCTCGGCCTCGCCCCGCTCGCTCCCTGATCGCCGGCACCGTGCAGCGCCCGATCGATCCGCCGACGGTGCTCGCGCATTAACGGAAAGAAACTGCCTGTGCGCAGCTTGTGGATCTGCAGCTGTTTCCGTGGAGCGAGCGAGCGGATGGTTGCTCACTCCAGCGTGCAATTAACACACCCGAGTCGATCTTGTAGTGGGCATCTCCGGGCGCGAACGATCACATGAGGTGCTCCCCAGCAGAGCAGTACCAGGTTGGTGAGGTTGGTATCCCCGCAATGGCCCCAGTGCAGACGTGATGCCCGTCAATCCACACATGAGCGTTGAGCCAGGGCTGACGATAGATCAGGTGGACCCTATCGGCCTATTCCGTTCAGCGTCCGCGTGCCAACGGCGGTTGCCCGTCTGACCAGTCGGTCACGACCTCCGAGACGAGCTTCCTCAACTCACCGCGGCTTATGACAAGTGGGCCGAGCGAGCTGATGCCGCCGTACCCTCGCGACCAATCTACGAGCTTTCGCGCGTTGATAATCTCGCGCCACCCTTGAAGCTGAACGGGACGGGTCCACGGGCTGCGCGCCCGTCCAGGACGCCGTGATGGATGCTGGCGGTAGGGTCGTTGGCGGTTCCCGTTGTCCGTAAACCGAGGTTCGCGCGCGTTAGGAATGTTATGAACGCATGGGCAAGCCTCATCGCCTCAGGTGAGGCCGCACCTGAGCTGGACTTCGAGGCCGTGGTCGCCTCAGACACCAGGCGGCTTTACTGGCTGGCGCTGTCCATTCTCGATGACGCCGGCGAAGCCGAGGATGCGGTGCAGGAGACGCTGTTCAAAGCCTGGCGGTCCTGGAGTTCGCTCTCCCAGATGGATCGCATCGCTGCCTGGCTGACCCGGGTCTGCGTTAACCACTGCATCAGCCGGCGGCGGCTGCTGCACTCGCGCGGCTGGCCCCCGCTCACCCTCGCCGATGGTGCGGCCCCGGCGCCCGGCTGGGGATACGAGACAAGAAGCCTCGATATGGATCGCGCCTATCGGCGCCTCTCGCGCAAGCAGCGCGCGGCGATCACGCTCAACTACCTGCACGGGTACTCCGTCGAGGAGTGCGCAGTGTTCATGGGATGCCGTGCCGGAACGGTGCGGACCCACCTCGAGCGGGGCCTGGCCACGCTGCGAAAGGAGCTCAAGGATGATTGAAATCGAACCCCGGTTGGAGAAGGAACTGCGCGCAAAATACGATCGCATCCTGGCAACGACCCTGCCGCAGGGCCTCGCGAGCTTCAACCCGGCGGCCGACCATCGTCGTCACCGAGCGCTCAGTCTGCTGGCGGCCACAGCAGGGTTCGCCGTGATTGCCGCGGGCATCGTGGCCTTTGCGCTGGAGCTGGGCGGCCACATTCGTCCCGCCTCGCCCGCGCCGGCGACGCACACACAGCTCGCGAAGCTGCCGCTATTCGGCGGTCGCGGCGTCCCCGAAGCCGCGTACATCGTGCTGCCGGTGAAGCATGGCCACGGATCGGCGCAACTTCCGCCCTTCGTCCCCCAGGGGACGCTCTACATCCAGTTCGACTGCGCCGGACCGGGTAACTTCGAGATCACTGCCACCGACCAATCGGTCCGCAACGAACTCGTTCAGTGCTCGAGTTCCCTCGGCGCGACCACCATCACGGTGGACAACTCGGCGAGCTATGACCGCAAACCGCTGACCCTCGAAATCAGAGCCGCCCGGTCGATGTCATGGGAGATCTTCATCGCCCAGATCAAATCCCCGCTTCCCGAGTTCGGGCCTGTGCAGGCCGATAGGCAAGTCGTGGTGCCTGTCACATACGGAACTGGCTCAGCCACGCTGCCGACCTTCAGCATCGGACCAGACGAGACAGCGATCGTCCAGGTGACGTGTAACTCGGGCAGCTCAGCGGACGCCTTGCAGTTGACCGGCGACTCCATTGTCTTCGAAGGTGTGCCGCCACTCCAATGCTCACCCCCGTCCGAACCGGGCGCGGCGAATGGCCTTGGGTTCGGCCTGCCCGTCTCCGGAGGTGGCAGTGGCCCGATTACCGCGCAAATCACGGCTGACCCAATGGTCAGTTGGGAGGTTCAAGTCACCGCGGGACCCGCTGGGATCATTCTCCCCGAGCTGGGCAACCTTGGGCCGATGACTCATGACGTCGGCGTGGCCCCCACAGCGATGGGGATCGGATCAGCGGTGCTGCCGTCGTTCACCACAAACCAGCACTACACCATGGCCTTCGCGTGTTCCGGCGCGGGATCCTTGACGATCGTCATCGGAGGCGTCGCTTACGTCGCGACGACCCTGTGTGGTGGTCACACGGGCTGGTTCACGCCCCCGAACCAGGTCCCCGGACAGCCCCTGTCCCTATCGGTCGAGGCTCCGCCCTCGGTGGGATGGGAGATAGAGGCCGTGCAGGTGTATGGCTCAACCTGGGGAGCCGGCGGGGCAAACATGCCTAACGGGGGTTAACGAATCTCCGCGAACGGCAGCAGCGCGATGTGCCGCGCACGCTTGATCGCCACGGCATTCGGCTGGCCCCTCCTCCTTGGGCGGGCGTCGACGCGGTAAACCGCGCTCGACCCGTGTGGCCTTGGAGCGCGACGCTCGTGCCCTCTGGTCCGGTCACCCTTGGCTCGTTCGGCCTCTTCGGGGGTCGTATTAGCGAATGACCAGGTTGGCGAGGTTGGCCTTTCCGCAAGGACCGCCGACAACTCCGGTAGGCCGGATTCTCGTCAGGGCTGCTACCCCACAGGCCCGTCACCCCGGGATCGCCGGCGGCGACGAAGAACTGCACGCCGACTCGGTGGTCGATATCGATCGGTGGCTCAGTGGCAAGGCCGAGCGTGCCGCCGTCTTCGCGGCTTTCAGCGCGAATGTAACGGACTATGCGGCGGTCGATGGGAGCAACGACGTCGCCATTACCGGCGACGTCGACGACATGGCTGGCGCGCAGGCAATGATGGAAACGCCGTCGCCCGAAGCAGCGGCCACCGGGGAGACACATGGCGTAATGCCACCCTTGGCGGTCTACATCGAGAAGTAGTTCGGTCGCTCGGTGCGTCCGAGGACCGCCGAGAACTCTGGTAGGCCGAGATTCTCTCCAGGCCGTCATACCGGGACTTCGAGGATCAAGTCCGTGTCAGAGATCTTTTCTCATCTGGACCGAGGTTTCCCAGTAACCCAGGCTTGAGTAGAGGGTTCGTGCGATTGCGTTGTGGCCGAAGACGTTGAGCCCCAGCGCATGAAGGCCGTTGCGCCGCCCCTCGTCCTCAGCAAGTTGCATCGCCGCTCGCCCGTAGCCGCGGCCTCTGAATGCCTCGTCCACCGAAATGTCGTAGATGAAACCCACTCCGGCCTCCGCACGCGGGTTTCGCAGCGATAGCCATAGCCACCCCACAGGTTGACCATCCGCTTCCAGCCTGAAGATCAACTGACCTGGCGTGGCGAGCCCCTGAGGGAGAGTGTCTGCTGTGTCGCGTCGACCCTTGTCCTCGGCCGCCTCGCGGCTCATGGTCCCGGAAGCAACAATCTCGTCAACGTACCCTTGGAGTTCCGCGCCTGACCATTCCTCGTACTCGTCGGCGCTGGGTTTGCGAAGCGTGACCGTCACTCGGCAAATAGTGCCGGTTCGCGGCGACGCCTTGTGTGGATCGGCAGATGACGCCGCGTCCGGCAGCCCGAGGTTCAAGGTCGTCGCCCTGCGGCCACGTGAGGAATCAATCGCGCACCCCAGCGTGCAATTAACACACCAGAGCCGAGGAGGCGAAGTAACCCAGAACGGGCCTCTGGGGGCAAACACACAGCAACCGTGGGGGGGCCGAGGCAGGTGACGGTTCGCGAGCACCCCGCGACCGGACCCGAAGCGATGTAGGATCGAGGAGTGATCTCCGTGATCTGGCCGAACATCATCCTTTTCCTCATCATGGCCGCGGCGATCGTCGCCGGGATCGTCGCAGTGTCCCGCGCCGTGCGCCGCCACTCCTAAACCGCTAGAGACCGGACCCCGCATAGCCTACGACGCTGCTTCCCGCCGGACCATCGCCGTCGGCAACCAAGGAGCCGTCGGCGCCGCGACCACGTGGGCGTGGGACGGGCACACGTGGACGGACCTGCAACCGAAGGGCGCGGCAGCGTTTGATCCGGTCACGAGCACGATGGCCGGCGATCCAGGGAACCAGACCGTCGTGCTCGTGGCGACGGTCTTCGATGACACGGGGACCCAGGTATGGAACGGGAGTTTCTGGATCCCTGGGGTGGGCGTAATAGCGACCCGCGCCGACACCGGGGATGAGGCGGACGCGATGTACTACGACGACACCATCGGGCAACTGCTGATGATCAGCAGCACCCCCGGTGACCTGAACGTGGAGTGGATGTGGGCACCGGCGGGCGCATGGCTGCAAATCGACCCCGTGGCGCTCGTTGGCGCCTCGAGTTCTCGCTGACAGCCACCGGATAATCAGCGTGGTTGGCATGGCTCCTGAGGAAGATGAAGCGCGCACCAGCGCACGTGTCAGCGCTGGCCGTTGTCGGATGGGAAGCCGTTGCGAACGTAGAACAGCAGCCCTCCGATGGCATGCAGCCGGAAGTTCGCGGTCACGTAGGCGCGAAGTCTCGCATCCGGAGGAATGTACCAGTGCGCGAACGGCGTGCTTGTCACGATGTAGTCGGCATGTGCGACTTCGACGGTCCAGAGATCCTCTGCACCCGCGGAACCGTATCCATACGAGAGCGTCGCGCCCTCTGGATCGATCATGTCGTTGCAGTTTGGGACAGACGCCACGAATCGATCGGTGGTCACTAGCTGTTGCGGTGCATCCGAGAGGGTGCATCCTCCCGCGGGAATCTCCGCATCGACGACCCCGGCGATATCGTTTGTCGTGAGCGTATGAATCGCGATCACTTGATGGGAAAACAAGAGTGCCACTCCAATCGCTGCGATCCATATCCCGATTCGTTTTGAGCCGCCTGCGAACAGGCGCGCTTGTGAGATGCCGAGGAGCATGCCGAGGAAGGGGGCAACGAACGCCGTGTAGTTGGCGAAGTAATAGGTGGGACTGAGCTGAGCGATCACAGCCAGTATGGTGGCAGCGATCGCGAACCACTCCAGCGTCGATGGCCGCCGCGGGCGCAGAAGGAAGGATGCCATCACAATCCCCACGATCACGACGGTCGCGATGATCGCGGTCGACGCGTCGGTATTAAACGCGGATGTACCAGTGATATCCCAAGCCGGATGGGGACAGAGACTCGATGTGCCCCCGGGGCGCTCGCCAACGCAGCGGTCAGAACGTCGCGCATAAAAGACCCGGGCGCGAGGAGGAAGAATGGAAGTGTGGGAACCCCGAACCCGGCGACCACGCCCGTGAGGAAAGGAAGCAATCGATGACGGAGGTCGGAGAAGCAGAGTACGGACAGCACGAGAGCGGGAACGATGGCCGGCGTCTTGACCGCCCCCGCGATACCAAAAGCGATGCCACCGAGCAGGATGCGGCGACGAGACGTAGACAAGGAATCGCCCACGAACATGAGCGCCGCTCCGGCCAGGCAGAAGAAGTCCACGACTGACTCGAGCAGCCCGCTACGGAGCGCGTACAACTCGGCGGGATACAACGCCATGACCCCGCAGGCAACGATCACCGCAGCGAGCCCGCGATGACGGACGACCTTGCCGATGAGGAGCACGCATGCTGCTGCCAGGAGTGGTGTGCAGAGGCGCAAGACTGCTAGCGCATCACGGGTGCCGATCCACTCGGAGAGAAGTGCGAAAGGACTCGCCAGCAGCGTAAATCCCGGCGGCTGGAGCAAATCGAAGTTGCGATAGGGAATCGCTCCATGGACGAGCCGGATCGATGCGCCGAACCAGGAAGCGATGTCAGGGGTGACGCCGAACAGGAATCCCGGGCGAGACACCTGATAGAGCGTGATGCCCGCAGCGAGCACAGCGAACACGCTGATGACGACCGTGGCGCTCCGATCGATACCTGGCCTCATGCGAATCCCTGACTAGGGTGTGCGTCGCTCCCGATTGTTGAACCTCCGACCCTGGGTCGAGGATAGGGCGAAGTTCATCCGCGCGCGCCTTTTGAGGCGCCGTATCGGCACACAGGAGCATCCTCCTCCGGACTCGTCGGCGGGGGAGGGCATCGAAGTACACCTCAGCGTGCAATTACACACCAGAGAGTTGATCCTTTAGCTCTGTCAATCGGCCCGATGGTTCGGGACTGATCTCGCCGAACCGAGGTCAGGGACCGCGCTCGATCTCCGCGTTTGCAGCTTTACGCAATGAGGCGAGGGCGCAGCCAGCCTGAAGACGTGTTCGGGAACCCTTGCGGTGCACCGGGTTGCAACCAGCGATGGCTTGACGCTTCACCCTTGGGATTCGATCGGCGAATCACTCTTTCTGGCTCGGAGGTACGCTCCGGCGGTTCGGCACCGACCCACGCCGGCCTCCACAGACGCTTGGAGAGCGCTTAGGAAATGGGTAGCCTGACGCCGGTCCAGCGAGGCTGTGACAGCTTCGAGCAACGTCGGGGCCAGCGGGTTGGGCGACGAATGAAGAAGGGATTCCCAGTCGCCCCGACGGGGTCTGCTCTCTCCAAGATGCAGGTAGAGTTCGACCGTGTCGAATCCGACATCCCGAGCCAACGAGACGAGGTCTGTCTCGTCGAAGTCAAACATCGCCTTCAGCTCGGGACGTTGGGTGCGCTCGAATTCCGCCACGACCTGGTCTCGGAGTCCGGCTACGGCCGAGACATCCCAGCCCCAGAACAGGTTGTGTGGTTCAGGGAACATGCGTCGGTTGATGGGCTCGAAAATCGAAAGGCGACCTCCGGGTCGCAGGACGCGAAAGAACTCAGCAAAGGCGTCGCGCTTTCGGCTCACGTAGATCAGGACGGAACGCGTTGTGACGACGTCTACGCTTCGATCGACGACGCCAACCAAACCCTCGGCACGCGCCTCCACGAACCGACAGCGGTCAGACATCCCCATCGCGGCCGCGCGTTCCGCGCATCGTTGCAGCAGTTGGGGGAAACATCGCTAAACAGAACCCGTCCGGCCGGACCACAGGTTTCGACAGCCCCGAACCCCACCAGCCCATCACCGCATCCGACGTCGAGGAGAATGTCTCCTGGCTGAAGGTCTGCGCCCGCAAGGACGCCGTCCCGGTAGTTGACCAGCTCTGTGCGCTGATCGGGCTGAAGGTCGGGGCCACCTTGGCGACGAGTGAGCAGCCACTCGGACCACTGATCCCTCGGTGCGGTGGGTGCTTCCTGGGCTGAACCCGCATCAGGCGGCAGGGACTCGTCAGGCATTGCCAAAGGATGCCTCAGGGCCCTGGTGGTTGGTGAGCATGGACGACGAGACTGGAGCACCCCAGCGTGCCACGAACACACCAGAGCGGATCATGAACTGGCGGCTTGTCGCGCGCTCTGAGGGCCGAAACGAGGAGGGCGGTGGAAGACCAGAAGCTGGTTGCCGCGTTTCGGCCAACTCAAGCGAGCCCTACGAGGAGTACGCCCAGCCGCTCCAGTCTTGGATGGCGACGGCCATCGTCGGGCCCGCAGCCGCATCTCCAGGGACGGCCGTGAACTGCGGGTACTTCTCGCGCAGCAGTCGGTAAGCGCGTTCGTGCTCCGCACCAGCGACGACGGCACGGCCGATGCCGCGCATCCGCACCCACCACACGCGTGACCAGTCCTCGTCATACCCATCAACGAGGATAGTCACGCGGGGGTCGGCGCTCAGATTGCGCAGGCGCTTGGCGGGCCGCTTCCCAGCATCGCTGGGCGAGTACCAAGTGTCCGCCTCCAACACGAAGATAACCGGGACCACATGCACTCGCCCCTGCTCATCAATCGTACCGACACGCGCTACCCTCGAATCCACCAGCCGCCGACGCATATCAGCTTGGTCCATTGAGTTGATTCTGAATGATCCTCAGCCGCGGGTCTGCGCCGACGCCGAGGCAGGGCGACGGAAGGGCGCGCGCACCCGCTCGGGTCGTCAAGGATGAGGGTGCTCACGCACACGAGCGTTATGTCACCAGAAGGCCTCAGGGTGGCGCAAGGCAGTCGTATAGGCGTGCGGTCCGAGCGTTTTCGATGACGTCCGTGCGCGTCGGCAATGCGTGAGATGTTGACCACCCCATCGACGGGTTGGTACATTCCCCGGTGAATCGGCTCTCCGCCGAGTTCGGATGGGGCGGTGACACGGCACTCGGGTTTCTGGCCTTTCGGCGACTGCCTTGGTAAGGCGTAGGCCGTGAGTTCAATCCTCACCTTGGGCTAGATCAAATACCCCCCGCTGGACTGCCGCCGATGCAGTTTCATGACCTGCGCCACACCTTCGCCTAGCTCTCATACTTTGGGAGCGCCGTGGTGTCCACCACATCAACGTGATCGCAACGTGGCTCACCACGAAGTAGGGGAGACAATGCGGGCATCCAGGCCCTCGTCCGCTGATCCGATCGAGGTGTTCACCGCAGCGCAGCGACCCGACCTCTGGGAGCGTTCACGCTCGCTGTTCGAGACAGTGTGGCCGGAGTACAACATGCATGGCAATCACACTGGGAAATATTTCGGCACGCTCTACCCGAAGCACGCGCGTCTCCAGGTTCTCCTCTACGACGCGAGCAGGGATAGCATCGTCGGCCGGGGAAGAACGATCCCGTTTCGATGGGACGGCACCATTGAAGATCTTCCCGCAGGAATCGATGCGCTGGGGCTCCGCGCGATCGATGATCCCGAGCCGCCCACGGCCCTCTCGGCGCTCGCAGCCGAAGTCGCCGAGGACCAGCAAGGCAGGGGCCTCAGCGGTCTGATCATCAAGTCGATGACGGTAGTCGCGCGGCGCGCCGGGCTGGCTCCCCTCGTCGCACCCGTCCGTCCGAGTTGGAAGGACCGATACCCGTTGACCCCGATCGATCGGTATGCACAGTGGGTACGAAATGACGGTATGCCATTCGATCCGTGGCTGCGCGTTCACGTTCGCCTGGGCGCGACCATCCTTCGCACGGAGACGAGATCGCTACAGATCGAGGCGCCCGCGAGTGACTGGCAGGAGTGGACGGGAATGACGTTCCCGGAGGACGGGGACTACGTCTTTCCCGCTGGGCTTGCGCCACTCAGTGTCCGAGACGGTGTGGGGTCTTATTGGGAACCGAACATCTGGATGCTTCACCACATCTGATCCGGGATCCCGGCCCGCACTCATCGAGGAGGCGGCCCCGTCCCTCTTCTGAGGGTAAGAGGCCCGCTAACAGGGTCGCGCGAGGTTCCTTCGCCGGTCTTTGCGGCGTAGAGCCGGGCGTCAGCCCGCTGGAGCACCAGAGCCGGATCGTCGCCGACGGCGCCAGATGCCCAGCCGACACTCACGCTCGCAGGACCGGTAGGTAGGTTCAATCCCGCGACGGCGCCCTCTGCGCGTAGCGCGACCACCGCCGGCGCCTCTTCCGAAGCATCGGGGATCAGCAGGACGAATTCGTCGCCGCCGATGCGGGCGAGCGTCTCACCCTTGCGCGCCACGCTCGCGAGTACATGCCCGATCGCCACCAGGAGCGCATCGCCCGCCGCGTGACCGTACCCGTCGTTGATGGCCTTGAGGTTGTCGACGTCGATGGCGAGGAGCGCGAACGGGCGTCGTGTGGTGAGTCGATCCACGGCGTGCTCGAAGCCACGCCGATTCGTCAGCCCCGTCAGGGAATCGGTGATCGCATCGGCTTCGGCCTCGCGGTGCCTGAGCGCGTTCGTCAGCGCGAGCGACGTCAGCGCGCCGAGCCCTCCCAGGCGTTCGACGAGCTCTCCAGTGATCGGCTTGTCCCGCGAAGAGACCACGAGGATCCCGTGGACTGCAGCACCCTTCACTCGGACCGGGACGTACGCAGCGAACTTCAGACCGAAGCGAGCAATGATCTGCCGCGCCCGAGGTCCCGCGTGCTCGGGGTCGAGCGCACCGGCGACCGCCTCGCCGGCTGCGAGCGCTCGCGGGATCATCGGGTGCTCGGAGATCGGCATCCACGCGCCGACAGCGCTCGCACCGGTGTCGTCGCTGTCCGCGATGATCCTCATGGTGTCGGCCGATATCTCGTAGTAGACGCTGCGGCGAGCGCTGGTGCCTGGGGGTGACGCCAATGTGGCGGCCAGCCCGGTTGCGGTCTGGACCACCTGCGCGGGGTCCAGGCTGTAAGTCAGCGCCTGGGTTGCGAACTCGAGGATCGTCATCTGCCGTCGCTGCTCGGCCAGCAGCTCGTGGCAGGCCGCCAGCTCCTCACGAAGCCGGACGATCTCGATCGTCGAATTTTTCTCGGTCACTTCCTACACTCGTGAAGAGGTTCGCAGGACTCCGCTTCCCGGGGCCGCGTGATTGATGGGAAGGGTACTAACCGTCGTCGCGCCGTTACAGGCTTCAGTCGCGAAATCGCTCCCGGCTTGTATCGGACGGATCAGCCAGTTCTTCCCGGGCGGGAGCGGACAGCTCCACTCTGGGTCGGAGCTGCAGGACGGCCGGTACGCGAAATTCACGTCGAGGATCACCCGCCCACCCGCCTCGCCGAGGTGACGCTATGTGACCCAGCGCACCGACGCGGGTGCGAAGCCTACCTAGGGTGGGACTGTGGGGGTGCTGCCAGCGTTCTACTCGCGGATCTACTCGCTCCGCTATGGCGTGGACGCCATTGAGGTCTACCACGACCGGAGCGAGTGCCACATCGGCCGCTTGATCCTTGAGGATCACAACGAAGCGTTCGGAGAGGGAAGGCGACCACGCTGCGCTGAGTGTCGCAAGTACGGGCGATCTGAACGCGTCAGTCGAAACTGACCCGCTACCCGGGCTTCGGCCCCTTCAACTTCGGGGTCTGTTCCGACGCCGAGGACGACATCATCAACGGGGGCCTGACCGTCAGCGGCCTGAGGTCGTGCTGGTTCGGTGAGTTCCGCAACATCATCATGGGCAACGACACCGTGACCCAGAATCGGTTCGCGGACCCGGACGCCACCGAGATCGCGAACAACGAGGTGTTTGGCAGCCTGGCCTGTTTCAACAACGTGCCGGACGCCCAGTTCGGGGATTCGGTGCAACCCCCGAACGTCGTGTTCGGGGCGATCCAGGGGGAGTGCAAGCCGCTCAGCATGCACTGAGTACTTGATGCGGAGTCGGAGTTAGAAGGAGGCCCAACGCGGGCCTCCTTCGACACCCAGGCCTAGCGGCCGATGCGATTAGGGCAACGGGATCGTGTTGAACACACCCCACGGGGTGACCGCGCCCGCGCCGTTGATGCTCTGCGTCCCGGTGAGGCCCGGTATGTAGGCGTCCTCGATGAACAGGTAAAGGGGCTTGCCCTTGTAGGTCACCTGGTGGGTGCCGTCCGGCCTGACGACGGCTCCGAGTGCGTGCTGATCGACGCCCGGCCCGGCTTCAGGCTGCCCGGATGTGAGCACCGGTGACCAGATCAGCGCACAGTATTTCTGGCAGGCCTGGCCATTCTTGTTGCTCAAGGTGTAGACCGGGAAACTCCCGTGCGGCAGGAGGGAGAAGTCATTGTCCATCGATGCCGCCAGCACCGTGCTTCCGCTGACCGTCTCAGCCGGCATCTGAAGCCGACCAGGCGCGGGGTTGCCTCGGCCTGGCTCCACCAGGTACCAGGTGCCAGGGGGACTGGTCACTGGGTCGAACAGGTTGGCCCCGTCCGTTTCCCCCGGGGTCTCGTCGAGGAAGAACCGGTACAGCGGCAGACCGGCGTAAGTCACCTGCTGCACGCTCATACCAGAGAGCACGTCGGTGCGGGTCACCGTCCCGAGGAGGGAGCCGTTGACCCCCGGCCCGGCGATCGGGGCACCCTTGGTCAGGAGCGCCGGCCAGAGGACGCTGTCGCACGGCTGCCCGATGACGTTGGGGCCGTTGCTGCACGCAAAGGCAGCGAGACCAAACGTCATCGAATGGAGTTCGTCGGACGTGAGGATGTACAGAGAGCAACCGGCGTTGGCGCCCGAACCGACCTTCAGCACTTTGCCAAAGGCTGTCGATTTCGTCGACACGGTCGCGCGGCCTGTCGGGGCGCTCGTGACGGGGGTGGTGCACGAACGAGAAGTACCCTCGGCGCTCACGGATGAGCTGAACTGAGGGGCCACGGTGAGGGCGCCCAAGGTGAGCATGGCGGCTGTGGCAGGGAGTGCAACAACCCTTCGGTAGCGCATCCCCGTGTGCGGCAGTTTCATGTAACTCATGTCCTTTTGGTTGGCGATTTGGTTGTTCTGGTTGTGACGTCGGTCGTTGATGTGATCCGACGACCTCGAATCCATTGCGGTGCGGTCAGCGGTAGAAGTACGGATCGAGGACACTCACCTGTGTGATCTGGTCGAGCGGCAGGGAGTTGCGGTCTGCTGTCTTGCGTATCGCCTCTGGGCTCGGCGCGTCATAGATGCAGAAGGTCTTCCTCTTGTCGTCACTGACATATGAGTGGACCCAGGTGACGCCGTCATCGGCGTTGCGGTCGACCACGGCCAGGCAGGTGGCTGCCCCCTGCGCGTCGACGGGAATGTTGAGTCCTTCCGGAAAGGTCCTCTCCACGACGTATCTCGGCATGTGCGCTCCTCCGTGTGTTGTTCTCGCTGGCGCGAGTACCTGCGGCGAGACTAGGAGCGGATCGGCCGAGCGCGAATCGGTATGACTACCCAGATTGGCCCTTGCGGTTACCCATCTTCCCCCGCAGGCCGAGAAAGGCCCCCGCCGTCCCGTTGTACGATTCGTGCCGTTCACGGGAGGTAAGGGCTCTGACGATGTCGCAAGCCGTTGCAGGATCGGGGGATCTG
Organism: Candidatus Dormiibacterota bacterium; assembly: GCA_003162415.1. Taxonomy (GTDB): domain Bacteria; phylum Chloroflexota; class Dormibacteria; order Aeolococcales; family Aeolococcaceae; genus Palsa-851. Next base: position 22,682 of record PMOL01000019.1, read on the forward strand.
CTCGAGCGGGCCGAACCGCTCGCTGCGCTTGAGCACCATTTGGCCGCCGTCGCGACGTCGTCGGTCGGCCGCTTTGTTTTCATCGGCGGTGAGGCGGGCGTCGGCAAGACTTCTCTGGTGCGATGCTTCTGCGCCAATCAGTCGGTGCGAATCCTCTCCGGAGCGTGCGACGCCCTCGCCACCCCGCACCCACTCGGCCCGCTCCTCGACATCGCCCGCACCACGGCTGGAGACCTCGAAGGGATGATCGTCCGGGGCGGCCGGCCCCATGAAGTCGCTGCAGCGTTTCTCGACCAACTGCGGGCGGGCCCTCCGTGCGTCGTGATTCTGGAGGATCTCCACTGGGCTGACGACGCCACGCTGGACGTCGTCAGGCTGCTCGTCCGCAAGGTGGAATCGGCGCCGGTACTGGCGGTCGCCACCTACCGGGACGACCAGCTCGACCGTACCCACCCACTGCGGATGCTCATCGGCGACATCGCGACCAGCCCGGCGGTCGCGCGCCTCTCCCTGAGCCCGCTGTCGGCGGCCGCAGTCGCGGATCTAGCATCGCCGTACGGCCTCGACGCGACTGAGTTGTACCGCAAGACGGGCGGCAATCCCTTCTTCGTCACCGAAGTACTCGCCACAGGCGGGGAGGCGCTTCCGGCAACAGTCCAGGACGCTGTCCTCGCGAGGGTTGCGCGCCTGGGGCCCGTCGCACAGCGGCTGGTCGAGATGGTCGCCATCATTCCGACGGGCGTCGACGTCAGCGTCCTCGAGGCAATGGACGCCGACGCTGTAGCTGGAGTTGAGGAATGCCTCGCCTCCGGCGTGCTCGCCCCGATCCCCGGCGGTGTCGCCTTCCGACACGAGCTCGCGCGCCTGGCTGTTGAGATCTCGCTGTCACCCCCGCGCCGCGTCTCCCTCCACCGCACCGCGCTGATCGCGCTGTCCGATCCGGGGCGTGGCCCGGTTGATCCGACATCGCTGTCACATCACGCAGAGGCGGCGGGTGACATCGACGCGGTGCTCTGCTTCGCCCCCCAGGCGGCCGCCGTCGCCGCACAGGCTCGATCACATCGGGAGGCGGCCGCACAGTATGCGCGCGCGCTGCGTTTTGGTTGGGCGCTCACTGATGAGCAGCGCGCCGAGCTCCTCTCCCTCCGGTCGTCAGAGTGCTTTCTCGTTGGCCAATATACGGACGCGATCGAGTCCCGCCGGGAGGCGTTGGCGACATATCGGTCTCTCGGCGACCGGCTGCGTGAGGGTGACGCGCTTCGTGCGATGTCATCGAATCTCCGATGCTATGGGCTGGTTGCCGAAGCGACCGAGGCGGGATTGGCAGCAGCTGCTGTGCTGGAGAAGCTCGCTCCCGGCCCTGAGCTTGCGATGGCGTATGCGAATCGCGCCATGCTCGCGTTGAACGTCGAGGACACGGCAGCGACGCTCGACTGGGGCGCCAAGGCGCAGGAGCTCGCCGAGCGTATCGACGACCGGGAGACGCTCGTGCATGCGATGAATTCCATCGGCACAGCCGGCTACCTCATCGGCGATGACGATGGCCGGCGGGCACTCGAACGGAGCTTGCACCTCTGCAAGGAGTGGGGATTCGTCGAGCAGGCTGGTCGCGCCTACATCCAACTGGCGTGGGTGGGCGTCCGCGTGCACGACTACGCGCGTGCCGAGGCATATCAACGAGAAGGAGTCGAATACTGCCTCGAGCGCGGGCTTGATGCCTGGCGACTCGAGATCCTCGCACACCAAGCCCGACGCCTCCTCGACCAGGGCGACTGGGACAAGGCGACTGAGGCGACCTCGACGATTCTGCGATCCGGTACCGGCAACGCGGTCGCACAAACGCTGGCCCTTTGCATCGTCGCGCTGCTGCGAGCGCGTCGCGGCGATCCGGACCAGCAAGGCCCGCTCGCGGAAGCGCAGGCGATCGCGGCACCAACCGGAGAGCTCCAGTACCTCCTGCCTGCCGCCACTGCAGCCGTCGAGGTCGCATGGCTCGAGGGCGGCGCAGAGGTAGCCGGTGTGACCCGAGCGGCCACCGATCCTGCCATGGAGCTGGCGACGCGCTATGACGCAATATCGGCGCTGAGCGAGCTCGCTGCGTGGCGACGACGCTGTGGAGTCCATGATGCGAAGCCCACCGATTCCATTGGTCCGTATGTCCTGGAGCTCACCGGGGACACGGCCGGCGCAGCGGCAGCGTGGACGGAGCTCGGCTGCGAATATGAGGCTGCGATCGCACTCTGCACGGGAGGACCAGACGAGAATCACCGGCGCGCACTCGCCATCTTCCAGGCACTTGACTCGAGACCGGCCGCCGCGATCGCAGCGCGCCTCCTCCGTGAGGGCGGCGCTCGTGGCGTGCCTCGTGGGCCGCGGCCCTCGACGAAGCAGAATGCCGGCGGGCTAACGACGCGCGAGGTGGAGGTGCTCGGGATGCTCAGCGAGGAAATGAGCAACCGCGATATCGCCGGACGCCTGCACCTTTCGGAAAAGACTGTCGACCATCACGTGGCGGCAATCCTGGCCAAGCTCGGCGTGAGCAACCGCAGACAGGCGGCGAGGGCGGCGGCACCTGTCGCTCCCAGGTAGTAATTGAGTCGAGCGACCGGGAAGAGTCGGCGAGCGAGGTGGCTTTCCCCTGCCGGCGAGGGCGATCCGAGCATCATCCCGTAACCTCGGTACGTATGTGCCGGTGGACCATTGCCACGGGCTCGACGCATCTGCTCTTATTCCGCCGCAAACCGTTCCGAAGGTAAGGAGGTGGGCATGACAGCCATAAGCGTTGGATCTTTCTGGGGGCGGCTGCCGCTACTACGATCGCGCTGGGGTCAGTAGGCGCCACGGGCGTGTCGGCCGCGTCCGGCACGGGCTCGAGCGCGTTGGCGCACTCCCAGCACCGGGCATCGATCGTCCCCCTCCGGGGCGGGGTGCCATTCGACCAAGTCTTCACCAACATGGACTACAACGGCGGTCCGGTCATGCCGTCGAGTACGGACTACATGCTGATGTGGAGCCCGGGCGGCGTGGGCGCCTACCCCGCCGGATACATCTCTGGGCTGAAACGGTACTTCACCGACCTTGCTCACGACAGCGGCGGCGTCCAGAACACCGACTCGGTCTCAGCGCAGTACGCCGACCTGACCGGCGCCCACTCCCGCTATGCGGTGACGTTCGGAGGGATCCTGGTAGACAAGGATCCCTATCCAGCGGCCGAGTGCCCGGTGAACAATCCCGTCGTAGACTGCCTCACCGACCCCCAGATCCAGCAGGAACTGGTGAACTTCGTCACCTCTCACGGCTTCAAAGCCGATCTGAGCCACGAGTACTTCCTGCTCACGCCGCCCCACGTCGAAACCTGCTTCACGAGCGACCCCACGACCAATTTTGGCGGATGCTCCGCGGGCATAGTGCCCTTCAACACGCTGGCCGCTTTCTGCGCTTACCACCAGAACACTTCGCTCTCGCAATTCCTGATCTACGCCAACGATCCCTTTGTCCCTGGCAATCCCGCTTGCGACGACGGGAACCATCCAAACGGCATTGCTGACGGCGAGCTCTCCGGCGGGCTGAGCCACGAGCACAACGAGTCGATCACGGATCCGATCCCGAACGACGCCTGGACCAACGGCGCCGGCGCGCAGCAGGGCGAGGAGGTCGGCGACCAGTGCGATGGCCAGATGGGGACCGCACTCGGGACAGCGCCCGACGGCGCGGCGTACAACCAGGTGATCAACAGCCACTTCTACTGGTATCAGGAGGAATGGAGCAACACCGGCCACGCTTGCCTGCAGCGGCTCTCGCCGGCATCCACCACTCCGTCGGCGACGTTCAAAGTCAAGAAGGGGTCTGGGCTCACCTTGAACTTCGATGCCTCAGGCTCGATCGGATCGCCCGGCTTCGTCCTGTACGTCTGGCAGTTCAACGACGTATTCGCGGCTCAAACCGTTGAGCAGTCGACTCCCAAGATCTCCCACACCTTCCCGTCTGCGGGTTCCTACTCGATCGGCTTGACGGTTTTCGCCATCGACGGGTCGTCGGCCGGGACCGGCGCGATTGTCACCACCGGGCACAGCGGGTTCACCAACGGCTTCACCTTCTCACCGTCACACCCCAGGTCCGGCCACACGATCCACTTCAGCGGGCTGGCGACGGTGAGTGCTCAACCGGTGCTCACGTACTTCTGGGACTTCGGCGACGGCGCGACCGGTTCGGGCGCAAGTCCCCGGCACACCTACGCGGCAGCTGGCACCTACAAGGTCACGCTCGTGATGTTCAGCGGAGTGGGATCCGCGTTCCCTGGCGATGGTGCCGGACCCATCGTCCAACGGACGATCACGGTCAGTTGAGTTAGTCGGCGGGCGGATGACCGCGGCGAGCTCGCAACTCTGCCGCGGTCATCGCCACGTCGTGAGCTGCCGCTTCAGAATCCCAGGTCTGAAACGCTGACACCGAGTACCTTGGCCAGCCGGCGGCGATAAAAAAGGCGTGGCACCGCATCGCCAGCCTCCCACGCCTTTATCGACCGTACAGAAGCACCAACCTTCTGGGCCAGCCCTACTTGTGTCCAATCGCTGGGATTCGCCGCGTCCGCTTGCCGTTGAGAGCGAAGCTCGAGAACCTTGCTTTTCGAGGATCTCGGCCGTGACTTGCGGTTCTGCACCATACTGCCCGATACTGCCGGTAGAAGTCGGCTACCATCCGCGATGGAGACCACCTCGATGCCGGGTGGTTTCAGCCTCGCGACAGGCGGAACTCGCGACCTTGCCCCCCTCTCGGGCGCTCCGACGACGCGGCGGAGCGCCTTTTCCTTGCCTCGCCATATATCGACGGCGCGTCGCCAGAGCGCTGGTCGAGCCGCGGGGCACGGCGCTGCTTCCCTTCCGTGATTCCAGCCCGGCGAAACGACCGCGCACGTTCCGAGGTAGAGTGTGCCGACTGGGTGACAGGGGCGAAACGTGAGGCAGGGCCAGGTGGCGGCTCGATCGTGGCTTGGTGAAAGGGGGGCGTTCCTAAACCTGGAAGCGAGACCGCGCCGCCCAAACTGCGCCGAGTTGGGCGGCGGTCCCGCGCAACCTGGGGACGGCCATCCCCATCCTCGAGGTCACCGCGTCATCTGCCGGGGCCTGCGGTGGGCGGTGACGATTGGCCGTCGGCTGACGGCGCGATGATGAGGCGCACGGGCCGGTCCCAGAAGAAGTAGTTCCAGGCCCATGACCAGAGCGCCAGCGCTCGGTTGCGGAAACCCACCAGGTAGAGCAGGTGGATGAAGATCCAGATGAACCAGCCCACCAGACCGTTGATGCGCACCGGCCCGATCTGTGCCACGGCGGCGCCGCGACCGACGGTGGCCATCGTGCCCTTGTCGTGGTAGCGGAAGGGTGAGATCGACGTCCCCGTGAGGCGCGCGGCGATGACGCCTCCCACGTATTTGCCACCCTGGATCGCGACCGGGGCGAGCATCGGCAGCACCGCTCCCGCCTGCTCGGCCGCTGCGGCGTCTCCGATGACGAACACCTCGGGGTGATTGCTCAAATGCAGCGACTGCGTCACCTTCACGCGCCCGGCACGACCCAGAGCGTCTGCGGCGAAGTCGGGCGGCGTGGTGGCGCGGACGCCCGCGGTCCACACGACGTTGGTTGTCTCGATGCGTTCGCCGCCATCGAGCACCAGCCCGTGGTCATCGACGGCGCGCACCGACTCGCCGAGGATGAAGCGGACACCCTTACGCTCCAGCGAGCGCGTCGCGAGACGGCTCAGCCTCGGTGCGAACGTGGCGAGAACACGCTCGCCGGCTTCGATGAGCACGACCGACACCTCGGCAAAATCGATGCGGCGATAGTCCTTGGGGAGCACGTGCTTGATCAACTCGGCAACTGCGCCCGAATACTCGACACCGGTCGGACCGGCTCCGACAACGGCGAACGTCAACAGCCGCCGGCGGGCGGCCGAATCGGTGGTGAGACTCGCACGCTCGAAGCAACCCAGCAGGCGTGAACGGAGCGCGAGCGCCTCGCTGAGATCTTTCAACCCGGTGCTGTGCATGCGGGCATCCTGATTCCCGAAATAGTCGGTAACACTCCCTGTCGCGATGATCAGGTAGTCGTAGTCGAGCGTCCCGGTGGACGTTTTTACCTGCTGCTTGGCCACGTCGACGCTCGTGACTTCGGCGCGAAGGACGTCGACGTTGGGACTGCGCCGCACAATCGTGCGGACCGGGCTCGCGATCGCGGAGGGATCGAGCAGTCCCGACGCCACCTGGTACAGGAGTGGCTGAAAGAGGTGGTAGTTGTTGCGATCAACAATGGTCACGTCGACATCGACGTGGCGAAGCGCGCGCGACGCCGCGAGGCCGCCGAACCCGGCACCGACGATCACGACATGCGGGCGCTTGGCCATCTGTGATCCGGCGGTCAACGGGTGCTCACACGGGCCATGGATTTCGCATCAAAACCGTCCGCTCACGAGCTTCGATCCTGCATCTCCCAGGCGTGATCCAGCGCATGCCAGGCGAGACGGCGCGCGCCATAGCGTGGGGGCCAGCCACCAGCGCGGGCCGGTTGGCCAGTTCGGTCCTCGCGGATGATCGCGAGCAGCGCCTGACGCATTGCCTGAATCCCGGCGGGGTCGTCGCGTGACGGCTGCCGAGCACGCACCTTGAGCTTTCCGGCAAAAGCCTGCTCCGCGCCCAGGACGTGCTCGAACATCGCGTCGCGGTCGCGACCCCCGCCACGCGGACCCTTGCGAAGCTCCGTCGGCGCCGACGCAACCACCTGGTCGAGGACGGACCAGGCGGCGTCGAGGAGTTTCGCGACACGATCGGCATCCTTGGCGGTGACCGCCTGGCACTCAACGGCCGCAGCCTTGCTCGGCGCCCCGAACGAGGTGGTTGCATCGCCCTCGATCTCCTCGATGACGGCGAACGATTCGACGCCGGCTACTTTGGGCAACGTCAGCCCCGCGCTGGTCGCCACCGCCCGGTAGCGATTCGCGTACGCCGCGAGCGTTTCCAGCGCGGCCTCGGGCGTGCGCCCACTGCGAGTCCAACCGGGCCAGTCGGTCGCCGAGGCGAAAGAGCGCTTCGCCGTCAACTCGAGGACGACCGCGATCGGCGAAGTTGCCTTGCTCATGGCCGCGGATTCTGCCAAAACCACCGCCAACGCGGTCAGATCCGGGCTTGATCGCTGAGATCGGAGGGCGGACGCGCAGTCCCTGCGGCCATACGCGCGTGGCTACACTCGTGCCATGGACACGACGACGATCATCCTGGCGATCACGGCGGGCGTCGTCGGTCTCACGCTGGTCGCCATCGCGGTGGCCATCGTGCTGTTGGCGCGGCACAATCGTGCCTTCAGCAGAGAGTTGCGCCGACTCGTCGACAACAACGTGGCGCTGCTCGAGACGGCCGCCAGCCAGCAGGCTGATGCTGCGCGAGGAATGATGGAGCAGTTGCGCCAGGAGGCAGCCGTAGCCACCATGCCAGTGCTCGTCCTCCTCGACGAGCCACCGATCGGGATTCGCGACCAGCCCTGGGCAGCCGTCCGGGTCCGCAACGTCGGGAATGGGTCGGCGCTGAATTTCGTCGTGTGGATGCGTGTCGCCGGTCATCTCTATCACTCGGCGGGAGCCGAGGCCAGGGGCTTCTCGCAGGATCTTCACCTCGCCGTGGGCGACACCTTTGAACCCGGACCCTTTCAGAACATGCTCTACGTCGGCGACGCACATGGGTATCTCGACCCCGGCGCCGCCGTGGTCGGTGACGACCCCTCAGCGAACCTCATGGCGTATTGCGGCGACCCGGTGGGAAACCGCTTCCGGTACAACCTCCGGACCGGCGATCCGGCGGACTTCTGGGAGCGAGGCGCGGATGCCCCGTCGTGGGCCGGGGCGTGGGATCCCCGGCTGTCCTCCGGGGGAGTGCTGCAGCGCGAAGCGCAGACGGTCTGGGCATCGGTTCCGGAGCGCGACATGCGACGGCTTGTCGAGGCACTCGCCGACGTGCTTGATGCGCTGCAGGATTCGACCGTAGATCAGCACGTCGGCTTGACGGGACGCGCCAACCGGCGTCCCCGCGTGACCGAACCGGGGAGCGACACCGGAACGGGCTTGTAAGCACCGTCTGCGGATGGGGCGCCCTGGTTTGTGCTCGCGGCTTGTAACCCTGATCCGTATCTCGCAGCACGCCGGTTAGGGTGGACACGCTCGTGCTACGGACCACTGGAGGCTCGGCTATAGTTGGAGACGCTGTAGATGAACGCCTTCGTCGTCGCAGCGATCGTGGTCGCTGCAGTGGTCGTACTCGGGCTGCTTTTTTCGATCCGCGTCGTTCAGCAGTACGAGATGGGTGTTCACTTTCGCCTCGGGAAGGTGATCGGTCTTCGCAGGCCGGGATTGCGTCCGATCGTGCCGGTCATCGATCTTCTCCGCCGCGTCTCCCTGCGCATCGTCACCATGCCAATCCAGTCGCAGGGAATCATCACGCGCGACAACGTGAGTATCGATGTCTCGGCGGTGGCGTATTTCAAGGTGGTCGATGCCGTCAAATCGGTTATCGCGATCGAGAACGTTGGTGCCGCCATCAACCAGATCGCCCAGACCACGCTGCGCAAGGTCGTCGGTCAACACACGCTCGATGAGACGCTCGCCGAGACCGACCGGATCAACCTGAGCATTCGCGAGATCCTCGACGTTGCCACATCCGACTGGGGCGTGCTGGTCACCTTGGTGGAGTTGAAGGATATCCAGCTTCCCGACAGCATGAAGCGAGCAATGGCACGCCAGGCCGAGGCGGAACGCGAAAAGCGCGCCAAGATCATTGCCGCCGAAGGCGAGGCGCTTGCCGCGGATAAACTTGGCGAGGCCGCCGACATCATGATGGCGCACCCCGTGGCGCTGCAGTTGCGCAATCTGCAGAGCCTCGTCGAGATCGGTGTGGACAAGAACACCACCGTGGTATTTCCCGCGCCGATCATGAGCACGATCGAGGAGCTCAGTGCGTTCATGTCCCGCGAGCGAGACGCAGGTACCGCGAATCACCGCGACGCCGGAACGCCTGCGAAATAGCGCGCAAAAGAGACCCCCGACACATCGCCGAGGGTCTCCAGGAAGGGAAGGCGCGTTCTGATAACCAATACGCGCCGTGGATACAGTCGCCGGCCGCGCACGGAAACCGCGGCGGCGATCCTGCCCTGACGCGACTTCTGCGTTTTTGGGCATTCGGGAACCTGCGACGGCGGCATTGCGTCTCACCTCCGACACCAGTCGGCACGGGAGATCATCGATGCGCACTCGCCACGTCACCACGGCCTTGGGGCTTTTGGCCACCGCGGGACTGCTCGCGGCCTGTTCGGGCGCGGCCACCACCAGTGCGGCCGCCCCCGCCGCTGCGGAGCATGGCAATGCAGGTGGGTCGTCCTACGGCACCACCACCGTGGGGAGTGCGGCCCCTGCACCGACCGGGATCACCATCGGGAAGCCGCCGACCGCCGACGTCCAGCGTTCGGTGCGGGCCGCATACACGGTCCCGTCCGGAACATTTCTCACCTCGTTTGACGGTGTCATCGCCCGCGCCGTCGGACTGGGCGGTTATGTCGCCAGCTCGGCCACCAGTCCAGCACCAGGCGGCCGTATCGTCGCCGGCTCGGTGACGCTTGAGATTCCCGCGGCGAGCATCGCGTCATTTCTCAACGGCATGCCGTCGACCTTCGTGGCCTCCTCGATCGACTTCTCCAGCGTGGATCACTACGCGGCGTTCGTTGACGTCAACGCGGAGCTGACGTCAGCGCATGCGCAGCTGCATGCGCTCGACGGGCTCCTGGCGAAAGCAACCACGCTCGCTGACATCACCACCATCGAGCAGCAGATCGAGACGGTGCAGGTGGAGACCGACACCTACCAGGGCGAGCTCAACGGGCTCACCGCATCGGTCGTCATGGCAAGTGCGACCATCGCGCTCGCGGAGCGTGGTTCGACGCTCGTGGTGGCAGCGCCGAGCGCACTCAACAATGGCCTGAGCAACGGGTGGCACAACGCCGGTCAGGTCACCGGGACGTTGGTCGATGCCCTGATCACAGCCATCCCGGTGCTGGTGATCCTGGCGATGGCCCTGGCCGGCTGGCGGCTGATCCCACGCTGGCTCCGGCGTACGCCGCGTCCCTTGCCCTGATACGGAGCGGCGGCCGGCGTCGTTTCGAAGGACGGGGTGTCGCGGTACCAGATAGTGGTGGCATCTCCTCAACAGCTCTGGCAGCCCTCCCTCTTCGCTCAGGGCGAGCCCCGCGCCGACCCCGAGTTCTCCGGCCTGGTCCGTCACCAACTGGACCAGACAGCGTGGGTGGACCATGTCACCGGATGGCTGAAGGGTGCCGACTCGCTCTTCGAGGAATTGATGCGGTCGACCCCATGGGAAGCGACCACCCAGGAGCTCTACGGCAAGGTGATGGTCACGCCGCGGCTGGTGGCGCGATGGACGTCGGCCGATGACATCGGGGCGCTGCCGCCGGTCATCGAGCGTATGCGCGCGCTGCTGGTGACGCGCTACGAGCGCCCGTTCGATTCGGTGAGCGCAAACCTGTACCGCGATGGCCGCGACTCGGTCGCGTGGCACGGTGATCACATCCCGACCCGCATCGTCGACCCCGTGGTCGCAACCGTATCGCTCGGTCACCCTCGTCGCTTCGTCATGCGTCCACGCGAGGGCAAAACCGAGCTGGCGCTTGCGCTCGGGATGGGCGACCTCGTGGTCATGGGTGGCAGCAGTCAGCGCACGTGGCTGCACGCCGTTCCCAAGGTGGCGACCGCCGGCCCGCGCATCAGCGTGGCGTACCGGCAGTCCACCGGCTGAGGTCCCACCGCCGGACGTGCGCTTGAACGCCGAGGTACGTCGCGTTAGCGGTGGAGCGGTCCGCAAAAGGACTTCAGCGCTCGGCGGTGGGTTGCTCCGCTGACCCAAGCCCGTCGGGCACGAAGCGAGGATCCGGGACGAGGTCGAGATTGGCGCCGCGAGCAGCGAGCTCGAGCAACGCCGCGAAGTCCTGCTCGCCGTATCCCGCTCCGATCAAACTCACGACGATCTGGTCGGTGAGCGCCGTCAGCGGCATGGGAACGTTGCGCTGCCGCGCGGCGTCGAGACCCAGCTCGAGATCCTTTCGCAACAGGTGGTTGGTGAACGTCGGCGTGTAATCCAGATTCACGAGGGCCGGCGTCTTGTAGCGAGTGAACGTCGACCCGAGCACGCTGTCATTGATGAACGCCAGGTAATCCGCGCGGGCGACGCCGCCGCTCTCGGCGAGCACGGTGGTCTCGGCGAGGATCTCCGCGACCACGCCGAGGATGAGGTTGTGACAGATCTTGACGAGGCGCGCGGCTTCGCCCTCGCCGACATAGGACACGCTCCGACCCAGCATCCGCAGGTACGGCAGAGCGCGCTCGTACGCATCGCGCGGACCCGACACCACGACGCTCAGCATTCCGGCTCGCGCGGCCTTGGGATTGCCCGAGACAGGAGCGGCCAGGAGGGTCACGCCGCGGAGTGCCGCCTGTTCGCGGATCTCGCTCGACACTGCCATCGACACAGTGGAGGCGTCGACCACCAGGCCGGGAGCACGCGATGGGTTCGCGAGGAGGCCGTCGGGGCCGGTCATGATCTCCTCGAAGTCCTTGGAGCCCGCGACCATGGTGATGACGATGTCCCGGTCGGCGAGATCCACGGGACGGTCGACGGCTCGTGCTCCGCGGTCGACCAGTGGTCCGGCCTTGGCGCTGGTGCGGTTGTAAACCGTCAGGTCGCACCCTCGGTCCAGGAGCCGCGTTGCGAGCACTTCGCCCATGCGCCCGATCCCGATCCAGCCGAGGGTCTGGGGTGGCACCTGGTCGGTCATGTCCTCACCTCTCCAGTGGCTGGTCCGCCGCATTTGTCATTTGCGCAAACGATTGCCTAGCATAGCCGCAAGTTTTTTGCGGTGTCAACGCGGCGCTCCTACTCGGCGCTCGAGTTGGAGCGTGCGATCCGGCCCGAACGGGTGAGCCCGGCGACGGTCGATTCACGGACGATCAGATCGGGCGTGAAACGCACCCTGCGCTGGGCAGGCTCGTCGTTCTCGATCTGATCGAGCAGCAGCCGGCCCGCGACCGAGCCGAACTCGTGGATCGGCACGTGCATGGTGGTGATGCCCGGGCTCACCCGGCTCGCGAGCGGAATGTCGTTGTAGCCGATGATGGCGAGGTCCTCCGGTATCCGGAAGCCCATCTGGCGAGCCACGTCGGCGGTGCCGAGAGCGACCATGTCCGTGACCGCGAACACCGCTGTCGGCGGGTCCGGAACCGAGAGGAGGTGCCGCGCAGCCGCTGCGCCGCTCTCTTCCGTGTACCCGGCCTCGACGACGAGACCTGGGTCGGCCACCAGCCCGGCCGCCGTGTGTGCAGCCAGGTAGCCGCGCCGGCGGAGCATCCCGGTGCTGACCGTGGATTTTCCCGCCAGGTGGCCGATCCGGGTGTGCCCGAGGTCGATCAGGTGGGCGGTGGCAAGCTGGCCGCCGAGGAGGTCATCCGAGCCGACGAACGGATCCTCGCCCTCGTCACTGAACCGGTTGACAAGGACAAATGGGCGCTTCTGGCCGCGGAGATCGCGAACGCTCGGATCCTTGAGGAAGCTGCTGGCGATGATGACCCCGTCGACGCGGCGGGCCTGCAGGCTCTGGAGGTGCGATCGCTGCCGCTCCGGCAGGCCATCGGTGTTGCAGAGGAGGACGTTGAAGCCGCGGGGAGCCGCGACATCCTCGACGCCTCGAAACAGCGCCGCGAAGAAGGGGTTGGTCACGTCGGGGATGACCACGGCGAGCACGTTGGTCTGGCGCAACTTCAGCCCTCGTGCGATCCCGTTGGGCTGGTAGCCGGTCTCGCGGAGCAGCGCCTCGATCCGCGACCGTGTACCGGTGGCGATCCTCAGGCCAGGATCGTTGTTCGCCACCCGCGAGATGGTGGAGGGGTGGACGTTGGCGCGGGCCGCCAGCTCCTTGAGCGTCACCGGCATATGGCTTTAGCCCTTGACATTGGTTTCAGCGGGGTTCTAGGCTAGCGCAATCGTTTGTTCATCGGCACACAGCTCGCCACGTCGCGAGCGGGGGACGAGCATGCGGAAGCCAGCGTTCTTGGCAGTGACCGGGATCGTCTCATTGGGTTCGCTGACCCTCGCAGCGTGCGGGAGCAACAGTTCCGTCAACAGCGGCTCTCCCCAGGCAGGGACGCCGATCACCATCGGCGTCTCGGTATCGCTCACAGGAGACTTCTCGGGAGATGGCAAGGCGCTCGTCCAGGGCTACGACCTCTGGGCGCAGGACGAGAATGCCAAGGGAGGACTGCTCGGGCACCACGTGACCATGAAATACGTGGACGACGCCAGCAGCACCACCCAGGTGGTCACCAACTACCAGAACCTGATCACTCAGGACAAGGTCGCACTGGTTTTCGGGCCCTTCAGCAGTCTGCTCACGATTCCCGCGTCGACGGTCACCAACCGCTTCGGCTATGCATTCCCCGAGCCGGCCGGCGGTGGACCGAGCGTGTTCACCAGGGGCATTCACTCACTCTTCTTCGTACAGCCTGCTCCCGTCGAGGACAACCTTGTCAGCTTCACGCAGTGGGTCCTCTCGCTTCCGGCGGGCCAGCGACCGGCAACCGCTGCCTACTCCACTGAGGACGACCCCTTCACCCAGCCCCAGATCGACAAGGCCAAGGCGCTGCTCGAGGCCGGCGGGGTCAGGACCGCCTCGTACAAGGTCTACCCGGCCGAGACGACCGACTTCACCCCACTCGCGCAGCAGGTGATCGCCGCCAACGCGGACGTGGTCATCCTCGGGACCCAGGAGCCCGACGCCGTGGCATTCATCAAGGCGTTCCAGCAGCAGCACTACAACCCCAAGGCGCTGGTCGAGACCGCGGGACCGGACCAGGGGTCGGACTTTGCGACCAAGGTCGGGAGTGCCAACACCGAGGGGGTGATGGTCCCCGCGGGATGGTGGTCGAGCGCCAAGACGCCGTTCAACGCCACGTTCGTCAGCGAGTTCATCGCCAAGTACGGCGGCACCCCGGGCGGTATCGCGTCCGATGCGGCGGAGGCGTATAGCGTCGGCCAGGTCGTCGACCAGGCTGCTAAGAAGGCGAACAGCATCACCAACGCGGCGCTCATCGCCGCGCTCCACACCGGCACCTACCAGACGATTCAGGGACCGATGGCGTTCGATTCCGTCGGCAAGCCGAGCGGCGCAAGCTTTCTCGTCCAATGGCAGAACGGTCTGACCGTCCCCGTGTACCCACCGTCGGCCGCCGTTGCTCAGCCGGAGTACCCCAAGCCCGCCTTCTCCGGGTGACCAGGGGGGCCGGGTGACCCTCATCCTGGAAGCCGTTGTCTTTGGCGTCCTCACGGGCGGCGTGTATGCGCTGATGGCGTCGGGGCTGACATTGATCTTCGGGGTCATGCGGATCATCAATGTCGGCCACGGAGCCCTGGTGATCCTCGGGGCATACCTGAGCTTCGCGCTGCTCCGGTCGGCCCACATCGACCCGTTCCTGAGCTTGATCGTCACCATGCCGGCGATGTTCGCCCTCGGCGTCGTGCTGCAGCTCGTGTTCATCCGGCCGTTGAAGGAGGACCGCGAGGCGCTGTCGGTGCTGGTCACGTATGCGCTGGCGCTCGGGATCGAGGGGCTGCTCGGCTTCCTGTTCAGCGACAACCTCGTTCAGCTCACTGCCTGGTACGAGACCGCGTCGTTCGCGGTCTTCGGGTTTCACATCGCGTACGTCTATGTGTTCGGGTTCGCTCTGTGCATCGCGATCCTCGCGGGCATCTTCCTCATGCTGTATCGGACCACCTTCGGGTCGGCAGTCCGGGCGACGATGCTCAACCGCACTGCCGCGCAACTGGTCGGCGTCAACGTCGACAGGGTTTCCGCGATCGCCTTCGGGATCGGTGTCTCCACCGCCGCAGCCGGCGGGGTCATCTTCGGAATGACCAATGCTTTCAATCCCGGCAGCCACTACGACCTGATATCGCGACTGCTCACCATCATCGTCCTCGGCGGGTTGGGGAGCCTCCGCGGCGCGGTGATCGCCGCGGTCGGGATGCTGATCATCGAGGACGTGACCGCGGTGGTCATCTCGCCCGTGTGGGCGAGCTTCGCCTTCTTTCTCCTCCTAGTGATCGTTCTGGTGGTGCGTCCGCAGGGCCTCTACGGCATTCGCGTGCGAGAGCGCATATGAGATCGCCGTCCTGGATCCGCGCCGCCAAATGGGCGGCGCTCCTGCTTGTGCTTGCGGTTGCGCTGCTCTTTCCCGCGTTCGAATCCGATCCCGCCACGGTCAACATCGCCGTGTTCACGGTCATGTACGTCGGCCTTGCCACGGCGTGGAACATCATGGGCGGCTACACCGGTTATGTCTCCCTCGGGCACGCGGCGTTCTTCGGGTTTGGCGCCTATGCCTTCGGGCTCGTGCTCGCGCACCTCGGCATCCAGGCAGGGTACGAACCATTTCTGTTCGTCCCGATCGCCGGTGTGCTGACGGTCGTGCTGGCACTGGTGATCGGATGGATCGCGCTGCGCACTCGCGCCGCCACGTTTGTGATCGTGACCATCGCGATGATGTTCATGGTCCAGCTGCTCGCCGAGAACCTTGTCGGGCTCACCGGTGGCGGATCGGGGCTGAGCTTCCCGGTACCGCCGTGGAGCGGCGACTTTTTCGACACGCCCTTCTACTACGCGATGCTGGTGATGGCCATCGTGTCGCTGCTGCTCTCGTGGTGGATCCGGCGCTCGAAGTTCGGCCTCGGCCTGCTCGCCATTCGCGACGACGAGGACAAGGCGCTCGCGGTCGGCGTGCCGGCACACGCCTACAAGCTGACCGCGTTCGTCATCAGCGCCGGCCTGGTGGGGATGATCGGTGCGGTGTACGGCTACTACGTCACCTACATCTATCCGCAGTACGCGATCGACCCGTTGGTCGGGATCTCCCTTGTGCTGATGGTGTTTCTCGGCGGTCTTGGCACGCTCTGGGGCCCGGTGCTGGGTGCGGTCATCCTCGAACCGGCACAGCTCTGGCTGGCGTACAACTTCGGCGCGAGCCTGCTGTACCTCGTCTTCTACGCAGCCGTGTTCCTGGTTGTCATCCTGCTGCTGCCGCGCGGCATCATCCCATCGGTGGGTGACCTCCTCAAGCGGATCGCAGCTCGGCGCGCGGTCGGCCCGTCCGACACCGCGTCGACGAGTGACACGCACGCCGTGGCCGGAGTCCAATCCCCATGACCCTGCTCGAGGTGCAGAGCCTTTCGAAGCGTTTCGGCGGTGTCACGGCGGTTGACGCGTGCTCCCTGTCCCTGGACCTCGGCAGCATCACCGGGCTCATCGGACCGAACGGATCCGGAAAGACCACGGTCTTCAACCTGATCACCGGGTTCCTCGCGAAGGATGCCGGTGACGTGCGCTTCAAAGGGCAGTCGATCGCCGGATTCGGACCGAATCGGATCTACGGTCTCGGCATCGGCCGCACCTTTCAGCTGGCGAGAATCTTCCCGCGTCTGACCGCGCTGGAGAACATGCTCGTGCCGGTGCGACGGTCGGGGTTTCGCGCGCTGGTCTCACGGGGCCAGTGGAACGATGAGCGCAGTCGAGCCATGGATATGCTCGCGGCCATGGACATCGCCTCTGTCGCGGGCTTGCTGGGCGGCTCGCTCTCGTACGGTCAGCGCAAATTGCTCGAGCTCGCGGCGGTGATGATGGCCCAGCCGCAGCTCGTCCTGCTTGACGAGCCTGCCGGCGGCGTCAACCCGGCGCTCATCGAGCGCATCGGTGAGCACATTCGCGAGCTGAACCGGCAGGGCGTCACCTTCCTGCTCGTCGAACACAACATGCCCTTCGTGATGGGGCTGTGTCAGAAGATCGTGGTGCTGCACCGTGGTGCCGTGCTGGCAGAAGGAACGCCGGCGGATGTCCGTGGCAATGCCGCCGTGCTTGATGCGTACCTGGGGTCATAGATGAACGCGCTTCTCGAGCTCGACGGCGTCACCGCGGGGTACGGCGGCGGCGACGTGCTCCACGACGTCAACCTCTCCATCGAGGAGGGCGGGATCACGTGCGTCGTGGGTCCCAATGGCGCAGGCAAGTCCACCATCCTGCGCCTGGTCAGCGGATTGATCAGGCCTCGTCTCGGCGGACTTCGTTTTCGCGGCCAGTCGATCACCGGGCTGAGTCCGCGGCAGATTCTCCAGCTCGGCATCGTTCAGGTTCCGCAGGAACGCAGCCTCTTTCCAACCATGACCGTGTGGGAGAACGTACGCATGGGCGCGTACACGCTCTCTGATCGGGCGCTGCTGGAACGACGGATGGCGACAGTGTGTGACACGTTTCCCATCGTTGCCGAACGCCGCCACGAACGTGTCGCCGCGCTCTCGGGCGGTCAGCAGAAGATCATCGAGTTTGCACGGGCGCTCATGCTCGATCCGAAGCTGCTCGTCCTCGACGAGCCGTCGATGGGGCTCGACCCGAAGACGCACGGCGTGGTCTTCGAGTTGATCCGCGACATGAACAGGTCAGGCCGAACCATCCTGCTGGTTGAACAGAACGCGCGCTCGGGACTCGGGTTGGCCAGTCACGGCGTCGTCCTGGAGAGCGGACGCGTCCGCCTCGAGGGCACCGGCGCGAGCGTGCTCGGCAATGGCGAGATCGGGCGCCTGTTTCTCGGAGCGCCGGTCTGATGGACCCCTCCTTGAACCGCGTGCAGCTGGCAGCACACCACTGGCAGCCGCGCTTTGTCGCCAACGGCATCGACGTGAACGATTTCGAAGAAGTCCTCGCACGCACGCAGGAGTGGGCGGACTGGGGACCGAACTGGCTCGCGATGGGAACCGTGCACGAGAATATCGGCCGCGACGCCGAGGGTCACGGACACATGGTGTCCGCCGCCGCCGCGTACCAGCAGGCTGCCTGGTGCTACCACCTCGGTAAGTTTCTCTGGTTCGAGGATCTCGAACTGCACGCGACGTTGCGTGACAAGGCGGTCTCGGTGTATCGCCGGACATTGCCTCATCTCGATCCGCCCGCGGAGCGCATCGAGATGCCCTTCGAGGGACACATCATCCCGGGTCATCTCCGGCGTCCTCGAGTCGTCACCAGGCCACCGCTGGTGCTCATCGTGCCCGGCCTGGACTCCTCGAAGGAAGAGATGTTCACCATCGAGGAGGAATTCCTTCGCCGCGGTATGGCAACGCTCAGCATCGAGGGTCCTGGTCAGTCCGAGAACTCAGTCGACTTCGCCATCCGTCCGAACTGGGAGACCGTGATCACGCCCGTGCTCGATCACCTTGCGGACATCGGGCTCGACGGCACCTTCGGTTTGACCGGGCTCGTGGGCATCAGCATGGGAGCCATCTACGGTCCGCGTGCGGCCGCCCACGAGCCGCGCATCAACGCCGTCGTCGGGCTCGCCGGTCCGTACAACCTCGGCGATTGTTGGGACGCATTGAACCCGTTGACGCGCGGTGGCTACATCTTCTACACGAAGTCGGCCACCGAGGACGAGGCGAGGGAGAAGGCATACGGGCTCAATCTCCACGGTGTCCTCGACAAGGTCACGCAGCCACTACTGGTGATCCATGGCGCCCGCGATCGCCTGTTTCCTCCCGAGCAGGCGGAGCGGATCGCCCGCGAGGCGCCGAACGCCACGCTGCTGATGTACCCGGACGGCAACCACGTGTGCAACAACATCGCGTACAAGTACCGACCGGCGATGGCGGACTGGATGAGCGAGCAGCTGGGATAAGGAATCGCGCCGCCGGCATCGGCATGCGGTGCACTGACGCGCCGCTCCTCGAACGGCGCACACAGGAGATGCTGTCATGAGCCTCGACACCCACGGTGGGATCCCGCCGAGCCCCGGCCGGATGAACGTCGATTTCGAGGAGCGCGTGGATTTCACCCGCCTGCGCGCGTACCGGCTTGCGCGCGCTCGCGAGGCACTGGACGCCTCCGAGCTGGGGGCGGTCCTGCTGTTCGACATCAACAACATCCGGTACGTTTCGGCGACCATGATCGGCGAGTGGGCGCGCGACAAGGTGGCGCGCTATGCGCTGCTGACGCGCGGCGGGGAGCCGATCGTCTGGGACTTCGGATCGGCCGCGCGGCACCATCAGCTGCACTCGCCGTGGATCCGTCCGGAGAACAGCCGGGCGGGCATGCTCGGTCTTCGCGGCGCGGTTGCTCCCGATGCGGGGCTGATCGCGCGCGCCGTGACAGAGATTCAGTCGGAGCTCGCGGCCGCCGGCGTCGCGAGCATGCCGCTCGGTGTCGACATCGCGGAGACGCCGATGCTGCTCGAGCTGCTCAAAGCGGGGGTCGAGGTGCGCGACGCGCAGCAGGTCATGCTCGACGCGCGTCTGATCAAGTCGGCGGATGAGATCGCCCTGCTGTCCACTGCTGCGGCGATGGTGGACGGTGTCTATCAGGACATTGCCGAGGCGTTGAAGCCGGGTATCCGTGAGAACGAGATCGTCGCACTCGCTAACAAACGCCTCTACGAGATGGGGTCCGACGATGTCGAGGCGATCAACGCGGTATCGGGCGAGCGCTGCAACCCGCACCCGCATAACTTCTCGGATCGGCTCATCCGCCCCGGCGACCAGGCGTACTTCGACATCATCCAATCGTTCAACGGATATCGCACGTGCTACTACCGGACTTTCGCGGTGGGGCGGTCGACCCCGGCGCAGCGGGATGCATACACACGAGCGCGCGAATGGATCGACTCGGCTATCGAGATGGTGAAGCCTGGAACCACCACCGACCAGATTGCGCGCCTCTGGCCGGAGGCGAAGGACTTCGGATTCCCGAGCGAGATGGCCGCTTTTGGCCTGCAGTTCGGGCATGGCCTCGGCCTCGGGCTGCACGAGCGGCCGATCATCTCCCGCCTGAACTCGCTCGACCATCCGATCGAGCTGCGTGAGGGCATGGTCTTCGCGCTCGAGACGTATTGTCCAGCGACCGACGGTCAGTCGGCCGCTCGCATCGAGGAAGAGGTGGTGGTCACGTCGAGCGGCTGCTCGGTGCTGACGCTGTTTCCGGCCGAAGAACTGTTTGTCACCAACAAGTATTAGCGGTTATGCGCGTGCGATCGAGAGGAGAAAACCATGACATCGACGCTTGATGAGCCGGCCGCACCGGCCGGGCCCCCGGGAATCGACCCGGCGACGCTGCATCGTCCCGAAGGGAGCGTCGACGTGCCGATCCAGATCGCGCTCTACCGTCAGATGGTGCGCATGCGCAAATTCGAGACGCGAGCCTATGACCTGTTCATGGAGAACCTGGTCAAGGGAACCAGCCATCTGTCGCTCGGTCAGGAGGCGATCGCCGCTGCCTTCGGCGAGGCGATGGAGGAGGGTGACTACACCTTCGCCACCTATCGCGGTCACGCACACACGCTCGCCCGCGGGACATCGATGACCGGGGTCATGGGTGAGCTGCTGGGGCGGTCGTGCGGCGTGCTGTCGGGCAAGGGAGGATCGATGCACCTCACCGACGTGCAACGTGGCGTGATGGGCTCGTACGCCATCGTCGGCGCCCATCTCACCATCGCCCTTGGAGCGGCATGGTCGGCTCAGTACAAGGGAGAGCGACGCGTCGCGGTCGCCTTCTTCGGAGACGGCACCACCAACATCGGCGCGTTTCACGAGTCACTCAACCTCGCCGCCGTCTGGAAGCTGCCGGTGGTGTTCGTCTGCGAGAACAACATGTACATGGAGTACACGCCGATCAGTGCGGTCACAGCGGTGGCAAACCCCGCGGCTGATCGTGCTTCGGCCTATGGCTTGGACAGCATTCTCGTCGACGGCAATGACGCGGACGCCATGTACCTCACCGCTCGCGATGCCCTCGATCGGGCGCGCAACGGCGGCGGCCCCTCGCTCATCGAGGCACGGACGTATCGCAGTTCCGGCCATTCCCGTGCGGATCCCGGTAAGTACCGCCCGGATGCGGAGGTCGCCGCCTGGAAGGCATACGACCCGATCGTCCTCTACCGCTCGCGTCTCGTGGCTCGCGGGGTCAGTGAGGCCGATCTCGACGCGATCGAGGAGATGGCAGACGGCGATGTCGAGACCGCGACGGTCAACGCCAAAGCATCGCCGGCACCAGGGGCGGACGTCCTCATGCGCGACGTCTGGGCGGATGGAGGATCGTCATGGCGCAACTGACCTATCGCGACGCGGTCGCTCGGGCGATCACGCAGGAGATGGAACACGATCCCAACGTCGTCTTCCTCGGCGAGGATGTCGGCGGCGCCGGGGGTGTGTTCAAGGCGACGGTCGGATTGCTGGAACGCTTCGGGCCGGAGCGAGTGCGCGACACGCCCATCTCGGAGCAGGCAATTCTCGGCGCGGCGATGGGAGCTGCGATGACCGGTCTTCGGCCCATCGCCGAGATCATGTTCGCGGACTTCTTCGCGGTGTGCTGGGACCTGGTGGCAAATCAGATCGCCAAGAGCTCGTACATGACCGCCGGCCAGGTGAGCTTCCCGCTGGTGATCAGGTCCGGCAATGGCGGCGGTCTGAGGTTCGGGGCGCAGCACTCCCAGTCCGTCGAGAACTGGGCCATGGCAGTCCCGGGGCTCAAGGTCGTGGCGCCCTCGAATCCCACCGACGTGATCGGCCTCTTCGCCGCCGCCGTCCGCGATCCCGACCCGGTGATGTTCTTCGAGCACAAGGGCCTGTATTCGAGCAAGGGCGAGGTTCGCGACGGTGAGATCGTCGACAGGCTCGGTTCGGCGAAGGTGCTTCGCACCGGTGGCGACGCGACCATCGTCGCCCTCGCCGCGATGGTGCCGCGCGCCGTGGCCGCGGCGGAGACGCTTGCGGAACGGGGGATCGAGGCCGGCGTCATCGATGTGCGCAGCCTGGTGCCCCTGGACACGCAGACGATCCTGCGTGAGGTCTCCGCGACCGGGCGCCTTTTCACCGTCGAGGAGAATCCCCGCCTCTGCGGGTGGGGCGCCGAGCTGGTATCGATCGTCGCCGAGGAGTGCTTCAATTACTTGGACGGACCGCCGCTGCGCATCACCACGCCGCACATTCCGCTCCCATCTGCGGACGCGCTCGAGGACATGGCGATCCCGTCGATCGAACGCATCGTCACCACCATCGAGAGGGCAATGCAGTCATGACCACCGTACTGAACGCCGAGGCAATCGGCGCACCGACGCAGTTGATGATCGCCGGTCGCTGGATGGACGCCTCCGACGGCCGGACGTTCGAGGTTGATGATCCTGCCACCGGGGAGGTGATCGCGTTCGTTGCCGATGCGTCCGTCGACGACGGGCTCGCGGCGGTCAGCGCCGCGGCGGCCGCACTGCCCGCATGGTCGGCCACGCCACCCCGTCAGCGCGCCGAACTGCTGCGGCGCACCTTCGAGCTCATGACTCAGCGCGCCGACGACTTCGCCCGGTTGATCGTCCGGGAGAACGGCAAGGCGCTGACCGACGCGCGTGGCGAGGTCGCGTACGCGGCGGAGTTCTTCCGCTGGTACGCGGAGGAGGCGGTTCGCGCTGAAGGCCACGTCCAGACGGCGCCTGCCGGCACCAACCGGATTCTCGTGCTTCGCCAGCCGATCGGGGTGAGCGTCCTGATCACGCCATGGAACTTCCCCGCGGCGATGGCGACACGCAAGATCGGACCCGCGCTGGCGGCGGGATGCACCGTCGTGCTCAAGCCGGCGTCGGACACTCCGCTCACCGCCCTTGCCATGGGGGCGCTGCTCGCGGAAGCCGGTGTCCCGGCAGGCGTCGTCAACGTCCTGCCGTCGCGGCGCTCAGGACCTGTCGTGACCGCCATGCTCCACGACCCGCGCGTGCGGAAGCTCTCGTTCACGGGCTCGACGGAGGTCGGCCGGGGTCTGTTGCAGCAGGCGGCCGACTGCGTGGTGAACTGCTCGATGGAACTCGGTGGCAACGCGCCGTTCGTCGTTTTCGACGACGCCGACCTGGAGAGTGCCGTCGCCGGCGCAATGGTGGCGAAGATGCGCAATGGCGGCGAGGCGTGCACCGCCGCCAACCGTTTCCTGGTGCAGCGTGGCATTGCCGGCGCCTTCGCCGGAAGGCTCACCGAGGCGATGGGCGCGCTCCGCGTCGGCCCAGGTCTCGAGGAAGGGGTGCAGCTGGGTCCGCTGATCAACGCCGCCGGCCGCGAGAAGGTCGAGTCGCTCGTCGCCGGTGCGGTGCGTGAGGGCGCCCGCCTGACAGTTGGAGGAACGGCTCCCGACGGACCCGGCTTCTTCTACCCGCCAACCGTGCTCGTCGATGTGCCGGCGGATGCGGCCATCCTGCGTGAGGAGGTCTTCGGCCCCGTCGCTCCCGTGGTCGTCTTCGATACCGAGGAGGAGGCGGTCGCGCTCGCCAACGACACCGAGTTCGGCCTCGTCGCCTATGTCTACACCCGCGATCTGCAGCGCGGGCTGCGCTTCAGCGAAGCCCTCGAGTCGGGCATGGTCGGGCTGAACCGCGCGCTGGTCTCCGACCCGGCAGCACCCTTCGGCGGTGTGAAGCAGAGCGGCCTCGGCCGCGAGGGTGGCCACGACGGCCTGCTCGAGTTCATGGAGAGCAAGTACATCGCAGTCACCTGGTAATGCTGCGGAGGCGGAACATCAGAGCTAGACTGGGGGTGTCTAGAAAGGAAACCCCAGATGGCCTGGATTTGGTGGCAGCAGCGTCGGGCGGATAACGCTGAGAGCCGGTCGATCAAGACGTATCTGCAGCAGCGCAACACGTCCCGAATTCTGTGGGATGTGGTTGTCGAGGCAAGGCGGGACGCCGATGCTCGATTGCGTCTCGAGGCAGTGCTCCAAGCGCAACGCGTCACTCACTGACTCCGACGCGCGCAGGACTGCTCGGACTCGTCGGCGGCGACGAGTTCCATCCGGGAAACGAGCCGCACGACGCGCTCCTCGCATCGTCGGCCCGCGGTCCTGCGTATGTCCTCGCGACCGCCGCGGCGAGGTCGCGCCCCGACATGGCGGTGCGCAACGCCCAGCGATGGTTTCAGCGATTCGGACTGGATCTTGTCGAGCTGGCGGTATACAAGCGGACGCAGGCACACGACCCGGCCCTCGCGGAGATTGCCGCCGGAGCAGGGTTCTGCTACATCCCAGGCGGTGATCCCGGGCTGGTGGCGACCGTCGTTCGCGACAGCCCGGTTGGCGACGCGCTCATCGCCGCGTGGCGGAACGGTGCAGCGCTCGCCGGGTCGTCAGCCGGCGCCATGGCCCTGTGCTCCGACACGCTGGTCCGGCATTCGTTCCCGGGACACACGCAACGCCGCGCGCTGCCCGGCCTCGGCGTGGTTCCGGCTTCGGCCGTGCTCCCGCATCACGACACCTTTGGCCAGAAGTGGTACCCGTCCGCCCGCGAAGCCCTGCCCGACGATGTGCTGATCGGAGTCGACGAGCGGACGTGTGCGCTCTGGGAAGCGGGTACGTGGCGATGCCTCGGAGCCGGTGCGGTCACCGTCTACAGCCCAGGGAAAGATGCGGTACGCGTCGGGTCTGGAGCCGTCGAGGGGATCCCGCAACCGTTGACGGCGGGCTGATTACCGCAGACGCTCGCGCTCGGTCCTGAAACGATCGACGGCCATGAAGATGCTCTCGTCGAGCCACTGGTAGAAGCGGTGCCGCTGCGCCGCATCGGTGGCCACGTCGCTGTCCTCGGTGCGGCGCGCAATCCAGGGCGGAACTCCGTCGGCGATGACGCCACTCCCGACATGGACACGCACCAGCGAGTCGTTCTCCTCCAGCACCTGGATGGTCACCTTGAGGATGACGCCCGTGTGATCAACCAGCCGCCAGCTCTGCTCCCACCGAGCCTTCCGGTTGAAGTCACGCGCGACGTGCGCGGTATCGTCGGCGATGACGCTCTCGCCTGTCTTCGCGGCGCCCGTGAGCAGCCGGCGAACGTTGGTATCGAGGTCACGGGCGATCCAGTTCACCAGCGACGGCGCACGGTTGTCGAGGTCCGGCAATCCGCCCTGGGGGGTCGTCTGAGTACCAACCGCGCGAAGGACTCCGGCATGGCGGCGGCAGTAGAACTTTCCGTCGGTCGACGCGCCGTGATCCGGGCAGCAGACCGCGCGGCAGGCGCGGCCTCGCCCGTCGCGATAGGAGCATGGCTGGGCGGTGTCGTTCGAGCACCCGGCGACCTTGCAGACCACACCGGTGCTCTGGACGGTTACAGGCGAGGGTACCGGCGCCGGCGCGGCCGCGCGGTTGCGGCGGAAGAGCTGGCTCATCGATCCGCAGTGATCTGCACGGCAGCCACATGCCTCTCCGGGGTCCCCATACGGGCGTTCTCCTCGTGATCGGCGACAGCAGGTCGCCCGACGACTCGTAATGAAGCGCAGGCCGGGCTCGCTCGTGCGCCGATGTCTGACGCCTCGCGAAACCGTGTTACACGCCGGTAACCGACAGGAGGCTGCTGACGAGCTCCGGACGTCCAACATGCTAGTCTCACTATCACATTTACTTAGCGCACCACCGTAGGGAGAGGCCAGCCCCATGGCAGCAAAGGGGTCGACCAGCGCCGCGGATGAGCGGCCTGATCCGATTCGTGCCGTCGCCTCGCGTGTCAGCGCGGTCGTCGAGGAACCGCCCGCCGAGAAGGTTTTCAAGGGTGACGGCACCGAGGCGGCGACCGGCACGCCGACGGCGGGACGCAGTGGCGATCCTCGGCACGACGATCAGTCCGTATCGCTTCTTCTGGCAGGCGGTGAGCGAGGTCGACGAGATGCAAGTGGCCGGCGCCACGACCGGGCGGGAGCGCCAGGGCACGAGCCGGAAGGAGTTGCGCGCGGCACGGATTGACGTGTCGGTCGGAATGCTGTTCTCCCAGCTGGTGATGTACTGCATCATCCTCACGTCCGGGACGGTGCTGCATTCGCCCGGCCACGCCGGTATCGCGACCGCCCAGAAGGCCGCGCAGGCACGCAACCCGCTTGCGGGGCCGCTCGCATCAGCGCTCTTCGCTGTCGGCATGATCGGTACCGGGTTGCTGGCGATTCCGGTCCTGACGGCGAGTGCCGCCTATGCGGTGAAGGAGTTCTTCGGTTTCCGCGGAAGCCTGAGCGAGACACCGCGATCCCGTCCGACCTTCTACACACTGATCGTCGTCGCCCTGGTCGGTGGTGTAGCGATGAACGTCTTGAAGATCGATCCCATCCAGGCCCTCGTGGTCACCGCAATCATCAACGGCGTGGTTGCTCCGCCAATCCTCGTGCTGATAGCGCTCCTGGCTCGCGATCGACGTGTGATGGACGTCCATCGCAGCGGCCTGTTGAGCAGCTCGTTGGTATGGATTGCAACGGCTGTGATGGGTGCCGCTGCGCTGATGCTGCTCGTGGCGCTGCTCTGATCACTGGCGCCGCCGATCGACCTCAGGCAACCCCGCATGTGGGCAGTGAGTAGAGCTTGTTGGTAGTCGCGTCGACGATCTCGAGGATGCCGCCGGCGGTGACGGCGAGCCCTTGCGGCGCAGGAAGGTTCACGGCGACCGCGACGGACGCGCCCGACGCGGGATCGACGGCCACGACGTCACGTCGATTCAATTCGGTCACGTAGAGCAAGCCGGAGTAATACACGACCTCGTCGAGATCCGTGAAGGTGCCGAGCCGGCGCACGTTTCCGCCCGGCGTCACCTCGACAAGGCCGGGCGTCGACTCGCTCGCGACGAAGATGTTGCCCGCCGGATCGACAGTCGCCGCCACCGGTCGCCCGAGGCTGGACGCGATCACCCGTGCTGTGGGCGCACTGGTCAGGGAGAGCTCGATCAGCGTGCCGTTCGGGCTGTCCGGGACGAGCAGCGTCTGGCTCGCCGCCCCGATGTTGATTCCATCGATGCCCGCGTTGGTGGTGCGATTGGGAAATGTCATCACCGTGTGGGGTTGCGGCGCGATCTGCTCGATCGCATTGACGTTCTGCTGCGCGACGTAGACCCCGGACGCAGCGACTGCGACACCCTCAGGGCCGCCGGTCACCATGACCGTGGCGATGGTGGTCCCGTCGGAACGCAGACGAAAGACCTCGTTCGCGGTCCGCGCGCTGACCCAGAGGTTGCCCGACGCGTCGACCGCGATGTCATCAGGCGACACGCCGAAGCGGTGGACCACATGGAGCGCTGTGCTCGACACGGCGGCCGCACAGCTGGCCAGCGTTCTCGGCGCGGCGGTGGGCGTTGGCGTCGCGACCGTGGCTGTCGGTGCTGGCGTCGGAATGCTTTCGGTCGGCCTCTGCGTGGGCGGCCTGTGCACGGGTGATGTGGCGCAACCGGTCATCACGGCGATGACCAGCGCCGCGATCACCGCGACGGCGTGACGTGGACGCCGGGTCGCGCCTCGGTCATTGCGGTGGCTCGTAATCGATCCCATCCGGGTAAAAGAGGCGCGATGCACCCGTCCCGGTGAATGTCCAGATCACCTGGTCGGTTGCGGGGTCGACCACGATGATCCGGCTGTTGAAGTCGTCGCAGATCGCGATGCGATTGCTCGCCAGGGGGATGGCGATCGAGGTGTGGTTGAGCGCAGCACGGCCCGAGGGTCGGTAGTACCACAGCGTGCGGCCGGTGCTGCTGAGGCGAACGACGGCCCCGGGCTGGGAATAGTCCGTGAGGAGCACCGAGCCGCCCGCCAGTTGCATCGCATCCGACGGGTAGCGGACCGGCGCACGCACCGACCATGCGACGGAGCCGCCCGGGACCAGGTCGGTGACCCAGCTGCCTCCGATCTCGGTGACGATCAGGCTCCCACTTGTGGTGGCAAACGCGCCGTTGGGCTCCGCGAAGCTCGAGGGAGGGTTGTGCCGGCACGCGCGGTTGCCGATCGTCCCCAACCAGGCACCCGACGCCGCAAGGTGTACGAGGCGGCAGTTCCGGATGTCGGCGACCCAGATCGTCCCGTCTGGTTGCGGCACCGCGTCGTCTGGTTCGTTGAAGTACCCGCGCGCGCTGCTGCGAACGTTGTAGTGGCCGACCTGCCATAGGATGGTTCCCGTCGCTCGGTCGATTGCGGTCACCGTCTGACGGCCTTCGGCGTTGGCGATGATGGTCGTCCCGTTCGCGGTGTAGAAGGCATCATCGGGGGCGCCGAATGGAACCGGCAGATGCTGCCCCGGTCGCGGGAACACCCAGTCGACTGCGCCGCTTGCGTTGATCTCGATGATCCTGCCGTTGCCGCGATCGGCGATCAACAGCTTGCCCGTGAACGGCACGCCGGGCGGAAGCGCCGGAAGCCCGAATGACGCGCCGGGCAGGCGGCTCGCGGCGGGTTTTGGCGCCGGCGACGGTGATGGGGGTGGCGTCGCCTTCGCCGGCGCCTGCGCTTGCGCTGCCGGACTCGCGCTCGGGGTGGCAACGGGTGCGGCCACGGGCGAGCATCCGACGATTGCGAAGAGCAGCGCCGCGAGGAGCCAGCGCCACTTGGGAGTCGTCATTCGACGGACATTCTTGACCATCGGCACGCCGGCACCCCCTGTTCTGACGCCGAAGCCCGCCGCGAACACCTATCGCGGGAACCGTTCGCCCTGATCGAACGCGCGCCGGTCGCGCCCTAGTCGCACATCCACCTCGCCGGTGCCGAAGACTCGCCACGCATCCGCGTCTGACGCGATCGCGGTGTTCTCTGCGATTCCGATGAACCGCACGCTGGGCGGAAGCCACCGGGGCGCGAGATCGCGCAGCCAGCGGATCCACCATGCGGAGAGGGCGTCCCAGTGGACCCCGACCGCCGTCGCCGGAAGCAGACCACGGCCGCTCGCGAATGGGAAGCGCATGCCGCCTGCCCCGGCGATCATGGCTCCGGCGCTGCATCCTGCGAACACACCGCCTCGGTCGATGAGCCGCAGCACCGCATCCCACACGGGGGTTCCGCTCAGGGTCTCAGCGAGGTATTTGGGGCTCCCGCCGCTGAAGAACACCATGCTCACGCCGTCGATCAATCCGGTCATGGCGGGGTCGAGCGCATCAACGCGATTTCGCACCGGCACCACGCGCGCCGCAATGCCGAGCGACTCGTAATGGGCGAGTCCCATGCCGGTCCATCGCGCGTAGACCGCATCGCCCTCACGTCCGCTCGCCGTCGCCAGGACGGCAACCGAGCCGTCACCGGAAGCCCCGTCCAGGGCGAATCGCTCAGCCTCGCCTGACCACGGCTCGAACTCGCCAGAGCCGAGCAACAGAAAGCGACCAGGCACTGGGGTCATCCGCGCGCATCCTGGACCGCCCGGACGACCTGGCGACGGTGGTCGAGACGCGGAGTGGGGGCGTGCATCGCCGCCTCCGGGGTCCGGAGCAGATCGAGGGTCACGAGCCCGGTCGCGAGGCCGACAACGAACGACGACAACACGCTTGCGATCACGCTTAATGAGCTGGACGGCACTGACTGCGCGGCTTTGACGATGAACACGTCGATGGTGAGGAGCAGGGGGACCACGGCTCGCCAGTTGAGTGCGGTGCCGGGGCGGCTCAGCCACCAGAGCACGGCGAAGAGGTAGGGCTCGAGGAGGTAATACGGAAACACGGTCTTGGCGAGGAGGGGAAAGCAGCACGAGACCACCGTCAGGAGGCCGGCGAGCCCGGCATGGGTTCGAGCGACGGTTGGATTGCGGCGCAGCGTGAGAGCGACAAGGGCAAGCGAGACAGCCGCTCCGATGTAGACGTCGCCGCTCCGGATAACGCCTGCCCAGGATGCGTCGCGAACGATGATCCAGAAGGAGCCTCCGCCGATCGGAAGGCTGCCCCGGTAGGTGAGCAGCGAATGTGTGACCGCCTGCGCGTCTGCCAGCAGGAACGGTGCCATCACCACGGCGATCGTCGTGGCCGCGGCAAGCGCGACCGTCGCCGACGTGCGGAGCCGGCCGGCGGCATGCGGGATCAGCAGAAATGGGAGTGCGACGAACCCCGCGATGGTGCGCGTGAGCACCGCCGCGCCCAGCGCGATGCCGGTCAGCGCGTCGCTCCTTCTCAGAAAGCACCTGATCGCCAGCAAGGTGAAGCACAGCTCGATGGGCTGCTCGACATGACCGTAGTCGAGGACGCCGATCCACAGCGCCGGCGCGAGCAGCGCCGTGCACGCAACCAGCAGAGGCCGTCGCAGACCGCCGCGTGCTGTCTCGATGAGCCGAACTGTCTGAAAGGCGAGGAGCAGCACAAACAGCGACACCACAGCGCCGGCGAGCGCGGCGCGACCGGCCAGGCTCCCGGCCCAGCCGAGCGCGTTGGCGAGGGCTGCGACCGGGATCAGCGGCACCAATCCGAGCGGGCCGTTGGCATTGGGATACACGTCATGCAGGTGCGCTGCGTAGATGAGCAGCGGGTGCCCGGAGACGACAGTCTCGGCCGACGGCCAGAAGTACAGATCGAGGTCCGAGGGTGTGGTCTTCAGGATCAGCGGTGCGACCACGGACGCAGCCACGTAGGCGACGCCGAGTCCGACTGTCACGGCCCGCCTGGTCACGCCGACATTCTGAGCGCCGCCGGACATCGACGATTCCGCACCATGAACGATGTGCCATCACCAGCCCGCCGGGACCTGCTCGCGGTGTGCGCGCCCAACGCTTTCAAGGGCACGCTCAGCGCGCATGCGGCTGCCGCGGCAATGGCGCGGGGTGTCCGGGACGCCGGCGCCGCTGCCATCGAGATCCCGGTTGCCGACGGCGGCGACGGCACGCTCGACGTGCTCCTTGCGGCACGGGCGGATTCCCGGGTCACACGCCACCGGGTGACCGGGCCTGGCGGCATCCCGATCATCGCGAGGCTCGGCTGGCTCGGACGCGACCGCGCGGTCGTCGAGCTGGCGGAGGCCTCAGGGCTCCGCCGCATGGGTGCGACGGCTCCCGACGCGCTCCGCGCGACGTCGCGCGGGACCGGTGAGCTCATCCGCATCGCCATCGACGGCGGCGCGCGAGGGATCGTGGTCGGCGTCGGCGGCAGTGCCTGCACCGACGGCGGCGCCGGCCTGCTCCAGGCACTCGGAGGACACGTGACCGATTCACGTGGGGAGGAGGTCGGTCCGGGCGGCGCCGGTCTCGAGGACACTGCGGGCATCGACCTGTCCGAGGTGCTCCGGATGTTCTCGGGCTGCTCCATCGAGGTGGCCTGCGACATCCGCAGCCCATTGCTCGGGCCGCAGGGATCCGCGCAGATGTTCTCGCCACAGAAGGGCGCGAGCGCGGACGACGCGGTTCGCCTCGAGCGTGCGCTGGCCCACTTTGCCGATCTGGCCCCCGGCCTGGGCCGCGGCGACCTGTCGGCGCTTCCCGGAGCCGGCGCGGCCGGCGGATGCGGCTTCGGGCTCGCTCTCGCCGGTGCCCGGTTGGTGCCCGGTGCCGGCGCCGTCTGCGACCTCGTCGGGCTCGATGCCGCAATGGTTCCGGCGACGGTCGCGATCACCGGTGAGGGTCGGCTCGACAGCCAGACCCCCACCGGCAAAGCGCCCGCCGAGGTCGCGCTGCGAGCAGCCGCACGCGGGATCCCGTGCGTCGCGATCGCCGGGACCGTCCTGGATCCGCTGCCGCAGCTCTTCAGCGTCGCTCTGGCGCTGGACGCAATCGACGGCCATGTCGACCCGATGCGTCACGCAAGGGCGCTCCTGCGCAGGGCGGCGAGACTGGCGATCGAAGGGCTCCCCAGCCGCGACCGCGCGGTCGAGGAAGCCTAGGTTCGGAGGTTCATCCTTCGGATCCACGCGAGGCTGGACGCCGTGTCCACCAGTGGCTGGTACTCGAGGCCCACGAACCCGTCGTACCCGAGCCGGTCCAGTTCGTCGAGGAACGCTCCGATCGGCTGCGTCCCGGTGCCGGGCTCGTGCCGGCCCGGAACGTCGGCGATCTGGACGTGCCGGATCAACGCGAAGTACCGCCGCAGACAGTCAAGGGCACTCTCGCCCGCCATCGCCGCGTGGTACTGATCGAGCTGCAGGCGCACGTTCTGGCTGTTGACCGTTTGCACGAGATCCGCAGCGGCTTCGACCGTGTTCGCCCAGTATCCGGGCATGTCGATGCTGTTGATCGCCTCGACCAGCAGCGTGATGCCGGCGGCTCGCACCAGGGGTTCGACACGATTGAGATTCGCGATCGCCGTCTCGCGCGCCTGATCGCGACTCACCTGCGCCGGCGGCACCCCGACCAACGCGTTGAGCCTCGATGTCCCGATTCGCGTGGCCAGCGCGATCGCGGCATGGACGGTGTCGACGAACTCCTCCTCGCGCCCCGGAAGCGCAAGGAGCCCTCGTTCCCCGCTCTCCCAATCGCCCGCAGCGGGGTCGAAGAGGACCATCTCGAGCTCGAGCCGATCAAGGATGGATGCGAGCCGGTCCGCGTCGAGCTGGTGCGGAAACAGCATCTCGACATGCGTGAACCCCACGCTCGCCGCGGCCTCGAACCGCTGGAACGGCTCGAGGTCCTGCCAGAGCATCGTCAGGTTGGCGGCGAGTCTCGGCACGCTATCCCGCCTGCCGGTCCCAGAATTTCACCAGCGCGGACATGTCCTCGCCGGTCCAGCCACGGGCTTTCGCCTCCACGTAGTACTGCTCGACGAGACCGCCGAGCAGCAGCGGCACACCCGCCTCCTGTGCTTCCGAGTGGATGATCGACAGGTCCTTGGCGATCAGCCCCACCGGGGTTGCCGGGCTGAAGTCGCGGGCGATGAAGCGCGGCAGGTTGCGGAGCAGCATCGCCGAGCTGCCGAACGAGGTGCCGATCACGTCCTGGACCGTGCCGAGATCCGCTCCGAGCTGGAGCGCGAACGCCGCGGCCTCGGACGCGGCCATGGTGTGCACGGCGACCAGGTACTGGTTGACGAGCTTGATCACCTGACCCGCGCCGACGCCGCCGCAGAGCCGGATCTTGCCCCCGAACGCCTCGAACACCGGGAGAGCGCGATTGAACGTCGCCTCGTTGCCCCCCACCATCACCGTCAGCGTTCCGGCCTCGGCGCCGGCCGGCCCGCCTGAGACCGGCGCATCGAGGAAGCCCGCGCCTTGCTTCGCAAGGATTTCCGCGCAGTGCCGGTTGAGCCCCGGGCTCACGGTCGAGTGGTCGGCGTACAGCTGCCCTTTCGAGGCAACCGCCGCCATGTCGTCGTAGACCTGTTCAACGGTGTCCTCGGTCGGCAGCGCGGTGAGGACCACCTCGGTTTGGGCAGCGAGCTCGGCGGGCGTTCCGAGGACGGTTGCGCCCCCCTCGCGCAGTGCCTTCACGCCGGCGTTGTCCGAACGGTTGCAGATGGCCACGTCGTGACCGGCGGCGATCAGCCGCGCGGCGATCGGCCGCCCCATCTTCCCGATCCCGACCACTCCGATCTTCATGACAGCGTCACCACCGCGTTCTCCTCGCATCGTCCGGTCGTTGAAGCGCGACGATGGATCCTAGGCATCCGACACCCTAGCCCGTGTTCTGCAGCCCTGCCGCGATGCCGTTGACGGTGAGCAGGAGCAGTTGCTCCAGCCGCCTCCGGTCGATATCGCCGGGATCACCACTGCGCAGCGCTCGAAGCGCGCGAAGCTGCAGATGACAGAGCGCGTCGATGTAGGGATTTCGCAGCTCGACTGCCCAGGACAGCACCCGTCGGTGCTCGAGAAGACGCGATTGGCCGGTCACGGTGAGGATCCCCTCAATCGTGCGGTCGTACTCAGTCAAGATCCGCTCAGCGATTTCGGGGCGGTTTCCGAGGCGCAGGTACTCCGCCGCCATGAATCGGTCGGTCTTGGCCAGGCTCATCTCCGCGTTGTCGATCAGCACCTTGAGCAGTGGCCACTCCGCATAGGCAACGCGCAGATCGTCTACTGGTGCCCCATCAAGCGAGCTGCCGATCCCGTACCAGCCAGGGAGGTTCAGCCGTATCTGCGACCACGCGAAGACCCACGGGATCGCCCGGAGCGACCCCAGGCCCGTGTCGCCACCGCGATTTGCAGGGCGCGACCCGAGATGGAGGCGGGCCAGCTCACGGACCGGGGTCACCTGAGCGAAATACTCAGCAAAGCCCTCGATGTCGATGAGCTCGCGGTATGCCGAGCGCGCGGCGGTATCGAGGGTTCGCGCGAGCGCCTCGAAGCGAATCGCCGCGCTCTCGGTGCGCTGACGAACCTCGGACGTCGAGGCGAGCAGCACAGCCGAGGTCACCTGCTCGAGATGCCGTTGGGCGATGGTCTGGTTGCCGTAGCGGGCGAAGATGACCTCTCCCTGCTCGGTGACCTTGAAACGCCCTGAGACCGAGCCCGGCGCCTGAGCCATCACCGCGCGATTGGCAGGGCCGCCGCCGCGTCCGAGCGCACCGCCCCGTCCGTGGAAGAGCGTCAGCTGCACGGAGCGTTCCGACGCCCACGCGGCAAGGTCGGCCTGGGCCGCGTACAGCGCGAGCGTTGCCGTCACCGGCCCGCTCTCCTTCGCCGAGTCGGAATAGCCGAGCATGACCTCCACGCCGCGTCGGGTGGCAACCATGCGCCTGCGCACCGGTTCGAGGTCGAGCATCGCGTCCAGCATGGCGCGCGCGTTGCCCAGATCCGCGATGGTTTCGAACAGCGGCACGACGTCGAGCTCCGGGGCCGCGTTGGGTGCGCACGCCAACTCCGCGAGCGCGTACACGTTGGCGATGTCCTCGGCGCTCTCCGTGAAGCTCACCACGTAGCGATGACAGACGTGCGCACCCAGTCGCTGCTGCAACAGCGCGATGGTGCGCAGCGTCGCCACCACCTCGTCGGTCTCCGCAGAGCGGGTGCCCGCGCCGCGAAGCGTTCCCGCGGCGCGAAGCTCGGCGAGCGCATTGCGATGCACGCCGCTGTGCTGCCGGATCTCGAGGTCGGCGAGGTGAAAGCCGAATGTCTGCACCTGCCAGATGAGCCCCTGCAGCTCGCCGTATGCCAGCCGCGGAGCGCCGGCTCGCACCAGCGCATCCTGGAGGCATTTGAGGTCCTCGAGCAGCTCGTCCGGCCCCGCGTACGCGAGTGAGAGATCGCCCCGCCGCGTGCCTTCGATCCGTTCGGCCACGATCAGCAGGAATTGCCGGAACGGCTCCCCGGGGGAACGCGCCTCGATGGCTGCGGCACGGCCGGCGACAATCGCCTGCGCCGAGCGGAGATTTCCGAGAAATCCCTGGTCAGGCATGGTGGTTTCCGCATCCGCGGTCAGGCCGCTCCCGATGCGGGCGGCTGCCGCCTCGAGTCCTCGCAGGATGTGCTCCGACTGGATGAGCATCGTCTCCCGGGTGACCTGGGCGGTGATATGCGGGTTGCCGTCGCGATCGCCGCCGACCCAGCTCCCGAATCGCAGGAACGCCGGCGCCGCCGGCCGATGCGCCCCGGTTTCGCCCGTATCGAGCGCACCGCTGAATTCGCGGTAGACGGCGGGCACGAGCCGGAAGAGCGTCTCGTCGAAAACACTCATCAGCGTGCGGACCTCATCGAGTGGTTGCAGCTCCTGGCTGCGCAGCTGGGCAGTTCGCCAGAGCCCGTCGACCTCCTCGAGCAATCGCCGGCGGATCTCCAGCTGCGGGGCCTCCGCCACTCCTGGGACGGCAAGACGCTCGAGCTGGTCGCCCACGCGCCGGATCGCCGAGGTCACGGCGCGTCGACGTGCTTCGGTCGGGTGCGCGGTGAACACCGGATGAACGCGCAGCGCGGCGAGCTGCTCGTCGAGACCCGCATCCCCAAGCTCCGCGCGCACGGTCGCAAGCGCGGTGGCGAGCGCTTCGACCGGACCGGCGGCGCCGTAGTCGGCCTCGCGGAGCGCGCGAGCGCGGTAGCGCTCCTCGGCAAGGTTGACGAGGTGGAAATAGCAGGCGAACGCGCGAGCCACCTGCTCAGCGCGGTCAAGCGACCATGACGACACGAGCGCGTCGGCGCTGTTCGCATATCCGCCTCGTGTGGCGGCTTCGGCGCGAGCCTGGATCACGGTTCGGCGCAACGCTTCAACGTCGGCGAGCAGCCCCTCACCACCGTGCTCGGCGATCACCTGACCGAGCGCGTCGCCGACGAGCCGTACCTCGTCGCGGAGCGCACGCGGCATCTCGTGCCGGGCGGTGTCTCGCACGCTGCGGTCGGCCGTCTCGCGCTCCGCCGGGGTTGCCATATCACGCAGAACCATACCGACGCCCCGGTATTCGGTGCGGAGGTGGCTCCCCTGCGCACCCGTACACTAGCCCCGGTGATGACCAGCGCCCTGCCGGCGACAGCCGGCGTGGTGGGCCTCGGCCGGTTTGGACGCCTCTGGGCATCGATGCTTCAGGGCGATTTCACGCTCAGCGTGTACGACCCCGATCCCGGCCAGCGCGCCGCGGCGGAGCGTCAGGGTTTGACCCCGGCATCGTTGCGCGAAACGCTCGCATCCGACGCCGTCTTCTACTGCGTGCCGATATCCGCGTTCGAGCCCACCCTGAAAGAACACCTGCCGCTCTTCGAGGAGCTCGGTGGCACCCGGACGCTCATCGACGTGCTCTCGGTGAAGGTCCATCCGCGCGAGGTGTTCGACCGCCATCTCCCCGCCACCTACCAGGGCCTGCTCACCCATCCGCTCTTCGGACCGGACAGCGTCGCGGCGAGCGGGCTCGAGGGGCAAACGATCGTCGTCGACGGATTTCGCCTGCCGCCCGCCGCACTCGACGCGTGGAACGTGTACTTCACCTCCAAGGGTCTCGTCGTGGTGCAGATGCCCGCTGACGAACACGATCGACTCGCAGCGGAAAGCCAGGGCGTCACCCACTTCGTCGGACGGACACTCGAGCGATTCGGCTTTGCGCAGACAGGGATCGACACGCTCGGCACCAAACGCCTTCACGACGTCACATCCCAGGTGAGCAACGACACCTGGCAACTTTTCGTCGACCTGCAGACGTTCAATCCCCACACCAAGGGAATGCGCCTGCGCATGTCGGAGGCGCAGGACTCGGTCTTTGACCTGTTGCTCCCGAACCGCGTGGTCGCCGACCGCGTCGTGGTCGGCATCCAGGGCGGCCGGGGCAGCTTCAACGAGGATGCCACCCGGTACTACATGAGCAGGACGCCCGAGGTTCCCGTCGAGATCGTGTATCTGCACACCACCGAACGGGTGCTGCGCGCGCTGCACGAAGGGGAGATCGATCGTGGAGTTTTCGCGATCCACAATTCCGTCGGCGGCATGGTCGGTGAGTCGGTTGCGGCGATGGCCCGGTATCGATTTGCGATCGTGGAAGAATTCGCGATCAAGATCTCACATGCGCTGATGATTGCCGGGAGCGCCGACTTCTCCCGCGTCGACACGGTGATGGCCCACCCGCAGGTGCTGCGCCAATGCCGCACCAACCTCGAGAAGAAGTACGCGAACCTTCGTCAGACGAGCGGCGCCGGTGACCTGATCGACCAGGCAAAGGTGGCCGAACTGCTCGGCACCGGCGAGCTTCCCGATTCGATCGCGACGATGGGAAGCAAGATCCTCGCCGAGCTCAATGGTTTGCGCGTCGTCGAGGACAACCTCCAGGACCTCGACGAGAACTTCACCAGCTTCCTGTGGGTGGAGCGTCCCCGGCAGAGCTAGGGAGCGACGCCGACGGTCTGCAGGCTCCGCATCAGCGACAGGAACTCGGGAAAGGACAGGCTCTGCTCGGCGTCGGACAGTGCGTTGTCCGGATCGGGGTGCACCTCGATGAGCAGCCCGTGCGCACCGGCAGCACGTGCCGCCTTCGACATCGGCGCCACGTAGGCGCGGTGGCCGGTGCCATGGCTGGGATCGACGATCACGGGAAGGTGGGTCAGCTCGCGCAGCACGGGAATCGCGCAGAGATCGAGGGTGTTGCGTGTGCTCGTCTCAAAGGTGCGGATCCCTCGCTCGCAGAGGATCACCTGCTGGTTGCCGATCGCGAGGATGTATTCGGCTGCACCGAGCCACTCATCGATCGTGCTGGAGAGACCACGCTTGAGCAGGATCGGACGATCGACCTTGCCGAGCTCGCGCAGCAGGTCGAAGTTCTGCATGTTGCGGGTGCCGACCTGCAGGATGTCGACCATCTCGGCCATGCGCCTGACCTGGTCGACGGCCATCACCTCGCTGATGATCGGCATGCCCGTCGCCCTGCCCGCCGCGGCGAGCAATTCGAGACCCTCCCAACCGAGTCCCTGAAACGCGTACGGCGAGGTTCGCGGCTTGAACACGCCGCCGCGGAGAATCTGCGCGCCGGCTTCGCGAACCGCGCGAGCCGTGGCGGTGATCTGGTCGGCCGACTCGACCGAGCACGGGCCTGCCATGACGAGGAATCCACCGCCTCCGATCAACAGGTTGCCGACCGGGATCACGGTGTCATCGGGGCGGGCACCACGTCCCGCGAGCCGGTAGTTCTTCGACGCCTTGGACGCCGGGCGAGGCGGAACAACGGTTTCGAGCGCGCCGACCGACGCAGGCGGTGGCACCAGCGGGGTGGCATCGCCGGGTTGTGAATCGCCGTGCGTCGTCGTCGCAGGGTAGCTGCCCAGTACCTTGAGATGCAGCGCGGTGGAGCGCAGGTCGTCGAGCGCGTCTGCGGTCCTCGGATCCGCGACGTTCCCCTCGAAGTCGATGAAGAACAGGTACTCGAACGGCCGTCCGGGACGCGGCCGCGATTCCAGCTTCGTCATCGAGTGACCGCTCGCAGCAAGAACCCCGAGCGATCGCATCAACGCCCCATGTTCGTGGCGTCCGATCAGGATCAGACTCGTCTTGCACGGCGCGCTGAGCTCGACGGGCACCGGGTGCCGTGCGAGCACGACGAATCGCGTGTAGTTCTCTGCGTGGTTGGCGATGCCGCGGCGCAGCACCACTAGGCCGTGAGCGGCCGCAGCCTCGGATGCGCCGATGGCGACCTGCGTGGAATCCCCGTCCGCATGGACCAGACGCATCGCGGCGCCGGTATCGAAATGCAGGATCTGCGAGGCGTTGGGAAGTGTCTCGAGAAAGCGGGAGCACTGCTCGAAGCCATCGACCGCGGCGAGGACCTGGGTGATCGCACCGAGGGGAACATCGCTGACACCGCAGAGGCAATATTCAACGCTCGACGTCTCCTCGCCGACGATCGACACCTCGTTCTCGCGCAGCAGATCGTAGGTCTCGTCGACGCTCCCCGCGGCGGTGTTCTCGATCGGCAGGACCGCGA
This sequence comes from Candidatus Dormiibacterota bacterium, assembly GCA_003162415.1. Taxonomy (GTDB): domain Bacteria; phylum Chloroflexota; class Dormibacteria; order Aeolococcales; family Aeolococcaceae; genus Palsa-851. The sequence goes on from PMOL01000019.1 coordinate 61,835, forward strand.
GGTCGACGTCTCCAGCCTTGAGCGCATCGACCGCCGCCTGGTAGGTCGGCGTCACGATGAGCTCGCCATCGACCTCACGTGACGAGAGATACTTCTGCGCCGCGAGAAAGCCGAACGAGTGGCCACCCCGCACCGCGACGCGCATCGCCACCTCGCGCTGGAGGCCCGAGAGGCTGGAGACCTGCCTGCTCACCGATTCGGCGAGGAGGTCGCGATAGATGCGTCGCACGAGGTTGACCGGCGCGCCCTCGGTTCGAGCGACGTGCTCCACCGCGGCGAGAACCTGACGCTCGCGATCTGAATCGCGGATGGCCGAATCCGACGACGCCTTTTCCCTGGCAACGTCGGCGACCACGCGGAACCGCTCGGCGATCAGCTCGACGATCCGCTGATCCAGGTCACCAAGACGGCCGCGGAGGGCGACGAGCTCGCCGTCGGGTTCAGGCACGTGGCGAGTGTACGGGCGATTGCCGCGCGCCGGTCGCGATGTCCAGTGCGGCCGACTCGAGCTGGCGAAGCGTCCGCACCTCGTGCACGGTGCGGCAGGCCCGCGCGTATTGGGACATCACCGAGTCGCCGGTGTCCCAGTATTGACGGCGCTCGGGGTTGAGCCAGTGGATCTCGCGGACGGTGCGAGCGATTCCGGTGAGCGCCGCGAGGTTCGGGGCCCGATAGTTGCTCCGTGCATCGCCGGTGATCACGAGGCTGGACCGAGGCGTCAGCGCCTCCGAGAAACGTGCGGCGAACACATCCCAGACGCGCCCGTAGTCGCTGTGTCCGTCATCCCAGACGACGTCGGCTCGAGCGAGCACGTGAGCCGGCATCAGCGATCCGCGTGCGTCAGCGACGATGCGTGTCACCTCGTCGACGCCGTCGACGAACGCAAAGCAGCGCAACGCCGAGAACTCCGCGCTCATCGCACTCATCAAGGCGAGCGTGAATCGGGCGAACTCGGCCACCGACCCGCTCACATCGCAGAGCACCACCAGCTGCGGACGCGTGGTCCGGGGGCGCCGCCATCGTGGCTCGAGCGGGATGCCGCCGGTGGAGAGCGACCTGCGGATGGTGCGCCGGACGTCGAGCCGGCCCCGGCGCGTCACCCGAGTCCGGCGCGCCCCGCGCACGGCGAGCTTGCGTGCGAGCGGGCGGAGAGCGCGCTGCAGGGCGACCATGTCGGATGGGCTCGCGCCCAGGATCGGCATGTCCTCTGGACCTGTTACGGAGCGCTGGATCCCCGCACCCTGCTGTAGGGATTGCTTATCGCGGCGGCGGCGCACCTCCTGCGCGAGCAGGCGGCGAAACGCCTCGACCCGAGCCGCGATCTCCGCCGGGACGAGCGCATCGATGACCGCGGATTCGTCCCGTGCGCCGCCGTTCTCGCGGAGCGCCCGCTGCAGTATCCGGGCGAGGTCGAGCCCGCGAAGCACGCGGTAGAGGAGCGCGCGCTCGGAGTCCTGTGACGTCGAACCGATGCCTCCGAACTGGTGCACCGACAGGGCAGCCAGCCTGCGCAGCGCGTCTGCATCGTCATCGCGCAGCGCCGCGACGAGGTCCTCGAGCAGCGAGGTCGAGGCGTCGACCGCCGCACCAGGCGCCGCCGCGACTGTCGTGGCGCCGTCCTGGGAAAGGTGTGCGTCCTCCGGTGCGGGGCTGTCACTGAAGTCAGCCAGGACGGCGTCGAAGGTCCGTTCGAATGCTTCGACGTCGTCCTGACGTTTGATCAGCGTCGCCCGGAGCGCAGCGCGCACCTGGTTGCGCTGCCCGGCGTCCACGACATCCAGCGCGCGCGCCGCGTCGACTGCCTCACCCGTGGAGACGGGCACCCCAGCTGTTCGGAGCGCCGATGTCAGGCGGACGACGACGCCGCCGACCACGTCGGATGCAGGCACGCCGCGATTGTGCGCTCGTACGGAAAGCGCAGTGTCAGGATCGCCCTGTGCAAGATCGCCTTGTGCAAGATCGCCTTGTGCAAGATCGCCTGGTGATGGACTCGGCGACGGCTCGCCGGCTGCAGCTGGGTTTGCTGCTCCCGCGTCACGGGGGCGTGCTCCCGCCGGTTTCGCTGCTCGCGGCTCGAGCCGGATGGCAGTCGCTCTGGCTGCCGCTCGGAGCCGCGTGGCCCCAGCAGGCCGCCGCCGCCGGGATGCGCATCGGGTGGGTGGTCGAGGAAGCTCCGCGTGTGCTCGACCAGGCGGCCGATGCCTGGCTGCGCGGCGCCGCTGCTGCCGAAGCGATCGCCGGCCTCCAGAGCGGTGTTCCCGAGGCGCGTGAGATCTCTGTCGATGTCTCAGACGCAGCGGGCGTGGCTGCGATACACGCGGCCGGTGCTGTCGCGGTCTTCGGGCCGGCATCGGTGGACGTGCTCATCGACCTTCTCCGCAGTTCGGAGGGGCGAAGTGCCGTGTGCCTGCCGGCGTCTCCGGGCCGGACCGTGGCCGAGTCACATGCCCGGCTGGCTGCCGACCCGGGGTTGGGTGCGGAAGCCGAGATTGCTCCCGGGCTCGTCGGAACCCTGGAGGACTGCCAGCAGACGGTTGCGGCACTGTACGCGGCGGGGCTGCGCGAGCTCCGGCTCCGGCTGCCGGCGACGCAGGACATTCCTGATGTCATCGCGCAGATGTCGACGCTTCGCGCCGAGGTATTGAGCGGCATCGAGGCGGGGTCACCGCGTTCGCCGGCCCCTGACGCGCCGGCGAGCTGGGGCGGGCGACCATGAGGCCGCTGCGGATTGACTTGCCCTCAATGACGAGCGTAGTCTTCATGTTGTTCGAGGAGCGCCGCTGTGTTCGCATGGCGTACATCAATCAGCCGCGGACAACGAGACCGAGGGTAAGAAAGAGATCGTGACGACTTACGTGACCCGCTTCGGCTCATTGAACCAGTACGAGAAAGGCGGCGTCGAGATCATCGACGATGACCCGAAGCGCTACACGTTCTCGAACATCTTCGATGTCGCTGCGCATTCGCGTCCCTATGAGAAGGTCGCGGTCGGAAAGAATCGTCAGTACGTGCTCGAGGCGATCCGCGCCGAGGGGGATTCGGACTGGCGCCGCACGGCACATGACGAATTCGCGCTCGTCATGGATGGCGAGGTGGAGGTGGTCCTGCACCGGCTCTCTCCCGATGAGGAACCGCCGGAGGGTACGCAGGGTTCGATCCAACTCGGTCACGAACCGGCAGGTCCGCGGATGGGTCGGGTGGTTGCCCGACGTGGCCACATGACCCTGCTCCCAGCACACGCGGCATATCGATTCCGCGCCGAGAAGCCGGCGGTCGTTCTGTTGCAGACGATCGAGGGCGCGGACACGCTGTATCGATGGGGGGAGATCTGCCAGACTCACTAGTCTGCAGACGAAGTGATGGGAGTCGGATAACCGATGACGCTGCTCATGGACACCAATGTCATCGCCAGCGAGCCCAACGCGCACGGGTACGCCGAGTTCACCCTTGGCGAATTCCATTTCCGGCGCGACGAGTACTTCGTCTACGTCAAGTGGCCGACCGGCAGTCACGTGATGTCTGCGGATGCCTTCCTTCGCGCGATGCAGCGCGATGTCGCCTGGAACTTCTTCTACGGCATCGTGAATTTCGATGGTGTGGTTGGCACGGTGAACCATTACGGCACCGTCGATCTCTTCGCGGGGCGTTACAACGACGCGTACCGAAAGGCCGAGATGGACCACGTCGAGAATTTCCAGAGCGAGAACATCAAGGCGACGTTCGAGCGCATGCTCGCCGACTGGACCAACGCCTCCTTCGATCCCTTCGCCTCACCAGAAGAGACGGGCAGTGCGTTTGGTGACAAGAACGGCAGTAACCTCGCGGCCGTGACCCGCCGACGTGTCGCCTCCAGGCGCATGGTCTCGTGCGACGACGACGAGCAGCTCCGCACCGACGCGACCCATCCCATCAACAGGATGTTCGCCGACGTCGCCCAGGACAGCCCTCTGGTCGAGCCCGAGCCCGGCTTCGAGTCCGACGTGAAGGCCTACAACCTGTTTGCCTATCTGTCGCGCTCCGACGTCACCTGGAATCCGTCGGTGGTGAGCGTGTGCAAGGACAGCCTGTACTGCCCCACCACCGAGGAGTACATCCTCCCGATCATTCACGGCAACGACCGCGTTGAATGGTTCGTCCAGCTGAGTGACGAGATCATCTGGGCCGTCGAGGATCGAGACACCGGCGCCGCGCGAACCCGCGTGGTGATGAAGCCGGGAGACGTGGCGTCGATGCCGGCGAACATCCGCCACCAGGGGTACGCGCCGAAGCGCGCGATGCTCCTGGTCTGGGAAAACGCCGACGGGGCGCTCCCGGAGCTGTACGCGACGGGCAAGCTGCCCAGCCATCCTGTGGACTTCTGACCGGGACCTTCGTGGGGCTCGACGTGCAACTGCCTGCACGAGCGCGTCTCGATCCTGCCGTACTGCGCACGCGCCTGTTCATCGACGGGAGCTGGGCCGATGCGGCCGAAGGCACTGAGATCGACGTCCTGGATCCCCACGATGGGTCGACGATCACGCGCGTCGCCGAGGCGCGTGCGCTGGACGTCGACCGAGCCGTGGAGGCAGCCGAGCGTGCTTTGCCGGCGTGGGCGGGGATGCCTGCCGCCGAGCGGGGCCGGATCCTGTTGCGGGTGGCCGACCTGGTCGAGGCCAATGCCGCCGAACTGGCAAGGCTGGAGACGGTCGACACCGGGCACCCGATTCGCGACACGTCACGGCTCGACGTCCCACGCACCGCTGCGTGGTACCGGTATTTCGGGGGAATGGCCGACAAGCACGAGGGATCGGTGATCCCCGTCGACGCAGGATTCCTCAACTACCTCGTTCGCGAACCCATCGGCGTGGTGGGGCAGATCGTTCCGTGGAACTTCCCGCTGATGTTCACGAGCTGGAAGCTGGGGCCGGCGCTCGCCGCCGGCAACGCGGTGGTGATGAAGCCGAGCGAGCTCACGCCACTCAGCACGCTCCGGCTCGCCGTGCTGTTGCAGGAGGCGGGAATCCCGGACGGCGTGGTCAACATCGTGCCCGGATATGGCAATTCGGCCGGTTGGGCGATCGCGACCCACCCACGGATCCGCATGCTGTCGTTCACCGGATCCACGGCTGTCGGTCGACGGCTCGTCGAGGCCAGTGCGCAGAATCTCAAGCGCTTGCACCTCGAGCTGGGAGGGAAGGGCGCGAACATCGTGTTCGAGGACGCCAATCTGTCGCAGGCGGTCAACGGGTCAGCCTTTGCGATCTTCCACAACCAGGGGCAGGCATGCATCGCCGGATCGCGACTGCTGCTGCACGAGACCATCGCCGACCGCTTTCTCGACGACTTCGTGAAGCTCGCGATGAGTATCCGCATCGGAGATCCGCTCGATCCCACGACTGAGATGGGGCCATTGACGTCGGCGCAGCACCGCGACCGCGTGCTCCGGTATGTCGACGTGGCGCGCGACGAGGGCGGCGAGATCCTCTGCGGCGGCGAAGCCCCGGGCGCGCCAGGGCTCGCCGGCGGCTACTACATGCAGCCGACGGTGGTGCGCGCACGTCCGGATGCGACCGTCAGCCAGGAGGAGGTCTTCGGACCGCTCGTCGTGGTGTCGACGTTCCGCGACGAGGACGAGGCCGTACGTATCGCCAACTCCACCGAGTACGGCCTCGGCAGCGGGCTCTGGACGAACGATCTCTCCCGCGGACATCGCATGGCCCACCGCCTGCGCACCGGGATGGTCTGGGTCAATGCGTACAAACGCGTGTCACCCGCCTCGCCGTTCGGCGGCGTGGGCGGATCGGGGTACGGTCGCGAGATGGGATTCGAGGCGATGCACGAGTACACCCAGCCGAAATCGGTGTGGGTGAACGTCGACGCTCAGCTCCCGAACTGGTATCCGCGCCCGGACCCAGCGCAGTGACGCCCGCATTCACCTGGTCGGCCTTCCCCTCTCGAGTGGTATTCGCTGCCGGGGCCCTGCAGCGCGCGCCCGATGAGATCGCCCGGCTCGAGGCGCACCATGCGCTGCTAGTGGCGGGCGGCGCGTCAACCCAGGACGCGTTCGACACTTTGCGTGGCGCGCTCGGTGATCGTTGCGTCGGTGTGGTGCGGACCTCGACGCAGCATGGTCCGTCAGGGGTCGCCGATGACGCTGTCCGTGTGGCTCGGGAGCTCAACGCGGACTCGGTGGTGACGCTGGGCGGTGGTTCTGTGATCGGGCTCGGCAAGGCCATCGTCCAGGCGTGCGATGTGCCGCTCGTCGCCATCCCCACCACCTACTCGGGATCGGAGATGACCCCGATCTGGGGTCGGACGAGCGACGGGCGCAAGCAGACCTGGTCGGATGTGCGCGTGCTGCCCCGCACAGTCGTCTACGACCCCGAGCTGTGCCTCGGGATGCCGCCCCGGCTGGCGGCCGCGTCGGGGATGAATGCCCTTGCTCACTGCCTCGAGGCACTCTGGTCGGCTGGGGCAAACCCGATCACCAGCGTGCTCGCTCGCGATGGTGGTCGCCGCCTCATCGATGGCCTGCCGCGCGTGACCGAGAATCCGGACGATCTCGACGCGCACGCCGGCAACCTCGTCGGGGCCTGCCTCGCCGGGGCGGCGCTCGCCCAGGCCGGCACGGCGATCCATCACCGCACCTGCCACGTGCTCGGCGGCGGATGGAACCTGCCCCACGCCGAGACCCATGCTGTGGCTCTCCCGCATTCGACGGCGCTCGTGGCCGCACGCAGGCCCCAGGCGATGGCCGAGGTGCGGAAACTGCTCGACGCCGATGATCCATCCGCCGCGGTCTTCGAGTTGCTGATCGGACTTCGATTGCCGTTATCCCTTGAGGCCCTCGGTCTTCCCGAGGACGCTCTCGACGAAGCGGCTCGCCGGGTGGTGGATGCCTGCCGCAACGACCCGATCGCCCCGGACGAAGCCGCGGTTCGTCGCATGCTCGACGACGCGTTTTTCGGGCGCGCTCCGGAGCCGATGGAGTCCACGGCCGGTGGGCTGACGCGTGGGTGAGCGCTTCCGAGACCCCGCGGATGTCATGGAACGGCTGCGTGATGCCGGCTACCTCGCCGACGAATCGATCGCTTCGGTGGTCTTCCTGGCGGACCGCCTCGAGAAGCCGGTGCTGGTCGAGGGTCCGGCGGGTGTGGGAAAGACCGAGCTGGCGAAGACTCTTGCCGCGGTCACCGGCTCACGACTGCTCCGGCTCCAATGCTACGAGGGCCTTGACGAGAGCCGTGCGCTGTACGAGTGGAACTACCGCAAGCAGTTGATGCGCATCCAGGCTGGAGGCGGTGTCCCGGAGGCCACCGGCGACTGGAAGGACGTCGAGGCCGACATCTTCAGTGAGCCGTACCTCCTCGAGCGGCCACTGCTCGCGGCGGTCCGGGCTCGCGACGACGTGGTGTTGCTTATCGACGAGGTCGACCGGGTCGAGGTCGAGACCGAGGCGCTGCTCCTCGAGGTGCTCGCGGAGTTTCAGGTGACCATCCCGGAGCTGGGGACGATCACGGCCTCACGACGACCGCTCGTGGTCCTGACGAGCAACAACACGCGCGAGTTGAGCGAGGCGCTGCGCCGACGCTGTCTCTTTCTCGCGTTGGAGTACCCGACGATGGAACGGGAGCGCGAGATTCTCCTCGCTCGCATTCCCGGCATCGAGGACCGGCTGGCTCAGCAGGTTGCGCGGGTGGTGCGCGCTGCACGCCGGCTCGACCTGCGCAAGACCCCTTCGATTGGTGAGTCCATCGACTGGGCGCGTGCGTTGATGGCCCTCGGTCACGTCGACATCACGGCAGCGGCGCTGGCCGAGACGCTCCCGGTGCTGATCAAGTCGCGACCGGACCTCGTCACCGCCGCGCGCGAGCTCCACGCCGGCGATCCGGCGCGTCCCACCACCCCGGGCTGACGCGCCTGAGCCGTTGGTAGCGAGGGGCGGTTGCGGTCCGCGCCAGATCACCACATGCATGGATCGATGGTGCGCCGGGAGTCCGGCCGTCGAACACAAGGGCGGAGCGGCACCGTAGGATGGCGGCGGACGGCTCGTCGCGACGGCAGGCGCAGCCCCGCATCCAACCAAGGAGGCACTAAATGCTCGCGTTCAACGTGTTCGGCACCAAAGAGATCATCGTGTACGTGGTCGTAATCGTGATCGTGATCGCGATCGCCTGGTACGCCATGCGCGGTCGCTCGAGGGCGTAGCCGTAGGGAGCGGCCGGCGCAGCGCCGCCCTCATGGAGCGTTGAGGGCACGTCACTGTCCGTTCGCGTGCTCGGGCGTCGGCGAGATGATCGAGCCGTGATCCCACAGTGACCGGAATTCGAATCGTGGTGACCGTCGCGGTCCTGGCAACAGGCTCGTCGTGCGCCTCGCCGGGGACGCCCGCCGCGCAGACGCCATCGGGATCGCCGTCGACCTCGAGCACCCCTGTGGCGCATCCGACTGTCGAGCCGCACGTCATGGTGATCGTCGAGGAGAACCGCGGTTACGCGGCGACGCTCGGCTCATGCTCGGCAGACCCATACCTCTGTTCGCTCGCGGCAGGGTACGCGTCGCTCACCTCGTGGTATGCGATCTCGCATCCGAGCGCGCCCAACTACCTGGCGCTCGACAGCGGGAGCACGCAGGGAATCGGTTCGGACTGCACGCCCGACGGTGGCGGCTGCGGACCATTCCAGGCATCGGATCTCGGCAGTGAACTGTCCGCTGCCGGCATCCCATGGCTGGCGTACATGGAAGGCATGCCCTCTGCGTGCGACCGAGTCGGTGGAGCAGGGGAGTATGCGGAGAAACACAACCCGTTCCTGTACTTCAACGCCGATCGCGGCACTGGCTGCGCGACTCACGTCATCCCGTATCCAGGAGACCAGGCGATGGTGGCGACGCTCGACTCCAGCCGGTCGCCCGCCTTTGTCTGGATCACACCGAACCTGATCCACGACATGCACGACGGCAGCGTTGCCGACGGTGACGCGTGGCTTCGAGCGACTCTTCCCAACGTGCTCTCGTCGCCGTGGTTCGCGGACCACGGGACCGTGGTCATCACCATGGACGAGAATGACGCCGAATCATCCGGGTCGTGTTGCCGCAGCGCAGCTGGGGGCCGCGTCCCGATGATCGTCATCTCGGCGAACGCACGAGGACGCGGGGCGATCGCAACCACGGGTGACCACTACAGCACGCTGCGCACTATCACGGAGGCGTTCGGCCTGCACCTGCTCGGCAATTCGGCGTCGGGCGGAGATCTGAGCGCGATATTCGGCTGACGGCCAGCGTGTGCGGCCGTATCAGCCGTCGTACGCTTCTGCACAGTCTTTTCCGGGAAGGCCCAGCCTCTTTACCCCGGGTTAACGATTCACTGATCAGAGTCGTGGCGTTGTCGAATAACGTGCAGCGAGGACGGAACGACCATGACAGAGAAGTTGCATCGACGCTTGATCATCGCGGGCGCCACCGCCGCAATCGGCCTTCCTGCCGCGCTGGCCGCGCCGCCGGTCTCCGCGGCGACCGCGACCACCGCGAGGCACGCGCACCTGTCGGTCAGGGTCTTCGCCAACGGCAGCGCGACCATGACCGGGCCCGATGACATCACGTGGCTGGATGGCACCGTCTACGTCGTGTGGCAGAACGGCATCGGGCCGAGTGGCCAGCCAAGCTCGACGGGCGCGACCGCCGGTGACGTGGTCGGCTACAACTCCTCCGGACATCGGGTCGCGACCTGGAAGGTCAAAGGCCACGCCGACGGCGTGGCCGCCGACGCCGCCACCCATCAGCTCCTCATTACGGTCAATGAGGACGGGAACTCGAGTCTCCTCTTGATCTCGCCCGAGGCTCCGGCGGGCGCCCAGGTCCACCACTACGAGTTCAATCTGAACCCACTGCCCCACGGAGGAGGCACGGATGCCGTTTCCGTCTACCACGGTGTGATCCTCATCACCGCCTCGGCGCCGACGACCTCCAACGGGCCTGCCCTGTACCGAGCGGAGCTCGATGGATCGGTCGCCGTGCTCCGGCCGGTGTTCTTCGACAACAGCACTGCGACGGTCGCCAACGTGAACAGCAGGTTGTATGGAAAGCACGTCGCGCTCGCGCTCACCGACCCGGACTCCAATGAGATCGTCCCCGCGGTCAGTCCTCGATTCGGCGGCGATTTCGTGCTCGACAGCCAGGGGGATGAGCAGCAGATCTACGTCGACGGCGCCACCGGCCCGGCACCGCATCTCTCGGTCCTGGATCTCTCCCAGTCGGTGGATGACACCGCGTGGGCGACCGATTCGACGGGCACCCTGCTGGTGACCGACAGTGTGGACAACGAGATCTTCGCAGTGTGGGGCGCGTTCGACAGCAGCACGGCGTATGTCGCGGTCACGCCGGGCGATGCCAACAAGCCAATCGACCGTCCGAACTACCTGGGACAGCTCGATCTTCGCACCGGACACGTCACGCCGGCTGTGACCACGATCCAGGCCAAGGGGCTGCTCTTCGTCCCCTGACCCGGGGCGGTCGAGGCGTTGTTGTTTTCGGCTCTCCAGTCGCGCGGGTGGCGCGGCGTGGAGTGCGCGTGTCGCGTGCACGTGTGCCGCTATGACGCCAAGCCTACGGCTGACGACCCGGGGACAGGGGCGCTAAGTCAAATGCGGCGCGGGCATGAGGTGCCGCTGGATCTCGGCCGCGACGCTGTCCGCATCAGGTGTTGTCGCCACGATGCGCGAGTACGTGGCGCCGTCGAGTTCGACCACGACCGCCTGCTCTCTGCCATGCACGACGGTGAAGTCCTTGCCGAATGAGCCCCGTCGCGTGCCCACCGCAATGACACCGGGAATGCCGGTCCCGGGCGCGCGGATGCCTCGCAGCTCGGGCCACGCGTCGTCGACTACCCGCACGGCTCGCACTGTGCTCAGCGGAACTCGAACGTCTGTATGAACCGCCTCGAACTTCTCAAGGTCCGACATCTTGACCACCAGGTCCGCGCCATCGACGAGCACCGTTGCCACACCTCGATCTTACGAGGGTGGATGCTGCCAACGACCTCCCACATTTCTGGGATGGTGCGGCGGTGCGCATCCCCGCATGCTCCTCCCAGGAACAGCAGCTACGGAGGATCGACATGTTTGCCAGAACATCAACCTGGGGTGGTACACCGGAAGCGATCGAGAAGTGGGCGGCGTCGGTAGAGACCGTGCGTCCTTTTGTGGCCGGTCTCGAGGGAAACGCCGGCGCATTCTTTCTCGTGGACTCCGCCGGCCGGAGAGCGCTGACCCTGACCTTGTGGACGACTGAAGGGGCTGCGCTGGCGAGCGACGCCTCCGCCGATGAGAGTAGGGCCAGGACGGTGGCGGCAACCGGGGTCGAGCTGGTCGAGCGCGGGCAGTACGAGGTGCTCGTCGGCCCCACAGCCCCCTGAGGTCGCTTCAGGTCGAGATCCGTATAGTGAGGAGTCCGAGGCCGAAGGAGAGCAAGCGATTGAACGGCGACGTCATGCGCCGGGACGCGGCTCAGTCGATCCTCGAAGTCTGTCAGATGGGTCTCGACCCGGAGGCGCTCCGCGCCCGGCTTCTGCCGCTCCTGAAACGCGCAGTCCCCGCCGACGGTATCTGGTGGGCCACGGCAGACCCCGCGACGCTGCTCTTTACCGGGACATACCAGGAAGAGATCCCGGCGACGACGAAGCCCTACTTCGTTCACAATGAGTTCGTCGCGGACGACGTCAACAAGTGGACCGACGTTGCTCGTGACAAGGATGGCGTCAAGACGCTGCTCCAGGCGACGGATGGCGTGATATCGCGAAGTGCGCGCTACGCTGAGATCTTCCAGCCGCTGGGGTTCGGGGACGAGCTGCGGGCGGTCTTTCGGGTCGGCGGCGCGTCCTGGGGATTCATCTGTCTCCATCGCGAGGGGCAACGGCCGTTCTCCGCCCCGGACGTGCAGTTCATGAGATCCATATCACCGCATGTCGCGCTCGGACTTCGTGCCGGCGTGGTTGCCGCAAGCATTGACGAAATACACGTCGATGCTGCACCCGGTGTCGTCCTGCTCGGCGCCGACCTCGCGGTGACGGGATGGACTCCGGCGGCAGAACGCTGGCTCGACGAGTTGGGATATGACGGCGGCCCCAACGCCCCAATGCCGACGGAGATTCTCGCTGTGGCCGCGCAACTCCGGGGACGAACGAACCCGGACGCGGGCATTCCTCGTCTTAGGGTTCGCACCCGAGCCGGCCGCTGGGCAGTGCTCCACGCTTCACGTCTCCCCACCCGAGACGGTGAATCCGTAGCGGTGATCATCGACAGTGCGTCGGCCGCCGAGGTGGCTCCGATCATCATGCTGGCGTATGGGCTTTCCGCTCAGGAGCGCGCCATCACAGGTCTCGTGTGCCGAGGGATGTCGACCATTGACATCGCCGCCGACAGTGGGATCTCAACGAACACGGTGCAGGATCATTTGAAGTCCGTGTTCGACAAGGTCGGCGTCCGAAGCCGCCGGGAGCTTGTGGTCCAGATCCTTCGCGATCACTATGTGCCGCATGCCCAAGCCGGACGATCGATCGGCCCATCGGGATACTTCTCGTGACGTCACCACACTGGGACGCGACGGACCGCTCGTCAGCCGGATCGGCCTCGGGCTCGCGGCGATCGGACGCCCCGCGTACATCACCACCAACCGCGCCGCGGACCTCGGTGGCGCCCGATCGGTGAAGACACTCCGCGGGCTGACCTGCCGGTTGCTCGACGCCGCGCACGCGTCCGGCGTCCGGTACGTCGACGTCGCGCGCTCGTACGGGTCAGCCGAAGCATTTCTCAGCGGATGGTTCGCGAGCCGGAGCGGCGCCGGCGACATGGTGGTGGGCTCCAAGTGGGGATACACCTACGTCGGCGGCTGGGACATGGCCGCTCCGGTACAGGAGGTCAAGGACCTCTCGCTGGCCACCTTCGAGCGGCAATACGCCGAGACGCGTTCGTTGCTCGGCGACCATCTCCGCCTGTACCAGGTGCACTCGCTGACCATCGAGTCGGGAGCGATGGAGGACGTGCCCCTGCTCAACGCGCTTGCGCGGCGCCGTCGCGAGGGTCTGCTGCTCGGCATCACCACCACAGGTCCGAGACAGGCCGATACCGTCCGCAGGGCACTGGAGGTTCGGGTCGACGGCCTGCAACTCTTCTCGTCCGTGCAGGCGACCTGGAACCTGCTCGAGCCGTCGGCCGGGGCGGCACTTGGCGAGGCGGCGGCAGCCGGGTGGGGTGTGATCGTCAAGGAGGCCGTCGCCAACGGCAGGCTGACGCCGGTGGGTGACGCCGGTGGCGATCACACCCCGCTCGGAAGGGCGGCGGCGTCCGCGGGCGCAACGCCGGACGCGCTCGCCATCGCGGCGGTGCTTGCTCAACCGTGGGTGTCGCTCGTGCTGAGCGGCGCCGCCGGCATCGACCAGTTGCGGAGCAATCTGCGCGCCCTCGAGGTGGATGCCGTCGACATCCCCGGCATCGCCGAGCCGGCGGAGGAGTACTGGGCCGCCCGGTCGGCGCGACCCTGGACCTGAGGTTCGCCTACCCCTGCTACTGCTGCTGTTGCTGCCAGTGCACCGCGGCGTGGTGCTCGACGCGTTCCACCTGCTGGTTGGACATCCGGGCGATCCGCACGGTCACCTCGGGCGGTGCGCCCTTTGCCTCTCCGAAGAAGAGCCCGTGATGCGGTGCGACGTCGCCGTAGTCACGTCCTATGGCCAGCCTGAGATGGTGAGCGCCGGCGTATTCGCCGGTGGTCGGGTCGAGACCAAGCCAGCGCCCGTCCGAACCGCACACCTCGACCCACGCATGTGACTGTCCCTCGACCACCTGCTCGTCGTCGACGGGTCCGAGGTACCCGCTCACGTATCGCGCGGGCCAGCCGGCGCCGCGGACCATCGCAAGGAAGAGATGCGTGAAGTCCTGGCACACACCCGCTCCGCCAGCCAGGAGATCGTCGATGCTCGATTCGACAGTGGTCGCCCCGCTGACGTAGCGCAGCTCGCGGCGGATGCGCTGCGCGGTCGCGACGACGCTGTCGAAGCTAGTGTCATCACCGTTCCACTCGTGCCAGAGCGACCGCGTGTTCTCGCTGAGGGGGACACGCGGGCTCGGCAGGACGAACTCGAGACGTGGATCGCCCGCAAGCGCGTCCTGGTCCCAATCCGACAGTCTTCGTCGGCGCGGTTCGGTGTTCTCGACCACCGCGTCGACGGTGAACTCGAGCAGATCATGCGGTGCCGTGACATCGAGGCGGTGGACGAAGTTGCCGAAGTAGTCCACCCGGCTGCGCGGCACTGCCCAGGGCTTGCTGAGCAGCGAGAAGGCAAGCGTGCGCTGCGAGCCGCGGTCGCGAGGGCGCATGCGGACCTCGTTGTACGACAGGCTGACCTTCGCCGTGTATCTGAGGACGGTGCGGTGCGACACCGAGTAGGTCAGCGTGTCAGTACCCATGTGTCCTTGCTCCCGCCCCCCTGGGACGAGTTGACCACGAGCTCATCGGGGTCGCCGGCGACCCGGGTGAGTCCGCCGGGAACGATCCACGGCCGTTCATCGAGGAGCACGAAGGGACGCAGGTCGACGGCTCGGGGCTCGAAGCCACCGCCGGCCCGCAGGCACACCGCGCGGCTCAGCGCCACCTCCTCCTGGGCGAGCCACTGGCGGGGATCGATCCTGACACGATCGAGGAACTCGCTCCGTGCGTTGGACGACATCAGCCTGCCGAAATGAATCCCGTAGCCGCCGCTCGCGTCCACAGGTTTCAGCACCATCTTGTCGAAATTGGCCACAACGTGGGCCTGCTGCTGAGCATCGGTGAGGTCGTAGGTGGCTACGTTGTCCATCAGCGGTTCCTCACCGAGGTAATAGCGAATCATCGCGGGGACGTACGGGTAGATCACCTTGTCATCGGCGACGCCGGTCCCCGGAGCGTTGGCGATGGCCACGTTACCGCGCCGCCACGCCTCGATCAGCCCTGGTGCTCCGAGCAGCGAGTCGCGCCGGAAGACCAGCGGATCGAGCCATTCGCTGTTGACGCGCGAGTAGATGACGTCGACCCGTTGCGCGGTGCCCTCAGCATCCCGCCGGTAGACCTCATCCTCGACCACGATGAGCTGATGCCCCTCGACGAGCGTGGCGTTCATCTCGGTGGCGAGCAACTGGTGCTCGTAGTACGCGGCGTTGTACGAGCCGGGGGTGAGCACGACGATATCGGCGTCCCACTGTCGCGGGGCGATGCGCTGCAGGATGCGGCGAAGCCGGCCCGTGTAGCCGTGGATCGGCCGGACCGGGGCGAGCTCGAACCAGTCCGGTGCCAGTGATTCCATCGCGCGCCGCGACTCCAGCGCGTATGCGATGCCGCTCGGGATACGCACGTTGTCCTCGAGCACGTGAAAGGTGCCATTGACGCGCACCACGTCGATACCCGACACATGGCACCAGGTGGCACGGGGAGGGCGGATGCCGACGATGTCGCGCAGGTAGCCGGTGCTGCTGTACACCAGCCGCCCGGGCACGACGCCGTGTCGAATCGCGCGTTGCGAGCCGTAGCAGTCGGAGACGAAGAGGTCGAGGGCCATGGCGCGCTGGGAGAGGGCACGGCTGAGCGACCGCCATTCCGCCGAGGAGAGGACTCGCGGCACTGGGTCGAACGGGAAGATCGGCGCCACGCCCTCGGTGGGCACGCCGAAGGTCACACCCCGGTCGGCGAACCACTGCTGCGCGTCGCGGCGGATCTGCGGCAGGGTCCCGGCTGCGCGCTCGAGCGTCGCGAGCAACTCGGTGTACGGCGGCCGGACCACACCATCGAGGTCGACGCATTCGTCAGCGGCCCGTGGCAGACCGAAGGCGAGCTCCCTCGCGACGCCGGCATCGGTTGTCATCCGAGGACAGTACTCCCCGTATCCGCCACACCGTCATTGGTCACGGTGCACAAGGACCTGATCCTGCGCTTGTGCACTCAGATGGGTTCACGCGCGGGGATTCGGCAGTACAGTGAGGGTCGTGATCGACGCCCCCACGAGCGGTCGACGGCTTCGCGTGGGCTGCGAGTTCCTCCATAACCTCGAGTGGCCGGTCACATTTGTGCTCCAGGTCGAACCGCGCCCCGACTCGGTGCGCGCGCTGAGCAGCGCGGGGGTGGAAACCTGGCCGCCGACCAGCCTCCACGAGTACACCGACATGTACGGGAACCCGTGCCGGCGGTTCGTCCTTGGTCCCGGCAGCGTGCGCATCCGCTACGAGGCCGAGGCCGAGGTGGACAGCGGCGTTGACGAGGCCGACGAGACGGCGGCTCAGGCTGCCGTTGCCGACCTGCCCGACTCGACGCTTCATTTCACCCTCGCGAGCCGATACTGCGAATCCGACAAGCTCAGCAACACCGCGTGGCGTCTGTTCGGCGACGCGGCGCCGGGATGGCAGCGCGTGAAGGCGGTCGTCGACTGGGTGCACGACAACGTCACGTTTCGGCACGGCACCACCGGATCGTCGACCGGGGCGACCGATGTCTACCTCCAGCGCGAGGGTGTGTGCCGTGATTTCGCGCAGCTGGCAGTCGCATTCCTCCGCGGGTTGAACATCCCGGCGCGGTACTGCTTCGGATATCTGCCCGATATCGACGTGCCCCCGGCGGACGAGCCCATGGACTTCGCCGCCTGGCTCGAGGCGTATGTCGGCGACCGCTGGTACATATTCGATCCGCGCAACAACACGAGACGCACCGGCCGGGTGCTCATCGGGCGCGGTCGTGATGCGCTCGATATCGCGATGATGACCCACTACGGCGCGGCGCCTCTGCGCGCGATGCGCGTGCTGGCCGAGCCGATCGAGGCGCCGCCGTGGTCCAGTGCCGTACCCGCGGTGGTCGGTGAGTTCGTCGGTGATCTCCAGTGACGCTGCGGCCGGACACGTCCGACCCGGTGCGCAACTGGTCGTCGGATCCGCTCCACCTGGACTGGAGCAGGGTGGAGCGAACTCGCTACAGAATCCACCAGCGCATCACCTATCGCTACGACGGTCCGGTCCGATCCCTGCAGCAACGGCTCGTCGTCCAGCCCCGAAGCGTTCACGGTGATCAGCGACGGCTGAGCCGCCGGCTGAGCGTGCTCAACGCGATCCCACACAGCGTCGACGCAGGCGTTGACCCGTTCGGGAACACGGTGGTCACGCTGAACATCCCGCGGGTGGATGAGGAGGTGACCTTCGTCACCTCGTGCGTGGTGGAGCGTGACGCGCAGCACGGGCCACACCTCGAGCTCGCCGCCATGCTCGAGGATCGCCGCCTCCTCGACGCCTCGCCGCTCACGGGCGCCGACCACACCATCGACCTCCTTGCCGAGGAGCTTCGTGCGAGCGGGCTGACCGGGGGTGCGCTCGCGACCGCGGCGAACGAGTGCGTTCACAACGCCCTGACGTACCAGTACGGCGCCACCTCAGTGCACACCACCGCGGCTGAGGCGCTCGCTCGACGAGCGGGCGTCTGCCAGGACTACGCCCATGTGCTCCTTGCGCTGACGCGCCTGCTCGGTCTCGCATCCCGGTACATCTCGGGCCAGATGCTGGGATTCGGCGGCTCGCACGCCTGGGTCGAAGTCCTTGTCCCGGACGGAACCGGGCATGCAAGGGTGCTGTCACTCGATCCCACCCACGGCCGTGCAACCGGGTACCAGTACATCACCGTGGCCGTCGGTCGCGATTACGGAGATGTGGCGCCGCTCTCGGGGACCTATCACGCGCCGTTCGCGGGCTCACTCACCGCGACCAAGCGGGTCTTCATGACCGCGCTCGGCCCAGGCGATTGCACCGACGCGGGCATGCGCGCCATCGCCTGAGCCCTGATGCCCCCAGGCCCTCGGGGCTGGTCGGGTCTGGTCGGGTCTACTCCCCGACCAGCTCGTAATACGGATTCAGGATGGCGAGCTGGCGCCGCCAGCGGCCGACCATGCCCTCGACCAGTACCCGAGCTCCGAGTTCCATCCCCGGGATGCGCCGCCTGCCAGGAAAGACGAGCAGCAGCCTCCCGGCCTCGTCGCCGATCTCGCAGTCGAGGCTCGACCCCGTCTGCGTCTCCTGTACGCGCAGGGCGCGGACGGTGCCGGTCGCACGGATCCGGTTCCGCCACCTCGCCTGGTTGATCGGCGCCATTGGCGGCGCCGGGTCATCGAGCTCGCCGCCAGCTGTCGGAGTGGTCACGCTCAGCGCCATGTCACTCCAACCCGCGTCGATGCGACGGAGGGCTGCATGCATTGGTGCCATGGTCAGTAACTGTGTCAGAGCTCAGGTCGGGATTCTTCGTCCTTCGCGCACACATCTGGTAAGGAATGGCTGTGCAGCCGGCATCAACTGGCGATCAACTCGACGGTCGCCGGCTCTTCAATCGGGGTCTCGTTGGCGTTGTCGATTCGTGCGACGTCACGACGCCGGACCGTCGCCGCCATGATGGCCGCACCGCCCAGCATGAGGAAGGCTCCGACCAGGAACGCCACATGGAAGCCCGAGACGAGGGCGCCCACTCCGTCGGCCGCGGTTGGCGCGTGGCCGAGCGCCGACAGGGTGTTCGCCGTCGTGTTCGCGGCGAGCGTTGACAGCACCGCCAGACCGATCGCTCCACCGAGCTGTTGCGACGTGTTCAGCAAGCCCGATGCAAGCCCGGCGTCCTCGGCGCCCACGTTGGTGGTCGCGATCAGGGTGAGCGGCACGAAGGTGAGCCCCATCCCCACGGACATGATCATGAGTCCGGGCAGCAGGTCACCGAGGTATGTTCCCGCAACCGGGATTCTGCTCAGGAGGATGAGTCCCACCGCCGCGATCGACATCCCGGTGAGCCCGACGGGGCGAACACCGACCCGGCGAATGAGCTGCTGCGACAACCCGGCGCCGACGATGATGCCGCCGGTCACGGGGAGAAATGCGAGCCCCGCGCGCAGCGCGCTATAGCCCAGTACCTCTTGCACGTAGATCGAAGCGAAGTAGAAGAGGGAGAACATGCCGCCTGCCACGAGCAGCATTGCTGCGTTGGCCCCGGTGATCGACCGCATCCTGAAGATGCCCAGCCGGATCAGGGGATGACGGAGCCTGGCTTCGATGATCACGAAGCCGGCCAGCAGCACGACTGCCAGCGCTCCCAGACCGAGCGTCTCGGCTGACACCCATCCGGCGGTCTGTGCGTTGACGAGCGCATACACGAGGACGACGAGTCCCGCCGTCACCGACACGGCACCCGCGAAGTCGATGCCGCCACGCGCCTGTTCCACGCGGCTCTCCGGCACGAACCGCAGCGCGAGCACGATGGCGATCACCCCGACCGGGACGTTCACAAAGAACACCCATTGCCATGAAAACAGGCTGGTGAGCACGCCGCCGAGGAGCAGCCCGACCGCCCCGCCGCCGACGGCCACCGCGCTCCACACACCGAGTGCGGTGGTCCGCTCGCGGCCCTCGGCAAAGGTCGTGGTCAGCACCGACAGAGCCGCCGGAGAGACGAGCGCGCCGCCGAGGCCCTGGAGCGCACGGCCGGCAACGAGGATGCCTGCCGAACCGGCCAGTCCGTTCATCAATGAGGCAGCCGAGAACAGCACGATCCCGATGAGGAACAGCCTGCGGCGTCCAATCAGGTCGGCGGCTCTGCCGCCCAGCATGAGGAAGCCTCCGAACGCGAGCGTGTACGCGTTCACGATCCACTGGAGGCTCGAGGGCGAGAAGTGGAGCCCCCGCTGAATCGAGGGGAGTGCGACGTTGACGATGGTCGCGTCGAGGATGACCATGAACTGGGCGATGCCCACGATCACGAGGACGAGCCACGGGTTGATTCGTCTGGGTTGCATAGCGTTCGTCCTCACTTTGGGGTAGAATCGGAGCGTGGGCTCCGGTTATGGGGTACTATACGGAACGATGGTTCCGTTTGTCAATCCAAAGCCAGGACGAACATGAGCACGGGGATGACCGGGAGAGAGCGGGGCGACGCTGCGCCCATGGGATCTGAACGGCACATGCGCGCCGACGCGGTGCGCAACCGGGAGCGCATCCTCGAGGCGGCCACCACGTTGATGGCGGTCCATGGCATCGACGTCCCCATCGATGAGATCGCCGAGCTGGCTCAGGTTGGCGTCGGCACCGTGTATCGCAACTACCCGACCAAGGGTGCCCTGTTCGAGGCGCTCCTCCTGGCCCGGATCACGCCGCTCGTGGCGGCAGCGCGGACCGCGGCAGCCGCCGACGAACCGGGCGAGGCGTTCGTTGCCTTCGTGCGCAACCTGTGCGAGGAGTTCGCGGATTTCAAGGCGCTCGCCGATGCGATGGTCGCGTCAGGCGTGGACCTCAGTGCCGCCAAGAATCAGATCTCCGGCGAGCTGATCGATGCCGTGTCGCGACTGCTCGAGCGGGCGCAGGGATCCGGCCGGATCCGGCCGGATGTGACCATCGGCGACGTCTCCGCGATGATGGCCGGCCTCAGTCACGCGGACCCGATGCTCATGGACCCGTCGCAGCGCAGGCGTTGCGTGGCGCTGGTGTGTGATTCGCTCCTCGTGGGTGCTCGCAGCGTGCTCCCGCAATGCGAACTGAGCCGGTCGTCGCCGGGTGCTGTCAGGAGGGGCTCTCGCTCCTCCTGAGCTCCCAGGCAAGGCGGTCGATGGCCCGATGCTTGCCGATCGGAATCTGCAGTGATCTGTCTCCGCCGGCCGACCGAACCTTGAGATCGATGAGCCACGTGCCGCGCTCGTCCCGCGAGAGCAAGACGTCATCGACGCGCATGACCGCCTGTCCGCTTGGGGACTCCTCGACCACGGGTCGTGGTGCTCGACGTCTGGTCATGGTCACCCGCTCACGCGCGCGGTTTGCGACTCGAGACTGACCGATCCTGCCCGAGCCCGGCGGTCGAGGCCGTAGGCGCGATAGAGCAGCTCGATCGGGTGCACCGACTTCACGCCGGTGCCGTGCGTGATCTGCCAGCGGCAGGTTTCGCTGTCGCACGCCGCCAGGTCGGAACCGGTTGCGGTGATGTCCTTGAAGAGGCGTTCGCCGACCGCCATCGAGATCTGGTACTTCTCCTTCTTGAGCCCATAGGTGCCCGCGATGCCGCAGCAGTCGACGTCGAGCTCGATCATGTGGAGGTCCGGGACCAGCGCCAGCAGATCGAGGGCCGGCTTGCCGATGCCGTGGCCGCGTTGCTGGCATGGAGCGTGGTAGGGGACGGTCATCGGCAGCGACGTGAAGTCGGTGCGCAGCTCTCCGCGGTCGTGGAGACGAAGCAGGAATTCGCACAGGTCGTACATCGACTCGCTGACGACCTTGAGATCGGCGTCCTCGATCCCGAGGATCTCGTGCGCCTCACGCTTGAGCATCAGGCCGCAGCTGGTCGAGTTGGAGACGATGGGAAGTCCCGCGCGTGCGTGGGGCGCGAGGCGGTCGACGAGGCGACGCACATAGGTGCGCGCTGCAGGGAAATTGCCGTTCGACTGCAGGGGGAGACCGCAGCAATCCTGCGGAGGGACGATCACGCGAAAGCCGTTGTGTTCGAGGACGGCGACGACCATCTCGCCGACGAGCGGCTCGTAGTAGTTCGTGCCGCAGCCGTGAAAGTAGACGACCGCCGGCGCGCCGGCCGGTCCGTGATGGCGCCGTGCGCGACTCTGAAACGTCCGGCCGGCGAAGCTCGGCATCGGCGCGTCGCGGTGGATGCCGACGAGGCTCTGCACGAGTCCGCGAACGGCGCGGTTGTGCAGCGCCCAGTTTGCCAGTGGGGCAACGGGAGTCCCGAGGCGTCCGATCACCGTCGGCCGGGCGATCATCTGGTTGCGGAGCGGCACGCCGCGCTTCTCCCAGAGCTTGGCTCGTGCGCGCGAGTTGATCTCCGCGATCTTCACGTCCTGGGGACAGACCTGCGTGCAGATGCCGCAACCCGAGCAATAGTCGACCGATGAGTCCGCCGATGGGCCCGCGCCGCGGTAGCGTTCCGCCTGAGGTCCCACGTATTTGGGTCCCGGGAAGAGCGGTGTCACCTGCGAGACGGGGCAGTAGGTCTCGCAGATCGTGCACTTCACGCAGTGGTCGAGCGAGTCGCGAATGAGGTCGTTCATCGCAGCGCCTCTGACGCCGGCATTGGTGCGGACGTCAGGACCGCCTCGGCTGCCGCATACCCGGTGGCGACGCTGATGCCGGTGCCTGACTTCTCCTTCCACGGAGTCGCGCCGCCGAGGATCGCGCCGGCTGCGTGCAGGTTCTCGTAGACGGGAGACCCTGAGCTGTCGACTGGGCGCAGGTGATCGTCGGTGGCGACACCCGCGGTCGCGAGCGGTTGCGTGTCGAAGTAGTGGGGGGTGAAACGGACTCGATCCGTGTCCGGGAGGCCGGTGAGAGGCAGGCCGAAGACGGTCTCGCGGGTTGCACCGAACGAGTCAAGTTCGAGACCACCACTGGCGAATCCACCGCTGGCGAGCACCACCGAGCTGACCGGATACGAAACAGTCCCGGTGGCATTGACCACTTCGACAGCCTCGACTCTTCCGCCCTTGGCACGAGCTCCGACGGCACGGACGCCGAGCACGATGCGCGCGCCACCGTCGCGAAGAGCGCTCGAGAGCACGTCGGAGAGCCGTATCCCGGGTATCGACGGTGGCAGCGTCGCGACCTCGAACACCTTGCGCTGCAGGCGTTTCTCGAGCTCCTGCCAGGTCGCGTCGCCGCTCCGGAGCCCGAGCACCGCGGGGACACCGATTCGCTCATCCAGGTCGACACCATGCTCGAGTGCGCCGGCCAACCAGTCGATAAGGTGTTCGGTGTCGAAGCGTCCGGCGATCACGCGACCACTGAGATCGCCGAGGCGGCTCGACGGAGGCGTCAACTCGAGCGCACGGGCCTCGATCGGATTGGGGAGGCGCGCGTGATTGAGATTGTCGGCAATCAGTGTTGGATGGAAGTCTTTGAAACCCTTGAGACCGACGAACACGAAGCGACCCCCTGCACGAAGATCGCCGCCCGACATGCTGCGCGGCGCGAGTGCCGAGGGCTTGGGAACGCCGAGCGCCGTCGGGAGCAGCAGGTTCTCATCAACGCTGCCCGCGTAACCGAGTGCGGCAGTCTTCGTGCAGAACCACTCGAGCGAGGTCGCAAGCTGCTCAGTGGGAA
Organism: Candidatus Dormiibacterota bacterium; assembly: GCA_003162415.1. Taxonomy (GTDB): domain Bacteria; phylum Chloroflexota; class Dormibacteria; order Aeolococcales; family Aeolococcaceae; genus Palsa-851. Next base: position 84,940 of record PMOL01000019.1, read on the forward strand.
CGTGCGCGTAGGGATGGTTGGGCGTAGTCGAGACGAGCGCCGGAACCGAAGCTGCCGGGCTCGCCACCTGTGTGTCGCCCAGATAGCCGAGCACGTCGACGGTCGCGGGAGCGAGATGGGTCGCGCCCACGCCACGAGCGACGACCAGCACACGATGCCCGCGCTCACTCAGCCGCAGCGCAGCCGTGAGACCTGCGAGCCCGGCGCCGACGACGACGGTGTCGTAGCTCATACCGGCAGGTGCTCCACGTCGAGGATGCCCTGGAAGATCCAGTCGTCGAGGCGTGCCTGTCGAAGCTGGTCGCCGTGCAGGATGGGATGAACCCCCTTCCACCGCTCCTCGAGAAAGTCGAGCAGCGTCTGATTCGCGCCCGCGTGGTCGACCTGCCCACCCTGGTGCAGGATGCCGGCCGCCCGGTAGATGCAGAACCCACCCTGACACGGCCCCATTGCCAGCCGCAGCAGACGGCGAATGTCGTCGAGACTCGTGGTGTCGCGTTGTTTGATCGTATCCTCGAGCCGCGACCTGGTGATCAACTCACACTCGCAGATGATCTCCTCGGATTGAGGAACGGGCTCTCGAGCGGCCAGCCGGTGGCTGATCTGATACAGCGTGTGGCTTTCGGAACCCGCCAGCGGTACCTCGGCAGTCGTGCACGGTCGTGGCCCACCGAGCTGCTCGCATGCCGCGTCGACGGCGGCTTCGGCCATCAGACGGAATGTGGTGGTCTTGCCGCCGGTGATGGTGAGAAAGCCGGCGATGCCTTCGCGAGAGGAGTGGTCGAGCAGCGCGTGCGAGCGCGTGACGTCGCGCGTGTCCGCAACTTTCGCGGTGTCCTCGAACAGCGGGCGGACCCCCGCCCAGGCGTGCAGCGCCCGCGCCTGGCGGAAGCCGGGAACGAGCTTCTCGCCCTCGTCGAGGAGCAGATCGATGTCGTCCTGACGGATCTCGGTCTGATCCGGATCGGGGACGAACACGTCGGTCGTCCCGATCACGCACGCGGTGCGCAAGGGCAGCAGGATGTCGCCGTCTGCCGGGCGCTTGCAGCGATTCACGCACATGTGGACGAGGCGATGATTCATCGCGATCATCAGGCCCATTCCGGCGCGAACGTTGACCGCGCAGTGGGCGAGCTCGGCGATCTGACCGGCCCACGCGCCCGCTGCGTTGATGACAACCGTGGCATGAATGCGGAATTCCTCGCCGCTGCGCTCGCTGCGGACGTGCGCGCCGACCACGCGATCGCCATCGACTTCGAGGTCGAGAACGCGGTGATAGGGAAGGATGCGTGCCCCATGTTCCTCTGCTGACCGGGCGCAGCCCCAGACCAGCTTCCAGGGGTCGAGCGCGGCATCGGGGACGAGGAACGCGCGCCGGATGTCGGGGTTGACGCGAGGCTCGCGGCGGAGCGCTTCGGCAACCGGGATCTCCTCGGCGGGAACGCCTGTCGCCCTGCAGCCCTCGAGGAACTGGTCTCCGTACTCCGGGTCATCCCACGGGGTGGACACGAAGAGCCCGCCCGTGTCCTCGACACAATCGGCCGCGGTCACGCGGAGGATGCGGTTCTCTGCGATGCATTCGCGCGCGGCCGACGGGTCCTTGACCGCGTAGCGGCCCCCCGAGTGGAGCAGACCGTGAAATCGACCGGTGGTCCCGTCGGCGAGATCACGGCGCTCCACCAGGATGGTTGAGAAGCCACGCAGCGCGGCGTCCCGCGCGACGCCGACGCCCGTCGAGCCGCCCCCGATGACGAGGACGTCGGCCTCGAGTGAACTCAGCGACGGGTTCTGCGCTGCCATTGGAGTGAGCGTATCGAGTCGGCCGGCGCCGATCGCTCGACCACCCGGGAAGACTCCGATCTAGCCCGGATGCGAATGCTCTTCCTCCTCGCCCTCGGCAAAGTCGCCCCTGTTGGCCGGGTTCTCAGGATGGTGCTCGCTCCCCTCCTGGCCGTCGGCGAAACTGCCCTCGTGGGTGTCCCTCGCCTTCTCCTCTCCGGTCGCGAAATCGCCTTCCTCTTCCTCGCGCTCGGGGTGATGCTCGGTTGTTTCCTGCCCGGTCCCAAACGAGCCCTGGTGCCCGTGCTCGTGGTCGTCCGGTGCGGGGACCCCTTCGGATTCCTGACCCTCGCCAGCCATGGTGGACCTCCTCTTAGCCTGGCTCCCGCCAGCTCGGTCGCGTGCCGTCCCCCGCGGGTCCTGGTCGGCGCTGACGATGCCGGCGCCGATCAGGGTTGCCACGGAGGGCGAATTCAGTCTGCTACATCCGCCTCAGACGAGCGTCACTCGGCCCAGTCGAAGGTCCGGGTGACTGCCTTCTTCCACAGCGCGTACTCGTGGTCGACCTTGGCCTTCTCCATCTTCGGAGTCCATTCCTTGTCCTTGCCCCAGTTCTCGCGGAGGTCTTCCACCTGCGCCCAGAATCCGACCGCGAGGCCGGCGGCGTAGGCGGCGCCAAGCGAGGTTGTCTCGGCGACGGTCGGGCGCACCACGGGGACGCCGAGCACGTCGGACTGGAACTGCATCAGCGTGTCGTTGAAGACCATGCCGCCGTCCACCTTGAGCGAGGTCAGCGCAACACCGGAGTCGGCGTTCATGGCATCGACGATCTCACGTGTCTGCCATGCGGTCGCCTCGAGCGCGGCGCGCGCGATGTGGCCCTTGTTGACGTAGCGGGTGAGGCCGGCGATCACGCCGCGGGCACTCGACTTCCAGTACGGAGCGTAGAGGCCTGAGAACGCGGGGACGAAGTACGCGCCACCGTTGTCCTCAACTGAGTTGGCAAGGACCTCGATGTCCGAAGACTTCTCGATCATGCCCAGGTTGTCGCGCAACCACTGGACGAGCGCGCCCGTGATCGCGATCGAACCCTCGAGGCAGTAGGTCGCGTCGGCGCTGCCCATCTTGTAGGCGAGCGTGGTGAGCAGGCCGTTCTTGGACTGCACCGGCGTGGTGCCCGTGTTCAGCAGCAGGAAGTTGCCTGTGCCGTAAGTGTTCTTGGCCTCGCCGACCGCAAAGCAGGTCTGCCCGAAGAGGGCGGCCTGCTGATCGCCGAGGTCGCCCGCGACTGGTATTCCGGCGAGCACACCCTTGGCCTCCCCGTAGATCTCGCTCGACGCCCGAATGGCGGGGAGCATCGACCGAGGGATGGTCATGGTGCTGAGGATCTCGTCGTCCCAGTCGAGCGTCGCAAGGTTCATGAGCATGGTCCGGCTCGCGTTGGTCACGTCGGTGACGTGCACGCCGCCGTCGGTTCCGCCGGTGAGCAGCCAGATCAGCCATGCATCGATGTTGCCGAAGGCGAGATCACCCGCCTCTGCCTTGGCGCGTGCGCCGTCGACGTTGTCCAGGATCCACTTGACCTTCGGCCCCGAGAAGTAGGTTGCGAGCGGCAGCCCTACCTTGGCGCGAAAGCGGTCCTGGCCGCCGTCTGCCGAGAGCTGCTCGACGATCTTGTCGGTGCGCGTGTCCTGCCAGACGATCGCGTTGTACACCGGCTTGCCGGTGCCGCGGTCCCAGACCAGGGTGGTCTCGCGCTGATTGGTGATCCCGACTGCCGCGATGTCGCCGATGGCCACCTTGCCGAGTCCGGCTTGCACGACTTCCTGCGTGCGCTGCCAGATCTCGAGCGCGTCGTGCTCCACCCAGCCCGGCTTGGGGAAGATCTGCTCGTGCTCTTTCTGATCGACGGAGACGACCTTGCCGCCGTGGTCGAACACCATGAAGCGGGTACTTGTCGTGCCCTGGTCAATCGCCGCTGCGTATTTCGCCATCAATAACTCCTTTCGCCCATGTCTCGTTCTTGCACCACCGCGCGTTCAGTGGTGATGTCTAGATGGGAAGCTGGTGCGCCACCACGGCGCCGAGGATGCCGCCGACGATCGGACCCACCACCGGTATCCAGGCATAGCTCCAGTCGGACGACCCCTTCCCCGGTATCGGGAGCAGGAAGTGGGCGATTCGCGGCATGAGATCGCGGGCCGGGTTGATGGCATATCCGGTCGGACCACCCAACGACAGGCCGATCGCGAAGACGAGCAAGCCGACGAGGAGCGGGGCAAGGCCGCCGGAGAGCTTGTTGCCGCCGTTGGTAATGGCGACGACTCCGAAGACCAGCACGAAGGTGCCGATGATCTCGCTGATGATGTTGAACAGCGGGTTGCGGATCGCCGGGCCGGTCGAGAAGACGGCGAGCTTCAAGCCGGGATCCTCGGTCTCCTTCCAGTGATGGCTGTAGTGCGCCCACACCAGGACCGCTCCGATGAAGGCTCCCACCAGTTCACCGCCGATGTACTGGGGAACGTTGGACCATTCCGTTGCGCCGATTACGGCCAGCCCGAGCGTCACGGCGGGATTGAGGTGCGCACCGTCGAACTGACCCACGGCGTACACGGCCATCGCGACGGCCATCGCCCACCCGAAGGTGATCACGATCCACCCGCTGTTCTCGGCCTTCGACTTGGACAGCAGCACCCCTGCGACGACGCCATCCCCCAGAAGGATCAGTAGGCCGGTTCCTATGACCTCCGAGAAAAAAATGTGGTTCGGCATGAGTGCCACCTCCTTGGCGAGCTTCTACCCCTGAGTGGGTGTGCGGACAGTACCCTCGCCTGTAGGGCATTGTCAATCACCTTTGGCAATGGCCCTTTTTTGCCCTATTAAGGAATTGCTACGCTAAGCGCCCGTGCCCAAACCGATCCAATCCATCGAACGTGCCTCGGCCATTCTCCGCCTGTTGTCGGGGCGCACCCGGCGGCTGAGTCTCGCCGAGGTGGCGGGGGAGCTGGGCCTCCCCAAGGGCACCGTCTACGGGATCATGCGCACCCTCCTGTCGGTCGGCTTTGTCGAGCAGGACCCGGAGTCGGGCAAGTACCGCATCGGCGCCGCGCTCCTCCACCTCGGGAGCAGCTATCTCGACGGCAACGAGCTGCGCACGAGAGCACTCAACTGGGCAGACTGGCTGGCCGCCCGCACCAACGAGAGCGTGCGTCTCGGCACCCTGCACGACGGACAGGTGCTGCTTGTGCACCACGTGTTCCGCCCGGATAACAGCCCGCAGGTGCTCGAGGTGGGTGCCCTGCTGCCGATGCACGCAACGGCGATGGGCAAGGTGCTGCTCGCGTATCACCCGTACCTGACCGAGGACCTGAGCAACGGCAGGCTGCCTCGCTTCACGAGTGGCACGATCACCGACCCCAAGCTGCTCGCCATCGAGCTGGAACAGGTGCGGGAACAGGGATGGGCGGCATCCCTCGAAGAGCTCATCGAAGGTGAGACATCCTTTGCCGCACCGATCCGCGACCGGCAGGGCGTGGCGGTCGGCGCCATCGCGATCTCAGGGCCGACCGAACGACTCTGCGACGACGCCCAGCCGCGCATCGAGCTGGTGTCGTACGTCCGCGAAGGTGCGCGGACGATTTCGCGCGACCTGGGAGCGGTCCCATGGTGATGATCACGCAGTATCAGCCGGCACGAGGGATGGTCTCTTGAATGCTCAGTACGTCGCCGCGATCGACCAGGGGACGTCCTCGTCACGATGCCTCGTTTTCGACCTGCAGGGCCGCATCGTCTCGCTCAGCCAGAAGGAGCACGAGCAGATCTTTCCGCGGCCTGGGTGGGTCGAGCACGACCCGCACGAGATTCTGCGCAACGTGATCGAAGTCGTTCACGGCGCCCTCGACACAGGTGGTCTCGATGTGCGCGACCTGGTCGCGGTGGGTATCGCAAACCAGCGCGAGACCACCGTGGTGTGGGACCCACACACCGGCGAGCCGGTGCACAACGCGATCGTCTGGCAGGACACCCGCACCGACGCGCTCTGCCGCAAGCTCGGCGCCGAGCTTGGCCAGGACCGCTTCCGAGACAAGTGCGGGCTGCCGCTCGCCACGTATTTCTCCGGACCGAAGGTGAGCTGGCTGCTCGACAGCGCACCCGGATTGCGGAAGCGAGCCGAGGAGGGTGACCTGCTGTTCGGAACCATGGACAGCTGGCTCATCTGGAATCTCACCGGTCGCCACGTCACCGACGTGACCAACGCGAGCCGGACCATGCTCATGAACCTCGAGACGCTCGACTGGGACGACACGTTGCTCGATGCCATGGGGGTCCCACGGGCCATGCTGCCGGCGATCCAGCCCTCGTCGGCGATCTACGGCGAGGCGGGCGACTCGCTCGGCGGTGTTCCCATCGCCGCCGCCCTCGGTGACCAGCAGGCGGCACTGTTCGGCCAGACCTGCTTTTCGGCGGGGGAGGCCAAGTGCACCTACGGGACCGGAAGTTTCCTGCTGCTCAATACCGGGAGCCGTCCCGTGCTGTCAGGACACGGACTGATCACCACGGTCGGGTCGAAGATCGGGGACGAGCCCGCGACCTACGCGCTCGAGGGCTCGATCGCGGTCACCGGCGCGCTGGTCCAGTGGTTCCGCGACAAGGTGGGGCTGATCGGGAGTGCGCCGGAGGTCGAGACGCTTGCCCGTACCGTCGACGACAACGGCGGCATCTACTTCGTCCCCGCGTTCTCGGGGCTGTTCGCTCCGCACTGGCGCGGCGACGCGCGCGGTGTGATCGCCGGCCTCACCGGCTATGTCACCAAGGGTCACCTGGCGCGCGCCGTGCTCGAGGCCACGGCGTGGCAGACGCGTGAGGTCGTCGACGCGATGAACGCCGATTCGGGCATCGAGATGACCTCACTCAAGGCCGACGGTGGCATGACGGCCAACAACCTCTTGATGCAATTCCTCGCCGACGTGCTCGGATTGCCAGTGGTACGGCCGAACGTCGCGGAAACTGTATCGCTCGGTGCCGCCTACGCTGCAGGGCTCGCGGTGGGATTCTGGCCGGATGTCGAGAGCCTCCGAGCGAACTGGCACAAGGCCGCCGAGTGGATTCCCAACATGGATCAGGCCGAGCGCGACCGCGGCTATCGCAAGTGGAAGAAGGCGGTGCAGCGCACCCTCGACTGGGTCGACGATGACGACTGACGGCCGCCGCGGCTAGATGATGAAACGCCTGTAGCGCCAGAGGTAGTCGAGGCCGCTCGCGATCGTGGCGATAACCGCGATCCAGGTGAAGACCACCGCCGGCAGCTCGAGCCACGGATACGGCTGCGCCAGGATGATGAGCAGGATCATGCAGTTCTGGCTGAAGGCTTTCCCCTTGCCCAGCTGCGTCGAGCTCACCACCACTCCCTGACCCGCCGCGACCGAGCGCAGACCGGTGATCAGGAACTCGCGCGCCGCGACAACAACCACCACCCATGAGGGGAGCAGTGACTGACTGGCGAGGATGACGAGCACCGTGATGACCAGCAGCTTGTCCGCCAGTGGATCGAGGAATTTGCCCAGCTCGGTGACGAGGTTGCGGCTCCGGGCGATCCGTCCGTCGAGCGTGTCCGTCGCCGCCGCCGTGACATAGGCGAAGGCGCCGATCTGGTAGTGGTCAGTGAAATCGATTGCCAGGACCGCCCCGATGACCGGTACCAGGAGGATCCGGAGGATCGTCAACTGGTTTGGGATCGTCAGATGACGGGTCACGGCGTCAGTGTGCATCCCACCAGCTCCGACCGGTCATCGGCGTGTCTCGGGGATTGCCTCTAGAATCGTTTGGTGAACCTCCTGACCACTGTGCTTCTGGGGGTCGCCGGATACGTGCTCGGGAGTCTCCCATGGGGATACTGGCTCTCGAGGTTCTTCACCGGCAAGGACATCCGCGAAGTCGGGAGCAGGGGAACCGGCGCCGCGAACGTGTGGCGGCATGCCGGTTTCAAGATGTTCTTCGCGGTCGCTCTGCTGGATATCGGCAAGGGATCGGCGGCGGCAGGGCTCGGGCTGGCCGTCGGTGGCCCGACCGGCGCCGTGGTCGCCGGAAGCGGGGCGCTGATCGGCCACTGGCGACCCCTGTTCCTCGGCTTCAAGCGTGGCGGCAAGATCGTTGCGACAACGGTCGGCGTCGCCCTCGTCATAGCGCCTCTCGCCTCGGTGGTCATGGCGGTGCTCTGGTGGATGGTCCTCCTCGCCACCCGATACACGTCAGTGGCCTCGATCACCGCGTCGCTGGCGCTGCCACCCCTGGTCCTGGTCTTCGGCGGCACGTTGGCGGAGGTGCTCTTCACGGTCGGCGCGGCCGCGGCGATCATCGTGCTCCATCGCGCCAACATCGACCGGCTGCGGCGGGGGACCGAGAACCGGTTCACGCTGCATGTCCCGAGCCTTCGGCGCCGTCCCCCCACACCGGTCGCAGCCGCCGCGGCCAGCGATCGGACGCCCCCGGTGCGCTGACCGGTCGATCAGGCGGGCGTCGGGGCAGCGTCCGCTGAATCGGAAAAAGCGGGCAACGCCCGCAGGATGAGCCCCTGCTCGATGTACCAGCTGATGGTGCGGCGCATGGTTGTCTCGATCGGGGTGTAGTCGAGCCCCAGGTCGCGCGCCGCCTGGGATCCGTCGTACGGAGCACCCTCGATCAGGGTTCGGACCATTTCACGGCAGAAGCGCGTGTGCTTTCGCCGAACGCGGGCGACGACCTCGATGCAGGCGGACGCCGCCAGTGCGAGGCTTGGAGGGAGGAAGCGCGGCGGGTCGTCGAGGCCGGTGAGACTCGCGAGCAGGGCGAGACCACTGCGCAGGGTCATCGACGCTCCGCAGAGGAGATAGCGCTCGCCTGGGACTCCGCGCTCCTCCGCGAGCAGGTGGCCACGGGTGCAGTCGGCGATGTCGATCACGTTGAGGGGGCCGTCGACCGCGGCCGGCAGCTTGCCGTTGAGGAAGCCGATGAGCAGCCGTGCGGTTCCGCTGGTTCGGCCGGGACCCTGGACCGATGCCGGGTTGACACAGATGACCGGAAGTCCTGTCTCCGCCGAGGCTTTTGCCACCGCCTGCTCGGCCTGATACTTCGAGCGCGCGTAGTTCGAGAGAAAGCGCCGGGGGTGCCCATCACTCCCGGCGGATGGGACGTCCAGCGTCGCCGCCGAGGATGTGTAGACGAGACGGGTCACGCCCGCAGCGGCCGCGGCGAGCACGACCGCTCGCGATCCGGCGACGTTGACCTCGAACATCGCCCGTGGGTCGGGCAGGCAAAAGGCATTCACCCCGGCCACGTGGTAGACGGCCTCGCAGCCGGCGAACGCGGCTTCAAGGGACGCTCGGTCGAGGAGGTCGCCACGCACCGGTTCAGCGCCGATGTCCACGAGGCGCTGAGCGGCGGCGGCGGAGCGGGTCAGCGCCCGTACCGGCCGTCCAGCCGCAACCAGCTCCTCGACAATCGCCCGACCGAGGAAGCCGGTCGCTCCGGTCACACACGCCCTGCCAGCCATCTGCAACCGAGCCTACCCCGTCGCCCCGAGAAGACACCGAAACCCGGATTCGACGGGCCCTGAGCGAACCGGCTTGGAGGATCTCGGCAAACCCATTGACATCACCCTAGGCATAAGAGTAATTTCCGACCAACGTTCGATAATGTCGAATACGAGGAGTGTCGAGCCATGGCCACAGCCACCAGGCGCATGCGGAAAATCATCAACGAACCCGACCAGGTGGTCAAAGAGTCGCTCGCCGGGCTCGCGGCCTCCGTCCCGGACATCCTCCGGTATGACGTCGGGAATCAGATCCTGGTGCGGGCCGACGCGCCGGTCAAGGGGAAGGTGGCGCTGATCTCGGGCGGCGGCTCAGGGCACGAACCGCTGCACGGCGGCTTCGTCGGCAAGGGCATGCTCGATGCGGCCTGCCCCGGCGAGGTGTTCACATCGCCGGTTCCGGACCAGATGCTTGCCGCCACCAAGGCCGTGGACGGTGGCGCGGGCGTCATCCACATCGTCAAGAACTACACCGGTGACGTGCTCAACTTCAAGATGGCCGCCGACGAGGCTGCCGAAGACGGCATCAAGGTCGAGGCCATCGTGATCGACGACGACGTCGCCGTCCAGGACTCGCTCTACACTGCCGGCCGCCGCGGTGTCGGTGCCACGGTGATCGCAGAGAAGATGGGCGGGGCAGCCGCTGAGCGGGGCGACTCGCTCGAAGCCGTGGTCAGCGTCATCAAGCAGGTCAACGCCCGCGGTCGTTCTTTCGGTATCGCGCTGTCGTCATGCATCCCGCCCGCCTCGGGCAACCCGATCTTCGATCTCCCCGAGGGCGAGATGGAAGTCGGAATCGGCATCCACGGCGAGCCGGGCCGCCGTCGCGCGCCACTCGGCAGCGCCGCGGAGATCGCCGACATCATGGTCGAGGCAGTCACCTCGGACCTTGCTGCCAAGTCTGGCGCAAACGTGCTCACTTTCGTGAACGGCATGGGCGGCACGCCGCTGCTCGAGCTCTATCTCCTCTACGGCGAGGTTGACAAGCGCCTGCGCGCCTTGGGGCTCAACCCGATCCGCAACCTGGTCGGCAGCTACATCACATCGCTCGAGATGGCGGGAGCGTCGCTGACCGTCGTCGAGCTCGACGACAACCTCACCGCACTGTGGGACGCGCCCGTGCACACGGCCGCACTCCGCTGGGGAGGCTGATGCTATCGTGGCGGTCGCTATAGCAATGGATGCGCAGACCGTCACAGCGTGGATGAACGAGATCGCTGCATCGGTCCGCGCCGAGCGGGACTACCTGGTCCAGCTCGACGCGGCGATCGGCGATGGCGACCATGGCATCAACCTGAATCGGGGGTTCGATGCCGTGACGCTGGCGTTGAGCACCGAACCGGACGGGACCCCTGGAAAGCTGCTCATCCTCTCCGGCAAGACGTTGGTGTCCACCGTCGGAGGGGCAAGTGGTCCACTCTGGGGATCGGCGCTTCGCAAAGCGGGGCGCGCCCTCGGCGACGGACCGACCTTCGATCTTGCGCAACTCGTCGACGCGATGGCAGCTGCCCTGGCGTCGATCCAGGACCTGGGTGCGGCGGTCCCTGGGGACAAGACGATGGTGGATGCTCTGGAGCCGGCGGTGACCGCGATGCGAGAGGGGCTGGCGCGGGGGGCGTCGAGCGGAGAGATGCTTCGCTCCGCAGCGGAGGCGGCGGAGGCCGGCATGCGGGCCACGATTCCCATGCAGGCGCGTAAAGGACGCGCGTCCTACCTGGGCGAACGTTCAATCGGTCACCAGGATCCTGGAGCGACCTCGACCGCCTTGATCATGCGCGCCCTCGAGCGGACGGTCGCGAGCACTCCTTAGTAGATGACCGAGCGTGTGCTCGCTGGCGTTCCGGCGTCACCGGGGACCGCGTTTGGAGGGGTGCGGCGCCTGGACGCTGCCGGTGAGATCGACGGAACCGTCCTCGAGGATGTCCTTCGCCCGGCTGCCGCCGCACGCGCTCTCGAAGCCCTGACGCAATCCGCCCGGGAACTCGATGAGCTGGCCGGGAAGCTCCGATCCGAGGGGCGGACCGAGGAAGCCGACATCCTCGACGCCGGGACCATGATGGCGGAGGATCCGGTGCTGCTCGAGTCCGTCGAGAACGCGGTCCTCTCGCGAGGCCTCACAGCGGCGAGCGCGATTCTCGTCGAGGTCGAGACCGTTGCACGGCAACTCGACACCCTCGGAGACCCGGAGCTCGCCGCACGCGCGGCGGACGTCAGGAGCCTTGCGCGACGAGCATCGCGGCTGGCTTCGGGCGACGCCGGCGGCGCACGTCGGAAGACGGCGGGTGACGCGATCCTGGTTGCGCCGGATCTAGGGCCGGCCGATGTCATCGAGCTCGACAGCGATGTGTCCGGCATTGCGCTCGCGGTGGGGGGCGTGACCGGCCACGCGGCGATCGTGGCTCGCGGGCTCGGGCTCCCGATGGTGGTCGGCCTCGGCAACGGCGTCCTCTCGCTGATCGAGGGTGAACCGTGCATCGTGGACGCTGACAGGAGCGCGGTCATCGTGTCGCCCGACAGTGCGAGGGTCGCTGCGGTTCGGCGCGCAATCGCCGCCGCCCGAGAGGCGCACGGCCGCGCAATGGCCGCTCGCGCCCTGCCGACCGTGACCCGCGATGGGCGGTTTGTTCGGGTCCTTGCCAATGCGGCAACACCCATCGAAGTCCGCGCGGCGTTGGAGGCGGGCGCCGACGGGATCGGCCTGCTTCGAACCGAGCTGGCGTTCCTGGAGGCGAAGCACTGGCCGACGGTCGCCGAGCACCGCCGGACCCTCGAACCGGTTCTGACCCCTCTCCGCGGCCGGACCGCGACCGTTCGCCTGCTCGACTTCGGAGGTGACAAGACGCCTCCCTTTCTTAAAGGAGTCCACGGACGGGGCGTGGAACTTCTCCTGGAGGATGGCGAGGAGGCCCTCTCCGCGCAACTCGAGGCAATTCTCGAGACCGGCGATGCGACCGAGTTGCGGGTGCTGATTCCGATGGTGACCGAGGCCGGTCAGGTTCGCGCGGTGAGGGCGGCCATCGACCGGATCGCCGCGCGCAGGGGCAGCCGGGTCCCGCTCCTGGCCGCGATGGTCGAGGTGCCGGCAGCGGCGGTCATGGCCGATCGCCTCGCGCCCGAGGTCGGCATGTTCAGCATCGGCACCAACGACCTGACCAGCTTTCAGCTCGGCATCGACAGGACTCGCCCGGGCGGGTCGCCGTCGCACCATCCGGCCGTGCTGCGGCTCATCGCCGCGACCGTTGAGGCCGCGCGAACCGCGGGGATCCCCGTCGAAGTGTGTGGCGAGTCGGCGTCGAGCCCATTGGTCATGCCGCTCCTCGTCGGGTTGGGAGTCGACGAGCTGAGTGTCGGTGCTGCGGCAGTGGCGCGGGTCCGAGGGTGGGTGCGAGCCCTGGATTTCGCCGAGGCTGCAATCATCGCGCGGCGCGCGCTCGACGCCGAGTCCGCAGGTCAGGTGGAGCTGCTGGAACGCCCGCTGCGCGCGCTACTCGACGACGCCGGCTAGCGTTTCCGCGAGCGCGTCGAGCGCGGCGGCGGCATCCTCGCCATCCGCGCGCACCAGCAGCGTCGTGCCCGCGGTCGCACCCAGGCCGAGCACACTGAGAATGCTCTTTGCGTCGGCCTCGCGCCCATTTGCCGCGACCATGATCTTCGAGCGGAATCGCATCGCCGTGCGCACGAAGAGGGCCGCAGGACGTGCATGAAGGGCGACACCATCGGGCAGGGTCATGGTGGCTTCAGAGTTTGCGAGCATCGCGCGCTTCCTCAGCTGCCTGCGCCACCTCGTCGAGGGGCGCACCCGACGAGGCGATCACCGCGGCTGCAACCGCACCCTCGACAAAGGGGGCGTCGACAAGTCGGATGTGGCCGTTGCCATTGCCGTCGAGCACCTCGCGTACGGTGAGGATCGCGCTGCCCAGATCGCAGATGAGCAATACGCCATCGCCCTGGTCGGCTCGCTCGATCGCGGCGCGAACCAGCTCGTCGGAGGTGCCGAGACCTCCGTCCTGGTCCCCACCGGCGGGCTCGATGTGAACATCCGGCCCTGCCATCTGACCGGCAAGAAGGGTCAGCCCCGCCGCCAGCTGTGGGCTATGTGACACCAGTACAATCCCGACGGCCACGACTTCCCTCGCTGTCACGTCATCGGTTCAGAATTCCGACTAGTCTACATCCTCGACCATAATTCAGCAATGCCGAATAGCCGGCGACCGACGACCATCCAGTCCGTCGATCGCGCAGCCGCAATTCTCAAAGCACTCGCCGCCGGTCCGGGGAGATTGGGGGTCAGCGAACTTGCCGACCGGCTCGGCCTTGCGCGGCCGACCGTGCACGGTCTTCTGCAGACGTTGCTTGCCCAGGGCTTCGTCGAACAGGACCGCGTCTCGGAGAAATACCAGCTGGGCGCCGGATTGTTGCAGCTCGGGTACTCGTATCTCGACGTCAACGAATTGCGATCGCGCTCGATCACCTACGCCGCGCAGCTCGCCGTGCGCACCAAGTTCGCGGTACGTGTCGGAGTCATGCATGGCCCGAACGCCGTGATCGTGCACCACGTGTTTCGCCCGGATGCCACCCTGCAGATCCTCGAGGTCGGTTCCCAGCTTCCGTTGCATGCGAGCGCGCTGGGGAAGGCCCTGCTCGCGTTCGCACCCGGCGACGTCATCGACACCCTGATGTCGGCGCCACTCGAGCGGCTGACCAAGCGGACGCCCAACGCCGCGGCGTTGCGGATCCAGCTGAACACCATCCGCCTCCAGGCGATCGCGACCGAGCGTGACGAAGCGGTGCTCGGCGAGTCCAGCGTCGCCGCGCCGATCTTCGATCGTGCCGGCAATGCCGTCGGGGCCATCGCCGTGGTCGGTGACACCGATCGCGTGTTCTCACGCGGTCCGGCGCGCGGCCTCGCCAGTGCCGTCGTCGAGGCCGCACGCGGCGTGTCTCGCGAGCTCGGCGCTCCGAGGTGGCCGTTCGCGGGGTAGGTGTCGCCAAGGTCACCCGCTATGCTCTGAGGGTCGATCCCGGCGCGATGGCGGAGGAGGTCTCATGGCAGCGATCAGAGTTGTCGGATCGATTCGAGACTGGATCAACACGCGCGATGTGCGGCGTATGGGCATCCGGAGGTCTTTCCCGAATCCCTGGTGCGCCACTACTTCGATCGTGCCGAGTACGGCAAGGATGAGGCCGCGCTCCAGGCGATCGGGTACATGGCGGTTGCCAAAGACGAGACGCCGGACCATGTGGGGGTGACGCTGCCCGCGTCGTCGAACGGCGTCGTCGGGCACCTCGACCGGAGGATCCAGCGGCGGGTCGCATCGATCCATGTTCTCTACCGGCGAAGGCCGGCGCCGCCGTCGCGCGTGAACGATGGCGGCGACGAGTCGACGCCGTCCAGCGCGCAGTGAGGCCGGGCATTGATAACCGTTGAGGGGAAGGAGGTCTTCACCGAACTGGCCGAGCTCGTCGAGCCGGCGCACACGGCGCTGCTCCTGATCGACATGCAGCGCGACTTCGTGGAGTCCGACGGCGTGTTCGGCGAGCTCGGTATCGATCTGTCCATGTATCGGGAATCGTTGCCCCGGCTGGCAGGTCTGCTCGAGGATGCCCGCCGGTCGGCGGCGCTCGTCGTCCACGTGCAGAACACCGCGCTTTCCAATCGCCTCAGCGACTCGCCGGCACAGATCCGCTTCAATCTGCGCATGCACGCGGGGAACCGCCGGGACGATGTTCCTTTGCGCTACTCGGTGGAGGGCACCCCCGGTCATGACTTCGTCAAGGAGCTCACACCCCGGGCCGGGGAGCTCGTGGTCCGCAAGTACCGGTCCAGCGGATTCTGGGGCACTGACCTCGAGCTGCTGCTGCGCAGCAATGGGATCAAGACGGTGGTGATCGGCGGATGCACCACCGAGGGGTGCGTCGAGTCGACCGCTCGCGACGCGATGTTCAGCGATCTCTATGTCGTCATCGCTGTCGACTGCGTGGGAAGCGACGACAGGGAACAGCACGAGGCTTCGCTCCTCCTGATGCGACATCGCTTCGACATGGCCACCGCTGATGAGATCGCCTGCGTATGGGCCGCGAGCCTACGACCAGGCGTTGCGGGAGGCTGAATCCTCAAACGGTCGTCGCGCCACAACCCAGCTCTGGAGCTCCCATGATCATCGCCGACCTTATCGCTGTCCCAATTCGCTCGGGGTTCTTCTCCGACGATCAGGCGGCGATCCGCGCGGGAGCGGCACATGACGGCTTCGCCTACCGCGGCCGGCCGCTGACGCCTGGATTCGGAAGCATCCGTCAGCCCGGCGAGGCCGTATCGGTGATGCTGCTGCTCGACGACGGCCAGATCGCCCACGGTGACTGCGCGGCGGTGCAGTACGCCGGTGTCGGTGGACGCGAACCGCTGTTCCTTGCACGCCCGGCTGCGGAGGTGATCGAGCGTCACATCGTGCCGCTGCTTCGCGGCAGGGAGATCACGAACTTTCGCGACGCCGCACGCGAGGTCGACGCGCTCATGGTAGACGGCCAACGTCTCCACCCAGCCATCAGGTATGGCGTCACGCAGGCACTCCTCGACGCGGTTGCTCGCGCGCGCGGCACGACCATGGCCGAGGTCGTTCGCGACGAGTATGCGACCGGCATCGCGATCGCACCGGTGCCGCTCTTCGTTCAGTCCGGCGATGACCGGTACACCAACGTCGACAAGATGGTGCTCAAAGAGGCGGACGTTCTCCCGCATGGCCTGATCAACGAGGTCGACACCAAGCTCGGCCGCGACGGCGAGCTGCTGCTGGAATATGTCGTCTGGGTTCGCGACCGGATCATCACGTTGCGGGCGCGGCCCGACTACTTGCCGCGACTGCACTTCGATGTGTACGGCACTATCGGCCTGGTGTTCGACGGCGATGTCGACAGGGTGGCCGGCTATCTCACACGTCTCGGCGAAACCGCGAAACCATTCGCCGTCTGCATCGAGCATGTCATCGACGCGGGGAGCCGGGACGCACAGGTTCGCGTGTTCGCCGGGCTGCGAGCCGCGCTCCGGGCTCGCGGCAGTGACGTGCGTATCGCCGTGGACGAATGGTGCAACACGCTCGAGGATATCGAGGTCTTCGTCGCAGCCCAGGCGGCCGATGTCATCCACGTCAAAACCCCTGATCTCGGCGGCCTCAACAACACCATCGAGGCGTTGCTCCTGGTCGCGCGTCAAGGCCTCGCCGCATATTGTGGTGGCAGCAGCAACGAAACCGACCGATCCGCGCAGATATCGGCGCACGTCGCCATGGCCTGTGGAGCAGCGCAGGTGCTCGCCAAACCCGGAATGGGTGTTGACGAGGGAATGATGATCGTCGGTAACGAGATGGCTCGAGTTGCGGCACTGGTCGCTGCGAGAGGTCGCACACCGGCGTGAGACCGCTCGAGGACGTGCGGGTCATCGCAATCGAGCAGTACGCCGCAGGACCCTTCGGCAGCGTGCAGCTCGCCGACCTCGGTGCCGACATCATCAAGATCGAGGACCCGGCGAGCGGGGGAGACATCGGCCGGTACGTGCCTCCCATGCAGGAGGGAGAGGACAGCCTGTTCTTCGAGACGTTCAACCGGAACAAGCGAAGCGTCGGCCTGGACCTCAAGGCACCGGCCGGACGCGCCGTGTTCGAGGACCTCGTGCGCGTCAGCGACGCCGTGTACTCGAACCTCCGGGGCGACGTCCCTCACAACCTGCGTATCAGCTACGCCGACCTCGAGCATCTCAACGAGCGAATCGTGTGCTGCACGCTCACCGGGTTCGGCACGACCGGACCGCGAAGGAGCGAGCCCGGTTACGACTACTTCCTGCAGGGGATCGCCGGCTGGATGGACATCACCGGGGAGCCGTCAGGGCCGCCCACGAAATCGGGTCTCTCGCTGGTCGATTACTCGGCGGGCCTGGTCGCCGCAGTCGCGATGCTCGCCGGCATCCATGCCGCGCGTCGCGACGGTGTCGGAATGGACTGCGATCTGAGCCTCTTCGACACCGCCCTGGCGATGCTTACGTATCCGGCGATCTGGCACCTCAATGGTGCGTTCACGCCAACACGTACGCATCACTCGGCGCACCCATCCCTGGTTCCGTTCCAGGCATTCCAGACGCGCGACGCCTGGATCGTGGTCGGATGCCCGAAGGAGAAATTCTGGTTACGCCTGGTCGATGCGATCGGACTCCCCGAGCTCGCGACTGACCCCCGATTCTCGACGTTCGCAGACCGCCGCGATCACGCTGACGCATTGCTCCCGGTCCTCGAGGGCGTGTTCGCGTCGCGCACGGCATCGGAATGGCTCGCCATCCTTGGCGGGGCCGGGGTGCCGTGCAGCCCTGTCAATACGGTGGCCGAGGCCCTGAGGGATGAGCAGACCGCCGCACGCGGCATGATCGTCGAGACTGAGCATCCGCGTTTCGGCAGAATCGGTCAGCTCCGCGGCCCGGTTCGCGTTGGTGCAGCGGAACCGGAGTACCGCCGAGCCCCGTTCCGTGGTGAGCACCGAGACGATGTGCTCCGAGACCTTCTCGCCTACGACGACAGCCGCATGGCCGAACTGCGCGCAGGCGGGGCGTTCGGGCAGACGCCCTAGGAGAAAACGGGGCTGCTTCGGCTGCCCCGGCCGATCTGCTCTCCGGGCGATTTCTCAATCACGACTAGACTTCCCCGCCGTCGTGCTCTCTCGAATTCCGCTCGCCGACCCCGGGGATCCGGACCTTCGTTCGCCGCTCCGTTTCCTCTTGTGGATGGCGCGCGCGCAGCGGCGGACCGTCATCGGTGGAGCGTTCTTTGGCGCCCTCTGGATGGGGACGCAAGGAGTCATCCCGGCGGCACTCGGGCAGGCCGTCAACGCCATCATCCAGCGCAACGGGCCGGCGCTGATTCTCTGGACTGGCGTGGTCTTCGCCCTGGGGATCCTCCAGGCGGCCGCCGGGGTGCTGCGCCATCGGCGCGCGGTGAGCAACTTTCTCGAGGCCTGCGTGCGCGTGCAGCAGCTCGTGATCCGTGCCGCGATCCGCCTCGGCGCCGGGCTGCCGCGTCAGATCGGCGCCGGCGAGGTGGCGAGTCTGGGCACAACCGACATGGTGCGCGTCGCCAGGCTGCTCGACATCAGCGCACGCGGCACCGGGGCTGTGGTGTCGATCGTGATCGTGGCCGTGATCCTGCTCAGCACCTCACCGCAGCTCGGCCTGGTGCTGCTCGTCGGAGCGCCGATCTCCGCCCTGCTGATCCTCCCGGCGATGGGTCCGCTCGAACGCCGTCAGCGCGCCGAGCGGCAGCAACGCGGTGCGGCATCGGCGGTCGCAGCGGACACTGTCGCCGGGCTCCGGGTGTTGCGCGGGCTCGGCGGCGAGGCTGATTTCTCGGCTCGCTATGCCCGCGCCTCACAGGAGGTGCGTCACGCAACCGTGCGCACATCGCTGATCCAGTCGGTGCTGGACGGCCTTCAGGTGCTGCTGCCGGGCGCGATCCTGGTCGCGATCACGTTTCTCGGCGCCCGGCTTGTGCGCGCCGGTTCCATCCCCCCCGGCGAGCTGGTCGCGGACTACGCATATGCGGCGTTCCTCGCCCTGCCCGTGCAAACACTGATCCAGGCGGCGAGCATCTGGTCCGCGGCCACGGTCGCCGCGGGGCGCGTGCTCTCGGTCCTGCGCCTCGACGCGGACCTTGACTCGCCGGCCGGCTCGCAAGCCCTGCCTGTCGCCGGGGACCTTGTTGACGAGGAGTCGGGGCTGACCGCGTTGGATGGGCTCATGACCGCGGTGGTGATCGAGGATCCGGACATCGCCAGCGCGACCGCAGCGAGGCTTGGGCGCCTCAGCGATCCATCGGGCGCGGCGCGGGTGACCCTGGGGGGCGTTGCGCTCGACCAGGTCCCGGTCGCTGAGGTGCGGCGCCGGGTCCTGGTCCTCGATCGCGATCCGCACCTGCTCGCCGGCACTCTGCGCGATGCCGTTGACGTCCCGAGTGCACGAGCCGGCGAGACGGATGCCCGGCCGAGCGTGGAGGAGGCGATCGCTGCGGCGTGCGGCGCTGACATCGTCACCGGGCTTGGCCGTGGCCTCGAGTCGCCGGTCTCGGAACGGGGCCGATCGCTTTCGGGTGGTCAACGCCAGCGCATCGCGCTCGCGGCCGCGCTCCGCGCGGATCCCGACGTCCTCGTGCTCGATGAACCGACCAGCGCCGTCGACGCTCACACGGAAGCGATGATCGGGGAGCGGCTCGGTGCGCTTCGGCGCGGACGCACCACGGTCATCTTCACCACCAGCCCGCTGCTCCTCGCGCGAGCTGATCGCGTCGCGTTCGTCGATAACGGCACCGTGGTGTTCGGGCCCCATGCCCGGTTGATCGCCACCGACGCTCGATACCGCCGGGTCGTCACGCGGGGAAACGAATGAGCCGTGACATGGCGTCCATCCTCCCGGTTGCCGGCGGACGCGCGGCATGGCGCAGCCTTCGGTCGGGCCTTGCCGAGCGACGCGGCCTCATCGCCGCGGCCATCGCGCTCCAGATGGCGGCCAGCGCGGCCGGCTTGGTCGGCCCGCAACTGCTCGAGAGAATCATCAATGGCTCGGGTGCGCTCACCGACGCCACCATCGACAGCACGGCGCTGCTGTTCACCGCCGCCCTGCTGGTGCAGACGATCTTCACCGCGGGCGCCCGCGTCTGCGGCGCGCTCACCGGCGAATACGTTCTCGCGCGACTGCGTGAACGGTTCATCGGTACCGTGCTCGCGCTGCCGATCGGCATTGTCGAGCGCGCCGGAACCGGCGACCTCATGACCCGCGCGTCGACCGACATAGACGACATGTCGCAGGCGGTGCGCCGCGGTCTT
This sequence comes from Candidatus Dormiibacterota bacterium, assembly GCA_003162415.1. Taxonomy (GTDB): domain Bacteria; phylum Chloroflexota; class Dormibacteria; order Aeolococcales; family Aeolococcaceae; genus Palsa-851. The sequence goes on from PMOL01000019.1 coordinate 105,137, forward strand.
CCCGAGTTGCTCGTGGCCGGCGTGACCGGCGTTCTCGCCATAGCCGCTCTGGTGGTGACCGCACCGGTCCTGGGTCTCGTCGTGGTTCCGGTGATCCCCCCGCTGGTGATCGCCACCCGCTGGTACCTGCGACGGGCGCGGCCCGCGTATCAGCTGCAGGCCGCGGCCGAAGCCGTGGTGAACTCCGACCTGCAGGAGACGGTCAATGCCGCGCGCACCATCGAATCGCTGCGACTCGGTCCGCGACGCATCGCACAGACCGACGACGACATTCGCGAGTGGGTCGCGTTGGAACGGCGGACTCTTCGCCTGCGCACCGTCTTCTTCGGCACCTGCGAGGCCGCGTACATCGTTCCGCTGGTGTTGTGTCTGCTCTTCGGCGGGCTGCTCGTGATGCATGGTCAGCTGTCCATCGGAGCCGTCGCCGCCGCTGCGCTCTACACGCAGCAGCTGGTATCGCCCGTCGACACGCTGCTTGCGTGGCAGGACGAGGTGCAACTTGCATCCGCGTCACTTTCCCGAGTGGTCGGCGTCTCCGAGGTGCCGGCGGCAGAGATGACCGAGCGGCTCCCATCCGACCGGCGGCTCGTGGCGGGGCAACTGCACTTCGCATACGACGATGCTGCCGACGTGCTGCACGGCATCGATCTCTCGCCCGAGGTCGGTGCGAGACTCGCTGTCGTCGGGCCCAGCGGAGCCGGGAAGAGCACGCTCGCTCTGTTGCTCGCCGGCGTTCACCCACCGCGCATCGGGTTCGTGCACGTCGGCGGGGTCGAACCCCATCTGCTGCCACCCGATCGCCTCCGGCGCGAGGTCGCTCTCGTGACCCAGGAGCATCATCTCTTCGCATGCTCGCTGCGCGACAACCTCCGGCTCGCCCGGTCGGACGCGAGTGACCAGCAGCTGCTCGCGGTGCTCGAAACCGTCGATGCGATGCAGGCTGTCCGGTCGCTTCCCGCCGGGTTGGACACGATCCTCGGGTCCGGCGGAGCGTCGATCAGTCCCGGGTTCGCGCAGCAGATCGCGATCGCGCGACTGCTCCTCGCGGATCCGCATACGCTCGTTCTCGACGAGGCGACCTCATTGCTCGACTCGCGTGCGGCGCGCCATCTCGAGCGCTCGGTGGCGGTGCTCCTCAAGGGCCGCACCGTCATCGCCATCTCGCATCGCCTGCACGCGGCACACGATGCGGAATTGGTGGTGGTGGTTGAGGACGGCAGTATCAAAGAATTCGGCACCCACGCCGACCTGCTGCGGGCCGGTGGCGCCTACGCCCAGCTCTGGAACACCTGGCGACAGGATTCGGCCGGTGTCCTCGGTTAGGCGAATGGGGGTCCGAGCGCGGAGTACGTTGAGACGATCGGGAGCACCCACACCTTCCCGTCAGAACAGAAGACTTGACCATCCGCGAAACCATCAACTCGCAGGTTGACCACCACGGCCGTGGACGCACCTGGTGTCAGGACGCGAACACTCGCGGCCGTCACACATGGGTTGATGACGTCATCACCAGCGATGCTGACGTACGCGGCGGGAGTGGAATCGGACGCGCACCCGCCTGAACTGGCGCACGGAGGGAGGCTGACCGCAACGGGCTGTGCGCTGCCCGAAAAATTGCCGGTGGTTTGCACCCAGTGGGTGGGTACGAGACCGCCGTTTGGGTTGAGGAATTGCACCGTCACCCATCCGCGCAGCTTGCACGGATGGCTGCCCCGATTCCAGATCCCGAGCGCCACGATGAGGTTACCTGCGGCACCTCCACCCAGGGACGGCGAGTATGCGATCTGCAACTGAGAGGTTGCGCAGACCGGCTCATCGGCAGTGACGACCGGCGCGGTCGGTGATGGTATGGGCGCTGCGCTTGGCGATGAGGTGGGGGCGGTGCCGGAGTACCGTCGTTCATCCTGCGATCACGGCGCACTCATGGTTGGGGTCATCGCCGACCAGGTCCGCCCTCCATCGATCGTCCTCAGGAGCTCCGGGCCCGCAGGGGGCTGCAGCCATTCGCTGAAGAATGCCCACCCGATCTGTGTGGTCAGGAAGTCGAGGGACGTACCCCCGAACCGCGGGTCCAAGCCGAGATCCGTCCATGTCTTTCCCGCGTTGTGCGTCACCCAGAGCGATGAGTCGTGATCCGAGGCGTCGGCGTTGTACATGAGCAGCCAGCCGTTGTCGCCGTCGACGAAATCCGATGCGTCGAGCGCGCTGTCAGGCGTGCGCCAGCGCGACCAGGTCCGACCACCGTTGGTGGTCACAAACAACGTGACCACCGGATTGGTGGCGGTGTCCTGGCTTCCGATCATGAATCCGGTGCTGCCGCTGACGAACTGGGGTGGGTTGGTCGTGTAGCCGTACTCGGAGTACTTGATGCCCAGGGGCTCCGATGTCCAGCTGACACCCCCGTCGTGGGACGCATACAGGAACGGCGATCCACCGTTGCAGGCCGCTGTGATCCAGCCGGTGTTCGCGTCGCTGAACACCGCCGGATTCTTGTCGCAGCCCAGGGGGATGTCACTGGATTGACCGGGAGCCGGCATGAACGACGTCGCAACCACGTGTGTCCAACTGGCTCCCGCGTTCTGCGTACGGAACACATCCATGGTTGAGGATCCGAGCGCGGCGTTGCTGAGCGAGAACCATCCATCCTCTCGACCAACGAAGTCGAGCGCCCCCGCCTGGAGGTCTGCAGCGACGCCGTTCACCGTGAAGGTGCCTTCTCTGATCCACGTCAGGCCCCCGTCATCGGTCGCCCACGCGCGGACCGTGGCTGTGTTGATACCAATCGACACAGCCGCAATCGTGGCGGTCACGAGCCGGGCCGCGTCGGCATCGACGAAGGCCGCGGCGACGACCTGGTCGCCGCCGAGCCGCGGCATCCGGAGGGTCCAGTGCTGCACGCCGCTGGTGGTGCGCAGGATCGCGCCGTCGAGCTGACGTTGCGCCCATCCCGTGGTGGACGTGAACATTCGGAGATTGTCGACGACGCCGCTCGGCGCGACGGTGGGCGCCGGCTGCGCTGATGCAACCGGAGTTGGCGCAGGCGACGGCGTGCGAGTCGTCACCGGTTGGGGAGGCGGCGAAGCCGCGGGCGGACGAGATGACGTGGCGCGGAGCGCGTTCGTTCCGATCAACCCCACGGCGGCGACGATCGCGGCGGTGGCGATCAGCATCGCAACCGTGCGCCACGCGGAGCCGCGCCGCGATTCCATCGACCGTATCGGGTCCTTCTCGGAGACGGCGATCAAACGTCGCGTCATCGACCGCGCGTAGGCTTCGAAACCGTCACGGACATCGGTCATGGCGCCCCCTCCCCGTCGCCGGGTGGACCAAATGCGGCGGAGAGCTTGTTGCGAGCGCTGTGCAGGTTGTGCTCGACCGTGCGCGGGGAGCACCCCAGCTCGCGAGCCACGTCCGCGATGCTCAGGTCCTCGCCGTAGAAAAGGACAGCGCAGGCTCGCGTTCGCGGAGGCAGTGCTCCGAGGGCAGCGTGCCAATCGATGAGTGCCGGGTCCGGATCCCACCACTCGCTGTCGGGTGGCTCCCAGAAATGGGCGAGCCTGCGCGACTCGCGCGCGATCGATCTGCGGCGTTGGATTGCCAGTCGCACCAGAACAGTCCGGAGGAGCGGCCAGGCGGGTGACCGGACATATCCCGGCTCACGCTCCGCGCGACGCAGCACGAGCAGGAATGCATCGTGAGCCAGGTCCTCTCCCGCAGAGCGACTGCCCGTGAGAACGCTCGCGAGCCCGATCATCCTGCGGATCTCCGATCTGTACACCGCATCCAGGTCCGGAGCCGCGGTCTCGACGCGGTCGACGCCGGAGTCGGCTCGACTGATCCGCATCGCGGGAAAGATCACCGCAGCACGCATGCTCATCCCAACCCATATACGGCACGGAAGTGGGTCGCCCCCTAGTTGCGGGGCCGAACCCTTATGTAACGTCGCCGGCATCGGGACGTTCTGCCACGCGCCGTGAGGCTAGAAGGTGCCGACGACCACGAAACCGGCTATCAGCGCGGCTACGGCGACGAACGCACCGGACACCGGCCACAGCCACGATCGGCGTCGACGGATTGGCGGGATCGTCTGGGCGGCGACGGTGAGCAGCGCCGCCGTGATCAGGAGCGCCACGCCGATGCTGAAGATCGCGAGGAACCCGAGCGCCGCGCTTCCCGCGGCTGCGGACAGGAACACCGACTTCGCAGCCGCGAGCCGGCCTGCGACGACGAACGCCATGCCGACGACCGAGGCGGCCGCGATCGCGGCGACGTACCCGGTGACGAACGGCACGACCCCGGGATACGGTGGCTGCGCGTTCTGGCTATGGATCACAGCCAGGTAGCCCCAGTCGCTCGCGGCTGCCGCAACAGCAGCGAGGAGCCCGGCGATCAACTGCCGCCGTCGCTGCACTCCTTCCATCCCGGTACAGGCCACTGTAGTGCGCCCACCTCCATCCGGTGACACTTTCCTCGCCGCAGACCCGTATTAAGGCGTGACCACGTTGGCAAGGAGGGTCAGTGACGTCATTCGAAGGCCGCGGCACCTGCAACCGAGCATCACGGTGCCGGGGTCATGAGCCTACGGCAGGCAGGCGATCGTTCAGCCTGCCGTGTCGACCACGTCGAAGACGTTGCCCTCAGGATCCTGCAGGGTCACGAAGTCCTCGCCGGGCTCGGGCGTCCGCGAAGAGCGTACGGCCCCCAGCCCAAGCAGGCGCGCAACCTCGCCGGCCTGGTCGTCGGTATACAGGTCGAGGTGGAGACGGTTCTTGCCGACCCGCGGCTCCGGCACTCGCTGGAGCGACACGTTCACATGGGCTCCCTCGGGATCCCGGAGCACGGCCCACCCCTCCTCGGGCTGGTCTCGAGGCGCATAGCCGAGCGCCGCGGTCCAGAACGCGTACATGGCGGCGAAGTCGTTGCAGTCGATCACCACAGAACCGACGTACATATGGAATGCCTCCGAGACAGGTTGCTCACGGAGTCGACAGGATGCCGCGCCCATGATGCCACCGTGATCCAACCGCGATAGGGGATGAGCAATGCTCGCGATCGACGTCAGGGACAGCGACATCATGGAGACAACGCAGCACCGCCAGGGTGGCGTGGCGCGCATGCTGGCCGCGCTACAGGACGCCGGCCTCCGCGTGATTCGCATCGAGCCACGGGTGAATGAAAGCGGGATGTACCGCGTGACCCTCAAGGACAGCCCCGAGCTTGCCTTCCGGATCCTCGAAGCGATCCGTCGCCGGGTCAGCCCATCGGTTTCGACCGCCACCTGGTAGCGAGCGGCTCTCGGGCCAACTCGCGCTACGCTGACGCGGTCCGTCTATCTCGCTGAGGATCTCCGTACGATCAACGAACGCGGTTGAGCGAAGCTCGCGTCAAGCCCGGGTGGATCCGGCGTCTCTGGGGTTACATGCTCCGGCACCGCCGGGACGTCGTGCTGTCGGTGGGAGCCGCGGTGCTCGGCAGCGTGTGTCAGACGGCGGTCCCGCTGGTCGCACGCCAGATTGTTGACGCGGTCATCCTCACCAGGACCTCGGCACTCTGGCCGTGGCTCCTCCTGCTTGTCGGGCTCGCCGCCGCCAGCTTCGCCTTTGCCTATATCCGCCGCTACCGCGGTGGCCGCGTCGCGCTCGAGGTCCAGTACGACCTCCGCAACGATATGCACGACCACCTGCAGTCCCTCGACTTCGACAACCTCGGCCGCATGCCGACGGGGCAGCTGGTTGCACGCGCCAATTCGGACTCGACACTGGTTCAGGGGCTGCTGAGCTTCTTTCCGATCATGAGCAGCAACATCCTGCTGTTGCTGCTTTCGCTCGGCGTGATGCTCTATCTCTCGCCGCTCCTGGCGCTGGTGAGCGTCGTGGTCGCACCGAGCCTGCTCATCGTCTCCTACCGCATGCGGTGGCGCGTCTTCCCGGCGACCTGGGACGGGCAGCAGCGAGAGGGCGAGCTGGTTCAGATCGTCGACGAGGATCTCAATGGGGTCCGCGTGGTCAAGGCGTTCGGGCAGGAGCAGCGTGAGGTCGAACGCGTGGCCGGCGCGTCGAAGGCCGTGTACGGGTCACAGATGCGTGCGGTGCGTCTGCAATCGCGATACCAGCCACTCCTCGAGGCGATCCCTCTGTTCGCGCAGGTGGCGATCCTCGCGCTGGGCGGGTGGCTCGCCCTCCACCACGACATCACCCTTGGCACGTTTCTCGCCTTCTCGACCTACGTCACGCAGCTGATGGCGCCGGCCCGCCAGCTCGCCGGGGTCCTGACCATCGGCCAGCAGGCCCGGGCAGGCCTGGAGCGCATCTTCCAGCTCCTCGATTTGCCCGCAGCAATCTGCGATCCACCCGATGCGGTCGACCTCCCCGAGCTGCGCGGTGACATCCGGTTCTCGAACGTGCACTTCAACTACGGCGACCGTCAACCGGTGCTCACAGGAGTTGATCTGCACATCGCTCCGGGAGAGCGCGTCGCGATCGTCGGGCCGAGCGGCAGTGGGAAGACCACGCTCGCGATGCTCGTTCCACGCTTCTATGACCCCACTGAGGGAGCGGTGCGCATCGACGGGTACGACGTGCGGACGGTCAAGCTGCGCTCGCTGCGCCGACAGGTGGGTGTCGTCTTCGAGGACAGCTTCCTGTTCTCCGACTCGGTCCGGGCGAACATCGCATACGGACGGCCGGATGCGACCGACGAGCAGATCGAGGCAGCCGCGCGCGCTGCCCAGGCGCACGATTTCATCCTCGAGCTGCCACGGGGATACGCCACGGCGATCGGCGAGCGTGGGCTGAGCCTCTCGGGCGGACAGCGCCAGAGGATCGCGCTCGCGCGGGCGATTCTCTACGACCCGCGAATCCTCATCCTCGACGATGCCACCAGCGCGATCGACGCGCGCATCGAGGCGGAGGTGCACGAGGCGCTGCGTGGAGTCATGGCCGGCCGCACCACCTTGCTGATCGCGCACCGCCAGTCGACGCTGCACCTTGCCGACCGGATCATCGTTCTCGATGGCGGCGGCGTGGTCGAAGCCGGCACCCACGACGAGCTCATCGCCCGCAGCGCGCTGTACAGAACGCTCGTGTCGGGGCTCGAAGAGCTCGACGCCGCATCCATAGGCGACTCCATCGAAGCGCTCGCCACCATTGCATCGACCGCCGGACTGGATGGCATCACCGCGTCGGCGTGGGCCGGCGACCGCGAGCGATCCGGCAATCGCATGGCGGGTCGCACGATCGGCGCTCCGTCGCTCGGACCGGGGCTCGGGGGCGGTGGCTCCGGCTGGCGTCTCAACCTGGCCCCGACACCCGAGCTGCTCGCCCGCGTCGCGCGTCTCCGGCCCATTCGGGATGCCGCCGACGTCGACCTCGAGCGCGAGTCGCGACCGGACAAGCACTTCAGCCTGCTGCGGCTGTTGCGTGAGTTCCACCGGCCGCTGCTCCTCGGCCTGGTGTTCGTGATCGTCGACGGGTTGATGACGCTGCTCGGACCGGTGTTGGTGAAGACCGGTCTCGACGATGGAGTGGCGAAGGGGTCGTCCGCGGTCCTCTTCGCCGCGGCGGGCGTCTTTCTCGTGGTCACGCTCGTCGATCTCATCGACGAGATTGGTGAGACCTTCGTCACCGGACGCACCGCGCAGCGAATCATGCTGTCGCTTCGCATCCGCATCTGGGCGCAGCTGCAACGCCTTTCCCTGGACTACTACGAGCGCGAGATGGCCGGTCGGATCATGACCCGGATGACGACCGACGTCGATCAGTTCGAATCATTGATCGAGAACGGTCTGCTCTCCGCTCTCGTCTCGATCGTCACCTTCGTCGGTGTTGGCGTCGCGCTGATCATCATCAACACCGAGCTCGGGCTCTGGACGCTCTCGGTGGCGATCCCCCTTGCCGTGGCGACCGTCGCGTTTCGTCAGAAGGCGGCTCGCCTGTACAGCATGTCGCGCGAGCGGATTGCCATCGTCAATGCGGATTTTCAGGAGAGCCTCTCCGGTGTTCGCGAGTCGCAGGCCTTCGTCCATGAAGACGCTGCGATCGCGCAGTTCCACCGGCTGGGGCGCGCGTATCTCGACACCCGTGTCGCCGCGCAGCGTCTGGTCGCAACCTACTTCCCGTTCGTGCAGTTCATGGCAGCGGTTGCCGACGCGATCGTGCTCGGCGTCGGTGCTCGGCTGATCCAGACCGGCCATCTCACCTCAGGAGCGCTCATCGCGTTCCTGCTCTACATCGATTTGTTCTTCTCACCCATACAGCAGCTCTCGCAGGTATTCGATGCCTGGCAGCAGACCCGCGTGTCGGTGGGTCGCATCGCCGAGCTCATGCAACTCGAGTCGCTCACGCCCGATCCAGCCAACCCGGAGGAGATCGGCCGCCTGCGCGGTGACGTCAGCCTCAACCACGTGCGTTTCTCGTACCCCCTGCCCGCCGATCGACCCGGATTCGAAGGAGCGCGCCCGGTTGCTCGGCGCGGGCCTCAGGATCCGCGGTTGCTGCAATCCCGAGACGCCGGCTGGCGCAAACCACCCGAGGCGTTGCGCGGCATCGATCTGCAGGTCGCGGCGGGGGAGACCGTCGCACTCGTCGGCGAGACGGGTGCCGGGAAATCCACGGTCATGAAGCTGCTGGCACGTTTCTACGATCCCGATGATGGGAGCGTCGAGGTCGACCGGCACGACCTGCGCACCGTCGACCTGCATGACTTCCGCCACCAGCTCGGCTATGTCCCGCAGGAGGCGTTCCTCTTCTCGGGCACGATCCGCGACAACATCGCGTACGGGCGGCCCGAGGCCGGTGACGCCGAGGTGGAGGCGGCTGCCCGAGCGGTCGGCGCGCATGCGTTCATCGCCCGCCTCTCAGGCGGGTACCACCACGAGCTGACCGAGCGCGGCCGGTCGCTCTCGTCCGGTCAGCGCCAGCTCATCGCCCTGGCTCGTGCCGAGCTTGTCGACCCGATCCTGCTTCTGCTCGACGAGGCAACCTCGAACCTCGACCTCGTGACCGAGGCGCACGTCGCCGCCGCGATGCAGGAGGTATCGCACGGTCGCACCACGGTGGTGATCGCGCACCGGCTTCAGACCGCCAGGGCTGCGGACCGGATCATCGTGCTGCACGGCGGGCAGGTGGTCGAGACCGGAACCCACGACGAGCTGATCGCGGCCCACGGTCGCTACGCCGCGATGTGGGAGGTCTTCGACGCCGCCGCACCTCAGCGCCGGTGACGCGACCGGGGTAGCGACTAGGGCTGGCTCGCCGTCGGAGGTGCCTGCGACCCCGTCGGGTTCCAGGTGGGCTCGAGCCCGGTGGCGATCGCGCCCGCGACCAGCGCGGCCAGGAGAGCCCAGACGATCACGCGCTCCGGCCGGTTGATCGCGGTCGCACCCAGGCTCTTCGCTGACGCTCGCAGCGCTTTTCGTAGGTACACGGCCAGGTGCACGAGGACGATCACGCCGAGCGCGATGACGGAGTCGGTGTGAATCGCCGCCCAGGTGCCGCGGTCGGTGCCCTCGCTCCAGAGCACCACGCCGCTGACGGTGGCCAGCACCGCCGCGGCTGCGAGCGGCAGCGCGATCACACGCGGCAGCAACCAGGGCGCCCCGGCGGCCCGGTACGCGTCGCGATGAAAGTAGTACCCGATCGCGCGCCAAGCTGTGCTCGCGAGCTTCACCGCCAGGATGGGGATCAAGGCGAACCCAAGCGCGAAGTGGACCGGTCGCAGCGGGGTGAAGGCGAGCCCGCTGAGGTAGAGCAGGACCAGTCCGAAGAGGACGATCAGCCCGGCGTGTGACGTCAGGATCAGGTTCCCGATGACCTGCGGCGCCCGCCTCGGATGAGGACCGTCCTCGAGGAGGTCGAGCGCGCCCCCGACGCCACCGCGGCGCGCCGGGTCCGCATCAACCGCATCGTCAGCCGGCGTTCCCGAGGCGGTCCCCACCACCAGACTGTACCCATACACCCGAATCGGACCGGGCGTGGCCCGCTTGAGTACCGGGTCGTCAAGGGGCAACCGCCCGGAAGGTGGACGGGGCCTAGGCCGCGACCTCCAGCGCCTCGTCGATGAACGCGAGAAGCCGTCCCTTGGACATCAAGCCGATCACCTGGCGTACGGGCTTGCCGGCCGCGAAGAGCAGCAGGGTCGGCAGCGACATCACGCCATAGCGGCCCTGGGTGCGGGGATTGGCGTCGACGTCGACGGTCAGGATTCGAACGTTGGATCGCTCATCGGCAACCTCCTCGAGGATGGGTGCGAGCATCCGGCAAGGCGGACACCATGCCGCGCCGAACTCGACGAGCACGGGGGAGACGGACGCAAGGACTTCGGCGTCGAAGGTAGCGTCGTTGACGGTGTTGACCATATGGGTTCTCCTGATCACTGGCGGGGTGTGGTGACCGCCTTGTAGGCGGCGCAATTCGAGAAGGTGTGCGTGGCGCTGCGAGCGCGAGGACGCCGGCCGCGAGCGGGCGGCGGTGGGTTGTGATCCTCCGCGGCGTACCGATCCCACACCGACTGCCGAGACATGCCGAGGCGGTCGGCGATGTCCTGCCAGCTCATCCCATCGGAGCGGGCGGAGAGGACCGTGGAGGCCCGGCGGGACCCGAGCAGCACCGCAACCGATCGCAGCGCGACCAGCCGGTCCGCCGTCGGGAGGTCATTGAGGACGTGCAGCACGGTGGCGACGGCCGCATCGGCGGTGGGCGTCGATATCGAGTAGGCCATATGTCAACTATACATGACATATATCGCGGGACCAGATGCTGCCCCGCGTCACCGCGCAAGCCTATCCGGGGTGTGAGTGACTTGCGGTCGGACGGGACCCCGGCTCCGGCTTCAACCCGGACTATTCAGCCTCCGCCGGGGTTCCGTCCGACCCAGGCTCAGTCTCGTTCGCGATGCACTGTGCCTCGGCGATGTTGCAGCACGGGTCACCGTGTCAACCGGTCGCGCTCGGCGACTGATCCTCAGGTTCTCGCCGAGCCGGTGGTGTGCGCGCTCGCCGCGTCGATGGGGTGATTGAGCACGATCAGCGAGCGAGACTGCATCGCGACCTCGTCTCCAGCGTGGTGGACTGTCGAGCCGCGATGCCCTTCAGGGTCGTCGGTATCCATCACCATGGTCCATCCCCCGCGCCAGCCTGACGGCATCGTCCAGGTGATCGGCACATCACCACTGTGGAGCAGGATCATCAGCGAGTCACCGACGATGCGGTGACCGCGCGGATCCCGGTCCGGAATCTCCTCACCGTTCAGGATCATTCCTATCGACCGTTCGCCGTCGTTGTCCCAGTCCTCGTCAGTGAATTCCCTGCCGTTGGGCAGCAGCCAGATGATGTCCTTCCTCCCCGAGCGCCGGGTTGCCTCACCCGAGAAGAATCGCTTGCGCCGCAGGACCGGTTGCTCGCGACGAAATGCTACGACACGCTGCACGAATCGCAACATCACCTCGTCGGCGCTGGTCCAATCGAGCCACGACAGCTCATTGTCCTGGCAGTACGCATTGTTGTTGCCGCGCTGGGTTCGGCCGATCTCGTCGCCGCCGCAGATCATCGGGCACCCCTGCGAGAGCAGCACGGTTGCGATGAGATTGCGCCGCTGACGGTCACGCAGTGCATCGACGCCCGGGTCATCGGTCTCGCCCTCGACGCCGCAATTCCACGAGCGATTGTCGTTGGCGCCGTCATCGTTATCCTCGCCGTTGGCCTCGTTGTGTTTTTCGTTATAGGAGACCAGGTCGCGAAGCGTGAACCCATCGTGGGCGGTCACGAAGTTGATGCTCGCCCAGGGCTGCCGGCCGTCCCACTGATAGAGGCTGCTCGACCCGGTGAGGCAGTTGGCGATATCGCGGACTCCGCCGGCGGCGCCGCGCCAGAAATCGCGCACGGTGTCGCGATACGCGCCGTTCCACTCCGCCCACCGAACTGGGAAGTTACCCACGTGGTAGCCGCCCTCACCAACATCCCACGGCTCGGCGACGAGCTTGACGCGGGAGAGCACCGGGTCCTGGTGAATGATGTCGAAGAAGGCCGAGAGCCGGTCGACGTCGTAGAACTGGCGCGCCAGCGCCGCTGCGAGGTCGAATCTGAACCCGTCGACGTGCATCTCGGTCACCCAGTAGCGGAGGCTGTCGGTGATCAGCTGCAGCGTGATCGGGCTGCTGACGTTGAGGCTGTTGCCCGTCCCGGTGACGTCGAAGTAGAAGCGTGGTTCGTCCTCGACGAGCCGGTAGTAGGAGGGGTTGTCGATACCACGAAAGCTCACCGTGGGGCCGAGATGATTGCCCTCGCCGGTGTGGTTGTAGACGACGTCCAGGATCACCTCGAGGCCTGCGCCATGCAGCGCACGGATCATCGCCTTGAACTCGCGGACCTGATCACCGTGTCCACCGCCTGCGGAGTAGCGACTTTCCGGCGAGAAATAGCCGACCGAGTCGTAGCCCCAGTAATTGACGAGGCCTCGCTCGAGGAGGTGTCCGGCATCGATGAAGTGATGCACCGGCATGAGCTCGACGGCCGTGATGCCGAGTCGCTGCAGATAATCGAGCGAGCTCGGATGCGCCAGGCCCGCGTAGGTGCCGCGCAAGTCCTCAGGGAGGTCGGGATTGCGCATCGTGAAACCCTTCACGTGCAGCTCGTAGATGACTGTGTCAGCCCACGCGGTATCCGGTCTGCGGTCATCGCCCCACGGGAAGCTCCGGTCGACGACCACGCTCCGGGGCATCGACGCAGCTGAGTCGAGCGGGCTCGGATCGAGATCGTCGCCATCGAATGAATAGCCGAAGAGCGCGGGCCCGCCCTTGAAACGTCCCGATATCGCTCGCGCGTAGGGGTCGAGGAGCAGCTTGCGCGCGTTGTGACGGAGACCGTGGAGCGGGTCATAGGGACCGTGCACTCGCAGGCCGTAGCGCTGACCGGGACCCACCTGATCGACGTATCCGTGCCACACCAGGTCGGTGCGCTCCTCGAGTTGATACGTCGCCGTTTCGGCGCCGCTCTCATCGTAAAGGACGATGTCGACGCCCTCCGCCGATGCCGAGTAGACGGCGAAATTCGTACCCTCTCCATCCCAGGTGGCACCAAGTGGTGCCTCGCTTCCAGGCCATGCCTGCTGACGGGGCGTGGTGCGGTTTTCCGTCCGTCGTCTAGGAGCGGTCATAGCGCTGCAATGATGGCGTACCTCGTGAAATTGATAGACTGACCGTCAGATATGGTTACAGTGGCGCTGGTATTAGCGAACCGCCGCGAACGCGAGCGGCGGCGATGAGGGTCGATCCTCGCGCCACCTACCGGGTGCAGCTTCGCGAGGAGTTCGATTTCGACGCCGCCGCGGCCATCGTGCCCTACCTCGAGGAGCTGGGGATCTCGCACCTCTATTGCTCACCGTACATGCAGGCGGCTGCCCACAGCCCGCACGGTTACGACGTCGTGGACCCGACCCGCGTGAGCGAGGCGCTCGGCGGTGACACCGGGCTCCGCCGGCTCGACTCGGCCCTCGAGCAGGCGCACATCGGCCAGCTTCTCGATGTCGTGCCCAACCATGTGTCCATCGCCGAACGTGCGAACAGCTGGTGGTGGGACGTACTGCGTAACGGACGGGCCAGCCAGTACGCGCCGTTCTTCGACATCGAGTGGGATGCGCCGGGGCTTGAGGCCCATGTGCTCCTCCCCGTGCTGGGCGCGCCGCTCGACGAGGTGCTCGCCGCCGGTAAGCTCGAAGTGGTCCAGAGCGCAGACGGGAGCTACGAGCTGCACTACGAGGGCAACGCGTTTCCTCTCGCGACGCAGATGACGTTGGCCGCCGGACCGGTCTCTCGCCAGATGCTGGACTCGCAGCACTACGTCCTCGAATACTTCAAGTCGGGGTCCGGACGCGTGAACTACCGCCGTTTCTTCGACGTGTCATCACTCGCAGGCGTGCGCGTCGAAGACGACTCCGTGCTCGACTGGAATCTCACCCGTGCGCTCGAGCTCCTGAAGGAGGGCACGGTTGATGGGCTGCGCATCGATCACATCGACGGACTCCGCGATCCGTCCAGGTTTGCGTCGCGCCTGCGAGATCGGGCTCCGGCGGCCTGGCTTGTCGCCGAGAAGATCCTCGCCACCGCCGAGCGGCTGCCGGAGGAATGGCCGATCGATGGCACCACGGGATACGAGTTCGGAGCGATGCTGACGTCGCTGCTGATCCATCCGCCCGGGTTGGCGGAGCTGACCCGCTGCTACCAGCAGTTCACCGGTGACAGCTGCGACTTTCAGGCCCATTCGCGCCGCGGACGCAAGGAGGTCCTGGAGACCCTGTTGCGAGCAGAGCTCGGCAGGCTCACCCGCGTCGCCGGGGGGGCCGGGATCGAAGATGCCCGGACCGAGCTCGTCGAGCTCATCGTGGGCATGCCACGGTATCGAATCTATGCGCCGGCAGATGAGCGTTTGTCGCCCGACGATGAGCGCGCGATTGCGGTCGCGGAGGCGCGGGCACGGCAATCGGGTCGCTGCGACGACACGCGGCTTGCTGCGGTGCTGGCAGTGCTTCGGTGCCAGGACCGCGGGGCCGCATCAGACCGCGAGCTGCGTGAACGTTTCCAGCAGGTCGCTGCAGCGGTGATGGCCAAGGGCGTCGAGGACACGGCCTTCTATCGCTACACCCGTCTGGTCGCGCTCAACGAGGTCGGGTCCGATCCCGACCGCGCCAGCTCGCTCGACGAGTTTCACGCAACGTGCGTCGAGACTGCGCGAGAGCGTCCGCTGACCTTGCTGGCCACGACCACGCACGACACCAAGCGTTCCGAGGATGCGCGCATTCGAGTCGGGCTGCTCTCCGAGATGCCACAGCGATGGCGCGAAGCAGTCGAGCGTCTCGACCTCCTCTCCGCGCGCCATCGTGGCGTGCACCCACCATCGCGATCGGCCGAATACCTTTTCTATCAAACCCTGGTCGCGGCACATCCGATCGATGCGGACCGTGCGTGCGCGTACATGCTCAAGGCGGCTCGTGAGGCAAAGGTGGACACCAACTGGATCGAGCCGAATCACCACTATGAGGCCGATCTCCAGTGGTTCGTCCGAGGCATGCTCGCCGACCCGGACGTCGCCGCCGAGATCGACGCCGTGATCACGTCGATGACCCCGGAGTGGCAGATGCTCTCCCTCTCCCAGGCACTGATCAAGCTCACTGCGCCGGGCATTCCCGACGTGTACCAAGGGTCGGAGCTCTGGGATCTCCGCCTGGTCGATCCCGACAACCGCACCCCGGTCGACTACGAGGCGCGACGTGCCCTGCTGAGCGATGTGCTGCGCCCGAATCGTGGCGACTTCATGTCCGGGCTCGAGTCCGGGGCTCCCAAGATGCGCCTGACCGCCACCGCGCTCGCCGTGCGCGCACGCCACGCCGAGGCTTTCGGCAGCGCCTCTGGATATGAGCGCCTCGCCGCATCCGGTTCACGCGCTGAACATGCGATCTGCTTCTCTCGGACGCTCGCCGATGGGGAACCGGTCGCCGTGACGATCGCTTTCCGCTGGCCATTGCTGCTCCACCCCGGGTGGGGCGACACGCTCGTGCATCTTCCCGAGGGACGCTGGCGCGACGCGTTGACCGGACACCACGTCATGGGCGGCCCGCAGCGCCTCGAGACCCTGCTTGGGACCACGCCGGTCGTGCTGCTCGAGCGCGCGTGACTGCCCGCCGCATCAGTGTCTGGGCACCGGTCGCGAAGGCCAGCGGTCTCGTCGCCGGTGACGCCACGTGCCCGATGGAGGAAACGGGGGGCGGGTGGTTCGCGGCGAACGCGGACCTTGGCACCGGGGATGACTATGCGTTCAGCGTGGATGCCGGCGACCCGATGCCGGATCCGCGATCCACACGGCAGCCGGTCGGGGTCCACGGACCGTCGCGACTTGTCGAACACCCGCGCCGCCGAGCCGAGGACCGGTGGCAGGGGTTTCCTCTCAGAGAGGCGATCATCTACGAGCTGCACATCGGCACATTCACACCCGAGGGCACCTTCGAAGCGGCCATCGGCCGGCTCGACCACCTGAAGAAGCTCGGGATCAACGCGATTGAGATCATGCCGGTCGCCGAGTTCGCGGGGCGGCGCGGGTGGGGCTATGACGGCGTGGACCTCTATGCGCCGCACCACTCGTACGGAGGACCCGACGGGCTGCACAGCCTCATCGAAGCGTGTCATGCGCGTGGCATCGCGGCCATCCTCGACGTCGTCTACAACCATCTCGGTCCGGAGGGGGACTACCTGAGTGCGTTTGGACCGTATTTCACCACCCGGTACGAGACGCCCTGGGGGAGCGCCTTCAACTACGACGGGGAGCACTCGGACGAGGTTCGACGCTTCGTGCTGGACAACGTCGAGATGTGGCTGCGGGACTACTCGTTCGACGGTCTCCGGCCCGACGCCGCGCACGCCATCATCGAGACCTCACCACTGCACATCCTCGAAGCGATCGCAGTGCGCGTCGACGAGCTCGCGGCGGAGGTCGGCCGCGAGCTCTGGGTCATCGCCGAGAGCGACAGCAATGACCCACGGCTCGTCCGCGAGCGCGAGCGTGGCGGATACGGCCTGCAGGCGCAATGGAACGACGACTTCCATCATGCCCTCCACGCACTCCTCACCGGTGAGCAGCACGGGTATTACGAGGATTTCGGCACTCCGGAGGAGATGCGCACCGCACTGCTCGAGACATTCGTCTACGCCGGGCAGTATTCACGGCATCGGAAGCGCACGGTCGGCCGGTACGCCGGCGACCTTCCGCGCTCTCGCTTCATCGTCTACTCGCAGAACCACGACCAGGTCGGCAACCGCGCCGCCGGGGAGCGCCTCGGCCATCTGGTGAGCGAAGGCCGCGCCCACATGGCTGCTGCGATCACGCTGCTTTCACCGATGGTGCCGATGCTGTTTCAAGGGGAGGAGTGGGCGGCGAGCACACTATTTCAGTACTTCACCGAACTCGGCGACGCCCACCTGGGCAAGGCGGTGACCAACGGACGCCGTCGCGAGTTCAGAGCCTTTGGCTGGCCTCGGGACTCGGTCCCCGACCCTCAGGCTCTTGCGACGTTCGAGCGTTCGATCCTCAAGTGGGACGAGGTGCAGGAAGGGATGCACGCGCACATGCTGGAGTGGTACCGGCAGCTGATCGAACTCCGGCGCGGCCGGCTGCTCGCCTTCGAAGAGGAAGCTGTGGCGACCAACGCGTGGTACGACAGCACCCGGAGCCTGCTCGCGTACACCCATGCGGATCTGCTGGTGTGCTGCAACCTCGGCGACGACACCGTGCGTGTGCCGGAGGCGATGGGAGCCACGTTGCTGCTGTCATCCGACGCTGGAGCCCGCATGGACGTCACCCCGACGCTCAACGCCGACTCGGTGGCGGTGTGGGGCGACGCCGGGAAGCCGACCTCGAGCTAGGCGACCGTCTCCGCCGTCCACGTCGGCAGGGTCAGCACGAACGACGCACCACCACCCGGCGTCGGACTCGCAGTGATGTCGCCTCCGTGGAGGCGAGCCAGTTCGCGAGAGAGGTAGAGACCCAATCCTGTGCCGGAGATGTGGCTGTTCTCAGGGGTCACCAGCCGGCTGAAGCGTGTGAACAGACGGTCGACCTGCTCTGGTGGAAACCCCAGCCCGTGATCGATCACGGCGATGCGCGCCCCGCCATGCCTCGCCGTCGTGCGGCAACTGATCTCGCCTCCGCGAGGCGAGAACTTGACTGCATTGTCGAGCAGATTCCGCATGATCGTCTCGATCCTCCCGGAGTCGACGTTGACGAGGATGTCCGCTGCCGGCAGGCGCACGTCGAGACGGTGACCATCGGTGAGCTGCGGCTGGATCGCCGACGTTGCAGCGGCCACGATGGCACGCAGGCTCTGAGGCCGCCGCTCGAGGCGCGTGATGCCCTCATCGAGGCGAGCCGTCTCGAGCATCTCATTGACGAGCGCATTCATATCGTCAAGCCGGCGCTCGATGATCGGCATCGCCCGCTCGAGGGCGTCGGTGTCCAGCGACCTGTCGGCCATCATCGAGAAGTACCCGCGCACCACCGCGATCGGGCCGCGCAGCTCGTGCGAGGCGAGCTTCAGAAAATCGGAGCGCATCTTCTCCATCGAGCGTGTGCGCTCGATGTGCTCGTGCAGCCTCTGCGCCTCGGCGTCGCCGAGAGTGCGGATGCGCTCCTCGGACGCTTTGATCTGCCAGACGAGCCCGGCGGCGAACGCGGCCAGCTGCAGGGTCCAGGTGTCCTCATCGCTGAAGCCGTCCGCCTTGATGGGCTCATGGGCGGCCAGGACGCCCAGCCGTACCGAACCGGCGCGCCAGGCGACCGCTATCGTGTCGGCAGCCGAACCTTCGAGGTCGGCCCCCAGACTCATCCCCAGGTCGGTCGCGTGTCCATGGAACATCGCATCACCGAAAATCACTCGATCGCGAATGGACGTGCCATCCGGGTCGCCAGGCACGGTGCGGAGTCTCGCGAACTGGTTCACGGCGACTCCATGCGCGGCTGCCGGCATCAGAAGGGTGTGATCGGTGTTGAGCCGCCAGAGCGTGACGACCCGCGCACCCACGAGCTCAGCGACTGTTGCAGCAACGCGCGCATATAGGTCACCTTCGGATGAGGTTGCGTCGAGATGATCGGAGATGCTCAAGAGTGCATGGAGCGCCTTCTGCTGCGCCTCTTTCGTCTCGGCGAAAAGGCTGGCGTTCTGGAGCGCAAGTGCGGCGGAGAGGGCGATCTGTTCGAGGTTGTCCAGGTCCAGCTGTCCGAACGCCTGGTCGTTCCGGCGGCTGACTGCGAGGATGCCGAGCACGCGCCCGCCGGTGCGGAGCGGCAGGATCACCCGCGTGTGGACATCCGACAGCTGCTCCTGCATGTCGGGCGGCATTCCTGAAACATCGGAGAGTCCTTCGAAGCTCACCTCTCCTCTGTCGATGGCGGCGCGGAGCTCGGGAGTCAGATCCCATGTCGCCCCGATTCGCGCGGGCACCCGATGCCGGTCGTATCCGGCAATCGCTTCGACGGAATCCGCACGGAATTTGGTCACCGTGATGCGATCCACGTCAACCAGTTCCGCGATGCGCTCCACGATGGCCTGCACCACGCGCGCGGGGTCAAGCGAGGACGAGAGCTCCCGGGTCGCTTCGCCGGTGAGACGCAGTCGGTCCACGAGATGCTTCGTCGATTCCCTGGCGTCATCACCGAGCACCATGATGCTGATGAGTCGCGTGAATCGGTCCATGACGGCTCGCTCGGTGTCGGTGAAGGGCCGGGCCTCGGGTCGCCAGAAGCCGACGACTCCCATGCCGACACGCCCATCCGGGAGGGGTGTCCCGGTCGACATCGGGATCAGCCGGCCGATGCGGATGTGCGGCCCGAACACCTCTGGGGCTGCGCTCTCCTCGGGCGCGTTGGTGGTCTCGACCGCAACGTGGTGCAGCATCGCTCGACCGTGGAGCATCCCGTCGTTCAGCGGCCACGTCTCACCGATGAGACGCTCTGCCCAGGGGCCTGAGGCGGCGACCACCTGAAAGATGTCGGGTCGTGAGGCCGGCACGACCGAGATCACACACTCCGTGTCCGGGACGACCCGGGTCCCCTCGAAGGCCATCGTCCTGAGGAGATCAACCAGGGGCACTCGTTCGCGTGGATCGGTGGGCGCGTCGTCCAGGAGCCGCCCTACGAGGCGACCGATAGCCTCGTTGACGCTGCGTGTCTCGTCATCGCTGGGAGGTAGCCTGTGCTGAGTGCCGGCGATTCCGGAGGCAGAGCCCCGCTCTCTCGTTTCGGGCACGGTTAGAGGACGCGCGAGCATGCCATTTTAGTGATAGCGACTATATCACCCATGCTCGAGACCGTCCCACGCCCAGTGCCCCGACGGCGGCCGGCCTCAGGGGCGGCCGCCGGCACAACGCGGAGGTACCGCGAGGACCAGGCGTCGCCTTAGGCGCTCGCCTGGGATCCGCGCGACTGTTCGACCTTCGTCGAAAGGTGCGCGGGTGTCGTGTCCGCTTTGACGAGGAACTCGAGAGCTCCGAGTTTCAAGCCGCGCTCGCGCAACTCCGGCTCGCCGTAGTTGCTGAGGATGATCACCGGGATGTGCGTGGTGGCGGGATCCCCACGGAGGCGCTCGAGCACCTCGAAACCGTCCAGGCCGGGCAGTCGAAGGTCGAGATAGATGAAGTCAGGCGCCTCTTCGGAGGCCATGTGGAGGCCTTCCTCGCCGTCGCGGCCGATGACAACGTCGTAGCCGTCCGCCGCCAGCCGCAGGCGATACATCTCCGCGGCAGCACCATCGTCCTCGATCAACAGAACCTTGACGTCATCGTCCATCAGGCTTCCTCTGACACCGATATTGATACAGATGAGCTATCAGTTTGCTTGACAGCCACCTTACCAGAATGCTAACCTCCGTGGCTAGGTGCGAAGAGCATCCAGGCCCGCCGAATTTCCCTCCCCAAAGGCCTACCCCGCCGGGGTTCATCCCCCGGCCGGGGTGGTCGCCCAGGCCGTTGATGCACCGTTCTCGACATGCTCTGCACGGTATACACTCGCTATCATGATTGAGCGCGCGGTCGTCTGAGCCGGCCCCAGAGCCGTGCTTTCCGAGCGCCAGCCTGCTGCCATTTCCGCGACAGGCGAGCCCGAACTTCGAGATCGGTGTCACTTCGGGCGCGAGTTCGATCGAACGAGCATTGACTGTCCCGCATTTCAGCGGGCCCAGTTCATCGCCGCGACGTCCTATGGCAAGCCGCTCGGCACGCACGTTGCGTGTGCCCACCTCGTCGTCGGCGAGCTGGGCACGAACCAGTTCTATCCGCGGTGTGCGCTGGGCACGGACGTCGAGAGGCTGGGCTGGATTGCGATGATGGGACCGGCGCGGCTGGAGGTGCAGCGGGCGCTCGGAGCCGAGTTCGAGCGCCTCTATCCGGACTCGCTCAGGAAGCTGATCGCAGCCAAGGCCGAGTCACTGGCGGAGCCCCCTGATCGGCGCACCAGCCGCTTGGCGCTCGCTGCAGTGGTCCGCGACTTCGTAGAGGAATTCGGCGTATTTGTCACCACACACGCGAGTCGAATTGCCGAGCTCGGCTTCTCGGCGAGCGATCTCACCGCGCGGGTTGCCATCGTGCTCGGGGAGTGGCAGAACAGCGCACGTCTCGACCTCCCTCGAGGCGAGGAACAGCCAGCCATGCGACCCGAGGGGCCGGCGCCGTCGAGCGACGACACCGCGGTCGCCGGGGGGCTGACCGCGGGTCGCCGGCCTGTATGACGCCGCCGAGGCTGCGCCGCTCGTGACCCGCGTCACCGCGCCGGCGGGCGCGGCGAAGATGCTGAACCTTGACAAGCCCCTCTACACGATCGGCATCACCGCCGAGATCCTGGCCACGCACACGCGCACGCTCATGATGTATGAGCACCTGGGGCTCGTCGTGCCGAGTCGCACGGCCACCAATCGCCGCCTCTACTCGCAGCGCGACATCATCACCCTCGGCGCGATCCAGCGGCTGACGCGGGGCTACGGTCTCAACCTGATCAGCGCGCGCATGGTGATCCTCTGCCTGCAGTTGCTCGACGCGCACGGCGTTCCGCGACCCGCGGAGCTGGCCGATGTCGACGTCGAGCACGTGAAGGTCTGAGAGTTAGACCAACCTCGCGCCTGCGGCGGCCTTAGGATGGCGATAGAAGCGGGCACGGCATTGTCCACAGCGGAAGAGCAATCGAAGACCCATGCGGCCGAGCACCTCGGAGTCAAGCTGGATCTTCAGGGCTGCCCGGGGCGGCAGCCGACGGAAAGCCGGCTACTGGTCGATGCGGTCCGAGCGATCCCTGAAGCGCAGGACCGCCTCGGCGATCGTCTCCTCGAGATACCGGTAGAACAGCCTGCGCTGGGAGATATCGATTGCCGCCTCGACGTCCTGACCATCCCGGCGCCGGGCAATCCACGGGGGCACACCATCGGCGACAGTCTCGGTTCCGACGCGCACGTGAATGAGTGAGTCATCGTCCTCGGCCACGTGCAGAGTCACATTGAGGATGGGACCGGTGTGCTCGACGAGACGCCAGCTGCGCTCCCACCGGGCGTTGCGGCGGAAGTCGTGCTTGAGACGGGCCGCGTCATCGACGATAACGCTCTCGCCCGGCCGCGCGGCGCGCGCGAGCAGCGTTCGGATGTCCTTATCGATGTCGCGGGCAATCCAGTCCACGAGCGACGGTGCGCGGTCGTCGATGTCCGGATGTCCGCTCTGATCACGTGCTAGCTCACCGATGGCCTGGACGGTGCCGGCGTGACGCCGGCAGTATGTGTGGCCGCCGAGCGAGATGCCGTGAGCGGGACAGATCGTCGCCGAGCACGAGCGTTCGCGCCGGTCCCGATAGGCGCAGAGCTGCGCCGTGTGGTTGGCGCAACCGCGCATCGTGCAGGCGATCCCGGATGCTTGTGGTGCCTCTGGTGCTGAGTGCTCCCGACGGCGGAACAACGCGGTCGCGGGAAGCACTCCAAGCCGGCGAAGCGCCCTCGTCTCCTTCCGCTCAGTCTCGACAGTCACCACAGCACTCGTCCTCCAAATCCCACTCTCGACGCGGTCACCCTTGCTCGCGTCCTCGCTAATCAGACTTCACCGGCGCCGTTGGCGTAGCGGGATGCGACGGTTTGCGATGCGGGCGTTGACATGCGGTGACGCGGCGCAACCGCCACTCCTCGAGTTATTCGGAGTCGGTGACGGTAGGCCCCGAAAGCTGGTTGGCCCGCACCTGCCAGAAGGCCAGACGGCGCTCGAAACGGGCAGCTTCGGCGTTCAACACCTTGACATCGGTGTCCTTCACCTCCGACCCGGCGTCGTCCTCCATTGAAGCGACGCTCTTCTCCGCGACATTCAAGAGGCTGTGCTTGAAGTCGAGCAACTCCCTGTAGACCTTCGTCCAGTGGATGGCGTCGTCGGCATAGGTCGTCTGCTCGTCCTCGCCGTCGAGCAGACGCTCCGGCTCGACGGCGTCAAGGGCTGCGTTCTGCGCCTCCCCATGACCTGGGGCGGGCGTCGCCGGGTGGTCTGCTGGCGCGTCCTCGGGCCCGAAGCCGTTCACGACACCAATTTCCGAGTCGCGTCGGCCAGCACCCCTGGTGGTGTATGCGCCTTGATCAGGAAATCATGCGCGCCGGAGTGTGCCCGGCTCACCTCGAAGCCTCGGGCGGCAAGCTGCGTCTCGTACATCGTGGCGACGTCGGCGTCGTCGTCGACGAGCAGCAGTCGCATTCGCACGGACCCACCAGGCGTGAACTCTCCCCGCTGGCCGTTTACATCAGCGCGGCAAACGCAGGGCGGATGTACTCCCTTCGCCGGGGCGGGACGCCACCTTGATATCACCACCCTGGGCCTGGGCGAGGCCGCGCAAGAGGTGCAGTCCGAGGCCGGTCCCCTGGATGCCGGCGGCGACGGCGCTCTGATCGAAGCGGCGAAATTGGTCGCTTCGGGCCTGTCTGGACTCAGGTCAGAGCCGAACGTGCTCGATGTCAATCTCGGCAAGCTCTGGCGGCCGAGGAATGCCATGCGCGTCAAGGAGTTGCAGGCACTTGATGACATACCGCGCGCCCGCGATATTCAGGCCGGATTGGCGGGTGAGGCGCTGGATCGCACTGAGCGTGAGAATGTCGCGCTGAGAATACCGGCGCCGGTTCGTGGCGGTGCGATCCGGCACGCCGAGCCCCATGGTCTCGTACATCATCAGGGTGCGCGGATGGCTGGCCAGAATCTCGGCAGCGACGCTGATGGTGTAAAGCGGCTTGTCGAGGTCGAGCATTCGCTGGGAGGTGGGAACGCTCATCTCAGCCGGCATCTGATCGAACTCCCCGCTTGCGCTGTCGCGCCGATCGCAGCGGGTGCGGCTGGGCGATGTGCACGTCCAACGTGACAGCGATTCTACGGGTCAATCGCTGCGGTGTCCGACGCGTCAGACCAGGCTCGCGCTGGCCGCCGTACGCTGGCGGAAGAACTGGACGCGGCAGCGATCACAACGGAAGACCAGGCGCAGCCCCATCCGGCCGAGCACCTGGGTGATCCGAGAGCTGCACTGAGGGCAGGTCGCGGCCTCATCGAGATATGGCCCTGCGACCGGTTTGACGTCGAGCTGGATCGGCTTGTATTTACGAGCCATCGAGTACCTCCAAGTGTTGCGACGGGAGTCCATAAGTCCCTCCGACCCGAACATCCTATCACAAAACATGATAGTGCTGATATTGCTATCCTGGGGTTGCATGTCCGAGATGGCGACGCCGGGGCGCGAGAACGTGGGTGCCGCACGCATGCCGGCGCGCCCGCTCAGGCGGCGACGCCGGCTCGAACTCCGAACGGTCGCCACCGCTCTGGCGGTCTTCGTCGCGGTCGCCTGGACGATCGTCTTCGCAGTGGGTCTGGTTCTTCGCTGAGCTCGCGGCCGGCCGGGTGGCCGGACGTCCATACGGCGTGGCTGCGCACGATGATCGCAGTCGAACTCGTCGATAGTTTGTCTGGTACCGTACCGAATCAGACGTTCACATACGCCAAAAGGGAGCGGACTCCTACGGTCACTGAGGAGCACGGAGTGGAGGAGGACGTCAAAGTCCTGCTGATCGAGGACGATGTTGCCGCGGCCGAGATGTACCGGCTTCGACTGGTGGCCGACGGCTATTCAGTCGTGATCGGGCACGACGGTCACGAGGGCCTCCGCATGGCGACCGACGAGGCTCCCGACTTCATCTACCTGGATCTGCGCCTTCCGGGTCTCGACGGATTCGAGGTCCTAGAGCGCCTTCGCGCCGGCACGGCGACGATGCACATCCCGGTGATCATCCTGACGAACTACGGTGAGCCCGAGTTGCGCGAACGCGGTCTGAAGCTTGGGGCGCTCGAGTTCCTGGTCAAATCCGACACCGACCCCGCGGAGCTCTCCGAGAGCGTCGAACGGGCGGTCAGCCCGCGCGCACTGCCCTCGACCTAGCCGCCGCTCGTGGCCATGCCGGACCTGGCATCCAGTTGGGATGACCCCACCACAGCCGACGGCGCGTCGAGGGATCTTGTTCTCGAAGCCCTGAGGCTGGCGTCGCGACTTGTGTCGAGCGGCACGCGGGTTCGGGAAGCTCGGTGCCTCCTGCTCCACAACGACGTCCTGACCTGTGTCGCAGGTTCGGGAGAGACGGAGCCCTCGGAGCGCGGACGCTATCGCGTCTCCGAGCACGCCATCTTCGACCGCGCGATCTCGACCGGCCAGGTCGTCGACGACGGCTCCACGGTGGTGGTTCCCGCTGGGGATGAAAACGGGGTCCTCGCAGTCATCGTGATCGACGGCGAAGGCGGCCTCGGCGACGCGCACCCGGCGGCACTAGCGGCCATCGCCCACATCGTGGGTCTCGGGGTGAGCCAGTCCAGGGCGGTCAACGAACTCCAGCTCGAAGCCGAGCGCAGCCGGCGGCTCGAACGCCTCAAGAGCGAATTCCTGAACATCGCGGCTCACGAGCTGCGAAGCCCGCTCGGGATCATCCGCGGCTACACGTCGATGCTCAGCGAGGGCATGCTGCCGAACCCGGATCGTGAGGTCGCGCTCAGCCGGATCACCGAGAAAGCGGAGGAGATGGCTCGGCTGATCTCGGAGATGCTCGAGACGGCTCGCCTCGAGACCCTCGGCCTCGAGCTCGAACTCGAGCCGGTCGATCTCCTGGAGGTCGTCGATAACGCGGTGCACGCGATGCGGCCGCTCATGGGCCCCGGCCATCAATTCGCGCTCGCGGCGCCCGGAGACGACATCGCCGTGGTCGCCGACAAGCGGCGGCTGACCACCATGCTGACCAACCTCATCGACAACGCGATCAAGTATTCGCCGGCCGGCGGGGAGATCGAGATCGCCTGCGATCACGACGAGCGGGAGGCGACCGTCCTGGTTCGCGACCACGGGATCGGCATCAACGCCGAGCAGGCACACCTCCTGTTCACCCGCTTCGGTCGCCTGGTCACGCCTGAGACCAGCCATATCCGTGGCACGGGGCTGGGACTCTATCTCGCCCGCGAAAGCGCCCGGCTGCACGGAGGCGACATCACGGTCTCGCCGACGCCGGGCGGCGGCAGCACGTTCGTCGTCACGCTGCCCATCGCCTGACCCCGACACGAAGAGTCCACCCGCGCCGTGGACTGGCCTCGACGGGGTGGACTCGTTGGGAGGGGGTGGGGGACGGCGATCATTCGACCGCCGACCCATCGAGCTTAGTCACCCGTACCGGGCGTGTCAAATTAGCTGCTAGACAAGCTATACAGTCCTGTCGACATCATCGATCAGGAATTCGCTTCGATGTAGCCCTCCGGGTCCTTGTCCTCGATGGTGATGCCACGCGCGCCGGCATGCTCGGTCTCGAAGCCCGAGAACGCGGATGCAAGTTCCTCCTGCTCGCCGCTCGAGGCAGCATCGTCGAACTCGATGAGCGGCCCTTTCTCCTCCTCGTCCATGTGCTCGGTGTTGGCGTGCTCGGTCGCGTTCACCGCCTTCCACCAGGCGTCGTCGCCGGCAGGGTGCCCTTCGGCGTCGCGGATTGCGTCGCGAATCTCGTTGTGATCCCTGATCGCATCCTTGGTGTCTTCGACGGCGTCGGAGTCATCGTTCAGCAGCCGCGGGTAGAAGAGGGTTTCCTCCGCCGCGGCATGCACCTCGAGGCGGGCGGACAGCGTCGCCCAGAGCGACGTCAGGGTAGCCGGATCGTCGCGTGCACCTTCCAACGCGGCGAACTGACTGCGGAACCAGATGTGATCCAGGCGAATAAGGTCGGTCACGCGGGTGGGCTGCATGAGTCTCCTTTCCACTCATTTTGCGAGCGGCGCTCAGCTGGGAACCGTGAAGACGCTGGATTGCCTGATAGCGACAATATCAGATAGAGCACCACAATGATGTGCAGGTAGTGCACACTCGACCGATGAACATCCCCCAGACACCGCCGGCGTCGCCGACCGTGCCCGATCCTGAGGCCGAGCCGGAGATCACCAACCCGACCCCGGATGAGCCAGAAGTACCGGATCCCGATGAGTCAGCGAACAGGCCCGCCACCAGCCCGGACCAGGGATAGCCTCCAGCCACGCGGGCCGGCCGGCTTCAGGAAACGGAGCGGTCAGAGTGCCCCGAGCCGCGGCCGGATTCCGGTGGCGGTGCCGGCATTTCGGGCGGGAACGCCATCGATGTGTGCCGACTGCCACTTTCCCGGCGCGAAGATACCGACGGCGGTCCCGCCATTGCTGTCCCGGATGATCAGATGGCCGTCGGTGACCTCGATGTACTTGCCGATCTGATAGGCGTGCTTGTCGCCGCCGGGGTCCACCACGATCACCATCGCTGCCTAGCTCTCACCACAATCGATCTCGCACGGGGGTGTGCGGCCGGAACATAGCACCGCGTGACGGCGTGCACACCGTCGCGCACTCGATCGTCGCTCAGACGTCGAGGTTCTTTCGCAGGAAGGCGAGCATCCGAGGTGAGGCGTCCAGCCGATTCGCCCGCTTGGCGAGGCCGTGTCCTTCATCGTCATAGATAAGGAGCTCGCTCTCGACGCCCCGGGCGACGAGTGAACCGTGGAGCTGGCGCGCCTCGCTCACCGGGACTCGGGGATCGTTGGCACCGTGAATCAGCATGAGCGGCGCGCGAATTTGATCCACATAAGTCATCGGCGATGCCTCGATGAGAAAGTCTCGGTCGGTGTCGAGGAATCCGTACTCCACCTCGCGAAAGCGGCGCCGGTAGGGCGATGTGTTCTCGAGGAATGTGAGCAGGCTGCTGATGCCGACCGTGGCGATGCCCGCAGCCCACAGGCTCGGGTAGAAGGCCAGCGCGGCCAGCGTCATGTAGCCGCCGTATGACGCGCCGATCACCGCGACCCGTGACGCGTCGACACCGCGCTCCGCAAGGGATGCGTGCACAGCGGTGAGATCGCGGACCGAATCGAGCCGCAGCCGGCGGTCATCGAGCGAGATAAACCGGCGTCCCCAGCCGGCCGAGCCCCGAACGTTCGGCGCCACCACGGCGATGCCCTCGGCGACGAGCCGGATGATGAAAGGGTCGTAGCGGGGCGCGAATCGTGCCTCTGGACCCCCGTGCACCACCATCACGACCGGGGGATTGTCCGCCACGGGTCGATACAGGAAGTACGTGATCGGTTCTCCGTCAAACGACGCGATCTCCTGGAGCTCGGGTGCCACCAGCTCGGCGGGGACGACCTGGTCCACCGGCAGCAGCGGCGCCGCGGTGCCCGGTTGACCGATGTCGATGCGCAGCGGGGTCATCGGCGTCGCCGTCGTCGTGTAGCTGAGCAGCGCGGTCGCCCCGTCGGGGGAGAGATATGGTCGGGGGACAAGGGGGAGGCCGAAACCCGTTCCCACGTCGGGCAATGGGATGTCTCGGATGTGCGCGAGGCTGGCGCCGTGGCGCA
Source organism: Candidatus Dormiibacterota bacterium (assembly GCA_003162415.1). Taxonomy (GTDB): domain Bacteria; phylum Chloroflexota; class Dormibacteria; order Aeolococcales; family Aeolococcaceae; genus Palsa-851. The sequence continues at coordinate 133,555 of PMOL01000019.1, forward strand.
GTTGCAGGCGGGTGACCGCGTTCTCGGCATGGAAGACCAGGACGCTCTGCCCATCACTGCTCAGGCTTGCCTCGCTGTCCCACTCCGTCTCGAGAACGTAGCACCAGCTCGAGGTCCCCATGTCATAGCGTGCGATCGATGCGACGTCGCGACCGGCGTCGGTGCTGAACAGGAATGCCGACGAGTCGGGATACCACGTGGGCGCGACCGCGGCGCCCGGCCCATCGCGCGCCACGACGGTGCGCACGTCGCCCGTCTCGAGGTCGACGAGCAGGAGGTCGTCGCTGATCGCGTACGAACCGTCAAGGCGCACCACGGCAAGCCAGCGCCCGTCGGGAGAGAACGACTCAGCCCGGTTCCATCCACCCGCCAGCACGCAGCGGATCGCGCCGTCGGAGCGGTCGAGCACGTACACGTCAATGTCGATGCCGTTTCGCTTTGTCGAGGTGAAGGCGATGAGCCGACCGTCGCGGCTGACATCGCCGAGGTCGTGCTTGACGTTCTCCTCGACGACCAGGGGCCGCGGATCGCCACCATGTAGGTCCACGAGCCAGAGCTGGTAGTTCTCGTTACCGCCACGATCGACAGCAACTACGACGTCGTCGGTCCCGGGCACGTAGCGAGCGGCGGACACGGGTTCGGTGAGAAACGTCAGCTGAACTCGGTCATCGCCCCGGGCACCGACACGGTACACCTGCATGCTGCCCGTGTCGTCGCAGCGGACAAGCAGCTCGGAACCATCCGCCGCGACGTCGGCGACCACCGAGCTCCGCGCCTCGATGAGGCGCGTGAGGAGATCGTCGGCCACCTTCGCATCTTGGCATCCCGGCAGGCGCCCATGCCGAAACACTTCCGCGGCGGTACTTGCGGCGTCAGACGCATTGCGTCGCGACGTTCACGGTCAGCGTCGCGGGCTACGCGATGGCGGCAAGTACGGGCTCGACGATTTCCTCTGCGAGCCACTGCGCACGATTTGAAGCCGGGATGGGAGGAACCGGCGCCAGCACCAGGTGAGTCGCGCCCGCCGCGATGAACTCCCGCAGCAGTTCACGCGTGCCCGCGGGTCCCAGGACGCTTGGCAATGCCTGGCCCGGTGCGGCCGGAGAGGCTTCACGGTCGGTCCCGGTTACGAGGAATTGCACCGATCGGACGATGGTCGCCGGGTCGCGACCAACGATCTCAGCGCGGGATTGGCGTCGGTGGCAGCCCCGAAGGCCGCCACGCCCACCCAGGAGCCGCCGCCACCAGCCGCATTCAAGAACCCGCAGCCATGCTCGGCGTACTTCGGTCAGAAGGTCGACACCACCGATAGCGCGTCGCTCTACAAGCCGTTCACGGCTCCGCAGCCGTACGACATCTGCGGTTACAAGCCCGCTCAGCTCGAGGGAGCCTACGGTCTTTCGAGCAGCATCGCGAGCGGCAACAACGGGCACGGCGTCAAGATCGCGATCGTCGACGCGTACGACTCGCCGACACTGCTCGCTGACGCGCAGCAGTACTTCAACCTGAACGACCCGTCCATTGCGCTGCCCAAGACCCAGTTCACCAACATCAAGCCGTCGTCGGTGGGGAATGAAGCCGTTTGCGGTGCCAGCGGTTGGTACGCTGAGCAGGCGCTGGACGTCGAGTCCTCGCACACCATGGCGCCCGGTGCGCACATCGTCTTCGTGGGCGCGGTGGACTGCTTCGATGCCAGCCTCCTGGCCGCTGTGAACACCGCAATCTCGAGCGGCGCATCAGTGGTCAGCGACTCGTGGGGCGACACCCTCGGGGATCTGCTCGTCGACGCGGCGACCAAGGCCGCGTTCGACAACACGTTCCTCCTCGCGGACACGACCGGGGTCAGCGTGCTGTTCTCGAGCGGCGACTCGGGAGACAACTTCGCCGATTTCGGCATGACCGTTCCTGACTATCCACCCACCAGCCCATTGGTGACCGCGGTCGGCGGCACCTCGCTAGAGGTCGGCAAGTCGAACACTCGGCTTGCTGAGTACGGCTGGTCGACGGCCAAGCAAACGCTCTGCGAAGGCACCACCACCAACTGCGGTTCCGCGACCACGCCGCTCGGCGCGCTCGCGTGGCAGGCCGGCGGTGGCGCTGGAACCAGCTTCACCTACCTTCAGCCTTCCTACCAGGCAGGCGTCGTACCGGCTGCACTCGCGCTCCGGAATCAGAACCTGTTCGGGCCGACGCCCCTTCGCGTCGTCCCCGACATCTCGATGGATGCCGATGCATCGACCGGAATGCTGATCGGACTCACCCAGACCTTCCCGGACGGTAGCGTGCGCTACTCGCAGTTCAAGGAAGGCGGCACGAGCCTCGCCTCGCCGCTGCTCGCCAGTGTCGTCGCTGACGCCGACCAGGCTGCCGGCGGCTCGATCGGATTCCTCAACCCGACCCTGTACGCGGTGGCCGTGAGCCACCCGTCCGCGTTCAATGACATCGTGCCGGCAGCCAACCCGAACGCAACCGCTGTGATCCGGGTCGACTTCCTCAACACGGTGAACAAGGACAGCGGGTATGTCGTGAGCCTTCGGGCGATCGACTACCAGGGCACGGAGACCTACTGTGACGGCACGGGCAACTGTGCGTCGCGGCTGGTCACCGTGAACACCGCGCCAGGATTCGACGGCATGACCGGCATCGGCACGGTCAGCTCGAAGTTCATCCACTGGATGGCGACCGCCTGACGCCGTTCTGACCGTCTGACCAAGGGGCGCCGGGCAACCGGCGCCCCTTTTCGCTCTCCACGTCCGCTCGGTCGGCCATGATCTCTCCGTGGATGAGCTGCGCCGGCCGATCACGATTGTCACGGGCGCTGGGAGGGGGATCGGCGCTTCGGCTGCCCTCCACCTCGCCCGGAGCGGTCACGACGTCGTCGTCAACTACCTCCGGGATCACGCGGCGGCGCGACAGGTTGTCGACGCGGTGCAAACAACCGGTGCGCGAGCGGTCGCAATCCAGGCCGATGTCACGCTCGAAGATGATGTGACGCGGTTGTTTGCCACGACGCACGACACGTTCGGACGGGTCGACTGCCTGGTCAACAACGCCGGGGCAACGCTCCACATTGGTGACCTGGCTGACACGCCGGTTGCGACCATACGAGCGGTCATCGACGCCAACCTGTTGAGCGCAATTCTGTGCTCACGCCGCGCCTCGCAGCTGATGTCCACACGGCGCGGCGGGTCAGGTGGTGCGATCGTCAACGTCTCATCCGCTGCCGCGACGCTCGGCAGCGCGCACGAATACGTCCACTACGCCGCCGCGAAGGCCGGTGTCGACGCACTGACGATCGGTCTCGCGAAAGAGCTTGCCGGCGAAGGCATCCGCGTCAACGCTGTCGCGCCCGGGGTCGCGCGCACCGGTATCCACGAGGCTGCTGGCGCCCCGGACCGTGCCGACCAGGTGGCGTCACGTATTCCGCTCGGCCGCCCCGCGGAGCCGCTCGAGATCGCCGTTGCGATCGCGTGGTTGCTCGGTCCCGAGGCGACCTACGTGACCGGCGCAGTCCTGCGCGTTGCCGGAGGGATATAGCGACGCGCTAGGCTTCCCGCGGTGGAAATCGCGCCTCGCCAACTTGCCGATGCGGCTGAGGTTGCCCGCCGTTGGATCCGCTTTCAGGCGATGCTCTGGGACATCCCCGGAATCTCATTCGGTATGAGCCACCGCGGGCGCGTCGTGATGCTCGACGCGAAAGGCAACTCCGATCTCGCGACGCGGCGGCCGGCGACGGCGGACACAACGAGCTACCGGTGCGCGTCGATCACGAAGACAATGACTGCGACCCTGGTGATGCAGCAGGTCGAGAAGGGACGGATGCGCCTCGACGCGCCGATCACCACCTATCTGAGCTGGACGAGACGGCTACCCGACGCCCGCGACATCAGCATCCGTCACCTGCTCATCCATGGCGGCGGCGTGATCCGCGACGGCTCGAATCGCTGGGGCGATGATGACTTTCCGGATCGAGACGCGGTGCGCAGGGAAGTCCGCCAGCAGCTCACGTTCGCCGAGCCCGCGACGACCTTCCGCTACTCGAACATCGCATATGTGCTCCTGGGCGAAGCCCTCGAGACGGTCACCGGCAGGCCGTTCGATGCGCTGCTGCAACGGGATGTTCTCGGCAGGCTCGGCCTTAGAGGAAGTGCGCCCTCGCTGACGCCGCGCGTCAGGAGAACGCTTGCAACCGGCTACTACCCCCGACGTCCGGGCGAGGAGCCTCGCCCGGCGCGCCACGCAGAAGCGCGCGCGTTCGCGCCCGCGGGTGGCCTGGTCTCGACGGTGCCGGACCTGCTCGCCTACCAGCAGGCTCATTTCCCGGATGGGGGGGACCTGATCTCAGACCTGTCGCGCCGCGAGATGCAGCGAACCCAGTGGCAGCGATCCGAGGAACCGAATCACGGGCTGGGCTGGATGATCTGGCACGTCGATGGGATCACCATTCGTGGGCACAGCGGTGGCTTCCCGGGGTTCACGACGAAGGTTGGCTTCTCGCCGGAGTGGAGTCTTGCCGCAGCGGTCCTCAACAACACGAACAGCCCCGTACCGGCGATGGCGCTCGATGCGATATTCCACAGCGTCGCCTGGGTGGTACGCCGATGGTCCGACGCGGCCGAAACGGCGAGCGGACACACGCGAGCCAGCCTGGGCCGTTTCGCCGGACACTACCGCGGGGACATCGGCGAGCTGACCATCGTGCGCATCAACCGATCCCTCTATCTGCTCGACCCGGAGATGACCATGCCCCTCGCGGCGGCAGCGCGCTTACTGCCGGAGGGCGCGCGGCGATTCACCATCGTCGAAGGTGACGACTATGGTCATTTCGGCGAAGAGGTGAGCTTCACGCTGGACGCGTCGGGCGGATCCACGTCGATGCGATACGGACCTCACACGCTGCAACGGGCCGACGTCTAAGAGCATTTCTCGACGAGGGTCAGGCAGAACCGTCATCGCGCTGGTGCGGGGAACGATCCGCCGCGGCGACGATCGCACGAAGACGCTGCAGCCGGCTCTCGCGATCACGGACGAACCGGCCGATCCCTTCGAGGATATGCCGCGTTGTGAGGTGTGCCTCGTCCATCACTTCATCGACCGAACCGCCGGTGCGCCAGCGGTCATCCCAATCCGCGCCCATCGAATACTCTGCACCGAGCGGACCGTCGACCCAGTCACGCATCAGCTTGACGGTGCGGTTGGTGATCGCCATCGCATCGACACGGTCGGCCGCGGTCATGACGCTGTCGCGATACGCAGCCGGCTGCATGCGAAACAGCTGCGGGCTGATGGCGGCGACGATCTTGACGTTCAGGCCAAGACTGTCAAGATCAGGCAGCGCCTTGACCAGGTTGGCGGTCGTGGTCGTGCCCTGGACGAACACGGTCCCCATCGCCGGAAGGTCCTCCCGGAAGCGGCGGAGGACGTAGGCACCGCGCGCCGCCTCGAAGTGACTCGGCATCCCGAGCGCCTCACGATCGGGCAGCTCGATCGCGGGCCTGGTGAGATGGAGCGCGATGATCGGGATGTCGCTCGCCAGCGCGGCACCGAGCACCACTGGCACCTCGTTGTACTCCCACGGATGGAGGTCGATGACCTTGCCCTCGGGGAAGAGTTGCGTGACCCCGGGCTCGTAGATGCCGAAATGGGTCCGTGAATCCTCCGCCGTTTCCGGACCTGAGTGTCCGGCCACCCACAGCACCTTGCCGACCTTCAGCTCGCAGTCCTGAGCGAGCTGGCTGAACAGGCGCATTTCGCCGTACTTGAGATAGCTGAACGATCCATAGGTCGAACACGCGCCCCAGAAACCATTGAACGAGGCGAACGGGTCCGACGACATGTTCACGGTCGCGAGGCCGGCGATCATCCCGGCGTTGGTGAACTCGGTGATCTCGGTCGGGAGCAGCGCCCCGTCCGGATTGTCAGTGCGTTCGTACCACCCGTATCCGGGCATGTCGCCGAAGTCCTTGGCGAATCCTGCGAGGTTGGTCGAATCGGCGAGGTCCGCCGAGGCGGCGATGAAGAGCGGGCGTCCGTACTCCTGCCGTGCCATGGCGTTGATCCATGAGCTCCATGCACCCAGCGCAGTGCGGTTCGCCTGCTTGTCTCCGGCTTTGCGATACATGGCGGCCGGATAATTCCGGTAGTCGGTCAGCCGCGAGTCGGTAAAGACGTCCCCGCCGTGACCACCGACACGGAGCACGTCAATCTGCTCCGGGACCAGCTCGGCAAGCTCGATGAGGCGGTCGGATACCGCGTCGACAACATCTGGGTGGTCAGCGAGGACTCCGGCGGCGCGTCGCAGGTTCTCAGAGGCCTGTTCGCGAATTGCGGCGGGGTCGCTGGGGGCCGGCTCGTTGACACCGGCGTAGGTCATCCCGTATTTGGCCATGAAGGCGGAGCGCAATTCCCAGAAGGGACCGCTGTTCATCGCGTGCGGCGAGCCGTGACTCTTGCTGTCGTACTTGAGGTATCCGCGTCCCTTGCGAGTGCGGAACCAGGCGACCGACGGCACCTGGTCGGGATTGTCGCCGCGTGCGGCTTCGAGGACGGCACGCGTCACAGGAGACCACTCCGACCCCTCCATGGTTCCGTTCACGCGCCACCCGTACGGTCTGAACCATGTCTCGGGCGTCCCTGGAACCACCGACGAGGCAGCGAAGTCGTCGATGCCGTAGTCGTTCCAGTCGACGAGGAACACGAGGTTTGAGAGGCCGAGGCCCCACGCGGCATTGCGGGTCTCGTGGCTGGCGCCGGCGGTCAGACCGCCCTCACCTTCGACCACGAAGACGCGCACGTCACCCGCCCGCGCGAGCTTGAGCGCAAGGGCTTCACCTGCGGCCGGAGGCATCCCGTGGCCGGAGGGCCCGGTGTTGAACTTGAGAAAGAGAGTCTTGCCTGCCATCTCGGGATGTCCGGGGAGACCGCCCCGGTGACGCAACGTGGTGAGGTCCTCGGGCGACAGGGCCCAGCGACCTCCGTCAGGCAGGACGAACGCCGGGTTTGGGTCGCGCGCTGCTCGAAGGCGGAGCGTCTCGTTGAGTGCGGCCAGCGTGGCGTACACGACTGGCACTGTATGACCAGCCGAGAGCACGAACCGGTCGCCGAAAGGGAGCCACGGCCGGCGGACGTCCCAGCGCATCGCACCCGACAGCATCGTCGAGAGGAGCAGATGGACCTTGGACCGGGATCCACCGGGATGCCCGCTCTGGCGGTAGTTCAGGGCCAGATCGATGAACTCGTCGACGACGTCCTTGACCAGCTCCCATGCCGGGAACGACGCCTCCGCGTCCGCGTAGAGGCGCTCGGGGGTCTTCACGCCTGTGCACAATAGCGGCCCAGGAGAACCGTATGACGACAACTGTGCCGGTCGAAATCCACCAGGCGATCCACGACGCGACCAGCGCGTGCGCTGACGAGTTGGTCTCCACGTCGCGCGCCATCCACGCGCTGGCCGAGATCGGATTCGAGGAATTCGAGTCGTCGCGCATTCTCAGCGGTGTGATCGAGCAACATGGGTTTCAGGTCGACCGCGGTGTCTCGGGGATGCCGACGGCGTTCGTGGCGAGGCACGGGAGCACCGGTCCACATGTTGCGTTCGTCTGTGAGTACGACGCGCTGCGCGGTCTCGGACATGCGTGCGGGCACAACCTCATCGCGACGTCGTCCGCGGGTGCGGGCATCGCGCTCGCGCAATCGCTCGCAAGGAATGATGTCCACGCTCGGGTGACCATCGTCGGCGCACCTGCCGAAGAGGGTGGGGGCGGCAAGATCCCTCTCTGTCACGACGGTCTGTTCGACGACTGCGACGCCGTGCTCATCTTTCATCCGTCCGACCGCACCGCGTCGGTGCAGTACGCGCTCGCGTGCACGCACTGGGGGTGGACCTTTCGCGGCAAGGCTGCGCACGCAGCCGGGAATCCCGACCACGGCATCAATGCGCTCGACGCCTTTGTCCAGGCCTACAACGGCGTGTCGCTCTGGCGCCAGCAATTGCGCGACGACGCGCGCGTGCACGGCTTCATCATCGAGGGCGGGACGGCACCGAACATCATCCCCGAGCTGACGCGCGGCGAGTATCTGACTCGCGCACGAGACGGCGAATACCTCCGCACCATGAACGTTCGGTTTCGCGCCATCTTCGAAGCGGCGGCGCAGGCGACCGGCTGCGAGCTGCAACTCGAGGAGCGCGAGACCTACCTGGACCTGCGTTCCAATGCAGTCCTCGCCGAGCGCGCGAGCGTGCATCTCGCCGGCGTTGGTCTCGAGGAGGATCAGGTCCTTCCGTGGGAGCGCACCGGGTCGACCGATGTCGGCGACGTCTCCTACGCTGCGCCGACGCTGCACCCCGAATTCGCGATTGCCGACCTGGGCATCGGGCCGCACACGCATGCGTTTCGCGAGGCGGCGCTGTCACTAAGAGGCGAGGACGCGATGCTGCGGGCCGCCGAGGTGCTGGCTCGAATCGGGGCCGACGTCATCCTCGACGCCGACGTGCGCCAGAGGGTCCGCGGCTCGTTTCTCACCCAGGCGCAGCACCGTACAAAGTGGACCGGGTCAAGGGACTAGCCGCGGAGAGACGTTCGAGCCCGACCCTCGGCAACCTCCTCTCGGGACGACTCACCGTATGCACGTCGAGGTTACCTCGCGACCCGAATGGCTCGCTCGGCGCAATCCTCAGGAGGGGCTGTCGGACTTCCGGGCCCGGCTCGGCGCGACTCGAGACGGCTCGCCGGGCATCTTGGGGTACTGCGGAGGCCAGGGAGCATCGACCTCCCCGGCGGCGGTGTCGCGATCGTGCAGCGCGAGCATCGGTTCCAGTGACTGAGGATCGGTGGACATCGGCAACCACGGGTCGCCCTTCTGCGCAACGCGGGGCGGGACGCTCACGACGGTCAGCGCGTCTGGGTGGATCGCGTCCAGCTCATCCCAGTTGAACGGGGTGGAGACCTGCGCTCCCGGACGCGCCCGAACCGACCAGGCGCCGAAGATGGTCTTGTGGGGGGCGTTCTGGTTGAAGTCGACAAAGACGCGGCGTCCGCGCTCCTCCTTCCACCACGCAGAGGTGATCAGATCGGGACGCCGGCGCTCGAGCTCGCGGGCGACCGCAACCGCGGCCGAGCGCACCTCATACGACGTCCAGCGCGGCACCAATCGGACGTACACGTGAATGCCTCGGTTGCCGGTCGTCTTGGGGAGGCAGGCCACGCCAAGCTCGTCGAAGAGCGAGCGGACCTCGCGTGCCGCCTCCTGCACCATCGAGAAGACGACGCCCGGACTCGGGTCGAGGTCGATCCGGAGCTCGTCCGCATGCTCCGGGTCCGATGCCTTCGACGGCCAGACATGGAAGCCGAGGCACCCGAGATTCACCGCCCAGAGGACGTGGGCGAGGTCGGCGGCGACCAGCGCGCGTGAGGTGGTGCCGTTCGGGGTGGTGACGATCGTGGTCTCGAGCCAGTCTGGCCGGGAGTCGGGGACGCGCTTCTGGAAGAAGGAGGGGCCACTGGCGCCGTTGGGGAAGCGCTGGAGCAGCACCGGGCGCCCGCCCATGGCGCGCAGCAACGGATCCTCGACCGACTGGTAATAGCCGACGAGGTCCAGCTTGGTCTCGCCTCGCTCCTTGAAGTAGATCTTCCCAGGGCTGGTGATCGGGATCTCGCGGCCTGCGGCTTCGACCAGCACGGCGTCATCAGCCATCGCCGGCGAGCATAAGCGCGCCGGCGCCTCTGCGCCTACGAGCACGCTTCGGGGACAATCCGGCGGCGATGGAGGAAAACGACACGGCTCCGGCATCCCCGGAGTCCCCAGGGTCTGCCAAGTCCGAGCAAGAGCCCGAGCAAGAGTCTGAGCAGGAGTCCGAGCAAGAGTCCGAGCAGGAACCTGAGGAGGACTTCGCTTCGCTCATCGACTTCCACCCGTACCGCGACCGCTTCGAGGCCCATCACCGGATCCCGGCCGAACCGCGGTCGCACGAGAGCATCCTTGCCGAGCTCGGGACCATGGCCGAGGAGGAGGACGCCATGGGGAATGCCGGGCGCGTCTCCGGCTCGATCTACCACGGCGGCCACGATCACTACCAGTTCCTCACGCAGGCGTACGGGCTGTTCGCCCACGCCAACGTCCTCCAGCGCGACATGTACCCGAGTGCGACCAAGCTCGAGGGAGAGATCGTGGCGATGACCGCGGCGCTGCTGAATGGCAGCGCGGTGTCGGAACATCACCCGGGGGAGGAGGTGTGCGGCGTCGTCACATTCGGCGGCACCGAGAGCCTGATCAACCCGATGCTCGTCTACCGCGAGCGGGGACGAGTGGAGAAAGGCATCACCGCGCCCGAGGTGATCATCCCGGTCACCGCGCACGTCGCCCTGCAGAAAGCCGCGCACATGCTCGGCATCACCTTGCTCCAGGCGCCGGTTCGGGACGACTGGCGCGCGGACGTCGACTGGATTCGCGAGCACGTGACAGCGAACACCGTGGCCATCGTCGGCTCTGCCGGGAATTACCCGCACGGCCTCATCGATCCGATCGAGGAGATGTCCGAGCTCGCGCTCGAGCACGACCTCGGCTTTCACGTCGACGGCTGTATGGGGGGCTTCATCCTTCCGTGGGCGGAGCGGCTCGGATATCCCATTCCGACCTTCGACTTCCGTCTTCCCGGCGTCACCTCCATCTCGGCGGATACGCACAAGTTCGGGTATGCGCTGAAAGGCACGTCGGTGCTGTTGTACCGAAACAGCACGTTGCGCCGCTACCAGTACTTCAGCTACTCCGACTGGCCCGGCGGCATCTACATGTCACCAGGGCTCTCAGGGAGCCGCTCAGGAGGCGTGGTGGCGGCCGCCTGGGCGGCGATGCTCAGCCTTGGCGAGCAGGGATATCTCGAGATTGCCGAGCGGATCTTCGAGACGGCGGCGACGATTCTCACGGGTGTCGCCTCGATCCCCGAGCTGGAGGTCTTCGGCGACCCGACGTTCATCATCGCGTTCCGCGGACGCGACATCGACATCTACCACGTCAACGACTTCCTGATCAGCAACGGATGGCGGCTCAACGCGCTGCAACTGCCGCCCGGGCTGCATTTCTGCGTCACCAGGCCAAACACGGCTGACGGTATCGCCGAGGCCTTCCTCGCCGACCTGCGCGACGCGGTCGAGTATGCGAAGACCCCGGGGCTCGGCCCGGCTCGGAGCGGCGCGCTCTATGGGCTGGGCGGGTCGCCCGAGGGCAACGAGGCGCTCGACATGCTGTTCGCCGCCGCGCTCGACGCGATGTACGACGTGGTCCCCTGACGTAGATGGCCGAGCCGTGGATCCTCGCCGTGGATCTCGGAACCGGAGGGCCGAAAACGGGCGCGGTCACGCTGTCGGGGGAGCTGCTCGCAGTCGCCCATCGCGCGGTCGCGACGACGTACGGCGACGACGGCGGCGCCGTCCAGGATCCACGAACATGGTGGGACGGCATCCGTGACGGGGTTGCGGAGGTGTTCGGCCGCGGGGTCGCACCCGCCGGCGCGGTCGCGATCGGAATCACCGGTCAATGGGGCTCGACCGTGCCGGTGGGCGCCGGCGACGAAGCGGTCGCCCCGTGCATGCTGTGGTCGGACACGCGCGGGCGGACCCTTGCGGCGGAGCGTCTCGGCGGTCCCGTCAACATCGTCGGATACTCGCCGGCCAATCTCGTCAGCTGGTTGCGACTGACCGGGGGCGCGCCATCACCGGGCGGTGCCGACCCGCTCGGGCATCACCTGCATCTCGCCACCCGCGAGCCGGGCGTGTACGCGCGCGTGGAGACGCTCCTCGAACCCCTCGACTACCTGGGCATGCGCTTCACCGGCCGGCGGGCGGCAACCCAGGCTTCGATGATCCTGTCGTGGCTCACCGACAACCGGCCTCGCGGCAGCGGCGGCTACCGGCCGGCGCTGCTGCGGCGATCGGGTCGCGATGCCGCGAAGCTCCCCGAGCTGATCCCAACGGGCAGTGTCCTCGGCGGCCTGCGCGCAGCGGTCGCGTCAGAGCTCGGCCTCCCGGAAGGAATTCCGGTGATTGCGGGCATCCCCGACCTGCACACCGGGTACATCGGCTCCGGCGCGGTCGAGGCGTACGCCGGCCACCTCACCATCAGCACGAGCTCGTGGATCGGCTGCGAAGTGCCGTTCAAACGCACGGACGTCTTTCACCAGGTTGCCTCGGTGCCGGGGCTCCGCGCTGGCTCGTACCTCGTCGCCAACAATCACGAGACCGCCGGTCTGTGCCTTCAGTGGCTGCGCGACTCCGTGGGCGCGAACGCCGGCGTCGCCGTTTCCGGCCACGCCGCGTACGAGCAACTCGCGACCCTGGCCGCGACCGCTCCCGCCGGTGCCGGTGGCGTTTTGTTCACGCCGTGGCTCAACGGGGAGCGCAGCCCGGTCGATGATAGAACGCTGCGCGCCGCGTTCCTCAACATTTCGATGACCACCGAGCGCGCTCACCTGGTACGCGCCGTGCTCGAGGGGGTTGCCTTCAATGCGCGATGGCTGCTCGACTCGGTGGAGCGATTCATCAAGCGCCCCATGCCGGTGCTCCGCATCCTCGGGGGTGGCGCGGTCTCGGATCTCTGGTGTCAGATTCACGCCGACATCCTCGACCGGCGGATCGAGCGGGTGGCGGAGCCGATGTATGCAAACCTGCGCGGCGCCGCGCTCTTCGCCTCGATGTCACTGGGCAATATCGACCTCGCCGGCGCCGCCGCGCGAGTCCGTGTCGACGCCACCTTCGATCCGGACCCCAATGCGCGAAAGGCATATGCGCCCATGTACGCCGAGTATCGCCGCCTCTACCATCGCCTCCACGGGGTGTACGCGAGGTTGAACGCATGAGCACGATTGCCGTCCGCGCTCCGGCGATCCGCTGGGCGATCCTGAGCGTGTACGCAGTCCTGGCCGCGTGCACGCAGCTTCTCTGGCTCACCTTTGCGGCGATCGACACCGACGCCGCGAGGGCGCTGCACGTCGACGTCGGGACGGTCGGCGATCTCGCGGCGATCTTTCCCTTCATCTACGTGGTGCTGGCGCTTCCGGTCGGTCGCTGGCTCGATGCGCGGTTTGCCCATGCGCTCGCGGTCGGCGCAGTGCTCACCGGCGCCGGTGCTGTCATTCGGGTGCTCGCGCCCTCGTCGTTCGGCGTGCAGATTGCCGCTCAGGTGGTGATCGCCGCGGGCCAGCCATTCGTGCTCAACAGCATCACCAAGGTCGCCGCGCGCTATTTCCCGCAGCAGGAGCGTGCCACTGCCATCTCGATCGGCAGCGTCGCGCTGTTCGTCGGCATCCTTGCGTCGGTGCTCATCGCCGCGCCGCTGTTCTCCGCGGGCGGGCTGTCCCTGGTGCTCACCGTGGAGGCGGTGCCGTCGGTCATCGGCGGAGTCTTGATGCTCCTGGCGCTACGCCTCCCGGCGGTCTATCCGGACGATGTGTCGACGGCTGTGAACATGCGCTGGCTGATCCGGGACCGCTTCATGTGGCTGCTCGCCGGGCTCATCTTCATCGGCATGGGGGTATACAACGCCGTCGCCACCTGGCTGCAACCGGTGCTCGCGAATTTCGCCGAGGGTGGCGCCGCCGGCAACCTCATCGCGGTGCTCACCGCCGGAGGCATCGTCGGGGCGGCGGTACTGCCGTCGTTCGTCGCCGCGCGAGACCAGCGTCGCGCGATGCTGATGTTCGCGCTCGCGTTCAGCGCCCTGGCCTTCGTGGCGACCGACGTTGGCCACGAGATCGTGTGGCTCGGCGTGTGGTTCTTCGCAACCGGGTTCGCAATCATGGCGTGCCTCCCGGTCGTGCTCGACTGGTCGGCGATCCATGCGGGGAGGGCCCGCGAAGGGGCCGCGGCGGGGTTTCTGCTCATGTCCGGCAACCTTGGCGGAGTGGTGCTCGTGCTCGTGATCCAGGGTGTGATGGGCAATGCATATCTGCCGCTGGCCGCGCTGGCGGTCATCAGCCTGCTCGGGCTGCCACTTGCCCTGGGTCTACCCGGTCGTTCGGTTGCTCGGGTCCCCGCCGTCGCGACGTTTGACGGCGAGCGCTGAGATCGCCTCGAGCAGGCACCGGTGCGCATTCTGCGAGGTCACCTCGGCCCAGTCATAGGGAGGCGACACCTCGACGAGATCCATGGCCACAACGTGGGTACGCAACACGACCTGGCGTATGGCTCGGAGGAGGTCGACCGGTTGCATCCCTCCCGGTTCGGGCGTCCCGGTCCCGGGTGCGAAGCCCGGGTCGAGGACGTCGATATCGACCGAGAGGTAGATGTGTTCCGGGCCGTCGAGCGCCTCGGCGATGGCGTCATCGATGACCGGAACCACACCGCGGTCGCGGAGCTCGCCCATGAGGTGCCAGCGCATTCCCTGCGCGCGCATCCAGTCGAACACGTCCTTCGGAGGCCAGTAGCCGCGCAGTCCGACCTGGACGAAATTGCGGCCCGGGATCGCGCCTGATTCGATGAGGCGGCGCATCGGCGAGCCGTGTGAATGCAGGTTCCCCCAGGTGCCTGGGGCGGTATCCGCGTGCGCATCGAAATGCACGATCCCGACGCTGCCAGGGGGATAGGCCGCGGCAACAGCGGTCGCAGACGGCCAGGTGATCGAGTGATCGCCACCGATCACCATGGGGACGATGCCTCGCGAAGCGACATCGCCGACACGCTCGCGGATTGCGGAGTGCGAGTCCTCGGCCATCCCCGGCAGGCAGCGCGCGTCCCCATAGTCGACGACGCGAAGCACATCGAGGGGCTCCACCTCGAGCTCGAGGTGCCACTCGGCGCCCTGGTAGGACGCGGTGCGGACAGCGCGCGGGCCGAAGCGCGCCCCCGGCCGGTAGGTGACTCCCTCGTCCCACGGGGCTCCGACGATGGCGACGTCCGGGCGCACCTCATCGAGCTGATCGGTGGTCGTCAGCAGCGGTACCCGGCAGAAGGTCGTCGGCCCGAGGTACGCGGGCCCGTCGTCATACCGCTCCACGGGGCGAAGACTATCGTTTCGGCGTGGCTCTCCACGGAGACAGCGTGTCAATCTTCTCGGGTGCCGACGCACCGCAGCGATAGCGAACTCACGGATCGACGCCGATCCTGATGGGGCAGCTGGCGCGCGTGCTCCTCTGGGCTGAAAGCGTGGTGTCGGCAATTCTCGGAGTCCTGCTCGTCGCCGGCGGGTTGGTGGTGCTCGGTGGCGGCGCCGGACTTCCTGGCGTCATCAACGTCGATGAACCTGGATTTGGGCGCGGGATCGGGCTCTGGGCGGTCGCCATCGGCATAGGGGTGCTGGTGATGAGTGGTTGGGGGATCTGGACGGGCGTGGGCTTGCGGCGGAACAGGCGCGCGGCTCGTGTCAGCGCCTTCGTGTACTGCGCGGTGTGGATACTGATCGGAGCCGTCTGGATCGTGGCTGCGACGACTCCGATCCCGGGTGCGGTCACAGCGATCGTGAACGTGCTGATCCTCGTCGGATTCCTGGCGTGGTCGCGGGCTCCGGCGCCCTCGGGGCACGGCAGGTGAGGCTCGCGGATTTCGACGCGCTGAGCTTCGATTGCTATGGCACGTTGATCGACTGGGAAGCCGGCATCAGCGCGGTGCTCGAGCCCTGGGCACGCGAACGCGGCATCGACATCGGCGTCGAGGAGCTGCTCGAGCGCTACGCGAAAGCCGAGGCGCACCAGGAGCTCCAGACACCCGCGGCGCTCTACCCGGACATCCTTGCCGCGGCCATGCGAAGCGTGGGCGCTGCGCTGGGCGCCGAGGTCAGCGAGGCGGACGGCGACCGTCTCGCCACCTCGGTTGGCGACTGGCCGGCCTTCCCCGACTCGAAAGCTGCGCTGGCAGCGCTCTCGGCTCGATACAAACTGGTGATCCTTTCCAACGTCGATCGACGCTCGTTTGCGGGAAGCAACGCGCGGCTCGGGGTCCGATTCGACGCGATCGTCACCGCACAGGATGTCGGCTCGTACAAGCCGTCGCCGCGCAACTTCGAGGCGTTGCTGGCGACCGTCGGCGCCCTCGGCGTGCCCGACGGCCGGCTGATCCACGTTGCCCAGAGCCTGTTTCACGACCACGTTCCCGCGAAGCGCCTCGGGCTGCCGACGGTGTGGATCGATCGCCGCCGAGCGGAGAAGGGCTGGGGCGCCACGCCGCCTCCGAGCGCCGTTGTGGCGCCGGACTGGATGTTCCGGTCCATGGCCGCGTTCGCGTCTGCATGTCTTTCGCCGGACAACGACTGAGGGCAGGCTCCCGGCCCCTCACGCCCGGTATGGTTGCGATGTGCGGCGCGCGCACAGGGTGTCCATCGCCTGACGAGGAGGTCGACGCAGCATGCTGTCGTACGCATCGGGCCCCAGCTCCCTGCCGCTGCTCGGCGAGACCATCGGCGAGAACCTGAGGCGGACGGCCGAGCGATACGGGGACTCTGAGGCGCTCGTCGTGCCGCACCAGGCATACCGGGCGACGTACCGCCAGCTCTGGGAGCAGGTGTCCCTGGCCGCACGCGGCCTCATCGCTCGTGGGGTCCGGCGCGGGGACCGCGTGGGAATCTGGTCGCCGAATCGCTTCGAGTGGGTGGTGGTCCAGTATGCGACCGCCCGCATCGGCGCAATCCTCGTGAACATCAACCCGGCGTACCGAACGTCGGAGCTCGAGTACGCTCTCGGTCAGTCCGGCACCTCGTTCCTGATCCTTGCGCGTGCCTTCCGCCAGGCCGACTACGTGGGCATGCTCAGCGAGGTGAAAGGCGCGTGCCCGGAGCTGCGCGAGGCACTCGTGCTCGAGGATGGCTGGGGCGCGCTGCTCCGGGAGGGCAGCGGCGTGTCGGACGAGACGCTGGCGGACGTCGAATCAATGCTGCAGTTCGACGACCCGATCAACATTCAGTACACCTCCGGCACCACCGGGTTTCCGAAGGGTGCAACGCTGTCGCACCACAACATCCTCAACAACGGCTTTTTCGTCGGCGAGACGGTGCAATACACGTCGGAGGATCGGGTGTGCGTTCCGGTCCCCTTCTACCACTGCTTCGGCATGGTCCTGGGCAATCTCGCCTGCACCTCACACGGCGCCTGCATCGTTGTACCGGGGGAGGCGTTCGACCCAGCCGCGGTCCTGCGCGTCACCGAGGAGGAGCGCTGCACGTCGCTCTACGGCGTACCAACCATGTTCATCGCGGAGCTCGAGCACGCCGGGTTCGACGACTATGATCTGAGCCGCCTTCGCACCGGGATCATGGCCGGGTCGCCCTGTCCGGTGGAGGTGATGAAGAAGGTGCAGTCGCGCATGAATATGCGCGAGGTGACCATCTGCTACGGCATGACCGAGACGTCGCCAGTTTCCACGCAGAGCGCGCTCGACGACCCGCTCGAGAAACGCGTCGGGACCGTCGGTCGCGTGCACCCCCACGTCGAGGTCAAGGTGGTCGACCCGGAGTCGGACGTCATCGTGAGCTGCGGTGCATCCGGCGAGCTCTGCACGCGCGGGTACAGCGTGATGCTCGGGTACTGGAACAACGAGGCTGCGACGGCGGGCGCGATCGATGGCGCGCACTGGATGCACACCGGTGACCTCGCCACCATGGATGACGACGGTTACGTGAATATCGTCGGGCGCATCAAGGACATGATCATTCGGGGCGGGGAGAACATCTATCCGCGCGAGATCGAGGAGTTTCTCTATGCGCATCCCGACGTCAGTGATGTGCAGGTGATCGGAGTGCCCTCGGTGCGCTATGGGGAAGAGGTCATGGCGTGGGTCAAGGCCAGGGAGGGCGCGACACCGACCGTCGACACACTCGAGGCGTTCTGCCGGGGTCGCATCGCGACCAACAAGATCCCGCGCTACTGGAAGTTCGTCGATGCGTTCCCCATGACCGTGACCGGGAAGGTGCAGAAATACCTGATGCGCCAGGCATCCGTTGAGGAGTTGGGACTCCAGGCTGCCGCATCGGTGACAACCGCCTGAGCATCGGGCTGGCGCTTGCCGCCGCGGCGCTCTGGGGAAGCGGTGACTTTCTTGGCGGCTTCGCCAACCGCGCCACGTCTCTGCTCTCCGTACTGCTGATCTCCCAGGGCGTCGGACTCATCGGGATGCTAGTCGTGGCGACCGTTATCGGTGGCAGTCCGAGTGGCACGGACCTGGGATATGGCGCGCTGGCCGGCCTCGCGGGGCTGGCCGGGGTCGCGATGCTCTATCGCGGTCTTGCGTCCGGCGCGATGTCCCTGGTGGCGCCGATCACGGGCGTGGTCGCCGTGGTGGTGCCGATTGTCGTGGGCGTCGGCGGCGGGGAACGTCCGGCGGTGCTGCAGTACGCAGGCATCGTCGCGGCCGTCGTCGCGGTCGCACTTCTCAGCGTCGGCGGAACGCGCTCCGCTCGCCTTAGCCGTGGCACCCTGCTCCTCGCGCTCGGCGCCGGGCTCGGATTCGGCCTCTTCTATGTGGCCATCGCCCGGACGTCGATGGGCGCCGAGCTCTGGCCGCTGGTGGCTGCGCGCGGTGCATCGGTTGCGGTGCTTCTCGCCGTGTGCGCCACAACCCGTCGAATCCCCTCATTCGGCGCTGCCAACCCACTGGTGATCCTTGGCGCGGGAGTTTTCGACGTGAGTGCCAACGCCCTCTATCTGCTCGCCGTCCACGGTGGGCTGTTGAGCATCGTCGCCGTGCTCGTCTCCCTGTACCCGGTCTCGACGGTGCTGTGTTCGATGGTGGTGCTCGGCGAACGGCTCCGAGCGCCGCAGGTTGCCGGCGTCGGAGCTGCGCTCGTCGCCGTGGTGCTCATCACCGCGGGGTGAGGCACCGCACTGATCAGTCGCGTGAGCGTGCGAGATCCGCTTCGAGTTGCAGCCGTCCCACTGCCCGGGTGTGCATCGCGGGACTGAAGAGCTTGTAGGTGCCCTTGCCGGCGGCCTTGGCGGCGTACATCGCGACGTCCGCATCGCGGAGGAGACCATCGGCGTCACAGAGTTCACTGCCGCTGAGCGCGACGCCGATGCTTGCTCCCGGGTCGATCATCGTTCCCTGTATATCGACGGGGGCGCCCAACGAGACCATGATCCGCTCGCACGTGTTCACGACTCGGCCTTCGCTGCCGATGTTCTCGAGCAGGATCGCGAATTCGTCCCCGCCGAATCGTGCCGCGCTGTCCGACGGCCGAAGCGATTCCCGGAGCCGGCGTGCGATCACGATGAGCAGCTCGTCGCCCCCCGCATGGCCGAGGCTGTCGTTGATCGCCTTGAAATTGTCCAGGTCGGCGAACAACACCGCGGTGATCTGGGTGGTGCGGCCGCCCCGCGCCAGCGCCTGCGTGACCCGATCCACGAACAATGCGCGATTGGGGAGGCCGGTCAGGGGATCGTGAAACGCGAGGTGCGCCATCGAGTCCGCGATGCGCGCGTTGGTCAGCGCAACGCTCGCATGCACGGCGAAGGTGACCAGCATCTGCTGCTCGGTGAGGCTGTATCGCCGCCCACGACGATGTGTGGCGACCGTCAGTGTCCCGATGACCCTCCCGTTCTCCTCGACCGGAGCGGACATCGCTGCTTCGAGACCCTCGCCGCGGAGCACCTCGAGACGATCCTCGCTGGTCTGGTACTCCTCAACGACGATCAGCCGGCCCTCGGTGAACGCGCGTCCGACAGCACCCTCGTCGCTGCGGATCCGCGCCATGAACGGCTCGACCTGCGCCGAGTACCCGCGTCCCGCGACGCGGATCAGATGCGTCGGATCGGCGGGATCCTGGAGCCGTAGGTTGACCGTCTCGTCGCCGATGAGCTCGACCGCGGCATCGACGATGGTGTCGAGGATGTCTCGAAGTGGAGCGCGCTGCGACAGCGCTCGCTGGATCCCGGAGAGTTGATCGAGCAACGCGTCGCGGTCACGGAGCAGCTTTCTCAGCCTGCTGCTCTCCCTGTCGTCGGTCTCGGCGCTCGCCCATCCTCCCTCCCTGGTCATGAGCTCGAGTCCCGCCTCGGTGTAGACGACCGCCGAGGCGATCACCGCGGCGACCGCCCTGTCGTGCTCGGTGAACGGTAGACCTGCGGCTCGTTCGAGTCGCAAGGTGCTCTCGCGACGCGAGCGCAGACCACCGGCAGGGATCATGATGCAGGGACCGAGCAGCGGAGTCGATGCCGCGTCGGTTATCTGCGCGCGGCGCTCGGGGCTCACCTCCGCACCTGCCGGCTGGCGCACGTGCACCGATGCGATGGCTTCGCCGTGACGCAGCAAGGTTGCGACTTCGAGGTTGAGCGCGTCCACCGCGAGCTGGAGGACTCCGGTGATCGTCGATGCGTTCTGGTACGTTCCGAGCGAGTGGCGCAGATCCTTCAGGCTAGGAGTGGTCATCGTGCACGGTTCCAGGAACGCTGACCATCTGCCCGAGCGTAGCGCCGCCCCACTCGATCGGACATCGCGTCACCGGGCTGCGACCCGCAGTCATCGGTGTCGATGCCGCGGGAGCGACACATGCGGGCATCAGATATGACGCATGTGACAGTGCCGAACGATGCCCTCCTATGTGCGGTGTCGAACAGAACTCCCTGCGTGCGGTGGTGCAGGTTTGGCAGAGGAAGTGGAGTGAACATCCTCGTGGCAGTGCGCGCGGTGATGCGCCCTTTCGGCGTGGTCATCGCGTTCACTGGCCATGCGGCTGAGACTTCGCGCCTTCAGCGCATGCCCGCTGCTCCGACATTTCGCGTCGGCTGCTTGCGTTCAGTTACGGGAGTGCGCGATTGCGAAGCGGGGCCGCAGTGCACTCAGGGCCGCACGATCGGCGAGCGCAGCGGCGACGTCCTCGACATCGCCAGCCATGGTGGGCTTGCCGATCCCGAATCCCTGGCCGAGCGTGATGCCACCCGCTTTCATCAGGTCGGCGACGAACTCGTTCTCGACACCCTCGGCAATAACCAGGGCGCCGCTGACCCGCGCAAACGCCATGGTTGCATCCATGGCAGCGCGTGATCCGACTTTGGTGGAGGTCATCGTGAGGCTGCGGCCCAGCTTGAGGAACTCGCTCGCGGATGCGGCGAGAAGCTCGAGCGTCGAGTGCCCCTCTCCGACGTCGTCGAGTGCGAATCGAATCCCCTCCGCGCGGTACGCAGCGAGGACCTGGGCGAGCACGTCGTAGTCGCGGATGCGCTCGTGTTCGGTGATCTCGAGCACGACGCTCTCGGGCGCGCGTCCCGTGCTGGTGAGGAGAAGCAGCAGCTGATCGACGCTGTGCACCGGGTCGAGCAGCGCGGCTGCACTGATGTTCAGGAAGAGCGTGCTCCCATCCGGAAGGAGCGCCGCGTCCTGAACGGCTCTTCGCCTGCATACCCAGTCGAGGTCGCGGATCTTGCCGCCGATCCGTGCCGCCTCGAACACTGGCTCCACCGAGTCCATCGCCGCGAAACCCTCGGGCCGAGCGAGTGCCTCGTATCCCATCACCGAGCCGTCATCGAGGCTCACGATGGGTTGGAACACGGTCGAGAGGGATCCCCCGCCGAGGATGCGCGTGACCACCTCGGAGTACGAGCGTTCCGCGATGTCGGCTGCCTCGCCACCCTCGTAGGATGAGCCCGCGACCCGGTCGCCCCCGGCGCGCTTGCCTTGGTAGAGCGACTCGTCGGCGCGCTGCCACACTGAGAGGGGATCCGCGCCCGCCGGGGCAGCGCTCCAGCCGACGGTGATGCGGACGGGCCCGGTTGCGAGCACGAGCGCGTGCATGGCCACGCGCATGCGCTCGGCCACCAGCTGCGCTCCGAAGACCCCGACCTCGGGGAGGAGTGCCGCGAACTCGTCGCCGCCGATGCGCGCCATCACGTCCCAGCCGCGAACAAGCAGACCGAGCGTGTGGCCGACCACGCGCAGCAGTGCGTCGCCGGCGGCGTGGCCCTCGGAGTCATTGATGTCCTTCAATCCGTCGACGTCAAGCGAGAGCACGGCAAAAGGCAGTCTCGGAATGGTGCGCAACGCCCGGTCGAACTCGCGCCGGTTCTTCAGTCCTGTGAGCGCATCGGTGGATGCGAGCGCGGCAAGCTCCATCGCGGCTTCGTGGATCGCGGTTTCGGCGCGAACGCGCTCGATGAACTGGCCAAGATGGTGGCAGACGGCCGGCATCGGCTCCAGCGCGGCGCTATCCGGTCGGGTGGTCGTCTCCCGAAAGATGGCGAGCACCCCGACAACGTTCCCCTTGCCTCTGATCGGAAACGTCAGCGCGCTGTGAATGTCGGCGGCGGCTGCCATGACGGCACGGCTGTCTCTCCCTCCGGCGTCAATCGACGCGGATGCCGACCCGCGACCGGTCTTCACCACCCGGCTGACCAGTGCCGGTCCAGCGCCGACCCCCAAGGCCTTGCCCTCGGCCTCGAACGCCGCAACATCGGGTGTCCCGTCGGACGACGAATAGCGCAGCTCAACGTCGCGAGCCTGACCGTCGCGCAGCCAGATCTCACCGACGCGCCCGTCCAGCGCAGTGGTAACCATCGTCAGCGTCTCGCGCAGGGTCGCATCGAAGTCGTCGGATTCGTTGAAGAGACCCAGGGCAGTGACCAGCAGCGCTTGTGCGCTCGTGGCAGGTGCCGTCGACCGACGATGCGCTCGACCGGTGACCTCACTCTGGCGACGCGAAGAAACGGCTTGTGCGACGGCGCGCGACTGTGTATCCGACGCGAGGGGAGCCGCTGCCGACACTGTTGAATCACCTTTCAAACGGATAGAGAAAGGACTGTGAGATCACGTTGGGCGAGGCCGAACACCTGGTCTGTACGCGAGCGCACTTACCGGGCAAACTGCGACATCACCGGGGTAATCGGTTGCAGACCGGTCATCCGCTGCGCAAACCAGATGACGGCGCCGCGATAATCGCGACCTTCAGCCCACCCGATGGCTGGGATTTCTCTTGGAGCTAGCCGAATACAAGTTGCTATCCGCTGTCGCGATGCCGGGTACCATGCGACATGACATGGAACGGGAGGTGCCATCGACCGCGATTCACTGCGACGATGCACTGACCTCGGTGTTCGCGGTCCTCGGGAAACGCTGGACAGGAGTTGTCATCGGGGTCCTGCTTGAGCGCCCGGCGCGATTCGCCGAGATCGCGAGGGCAATTCCAGGGATCACGGAGAGCATGCTCTCGGCCCGTCTCACCGAACTGCGAGACGCCGGCCTGCTCACTCGCGAGGTGATCGAAGGTCCGCCGATCGCTTCCCTCTACAGGCTGACACCGAGTGGAGAGGCGCTGAGGCCCGCGCTCATGGCGCTCGGCGCGTGGGCACAGGCGTACATGGGTGCGCGAGCATGAGCCCAGAGCCGTCCGCAGTCGAAGGTCGAATCGTCGCCTCCGCGCTCACCAAGGTGTTCGGCGAGGTGAAAGCGGTCGACGATCTGTCGTTCACCGTCGAGCCGGGGTCGGTCACGGGATTCCTCGGACCCAACGGCGCAGGGAAGACCACGACCCTGCGCATGATCCTCGGGCTGGCGACGCCCACCAGCGGCGCCGGCACGATCAGCGGCGTCGCCTACGCGCACCTGCCCGTGCCGGGTCGCACCGTCGGCGCCGTCCTCGAGGCAACCAGCTTTCACCCGGGCCGCTCGGCTCGCAACCATCTGCGAGTCTTCTGTGCCGCCGCCGGGCTACCGGATAAGCGAGCCGACGAGGTGCTCGAATGGGTTGGGCTCACGCAGGCCGCCAGGTACGCCGTGCATGGTTTCTCGCTCGGCATGCGTCAGCGGCTGGCCCTGGCCACGGCCCTCCTCGGTAACCCGAGGGTCCTGCTGCTCGACGAGCCGGCGAATGGCCTTGACCCGGAGGGAATTGCATGGCTGCGCGGGCTCCTCCGGCATTTCGCGGACGTTGACGGGCGCACCGTGCTGATCTCGAGCCACGTGCTCTCGGAAGTCGAGCAGACGGTCGACCGAGTCGTGATCATCGCGCGCGGGCGCTTCATCTATGAAGGGAAGCTCGCTGACCTCGAAGGGGCAAGCGGTGGAGTCGTGGTGCGAACCCCCACTCCCGATCAGTTCGCAACGGCGGTCGCGTCGCTCAACGCCAAGGTCACCCCGCGAGCCGACGGCTCGCTGGCGGTGGTGGGGGCCACGCCCGAGGCTGTGGGGCGTGCGGCATGGGAGGCGCACGTCGAGTTGCACGAGCTTCGGGCGGGGAGTTCGAGCCTCGAGGAGACCTTCCTGCGATTGACCGCGGAGCCGGCGGCGCCGCCGGGACCAACCCCATGATCAACCTGATCCGCGCCGAATGGCGAAAGGTCACCACCGTCAAGCTCGGCTGGGGCATGCTCCTCGGGGCCCTGGCGCTCGCGGCCCTCGGAGTTGTGGCCCAGATTGCCAGCAACGGCAACGGCGCCAACGGGAGTCCCCTGCCGCCCCTGAGCGCCGCGGAGACGCAGCGGTCGATCGCCGCGTCCGCGGGCAGCGCCTACCTCTTCTCGGTTGTGGTCGGGATCATCCTCATCACCACCGAGTTCCGTCACTTCACCTCCCGTCCGACCTTCCTCATCGAGCCGCGCCGCGGTCGTGTCATCGTGGCGAAGGTGATCGTCGCGGCGGTCGTCGGCATCATCTATGGACTCGCGTGCGCAGCACTGACCGCAGCCATCATGGCGCCCTGGTTCGCCGCCCTGGGAGTGAGCATTGGATGGACATCCAATGGTGTGCTGCTCTCGATGCTCGGTGACATCCTCGTGATCGCGATCTTCGCGGTGGTCGGCATCGGCGTCGGCGTGCTGGTGCGCAATCAGATCGCGGCGGTCATCGGCGCGCTCGTGTATCTCTTCGTGCTCGAGCCACTCATCGACATCATCCCGGTGGTCAAGAACGCGTATCCGTACCTCCCGGGTGCGGCGGGGGCGGCGATCACCGGCGTCAACCGCGGGAGCCTCGCGCACCTCAATGCAGTGCAGGGTGGCTTCGTCCTGCTCGGGTGGGGACTGTTCTTTGCCCTGTGCGGGTGGATCCTCACCATCCGCCGAGACATCCCGTAGCGCCGGGTCAGCTCCCGGAGAGGATGCTGGGCGCGCGGGAGCGCGGCGGACGCCTGCGCGGAAGAGCGATGATCTTGCCCCCGCCCGCAGGCGGGATTGCGCGAACCGACCGATCCCGGCCCTCATGCTTCGCCGAGTACATGGCTCGGTCAGCGGCCCCGAGGAGTTGATCCAGGGTGCCACCGTGCTCGGGATACGTGGAGATACCGATCGATGCGGTGAGCCCGTCGAGGCTGCAACCATCGGGTACCACCACGTCACGCACCGCGCCGCGCACCGCTTCGGCCGCGACCCAGGCGCCCTCCGGCGGGCAATCATGCAGCAGCACAACGAATTCCTCGCCACCGAGGCGCACGACCGCATCTGCTCCGCGCACCGCGGTGCGCAGCTGGGCCGCCACTCGCTGAAGGACAATGTCGCCGATGGCGTGTCCAGCGCTGTCGTTGACCGCCTTGAAGTGATCGAGATCGACGAGCAGCAACGACAATGACTTGCCATCGCGACCGGCCCGCGCAATGTCGCGCTCGCCGGTGTCACGCAGCCAGCGGCTGTTGTAGAGGCCGGTGAGCGGATCGGTCATCGCGGCGTTGACAAGCTCGCCGTACAACTGCGCGTTGCGCCAGGCGGATGCGGCGACGTGCGCGAACAACGACGCGGCCTCGAGCTCGCTCGCCGAGAACTGGTCGACGCCGAGACGCCAGCAGTTGATGATGCCGAGCTTGTGCTCGGTTGCGACGAGCGGCACGAGCAGCAGCGACTCCTCCACGTAGGACGTCCCGGGAATCTGTCGCGCGAGCGGGTGCATCGATGTGTCAGGGATGTTTTGCGGCGTGCCCTTGGCGAATGCCCAGCCGGTGATGCCCGCGTCGAGCGCCATGCTGTCCGCCATGATCTCGTCGCGGTCGGGCCCGGTGGCGAGGACCGGAACCAGCCGGAACGTCTCGTAGTCGGCGACGAATATCGCCATCTCGGTGACCGGCACGACACGACTCATCTGTTCCGCCATGACGCCGAGAATGCGCATCGGGTCGTGCTCGCTCTGCAACGCCAGCGCCGCGTCGCTGAGGGCACGAGCGAGGGCCCGGCGTGGCCGGGTGACCGAGCTTGCACCCACCGGCGCGATGGCACCCGGCGGCGCAGGTTCCGACGCGGGGGAGGCGACGCGCGTTGGCGAGACCAGCCGCTGAGCGAACCAGGTCGCGTCGACCACCTGCATCGAGGTATCTCCCTTGAGGGGATGGGGCAGCACCGGACGGCCGAGCAGCCAGCCTTGCCCGAACTGCACGCCCAGGGATTGCAGCGTCTCCTGCTCGCGCTGGGTCTCGATACCCTCGGCGATCACCCGGGCTCCGATATGGCCGCTGAAGGAGAGCAGTGCGACGACCAGCGCCCGGCGAGCGCGGTCGGCGTCGATGGCGGTGATGAGGGAGCGGTCGACCTTGATGAATTCCGGGCGCAGCTCCGCGATCACTCGCATGCTCGCGTGCCCGGCGCCGGCGTCGTCGACCGCGATCCTGAACCCGCGCGCCCGCAGCTCCGCCGCGATGCGCTGCAGCAACGCGAGGTCGGGAACCGGCTCCCGCTCGCTGAACTCGAGGACCACCGCAGCCGGGTCCACCCGAGCGTCGGCGACGGCCTTGTCGAGCGCGGCGACGCCGCTCTGGTCGACCAGGGTGCCGATGAGAACGTTGACGAAGAGGTCGGCTTCGCCGACATTCGAAGCGGCCTGCAGCGCGGCACGCACGCATGCCAGGTCGACCGCCGACTGCATGTTCAGCGCCGCCGCGGCACCAAAGAGCTGGTCGGGGGTGTGGATGCGAGCCCGGGGTGGGAAACGGGCGAGCGCCTCGTAGCCGATGACGGTGTCGTTCACGAGGCGCACGATCGGCTGCAGCGCCGCGACGATCCCACCGCTCGTGATCAGCGATGAGATCGTGCCTCGGAGCCGGCGGTCGGGCGCCGGCGAGCTGAGGGCGTCGAAGCGCTGGACTGACGGCTGAGCCTCCGCCGACCATGCTCCGCCGAGCATGGCGGCCACAACCTCGAGAGTTGGACCGAGCGCCGGGCTGCAGCCAGGTCCCCACACCGTGAGCACGGCGACGACCCGATCCCGGCAGGTCACCGGAATGGCCATGACGTCGCGCTCGTCTGCCGCGTTGGGGAGCGCCTTGGCGAGGGCGGAGTCGGTGGTCAGGCGACGCATGGTCTCGGAGGCGTCGGCGGTGCCGTAGTACGGGCGTCTCAGCCGGACCGGTTTGCGAAGTGATTCGACCCCGTCAAGGGGGATGCGCATTCCCACGATGGTCGCGGCGAGTCGCGTGGACAGCCGGATGGTCAGCGATTCCGGGATATGGACCGCGAGCACCACCGCCATGTCCGACTCGACCGCGCTGACGATCCCGGCGACGTCCAGGGCGGCGAGGGCGTCGACCACCTTGGTCGATGCTTCATCTGGGCTCCGAGCGCCTGGGAGCGAGTGTCCGAGCCGGGTCAGGACCTCGAGGCGCACATCAGAAGAGCGGTTAGCCACGTGGAGGAGTTTGCTGGGTCGCCGGGCCGGCGCTGACAACGGAATGGTCGCTTTCCGTCGGCAAATCGCCATATTTCGTGTTTCGGGCCGTCCTTATTGAACTGGACGAGCTCGACCTGACCTGGCAGAGAGCGGCGTACGCTTCGCGGGATGAGGCGCCCAGCCCGCGACGCGGAGGCACGCGATGTGCTTCTCAAGAAGCGATCTGAGATTGTCGCCAAGGTCGATCAGCTGGGCGCTCACGATCCGGCGGAAGTGGCCAATCTCGGCTTCGGCAAGCGAATCGGTGACGCCACCGCATATGCGGTCGAGAGGATGACCGACGCGTACCAGGCTCGCACCATCTACGCGACCGTGACCGACATCAACCAGGCGCTCGAGCGCATCGAGGAAGGGACCTATGGACGCTGCGTCAGTTGCGGCAACCTGATTCCCGACGACCGCCTCCAGGCGGTACCGTGGGCGGCCCTCTGCGTCCCCTGCAGTGCGAAGCCCGGTAAATCCAGGATCGTTCGCTGACATGGCATTTCCAACGGCGATCGACGATGATCGACCCCCGGCTGCGGACTTGGTTTCGTGCGCAGCTGCCGGTGACGGCACCTGGAGGGCCGAGACGTGGATGTGATGAGCGTGCAGGACGCGGCGTTCCTCCACATCGAGAACGGCAACAACCCGATGCACATCGGATCGGTTGCGGTGCTCGAGGGACCGGCACCAGCCTATGGCGACCTGGTACGGCTCATCGCGGGCAAGCTGCCCCTGGTCCCCCGATACCGTCAGAAGGTGCGCTTCGCCCCGGGCGGCGTTGGACGTCCCGTGTGGGTCGACGACCCTCACTTCCAGATCCTGTATCACATTCGCCACACCGCGGTGCCCCCGCCCGGCGGGAGGGACGAGCTCCGCAACCTTGCCGGCCGGCTGTTCGCGCAGATGCTCGACCGCAGCAAGCCGCTCTGGGAGATCTGGATGGTCGAAGGGCTCCGGCATGGTCGATGGGCGGTGATCTCCAAGGTGCATCACTGCATGGTCGACGGCGTCTCCGCCACCGATCTGCTCACCGTGATGTTCGACAGCACCGACGTGCCGGCAACGCAGGCGGCGGCTGCCGAATGGACTCCCGAGCCAGAGCCGGGCACATTCACCGTGACCACCCACGCGGTGTTGCGCACCGTCGCCGATCCGCTCGGTCGCCTCCGCGATTTCTCCGGCTCACTGCGCATGACCGCGGGACCGCGAACGCGGCTTGCGGAGGGTGCGGTCCTCCTCCGTTCGCTCGCCGAGTGGAGCAAGCGCTCCGCGACCTCGCTCAACGGACCGATCGGGCCGCATCGTCGCTGGAGTTGGGCGGAGGCCAGCCTCGATGACGTGAAGATCGTCCGTGAGGCTCTCGGTGGGACCGTCAACGACGTCGTGCTGGCGGCCATCACCGCGGGATTCCGGGCGCTGCTCCTGCATCGCGGTGAAGACGTGACCAACCGGGTGGTGCGAACGCTGGTACCGGTTTCGGTGCGCTCGGATTCGGAGCGCGGCGTCTACAACAACCGGGTGTCCGGGATCTTCCCCGGGTTGCCGGTAGCAATCGCAGACCCGGGTGACCGCCTCACTGCCATCGCCGGCCAGCTGTCCAGGCTCAAGGGATCGAAGCAGGCGGTTGCGGGCGACGCACTGGTCAAGCTCGCTGGTTTCGCGCCGCCGATGCTGCTCTCGCTCGGCGCGCGGCTTGCGGCTCGGACGCCGCAGCGCGCACTCCAGACGGTCACCACCAACGTTCCGGGGCCCCAGTTCCCGCTCTTCGTGGTCGGTCGCCGGATGGTCTACTCCTACCCCTACGTGCCGATCATGGGGAGCGTCCGCATCAGCATCGCGATCTTCTCGTACTGCGGGCGGCTCTTCTTCGGCATCACCGGGGACTACGACAGCGTGTCCGACATCGACGTGCTTCGCGATGGTATCGAGGCAGGGATGCGCGAGCTGGTCATCGCGGCGGGAGGACCGCCGGGCATCGCACCACGGGCGCGCCGGAAGCGGGCGACGCGAGCTGCCCCCTCGCGCCCTGCGTCGCCGAACCGTCAGGCGGCGGTGCGTTCCGGGAAGAGGTGACGGGCAAGCGACGGCGCCCGGAACGGCTGCCAGGTCCCGTCGGGTTGGGCGAGGCGATCGGCGATCACCCAGAGGACGGCGGCGTTGTGACCCATGCCGAGATGGCTGCTGTACACCGCAACGTTCTCCCGGCGCGGTCCAGGCGTGTTGATACACGCCTGCCATGGCACCACGCCGTCGAGCCGCGAATAGATGGCAGTGGTCGGCACCGGTATGGGACGTGACAGGCGCTCGCGCGGAGGCAGCGAGTCCGGGTTCACGTGGAGCATCCCGAGCCGTTGGTACGCCGAATTGGCTCGGCTGTCGGCAGGATCGCTGAGCCCGAACGGGCTCCCGAGCGTGATCACCTGACGAGTGAGCGCCGGGCGGGAGCGAGCCAGCTCGCGAGCAAAGATGCCGCCAAGGCTCCAGCCCGCCAGGCTCACGGACCGGCTAGAGGACCGATGCAGCTCCTCGAGGCGTGCGGTCATTCCGTTGAGAATCGCCGCGGTGGGGCCGAGGTTGCGGCCGAGCCGCCATCCGTGCACCTCATAACCGAGCGAGCGCAGGTACATCCGCAGGGTGACCGTGGATGCGTCCTCGGCGAGCAGACCAGGCAGCACCAGCACCGGGTGGCCATCGCCCCGAGGTGCGCGAAGCAGGACCGGCGAGGTGGCGAGCGTGGCGCCGTAATCGGCAATCGCGCGCCCCGGCTCGCTGATGAACAGCGCGAGTGAGGGGCGCATGGTCGGGGTCACGAGTGCTTCATAGCATGCGCGACGGTGGTCAAATCACCGGCAGCGGGTGCGCCTCGACGAACTGGGCTAGAGCGGCGCGATGCCCCAGGTGCTGCCGTGCTGCTCTCCGGGCTGGAGGACCAGCAGTCCTGCGCCCGAGTTGAAGGCGTCCGGAGCGCAGGTCATCGGCTCGATGGCCACACCGTGGCGCCGGCGCGAAACGTCGGGGAGCGTGTCCCCGCTGTAGATCATCACGTAGCCATGGGACGTGTCCATCCAGACCACGGCGCTCCGACTTCCGTCCGGCGCCGTGAGCGTGACTCGGGTGAGCCCGTCGTGGTCGGGCTCGAGCCGGGTGAAGGCGGTGTCGAGCTTCAGTGGACCGACGGGCCGTGCGCTGCGGAAGTCGAACGCGGTGCCCTCAACGGGAAGCTCGACCCCCGTGGGAATGCCGCGGTCGTCGGCCTCGAGGGTCGCGCCCGCGGGGACGCGCAATAGTGCGTCGTCGATCAGTCCGCCTGCGGCCAGGCGGATGTACGGATGGGCGCCGGCGCCGTACGGGCAGGGCCGCTCGCCGGCGTTGAGTGCTATGACTGTGACGGTCAGACCGTGGTCGCCCAACGAGTAGGTCGCGGTCAGGCCGAGGGTGAACGGGTAGCCCTCCTGTGGAGGCAGATCGAGGGCCAGGGTCACCGCCGTCGCGGACGAATCGACATGGCGCCACGGCGTGTCGCGGACCAGGCCGTGAATGGCGCTTCCCGTCCTGCGCTCGTTGACCGGCAGCCGGAATTCCTCGCCCGCGAAACGGTATCTGGCGTCCGCGATGCGATTCGGCCAGGGCACGAGGAGCTGTCCACGTCCGCCGTCGGGTTGGTCGTCGAGCTCATATCCGTCGATGATTGGGCCCCTGTCCGTGCCGTACTCGCGCAGCCCTGCCCCAAGCTCAACCACGACCGCTCGTTGGGTCCCTTGCATCAGCTCGTACTGCCGCCCTGTAGGCGGGCCGGTCACAGGAGTTCCGGGGTTGCCTTCGGGGGATGCCGCTCCGGCGTGAGGTCGACCACGCGCTCGAGCTCGGCCCGGATCACCGAGTAGCACTCGCACGAGACCGCCTCGAGGCCGGCTCGGTCGACGATGGTCACGTGCCCGCGGACGTAGCGGATCAGCCCCGCCCGTTGCAGGATGCCCGCGGAGACCGAGACGGTCGAGCGGCGGGCCCCGAGCATCTGCCCCAGGAACTCCTGCGTGATCATGAATTGGTCAGAGCCGACCCGATCGTGGCTCATCAGGAGCCAGCGGCTCAGGCGCTCTTCGCTGGAATGGAGCCGGTTGCAGGCCGCGGCTTGCGAGATCTGGCCGAACAGGGCTTGGGTGTACCTGTCGACCAGCGCGCGAAACGCCGTGCTTCGAACGGTGAATGCGACAAACGCCTCGACGTCGATGCGCAGACTGTGGCCGGCCACCTGCGAGATGGCGCGTACCGCCAGGCCGTTCTGCGGCACCAGCGGAACACCGACGATCCCCTCATTGCCAATCGTCGCCACCTCGACGATGGCGCCGTCGTGCAACGGCGTGACCAGCGATATGACCCCGTCGAGCGGGAAATAGAGGGCGTTTACGGGCGCTCCCGGTTCAAAGAGAACCGTTTTGACAGGCAGGGTGACGCTTCTCACAAGACCGAACAGATCGTATCGATCAGCCGAAGGGAGGGCGGTGACAATCCTGTTCTCACCAACCCCGCCGACCTCGTCGGTCGCGTCGTGACTCATACCTGGACCGAGGAGTGACATTACCTATGTGCGCTGTGGGACAGACGTGTTGCTCAGAGTGTCCCAGATTATGCGGCACCCGAAGGGACGACAACTGGCGCGCGCAGGTAGTTTGCGATTACAAACGGCGACCAAAGGAGAGGCTCGAAGCGTGGCTGCAGAACGCAGTTCTCCGGAACCAGGGGTTCTGGACGCGGGCGATCGCTTCTGGCTCGAAGCGATGGCCGAGGCTGTCATCATCCTTTCACCAGTGTACGGACGCCGCCGGCTGGTCACCGACTTCCGTGTGGACTATGCAAACTCGGCCGCATCGGAGCTCGCCGACGACGTGGCGGACGGCGGTCTTAAGACCGGCACGCTCGTCGGCACGCGACTCCTCAATCTCGATCATGGAGAGGCCACCGCGTTGACCACCGCCTTCCGTGATGTGCTGGCCAACGACATTCCTCGCGCCATCGATGGGATGCGATATCGCGTTCTGCGGGCGGACATATCGACCGACCGTGTCTGTGATGTGCGTATCAGCAGACATGGCGAACGTCTCCTGGTGACGTTGCGCGATGTCACCGAGCGCGAGGCGTCGGAGCAGGGCCTTCGCCGCAGCGAGAAGAGCCTGCGTGCGCTCGTCGACGGGGTGTTCGACGAAGCGCTCATCACCGTCGATCCCACCGGGACGGTGCTCAGCTGGAACACGGGCGCTGAACGGATCTTCGGGTACTCGGCTGAGCAGATGATTGGACGGCACTCTTCCGTGCTGTACCCGCGGGGATGGCCGGTCAGCGGTTCGGGCGAGAGCGCCGGCACGGTTGCAGGCGAACGGCTGCACGAGACCTGGCAGGTTCGCAAGGATGGCAGGCGCTTCTGGGCAAGCGTGTCGATTACTGCCATGTATGGCGACAACGGCGAGTTGCGCGGCTTTTTCTCGGTGACGCGTGACCTCACCGAGGAATCGGAGCAGCGACGCCGGGACCTGCAGTTCTCCCTGGTCCGCGCGCTCACCGATTGCGCTGATGTCGACGCAGCCGCGGACATCATCCTGGAGCTGACCACGTACAGGCTCGGGGCGACCTTCAGCGAGATGTTCGTCCCGCACCAGGAGCTGGCGCGACGCGATTCCACTTCACGGCACGCCTTCCCGCGTGCCACCCGCGATGCGCTCGACGCCGCGGCGAACGGCGCGTCAGGTCCGCTCGACGCACTTATCGCGCGCGTCCGGACCACGGGCACGCCGGTCATCGTCCCGGACGTCAATCAGCTCGGGACGTCGGCGCAGATCGACGCCGCCGTGTCCCTGGGGGTGCGCGCGGCGATCGCATGTCCGATCGTCACTCCGACGGGCATCGTCGGCGTGCTCGCGTATTTCTTCGAGACTCTGCCGAGCGTCGAGACGCTCACCGCGGAGGCCATCACCGAGATCGGCGCCGAGGCCGGCCACCTGGTCACCAGGATTCGGGCGCAGGGCGCCCTGCGCGAGGAGGCCCTCCGGATGGCGGAGCTGGCCAGCACCGACCGCCTCACCGGGTTGAAGAACCGGCGCGAGTTCGACCGCATCCTCGGAACGATTCCCCGGCAACCGTTCGCGATTCTCGCGATCGACGTCGACCATCTGAAACGTGTGAACGACGAGTTCGGTCATGAGGCCGGGGACACGGTGTTGCGCACCGTGGCCACCACCCTGGCGCTCATGTTGCGCGGCTGGGACGTCATCGCCCGAGTCGGTGGCGACGAATTCTCGGCCATCCTCCTCGACGTCGATCCGGCCGAAGCCGCCTCGGCAGCGCAACGTCTCCGCGCCGCCATGCATCTCGTGCCCACCCCGGGCGGTCGATCGAATATCAGCCTCGGTTGGGCGTCGGCCCCGGCTGGCACCGATCCGATGTCGGCGTGGCGCCGTGCCGACGAATGCCTGTACGAGGCGAAGCGAAGCGGTCGTGACCGCGTGGTCGGACGCCATGTCGACGGCGCGGAGCTGGTCACGCCATCCGGATCCTCGGTCACCGAGCTGATCGGCGAGCTGGTGGCCGGGCGGCCGATCCATTCGGTGTACCAGCCGATTGTCGATCTCAACGATGGCCACGTCGCCGGCTATGAGGCGCTGGCGCGGCCGGAGGGATTCGGTGCGTCGGACAGTGTCGAGACGCTGTTCGAGGTGGCTCATCGATCGGGTCACATCCGCGATCTCGACTGGTTGTGCCGGCGCGCCGCCCTGAGCCAGGCGGCGCCGCTTCCGGCGGAGACGCTGCTCTTCATGAATGTGAGTGTCGCGGCGCTGCTCGATCCGCTCCATGACGTCGATCAACTGCTCCTGCTGCTCGAGTGGACGGGACGTTCGCCCTACCGCCTCGTGCTCGAGATCGGCGAGCACGAGAGTGTTCGAGACCTCGATCGCCTCCGCGTCGTGCTCACGTCATATCGCCACGCGGGCATTCGGTTTGCGATCGACGACCTCGGCGAAGGATTCGCAACCACGGAATTGCTTGAAACCGCGGAACCCGAGTTCGTCAAGCTGGCGCGCAGCCTGACCATGAACGCCGCGCGCCGGAGTGCGCGCGCCGCCATCAATAGCGCCCTGAAGTTCGCGCGAGCACACGATTCGATCGTTATCGCCGAGGGCGTCGAAAACGAGCTGGTCAGCGATCAGATCCGTTCGTTGGACATCCCGCTCGGACAGGGTTTCGGTCTCGGACGGCCGACGGTCGCAGCGGATCTCCTCGACGCGGCGGCTGCTTGGAGGGCGCGCGACACGTTGCGCCCGCTCCGTCCGCGCCATGCGTCGTCGCGCGGCCGCGTCTCTCCCGCGCCACAGGAGCGAGAGGACGCCAACGGTATCGAGCGCATTCGCAGCCCTCGGGAAACGTCGCGCCGCGCGGATGACCCCGGCGAGCGCCGCCTGGTCGGGCGTCCGGATACAGCGACATCGGGGAGGGCCTCATAGATGAGCGGGCGTCTGTCCAAGTCGCGCCAGGAGCCGCTCGGTCCGGATGAGACCTTCAGCGCGCTGGTGACCCGGCTGATCATCACCAACCGGGTGGAGCGCGCCACTCGGGAGAAGATCAGCCCGACCCTGTCAACCCTGCCGAATGCGGCGGGCGATCGCCTCGGCGAGGCGCGGAGCGGCTCCGGAACCGAGTCCTAGGAACAGCGACGGCTCGGCAAGCTCGAGCTCCAGCAGCCACGGCACCCCGTCGCCACCCCGAACGACGTCGACCCGGGCGTACAGCAACTCCGCTCGCGACCAGGGAAGCGAGTCCATAGTTGCCTCGGCAATGCTCCGCTCATCCTCGTCCGGCGTCCGGGGTGTGATGTCCTCGATTGCCCAGAGTTGATCGGTGGCGATGCCTGGTGAGTGAAGCAGAGCGCCTTTGCGGATCGCATGCGAGAAGGCGCCGTCAACGTAGATGAGACCGGTCTCTCCGTCGATGTCGACGGAACTGACATACGGCTGCACCATCACCTCGCGCCCCTCGATCAGGAGGCGCTCGACATGCGTTCGGGCTGCGTCCTGGTCCGCTCCGCGGTATCGCGACGTGTTCTGTGCCCCGGAGGAGATCGACGGTTTCACAACCAGGTCACCCTCTGGAAGAACGAATGGCCCAGCTGGTGTGTCCGTCCCGATCCACATCGTCGGCACGATCGGGATACCGGCAGCAGCGAGGGTTCGCAGGTACGCCTTGTCCGTGTTCCAGGTGATCACCGGCACGGAGTTGAGCACCCGCGGAAGGGCGGCGCACCAAGAGAGGAAGGCGTCGCGCCGTTCTGCGTAGTCCCAGGTTGAGCGCACGACCACCAGGGGCACGTCGTCCCATTGAACCGACGGGTCGTCCCACACCCGAGGCTCGGCGGCGAGGCCGCACGCCTCGAGCGCGGGGATGAGCGACCGCTCGTCGGGATCGAGACCGGGGAGCACCGAGCAGGTTGCGAGCACGACGTCAGGCAGGGTCGAGAGGCCTCCGCGAAGATCGAGTGATGGCCACGGACACGATCGCCGGCCAGGGGCTCGAATCATGACGGCGGCAGCCATCCGAGGTCCTCTGTACGCCAGCGGACCGCCGGAACGACCCAATCTGTGGCTTTAATGACGCCATTGATGCAAGGCGACCGGTCATGACGCGTACCTTGGCCGCCGGGGTCTCGTCGAACTGCAACGTTGACCCCCCGATCATGGAGGAGCGGTTCGCGACGGTCCGTGGCCAGCCCCTTCGGTACCTCGTCTGCGGACGCGGCAAGCCGCTGGTGCTCTGTCACGGCTTCCTCAGCTCCGCAGAGGAGTTTGGTGGCAGGTTCAGCGAGCTGGGAGCCTATCGAACCCTGATCATTCCCGATCTTCCAGGAAACGGTGCGTCACCGCCGCTCCGCGGACGCCACTCATCCGGAGCGATGGCCGATATCCTGTTCGACCTGCTGACCGAGCTCGAGATCGACAAGTTCGACGTCGGCGGCCTCTGCCTTGGAGCGACTGTCGCCTGCGCGCTGGCGAAGCGGGCAGGCACCCGAGCCGAGCGGTTGGTGCTGCACACGCCGCTCCTGTCGTCCGATCTCATGCGCCGCCGCTACCGAGACCAGGTGCGCCTCTTGAGCCGACGGCCCATGTGGGACGGCGTCGTGTGGTTGAGCCGGCAGCGATGGGTGAGCGATCTCTACAAGCGCTTCGTCATCGTCGAGGGTGACGTCGACAATCGCACTGCGGACATCAATTACGAGAATCAGCGTCGGGCGGATCCGCGTGCCGCCCGTGAGTGGCTCAACGACTGCCTGCGCCGCGACGACGTCGATGTCGTCGCCGCTCGGGCGGAGCGGACCCTGATCATCGTCGCGCGACACGATCGCCTCGTCGACGTGGAGCGGCTCAAGGAAGTGATCGCCACGCTACCGAACCTCCAGGTGTTCACCGACAGCGACCAGGGTCATGGCTGGAATGAGGAGGCGGTCCACCGTCAGCTCGAGGTGCTCAAGGCGTTCTTCGGCAACTGCCACGAGAACGGCCATGCCAACGGCCATGCCAACGGAGGTCAGGCGGTCGCGTCGGGTACGCCGGTGAACGGCGCCGCCAACGGACTGGGTCACGGACGGCCCGCGCTGCGGGACACGGTCTCGATCCCGCTGACCCACGCCTGACCGGGATCAGCTCATCCCGGCCTGACGGGCCGGCGTTCCAGGTCGGCGCCCTCGAGCTCGAGGAGGGTCCGCTTGCGCTCGAGTCCCCACCCGTATCCCGTGAGATCCCCGTTGGCGCCGATCAGCCGATGGCAGGGGACCACGATCGAGATCCGGTTCTGACCGTTGGCCGCGCCAACCGCGCGGACGGCGCGAGGCCGGCCGATGCGTGCGGCAATCTCGGCATACGTCGACGTCTGCCCGAACGGGATGTCGCGGAGCGCGGACCAGACCGCGAGCTGGAAGGGTGTTCCCTCCAGTCGAATGGGGAGCTCGAACCCGGTGCGGACTCCGCGAAAGTACTCGTCGAGCTGGTCCGTGACCGCGGTCAGCGTCGCGCCCGAGCCGTTGGTCCGGCCGCCGAGTTGCGGCGTCCGCGCGTGCCCATCGAAGTGGAGCCCGATGAGCTCGTCACCCGCGGTGATCACGAGCACGCGTCCGAGCGGGGTTGCTGCGTAGCCGTACGACTCGGTGGTCATTGATTGAGACATGTGCCAAGCGTGAACCCGTGGAGCGGACACCAACCGGCCATTTCCGGACAGATCCATCGACATGTCCGCATATGGCCGGTACCCGACCTGTGCATCGCGATACAAGTAGGGCGATGAGCGGTTACTCGGCGGTGGTCACCACCGGCATCTACTGCCGGCCGGGGTGCTCGGCACGACCGAATCCGGTCAATGTGCGCCATTTCGATATCGCCGCCGCCGCCGAGGTCGCCGGGTATCGAGCGTGCCTCCGCTGCCGGCCGTACCGCGCAGCGGCGCCGATCACGAGCGTCGCATCCGAGGTCGTCTGCCGCGCGATCGGGGTGGTGGTGGACGGCGACCTGCGCGGCGACAGCGAGGCGGCGGTCGCCGCACGCCTCGGGCTCTCGGCGCGCCACCTGCGCCGCCTGTTCCAGGAGCACGTCGGGGTAACTCCGCTGCAACTGGCGCGGTCGAGCCGGGCTCATTTCGCCCGGCGCCTCCTCGACGACACCGACCTCTCGATCACCGAGATCGCGTTCGCCTCCGGGTTCGGCAGCCTCCGTCAGTTCAATCGGACGCTCTCCGAGATTTTCCGGGCAACCCCGCGCGAGCTCCGTGGCCGCCGGCGCGCCGCCGACCGTCTGGTGGCGGACGGTGGCCTGGCGCTGCGTCTGACCTTTGCAGGCCCGCTCGATTGGGAGGCGATGCTGGAGTACCTCTCAACCCGGGCGATCACCGGTGTCGAGCACGTCGTCGGGGGGGTGTACCGACGGACGATCATTGTCGACGGCGACCCGGGGGTGATCGAGGTGGCCATGGGCGGCTCCGATCACCTCCGTCTCACCGCGCATCTGCCGCACTGGAGCGGGCTGATCCACGTCGTGCACCAGGTCCGCCGCATCTTCAATCTCGACTTCGAGATCGAGCGTGCGAATAACCTGCTGAGGCGCGATCCCCTGCTCGGCGCGCGGATCGCGTCGCGTCCCGGGCTACGAGTGCCGGGTGCGTGGGATCCCTTCGAGGTGGGCGTCCGGGCGATCGTCGGTCAGCAGGTCACCGTGGCCGGCGCCGGCACCATCATCGGCCGGGTGGTCGCACGCCACGGGGTGCCGGTCGCGGGTCTGGGACAGCTCGGCCTCACGCACACGTTCCCGCCCGCGGAGGTGCTGGCTGAGGCGGATCTCACCGGCACCGGCCTCACCGGTGCTCGCATCGAAGCGATCCACCACTTCGCTCGAGCGGTGGCGGCAGCGGAGATCAGGCTCGATCGGAGCCGGTCGCTCGATGAGCAGCTGACGTCGCTGGTAGCGGTGCCTGGGGTGGGTCCGTGGACCGCCAACTACCTGGCCCTGCGCATGGGGGAGGCTGATGCCTTTCCGTCGACTGATCTCGGGCTGCGTCGCGGAGTCGAGTCGCTCGGCGCGAGTGTCAGGGCAACCGGCGACGTCGGTCAGGTCGCGGAGCGCTGGCGTCCGTGGCGAGCCCACGCGGCCATGCACCTGTGGTCCACCCTTCGGTCGGACGCTGCCCCGGCGGTTTCCTGAGATCGAGGTTCCAGCGCGCGGTGCGCGGCGTGAAGGCGAAATCCGTTCGCAATCGGGGCGATTGCCCGATGATGTGCGCCGTGGTTGCAAACCGTGATCTCGCGCAGGCGCAGGGCCATCTGCGCCATGGGAGCGCCGAGGAGGTGCTCGCCTGGACGTACATGCGCTTCCGGCGGGTCGCCCTGGTGGCCAGCTTTCAGGCCGAATCGATGGTCCTCATCGACATGGCCTGCGGGATCGTGCCCGAGCCCGAGGTCCTGACCCTCGACACCGGCCGTCTCCACGAGGAGACCCACGACTTCATCGAGGAGGTCAGACAGCGCTATCCGATCCGCCTTCGCAGCCTCTCCCCGGATTCGGTTGAGTTGGACGCGATGACCGGGGAGCACGGGACGATGCAGTTCCGCCGGTCGGTTGCGCTCCGCAACGAATGCTGCGCGGTGCGCAAGGTCAACCCGCTCGCCCGAGCGCTCCGGGACTACGACGCCTGGATCACCGGGCTCCGCCGCGAGCAGACCCCGACCCGTGCCGAAACCCCTGTCGTCGCAAGCGATCCCGGCCACGAAGGCATCACGAAAGTGGTGCCACTGGCCGGCTGGTCACACGCCCAGGTGTGGGATTACCTCGCCGCCCGCGGCATTGATCATCACCCGCTCTACGACCAGGGCTACACGTCGATCGGCTGCGCCCCATGCACCCGTGCGACCCAGGCCGGGGAGAACGAGAGGGCTGGTCGCTGGTGGTGGGAAGGCGACTCCGACAAGGAGTGCCTGCTCCATCCGCCACTCGAGAGTGGATCGCAGGCGAATCTTCTCGGCAGCCGGGTCAGTGCCCCGCTGGGAGGAGCGCGCTCAACTTCGCGGCCATGAGCACCGAGATCGCGTCGTGGGCGTCGTTGACCAGGCGGGTCTCCTCGGCCTGGGTGATCACACCCTTCACGACTCCGAGCGCGAGCCCGGTCCGCACCTCGGCAAGCGCATCGGCCTCGACCTTGGCGGCGTGCGTTCCGGCGACCTGATCGAGGGTTTCGCCGCGGAGGAGATCAGCGCCGACCTGCTGCCAGGTGAGCTTGGTGTCCGTCGTGAAGAAATCGAAAACGTGCGATGCCTCGTTCTTGAACTGGCCGGATGCCGCGAAGGCGCCCGAGGAGAGGAGCGAGGAGACGCTGGTCGGCGCTGCGGCGAGCGCCGCGGTCTGCGCCCGAGGCGCCGGGGTCGCCGTGTGGTCGACAGCCACCACGGTGCCGAGGCCGATGACGGCAGCACCGAGCACGGCGATGACGACGTTCGTGGGTCGGAGCAGCGGGTGCATGATGGAGGTCCCCCGGGGTGTACGGTTGCTTGCTCACAGCGTAGCCCGATTGGCTCGACGGCGAGTTGGCAACCCTGTGACGATCAGCCCGCGCCGATCTGGCCGCGGGCCCCTCGGCGGCCCTCCAGATCTGTGGTAAACTGCACGCCGACCTAGCGCCGCTAGGTCTCTTTTGTGTTTGAGGCAATTGACACGTGGCTACGGCCAAGGGCGGTTCCGCGATCATCACGTTGCAGTGCAACGAGTGCAAGGAACGCAATTACACGACAGTCAAGAACAAGCGCAACGACCCGGATCGCCTGGAGTTGCGGAAGTTCTGCAGGCGTTGCCGCGTGCACCGGCAGCATCGCGAGACCAAGTGACCGAAGGGGCGTAGCTCAGCTGGTAGAGCATCGGTCTCCAAAACCGAGGGTCGCGAGTTCGAGTCTTGCCGCCCCTGCCACCACACACCCAGTCCGGCTCGCCCCGGTACCAGCATCAGGAGAGATCACCGTCAATGGCCAAGGTTCGAAGCGCCCCGGGCGGTCCCCGGACCCCACGCCCGGTTCTGCCCGCTCCGGCCGCCGGCCGCTCGGGCCCGATCGGCTATCTGCGGGGCGTCTGGGAAGAGCTGAAGAAGGTTGTCTGGCCGGCGCGGGACGAGCTGGTGCGGATGACCGGGATCGTGATCGCCACCGTCATCATCTTCGCCGCACTGGTGGGTGGCGCGGACTACCTGCTCAGCCTTGGGGTGAAGCAAGCGGTCGCGACCCAGGCCGCCTCTGCCACTGCCACCCCGGCGCCGAGCACCGCCCCCCTGGCAACCGCCGTACCAACCGTCGCACCGACTGCGGCACCAACCGTGTCGCCGTAGCCGTCGTGGGAGAATGAACATCGCTGTGAGCAACGCCGCCGTTTCCGCCAAGGACGCCCGCTGGTACGTGGTGCATGCGTATTCCGGCCACGAGGAGAAGGTTCGCGCGAACCTTCTCAAGCGCGTCGAGTCCATGGACATGCACGACCAGATCTTCGACGTCCTGGTTCCGACCGAGGAGGTCATGGAGATCAAGGACGGCCAGCGCCGCAAGGTGAGCAAGCGGATCTTCCCCGGCTACATCCTCGTCAACATGGTGATGTCGGATGAGTCGTGGTACGTCGTTCGCAATACACCTGGGGTGACCTCCTTCGTCGGCTCGGGCAACAAGCCCGTTCCGTTGCAGGAGCACGAGATTCGCGGCATTCAGAAGCAGGTGAAGGCCGAGGCTCCAACCAAGGTCAACGTCGAGTACGAGGTCGGCGAGAACGTTCGCGTTATCGATGGACCGTTCACCGACTTCCACGGCAAAGTGACCGAGATCAACGTCGAGAAGGGCAAGCTCAAGGTGCTCGTGAACATGTTCGGTCGCGAGACCCCGGTCGAGCTCGACCTCCTCCAGGTCGAGCGCCTTCGCTAGGCACCACCAGGAAAGCAAGTCAAGGAAACCATGAGCAAGAAGAAAGTCAAGACGGTCATCAAGTTGCAACTCCAGGCCGGAAAGGCGACTCCGGCGCCGCCGGTCGGCACCGCCCTGGGCCCCCACGGGCTCAACATCATGGAGTTCTGCAAGGCCTACAACGAGCGCACCGCCAACATGTCGGGTGTCATCCCTGCCCAGATCACAGTGTTCGAGGACAGGACCTTCAGCTTCATCACCAAGACGCCCCCGGCGTCGGAGCTGTTGAAGAAGGCCGCCGGCGTCGAGAAAGGGTCGGGGAACCCGAACCGCGACAAGGTCGGATCGCTCTCGAAGGCGCAGGTGCGCGAGATCGCCGAGGTCAAGCAGGTCGACCTCAACGCCCACGACCTCGAGCACGCCACAAGGATCATCGAGGGCACGGCCCGATCAATGGGTCTTAACGTCAACTGAGCCACTGAGTGGGAGGGCGCGTTCACGTGCCCGCCAACACCACGGAGAAAGTGAAGATGCCCAAACCACACGGCAAGAAGTACCGCCAGGCCGCGAGTACGATTGAATCAGGGAAGTTCTACCCGCCGTCCGAGGCGGTGAGCCTGGTTCGCCAGACCGCGGTCACGGCGTTCGATTCGTCCATCGAGGCGCACATCCGTCTCGGTATCGACCCACGCCACGCCGACCAGGTGGTGCGCAGCACGGTGACGCTTCCGCACGGCACCGGGAAGACCAGGCGGATCGCGGTCTTCGCGACCGGCGAGAAGCTCCGCGAGGCCATCGAGGCCGGCGCCGACGTCGTCGGCGGCGAGGACCTGGTCAAGAAGGTGCAGGCCGGACAGATCGACTTCGACGTCGCGCTGGCGACCCCCGAGGTCATGGGCATGGTCGGTCGCCTGGGGAAGATTCTCGGCCCGCGAGGCCTGATGCCGAACCCCAAGGCCGGGACGGTGACCTTCGATATCGCCAAGGCGATCCAGGATGTCCAGGGCGGCCGCGTCGAGTTCCGCAATGACAGGACGGGCATCATTCACACCGCAATTGGTAAAGCTTCGTTCGACGACGACAAATTGCGAGACAATTTCGCCGCTTTGATGGATGCGATCGTTCGAGCCAAGCCCACCGGCGCAAAGGGCACCTATGTGAAGACGGTCACGATCGCGGCCACCATGGGCCCAGGCATACCGGTCGACCCGGTACAGGCAGCACGCTTGTCGGTCGGCTGAGGTCCGATCGATTTGATCCGGCTCCTCATCGTCGACGACATCGCGAGCACCCGGGATAACCTGCGCAAACTGCTCGGGTTCGAAGAGGACATCGAGGTCATCGGCACGGCCGGCGACGGCAAGCAGGGGCTCGAGGAAGCGCATCGCCTGCTGCCCGACATCGTGCTCACCGACGTGAACATGCCGATCATGGACGGCATCCAGCTGACTGAACGGCTCGCTCAGGAGCTGCCCGCGTCGCCGGTGATCATCATGTCGGTGCAGGGCGAGCGTGACTACCTCCGCCGCGCGATGCAGGCCGGCGCTCGCGAGTACCTGATCAAGCCCTTCAGCCATGACGAGCTGGTGGCGGCCATCCGCCGTGTGCACCAACTCGAGGAGAAGAAGGGAACGTTCGCGCGGGCGTCAGCCCCCGACAGCAGCGGCGCTCCGCGCGCGGCGGCACTCGGCGAGGTGATCGTGCTCTTCTCCGGCAAGGGCGGGGTGGGGAAGACCTTGCTCGCAACCAACCTGGCGGTGGCGCTCTCCGTCGAGACCGAGTCACGCGTTGCGCTCGTCGACCTCGACCTTCAGTTCGGCGACATCGGGGTGATGCTCAACCTTGATCACAGTCGGAGCATCACCGACGTGGTGGATTCGGAGACGCTCGAGCCCGAGATGCTCAACGAGGTCATGGCCCAGGGACCGAACGGAGTGCGGGTCCTCCTGGCGCCGATCAGCCCGGAACTTGCCGACCTCATCACCAGCGATCACGTCCGCATGGTGATGGGAGAGCTGCGCAAGACGTTCGACTACGTGGTGGTCGACACCTCGTCGCACCTGGCCGACTTCAACCTCGAGGTCATCGAATCCGCGCAGCACATCCTTGTGGTCACGGCGCTGACCATCCCTGCGATCAAGGATGCAAAGCTCGCTCTCAAGGTGCTCGAGTCGCTGACCGTCGACCCGAGCTCCGTGCTCCTGGTCGTCGATCGCAGCGACTCGCACTCCGATTTCAACAAGGACTCGATCGAGCAGAACCTGCGCCACAGCGTCGGCGCGCAGATTCCCTACGACCCCCGGGTCGTGGGTGACTCGATCAATCGCGGGATCCCGTTCGTGACCTCGAGCCCGGAATCGGAGATCAGCCGCTCGATCCGTGAGCTCGCCGGTGCCCTGGTTCCCACTGGCGGTCAGCCG
The DNA here is from genome assembly GCA_003162415.1 of Candidatus Dormiibacterota bacterium. Taxonomy (GTDB): domain Bacteria; phylum Chloroflexota; class Dormibacteria; order Aeolococcales; family Aeolococcaceae; genus Palsa-851. Next base: position 177,954 of record PMOL01000019.1, read on the forward strand.
GTCGGTGCCGGGGTCGCCGCCGGCAAGGCGGACGACAAGCGCAAGCGCCGCATCTTCGGACGCTGACGGTCGAGGCCGGAGGAGACCCCGGCGGACGCTGCGTAAGGACTGAGGGGACCTCGGCGGAGGCTGAATAGTCCGGTTTGAAGCCGGAGCCCGGGTCCCCTCAGTCCCGCGCGAAGCCGAGCCGGCGGCGGCTGCGCTTCTTGCCGGGTTGCTCCGCGGTGGAGGCCGGCTCGGCGTCGCCGGTGAGCGCGGACGCGAGACGCTCGAACGCCGCCGTGACGGGGGAGGAGTGGCCGCCGATCACCACGGGCACGCCCGAACTGACCGACCCCCCGATCGCGATCGCGTCATGCGGAATCTCCGCCGCGACCGGATGACGGAGAAAGTCCTCGATCCGGGCGCGATCCATGCCTCCGGCAAGCACCGCATCCCGGTGGTTCGCCACCACCACGATGCGTTCGGGATCCACCTGCAGGACGCCGATCACCGACATGATCAGGCGGGTGTTCTTCACCGAGGTGACGCTGAAGTCGGTGACCAGGACGATGTGGTCCGAGTTCTCGAGCGCCTCCAGGGTGATCTCCGAGAGCTGGGAGGTGGTGTCGGCCACCACGAGCTCGAAGGTGGAGCGCAACTCGGCGACCAGCGAGCGCAGGTGTGCGGTGGTGACATAGTCGGCGAGCTCGGGGCTCGGAGGCGCTGCGAGCACGGTGAGCCCCTGGGGGCCGAGTGAGAGCGCCTGCTGGATCACGTGACGGTCGGTCATCCCCGCGTCGCTGGCCGCGAACTCCGCGATCGACCCGTCCGGCGTCATGGCGAGGAGCGCCGCGATATCGCCGAACTGCAGGGACAGATCGACGAGAACGACGCTTCCCGGGTGCGGCCGGTTGAGCACCAGGGCGAGGTTGGTGGCAATGATCGACTTGCCGACGCCGCCCTTGCCCGAGACGATGGTGATCATGCGTCCGTCACGGCGCCGGGCCCCGTCGGGAGCTGCCGGTCCACCGCGCTCGGGCTGGCGCACCGCCTGCGCCGCCCGCTTGCGTGCCTGGAACGCATGCACCCGGTGAATCGCGGCAACCAGGTCGTCCCCGGCGAATGGCTTCTGCAACACCTCGCGAGCGCCGGCGAGCATCGCCCTCCGGAACAGCTCGCTCCCGCTCTCCATCGACATCAGGATCACGCCTGCCTGGGGGGCGTACTCGGCGAGCATCTCGGTCGCCTGCACGCCGTCGAGGCCGGTCAGGCCGGCATCGAGCACCGCGATGTCGGGGACGAGGTGCAACGCCTCCTGGAGTGCCTTCTCACCATCGCTGGCGGTACCGCAGACGGTGATGTCCTCTTCGGCGGCGAGACGGCGTATGAGGTTGGCGCGGATGCGCTCGCTGCCATCGGCGATCAGGACGCGGATCACGCCGCCACCTTACCTCCGGCCCAGGCTGAACCGGCGCCGGTATGCCGGGGTTTCGGGCGCGGGGGCGTCAAGGGCGCTGGTCTCGGTGGTGCCGGCTGGCGCCGCGACCAGCTCGGCCAGCGAGTTGAGCCGGCGCGAAAGCTCAGCGCGCGGCTGCGCCAGGACGATCGGCGTCCCGGAATCGAGCGAGGGGTCAACCCTCGGGTCGTAGGGGAGATCGACCAGGATGCGCCTGCCGAGGATCTCCTCGATGTCCTCGCGGCGGTAATTGGTGCGCGGACGCGTGTGGTTCAGGACGACGTCGACACGATCGAGATCGACACCGAGTGCCTCGAGCATCAAGAGGGTTGCCTTGGTTCCGCGCACGGCGCTGAGGTTGTAGCTGGTCACGAGCAGCAAACGGTCGGCGAGTTCGAATGCCTCCAACACGCGCTCATCGAGGTGGGAGGGCGTATCGACGACCACGAAGTCGCTCGCGCGCGCGGTGGCCCTGATGATGGCGCGCAGATGGGCGGCGGTGATCGCCTCAGCCAACTCCGGGCTCGAGGGAGCTCGCAGCACCCGCACGTCCGCCGGCCCGGTGGCGAGCACGTCGTCGAGGAGTGTCGGGTCGATGTCCTCTCCCTGCGCCGCGAGGTCGGCAGCGGTCAGGGGGTGATGCTCGACGTGGAGCATCCCCGCGGCATCGCCGAACTGGAGATCGATATCCACCAGTGCCGCGCGAGCGCCGGCCCCGTGCGCGAGGATGACCACGAGGTTGGTGGCCACCATCGACGTCCCGGTGCCTCCCTTGCCAGAGAAGGCGACGATCACGGTCGCTCTGCCCACCGGAGCCCGGACCTCGCGTCGTGCCTGGCCGGCGGCTGCACCGCCTTCGCCCGGCACCGGCGTATCGACGACGCTGACGACTCCGTGAGGGAAGGCCCGGGCGGCGACGCGAATGGCCTCGAGGAGGTCGGCGCCCGCCGCCGCTTCGCTGATCGTGCCTGCCGCCCAGGTGTCCGCCACCTCGGTGGTCGCGCTCGCGGTCATGAGAAGGACGCGGGTCGTCGGCGACACCGACGCGAGGTGCGCGGCAAAGTCCGACGGCGGCAGGTCGGCGAAACGCTCGTGCAGCACGAGGACGTCAGGCTGACGCAGCCACGCTTCCTCGATGACCGCCGATGCCTGGTGCGCGACGCCGCAGACGTCGACTTCGTCGCGGTAGGGCTCGAGCTTCTCCAGGTCGCCGACAATCCGCGCGATCTCGTCCGCGATGAGTACGCGGATCACATCCGCCCCCCGCACGCCAAGTGCATCGAGCGCATGGTACGGCGAATCGCGTGCAGGTGGATGGCGGGTACCGTCATGCGACACAGCGTTCACATGCAATAAAAAGAGGAGCCGGGCCCGATGGCCGGCTCCTCTTGACTGTCCTGGTTGCTTGTAAAAGTTACGAGCTCAGGCCGTTGCTGATGTTCGAGAACACGTTGTTGACCTGCTTGCCGACGACTTGCAGGATAACGATAACGACGATGGCGATAAGGACGAGGATGAGCGCATACTCAACCATGCCCTGGCCTTCCTCAGCCTCCTCACGCTTGCGAGCGATGAACTCTGTTGCGCGAAGGTACAGGGTGCTCAGCATATCCATTCTGTGTTTCACCTCCTTTCGGGTTGAATTGTCGACCCGAGATGTTTGCTCGGACCCGACTGATGCGAGTGTGGGGCCCTGCTGCTGCAACGGAATGGCCTGCGTGCTAAATATTGGTAACGAAGGATCGGACACGGCCCGGACAGTGAGCCCGCGACGAGAAACCGTGGTGATTTGATGACAACCGGGCTACGAGAGCGTCGCTCCTAATTGGGCTGACCTAGACTCGGGCCATGGCCGAGGCGGTCGCGATTCCAGCACGCCGTGGCGACCTGGAACGTCGCGTCGAAGAAATCCGATTCCTGGTCTTCGGGCGCTCACTTCCGGCGGTGCTGTTCGCGTTGCTCGGGTGGCGCGTGTGGTCGAATCTGTTGTCGCAGGTGCGCGCGCTGCCCGCGCACGCGGGATTCGGAGATTTCCTGGCCGGACCGCTCACCACAGGTGTGTACCTGCTCTTCTGCGTCATCCCCGTGGGGATCTACCTGATCCGGCCGCGGCCACGCGCTCGCGACGGCCGGGTGATCGCGCGGACCGCCGGCCTGGTGGGGACCACCATGCTCCTGGTGGTCGGAGCGTTCCCGAATCCCGTGCTCTTCACCCCGTGGGCCGTGATTCGCGACATCTCCGCTCCATTGGCGCTCGGCGCCTTCGTCCTTGCGGTGTACGGCCTCCTCTACCTGCGCCGGAACCTGAGCATCATGCCGGAGGCACGCCGCCTGGTCACCGCCGGCCCGTATCGCTTCATCCGTCACCCGCTCTACGCCGGCGAGATGCTCGCGGCGTTCGCAATCGTGCTTGCTCGGCCGGCGCTCTGGGCCACGCTGACCCTGGTGCCGTTCATCGCGGTGCAGATGCTCAGAGCTCGCTTCGAGGAGGGCTTGCTTGCCCGAACCTTTCCCGAGTACCGGCTGTACGCCGCGCGGACGCCGCGGCTCATTCCTTTGGTGTGGTAGGTGAGCAGGGTTCGCGCTGAGCCGACCGATGCTAATGTGGATCAGGTGACATCCGCCGAGCCCACGCTCACGTCCACGCATCCGTGCACGCAGGGCGGATGCACATCCCCAGACGGGGTGGCGTGCGCATACGTCGACCGCCGTGGCCGCGAGTGCCGCACCGCCTGGTGCATCGAGCACCGGGTCACCATCGAGGGCCGGGTGTACTGCCGCCGCCATGCCGGGGTTGTCAGTGCGCTGCCGAGCCTTGACAGTTCGCTCGCCGTGTCCCTACCGGACCTCGACAACCGCGCGCCCTCGCTGGTCGGCTGGGTGTCACGGCAGATCGACGGCGACATCTGGCGCCTCCTGCTCAAGGAGCTCACCGCGGGGAGCGGCGGGCAGCTCGTGGCCGACCCGGTGACCCTGATCTTCGTCGGCATCGGCCGGCAGCGCGCCTGGGAGCGGGCCTGGCGTCTCGACAGCCACGTGGGCATCGCTCATCGGGTGAGCATCCTGGTCGAGGAGCTCGACGACACCATGATTACCGTCAAGGTCGGCCAGAACACGGTGGAGCAGCTGGTCCCGCCCTGGATCCAGCATCGGGTGCGCGGCGAGACGGTCGCGCCGGACGAGGACCGCAAGGAACGCGAGGAGTTCTACCAGCGCGTGCTCGATTCGATCGAGCGCGGCCTCGGGCACGAGCGCGATCTCTCGCACTACATGGCAGAGGGTCGCCTGAGCGCGCCCCAGGGTGGAGCGGGGGCGTAGGCATGACGCGCGGCAGTATCCTCATCGTCGACGACGATCCCAGGCTCCTGCACATCGTCGCGATGTATCTCGGCATCGAGGGGTACGACGTGACCACCGCCGAGAACGGCGAGGACGGCCTTGCGCAGGTGGAGGCGCGCGCGCCAGACCTCGTGATCCTGGACATCATGATGCCCGGCATGGACGGCATCGAGACCTGCAAGCGCATTCGCAGCAACACGCCGACCGCCGACATCCCGATCGTGATGTTCAGCGCACTCTCGAGTGATGACGACATCGAGCGCGCCCGCGTGGCGGGCGCGAATCACCTGATCACCAAGCCCTTCAACCTTGTCGGCCTCGGCTCCGTGGTCAAGACCTTCTTCCCAGCGGACGTCGGCTCGGCTCGTTGAGCTCCCGCCGGTCAGACCGGCGGGGTGAGCACCACGGCGTTCTGAGCGAAGTGGTCGCTCAGGTTCGATGGGAGAGCCGGCGAGAACAGCGTCTTCACCTGCGGCTCGAGCCGGATCGCCGCGCCGCTCAGCGTCGCCGCGTGAATGTCCTGCGACATGGACGAATGCGTGGTTGAGCTCGGTCCGCTCACGGAGATGGCAACGAGGAAGAGGATGAGCACCTCAGCGACCCCAACGAGCGCGCCCACCAGCACACCGCCGATCCGGTCGAACGCGGCGACCACGATCTTCTCGAGACGCTCGTTCAGGAGCGCGCCGAGGACCTCGAAGACGATGATCACAAACAGGAACACCGCGACGAAGGCCCAGGCATTTGCCTGGACGTTGTGCGAATGGATCAACGCGGCGATCGCGTTGCCCAGGTTGGAGGCGGCGAAGCACGCAAGGAAGACGCCCACCGCGCTGAAGACGCGCCGGATGAGTCCGTGACTCCAACCCAGGTATGCGTTGATCGCCACGGCGATGACGAGCAGCGCGTCTGCGAATACCTGGCCGGGAGTACTGTCAATAGATGTGGCTATCGCGCCCACAAAATGACCGTAACACGCGTTTGCCACACTGGAACCGGAGATTTCGTTACAGAATTGCTCTGTGCAACCCCTCCTGCGTACGTCCCGGAGCGACGTCTCGGCCCGCAAGACCTACGATCTCCTCGACGAGCCGACCGGGCCCGACTATGCCGGGCTGCTCGAGTGTGCCCTGGTCCAGTGCACCACCGCCGTGCTCACCGTGCCGACCAGCGAGATGGATCCGGAGGGGCAGGCCACGGTCGAGAGTTTGGCGCGATTCCAGCAGGCGAAGAGCATTATCGCGGCCGGAAGCCTGGTTCGCTATGCCCTGAGCCGGGAGAGCGTCACGGTGCTCCAGGAGGCGACCGGCGGCCTGTACGGGTGGCAGCATCCCGGGCTGCCGGACAACCTCTGCCTCTATCGCGGTGACGGCAGCCCATGGCTGGTGTCGAGCGCCGGCGCCCACATCGGGTATCTCGAGGTCTCGCCCTTCGAGAAGCTGCTGATCGGGCGTACCGCCCCCGGGCTCATCGCGGTGCTCGCGCACCAGAGCGCGCGTGACGCGATCCTCGCCTACATGGAACGGCGCTTCGAATCCAACGTGGCATCACTGACCGAACAGCTCTCCGACTATGCGCGCATCGTCATCGGCGACGGCCGGGAGGGTCTCGTGGACGCGCTCGAGGACTGGATGCGCTCCGGTGAGGAGGCGCGGATCTCGGCATCCCTCGAGGTTGCGCGCGATCTGCGGCTCGTGGAGCTGCGCGAGACCGTGGCGTCGTTGCTGCGGGCGTCGATGCGTGAGGATGCAGCGGTTCCCGAGGTCTATCGGTCCGTCCCCGCGCTCCGCGCGCGATGGCGGATCGCCAGGCGGCGTCAGCTCGAGCGCGTCCTCCGCCAGCTGTCCTGAGCGCACGGTGGCGAACATGGCAGAGGCTGACAGACCGGTTTGAAGCTGAGCCGGGGTCTCCTCCGTCCGCCCCCAGGGGCTGAGTGGTCCGGCTTCAGCCTCCGCCGGGCCCGAACTGGTGGGCGACCTCGATGACCGCAGGTCCGAGGAGGACGATGAAGAGCGTCGGGAAGATGCATCCGACCATGGGGAAGAGCATCTTCAGTGGCGCCTTCTGGCCCTGTTCCTCGGCGCGCTGACGGCGCTTGCGCCGGATCTCCTCGGACTGGATGCGGAGAACGTTGGCGACGCCGACACCGAGCTGTTCCGACTGAATGATCGCCTGGATGAAGTTGCTCAGCTCCTCGACCTTGCAGCGCCGGCCGACATCGTCCAGCGCCTCGAGACGTGGGCGGCCGAGGCGAACCTCGTTGAGCATGATCGTGAGCTCACGCGAGAACTCGTTGTTGTACTTGTCGACGACCCGGATGAGGGCCGCGTCGAAGCTGAGCCCGGCCTCCACGGAGATGGTGAGCAGGTCGAGTGCGCTCGGAAGCGCAAGGAGGATCTCCTTCTGCCGCTTCTTGATACGGCGCGCAACCACCATCTGGGGTGCGAGGTAGCCGAGGATCAGACCGCCGAGCGGGACGACCGCGAACAGCGGCATCGCCAGCGCGCCCAAGAGCGCGAGCGCGAGACCGATCGCGGTGAAGAGCAGCATGGAGAGGAGTCGCAGCGCGAGGAATCCCGACGCGTTGAGACCCATCGGGCGCCCTGCGAGGTTCAGCTTCTCCTGGAGTGCGTCGGTGCTGCCCTGGCCCGCGTTCTTGTTGAGTCGATTGCCGATCTTGTCGAGGAAGGGGCGGACGACGCGGTCGAAGAGCGGCAGCGACATCTCGACCTCGGCGAGCGTCGCCGGCGCATGGCCGGCCTCAGCGAACTGCGCGAGACGTGCCTCGAGCAGGTCGCCCTGACGCGGTGAGACCGACATGGCAAGACCGAATGCGATGAGCAGGATGCCGCCGCCGAGAGCGGCGGCGAGCGCGATGGCGAGAATGCTCACGTCAGACCTCGATCTTCACGATCTTCTGGATCGAAACCGCGCCGATTGCGATCGAGAAGATCGCTATACCGAGCATGATGTGTCCGAGCGGGTCGGTGATCATCGGATCGAAATAGGTGGGGGAGATCAGGGCAAGGAAGCCGCAGAGGGCGATCGGCAGGATCGTGATGATCCAGCCTGACGCGCGAGCCTGAGCGGTCAGGGTCCGGATCTCGCCCTGGATGCGTACCCGTTCACGGATGGTGAACGCGATGGTGTCGAGGATTTCCGCAAGGTTGCCGCCGACCACGCGCTGGATCTGCACCGCGGTGACCATGAGGTCGAAGTCCTCGGACTTGTTGCGCACCACCATGTGGTTGAGGGCCTCGTCGACGTTGATGCCGAGCGCGATCTCACGGGTGGCGCGCGCGAACTCCTCAGAGATGGGCGGGTTGGCATTCTTCGCGACTGACGCAAGTGCCTGTGCGAAGGAGTGGCCGGCTTTGAGCGCGTTGCTCAACAGCATCAGCGTGTCGCCGAGCTGATTGTTGAACGCACGGGTGCGACGCTTCTGGCGGAACTTCAGGAAGAAGCCACTCAGGAAGTAGACGACGATCGGGCAGGGGACGAACGCGATGGGCGATCCATAGCGGAACGCGACCAGCAGGCCGACGAGGATGCCCAGGCCGACGACGGCGAGGAGCCATTCCGAGGACTTGAGCTTGAGGTCGGCCTTCTGAAGATCGTCGGCAAGCTTGCCCGTGTGCGATGTGCGCGACAGCAGCGGGTTGAGGCCACTGGTGAGCCCGTCGAGCAGATCCCGTATCGCGTTGCCCGTTTTGACACGGGGCGGCGCGGTGGCGGCCACCGTGTCGCCGCCGTACTGGTTGAGGCGACGTGCCATCTCTCCAGCCTGGCTTTGCCCACGGCTGAGGAGGAAGGCGAAGATCGAGAGGACTGCAGACGCGGCCAGAGCCGCTGCGACAACTGCGGCTGGCGTCATTACCGTCAGCCGCCGAAGAGACTGTCCAGCGTGCTTGGCGTCACGATGGTCTGCTTCACCGCTGGGATGTTGGGGGCGGTCGTCGACTCGTAGTTCGGGGTGTAGCCGGTCGCGGTGAGCTTGCCCCATTCGGACTCGGGCCGTAGGACGTACTTGACCACGAACTCTTTCCCATCACCGATGATCAGACCGGAGAGCAGTGGCGCCTCTGCGCGCGGCACCTCCACGAGGAGCACGTCCGGGGTGGCCGTCGCTGCGCTGCCCGACGAACCGGCACGAAGTACGATGACGTCCTGGAAGGTGTAGCGAATCCCCAGGGAGCCGTTGAGCGATTGCACGAGCATGTCGATGTGGTCACCCGGCAGGATGTAGCCCGCAGCGGAGACGAGTGGAGCGGTGAAGTTGTTCTGCACCAGACTCGGCACGTTCTGCGGGAGTGACGTGTTCGTCGGTATGGCAATCGCGACGTAGCCCTTGGTGATCTGCGTCTCCACGTCGGTCACGGCACTTCCGGTGCCGCTCGACGTGATCGACAACGCCGGTGTGCTGAAGAATCCAGGAACCAGCGGCGTGTTGTTTGCAAGGGCAACCTGTGTCACCTTGCCTACCACGGCCACCGGGTCGGTGTACGCGTCACCAGGCTTCGCCGTCAGCGGGACCTGGGCGACGACAACCATTGCAGGTGTCAGCGTGGTACCGGCGGGAATGGACGCGTCGGACACGACAACGCTGACTTCATTCGCTGGTGCATTGGAGCGCACCAGGAGCAGCACGGCAACCGCCGCGGCCGCAGCCAGCACGACTCCAAGAAGCAAGAAGATCCGGCTGTTCGGTTTGTTCGCCTGGATGGCCACCTGTTCTCCTCGGTTGTCTTAGTTGGTGTCGGTCACGCGGTTGCGGCGACGCTGCATCCAGCACAGCCACTTGCTGGCTTGGATGACGGCCGCACCCGAGTGTGGATCGAATCCACCCTGCCGTTCATCGCCTTTCGGTAACAAACGCATCGCACAGCGGACGAGCTAGGCCACGCGACGCGTGACCGGACGTTGTTCATGAGCGCGGTTATTCGTCGAAGCGGCCGTTGGCCTGGGCACGCATCAGCATCGCGAGAATGTCATCACGATACGGCGCGATGGTCACGATCTTGCGATACAGCTTCAATGCGCCCTTGTCGTCATTGCGCAGTCTGCGAAGCCTGGTCACGCGTTCCAGGTAGGAGACGGCAAGGTCGATATCGTGGTCATCGATGCAGATGTCGGCGAGCCGCAGTAGCGGCGTCTCGTGCACCGGGTCCGCGCGTGACGCGGCGAGATAGCAGCTGAGCGCCGCGTTTCCCTTGCCGAGCGCGCGGCATCGATCGCCCGCGTCGAGGGCCAGCTCCGCGAGCGCCCGGCCACCGACGTCGTTTGCGAGCCGCTGCAGCAACGCCGCCGCCTCATCGCAACGCCGGCGGCGGAGGCGGTCGTTGATCTCGAGCCTGGCTTCGACGACCTCGGGGTCAGTCTGGAATCGATTGTCGTCGGAGTCGGTCTCCGAGGTCAGGTCGTGCGCCGGGTCCGCATCGTCGTCGCGGAGGCGCCAGCCTCTCGCCGCGGCGCCGCTCGCAGCCTCTTGTGCCGGTTGCGCCGGGATGACCTCCGCCTCGGGTTCGGACTCGGTGAATTCCTGAACCGGCTCAGGTTGGGCAGCCTCGAAGGCGTCGACCGCAGCTGCAGGCTCGGCGGCCGCGTGATCGTCCGTCGCGTCGGTCGTTGCCGATCGCTCGATCACGGCGAAGTCCGCGAGGTCGGAGAGATGAAAGCCACTCTTGGGCTTGACGAACGGCTCGGCATCCTCGCCGGCCACCTCAGGGTGCCCGGCGCCGTTGGTTGCAGCGGGGTCGGGTGCCTCGGTATCGGATGACGCCGAAGCTGCCTTGTCTGCCTTGGATGCGGACGAACCGGTCCGCCGGAAGAGCGTGAATGCCGGCCGGGTCGCCGGCTCGTACGCGGCCGCCGTTCCGGGCTCGTCAAGGGCGGCGGTCTCGGCCTCGGACTCGCCGGCTGTCTCGGCCGCGATATCAGAAGGCTCGTCCGGCGAAAGCTGGGCGTCGAGCTCGGCAAGGCCAGCCTCGACGCGATCGGCCGCCGCCGCGGCCGCCGACGGATCGAGCTGTGCCTGGGCGAAGGCCTCGGCCTTCGGCTCGCGTTCGGGCTCCCGCGCGGGCGCCCTCTTGGTGACCTGCGGCTCCGCCACGGTCTTGACGTGGCCGTTACGGCCGAGCGCGGCGACCTCCTCTGCTCCGATGAGCGTGGCGTCGGCGGTGGCGTGGCCGTTGGAGCTGTCGCGACGCGGCGGGGGTTCGGGCAGGGCGTCGAGTGAGAGCAGATACTCGTACACGGCTCGTTGCAGGCGCCGTGTCAGGAAGTAGAGCTCCTCGGCGGGCAGCGAATCCGCGGCGGCGGAAGTCACCTCGGTGACCACGCGCAGCAGCGACTGCTCGTCCAGGCGTTCGTCGATGACGGCAGCTTCGAGGCCGTGCTCGAGGACTTCAGGCAGTGTGTCGAGGCCCGGGGCCAGAGCTGAGGCAGCGTCGAGCCAGCCCTGGCGCAGGATCTCCACGTTGGTTGTAGTCATGGTCATGCGCTGCGGCCAATTGTGGTCGGCGCCGACCCCGGTCTCTGGCACCATGGCGCAACGACTCTGTGACCGCTCGTCATACAGGGGAGACACTTTCGGTGACAGCCATCGTCGTCGACGGTTTGTGCAAGTCCTACGGCGCAGTCGAAGCGGTCCGCGGAGTGAGCTTCCATGTGGAAGAGGGCGAGGTCTTCGGACTACTCGGTCCCAACGGCGCCGGCAAGACGACAACCATCGAGATCCTCGAGGGCTACCGAACGCGCGATGGCGGCGACGTGACCGTGCTCGGGGTCGACCCGCATACCGGCGGCCGGAAGCTGCGCGAACGGGTGGGCCTCGTCCTCCAGGAGGCCGCGGTCCCGCCGATGCTCTCCGTGACCGAGCTGGTGGAGCTCTACCGCGGCTACTACCCCTCGCCACGGCCGGCCGCCGAGATCATCGAGCTGGTGGGATTGACCGAGAAGGCCGGCGAGCGGGTTCGCAAGCTGTCAGGAGGGCAGCAGCGGCGTCTCGACGTCGCGCTCGGCCTGGTGGGGGACCCCGAGCTGATCTTCCTCGACGAGCCGACCACGGGCTTCGATCCCTCGGCGCGGCGAGCCGCCTGGGAGGTGGTTCGCAACATGCGCACCCTCGGCAAGACCATCGTCCTCACGACCCATTACATGGACGAGGCTCAGTACCTCGCCGACCGTATCTGCGTGATCGCCGCGGGTCAGGTCGTCGCCCAGGGCACCCCGGAGACGCTTCGGGCCGGAACCGATCAGGTGACGCACATCCGCTTCGAGCTGCGGGACGGCCTTGCCGTCGCCACCCTGCCGCTCAAGGCGAGGATCGACGGCGGGGTTGCGATCATCGAGACCGCGACGCCGACGCGGACTCTCAACGAGCTGACCACCTGGGCGCTGGCGCAGGGGCTCGAGCTTCCCAATCTCGAGGTTGCACGTCCATCACTGGAAGATGTCTACCTGGAGCTGACCAAGAATGAGTAGCACCGGCATCGCGCTGCGCCAGGTCTCTTTCGAGCAGAGGTCGTTCTGGCGCAATCCCGCAAGTGCATTCTTCGCGTTCCTCTTTCCGATCATCTTCCTGGTGGTGTTCGCCACGCTGTTCAAGGGCCAGAAGGTGCAGATCGGTTCGGTGCAGACCAGCTACGACGATTACTACATTCCAGCGCTGGTCGCGTTCGGCGTCATGGGCGCCTGCTTCACCAACATCGCCATCACGCTCTCGCTGCGCCGGGACAACGGCATCCTCAAGCGGCTGCGCGGAACCCCACTCCCGCCGTGGGCGTTCATTGCCGGCGTGGTCGGCTCGTCGATCATCGTGAGCATCGTTCTCGCCTTGCTCACCACCGTTTTCGGCATCCTGGTCTACGGCGTCCACGTGCCCCAGCACGTCGATGCCGCGGCCGTGACCATCGGTGTCGGTGCCTTGGCATTCTGTGCGCTGGGCATGGCGATGACTATCGTGATCCCCAATGCGGAGGCCGCGCCGGCGATCGTCAACGGCGTTTTCCTGCCGATCGTGTTCATCTCCGGGACGTTCTTCCCGGTGGCGTCGACGTCGGTCCTGGCGCAGATCGCGGAGTGGTTTCCGGTCAGACATTTCATCAACGCGATGTTCACGGCGTTCGATCCCGCACACCAATCCAGCAGCGGCTTCAACGGAACCGACCTGCTGATCATGGCCGCGTGGGGTGCCGGCGCAGTGGTGCTCTCGGTGCTCCGCTTCCGCTGGGAACCGCGCAAGGGCTGACGAATCCGGCCGCTACCCCGGCGTTGAGCCGGAGTCGTTCTGGTTCTGCAGACCTGCCAGGACCAGCGCATCGTTGAGCCGCGTCCCGCCGTACCGCCCGCGCGCAACGATCATATTGACAAGGTTTCCGGTGCGCCACACCACGGTGATCTCGACCGCCGGAATGCCTGCCTGCGTGGATCGAACAACGCTGATCGCGTGCGCCTGGTCTCCGAGCGGACCGGTCGACGTCGGCACCGCACCCTGCATCGCGTCGAGGTGAATAACGGTTGCGATATAGCCGCTCGAGGCTCCCGCGGTACCGCCGAAACGCTCGACTGTGGCCACAACGTCGATCGGGCCGTTGCTCGTGCCGAAGTCGACACCGCGTTGATACTCGACGCTCGCCGCGGACTCCAGGCCGTCCGACATCAGCGCCCGCGCGAGCGTCGGGTCGCCACCGGCAAGCGTTGTGGCACCGACGTGCGCGGCCGCAACGGACACGGTGAAGTCGGGAGCGACAAGCTGATCGATCGTGAGCAGGGAGCGCAGCGGATCGGCCGTTGACAGCGCGGGCTCGCTCGCACATGCGGCGACGGCGATCATCGGCATCAGCGCGGCCAGAACGCGAACGCTCCACCCGCCGATGGGGCGCATGGCGTCGCTACTCGTGCCGCAGCGCGCTGAGCACTGAGGTTCGCACCGCTCTGCGAGCTGGACCGATGGTGGCAACGATTGCGGCCAGAACGACGACCAGCAAGAGCACGATCACCGTCTCGAAGGGAAACACGAACCCCGGCGCGAAAGTCGGTGTGCTGCTCGCCTGGAGCATCGGCACCGCGATCAGACAGCCTGCCGCCACTCCCATCAGGGATGCGGCGCCCGCGAGGAGGCCCGCCTCGGTGAGCACGCGGCGCATCGCCTGCCGGCTGCCGAGCCCGACGGCACGCAACAGCGCCAGCTCCCGAGTTCCCTGGCGCACGTTGACCAGAATGGTGTTGACGACCGCAAGCATGGCGATGATCACCGAGATGATCGCCACCGCGAGCAGGAGGCCGATCGAATGCTGCAGCGCGTCCCGGGCGTCGCCCTCGATGACGCCGACCGGGACGGCGCGCATGCCATACGTCGCCGCGGTGGCATCGATGGCCGCCTCTCCGCCACGAGTCACGACCAGGAGGTCATCGAACCCATCCGCTGTCGCGCCGAAGTACGTCCGCGCCAGGTCGTCAGCCATGACGAGGCTCTCGCCGCCGTTACCGGCCGGGAACGAGTGGCTGATCACGCCCGCGATCGTGAAATACACGACGCCTTTCTGCGTCGCCACCGGGAGTTGGGAGCCGACGATCCAGCCTGTGGCCGTCGCGAGCCCGGCGGGCACGAGAAAGCTCGGTCCGTCCTCGAGCGCGTTGAGCGTGGCTCCGCGGTCACCAGAGAGGACGTCGAGGCCGCCGAGCGCCGCATAGGCGGCGGGATCGATCGCGGCGACGCCGAGGGCGGTGCCCGAGACTGTCTCGGACAGGAGGCGAAGCGGCGTCGCGCGAGCGACGCCCGTGCTGTTCGCGACGGCCGTCTCGACCTGGTCGTTCTGCGTGACCGGGCTGGTCACGAGCACGTCACCTGCGAAGAGATGGGAGACCCAGCTGTCGCTCGCGGTCAACGCCCCGGCGCTGAGTGCGCTCACGCCCACGGCGGTCGCGACCGCGATGGACAGTCCGGCGACGGTCATGGCGGTCCGGTTGCGGGCTCGGATCAGGTGAGCGGCGCCGGGTTGCGCGCCGCTCACGAGGGGGGAGATGGCCGTGGCGATGAGCCGGATGACCAGCGGAGCGATCAGCGGCAGCGCGACCACGAGCCCAAGGAGCAGCGCGATCACACCGAGTGCCACCACGCCGCTGGCGTTGCTCAGGAAACAGATGGCGGCGATGACCAGGAGCACCGGGCTGGCGGTCCGGAGGAGGACGCTGGGGCGCTCATGCTCGCCGATGGGGTGGGGACGCAGAGCGTCGAGGATCGGGAGGCGGGCGGCAGCGAAGAGCGGCAGCAGTCCTCCGGCCAGCGCCGCACCGAGGCCCGCGGCGATCGCTGCCACGACCTGGCCGGCCTGCGGCATCAGGGACGGAGCCGCCAGGTCGGCGGGTGAGAGGCTGCTGTTGAAGATCGCGCCCAGCACCAGTCCAGCGACGATGCCGAGGGGGACGCCGGCGAGCGCGACGGTCGCGACCTCCGCAGCGAACAGACGGAACACCTGCCTCGATGAGGCGCCTGCTGCGCGCAGCAGACCGATCTCCCGCCGGCGCTCGTAGGCCGCCAGGGCGGCGCTGTTGGCGGTGACACCGGCACCGACGATCAGGCTGAGCACCGTTGCGAGCACCAGGAGCGGTTGCAGATCCTCCAGCGGCGATGCGGCGCCCGCGCGCGGGTCGTATGTGGTCACGGCGGCACCGAACCGGGCGTGGACCTCCTGGGACACGGCGGCCACCGTGACGCCGGGGCCGAAGCGGAGCGCGACCAGGGGCGTGCGCAGACCCAGCGCGAAGGGTCCGAGCATCGCCGCGTCATCGACGAACACGGCATCGTGGGTGAATGAGGGTCCACCGCTGGTTCCCGAGGTGAAGCCCACGACCGTGAACAGGTCGGGTCCGGTGCTGGTGATCATCTGGATCTTCTTTCCGAGAGCGATCGGGCTCCCGATACCGCCCGTGAGGGCAGTGCTCAACCCCTGATCAATTGCCACCTCCGATGTGCTCCCTGGCAGCGGAAGGCGCCCGGCCACGACCGAGACGCTGCGAAGCGCCGCACTCGAGTCCTGCAGGCCCACCAGCGTCACGGTGGCGCCCAGGAGGCTGCTCCCGGCCGGCCCGGCAGTGACCTGCTTCTCGTAGAGGGGAACGGCCTGGGCCACACCGGGCAGCTCTGAAAGCGCGGTGACCTGGGCGGGAAGCAGGCCGGACGAGCTGTCAACCCGGACATCGAGCGAGGAGGCGCCTGCCTGCTGCAGCTGGGCCTCGGCTGCCTGGACGGTCAGACCCTGGATGGCGAGCTGCACCGCGAGGACGACGGCGATGCCGAGCGCGACTGCGCTCGCGGTCAGCGCGCTCCGCAGCGGACGCGCCCGGATGGCGCGAACCGCGAGCAACCAGAGGTCGCTCACAGTTGCAGCTTGGCGAGCCTCGCCACGAGGATCGAGGGATCCGGTATCGCGTCGGGCGCTTGCCCGGCGTGGCTCAGCGCGACGTCGTCGACAACCACCCCGTCGCGCATGATCAGAACCCGATCCGCATAGGCCGCGACCCGGGCATCGTGGGTCACGAGGACCGCGGTCTGATGCTCCTCGCGGCACAGCCGCGTCAACAGCGCCATCACCTCGTGGCCGCTCGTCCAGTCGAGGTTGCCCGTGGGTTCGTCGGCAAGCAGTAGCGATGGTGATGCGGCGAGTGCCCGAGCGAGCGCGACCCGTTGCTGCTCGCCGCCCGAGATCTCCTCGGGGCCGTGGCCCTGGAGACCGTGGAGGTTGAGCTGCTCCATGAGCGCGTCGACCCGCTCTCCGATCACCTGCCGGGAGAGCTTCTGACGATGGCGGCTCGGCGCCTCATTGCGAAGCCGGAGCGGCAGCGCGACATTCTCGGCTGCGGTGAGGGTTGGAAGCAGGTTGAAGAACTGGAAGACGAAGCCGATGTGGTCGCGGCGGAAGGCCGAACGCTCCTCATCCTGGAGGGCATAGACATCGATCCCCTGGATCGTCACCGAGCCACGGTCAGGTGGTTCCAGGCCGCCGAGCATGTGCAGGAGCGTGCTCTTGCCACAGCCGCTCGGGCCCATGATGGCAATGAAATCGCCCGCCTTGACGGTGATCGAGACATCGCGGATCGCCTCCCGCGGCGGCCGGCTGACCCGATAGGCCTTGTGGAGACCCGTGGCGACGACGATGCTGCCATCGAGGTTGCCTGCAGACGCTTCGACGGTGCTGATCTGAGTCAGGGTGCTGGCCCTTTAGAAAGTGAGGAACGCTTCGAGAACGGATTCGATCGTGTTGGGGAACAGGCCCTCGTACTGAGCCACCGGTGGGGCGGGAAGACTCTGAGGGAGGCTTCCCGCCGGAATGATCTCGGGAGTGGCCGTGGGCGCCGGAGCAATGGTTGCCGGAGCAACAGCCGGGGGCTTCGGAGCCGGAGCATTGCGCGGGGCGGGTTTCGGGGGAGGGGTCCTTCGCGGCGGTGGCGGGGAGGACGAGCCCACCTGGGCGAATTCCTCGCTGAACATCCACACGTTCTGCTGGCCAGGCGAAACGCCGGTCCAGAGTTTGCCTGCCGAGCTCTCGTCGGAACCGACGCCCATCTCCGTGTAGTTGCTACCGAGGATGTTGGAGCGGTGGTCGCTGCTGTTCATGAAGGCGCTGTTGATGTAGCCGGCTGGGCCTGAGGCACCTGACTCCCACCCGATGTTCTCACCAGCCGACCGGTAGCGGACGCCGTAGGCCTGCATCATCGAGAACACGAGCTGGCCGCAACCGAGGATCGGGTGGGCGAAATAGTTGCGCTGGATCATGTCATCGGAGCGCCCGGAGATCCGGATACCGTTGCAGTTGTAGGAAGCACCCTCGCCGATGTTCTCGAGCGTGCCGCTGAAGACCAGCGAGTGCACGCCGTTGCTGGCGCGGTCGCCGTTCGTCAATGAGAACAGCTGCGAGTCCTCACTGCCGCTGGCGATGGCGATACCCGGTGTACCGGCAAGGTGCAGCACCGCCAGCCCTGCGGCGGTGAGGATCGCCGCGGTCATCGCAACCGGACGGATGGTGCGACGCAGATGCTGGTGGCCGTCGGGAGCTTCACTGGCGGGAGGCGAGTCCGCGCGGACCGCGCCGGCGGTTCGCACCAATTCGTCCCACACGGGGGGCAGCGGCCGATGTTCCATACGTCGATCCTTCAGGTGAATGGGCACTCGTACAGGTGAATGGCACCCGAACATGACCGATCAGTTCCGGCCGGTCCCTATGAAACCCCCTCAGAGGCCCTGGGACGCTGCTTCGACAGGATCGTTGCACCGTTCAGCCCGCATCCCGGGGATGCTTGATCCAGCCTCCGGGCAGGTATTCCAACGCGATCACATGAGGTGGTTTGAGCTCAGATGTCGTTGCTCGACCGAGTGCAGCGGAAGGCGGAGGGGACACCTCCCGCCTCCATCCCCAGCGCGCCATCGTCCCCGCCACCCTCCGGATCGCCGGAGCATGCATCTGACGAGGGCGCCGATCGGTTCCCTCCAGCAGGCTGGCAGAACCGGCCCGGCGGCGTGTCCCCGGCTCCGACGCCGGTCGTCCCGACGCCGTCGCCAGTGCCCGCACCTCGGCCGTTCGAGGTTGAGCGACCCGCACCCCCGCCCGAGCCGCAGCGTGCACCGACCCTCCTGAACCGCACCGGTGGCGTCACGTCACGGCCCGGGCTCAGCAAGATGGGCGGCCACGTCAACACCCATGTCGCGCTTCGCGGCAAAGTGCATCAGCGACTCGTCGAGGAGCTCGCCCAGGGCACCGACTCGGTACCACCCGAAGTCGTCCGTCAGCGTATCGGTGAGCTGCTCAATGATGTGATCACCGAGCAGAACATCACCATGAGCCGGCCGGATCGGCTCCGGCTCGTGGAGATACTGACCAACGACGTCCTCGGTCTCGGTCCGCTCGAGGAACTGCTCGCCAGCGATGAGATCACAGAAATCATGATCAACAGCTACAAGCAGATCTACGTCGAGCAGCATGGCAAGCTGACCCTCAGCCCGGTCACCTTCGAAAGTGACCAGCAGTTGATGCAGGTGATCGACCGGATCGTCAGCAGCATCGGCCGCCGTGTCGACGAATCGTCGCCGATGGTCGATGCGCGCCTCAAGGACGGATCCCGCGTCAACGTGATCATTCCGCCGCTCGCGCTTCGCGGGCCGACCATGACCATCCGAAAGTTTGCCAGGGAAGCGCTCACCATCGACGACCTCGTCAAATACGGGTCGATCACCGACGACATGGTGCGTTTTCTCCGCGCCTGCGTTCGCGGAAAGATGAACGTGGTGGTGAGCGGTGGTACCGGCTCCGGAAAGACCACCACGCTCAATATCCTGAGCAGCTTCATCCCCGAGGACGAACGCATCGTCACCATCGAGGATGCGGCCGAGCTTCAGCTGCGTCAGGACCATGTGGTCACGCTGGAAACGCGCCCGGCCAACGTGGAAGGTCGTGGCCGCGTCTCGATTCGAGACCTGGTCATCAACTCATTGCGCATGCGGCCGGACCGCATCGTCGTCGGAGAGTGCCGTGGTGGTGAAGCACTCGACATGCTCCAGGCGATGAACACCGGCCATGATGGTTCGTTGACAACGCTCCATGCGAACAACGCGCACGACTGCATCAGCCGCCTCGAGACACTGGTGCTCATGGCCGGCGCGGAATTGCCATCGCGCGCCATCCGCGAGCAGATCGGCTCGGCGGTCAACGTCATCGTGCAGCAGTCCCGCCTCCGCGACGGCACGCGCAAGATCGTCAGCATCACCGAGGTGCTCGGGACCGAGAACAACGAGGTGCGCCTGCAGGACATCTTCGTGTACAAGCAGGCAGGCATCGATGAGGACGGCAAGGTGGTTGGCTCGTACATGCCCACCGGTGTGCTCCCCACGTTCCTCGAGCACCTGACCACCTCCGGCGAGCAACTTTCGGAGGACGTCTTCCAGCCGATCCACGTGATGGACGGGGTCGGCTCCGCCTGATCTCGCCCCGGCTTCCCGGCGGTCCGGAATGCCATAGGTGCGCAGGCGTACAGATGTTTCGTTTGAATGCGCGCAGGGTTGTCTCATGCCTGCCGCCGAAGAGCGTCTCGTCCGGTGCCCGAACTGCAACGGCTCGGGGGACCGGAATCGGAAGGTGGAGTTTCGCCAGGGCACCGTCGGCGTATGGGCCTCGAGAGCCAGAGCGGGCGACGAGTGCGGCCGCTGCTGCGGCGAGGGCCTGATCTACGAGCCGGTGAACCTTCCGCCACCAGCAGCCTGAAGTCGGTATCTAGGGGACCGACGACACGCGCCGGTACGTGTACACGTCGCCGATGCTGTCCGTCTCCGTCAGGGTGTTGCCACTGCACGTGTAGGTGAGGCTCTCGTACGAGGCCGGGGGATACACCCGGGGCGCGCTGCCGTTGATGGAGATCGTCGCGTGTGCGCCCGACGAATCGATTGGTTCCAGGGTCTCGCGGCCGCTGGCGAACACGACCGGCGAGCGCAGCGTGCCGCTGACACGCAGGACGATTCGGTATCCGTGCGCCGTGCCTGTAAATGGGGTTCCCGCAAGGTTTTCCACCGCAGTCGCATTGCTGAAATAGTGGTCCAGCTCGCCCACGCCGCCCGCGATGACAACAGTCACGATGCCCTGAGGCGTCTCGAACGACATGCTCAAGGTGTCCCTGAGGACTCGCCAGGTTCCGACGACGCACGCATCGCCGATCGCCGGTCCGGCGCTTGCCACCGGTGTCGGTGCCGGTGTCGGTGTGCTGATCGCGGTCGGCACGGATGCCACGCTCGCGATCGAGACCGGTGCCGCGCCACCGCACGCCGCAGGCAACGGGAGCGCCAGCAACGAAACTCCCGCGGCGGTTCCCCGCGAGGCGGCTATGCGACCCCGCTCAGATGTCCGTTCTTCTCGGTTGCGACGCCGACCTGGCGGCGATCGGGGAAGATCTGCGCGAGACGGGGCGGGAGCGGGATACCCATGTCGAACAGCCTGTCGATGATGCGCGGCCGGATGCCCGTCGGCTCGAAGTCGCCGATGATCTTTCCGGTCGATGGATCAGCGCCACGCGACTCGAACTTGAAGATCTCCTGCACCGTGATCATGTCGCCCTCCATCCCGATGACTTCGGTGACGGAGACGACCTTGCGCGAACCGTCTTTGAGGCGGTTCAACTGGATGATCAGGTTGATCGCGCCGGCGATCTGCTGACGGATTGCCTTGAGCGGCAGGTCCAGCCCGGCCATGAGCACCAGGGTCTCGAGCCTCGAGAGAGTCTCGCGTGGACTGTTTGCATGGATGGTGGTCAGCGAGCCGTCGTGACCGGTGTTCATCGCCTGAAGCATGTCCAGGGCTTCGCCACCA
Source organism: Candidatus Dormiibacterota bacterium (assembly GCA_003162415.1). GTDB lineage: Bacteria > Chloroflexota > Dormibacteria > Aeolococcales > Aeolococcaceae > Palsa-851. The sequence continues at coordinate 199,080 of PMOL01000019.1, forward strand.
CGGCACTCTCCGACGACGATGCGATCGGGTCGCATGCGCAGCGAGTTGATGACCAGTTCGCGAATCGCGATCCGGCCTTCGCCGTTGACGTCCGCCGGACGAGCCTCGAGGCGGCAGACATGCTCCTGGTGGAGCTGCAGCTCGGCTGCATCCTCGATGGTCACGATGCGTTCGTCGATCGGGATGAACCCGGAGCACACGTTGAGGAGGGTGGTCTTACCGGTACCGGTTCCCCCCGACACCAGGATGTTGGCGCGCGCGAGCACGCATGCCTGGATGAAGGCGGCGGATTCCTGGGTCAGCGTGCCGAATCCAATGAGGTCGGAGACCTGGTACGGATCCTTGCTGAACTTACGAATCGTGAGGATCGGTCCGTCGAGCGCGACCGGGGGAATCGCGGCGTTCACGCGGGATCCGTCGAGGAGGCGTGCGTCCATGAGCGGGGTCCGCGAGTCGATGCGGCGGCCGACGGCGGCGCCGATCGTGTCGATCACGCGCATGAGGTGCGCCTCGTCGTCGAAGCGGATGTCGGTGAGAAGGATCTTCCCCTTGCGTTCCACGTAGACCATCTCTGGTCCGTTGACCATGATTTCAGTCAGGCTGTCGTCGTCGACGAGTGGACGCAGTGGACCGAGAGCCTCGAGATACCGGCTGTCGAGCTTCTGCGGGGCGGCTGCCATGCTCACGTGAGAATGCTCCTTGGGTTTCGGACGGAAGGCGGTTCCGCGCCGATTGTGTGCGCCACGGCAGGACGTTCCGCCGGGGGCAACCGGTTCGATACACGTTCGATTCCGCCAGCGTTCCAGACATCCACGACTCGTTAACTCGTCCGGGTACGATCAGCTCGCTGTGTTAAGTACGGGGACGATGGCGACAGCTGGGGAAGCCTCGGTCCAGGACGACGAGTGGTTCGGAGAGGGGAGCGCCTTCGATTCCGGGGAAGACCTCGCCGCTGCGCTCTTCGCGCTTGCCGGCACGGCCCGCATCGACGCGATCCCGAAGGCCGAGAGCGACTGGCCCACCGGGATGGAGGACGTCCGGGGCTCTGAGGGTGATTCCAACTTCGTCGAGGTCGCCCGTACCGGGGGCCTCGATGGCGCCCGTCGCGCTGGGTCTATGCCAAGCGGTACGAGGACGGCGACCAGCACCCCCGGGGCGTGGTCAGTGCGAAGCCCTGGTGAGCAACTGCTCCCTCCGAAGGTCTCCGGCCGGTCGGGGTGGACCATTCGGAACAGCGTTACCGTGTTGCACCGGACCGAAGAGGCGATTGCGCACCTTCGCGAGGAGGCGGTGGCCATGGCGTTTCTGGCCGCGGCCGAAGCGTGTGGCCGGGGCCGGCCGAATTCCCTCGAACGCCGCAGCCACCCGAGGTAGCCGTCCGTCAGCGCTCGTACTGGCGGAGCCGCTCTTCTACCTGAGAGGTGGTCAGCGATGTTTGCTCTTCAGGTCTGCCCCGCGTGGGAATCGCCGTCGCGGGTGATGGTGACGATGAGCGGCTCGACGCGGCCCCCTGCTCATCGGAGTTGGCGGCCCCCTCACGCTCGCGGCGGGCCATCATCGCGTAGACGTTGTCAAGGGTTGGTGCGTGACCCTGACGCAGAAGCGCAAGCACCGCCTCGGGATCGATAGCACCCGGAGCTGCGAGCGCCGCGGCGCGTGCTGACTCGAGCGCGGCAGCCTGGGCCGCCTTCATCTCGTGGCGCGCGTGGCGCGCGGTGCGGAGCAGGCCCAGGCAGATCAGGCCCTCGACGACGGCGAGACCGGCCAGGATCAGCACTGAGTGATCCTGGATCCAGCTCACCAGCTGGGTGGTCACCGGGTCATGCCCCGCACAACCGCTCGGCAGCCTGCTGGTGCATCTCTCGAGCCATCGCCTGGATCGACGCGGGGTCCTGCCCGTCGATGTGGAGCCCGCGAATCGTGTCGATGGTGGCGACAAAGTCGTCGATGGTGGATCGCGTGCTGCTGAGCAGCGCGGTCACCTGAACGGCGTTGGCCTCACCGAGCCACACGATGCCGATCTGGACCAGCTCGCCGCGCACCTCGTCGAAATCCACGTACTGGGAGCCGACCGGCTCATCGCGTTGAAAGAAGCCGGCGTCGACGCTGCTCTCGGATGCCACCGCGGCTTCCTCATGCCTCGGCGCCGCAACCACGGCCGGTTCCATGTCCGGCGCACCCGTTTCGTCGGGCGCATCCTCAGATGCTCCGGCTGCGTGAGCATCGTCGTCTGGCTCGGCAAGCGGCCAGCTCCAGGGCCCGGGCTTGCGGAGGACCGGTACAGGTTTCGGCAGTTCGAGGATGACGTGGTCGGCGTCGCCGGCGGCCTCGTCGGGGTCGGCCGCTTCATCGCCGCTTTCCGGTGCGGCCACGGAGTCTGGCGCCGAAGGCTCATCGCCACGCACGACGTCGTCGAGCCACGAGTCGGAGAGCCAGGTTTCGGAGGGGGCCGGCTGTGTGGGTTCGAGTCCCGTGTCATCCACTGATGCAAACGTGAAACCATCGTCGTCGCCGGCGGTCTCCGGTGCGGGACTGCCGTCGTGCTGCTCTGAAGGGCCGCCCTCATGCTCCTGCGTTGCGTGGTCGGGAGACTCGATCTCGGGCGCGGCCTCGAACGGGGACGTGTACGACCACGCCGCCGTCTCGGCTTCCACCGGCTCGGTCTCCTCGGCGCTGATCCCGACGCTCTCGGGAACTTCGTGGGTCTCGGGAAGATCGTCGGCTTCCCAGGCGTCATGAGCGACGTGGGCGTCAGGCGGGGCTCCCTCCGTGTCGGTGTGGCCCTCGGCAGACATAGCCACGCCTTCCACTGCCGGCGATGTGGCGTCTGTCGACGGCTCGTCCTCAGCCTCCGCAGCCGCCAAGGTCGGGACCGGCGCGTCCTCGCCGACGGCCTCAGGGTCTGCGCTCGACGGTGGCGACGGTTCGGGAGCGTCGTGCGAACGCTGCCACACCGGCTGTGGCTCCTCGTTGGGCTGGCGAACACTCCAGCCGGCGAACGTCGCGGCCTCGGCCTCGGTCGCCGCGACCGCGGCCACTGCGGCGGCCACCTCTGCAGCCTGCTTTTCGGCGCGGGACTTCCGTGACCTGCCGAAGCCCCAGCGTGAACGCTTTGGCTTCTGGGCGGCCTCTGACTCCTCAGGTGCCGGCGGAGGAGGCGGCGGCCCTCCTGCCGTCGTGGCAGCAACCTCCTCGTCCGGTGGTGGCGGCGGCGGGGCCGCGGACGTATCGAAGTCTGTGTGCTCCAGGGCGAGCGCCCCGTGGGGGGCGGCTTCCGAAGCCTCCATCGATGCCTCCGGTACCTCGGCGACGGCCGCTTCGGCCTCGGTGTGCTCATCGCCACCGGTCCTGAATCCCCAGCTCGACGCAGGCGCGGCACCGCCCTCAACATCGCCGATCGGAGCGGGCTCGACCTCGCCGTTCGCCACCGGTTCGGGGCTCGCCAGCGTTTGCTCGCCCGCGACTGCTTCCTCGTTCGCTGCGGGCTGCTCGGAGGAGACGGGCTCGGCTGGCGAAGGCTCGAAGAAGTCGTGTGCACTCACCGGTTTGGTCGCATCAGCCGCAATCGGTCGCGGCTTGCGCTCCATCACCGTGAGCTTGCCTCGTGCCTGGGAGAGCAGCGAACGCAGGCGCTCCGGTGATGCCACAGCCGACCGCTGCGTCTCTGAGTACACGGCCACCAGGCCACCCCGGCTGAAAAGCGCAATGCCACGGACGGGGGCGTCGACCACGAGCACACGGTCGAGGCCGTCGGCGCGGAACGCGGCCAGCATGGAGGCCGGGTCGAGCCACGACAGCTCGACGCCGCTCACCGCCACAGGGAGCCGCCACAGCATGGTCAACGCCTCAGCCACGCGTGGATCGTCAAGCGCGTAGCCCGCAAGCGAGCCCTTGGTCGCTCCGAGCAGGGCCAGTCCCGCTGTCTCGCCACGCGCGTGGTCGTCGGAGTCGATCCAGACCGCGTCGATGAGGTCGCCACCGCTCACCACGGCAGCGGCGCGCAGCTTGGCGCCGGTGAGGATCAGGATCGAGGGCGGCAGCTCGGAAAGACGGTCGGAAAGGTGGACCTCGTCAGGAGATGCCTCGACCCAGAGCGGGCGGCCACCAGGAAGCAGCGGGAAATCCACGATGCCGAAGGGGAGGTCGGGCGAGTCGTCGACGGCGCTCCACCACTCGGGGCTCTCATCGGTGACCGGGTCATCCGCATACGAGCCGGCGAGACGCACGAAGGGACCGGCGAGTTCGTCGATCGTGATCGAAAGCGTCTCGTGCGGTGACATCGCACGTCGCCAGTCGGAGACGGAGAAGACCCTCGGCAGTGCGGCGAGCAGCGCGTCGATCGCTGCTTCCCCTTCGATCTGTTCTTGACCTGTTTCGAACACAGCGTGGCTCGGCCGTCCGAAGACCAGGTAGAGCGTCGCCTTGGCGCCGTCCCAGGAAATGTCGAACGCGCCGCTCAGATAATCGTCTTTGGCGCTGGCAAGCTGTCGCAGTAACTTGACATGGGGCGCCGCGGTGGCCATGTGCGGATATTCTACGGACGTGCCTGCAGAAGTAATCACGATTGCGTCGCTAAAAGGTGGTGTCGGAAAGACAACCAGCAGCTATGCGCTGTGCGCTGCGGCTGCAGCTGTTGGTCTTCGAGTCATCGCAATTGATCTCGATCCGACCGGTGGATTGAGCAATGCGCTGGAGCGAGCCAAACGCAGCGTTACCGTCATCGACGTCCTCCACGGTCGCGTCACCCTGCGTGAAGCGCTGATCGATCACCCGCTCGGGATCCGGACCGTGGTGTCACATCGGAGCCTCAACGACGAGTCGCCCTCGAAGGAGCAGCTCGATGAGATGCTCGTGGACGTTCGTGACGACTGCGACATCATCCTGCTGGACACCCATCCACACGAACCATCCCTGGTCGGACCGATGGGTGCCGCGGACCGGATCGTCATCCCGACCGCGCTCGACATCCTCTCGCTCCGTGCGGCCGCGCTGACGGTCGGACTCGCCCAGCAACTCGAGGTTCTCGACCGTATCCGGGGCATCGTTGTGACGAACGCGAAACGACCGCTGTCGAGGATCACCGATTCGCTGCTCAACGGACTGACGCTGAGTGGCCTCGCATTTGAGACCGTCCTCTGGTACTCGCCAGGCTGGGTTGTGGCCACCTCGGGCCGCGGCGAACTCCCTGATGAAGAGTTGCTCACCGAGAGCAAGATGCTGTTGCGCGAGGTGGCGACCCGCCCGTCGCCGACCGAGGCGCTGCGTCAGTTCGTCGGGATGGCGCAGGGGAGAAGGCCGAAGCCGGCCGGCGCGGTCACTCCCTGATTCGCTGCCACCAGCTCTTGCGGCGCGATTTCCCGGCCGTGGGTGGGCTGGCGCGGCCCTGACCGGGAGCGGCTCCGTCAACGGGTGGCGCGGGAGGGACGCGAGGGGCAGGTCTCGGAGGCGCCGGCGCCTGAACCGGCTGGGCCGCCGCAATCCGCGCTCGCTCTGCCGCGAGGGACCGCTCCGCGGACAGGCGTGCAGCGTCGGCCGCTGATCGCGCGGATTCTGCGGCCATGCGCGCCTCCTCGGACAGATCAATCCGGCGGAGTAGCGTCGCCCGCTCATCCTCGAGCGTGGTGACCCGCTGGGTCAGGGTGGAGATCTCGTCGAGGTAAGCCGTATCGGTGGCGACCATCGGCGCCATCAGATCCTCTTCCTCAGGATCCTGGACACCCGACTTCAAGCTGGCGGCCTGCCGATCGACGAGAGCGTCGAGGAACGCCCACTGCTGGCGGAGCTCTTCCTCGGAGTGACGCGGGACAGAGCTCACCGCACCAGGGCGACCAGGCTCACCCCGTCAAGGGCGGCGAGCGCGGCGGTCAGTGCCTCCGGCGCCATCTGCGGGAGAACTTCCGCATGCGGCAGGTCGAACGCGATGTCGGCGGCAAAGCGGCGGGGCCGCGAGAGTGGATCGGGGCGAAGCACGAATGCCGGCGCATTCCCGTGGGCCACAGCCTGGGCGGGGGCGAGCGACGGCTGGTCGGCGAGGACGCGGGTTTCCTCGGGCGTGAACCCGGCAGCCAGCAGACGTTCGCTGAGGGCGGTGCGATCCCCCGTGTGCTGGCGGCGCTCGACGGTGGTCCAGGCCGCGACGAGCAACGCCTCGCGCTCGGACAGCTCACGGACGATCGCTGGGACATGCGTCTGACCCAGGTCTCGCGCGGCGCGAAGGCGGCGCGATCCGCAGACAACCTCGAACCGGTCACTCCCGCGGCGGCGGAGGAGCAGGGGCTCGATGATGCCTCGTGACGCGATGCTTGCCCGGAGCGCCGCGAGAGTCGCGGGGTCGACGTCGCTGCCCGGCCACCAGGGCCGATCGTGCACGGCTTCGATGGCGATGCGCTCGACCCGCGACTCGGACGTGGGCGCGAGCCAGCGAGCCATAGGCCCGGAGAGCGGCGGTCCATTCACCGGTGGCGCAGCGCGTTCGCCGACCTCAGACACTCGGGGCCACCTCATCTTCTGCGATCTCACCGGCGAGCTCGCGGTATGCGGCAGCCGCTTTGGAGGACGACGCATAGGCGGTGATCGGGATGCCCGCGAGCGAGGTTTCCTGCAGCTTGACCGTCGGGGTGATCACGGTGGCGAACACCCGGATGTTGGCGAGCTCGCAGAGCCCGTCGAGGAGCTGGCGGCTGAACCGCGTGCGCAGGTTGACGAAGGTGGGGACGATCCCGAGGATCGCGAGATCGGGGTTGAGGCGTCCGCGCACCAGGTGGACGGTGCGCAGCACCTCCTTGAGGCCGCGAATCGCAAATCCAGACATCTGCACCGGGATGAGCACATCGCCGGCGGCGGCGAGCGCGCTGATGGTCTGGAAGCCGAAGCTCGGCGGGGTGTCGAAGAGCACGTAGTCAAAGGTGGCGCGCGCCCCGTCGCGGCGCAGCGCGTCGCGGAGCGCCAGCTCTTTGTCTATGGAGGAGGCCAGCTCGCCCTCAACGGCGGACAGGTCCGGCGATGCCGGCAGGACCCACAGGTTCGGCCAGCTGGTCTCCGTGATCGCCGCCGCCGCTTCGACGTGTCCGCCGATCACCGCGGCGATACCAGGGCGCTCGTCGTACGGGTCGAGGCCAACGCCACTGGTGAGGTTCGACTGCGGATCGCAATCCACGAGGAGCACGCGCTTACCTTGCTCGGCGAGCGCGGCGCCGAGGTTGATGACGGTCGTGGTCTTGCCCACGCCGCCCTTGCCGGAAACGCATGCAATGGATACGGTCACCTGAAACCTGCACGATAGTTTGCACTGCCGCTCGATGGCCATCGCGATTCGACCCTGTCAGAGGATCCGAAGGGGCGATGGCGGTCTGTGACCCGAGCGTCACGCGGGGTCCGAGCGGATCGCGCAAAACGCGTCAATACTTGCAAACGATGATGAATGCACAGAGTGCAGGGCATCACGGAGAGGTGGAACGTTTCCAGTTGCGGCGGGGGGAGATGTATCGAATCTCGTACACCGTGAGAACCCCGCAGCAGCGGCGGGTCACTCGGAGCCTCGCGGTGTTCGCAGGCTCTTCGAAGCGACGGTTGTGGGATGGCCGTGAGGCAATCTGCTACGAGTTCCAGCGACCCCACGGAAGACCGCTTTCGCTGCTCCGTCAGCAGATCGTCGAGGCCCGCCCCGCCACGTTGAATGCTCGCGGTCAACTCGTGCTCGTCGAGGAGTCGGGTCCGCGGCGAACGCTGCCGCGCAGCACGGCCACACGATCGGCATGGTCGCCACCGCCCTGGTCAGCTGGCTAGGCCGGTCTCGTCGCTCCCGGTCACGCTGCGCGACAGCCGCTCGTTGAGGCCACGGCGCTCGAACCGATAACCGATGCCAGGCACGGCGTGGATGTACGTCGGGCGCGGCCCCGTGGGCTCGATCTTTCGACGGAGGCGGTACACGTGGGCATCGACGCTTCGCAGATCGAGGTCAGCGCCCTGCCCCCACACTTTCTGAATCATCTCGGAGCGCGAGATCACCCGCCCCGGTGACGCCGAGAGCAGCGCCAGGAGGTCGAACTCGGTCGGCGTCAGGTTCACCGACTCGCCGTCGCGGAGCACCTCGTGCCTGCCGATGTCGACGATGAGGCCCGGGAACTTGAGGCGCCCGGGGCGCACCTGCGACTGCGTGGTCCGCTGGCGGCGGAGTTTGGCGTTGACGCGCGCTGCGAGCTCGCGTATCTCGAAGGGCTTGGCGATGTAGTCATCCGCGCCGATCTCGAGTGCCACGACCACGTCCACGGTGTCCGTGCTCGCCGACAGGATGATGATCGGGACCTCGACGCCGGCCCCTCGGAGGCGCCGGCAGACGTCGAGGCCGGGCATGCCCGGCAGGCTCAGGTCGAGAAGGATGAGGTCGACGTCGGTCTGTTCGGCGAGGCGCAATCCCTCGGCACCGTCCTCGGCGAACTGCAGACCGAAGCCATGTTGCTGGGCGACGGTGGCAAGGATGTCCCGCATCGCGGGGTCGTCGTCGATCACGAGGACCGTCGCCTCGGCAGGCGCTCGGACGACACCATGACCCAATGGCGCGAGGATCGATTCCGTGAAGGTTGTCATCCGTTCCTCAAGTTGGATCGACCGCACCAAACGTGCCCATTGGCGCAACGTAGCACCGGGACCGCGTCTCGACTGCGGCGGTTACGAACGCGTTGCCCGTCTTTACGGGTCTGCAACCGCGGTGCGGTGTCGTGTCGCATCAGACGTGCACCGGAAGCGCGACCACGAAGGTGTTGCCGCGTGCGCGTGAGTTGTCGATCCAGATTCTCCCGCCCATTCGCTCGACGAGTTGACGTGCGAGGTAGAGGCCGACACCGAAGCCGCCGCGCTGGCGGAGCAGGGGCGACTCCACCTGATAGAAGGAGGCGAAGACGCGGTCGACATCGCTATCCGGGATGCGCCGGCCGTTGTCTCTCACCTCGACGTGCACCTTGTTCACCGCTCGGTAGGTGGTGACGCGCACCGGCTCGGAGTCGGGAGAGAACTTCAGCGCGTTGTCGATCAGGCAGGCGACCACCAGCGCCAGGCGCTCGTGGTCGGCGAGCACACGCTGTGCATCCGGCGCGACGGTGATCGCGAAGCGATCGTGATCGGCGGACTCGACGAAGCGCGCGATCACCTCGCGGAAGACGTTCTCGAGGTCGACCGCGGCCGTCTTGAGGCGGATCTCACCGGATTCGAGCTGGGCGATGCAGAGCAGGTTGTCGGTGAGGCGGGCCAGGTGCTCGGCTTCGAGCCGCAACTCGTGCAAGCCCTCGTCGCGCGCATCCTGGGGGAGACGATCGCCGGCGTCGTGCATCAGCGTCAGCCACGCCTTGATCTTGGTCAAAGGTGTCCGCAACTCGTGCGAGGCCAGCATCATGAACTCGCTCTTGATGCGATCGACCTCACGCAACTCGGCGAAGGCAGCATGCTCCAGCTCGATGGACCTGCGCACCTGAGCGTCGCGTTCGCCGACCAGCTCGCGGGCGAGGAGATTGCTACTCAGCGCGACAACAAAGAGGAGGAAGAGGCGCGACACCAGCCCATCAATGAGCACCGTGTCAAGGTGGTGATTCGCCACGTTGAAACCGACCACGAAATATGCGACACCGGCCACAAACGCGCAGGCCATGCTTCCGACCAGCCCGAAACGCAGGCTGCTGGCGATGACCACGATGAAGAATGTGACCGCGAGGTCGGAGTTGTATCCGCCGGTGAGATAGACGAGTCCGCTGGAAACCGCGAGGTCCAGCACGATGGTCGCCACCTGGAGGCGGCGGCCGGGAATCCGGTTGGCGAGCAACATCACGGTCGCCGCGAGGTTGAACACACCCCAGGCGCCGAGCACCAGGTTGACCGCGGCGGTCGACTGGCCGCTGGCCAGACCGGGGAAGTTGTTGGCGACGGCTGCAAAGATCAGCACCATCCAGCGGCTCAGCTCGATGGTTCGCTCGACACCGGCTCTGCGGTCACGAGCGGGCATCGACGTCGACTCGCTGCGCGGCCTGCGAGTCGGCAACCGGCCGGCCGGCCGGTCCGCGGTGCTGGTCATCGGACGCGCAGGAGCGGTTTGCGTGAGCTCCTGGCTCATAGCTTCAGCCATGCCGACCAGGCACGGTCGTACGGTCGCGTATCGCCTCGCTCACTCTGGTGAGCCTACCGGCGCAACCCCGTTGCCAGACGAAGGTCTCGTAACGATGCCGCACCACCCACTGTTACAGGCGAACGCTTGCATGCCTCGGTCCTGGAAACTTCAGGTCAGCCGTGTCGCTCCCACCGATCGCCGCTCTGCACCCGGATCGTCCGGATGAACTCGCAGCGGGCGCAGCCGCCCTCAGGGACGGACGCGTCGCAGATGCGATCGCCGCATACGACCGTGCACTTGAACGGCTTTCCGCTGACGGGCAGCCCGAGCAGCGGGGTGCTGCGCTGCTCGCGCGCGGTCTTGCATATCAGCTGCTCGGCGACACATCCAAAGCCACCACCGACGTCCTGTCAGCCCTGAACGTCTGGGCGCTCGTGCGTCCGGACTGGGCATCGAGCGCCATGTCGGATCTCGCCGAGGCACTGTCGGGCGCGGGCAACGGAGCAGCGGACGCGTACTGGCAGGCGGCGCTCCGCCTCGCCGAGCGCAGCGGGAATGTCGGACTCCAGGCGGGCGTCGCCGGTGAGTGGGGGCGCCACGCAGCGCGTGCCGGCGATGCCGTGACCGCGGTCGCACTGCTCGAGAAGTCTGCCGAGCTGGGCAGACGCGCCGGCGATGACGCCATCGTCGCCAAGGCACTCGTCAACCTCGCGCGCGTAGAGCTCGACTCGGGGCGAGGCGGTCATGCGATGCGCAATATCGGCGAGGCGCTCGCCCGGGACCAGCGAGGCGAGCTTCGCGCTGCAACCGCGGGCCTGCTCATCGACGTCGCGGCCGGGGCGCTCCACTCCGGAGACACGGCGCACGCCGAGCTCTGCCTCGAGCAGGCGCTTTCCCTGAGCGGGAACGACCGGCAGATCCGCGAGCGAACGCTCGCGGCGCTGGCCGGCCTCGCCCGTGCGCGCAACGATTTCGCCGCCGCCACTCGATACGGCGAGGAACTCCTCGACAGCGCGCGTCGCGGCGGAGACCTGACCGTCGCCGCCGAAGCGCTGCATGACCTCGGACGGATAGCGCTGGTCGCGGGCGTGCTCGACGACGCCGCGCGCCGTCTCACCGAGAGTGTCGTGATCGCACGAAGCCTCAGCCTCGACTCGCTCGCGGCATCCGGGTCGCGAGCGCTCGCCGAGGTGTCAATCCAGCGCGGCGCGATGCTGCGCGCCCTGGGCTATGCGGAGCAGGCGGTCATTCTCTCGATGGGACAGGACGATCTCGAAGCGTGCGCCGCCACCCTCCTCCTGGTGAGTGCGGAAGCGGGGAGAGCGGGCCTCGACGATGTTGCCCGGCCGGCCAACGATGGCGCAGCTGAGATCTACCGTCTTCTCGAGCGCGACGACCTGGTGCAGGTGCTCTCCGGCGGAACGGCGCTTCCCGTGGAAAGCGCCGAGGCGCGAACCAATCGCCTCGAAGCCGGGCTCGAGGCAGCGCGGTCCGTCGTCGATCCGGCAGCGAACAGCGACCGGCTCTGAGCGATCGTCAGCAGTCTGGGACCCCGGGTGGAGGGATCACAAGGCCGGTCAGCGGAGGTGGGGTGCCGCTCGGCGGCGATGACATCACCAGGCTCTTGCTCGTCGGGTCGTAGCAGTTGACCGTCCATCCGAGAACGTTGAGGGCCGCCGCCTCGCGTGCCTCGGCTGGGAGGATCGCGTGGTGGATATCTTCGGTTGTGAGCACGTGGACCCAGCTCGGGACGAGCTGGTCGATGTCCTGGTAGAGCGCGAGCGCGTTGCTGCCGAAGACCGCTGGCTCGTCGTAGAGGAAGACGATCCGGCCCGACGGGAAGCGATACGCAAGGTATCCGCCCCAGGTGTCGATGGTGTAGATGCGCTGTCCCGCGAAGTGATCGCCGGCGAACGTCGCGGCCGCCTCCGGATATGTTGATGCCTGGTATGACGCGGCAGCGCTTGCGCTGACGCGTGGGACGAGTGCCACCAGCATGGCGGCGGTCAGCGCCAGCAGTGCTGCGGTGGTGGCCACGGGATGGAGGTGGCGCGCAGCCCTCCCTGATCTCCGTTGCAGCCTTGGTGTGACGTGACGCGCCCATGCTCGGGATCCGTGGATGGCCAGCTGGGGCGTCATGAAGACCGCGAGCAGGCCGAGGTTCTCCTGGGCGTAGAGGGTTGCGATCAGCAGGCCGAACCCGGCGATCGCGTTGAAACGGTCGGGCCCGCCGGACACGGTCCAGAGCACGATCACCAGAACCACCTCGGCTTCGAAGAGGCGGGCCCACCATTGGTGGAAGTCCGGCGTTCCGAAGCCGGCCAGGCTCCGAGCGACCCCCGGATCGAAGATGCCGGAGAGCATCGACGCATAGATGCCTGGTCCAACCGGGTTGGCGAGAACAGCGACGGCGCTGATCCCGAGAACGAGGGCGAGTTGACGCCGCCGGCTCGCGTCGGCCCGCGGCGTCAGAAGCAGTGCTGCGAGGAGGATCAGGAGACCGGCGGCGAAGCCGGCATCCATGTTGGCCCACACCAGGAAGAGGACCGGTAATCCCCAGACCGCCGGCGTCTGCCCGTCGCGCCATCGATTGATGACGAACAGCACAATCGCGACCCCGAGCACCGAGATCACCGCACTGGTCACACCCGCGACGCTGTTGAGCACCACGCCAGTGATCACCATGGCGACCGCGAGCCACGGTCCGCTGACCCGCGACGACCACGGGATCGAGAGGGCTGCGAGCACCACCGCCGCGACAGCGGCGAGGCCCATCACCAGCGAGGCGAGACCGGCGCCGCCGGCACCGACGAGCCCGGCGAGCGGCACCTCATACAGCCACTGCTGGCCCACCCACGCATGTGCGGCGGGAAGGAAGCTGAAGGGCTCGTGCGCGGGGATGCCGCTGGTCGTGATCAGGCGGCCAAGCGCGAGATGCCACCACACGTCGGAGTTGCTGAACGGCTGCACGGTGAGGACGAGGACGACGATCGCGGCCGCCGCGATCCACGCGATCCGGCTTGCGGAAGCTCGCCGGTCCGCGGAAGCGCCGGCGACCACCAGGAGGTCGGGACGTCTCACTGGTTCTGCGCTCCGGTGTTCGGGGTGGCCTTCACCTGCCGCCCGCAGACGCTTCCCGGCGCCCAGTGGGGGACGGGCGGAAGCTTGACGCTCGAAAGCTTGTCGGTCGGCACGAAGGCGACGCTCAGACCATCCTGGTACACCTTGGTCCAGTCCGCCGCGTGATCCAACACGTCGGTGAGCGGTGTGTTGACGTCGTAGAGGACGATGTCCGTGCCGAAGCGCCGGATGGTCGCGTCCCAGCCCGGCGCCACGGTCTCGGCTGAGGCGTACGTCTCGAGCATCTGGTCGCCCATGAGTGCTGCGTCACCGAAGATGAACACCTTGTCGCCGTGCGAGGACAGCTCGTACGAGAGGTAGCCTCCCTCGCCGTACTGGTTGAAGATCCGGAGCGGTGCGGGCGCGCCGGCGAGCCACTGCGCGGCGCATACCGGGAACTCCTGCGCGTACGCAAGGGAATACGGCTGCAGCTGCATCTTCGGCACCAGCCATGCGATATAGACACCACCGAGTCCCGCCATGAGCATCGCACACGCGGTGAGACGGAAGAGTAGCGGTGGCTGGACTCGAGCCCGCGCCGGTGTGCGAGCGGGCCCGGGTCGGAGGCGGCCGAGCGCAGCTCGCATTCGCGGTGTCGCGAGTGCGAGCTGGTCGATGAATACCGGTGTCGACGCCGCCACGAACAGCTCGATGTGCCGTGCGGACTGCAGTGACAGCGCTGTTGTCACCAGCACGAGCGCAACATCGCGTGCACGGATACGCTTGTTGAAGACGATCAGCATCGCGAGGCTGAGCATCATCGCGCCGTAAACGAGCACCTCCCAGTCGTGGAAACTCGGAGAGAACCACTCCTCGATGAGCGACTGCTGCGCGGCCGAAGCCTGCGTGCCCGCCGCATAAAAGAGGATGGTCGGCCCGTTCAGGTTGATCATGCTCACCGCGGTACAGGCGATCAGCAGGTAGAGCAGCGGGAGGAGGCGTGACCGTTGTGCCGGGTCGGGCATGTGCAGGCGTCCACCGACGACCTCCGCGACCAGGATCAGCGCCATGAACCCGAGTCCGATAACGAACTCGCCGTGCAGGTTGCTCCACAACACGAACAGCGGAACGAGCACCCACATCGCCTTCCCACCGCGGACCATGTAGCGTTCGACGAGGAACAGGGTCAACGCCGAGAAGGCGAACGTGATCATCTGCACGCGCGGTCCCCAGATGGGGAATCCGGCGACGACGGCGATGAGCATTCCAAGGCCGAGGACTCCGCGACCGGGATTGCGAAGCCGCGCCTTCTGCATGATCGCGAAGAGTCCGAGCCAGGTGACCGCGGAGAGAACAAGGACGATCAGCCCGAGGCCGCCGATGGCGAACTCGACGGCGAAGAGCACCTCATTGAGCCATTCGTGCATCGTCCAGTGGTGGTTCGCGACCGTGTATGTGAACGGGTCGTTGCCGAGCAGTCCGCCGTGCTGGAGGATGAGCTGGCCGGCGCGAAGGTGCCACCAGAAGTCCGGGTCCTGAATGGTCCGGGTCACCGGGAGGGCCGTGATGACCAGCACCGCAGCGATGAAGAGGCCGCTCGGCGAGGTCCAGGAGTCGAGGCGCGCGCGGAACCGGCTCCGCTCTTCGTGTACCGCCTCAGCCGCCACGCTCGTCATCACGCCGCCCGCCACGTATTCGTCAGCCCTGCGATGCTCCCGAGATCACGCGGGCTGCCGCTGCATTGCCCGGTTGTTCGAGCCCAACCGACGACCAGAGCATCTTGAGCAGATGCGCGAACTCGAACGGCTTGCCCATGTATGTGATCCCGCCGAGATCCATGACAGCTTGAATGTCTTCGTCGAAACAGCGTGCGGTGAGCAGGATGATCGGGCAGGTCGCCGTCTTCGTCTGAGCGCGAAGCTCGCGGCAGACTGACAGCCCGCTCAGCCGAGGCATCATCACGTCGCAGACAACCGCATCCGGAAGCCAGCCCTTGATCACGATCTCGAGCGCCTCCATGCCGTCCTCGGCACAGCGCACGTCGAAGCCGTCGCTGGCGAGCCGCAGCTCGAGAAGACGGCGGAGCGAGTCGTCATCTTCTGCGACGAGAATGCGAGGTGGGTCGCCGTGCGTCATATGCCTGTACTTTTCATGGAGCGGTGGTTCGGCTGAGATCTGGTTATACGCTGGGCGGAACTTGCGGCTCGGCGTGCAACAGGCCTGTCACAGCCATTTGTGAACTACGGGCAGGGTGCGACTCTGCGGTGACATGATGACGATGGTGAGCGAAGTCGAAGCGGCCCCCACCATGAATCCATCGGCGCTGTCCGGTGTCCGATTCCTGGTGACCAAGCGCATCGAAGACCTCGATGCAACCGCTGCCGCGCTCGACGACGAGCTCTCGGCCGTGGCGGCACGCCTCACCGACCTGCGAACCGCACAGCACGAGGCCGAGGGACGGTGGGGAGCGCTGCTCAGCGTTCTGCCGGCCGGCGACGTCGATGAGATCGACAGCGCCTTCAGGACGCTCGCGAAGATCCGCGCCGATCTTGCCGCCACCGAGGAACGCCAGGTAGAGCTGGGCACGCGTTTGACCGGGATTCGCGCGGAGCAGGAGGTGCTGCGTGCCGTCTACCGCAGCCTCGACGACCTCCTCGCAGCCAACGCGGGACCGACCAATGGCACCGCCCGCCTGCGCGACGCGTCGCGACAAACGTTTCAGATCATCGAGGAAGAGCGAATGCGCATTGCCCGGGACATGCACGACGGGCCGGCGCAATCGATGGCGAACCTCGTGCTCCAGGCGGAGATCATCGAGCGGCTGATCGCACGCGATCCCAAGATGGTGGTCAGCGAGCTGGCCGACTTCAAGAATGGGGTCCGCGCCGTCCTGGACGACACCCGGCGGCTGATCTTCGATCTTCGGCCCATGACCCTGGACGACCTCGGGCTGGTGCCGACGCTTCGAAAATTCGTCGCGGAGTTCGGAGAGCGCAACAACGTCAACGCCCACCTGCGGGTCGTCGGCGAGGAGATCCGGATGGGTGGCGGCCTCGAGCAGACCCTGTTCAGGATCGTCCAGGAGGCGCTCAACAATGCTCGCAAACACGCCAAGGCGTCCAATGTCGAGGTCGTGATCACCTTCCTGCCCAAGCAGGTGAACGCCCTCATCCGCGATGACGGCGTCGGCATGGACGTGGAGGCGACCGAGGCCAGCGTGGACCGGACCCGCCACTTCGGACTGCTGACGATGCGCGAGCGCGCCGACGGGGACAAGGGGAAGCTCGAGATCAGGTCGCAGCTCGGCAAGGGAACGGAGGTCCGGGCGACATTCGATCTCTGAGCGCGCCCATCCGGCCCTCCCGAAGCCTCGATCGGTACGCGCCCCCGACAATGGAGGGGATGCGGCATCGCGTACTGGCATGCGACTTCGACGGGACACTCGCCACCATGGGGGTCTGTACCGACGAGACGGTCGAGGCGCTGCAGCGTGTCGCGGCGACCGGCATGCGGCTCGTCCTCGTGACCGGCCGGACCTGGGAAGAGCTGATCGACGTCTTCGACCCGGGCAGCCTTTTCGAACAGATCGTGGTCGAGAACGGTGCGGTGCTCATCGACGCCGCGAGTGGCCACGAGCAACTGCTCGCACCCAGCGTCCCGCCTGCGCTGGTCGCGGAGCTCCGGCGCGTGGGCGTGACGCCGCTGATCGTCGGCCGGGTGCTCTGCTCAACGGCCATCAGCCAGGACGCGAAGCTCACGGCAGCGATCGCCAAGGTCGGTGCTGATCGCCAGGTCGTGCACAACCGCGATTCCGCGATGGTGCTGCCTCCCGGGATCAGCAAGCGGACGGGGATCGAAGCGGCGCTTCGGGCGCTGGGGGAGACGCCGGCTTCCACGGTTGCCGTCGGTGACGGAGAGAATGACGTCGCGCTCTTCGCGGTCGCGGGAGTATCGGTGGCCGTGGCCAACGCCGTCGACGCCCTGAAGCAGCGCGCTGACGTCGTGCTCACCGAGCCGAACGGCAAGGGAGTGCAGTCGCTAGCAGCGGCGCTGGTTGCAGGCGATCTCGGCGCGCTGACCGCGCTGAGCCCGCTCGCAGGGTAGACGAGCCCGGACCCGCGAGCTCAGACCGGCAGCACCGGCTTCCGGATCAGCGACGTGTCGCCGCGCAGCCATGCCTCGATGGCGATCTCGTTCTGCCGGCGCCCGACCGCGGCCCGGCGCTCCGGCTGCAAGTCCAGCGGTGGCACCGTGATGGTCGCTCCTTCGTCCGGCATCACCGCGAGCAGGGCCGCGACCATGTCGGAGTCGAACTGGCTGCCGCTTTCGCGTTGCAGCTCCTCGAGGATCCAGTCGTACGAGCGTGCCGGTTGATAGGGCCGACCGGTGCGCATGACGTCGAAGGCATCGACCACTGACACGATGCGGGCGCCAAGCGGGATCTGCTCGCCGCGCAGCCCGTCGGGATAGCCCGCGCCATTGAAGTGCTCGTGGTGATGCCGGACGATGAGCCGGACGTCCTCCCAGGTGTCGATGTCGGCGAGGATGGCGGCGCCGACCTCGGGGTGGGTCTGGACGATCGCTCGCTCCTCGGGCGTGAGTGCCTCCGGTTTGCGAAGCAGTGCCTCCGGGACGGCCACCTTGCCGATGTCGTGAAGGCAGGCGCCGAACCGGATGACGCTGCGGGCACCATCGTTGAGCCCCAGGTGTCGCGCGATCGCATCGGACATCCCGACGAGGCGCGTCGAGTGCTCCTGCGTCTCGTAGTCCTTCGACTCGAGCGCGTTGGCAAGCACCATCGTGAAACGCTCGAGCATGGGCGCGAGAAAACGGAGACGGAGGGCTTCGTCGGCAAGCTCGCGGCGCTCGAGGGCGCGCTCCAGCACGGTGAGCAGGTGCATCGATTTGAACGGCTTGGGGATGAAGGCGACAGCCCCTGCCTGCATCGCCTGCATAGCGAGGTCGAGGTCGCGAAACGCCGTGACCACGATGCACGAGATCATCGGGTCCACGCGCTGCGCATGCGCGATGAGGTCGACGCCGTTGGCGTGCGGCATCGCGTAGTCGGTGATCACCGCGTCGAAGCAGCCCGGGGTGCTGATGGTGCTGATCGCCTCGGCCCCATTGGAGGCACTGGTCACCTCATGGCCGGCGAACTCGAGCGTCTCCTCGATGAACCTGCGCGTCAGGCTGTCATCTTCGGCAACGAGTACTCGAGCCAACTGGTGCTTACCTCCGAGGCGCGCTCGTTCCGAGCCCGCGATCGATCGCGACTAGACGTTCATAGTCCCTGATCGCGTCAGATTGGAGGTCCTCGTCACACTTCTGTGCGAGAACGCTACAACTGGGACCTCGCGTCTGGTGCCGTACCGAACGGCAGTCGCAGCGTGTGCCGCCAGTGAGCCCGGACGGCGCGCTGTACCTGGAGATCGGTCCACCAGATCGGGACGTCGGCGCTCTGGTCATGATCAACCCGAAGGTGTTTGCAGAGCAGGCGGCGCTTGACCGGCATGCCGAAATCCTTGCGACCGGTCATCACGACCTTGTAGACGAGATAGACGACCACCCAGCAGACGAGCGCGCCGGTCGCGGCGAGGTAGACGTCTCCGGGGATCGATCCAGGTTTTGACGCGTGCGCGGCGGCTGCGAGGAGGAGAAGCATCGGGGCAAAGCCTAGCCCCCGGCTGCGACGCATCAGTTCACGATCCGGTAACAGCCGTGAAGCCGTCACAGGATCGTGAGTGCTGAGTGCGGGGCGCAGCCCCGTTTTACGCGACGGGGTCTGGCTGCGGTTCCGGTTCGAGGGTGAGCGCCACGTCGGCGTCAACACCCATGTCCAGTCCGACGTAGTCCGGGTCACCACCACCGGCGGCCGCTGCCTCTTCCTCGTACAGGCGCAGCGCCTCGTCACGAAGCTTCTGGTAGTAGTCGAGGCCCGTCCCGGCGGGGATGAGCTTGCCGATGATGACGTTTTCCTTGAGGCCGCGCAGCCTGTCGATCTTGCCGGAGATGGCCGCTTCGGTGAGGACGCGGGTGGTTTCCTGGAACGACGCAGCCGACAGCCACGACGCCGTGTTGAGGGCTGCCTTGATGAGGCCGAGCAGCACCGTCTGTGCGATGGCGGGCTCGCCGCCCTCGCTCAGCGCCTTTGCGTTGGCCTCTTCCCACTCGAGCTGCGAGACGATCTCGCCGGGCAGCAGGTCGCTGTCACCGGCATTGTCGATGCGGACCTTCCGCATCATCTGCCGCACGATCACCTCGATGTGCTTGTCGTTGATATCGACGCCCTGGGTCCGGTACACGCGCTGCACCTCGCGGACCAGGTAGTTCTGCACGTCGTCGCGTCCCCGAACCAGGAGCAGCTCCTGCGGGCTGATGGAACCCTCGCTGATCTTGTCGCCGGCACTGACGTGGTCGCCATCGCGAACCTTGATCTGCGCCGACACGGGGATCGGGTATTCACGCGAGTCGTCGTCGGTGCTCCGCACCAGGATGTGCTTGGCATCGACCTTCACGTTTCCCGCATAGCGGGCCCGGATCGAGACCTCGTTGCCGTGCTCGTCGACGCCGCGGATGAGCTCGGTGCCCTCGGCCACGTGGCTGCCGTCCTCGACCGCAACAGCGTGCTTCGAGGGGATGGGGTACGTCGTGTCGAAGATGTCGCGCGAGGTCACCTTGACCTTCTGCGACCGGTTCTCGCCGCGAATGACCTCGACGACGCCGTCGATCTCGCTGATCAAGGCCTTGCCCTTTGGCACGCGGGCCTCGAAGAGCTCCTCGACGCGCGGGAGACCCTGCGTGATGTCCGAGCCGCCGGTCGCGACACCTCCGGTGTGGAACGTCCGCATGGTGAGCTGCGTGCCCGGCTCACCGATCGACTGCGCCGCGATCACGCCGACCGCCTCGCCGATCTCGACCAGCCTGCCGGTCGCGAGGTTGCGCCCGTAGCACATCCTGCAGACGCCCTCGCGGGCCTTGCAGGTCATGATGCTGCGCACCTTGACCCTGCCGACGGAATCCTTTTCGGCAAGGATCCGGCGAGCGGTCTCGTCATCGATGTCGTCGCCGGCACGCTTCACCGTCTCGTCGCCGATGACGATGTCCTGCGCCGCGATCCGTCCCTGGTAGCGATCGATCACTCGATCCTTGAGCTCGTCGTCGGTGAGCTCGATCCAGATTCCCGCGGTGGTCTCGCAATCCTCGATGCGGACGATGACGTCCTGCGCGACGTCCACCAGACGGCGGGTGAGGTACCCGGAGTCAGCGGTTCGCAGGGCGGTATCCGCGAGGCCCTTGCGGGCTCCGTGGGTGGAGATGAAGTACTCCAGGACGGTGAGGCCCTCGGAGAAGTTGGCCTTGATCGGCAGGTCGATGATCCGCCCTGTCGGGTCGGCCATCAGTCCACGCATACCCGCGAGCTGCCGGATCTGCTGCTTGCTGCCTCGCGCTCCGGACTGCGACATCATCAGCACCGAGTGGAACCGGTCGAACGAGCTCATGGTGACCTCGGTCACCTTGTCGGTCGCGTTCGTCCAGATGTCGACGGTCTTGAGGTAGCGCTCATCGTCGGTGATCAGTCCGCGGCGGAACTGCAGGTCGACCTGTTCGACCTCGTCCTCGGCCTTGGCGATGATCCCCGCCTTGGCGGGCGGCGTCTTGATGTCCATCGCCGCGACCGTGACCCCGGCCACTGTCGCGTAATGGAACCCAAGTCGCTTGATGTTGTTGACCAGCTGTGCTGTCGTCTCCGCGCCGTGCAGGTCGTAGCACTCCTTGACGAGGTGCGACAGCTTGCCGAGGTCGAGGAACTCGTTGCGGAACGCCATCGACGGCAGGTCGTTGTCGGCGCCGGCGTCCCCGAGCGGCAGGACCTCGTTGAAGATGACCCGCCCGATGGTGGTGGTGATGATCTCGGTGCCGGTTGGATCCTCCTGCGATGCGCGATGCGCATGCACGTTGCGCTTGGGCATGCGCACCCGGACCCGCTCGTGGAGGTTGACGACGTGGTGCTCGAACGCCAGCTGCGCCTCACCGGTGGAGGAGAAGATGTGCAGGTCGGTCTCGGGCCGGTCGTCGTCGGCTCCGCGCTGGGTGAGGTAGTACGCGCCGAGGACGATGTCCTGATGCGGTGCCACCACCGGGCTGCCGTTCGAGGCGCTGAGAATGTTGTTGGACGACATCATCAGGTTCTTCGCCTCGGCGACCGCACCGCTGAAGAGCGGCACGTGCACGGCCATCTGGTCACCGTCGAAGTCGGCGTTGAACGCCTTGCAGACGAGCGGGTGGATCTGGATCGCCTGACCCTCGACAAGCACCGGCATGAAAGCCTGGATGCCGAGTCGGTGCAGGGTCGGAGCGCGGTTGAGGAGCACCGGGTGCTCTTTGATCACACCGTCGAGGACGTCCCAGACCTCGGGGCGCACGCGCTCCACCATTCGCTTTGCGCTCTTGATGTTCTGCGTGCTGTTCTGGGAGACGAGCTCGCGCATGACGAACGGCTTGAAGAGCTCGAGCGCCATCTTCTTGGGGAGGCCGCACTCGTGAAGCTTCAGCTCGGGGCCGACCACGATGACCGACCGGCCGCTGTAGTCCACGCGCTTGCCGAGCA
>PMOL01000003.1 GCA_003162415.1 Candidatus Dormiibacterota bacterium
TCGAGCGAGTACCCCAGGACAGCGGCGACGGCGGGAGTCACCGCGGCCAGGTAGTACTCCTGGACGACATACAGATTGAAGAACACAAGCACAGGCAAGGCGCCGGCCAGGAGGATGCCGATCCACACCGCCCGCCTTTCACGGAACCACGCAATGCCGCAGAGGATCGCGAATGCCCACAGCGGCATCCCGGTCACGAGCGTGTCGAATGGGTGAATGATGTCGTACCAGGCATGGACGCTCAAGCGCTGAGCGACGGTGCCGAAGTTCCAGATGAACAGCGCCTCGCTGGTGAGCCAACTGGTGGCAGGGTTCGACCCCTTGATGTCATCGGCGTGGTGCGTCCAGAGCACGCACGCAATCAGTGGAATCAGGAACAGCACTAGGGAGATATTGAGTCGATCGCGAAGCCAGACCCGCAGTGGCGGCCTCGGCCCGCGAGACCAATACAGCAACAGCGGCACCATCCAGAAGACCGCGCTGGTCACCTTGACGACCATTGCGAGCGTGCCGAGAACGATGGCGAGCGTCGCAAAACGCTTCTGGCGTTTGTCGATCCAGATCATCCCGGCCCAGACGTACGCGACCGAGAAGGCCGTCGCCATGTATTCGATCATCGACGACCGGCTCCACCAGATATTGAATGGTGAGAGCAGAAAGACGACGAGCGCGATCACTGCGGCAGTCCGCGTCGAGAGGTGGCGAACCAGGCCCCACACCGCGAATGCGGTTGCCATGAAACAGATCAGCCCGCTCGCTCGAAGCGCCAGGTCGGCCGCCACACCAAGGTTCATGACGAGAGCTGCCATGGCCTGGAACAGCGGGAACTCGAACGGCACCTGCCATGGGCTGCCCAACACCGGGAGCTGCGGGTTGAGCAGATTGATCCCCTGCTCGTGATAGATGAGGGCTGGATACGCCGTCTCGGTCTGCCGAAACGACGAGATCGCAGTCAATGGCTGGCTCAGATGTGGCAGACGCATGAGGAGTCCAATAGCCAGGAGTCCCAACACGATTCCCGCCTCTCGGAGACCGGGGGCGGCCCAGAGGCTCCGACCCCTTCCGATGAATCGCTGCATGGGGCGGATTGTATGGACTCTCGTCCGTTCCTTACGGGAACGGAGACAAGGGCCTGCGACCGGCGTCTGACAGCGGGAGGCGGGCTCGAACCCGCAACTTCAACCTTGGGAAGGTGACGGTCCGTTTTTTGTATTCAGTTGCGCCCGATAAACCCCTCAGGATGTCCGGTGAGAGGACGCTCGGCTGGCCTACCTTCCTTAGCTCGGCAGGTTAGCGCCGTCGGAGCGAAGGCGCGGGGCGCGCACGTTCGGGAGGATAGCCTCTACCCTCCCACCAACTCGTAGACGAGTTCTTGTTGATGATCTTTCCTGTGGTTCTCGGATGTGGTCGGCATCTCTTCTCAGGTGACACCCACATGAAGCTGGACTTGGTCGATGCGAAGGCGACTAGTTTGGGCGTGATGATTGCCACATTCCGAAGGAACAGTCCGAGCTAAAGTAAATTTTGACGGTAGGAATGAGTGTGTCGGCGATCATGTGATAGGTCCACTTCCGATCAGGTAATGGGGCCACGCGCCATCACTCGATGGGTGCAGCCGACTGTAGCGTCAGCTCGACGGCGCGGAGCCCTGCACGCAGTTGAAGCTCCCGGTGATGTGGACCTGGGTGGGTCCGGACGTCGGACCGGCGCTCGACCTCATCCTCGGCTTGGCGACGAGGTCGACCGTGCCGGAAAGAAGGCCGGAATTGAGCGTCACCGTCGCAGGGTCCCTCCCCGCAATGTCACTCAACCAGTCGCGGCTGTCGGGGTTCCCGGTTCCCGCCAAGATCTCGACATTGATAAGCGTGCCGTTCTCGACATTGTTCGTGTAACTCCCCGCCGCCAGAGTCCGCGCAGCGAGGCCGACCGAGAGGTTCCAACGGGTCCCCTGCACGTCCCCTTCGATGCTGATGCCGAAGCCGTTCCCAAAGGCCCCTGGTTCTGAGAACGGAACGCACACGGCGGGCAACCCGCCACTGGCGGGGTCGGGTGTCGCCGCCGTCATCGGGCCGCTGATATCGCCGGCAAAGGCGAGCCCCTCGGGGGTCGAGCCGCCCGGAGCCGGCAGTGTGCTGCAACTCCAGGATCCGCTCATGTGCTCGAGGGGGACGCTCGCGCCGCCGGGGCCCACGCCCTCCATCGACACGTCGACCGTGCCTTGCTGCCCGCCCGTGGCGATCGTGATGGTGCCGCTGTCCGCGGTCAACCGGCTCCCTTGGGCGGGTGCGGGGGTGGCCGCCGAACCGAACGACGGCGCGCCGGATTTGTACCCCGGGGTCGTGATCGAGGCGGCCACGGTCACGCCATTGCTGTCGATCGCGGCGGCCCCAACTCCGGCGATGTACATCGCATGGAGGACGAGGTTGTAGGTGGTGCCTGCGAGGACGACGCCGAAGTGCACCTCGAGGTAGTGACCGGGGATTGATTGGGTTCCGCTGCACACCGCGCCGTGATTGGTGATTCCTGCCGTCACAGAGCCACTGACGGGACCCGAGAAGCTGAGCTGCTCGCGCCAGGAAGTTGCGGCGGTGGGAGACGCAGATCCGGCCGGTCGACTTGTTCCGTTTGGCGAACCCGACGTTGCGCTAGACGCCGAGCCGGCCCCGCAGCTCGCCAGGCACAGAGCAATCGGCACACGTCGCAGCAGTCTTCCGGCGCGCATCGCCGCGCGACTGTAGCAGCCGAACGGAGGGTTTCATGGGAGGTTGACGACCGCCGCCTCATCGCGAGACGGGCTCTCCTCTGCAGGATCGCCTCAGGAAGAGCAGGTGGTACTGCACCACCTGCGTAGGTCCGTACAGACAACCCCGTGCTCGGAACCGCTGGGATCGGTTTGTTTGACCAGACCAACGCCAGCGCTTGGAGGAGTGTGTCGTCGAAGCGTGTCCGTGCAGTGGATGTGGCGAGTTCCATGCGGATGTGCTCAAGACATCTATCCACGGGCGTTTTCGAGCGCGGGCACTTAGCCTTCGCCAGTCACCATCGGCCAATCAAATTGGCGTGGACATTAGCCATCTCAACCGCGATCGCTCTGGTCCTGCAGACCAACAGTCCGCCGTGCTCGCCCACGCCCTCCCGAGCGCCGCGTGAGTTACCTCGCGGACGTCGTGGTCACTCCACCGGACGTTTCCGTCAAACCGGGGCAGGCCCAGGCGGCACCACCGTCCTGTCGCTCCCATCCTCATTTGATATCAGAGCGCGACCCCGTTGAGGTGGGAGTGTGGAGCGAAGGAGTCCCCACTCCGCACGCGACGGTCGTGCGGGTTTCGGCCACAGGCCAAGGCTTACGCAGCGCCAAGTGTCTCAACGCCGGCGGCGGATGCGCGAGCTCGAGCCCGGCCAATGTAGGAGAACATCCACATCAGGACGCCGAATAGTCCCGTATAAAAGATCACGGGCGACAGCCACACCATGCTGGCAACAGGGAGTACGAAGGTGAGGACCACCCGAACGCCGGCGTCGAGGAACAGCACTCCCGCCAACACCGCTGTGATCGTGTATTGAACCCGCCGGAACTGTGGGTACACCCAATAGCTATTCCAGGTCCGCACTCGGGCCGGAGCGCCAGCGGTGGCGAACTGCCGCCCGAAGAAGAACGCCAAGGGTCTTGGCAGCGCCAGCGAGACGGCACAGGCGATGCCGAAGACACCGGTCAGGACAGACTCTTTGACGAGATGAAATCGGGAAGGGCTGGAGACAAGACTCCCGAGCAGGCCCAGCGTCGAGGGTGGTGGCGTAGTTGGAGCGCGCCGCGATGCGCTTGATCGCCTGATGGATCGGCGGCGCAACGTCGCGCTCGACCTCGGGGGCAAGGCGCATCACGATGGATTCTGCCGCAGATGCGCGGTCTGGCTTCATGCGCTTCGTGCCGGATCAATTTCCTAGCTTCAGGAGGGCGAGCTATAGCCCCCTACTTTCCTGGCCAGGGTCTCCTACGAGCTCGCGCCATGCCTCCCCTCGCACGATGTACCCCACGTTCGCTGAACTGACTCCGAACACTGATGCCATGGCTCGGTACGTGACTCCGGAGCGCGCCAAGCGCCGGATAGACGACACGTCATCGACTGTAAGCTTCGCGTTGGGATGGCGCTCGCCGCGGATTGAGCGCCGATTGAGCACCTGCTGCTCCCAGGTCGTCCAACGGCAGTTGCCCGGTTCGTAATGGCTTTCGTTGTTGATCCGATCCAGGGTGAGGTCGTCAGGACATAGGCCCATGTCGGCGAGAAAGTCCTCGAAGCGATGCCAGCGACGGCAAACGGTGATGCCGCGCCCGCCATAGCGCACCCAATCGGCGCTCAAGGGATTCCTGCAACGGCTCAGCATGCCCTTCCAGGCGTGGTACGTGCGAGTGCCGCGGCCAGCTGCTTGTCCGTGACCGCGCGACACACACGAATCGAAGCGGGTGGTCGCGCCCTCATTGCGGACAATCGCGGACCAGGCGGCCACGGTGTCCGGACTGTCGAAGCGGCGGATCGATGGCAATCAATGCTTGCACGGCGCTGATTGAAACTGGCTAGGTCAGCGGGAGACGGGGCTCGAACCCGCAACTTCAACCTTGGGAAGGTGGGGGTCCGTATTTGTATTCAGGCGCACCTCCTAAACCTCTCAGGATATCTATCCACCCCCATTTTCGAGAGAGACCACGCGGGCTTCGCCAATCACCGTCGGCCAATCAAATGGAGTGGACGGTAGCCATCTGAACCTCGATCGCTCAGCTCCTGCACGCCGACGTTACGCTAGGTGTGGTGCACCCACTCGTCATTGATATCGATCGCGCCGTCGCCAGGACTGCCGACTCCGAAGCCCACGCTGGCTGGCGGGCTCACATCGACGAAGAGGGCAGGCGCGTAGCCCTCGTCTCCTTTGGCGAACGAGAAAGCCAGTCCGTTTGCAGGTACAGCTCCGGCCCACTCCCGTGTCCAAAGACCCCACCGTAGATGGACGTGATGCTCGCGTCCCGCAGCCTCTGGTGCCGGTAAGATGCGCATCCATACCTCGCCCGAGTGAGCACTGGGAAACACGTGCGTCCACTTTGGGCGCAGAAGTCTCATAGCCTTCGAGAGAGCGTCGGCCACCGCTGGGATACCCGCCGACGATGAGATCGCCATGCGGCCTGCCAACATTGGTGAGAATGATCGAACCTGTTCAAGCGTCACGTCGTGCCACACCGGTAAGAGGATGCTCCCCTGAGCCTCAAGCGCGAACAACCCATCGAGTTCCCACTGTTGCCATGGACGGCCAACAAAGTGGGGGCTGAGAACGACGATCCCATAAGCCGAAGACAGAAGTCCTGCGTCAATCTTCGCGCGCAGACTGTCGCCCACCTTCAACGACCACGGCGCGTACCAAACTCGAACGCTGATACGCCCGAGTTCCTCTGCGAGAGCCTCCACGAACGACGCTTGATCTTCAAACGCGTGAACGATGAACGCATCCCAATACTCGTGGCCTGCACCGACACTGGGACTAGTCATAGTCTACCCGCGACTCGCCGACACTTCCCCGACAGCCTCCCTCAAGCTTTCAACAAGGAGCACGGCATCCTCGAAAGCGTCGCGAGCCTCATCCAAGGTCGGATAGACGTGATCGTATTGGGCCTTGTTGCGCAAAGGTCGGACAGTGCTGTTAATGCGATCGAGTGGGCCGTCGAGTTCTGTCGCAATTTTCGAGCACGCGGCACGCGCGAAAGAGAACACACCGCTGTGCCCGAGTTCAGAGTTGGCCCCCGACGTGTATCCGAGAGCAAATACCAGCGCTTGGCACGCGGCGAGTATTGCCTCGTAAGAGTATTTCAGTAGTTCTTCACCGTCGCGCATGTCCGCGCGCTGCGACTCCTCTCGCGCTCGCAGCAATTTCCGTTCAGCCGCGTCGATCGCCCTACCAGACCTCGCTGGAGCGGATATGTCGACCTGAAATCGAAACGCGTTCGCGGCCGTCGCCAGGAACTTTCGCAGCTGCGGATCAACCCCGCTCATGCGGCCAGGGGCGCCGGAGCCGCCGCCTTTGCTAACTCGGCGAGCTGCGGTCCCGCTACGACAACGCTGGGCTTCGCAACGACGGTTTCGAGAAACGCTGAGCCTCCGCGCCAACGTTGGACAAACTCGTCCCACGAGTAGTCGACAACATTTATCGATCGACCCAAACGCATCTCCAGTTGCCAGAAGTCACGGTGGAAAGCCGGGCGATCAAGGTCGCCCACCAGGAGGACGTCGATATCGCTGTCGGGAAGGTCACTTCGCGCCGCGAACGAGCCGAAGATGTACGCACCGCTGTGGCCTCTGAGCCCACTGACGCGATCGCGGAGTTTGGCGCATACCGCAAGCTCCCGTGCGGCGTAGTAGTCAGGTGCTGTCGTACTCGCGACGTATCGCAGAGCGCGACCTTTGCCCTGGCGCACGACCAGACCGGTTGCCACAGCTCGCTCCAAAGCGCGCTGACCGGCGAGCTTATGGTGCGACCAGTACGTGATCAGGTCTGCCTGACGAAGAGGACGTGTTGGCGCCGCAAGGAGCGAGGCGAGCACATTTGGCAGCGTCTCCGACCCCAGCAGCGCGGATGTCGATGACCGGGTCATGCCGCCATCGTATAACGACTACTATTAGTAGTCAATAGAGGACTGGAGTCCTCGACCTAGAGGTTCCGTGAGCCGTGATTCCGATCTGAGCGCAGACCTCCCCGGAATTAGTGAATTCAGGCCGTCGGGTAGTTGACCGCATGCGGTTTCGGAGAGCCGCCGCCTCGCCCACTTCCGAGCCGGCAGAAACTCCCGCACGACTTGGGTCAGTAGCGCCCGCCGAGCTAATTTCTGCAACCAAACTCGCATTTGTGCCGCATCATCCCGTCCTATGCGAGTAGGCTCTACCCGAACAGATGTTCGATCACAAGATGAACACGTCGCGCATTGAATGGACCACGGCAACGTGGAACCCAGTCACCGGTTGCACCAAAGTAAGTCCTGGCTGCGATCACTGCTATGCCGAGACCTTCGCTGAGCGTTTTCGAGGGGTCCCAGGCCACGTCTACGAACGAGGTTTCGACTTTCAACTTCGCCCCGAGCGGCTCGAACAGCCACTGAGCTGGGTGAAACCTTCATTGATCTTTGTGAACTCAATGAGCGATCTATTCCACACCGACGTCCCCGAGGCGTACGTTGCCCAGGTAGCTGACGTGATGCGCCAAGCCTCATGGCACACGTTCCAGATCCTTACCAAGCGTGGCGAGCGGCTCGAACGCCTTTCCCGACGCATCGCATGGTCATCGAACGTTTGGCTTGGCGTCTCTGTAGAGAGCCCGCTCTACTACAGCCGGATCCGGCATCTCGAGCGTGTCGACGCCGCCGTTCGATTTCTCTCCTGCGAACCGTTACTCGCGCCGCTCCCTGAAGTGCCCCTCTCTGGCATCGGATGGGTCATCGCCGGCGGGGAGAGTGGCCCGGGAGCGCGTGCCATGGATCCGGCCTGGGTACGTGACATCCGTGACCAGTGCGAGCGAATGGAGGTTCCGTTCTTTTTCAAGCAATGGGGCGCTTGGGGCTTGGTGGAGAGTGAGTCCGGTGGAACTCCGGAGCTTCGACGCCTAGGCAAGAAGGTTGCTGGCCGAATGCTCGACGGGCGAACGTGGGACGGCATGCCAGTCCTAGCCCATGTCAGTGAAGAGGTCCAACTGCGGAGGGGAAGGCCCAAGCACCGCTGACCGATATGCACGTGCCATCAGCCCTGGGGCCACAGGATGATCGGTGGCGTGAATCATGTAATACATGACCGGCGTCCCCTGGCCCCGTTCATAGATCTGCCACGGCACCGCAAATCGGTAGCCCAGCTCATTGCGAAAACGATCGGAAAGCATCCGAGCTCTCACCGTATGGTGAGCACCACGCAGAGGTCTCCAGCTGTCGCCGCCCCACCAGTCGGCGATTGCTTCGAGTCCCCCAGGCGTCGTGGTCGCAGCCATCGCTCGGTCCAACCAGCCGTTAGCCAGGAAATAGAAGAGTTCGATCTTGTACGCGCTTGGCTGCTTGAACCGCGCGAGCTTCTCGACCGTCGCCCAACGACACTGAAAGGTCCGCTGGTCGAGCAAGCAGAACGCCGCCTCCTTCTTTCCCCCGAGGGCCACGTCTAGGATCTCGTCAACCCTGGCGTTGAAGTCTGCCTGATGGACATGGATATCTCGGCCAGGGTGAGCGGCCCTCAATGCCTCAAGTTGTTTGACGGCTGTGGCCGAGATGTCGCAGAGATGGAAATGCCGAAGCCAGTCCGGCTCAGTCTCCAGGACTCGACGAGCGGACCAGCAATCCTCGTCAACCTGGGGCCCCGCGAAGCCATCGATGTACGTACCGTGCTTTGTGACGAGGACGAAGAGCCGTAGATACTCGGCGATAAGGCGCGCCTTTGACCGTGACCATAGCCGCAATGCCGGCTCGTGCGGCATCGTGGGCGCCTCTGGCACGTCGCTCGTCGAACCCATCTCGAAGAGGAACGGCTCGGGATCTGTGGGGGGACGATGTCGGGGCATATTCACGCGATGCCGCCCTCTCAGGCGCGAAATCGCAGCCTCGTACCTGGCGCATATGTCCGAACCCTGCTGCGCGCCGTGATCGCTTCAAGCTCACCCCGCCTTTCAGCCGGCGCGAGTGTCCGATTTCTGAGGTGCCCTGTCGCAAATGGGGTGTCCGTGAGCGTAAGGCGCTCAGCTGCCTCGATCGAGAACTCGTGGTTACTGAACTGCTCTTTGAGGGCATTGAGCAAAGGAGTTGTGTCAGGTTCGGCTTGAAAGAGGACTAGTTGGTCGCCATTCGTGGAATCCCCAAACTGCTGGCCAGTCAGCGGGTCGAGCGACCACATCGCTTCTTTCATCTTCTCCAGCCCCCTTAAACTGGTGGTCCCGAAGAAGAGGTGATATCCGCGTGCAGCACCGGACCGGATCTCGAAAGAGCGTACGTAGGTGCACCCGCTGCTTCGCAATTGATCCCGGAAAAGGTCGTGCAGAAACGTGAGACGCTGGTCCCAGGACAGCGGAATACCCTCGCGCCATCGGTTAGTGCCGAACAGGGCATTGAGTGCCGTCTCCTGCCCGTCACGGTCTAGGAATCGCGCGACGAAGGGCAGCGGGATATAGATCAAGACCTCGCAACGCTGAAATTGGAGGAACAACCCCGTTAGATCCATTGGAGCGTCGGAGTACCCAAACGGATCGATGAAGGCAAATGTCGGGGCCAAGCGCTGCCCAGACTCCTGGAGTGCATCGAGCCGGCGTCGGAAGAGGTCCTGGTATGTACCGTGCTGGATATCGACCTGGACGTTGGCTGGAAGCTCCAATATCCCAATCTCCTTCCGAAGGTGCTCGACCCGATCAGCGCGGTCGTCGATGAAGAGATAGACGATCTCCGAGGTCATGTGGTTGCGGTAGCGGTGCTCCAGATACGCCTTGAGCAAAATCAGTGGCGACCCCTCCTCCCCGCCCAGATAGCGACCCGGCCCCGCGAAGCCATCAACCAGGACAACCCGTCCGTGGCTGCTGGTCATGATCGGCAACCAAGCTTGGACATAGCGCCGAAGGATGTGATGCTTGCCACGCGAATGAGGCTCGAGGCGCCACATCGTGGCTTTGGGTCCAGCCATCCAGAGAAGTCCTCATGTGCCAGTTGCCGGGCAATTATCTGAGCCGTTGGCACGTTGCACTACACCAAAGTACCTTC
The DNA here is from genome assembly GCA_003162415.1 of Candidatus Dormiibacterota bacterium. Taxonomy (GTDB): domain Bacteria; phylum Chloroflexota; class Dormibacteria; order Aeolococcales; family Aeolococcaceae; genus Palsa-851. Next base: position 9,755 of record PMOL01000003.1, read on the forward strand.
AAACGCCACGATCAGGCGGGTCTGCGTTTCCCCGCGGCCAAACGCGACCGCGCCGTGTAGAGTGCTGCCGCCCGAACTATTAGGTCCAACCGTGAGCGATCGCTTGGGAACGCCAACGATCCAGATCGGTCGAAATGGAGCGCAGGGCCCACGGCAGGCGTCGCGCGTGCGTCCTCGTCCAATCCGGCCTGTCGTAGCTCAGGTACTCTCAGCCAATCCTTTCGGATGGGTCTCATGCCAGCTATCGCATGGTGTGGAGTGCTCCCCCTTCTTGACGTCCTTCCTATTACCGTCGCATTGAGTGCACTGCACCAAGCTGTCTTTAGGCACGGTGTCCCCGGCTCGTACGGGTGCGCGCTACGTCGCAGGCGTGAGGATCAGGAGTTGCCGGCTTCCTCGCTCAGCAGTTGGCCTCGGGTTACCGTGACCTGTTGAACCCGGCCTTGGGTGCTCGCAGAGGGGAGGGGAAGAGCCTGGACGACGACTAGGTTGACCTTCACACCACCCACGCGCACGTATGGTGGCCAGGAAGCTGTCTCATCGTCGGTAGGCAGAAGCAAGTGCCGGTCGGTGAGGTTGAGGATGACGACATACGCAGTCGTCTTATGGTAATCGGACGCGTAGCGCGCCGCCTGCTGAAGGCCGGACGCAATATTGGCGACGCCGCGCCCTTCCCCATCGTAGAGCTTGATCTCCAGAACCAGCGGATCCTCCGTGTCCAATAGGGCGATTACATCGACTTCGCCCGAGGCCGATCGCGGTTGAGAGAAGGGGTTATCGATGCCTTGGTCAAACAGGTATCGCCGAAGATTTCGGTCGTACACCGCCTCCCCCCTCGTCGGGTGTTCGAGGAACTCAGCGTACAGAGCGTTCCGGTCGAACCACTCTACCCGTCGCTTGTAGCGGCCTAGCAAACGAAGGACATCGCTGTCCTCGCCGAGCCGCTCCTGGAGGTAATCCACCAATGGCTCAACCAGTTGTTCACACGCCGCGCGTGCGATGTCTTGGAAGTGGCTCTCACCCGAGACCCAACGGCCGTCCTGCCTCACCTCGCGCGTTCCATCAGCCCAGCACACCAGCAGATACCAAAGCAGTCTCGCGTGACCCGCCTCCGTCGGAGGGAGGTCGATTCCCTGGCGGTCGACGCTGTGTGCATCAATCCACTCAGCCGGATCTAACTCTGGCGCAAGGTCATCGAGGCTGCGGACAATCGCGGCGAGTGCAGCATGCTCAACGATGTAGTTGCGCAAGTACGCCGCTTTCTCACCGAAATACGCGTATTGGGCCTTTGCCAGGCTGCGGTAGCGCTCTTGAAGTCCGATCTGCAAACTGCGTTGATTGGTCAACCTCAATCCATCCCAAGCCGAGCTAGCGCTGCTGCGACACTACGAAGTCCCATAGAGACAGAGCCAGTCGCGTCAACGAGGCGAATATGGCCACGACAACATACGCACCAGACCCAGGTCTGAGCGACGACGTCCATCATCTGGAATTGGACGCCGAACCCGCATCGTGGACAGTCGGCTGTTAGCCACGCGGAGTCGAAGAGCGTACCCAAATCACCAACTCCCGGTCATCGGCTTGCCGAGGCGGAATGCTGCGCTGACGAGTTGAATGGGCCACCACCAGAGTCTACGCCGGGTGAGAAGCACGTAGGCCCAACAGTTCGGTGGAGACGCCCTCCACATCATGGTTGTCCGTCCTCTCGGGTCAAGCCCAGAGACGGGCAGCCAGGTCAAGGCCGCTTGGCGATGGATCGAGGAATGCGAAGCGACGCCTGTAGGTACTACTCCCATCATCGATGACGTCAAGGACGCGGGTGTGCGCCGGAGCCCGTGCTTACGTGGTTTGCTCCGCTCAGACGAGCTCGAGATGGTGGCGCACGGTGCTCCGCAGCCGCCAACTCTCGCCCTGCCGCGCAGGCACCGCTGGATCGTGGTGCTAACGCTCTATGTTCTCGTCATCGTGGTGGTGGTCGTCATTCTGGTGATGCAGAGGTAGTCTCAAGACACATCCCCGCCGGCCCAATGTCGATGTCACTCGGCGAGTAGAATTCACGGGAGCCCACGTCAAGAAAACGCTCTGGCAGGAGTCCCGGACTTCCACCTTTCACCGGCTGAACTCCGTGAACGGACGCGTCGAACTGAACCGTCTTCATACCCTCTACGGGTGAATGGGCAAATGGCATACTTGCAAACTCGTCACCAAGAAGAGGGATATCTAAGTCATGACGGTTGCTGAAGCCGCAGATGTACTGGGCGTCTCCACCCAGACGATCTACAACTACATATATGCCGGAAAGCTTCGGGCGCGGAGGCCGGCCGAGCGCTACATCCTGCGCGAGCGCGATGTGGCTGCCCTCGCGACGAAGCGTAAGGCTCGACGCTAACTGGGGTCGAGGCGAGCCCATCGCGGTTAGGCCACAGTGCTAGGGATCGTTGGAATGATCGCTGGCAATGCATCCCGATGATCCCAAGACCGTGCGACCCATCACCGGCGCGGTCACAAGAGTGCCGAGGAAGGGAATCGAACCCTCCTAAGCTTCCTCAAAACGATCGGAAGAAGCGCCGTCCGAACTCGAGGGAGCGGCTAGGAAGCGCCACATGACGCCGTGATTGGACAGAGATATTGGCCCAGTATTGGCCCAGCGCCTTCAAACGCCACGAGGTGCGGGCTCTCCCCATGCGTCTGGTGAGAGGACGCTCGGCTGAGCTAGGGTGGCCTTGTGCGGCTACCTCTGATGAGGTGCTCAGTGCCCCAGTGACAGGGCCGAGCGACTGCGCGTCCTGCCCCGCGGGTGAGGTGCGACCGCTCGTGCCAGAAGCAGCATCACCGCAGCCGCGGCCACACCGAAGAGGATGAGCGCCCACAAGGGATACGTGATCTGCCACGAGCAGATGTGGGTCAACACACTCTCTTGCCGGTCGCAGAAGCTCACGAATTGGGCCATTGCGATGCCGACCCCGACCCCGGCGGGCAACGCCGCCATCCGAAGGGCGATCGCCACTCTCGACCTTGTCGGCGCGGAAAGTGGTGTCCGGACGATCCGGGAAAACAGAAATACCCCCACCGCGACGGCTCCGCCAGCCAGCGCGCACAGCCACCAGGAGAAGCGCGGTTGCGTGAGCGCCTGCCCCGGGAAGTAGGCGCAAACGGTCCCATTGCCTCGAGGACCAACCGACGTCATGCACCACGGCTCGGTCATCACGAACATCCCAATGCCCACCACGATCCCGACGGGCACCGACGCCAGCTTCGTGACGGTCGCGACACTCTGCCTCATATCGCGGAATCCTACTGCGCTGCTGGTTGCGGAGCTCAAGGGAAATTTGGCGGACCCTGGCCTGAGCGAGGATGTCCGCTTCTGGCGAACCGTCGGGCCCGACGCAATGCGCGCGGAGCCCTTCGCAGCGCGAGTCCGCAGCAGGTCCACGGCGTCGATAGGCTCGAGTGCCACGTCTGCCGACGGCAAGCCCCGGAACGACCGGGTCGCGCGCCTGCCTGATTGTCACAACTTGGTTCGCCGAAGGGGGCCCGCCGGCACTGCTCACGGTTTCATGCGTTCTCGTGGGATTTCAGGCTGCTTCATTCCTCACATTCGCGGCATTTGGACTGACCCTGACCACTGGTCAACGCATGTTGATCGATGAGATCAGCGGAAGCGCAGAGGGAGGCTTGCCGGCGCTTACCCTCTTCATCGGTTCGGGTGTGCTTGGCCTCTCGCTGGCCGCCTTGATCGTGATGCTAGGCCGTCGATCGCGCCTCGGCCGATGGTTGACCGCGGCACTCGAGTTGCTCATGCTCCTGTGCGGGCTTGTCTTATTTCCCGAGGACATGGCGATCGGTTTCTTTGATCCAACCAGCCTTTGGTTTACCGCGGCCACCGCCGCCGCCGCCTTGATCCTTTTCAGTCTTATCGTCAATCGCGGCGTGCGCAGCTACTTCAAGTTGCGGAGCGGAACCCCGGCCGTACTGACCCCGTAGTCGCCTCCGGGAGAGTTTATAAATCCGTTCCAGCCGGCCGAGTTCCTGCCATGACCTCTTCTCGCAGGTCGCTCGGCGCTCCCACCTCGAGCCTCATGCCAACAGCCTCCATGTGTAGCCATCCCACGCCCAGACGTACAGCGGGTGTGCTTGATTCTGAAAGGGTGGGACCGGCCACCCGATCAGCAGCAGCTGAGCGCGATCAACGTCGTCAATCTCTGCGTCGATTGTCACGGACCGGTTGGATGTGGACGGAAGCGAGGGCTGTGCTGGAACCCAATTAATGCTCGTCCACTGCCAGCAGCTGGCATGTACCGCGAACGCTGCCGAGTATGTCGTCGGGCCGCAAGCGACTAAGCCGTGGACCAGTGGGTCAACGGCAATCCCATCGACTCCGGGGCCGTCGGTGACGAGCGCACCCCACGATGACCCATTCCAGCGATAGGTTGCGCTGTGCGAGTTATCCCCGCTCAGGGGACTAACCAGCACGACGGCGTGCGACGCCGGGTCGTACGCCATTACCGCGCCAAACACAATCGCTGGGAACTCCCGCGCTCTGCCCGGACCCGCCCTTCTAGACAGTCAGGGACAACTCCACGGCCCGATAAGGCTGAGCGTGGGACCCGGTGGGACGGTTTGGCCATTGGACGCTTGGACGCCGACGGAGGAGGCTTGGAGAATAGCGTTGACGTTTCCCAACCGTCCGTCGCTGCCGGTAACGTTTACAACCCCGGCGACCGACTCCCAGAATTTGCCGGTCACCGACTGGAGGAGCCCAACCTTCGGCACGTCATTCTTACCGAGCCCAAACTGCCACGGTGGCAAGGAGTACGTTCCGGGACCAGTGTAGAAGCCGGCGTTGAGTTCGATGTAGAGCATGAACACCTGGTCGCCGCTAGCAAGGCGCAGCACAGCGCTAAGGACGCCACCACTGACACTGACCGTGCATGTTGAAGTCTTGTCTGGGGCCGCCCTGGCACATTCGTTGAAGACGCCCGTCAGTGCCAGCTCGTTAGACGCGCAAACCAGTGGCGTTGGTGTCGTTGCCGGTGTGAACGTTGCCGGATGGCTGTGGATCGGTGGCGCGTGGTGGAGACCCGTCCCCTTCGTGACCAGCAAAGACAGAGCGCCGAAGACGACCACGAAGCCCGCTAGCCAGAATATGGCCTTGGGCCGATTCGATTTTCCCGACATGCCCATGGATAGGTTCCTCGGCGCGACTATACCTCCGGCCGAACACAGGTTCGACGTTTCTTTCGCCGGAATCTGGTCGGGTCGGCGGCATACCGCCCGCGTCTTCGCGAGGGCCGGTCGGGTGGGGTCGCGTGCGAGGCTGGATCGGCCTGGCTCGACGCCGGCTCGTGTTACTACATGCAGTCGCGGGCCGCTGGATACTTTGGCGGACGCTGGCCTGCGCAAGAGACTTTTAGCCACGGATCCCTTGGTAAACCCAGCTGGTGAGCCGAGTACATCAGCCCACATACGGCAAGCGGGGCGAAGGGATGCGCCGGTGTGTCGCCGGAGACTGCGCCTGGAATGACTAGAACTTCTTCGGGCACCTTGGCGGGTTGAGGTATGCGTCAGCGATTCCCAAACACACGTTATCGGGTCCAGCGCCGATCGCCAGGAGCTGTTGACCGGTGGTAGCGTCGACTGCGGAGAGTCCTCCCCAGGGCAGGCAGGTCGGGAGCGCAGGCGGAGAGGTTTCAGGTGGGTGCGGTAGCTGACCGGAGGATATCAAGCCCTCGGCGGTCGCGACCCACGCGAGTCTCCGTACGAGCTCGGACTTGAACCCATGGGGCGTCTGCCTCTGCGGAAATTCTGAAGTGAAGAGAGCGAGTACCAATCCCGTCTGGTCGGCGGGTAACCCATACTGCGCCACCGTTCGCCATGCCGCAGCGGCGGAGACCTTGGGGCGAGCGCCGAGCGGTGGCGGCTGAAGAGCCACGTTCATTGCCGCATATGTGAGGGGCTCCTTCAGCGTCTGCGCGGGCGGCATGGGCAAGAGTATCTGGTACCTCGGATCGCAGACGGAAGCCGCGTCGGAAATTGGAGCGGTGATCGAGACCGTGGGCGGATGGGAGGATGGCCTTCCGGCGTGCCTAACTGAGGTTGAGGTTGAGCAAGCAGTCGCGAGCAAGACGGCTGCTGCGGCGGCTGGGGCGAGGACTCGCATCTATCGGACGCTACGTTCGCGGGGCGGCATCAGTTCCCAAGTCTAGGACGATTCTTGAGCAGTTAACGTGAACTACCACAAGGAGCGCGCGGACCTGCTTCGTAGCGCGGTCCGGGCACAGCGACAGCTCGAGCACGATGGTTCGTCAGGGGTATCGGGATCGACCGACCGCGACCAGCTTGCCTCAGCCCCTGAAGCCGACGATCGGTTGGAGTTGGCCCTCTCCCGGATTCAGGAAGGCGTGCGCCGTTCAAACCCGCGCGATCGCCGGGCTGGCTCGGGGTACTGGCGGACCCTCGCCTGCTCCAGGTAGTCGGCCCTCGCGGACGGGACGATGACAGACCGGTGCGGACCCTGCTCAAGCGTTTTCGCGGGGCGATACTGGCGCAATGGCCGATGCCGAATCGGTAGATGTCGAACGCTTCGTTGGCGCGATGTCAGGGCCTGCCGGTCACGGAGGTTGGCCGGTTGCATCTCTTGAAGTCCGTCGCGACGGCGGGGTGCGCCTGCAAGGATCCATATGGTCATGGAAGTTGCGACCACCACCCGTGGTCTGGCAGCCTGGCCAGATACGAGTCGCTCAGAACGTGCGAGGGTTCCTGAGTTCGCGAGAGGGGATCCGAATCGTTGGCGAACCCGGCCCATCGGTAATCTTTTGGTGCGATCCGCATCTTGTACTCGCTGCGCTCGACCGCGCTGGCGTGCGCACCTGTTGGACCGATAAGCCACGACGACCGCGGTTCCTCGGGCTCAAGCGGCATTAGCGAATGCTCGCCTGGGGGGCCAACGTCACTCTCGGGAGTCGGCGTCTGCCTCACGGCGAGTCAGCACCTCCTTGTCGTAGACCGCCGCCCACAGGGGATCCGCGGCGTACAGCGCGTCCGAAATATCTACGGTGTGGCAGCCAAGACCAGGTAACTTCTCAAAGATCTCTCGTGCCGTGACCGGCGACGACGAGCGCCAGTAAGACCCTTCAGGAGGGCTCACAGCAACTTGCTAACGTCCCTCTCCATGCTTGTGGACAGTGATGGGCATGCACGCGCAGGTTACTCGAGGCGCTGCAACTCGGATGGCAGCGCGCGTCTCGACAGACTTTGCGGACCCTGGTCGGGTCCAGTGCCGTCGCTTTGGCGACGATGTCGTCGCATTCGTTCTGGATACGCGGGGTGCGTCATACGCTGGTCCAGGAAATGCGAGCGACTCCCGACGACCTAGCCGCGAACCGATCGGGCAACCTGAGTTCTGGTCAGGCAGTCGCTCTTCGACGCGACTATCGGTTTCTAATGGCCGGGGCCCTCACCGCTACCCCCATCGTTCTGCTATTCGAATACTTCGGCTTCCCAGCGACCGAGCGCCCCGTAGTGATCGCTGTAACGGTGTTCGCCGAGATTCTGATCCTCCTGGCCATCTATTGGTTCGGGGTGCGGCCTGTTGTTCAGGTTATAGCCAGGGGCCGGGTCGATACCCTCATCGGAACAGCAAGTTGGCGCCGTGGTTGGCTTTACGTCGGCGGGCAACGCGTCCCGGTCGCTAGAGGCTCAAGGCCTCTTCGTTCCACCCGTATCGATCTGGGACGAGTCCGTTCCCTCATGGATGCGAGGCAGGCGTGAGATCGTGCTTGACCGCTTACGCGACCAGAGCGGACACGATGTCTTAGACGACGATCGCTCTTATCGTGACTGGACTGTCAGGGTGCTTCCTCCTCGCGGACGCGGCCAGGCTTACCGTGAGTGGACCACCCGGGTGGATCTTCCCGGACGAGAGTAGAGGCAGGTCAGGAGTGCTTGACGCATCCTGGCCTCGAACTCGCCATCTGTTACAAGGGCGGTCCGGGCGGTTTCTGCGCTTTCTTGCAGACCTACGATCTCCCTATGGCGCAGAGCACTCCGGAGGCGCTGACCACAGCCGAGGAGCTCCTCCTTATGGCAATTGACCCGAAGTCAGGTACGTTGCACTCCCATCCCACGTTCCGTCTTCCGGCCGCGCTTGCCGGCGCCGTGCTGCTCGACCTGTTTGCCAACGGCTCGCTCACCCTGGTTCATGACACGGTGCTGGCAGGCGCCGGCAGCGACAACTTCCCCTACGCTGCCGTCGTCGAACGTATCCGCAACCTTCCGGCGTCCCACGGTGTGCCCTGGTAGGTTGACGCTTTTGGGTACGCGGGAAAGGAAGCGAAGGGTTGGACCATCGCTAGCCTTGCGGAGAAGGGTGTGATCGCCGTCGATAAGCGTCCCTGGCTACCCCCCTTCCCACGAACGCGATACCGGCTCACGGAATCAACGGCCAGGTCCGCAGTCGCAAGCAAGATCCTTGCGGCGCTCCGGTCGGATACACAGCCGAACGCGCAATCCACCGCTATCACTGTCATGGCCGCCGAATGTGGCTTCGTCAAGAATCTCGCTCCAAGGAGCGAGTGGCATGCGCTCAGCAAGAGGATCGGCGCACTCCTGCAAAGCCCGGCGTCCTCAGCCGTCGACGGCCTCACCAACGAGCCGCGACCAACCGTGATCGCCCAGGTGTATGACGCGGTCTACAAGCAGGGATTCCTCGGAGGCGCAGGGAACTAGTCGCCTGCGATATCCACGCACGGCAGTCTTCTCGTCTTTTGCGAAATCGTTAGGAGCGCAGACGATCCTTGGGAGAGGCGCTGCGGCCGGACGACGCTGACTCAAGATCACGCACAGGCGCATCTTCGAAGGCAGTCTTCGCAGGGCGCTGACGAGATCGAGTGTCTGGACCCCCAAGCATCCGAGATGTCAGCATCACATCTCCAGCGTCGGTGGGTCATCGCCTCCCGCAGCAGGCGCTGACGATTCCGTCCGGCCAGCCGTACGCCGGTGATGCGGAGCCATGGCCATACGGAATCCGTGAGATAGACCGGCTTGCGTCGTTCCTGCCGGAGCGCGGTCAGGAAGGTTTCGTGCGCGATCTCCTCGCCAACAGCACGGCCCCCTCCCAACATGGTCGCCAAGCCCACGAGCCGCTGGTAGTGGGCGGCATAAATCGCCGCCACGCGCTCATCGGGGTCGCTCTGGACGACCAAGTTCGGCGCCTTCGCGAGACGTATCGCCGGTGGGGCGCTGATGTCCATCACTCCCTTATAGGCACTCACGGGTCGAAAACCCACGCCCCGTTCCACCGGGCAGCGAGCGCATCTTGCTCGGTCAGCAGCTCAAGGGACATTGGCGGATGCTCGCCTGCGGTGCTTTTCCGTGCCGTGAAGCACCAATGGTGGCCTAGGGGTCCAGCGGTTGGACCGCAATTGCCGTTTTCGGACGAACGTCTGGCCGCGAAGCTGGCGACCTAAATTAGGGGACCCGCACCGCCCGTTGTCGGGGGTGTCGACCGTGAACCACCCCAAAAGACGCCAGCGCGCACCACCATGCGCGGTGATGGATGGAGCCCTACCCCTCAGCTACCGAAGCCTTGCGCGCATCCCGGGCCTGCGTCGCGTGATGGTTGCGGCGCTCTTGGGCCGGGTGGGCGGCCAGATGTTCACGGTCGCCATGGTCCTTTTCGCCCTAGAGCGGTTCCACTCACCAACCGTGGCGGGGGTGGTGGTCTTCGCCAGCATCCTTCCGGGGATCGCGATCAGCCCACTGGCGGGCGCGCTCCTGGATCGGATCGGGCGCGCACCGCTGATCATGTTGGACTTCTCGATCGCTGCCACTGCCAACGCACTGGTGGTCGCACTCGCGTATATCGGCATCCTCAATCCCGGATTGCTTATCGCGATCGCAGCGCTCAGTTCCCTCACGTACCCGCTAAGCGGCGCCGGGATCCGGACCCTGTTCCCCTCGATCGTGCCTAGGCACCTCTGGGACCGGGCCAACGCCGTCGACAGCGTGACGTATGTGGTGGCTGCGGTGATCGGCGCCCCGCTCGCCGGCACCATTGCCGGGCTCATTGGCAGACCGCAGGCCTTGGTCGCGACCGCGGTGATGTACTTGGTGGCGGCTCTGTCGCTGCTGGGAGTGGCGCTGCCGACCCCTGCCCGGGTCCCCGCTGGTTCCGCTTTGCGCGATGCCTGGCAGGGACTTGTTTACCTGCTCGGTAATCAGACGTTGCGGGGACTCGCCGCGAGCATCTCGATACTGAACGTGGCATCGGGCATGCTCATCGTCGGCCTGCCTATCCTCGTTCTCAACCGACTCCATGCGAACGCAGCATTCGTTGGTCTCCTCTGGGCGCTGAGCGCGTTGAGCGGCGGCCCTGGCGCACTGGTGGCCGGCCACCTCGGTACTCAGGACCGGGAGCGCGGCCTGATTGTCACGGGCATGGCCGTCACCGCTGCGGCGCTTGCAGTGTTGACGGTCGCGCCGAACATGTTCGTCGCCGCGCTCGCCATGCTCGTCTACGGCGGTGCTGGCGGCCCCATTGACATCGCGATGTTCTCGATGCGCCAGCGGAGGACCGATCCGGCCTGGTACGGGCGCGCCTTCGCGGTCAGCATGTCGCTGAACTACTCGGGCAGCCCGCTCGGGTCTGCCGCCGCTGGCCCCTTGATTGGTGCCGGGCTCGGCATCGCTCTCGCCGTCGCCACGGGATTCGGTGCGGGTGCCGCTCTACTCGCTAGCGTACTTCTCCCCGGTCCCGCGATACGAGATTCCGAACCCCGATCGTCTTCTGACGATTCTTCGTCGGGTGCGTCGCCCTGAGGTCCTTGCGCCAATTCCTCGAGGTACTGGGATGATGTCGGCGAGGACCTCCCAGTCACGGACTGACCCGTCGAGGTACGGGCGCATTGCCTTTCGAATGATTCGTCGCTCGTGACCTGGGAGGCCCTTGTTGGCGCAATCAGCGGGGCGAACGTGACCTGATAGCGCCTCTATGTCAAGCGATGCACCACGAACCGGTCGTGATCCGCTCGGAGCGCGCGGTATACGACCTTGGCGAGCTGCCGCTTCAGGCTGCGCAGGGCCTCCCGAGACGTCTTGTGCTCAGCGAGCTTGCGCTGGTAGTGCTCCTGGCCGAGACCCGGGTGCATCGCTTGCACCCGCGCAGCGAGGTGGAGCGCGTTATTCAACGAGCGATTCCCGGAACGACACAACCGGTGACGGCGGATATCGCCGCTGGAGGCTTCGATCGGGGCAGTTCCTGTGTAGCTGGCGTAGTGGCCCGCGGTTGCGAAGCGCGTGATGTCCCCGGTGTGACCAAGGATCTTCGCCGTCAGCACGTCGCTGATCCCGAGGATCTGTGGCAGGGTGCTGCCACTTGCAGCGACGGCCTCTGCGCACCGCTTCCGGTTGATCGTGAGGTCGCGGTCCAGCCGTCGCACATCAGCGACGAGCTCTCTCGCCATGCCCTTGCGTTCGTGCTCGACGGCGGTCACCGGGCGAATCGCGGTGAGCAACGCGGCAGCATCCTCGGCTGCGAGGTCGGTGGGCGCGCCACCCGGGCACAGGTCTCGGAGCAGCCGATGCAGCCGGTTGACCGCTCGTCGGCGTTCCTGGGTCAGCTCATCTCGTCGGTCAGCGAGCAGCCGCAGGATCGTTCCATGGTCCTCACGTGCCACTCGGCGAAGGCTCGGGCTGTGCATGGCCACGGTGGCGACGGAGACCGCATCCAGCGCATCGGTCTTGCGGCCGTGGCCGGTGTGCAGGAGTCGCGCTCGAGCGGCGAGGGTGGCGGGAACGTCGACGACAGCTTCGCCGGCGTTGACCAGTTGTTGGGCAAGCAGGAGTCCCAGGCCGGATGCGCCCTCGACGGCCCAGGTGCGTTCGGACCACGCGGCGGCCCACTTCAAAAGACGGTTCAGCATCGCTCTGTTCGCTGGGACGCGCAGCTGAGCCAAGACCTCACCACCACTCCCCAGCGCGGCTGCTGTGTGTGAGCCTTTGTGCGGATCGATCCCGATGACGACCACGATGTGCACGCCCTCCTTTGGTGGTTGCGCCGTATGGGTCACTGCGAAGGGCACCCTGAGTTTCAGGAAGCGTCACGCCTCTATCGAGCCACCCCGCAGCCGGAAGAACGCCCGGCCGGCACGCTATGAGGGAGTCACACCGAGGTGGACAAGGAGCGTGAGAGCCAGCCGGACGCCCGCCCACACCCTACGTGTTTCGGCGTCGAGTGCCATGGCATCTTGAACAAGTCAGGAGCCTGTGCAAGAGGCCCGTCCCAGTACTGTCCGTCCACCTGCCGCTGACGCACCAACCTCATTCCCCAGGTGACGAGGACGAGGTATGACAGACGTCAGGATCGCATACGGAACAAACCGCGTTGTGGTGGGAGTCGACACCCATGCGGATGTCCACGTTGCCGCGGCGCTCGACGCGCTCGGGCGCATGTTGGGCCGTCTCGAGGTCGGAACGAGCACGCATGGCTATGCGCAATTGCTCAAGTGGGCGCACGCGTTCAGTCCGACGACAACATTTGGTGTCGAGGGAACCGGCGCGTACGGCGCCGGCTTGGCTCGTTTTCTCATCGACGCCGGTTGCGAGGTCATCGAGATCAATCGCCCGGATCGTCGAGCTCGTCGCGGACATGGCAAGTCAGATCCCATCGACGCCGAAGCGGCAGCGCGATCGGTGCTCGCCGGCGGTCCGCTCTGCATCGCCAAGCGTGACCATGACCGGGTCGGCATGATCCGCACCCTCCGGGTCGCACGTCGCTCCGCACTCAAAATGCGAACCCAGGTAGGGAATCAGATGCATGCGCTGGTGGTTACCGCCCCCGACTCCCTCCGACATCAGCTTCGCAATCTTCCCCTCGACAAGCTGGTCGCGGTCACCGCAGCTGCGCGGCCGGGAACCGTCGCGACACCGATCGCGGCAAGCAAGCTCGCGCTCCGCTCGCTGGCGATCCGCCATCTGGGGCTGACCGCGGAGCTCGTTGTGCTGGACCGTGAGCTGGGCCGCCTGACCATGGAAGCAGCACCCGCGCTGTGCGATCTCGCCGGTGTTGGGCCGGACGTCGCCGGGGCGCTCCTGGTGGCTGCCGGCGACAATCCTGAGCGCCTTCGTTCCGACGCTGCATTCGCCAGCTTGTGTGGCGTGTCACCGGTGCCCGCTTCGTCCGGAAAGACCAACCGACATCGCCTCAACCGCGGTGGCGATCGCATCGCCAACAACGCACTCTGGCGGGTCGTCATGGTGCGCCTCACCTGTGATCAGCGCACCAAGACCTACGTCGCCCGTCGCACCGCCGAGGGAATGGCCAAGCGCGACATCATCCGTTGCCTCAAACGCTACGTCGCGCGCGAGGTGTTCCACGCGCTCCTGGCGACCGCCCCGGCGCTCACGCGCATTAGCGCTTGACAAGGCATAGGAGCATCATTCGCGAATACTCGCCTGCACAGCGTTGCTCCACCCCGATGACGTTGCGGTTGCGGCGATAACGATGACGTTATCGGCGACAGAATGCGCTTGTGAGTTCCGTTGCCCCTCTCTTCCTCGTTGCCGTAGGGCTGGTCCTCGCGGTCACCGGGACTGTCCAGATTGCCACCGGACGAGACGGCGCGCATCTACCCGCCGTCAATCGCCCGTGGACTCTCGTTGGAGCGGGCGGCGCCCTCGTCGCTCTGGCGTTACTCCTGGCAGCGTCAGTGGATAGTGCGGTCCTGGGGACGTTCTGTTCCTGGCCGCAGAGTGTCAGGACGTTGTCTGGCCTTGGACTGATCGTTACTGTCCTTCCCGCCTTGGTGGCGATCCGCCAGACACTGCGACGCGAGCGGCGATCAGTAGCCTACTGGGTGATGGTGGGGGCTGCGATTTCGGCAATCGGCCTCTACATGTGGCTGCTAACTGGCGCCAATCACCCGTGCCCAGGTGGCTTCGTGTCAGACGCGCTCAACTAGACATTGCCGCGTCACCACCCGGGCTCCTGAACTTGAGCTGCCACGAGCCAACCCTACTATCGGTCCCGCTCGGGCTCGCTCACGGCCCAAGGTCCTGTCTCGTCCATACCGATCCCTCCCACTCCCAGACGTGCACAGGCTGTGGCAATCCCTGAGCCGCTTGCACCGTATTGCCGAACAGCAGGACTCGCCCGCTTTCAGCTTCGGTTACCACTCCCCCGGGTTGGAGGGCGCCGGAGAAGAGTCCGCGCGATTGCCAGTCGACCCCAGTCCACTCCCACAGCTCGTCATTGCTCGACTGGAGCTGTGCTGGGTTGCAAACCAACAGTAGTCGGTTACTCAACGGATCCAATGCAAGCCCAGCGACGATGGACGGCGGTGTGTGACTCGTGGAGAGTTCGCGCCAGACGGTCCCGTCCCATCGGAGCGTGACCACGCTGGACGACGTCGCCGTCTCGTAGCGAATGCCCACCCCGAGAAGTGAATTGCTCACCGCGTCAAAGGCGATGGGACCGGGATAGATGTTCGTGGGGAAGTCACCCGTCGGTACACGGGACCAGCGCGTTCCAGTCCAGATCCAGGTCTCGGCTTGCGGGGACTCCACCGATGGCCCGGGGACTACCAACACCATCGTCGCGAGTCGCTCATCCCAGGCCATCACACTTCCGTCACCAGGTGGAGGACTGCCTGTCCCGGCGTCGAGCTCTCTCCAGGTCTTCCCGTCCCATGCCCAGGTGTCGTCGACCACCTGTCCGGGAGCGAGCCTCCCTCCGTACAAGAGCACCACTTGCATGACTGGGTCGTAGGCCACGGCTGCGTCGAATCGACCGGGTGGGCTGGCGCTCGGGTGCGCGAGCGTCCATCCGTGGTAGTTCCAGAGCCAGGTCTTGTTGTAGTCGTCGATGCCTCCGAACAGCAGCACATCCCTCGCTGGCGCGTAGTACGCGAGGGCATAGCCGAAGCTCGACGTGGGACACGCGGCGCAGTCTTCACGAGGCTGGATAGTCGGGCTGGCTGAGGGGGGAACTGACGTGATCGCTGGTGGTGAAACGGACCGGCTCGGCGGAGGTGGCTTGGGCGCGTTCGGGCGCGACAGGATGAAGCCGACGGTCGCCGCGAGAACAACAGCACTGGCCAAGAGCGCGGCCGCTTTCCACCGGGATCGGCCCTCAAGACTCACGATCTGATGATGCTGCTCCATCTCGAGCAAGTCGAGAGGAGTCAGCCAAGAGAGGAGCTGGCGGGCAATGGCGGCGTCGGTTCGCTCCGTCTCGCCTTAATCGCTGTCGCTCACGATCCTGCCGTCGCTGAGGACGAGGGTGCGGTCGCAGCTCGCGGCGATGCTCGCATCGTGGGTGGCGACGAGCAGCGTAAGGCCACGCTCAATTCGCAGTCGGTCGAGCACGGCAACAATCTCAGCGCCGGTATGGGTATCTAGGTTGCCGGTCGGCTCGTCGGCCAATACGATGCCAGGATGATTGATGAGCGCGCGGGCGATCGCCACGCGTTGCTGCTCGCCGCCAGACAGCTGAGACGGTAGGTGTTTCACGCGGTCGGCAAGGCCCACCGCACCGAGCAGATCGCGTGCGCGAGTCACCTTGTCAAAGTCAGTTCGATACGGAATGACTGGGGCGAGGACATTATCCAGTGCCGTGAGGGCGGGTAGCAGGTGGAAGCGTTGGAATACGAACCCGATGCGCCGGCGGAGCGCAGCCCTTTCCGAGTCGCGCAACCGCGCGATGTTCATGCCGTCGATCGTGATTCGACCCTCGTCGGGAACATCCATCGCGCCGATTAGGTGAAGGAGGGTCGACTTTCCAGAGCCAGACCGTCCTGTAATCGCGAGGCTCTGCCCAGGCGGGATGTCAAGCGTCACCGCGTCGACAGCCTGGACCGATTCCCCAACGCCGCTGCGATAAGTCTTACTCACCGCCGTGAGAGACACACCCAGACCTTGGTGGTCGCCGCGGCTTGGATGGGATGACTTGCTGTCGCGTGCCGCCATGTCGCCGCTAGTCCTCGGCAAGGGTCGCCGCCAACGGCAGACGCTGGAGAGTTGCCGCCACGATGCTGGCCGCGACGATCGTTACCACAATTCCGGCGACGAATGCTGCGGCCGCAGGAGCTGCGATGAGCGAAAGGTCGGGGCCGAGTAGTATCGCGACGACTGCCAGTCCAAGGACGGCGCCGCCCAAACTGCCTGCGAGGCCGATCCCGAGGCCTTCACCGATGGCGACTCGTGCCACGTGCCCGCGCCGCCAGCCCACGGCCGTGAGGACCGCGAACTCGGAGGCGCGCTCGCGCAGGTTGATGTACAGCACGTCCGCTACCGAAGCGGCGCCCAAAACGATGGCGAGTGAAGCGGACAGGTAATCCACCGCTCGCACCTGGTTGGCGACGAACCCCCCGAGCGCACTGCCGACCACACCCTGATCGAACGCCAGATTGAGCGCGAGCAGCACGGTGAGCGCGGCGATTCCCACAGCGAGCGCCGCTGCGGCGAGCGCGGCTCGAGCTGGCGCACGGCCCAGGTTGACGAGCGCCAGCCCGGCGATGTGCCGCACCGGATGAGGCCGTCGCGGGGCACGTACCGCGGGTGCCACCGCGTCGAGCGGCTGCGCATGCGCAGCTAGCAATGCCGGAACGAGCCCGGAGAGCCCCGCAAGGAGCATCGCCACGGGAATGACCAGGCCGACCCGCCACCACGGGACCTCCAAACGAAGCAGGGCAATCAAAAGGGCGGAGACCCCGGTACCCAGGATCCCGGCCACCAGACCAGTGAGCATGACCTCACCGAGAATGAACATGAAGATCATCCTTCGTGGCCAACCTAAACATCGCAGTACGCCGATCTCTGTCCGTCGAGCTCGTACCGCGGCGAACGCCGCGTTGGCGAGAAAGAATCCGCAGACAATCAAGATCAGCACGAACAGAGCCAGGCTCTTGCCGTCGACGGCGTTGAGGATGACCAGAGCGACCGCCTTGCGAACCCAGGATTCGTTCAGGGTCAGGGCTGGCCGCCCGTCACTGCCCGCCGGGAGCGCAATGGTCTCGGTGGTCGGGGAAGACCCTGCCGTGATGTCAACGTCCAGCCCCGTCGCTTGACGTATGGCAGCGGCGACTTGGCCAATCTGTGCGAGCTGCTGGCGGACGCTGCCATGCAGCCCGCCCACCCGTACACGGACGACACTGATGGGTGCCGTCGCGTTGACGGTTGGGAAGTCCTGCTCGAATGCCGGCAATGCGCTGAGCGTGGTCAGGATCAGCGGCGGCTGCTGAAGGTAGCCGGCCATGTTCGCGTTCGGGAGTAGCGGCTGGTTGCCCAGCGCCTTTTGGCTCGCTGCGTCGGCACCGGTGACCTGGGGCGGATAGTACGTTTCCAGCGGTACCTGTGAGAGGGCGCTGAACCCGGGCAATTTACTCGGATCGAATTCGCCGACAGCGTGCAGAGTCAGGAGCTGCGGACTCGTGTTCGTTCTGAGTTGTTCGTTGAGTTGCCGAAACCCCAGGTCAGTTGAGTCGATCGGAGCCGCTTCGAAGCCGTTCGAGAGCACGCTCGAGGTCCACACGCTGTTGGAATTGGTGACCGGAAGTGGCGCCAGATCCCCACCGGACAGCTGTCGGTACGTGGTGGGTCCGCTAGTCCAGTACGCGTCCACGAGCGGCGCCGAATTCGACAGCTGCTGCAGGATCTGCTGGTATGCCTCCTGCGCCGTGAGCGTGACCCGCTCGGCAGGGATGGGCGTTTCTTTGGCCAGAGCCGCGGCGAGCTGGTCCGGGAGCAGTCCTTGGTGAAGCAGAGCCACTGCCGCGGCGGGTAACCGGCTGACGGTTATTTGATCGGTGTCGTCGACGAACGGGTTGGTGGTAGCCAGCACAGGGACTTGCAAGTGCGGCGCGAGCGACCCAGGGATCGGTTGTGCACCTATCGCAACGGCGCTGTCGGTGGGCCGTAAATACCTGCCGCTCGTCACAGCATTGCCCAGCCCAACCAACTGCTGCTCCGCAACCGGGTCGATCGCCGCGACCAGGAACGGGAGCACGACATCTAGATAGCCGCCTACGTGCCCCGGCGGCAGTTGAACCGGGCCAGCGTTGGCGGTCAAGTCTCGTCGTGACCAGCAGTATCCGTTTTGAGCTTGATAGTCGGCAAAGGGCGAGGTGAGATTGGGCACGTGGAAGTAAGAAGGACAGACGGTGACCTTTTGTCCATTGGGAAGCACTTCGGTGCTCTCGATTACCGTGGTCGGTGTGACTGTGATGCTGGTGCCTGGCTTTAGCGCCTGGCTCTGTAATGGATCATCGGTCACGTACACGTAGCCAATCGAGGAAGGCGGGAATCGCGTCAGGCCCCGGTCGGTCGTCCGATTGTCGGTGAGGGTGAGCACCTGCGACGCCGCAGGCGTCAGAACGTTGGTCACGTCTATGGGGATTTGCACGCCCTGCAAGACGTATCCGATCATCGCGATCGGCGCCGCGAGCTGTACACCAGGGATCTTCAGAATTTGGGCATATTGTTGGAGCGTGATGCCACCGAAGATTCCTGAAAGGTAGTTGTCCCGCACCAGGCCTTTGCTCGCCTCGAGTGGTGTCGTCGAGCCTGGCGGGCGCACCAAAATGTCGTAAGCGGGTCGGAGGTTCCGCGCCACGGTGCCCTGCACTTGAGCGGTGCTGGTCGTCGTCGCCGCAGTCAGAAGCGAGAAGCTCACCGACGCCACGAGGATTCCCGCAGCGACCGTCGCCGCGCGACCACGGCGATGCAGCAACTGAGACCACAGCGCTCGCAACACTAGGAGGAACCGTTCATATCTCTGCTGATCGACAACTCCACTTCCCGAGCCATGATATGCGGGACTCTATCGTCGCGGACGTTTCAGGAACAGAAGCGAACCCTCCTAAGCTTCCTCAAAACGATCGGAAGAACAGCCGTCCGAACTCGAGGGAACGGCCAGGAAGCGCCACGTGACGCCGTGACTGGACAGAGATATTGGCCCAGTATTGGCCCAGCACCTCCAAACGCCACGAGGGTGCGGGGTGTCCCTGCGTCTGGTGAGAGGACGCTCGGCTGTGTTGGCGCCACTTTCCGATGTGCGCCTTGATCTGCCGCCGATCCCGCCTCGATCTCGGCCCGGACGCCCCCGCGGCGGCTCTGGGAACGCCTAGGATGACTGGCAGGCATCGCCTCGGCGGCAGACGGATGCGACTACTCCATGACAGACGAGCTTGCACGCGATCCCAAAGATGTTGTCCGAGATGGATATGACGCCATTTCGGAGATCTACCGAGCCGATGGCGCCGAAGACGGCTCGCAAGGCGAATGGCTTGCCGAGTTCGCACGCGCCCTGCCACCAGGCGGACACGTACTAGATCTTGGGTGCGGGTGCGGCGTCCCAGCAGCTCGCTGGCTGTCGGCGCGAGGGTTTGCGGTTACCGGAGTTGATATTTCAGCGCGCCAGATTGAGCGAGCGCGTGCTCTCGTGCCCGGTGCCCAGTTCATTCAGTCGGATATGGCGGCCATCTCCTTTGACAACGGCACTTTCGATGCTGTAGTTAGCCTATACGCGTTGATCCACCTGCCCGTTGCCGAGCAGCCGGGTGTCCTATCGCGAATTGCTCGCTGGCTGCGTCCAGGAGGTCCACTCTTGGCAATCGTGGGGGCAGGCCCAGGCACCGGAACCGAAGAAAACTGGTTGGGTGGCGGTGCGCAGATGTATTGGTCCCAACCTAGCCTGCCCACTACCCTTGAGTGGGTCCAACAGGCCGGTCTCTTGTTGGATTGGCAGCGCTTCATTCCGGAGGGTGGTACAGGGCATGTTCTGATCCACGCTCGGTGCCGTCGTCCAAGGGACAAGTGATGATTTCCCACATCGAGCTCTACGTCTCCGACCTCGCGACGTCGGCGCATTTCTGGGACTGGCTTCTGCGTCTGCTCGGCTACCAACCCTTCCAGTCGTGGGCTGAAGGGCGGAGTTGGCGCCTCAACGGGTTCTATCTTGTGCTGGTTCAGACGCCATATGCGCACGTTGGCGCTGGCTACCATCGAAGGCGCACTGGTCTGAACCATCTCGCGTTCGCGGCGGACGATCGCAATCAGGTGAACCAAGTCACTGAAGCTCTGCGTGATCGCGGCGTTCGCATCCTTTACGAGGACCGGCATCCGCACGCGGGCGGACCTGATTCTTACGCCGTGTTCTTTGAAGATCCAGACCGCATCAAGGTCGAACTTGTCGCCCCATAGCGATGCGCTTGAACTTCCTCATCTCGATCTGACCGACGGGTGGATCGTTCTACCTGTATCGGATAGCGCAGACGCGGCTGAGTTGGTTGCTGCGGTGCCTGGGCCCGACCCCAGAAACGCTGGACTCCCACGCAGGGGGTCAGCCGAGGAGGCCAAGGGCTGGATTGCTCGGCGGCGCACCCGCCTCGCCGAGCGCTTGGGGTTGTCGGCACTCAAGGCCTATGCGTTGCTTGCAGTGGCGCTTTCCGGGTGCGCCTCGGGTGCACCTACGGCGACCGCTCACGGCACGACTCCTCATGGCACGACTCCTGGACCCTTAGTCTGTGTGCAACTCTCGCCGACACTCACGTGCTCTTACGTCGGCATCGGAAGATTCACAGTCGTCCACATAGGCAGGTTCACAGTTGGTTTCGATCCATCGGTGACACGCTCTGCCGATGCCTCTGGCGTCTCGCTCGTACGCGACGTGACTACGGATCTGACGCGCATTGCGGCGCTGCTCCCCGGGCCCTCCAGCGTGATCATCATTGAGCAGACGACAAATGTGACTCCGGAGACGGGTGAGCTCGGCTACACGGATCCGACGACCGGCCAAGTGTTGATCCAACTGGACCCTATCAGTCAGGTTCCATTCTCCGAGACGCTTGCCGTGTGGCTTCCGGAGGCGCTGGCCCACGAAATCCACCATAGCGTCCGCCGCCTCACCGGCCCTGGATTCGGCAACACCCTCGGTGCGTTTCTTGTGAGCGAGGGCATGGCGAGTGCTTTCCGTCATCAGGCATTCCTCGGAACCGACGCCCCCTGGGACAACGCACTTACACCCGTCCAAGAGCACGCGCTCTGGAAGCAGGCTCAGCCTTTGCTGACCCAGGGTGGACTGCCAGTATATTCGGAGTGGTTTTACGGAGGGGATGGCGTTCCTAAGTGGGCCGGCTTCACCATCGGCTACCACATCGCCGAGAACTACATCCAACACCATCCCGGAACGAGCGCCGCATCGCTGGTCGACGCACCGGCCGCCACCATCCTGGCGGGCAGCACTTACGCTCCGTAGGTGAGGATCGTTCTTGGTCAGGGTCATCCGCCAGCCTGCGCCAGCGAGTGGGCCGCCTTCCGCCCGCATTGCTCGCCTCGACCTCGGGTCCGAATGATACGTTCGTAGTGGTGAAGTGAAAGGCATGGACGACGATAACCAGGACTTGCTTGAGCGAGCAATCGCGTGCGCTCTCGACGCGCATGCGGGTCAAGAGTATCCGTCGCCCGAGCCCGAACCGTACATTCTGCATCCCCTTCGCGTCATGTGCGCTGTAGACGGTGCCCACGCGCGGATGGCGGCCGTTCTCCACGACGTCATTGAGGACACCGAGGTCACCCTTGTTGACCTTCAAAGTGCGGGCTACCCACACGCAGTCATTCACGCGGTGGATTGCCTCACGCACCGCGAGGGCGAAACCTACGCCGCGTACATTGAGCGAGTCGCGACAGACCCTATCGCAACGGTAGTGAAGATTGCCGATCTACGTGACAACCTTCGCAATAACAAGAGCCTGTCGCCGAGGTTGGACGTCGTAGAGAGAATTCAGCGCTACGAGCAGGCGCTGTCGCTTCTGGAGCCGAGACTCTCCTCGCCCGATGAGGCACGATCGCCCCGAGCGTCTCAGTTCGAGCGACGGTGAACGGCCCGGCGCAACCGGCGTCCGCGTGTACGGTAGGTCGCGCCCCGGTGGCGGTCATTCATCTGGTTCGGCATGGGAGGCCTTTGCAGAATACGAACATAGCCGCGAACCGTTGGACTTTGGACCCGAACGGTCACGGCGAGATCGCGGCTCTACGCGAATCCGGCACGCTGCCAGCCACGGGCTCGTGGTTCTCGTCGCCGGAGCCCAAGGCGTTGGAAACGACGCGAAGGCTAACGGCTGCACCAGTCACGGTTGTCTCGGGCCTCTCGGAGATGGCGCGGCCCGCCGGTTGATACGAGGACTTCGAATCCCTCGTTGCGCAGGCTCTCGCCACACCTGATCGTCCAGCTGCGCCGGGTTGGGAAACCGCCGCGTCTACTCTCCGCCGCATTGCCCGCGCTTTTGATCGAATCGCAACAACGCATGAAGGAGAATTGCTGATACTTGCCGGCCACGGGACGGCCTGGACTCTCTTGGTCTCAGCCCTCACCGGTGCAGCGCCCGACGTGATGGCGTGGAAGCATCTCCTGTTCCCGGATCACCTCATGATCGCCGACGGCAAGGTGGTAAGCGCCTGGGGAGCCTGGGTCAAAAGCTCAGCCCACCCCTACCTGCGGGGCAGTCGAAAATGCCGGAACGGGTCAACCCAGGGCGATCGGATCGAACGCTTGCCACTGAGAGCGCCTGGATGCGCTCAGCACGGCCCGCTCACGCCGTCGCCCGCCACGACCGGCGGCTGCTTGACTCCCGGCGAGTCGCTCGCGGGCCGACCTCCTCGCCGCCAACGAGGCGATGCACTGGCTCGAACATCTCGATCTTTAGTGAGTTTCCGTGCCCGGCGCTCTCGCCGAGCTAAAACGTGTTCAACCCACCAAATGGTACGCGATAAACACGTACCTAAAGGTCAAGGCAACACCTATGCGAGAGTCGTCATATGGACGACGCAGATAGCGGCGGCGACGCCGGGTCGGCCCGAGCACTGCTCTTCGATCTTGGCGGGGTAGTTCTCGAGATTGACTTCGACCGGGTGTTCCTCAGCTGGGGTGCTCGCGCGTCCTGTGACCCTCAGGTAATTCGTCGACGATTCAAGTTCGACAAAGCATACGAGCAGCACGAGCGAGGCGAGCTTGACGCGGCGGGTTACTTCGCGTCCTTACGCCGCAGCTTGCGGCTCGATCTCTCTGACGAAGATTTCATCGCTGGCTGGGGAGATCTCTACGTCCGCCCCCTGCCTGGAGTGGGAGCGGCGTTGGCCGCGGCAAGTGAACGTCTACCGCTGTACGCATTTACCAATTCGAACCCGACCCACCAGGATGTATGGGCCACGCGCTACGCACTTGAGCTATCGGTCTTCCGCTCGATCTTCGTCTCGTCGGAACTTGGCCTTCGCAAGCCTGACCCCTATGCGTTCAGAGAAGTAGCCCAACGCGCAGGGTTCCCGACTTCAGCATTCATCTTCTTTGATGACACTCTCGAGAATGTCATGGGCGCGCGAACGGCAGGGATGCAGGCGGTCCACGTTCAGTCGACCGATGACGTCCGTATCGCACTCCACGAGCTGACCTGTTCGTCCAACAGCGAGAAGGCCCCCTTGTGACGCCGAACTAAGCAGCTTCGTCCCCCGATACCATGGCGAGCATGACTGAATCGGCTATCAAATTGGGCGTCCGTCGGGGAGACAGGACTCGAACCTGCGACCCCTGGTCCCCCAGATTAGTCCTCATTTCCCGATGAGTGCTGAGTTCGATTTAGAGTGGTTTTGTGGGGAATTGGTTGGAATGACGACTAGAGCGCGTGTGATGGAATCCACTGGAATCGCCGAGAATCCCTCAGCGCTCTTCGACAGAGAACATCGCTTATTCCCTTGAGCATCCAGCTTTCCCAGGGCCGATCACGGCTTAGCAATCGTGTCCGTCAAAGCGGAGCGGGCCCACCCTGCCTCCAGTGATGCTCACTGCCTTGGCATGGTTCGCGGCCGTGAGGCGCTTCGAGGTGCCTCGCGCTCCAGCAGCGACGACGAGCATTGCACGGCGGTTATACCCCCAGGCACCCAACCGAATCCTGTGTCCTTGTTCCGAAACAGTAGCGGGAGAGTGACGGGGTTCCATGTGCGTGAAAGCGTGTGCTCCCGTCACCACTGAACGTGGCGGCGGAACCCGCCAGATGGAGAAAGAACGTGACACGTACGACGACAATCCGGATCGGCGTCGCAGCAGTGGTGCTGGTGGCGCTGGCCCTTGTGTTGGTGTTGGCGCTACACGTTGGTGGCCTTGGCCAGCAGTGCGCAACGTCGGTGGACGGCACAGCGACGGTGTGCCAGTAATGCGAGCCATGGGTGGGAGTGGCTAGGGATTAGCATTCCCGCCATGGAAGACGCAGGGTTTGGGCACCCGCCCGATACGCCGTCGGGGGGTCCGCCCCCTACTGAAGCCTTAGCTTCAGTCGTGCTTGGCTGCCCGAAGTGCAAAGTGGTCAGCCATGTAGCGCCTGATGCGACGAACTGGCAGTGTGTTTGCGGAGCGCGATACGACCTCGCCTTATGCCCAAAGTGCGCCAGGGGAGTGCACTTCCCGGACAGCCTGAGGGGCCGGAAGCTGAAATGCCCCTTCTGCAAAGGCACCTTCAGGAACCCCGCGGCGATGAAAGCTGAGGACATGGCCGTGGACCTGCGACGCCACGGTGTGCGAGCCGACCAAGCTCCCGACCCCGACACGCGAATCATGACGGACCTCAGCTTGGTGGACGCCGGAGGCTCGGCGATCGTGAAGGGTTCCATCTGCACTGTCGCCTGTTACGCGGACGGCATCGCCGTCATGCCTGCGAGCATGTTGCAGGGAGAGGAGTTCTGGCCATATGCCAAAGTCACTTCACTAGAAGTTGGTGGCCCTGGAGCCATTCGACGGAATGCAGGCATGTGGGGCTTTGGCATCGGTGGAATCGCCGCGGCCACGGCAATCAACCGTCTTACGACCAAGACGACAATCAATACACTTGTTCATCTAACGACTCACACTACTGAGTACGTATTCCTCAGCCACAAGTACGGCGTACAGCCTCTTCAGACATCGCTCACTCCTGTGTTCACGCGAATGAGGCTAGCCTCCACCGCTTCACCGTCTCAGGCACCCCAGTCCGTGCCCCCCGGCGCACCAGCCCTACCCGGGACGGCCTCGATCGCAGACGAGCTTGCAAAGCTTGCTCACCTCCGCGACAGCGGCGTGTTGTCGGATGAGGAGTTTCAATCGGCGAAGGCGCGCCTCCTGGGGTGAAGCGTGGCAACCGACTAAAACGGGTCCACCCCTAGTGAATCGGCCCACCAAGGACCAATCGGCCCTTGAAGGCTCTACAAGCCCTGCGAATGCAGGACAGCCCTAACGGGTTGAGGTCTACCACTTGGTGCCGCCATGGGCCGTCTAATCCTGCCGCAACTCTGCAGCGAGGCTCTGCGACGAACACCCCGCAACGGTGACCTAATCTGGCCTGGGCCGGGTGGCAGCCCGTGGTCAGCATCGTCGTTCAATACTGCATGGAAGTCGTTCCGTAAGCGCAATGGCATTCGGACCGTCACGTATCACGCGCTACGTCATACCGCCGCGACGTTGGCACTTCAGGCGGGCCAACCGCCCCACGTGGTTGCGTTCATGCTCGGCCATGCCAACGTAGCGACGACCCTGAGCCTCTACACCCACGTGACGCCGGTCGCAATGGAAGCCCTAGCGGATGCGATCGATGCCGGATACGGGCCGCGTCTACGGGTGCTCGAAGGGAGCCGAAATGGCCACGAATTGGCCAGCCCAAGCGAAAGCGCAGCGATACCAACGGAAATCGAGTGCCGAGAAAGGGAATCGAACCCTCCTAGGCTCCCTCAAAACGATCGGAAGAAGCGCCGTCTGAACTCGAGGGAGCGGCCAGGAAGCGCCACGTAACGCCGTAGTTGGCCAGAGATATTGGCCCAGTATTGGCCCAGCACCTCCAGCGACCGAGGCACCCTGCGTCTGCCCTTGCGGACAGACGTAGGGATCTGGCGCGTGACAGGATCCGCGACACCTTGATCCTTTGCCCTCACTGCGGCACCGATCGGCTCATTCCTCTGCACTTTCCGATCTGTCGACTCGAGGAGAGTGCGGAAGCCATGATCCGCCCGGCGGCCAAGTGTTCGGGATGCGGTCAGCGGACCTTCGCTCACGTCGTTATCCATCGGCAAGAGCCCATCGAGCCGACTCCACTCTGACGCTGCGTCTCGCAGCGTGCAGACGCCAGATCCGCCGGCACCTAGCGTGGCGCCATGGCTACGCTGCCCGCCTTCTACACGTGCATCGCGTCGCCACGGTACGGCACCTTCGCCGTCGACGTGTACCACGAGCGCAGCGAGTGCCAGCGTGGCTTGAGAATCCTCCAAGACCGCACCGAAGTGTTCGGCACGGGCGGACGGCGACTCTGCACCGAGTGCCGCAAATTCGGGCATCAGCGGGAGGTGACATCATGAGGCGGTCATGGCGCGATGCCCTGAGTGTGGAACCGACCGTCTCATCCCCCTGACGTTCCAAGCCGCGCGGGTTACTGCGGGCGACCTGGAGAGGCCCGAGGTGGTGATCATGCGGCCCATCGCCAAGTGCGGCGGGTGCGGAGCGCGGATCTACCCGGACAGGATCACGCACCGTGACGATCCGCGCGAGACGTGGCGCCCCAAATAAAGTCCGGACAATCGGCCTATGCTGGTGACCGGGCCGGGCAAAAGGCCAAAACATCCCTCTTAGCCCCGGAGTGACGACCTCCCGATGGCCGTCCGCAGGGCTATGGCCCGGCCCTCTTTCAAACCGACTCGCCCCTGCGCCCGCCCATACACGAGGCAGCCGGCTCCACGTGCTCAGGCCAGAGCTCTCGGGAACCCTCGCGTGGATGAGACGCGGCGCGCTGGAGCCGGTCGGTTGTGGCGCCCACGTTACCTCCGGTCGCACTCGGACACTTCATGACAGATCGTTATCTGACGTTCAATCCCCGATAAAGCTCGTCGCTCCCGCGAACGGGGCTGGCGGCGCGATCCGTGCCGCGCCCTCCGCGCCGTTAGGTAGCGGCGAATGCGGGTCGGCGCGGGGGCATCTGGATGCCGCCGACAGTAGGAGTTTGTACGGCGACCAGTAGCCCGTATGCGCTCCGAACAGGCGTTCGCTATACTGCCACGCATCTCCATTCTGTGAGGGGTCTCGTTGCTTGAAGCCGAATCCGTCGATCGCGACCGGTCCGCGCTCGTCGACTGCCGTGCGAGGGTCGCGGACACTCACGCCCGGTTGGCTCTTCTTGACGAGGTTGTCTCCAGGGCGGAGCCTCCGGCGCCATATGCGCTAGGAGTCCATAGGGCGCGGGCTCTATTGGAGGCCGCGCTCGCTGACCTCGACAACGCCCGTAGTACCATCGGGCCGTAGGTCGGTGATCGAGCGCCGAGCTCAAGGGTGAAAGGGTCGAGCCCTGATCTCGCGGATCTGGACCCAAGAGTCCGCCGACCTCCTTCACTTCGACATGAGCCGCCTTTTTACAAACCGAATTTGTCGGCGCGATTGTCGTGGCAAACGAAGCGTCCAAATCGCCACACTCGGCAGGCTGACCAGTTCGACCAGGTCCGCGGCGGGTGCTATTGAACCCGAGCCGGCGAACGCGCAAGCGGGCCGGTGAGGAGACCATCGCATGACGAACGTCCAGGTGAGGGTTGGGGACCCCCGTGGGTCGCTGTGGCGTCGCTGGGATCCACATGTGCATCTACCCGGCACCGTGCTCAACGATCAGTTCGGCGCTTTGGACCTGAGCGGAGCGCTGAACATTCTCGCGTCGCGCGATCCGACAATTGAGGTCGTCGGCGTGACGGACTACCTCGTTACCAACGGTTTCCGGGTCGCGTACGACGCTTGGAGCCAGGGTGCGGGCGCGTCGATCCGCAGCCTCATTGTAAACGTGGAACTCCGCCTTGACGTCATAACGGCAAAGCATCACCCGGTCAACCTTCATCTTCTCTGCGCCGCTGATCAGGTCGACGCCATGGATGACTTCCTATCGCAGCTGGAATTCCCTTACAACGAAAGGCGGTATCGAGCGGAGCATGGGTCCCTTGTTGACCTCGGACGCGCGTACACGAGGCAGCCTTCGCTCGAGGAGTCAGCGGCTCTTCGCGAAGGGGTGAACCAATTCAAAGTCAACTTCGATGCTCTGAAGGGGCGATTCACGGCCGACGGCTGGGCTACGACGAATTGCGTCGTAGCTGTGGCGGGCGGCAGCGACGGCACATCTGGCGTACGAGATCCAAAGGGAGGCTTCGAAGCTCGTCGCCAGGAAATCGAGCGATTCGCGCATGTGATTTTCGACAGCAACCCGAACCAGCGTCAGTTTTGGCTCGGCCGCGGCTCCTTACCACTCGCTGACATTGTCGAACGTTACGGCGCACCAAAGCTCTGTATGCATGGAAGCGATAAGCACACCGCGGACGAGCTAGGAGTTCCCGACGGTGACCGCTGTATGTGGATAAAGGGCGATCCCGCGTTTGACACGCTGCGTCACGCGTGCATCGAGCCGGCGGGGCGTTCGCACATCGGTCCGAATCCTCCCACCGACCCGACTCCCAGTGGCCGCATATCAACGATCTCAGTGGCTTCCGGTGGCTGGTTTCCGAAAGACAGCCTACCGATCAACGCTGGTTTAGTCGCGATCATTGGCGCTCGCGGGTCGGGGAAGACAGCTCTGGCTGATCTCATTGCGACGGGCGCCGGGTCACAGGTTCCGTTTGAGAACCCGCACTCCTTTGTCCGTCGTGCCGGTGACTTGCTTGCCGGAAGCACAGCCACAGCTGAGTGGACCCACGGCGCTCGAACTGAGCAAGATTGCACGAGCCCGGACGGTGCATCCGACGATGGCGGCGCCACTGTCCGCTATCTCAGCCAGCAGTTCGTAGAGAAGTTGTGCGCCGCAGACGGAATCTCGGATGAGCTGATTCAGGAAGTCGAGCGCGTTGTCTTTAACACGTGGCCAGTCGACGAGCGGCTGGGGACAACTTCTTTCAACGATCTCCTGGATGCCCGGCTGGAATCGGCAAGAGCGCGCCAAGAGACCGAAATCTCCGCAATCGTCGAACTGAGCGAGCAAGTCGTAGACCAACGGATTCGCAAAGACGGGCTCGTCGGCCACCGCACAGAGCGTACGGATGCCACCAAAAGGCTCGCCGACCTGCAATCGGAATCCGAGAAACTAACCGCATCTGCCGACCAGAAACTCGCCGCCCGATTCACCGTCATCGCCGACGCGCTTGCCAAGCGTCAACAGGAAGCACAGCAGGCCGCCATTCAGCTCAAGGCGATCGAGAGGCTAATTGCTGACATCCGCTCCACGCGCGAAACGGAGTTCCCGCGACTGCAGGCCCAACGACGCGCCACATACGCTGCCACTCATCTCGATGATGCTGCCTGGCAAAAGTTTGAGATCCGTTTTGCAGGTGATGTTGATGGAGTTCTTGCTAGCGCACTCACCGCCGCAACAGCTGCCCACGCGTCAGTCCTCGGTGGCGCTGAAGCCGCTGATCCCAGCGCGACTCTGGATGCTCTCAGCGATGACGAACTTGCTGCTCAGACGGTGAGGGCGCTCACGGCGGACCGCGACCGAATCCAGAAGCTTATCGGTATCGACACAATGCGGACGAAGCGACTCAAGTGGGTAGCAGAGCAGATCGGCCTGGTCCGTACAAGGCTAGCGCAGCTTGGGAAGCAGATCGCTGATGCGGAAGCCGCTGACGCCATCATTTCAGACCTCAACATTCGACGCGAGCGTCACTACGGTGCGTACTTCGACGCGCTGCTTGAAGAACAACACGAACTCGAGGACCTTTACGGCCCGTTGAGCCGAATCATGGCCGAGAGCGGCCAGTCCGTTGCGAAGCTGCGCTTTTCGGTAAAGCGGATGGTCGACGTCGACTCATGGGCAGTGACCGGTGAACGTTTCCTTGATCTAAGAAAGGACGGCGCATTTCGGGGACGCGGCGAACTCGCCCGGCTGGCGAGCACGAGACTACTTGGCGCGTGGCGAACCGGAGATGGTGCCACAGCCGCTGCAGCCATTCAGGCGTTTGCCGCTGAGCACAGTCGCGATTTGCGGCAGCAAGGAAATGTTGATCGCACAGACCGAGATGCCTACCGGGATTGGGAACGCGACGTGGCTCGATGGCTATATGACGCCAGCCACGTCACCCTGAGCTATTCGCTGGAATACGACGGGGTCGACATCCAGCGGCTGTCACCCGGGACCCGCGGCATCGTGCTCCTCCTCCTCTATCTCGCGGTCGATCAGGAAGAAGCGATCCCACTGATCATCGACCAACCGGAGGAGAATCTAGATCCCGAATCCGTGTACACAGAGCTTGTGGAGTTGTTTCGGAGTGCTAGCGAACGCCGTCAGGTGATCATGGTCACTCACAACGCCAATCTGGTTGTCAATAGTGACGTTGATCAGGTGATCATTGCAAACTGCGGCAAGCTCGAGCTGGCCGCATTGCCTGAACTTACCTAC
Organism: Candidatus Dormiibacterota bacterium; assembly: GCA_003162415.1. GTDB lineage: Bacteria > Chloroflexota > Dormibacteria > Aeolococcales > Aeolococcaceae > Palsa-851. Next base: position 40,171 of record PMOL01000003.1, read on the forward strand.
CTGTCGGGTGGATTGGAGTCCGCCTCCATCCGCGCCGCTGTCTGTCAGATCCTCGAAGGTGGCGAGAATGCATTCCGCGAACGAGCTCGACGTTTGCGCATGACCTGGGGCCGTGCACACTAGCTGGTTCGCCACTCTGACGCTCAGAGCCTGCGACTCCACTCCAGAGCTGTACCGGCGAAGCAGATTGCTGCCCTACCAGGAGGCGACCGGATTCACTGGACCCGGACGCACCAAGGGACTGGCGTTGGTGATCGGTTCCGACGATATGGTGAGTGCGGTACATCACGCTGCGGCTCGGTGGCTCGGCAAACGGGGCCACCGCCTCGAGCCAGCTGCATAGAAGAGGACTGACTTCAGCGGACGCGTCCGAACGATTTACGAGTGACTGCTGGGTGGCGAGCGCCCTGTTGAAAAAGAAGATCAACTACACACCCACAAGGTTCAATCAAATGCTCGCCGAGCATGGCGCGGTCGAGACGGCACGACGTTTGATCAACTCGGACGCCCGTCACAAGGTTTCGGCGTGCTCTGGGAGCATCACCGCCTCGATCTGAGCGTCGAAGCCATTGCGATCCTTCCAGACTACGCAGCCCTGTTCACTGGCGCCGAGCTAGCCACGGCGCCTCAGCGACTCGTCGACCACCGGTTCGACGTTGCTTCGTATTTAGTGCGTGCCCGTAATGTCCTCCCGCCTTGGGAATCCGCCTGAGGTTCCAAGGATCAGTGAGGCAGTGCAAGCGCCACTCGCCGAGCCCGAGGGATGGCGAGCGCATCGCTCGACCCCAGCGACTACTTTCAGCGCACAACCGGCGCACCCTTTGAGTTCGCTTCGTAGTCCATTTCCGTGAGCTGTGACCGGAGATAATCGTCATCGAGTAGCTTCAATATCTTGAAGCGATGTTGCGGGTCGTTCTGGAACACTAGCTGCGCCTCGTCACCAATCCCCCTCACATCAACGCCACACTCCGGATGGGATCCGATGAACTTCACGAGGTTCGACATCGTGAGTGCAGCCTTGTACTTAGGATACTTCTCGAGCTTGCGCTGGATTGACGCCATTTTTCCAAGCATTGCAGGACTACTCGTTACGACACCGGTCATGATGGCGCGACCAACAATACGCAGAGTTCCGGTGACCAGCTGAAAGGTCGCTGCCGCCTGCTCTTGCATCTCGTGGAGATAACCAAAGATGCGCTGGAAAGCTGGTCGATCCTTAAAGAACGCGATCTCGCCGACGAGCACCGCATCCACGTTGCGGCTGAACAATAGTATGTCGCCCTTCGGTGGAAGATCAATTACTCCTCTCTTGACCACCATGCCGATGCGCGATGATTGAGCCAGTACTTGGTTGTCGGTTAAGGATTGAATAAAGACTGCTGCGACGGGCCCACCGGGGACGCGCATGGCAGCCAAGCGGAGCTCGTCGAGCGGAGACTTGCTGGGATTAAATAGACGCATGTTCGCGGGATCAGTTGTGCTGTCTGCGATGGCTCGCAGCATTGGGACGTCAGCCACCGGAATCCACATACGCTCGCGTCCAGCTGTGAGTCCGGCTGGAGCGTAGCCGATCAGCTCACATGTCGAGTAAGACTTAGCTGCACTCTGCACGACACGGTTGAGCGCCGGCAGCGCACGCGGAGTTGGTCTGAGTCGAGAAAAGTCCAGTAATCCACTTGTCTGCTCGATCATGAGAATTACGTTCGCGACCGCTCCTTCTACTAACGCGCCGAGTTGCGCGCGGGCCGCCATCGCGTCTTGGAGAGTGAGCGGCGCGACGGCGCCTGGTGTATCTGTCACTTCCATTGCTCCCAATAGACGTAATCACCAAGCGGTCGCGCCTTTACAACTGCGTCCGACGGTAGGAAAGTGCGACGTGAAATGAGGGTGACCGATGCATTGTTCGGAGTGACGACTTGAAATAGGCGATAGCCCGCAACGGCGAGTAACGGATTGATATAGAACAGTCCACCGCGGACATACAGCACCGCGATTAATGTGACAAACAGTGCGAGGGCCGCTTGCTCCCTCGGGGTAGTTGCCGCGATGGCTGCAAACGGGACTAGGTAAGTCGCAACGTAGGCGAGCGCATCGCCATCACGACTCTGGGCGCTCGTCACGTTGAGGTCCTCGGCGACGAGCCCCAGCCTTGCTCCGACCAGTACCCCGGCGAGGATGAACGGCCCCGCGAGTGCAAGAGCGATACATACAGGGGTGGGCCATCCGCTGCCAAAGCTCTGTAGCAATGCGAACACGCCGAACAGCGGCGCATAGGACGACAGGAATAGCGCTAGCTGCGCGACGATGGTCACTTCTACTGCTGCTCCGGAAGGCGGCCAAAGACGGCGCGCACACCGTCGTTACCGCCCGATTCCTCACGATAGCGGTTGATCGCCTCGGTCATTGAGTTGTTGAGGGCTTGGAATTCGGGGTCTGCCGCAGCGAGATCGTAGTGCTTCATGATCGCTAAAGATGCGTACTTCATCGCGCTTATCGACGATGTTAGGGCAAGGAGAGGCGCACGAAAGTGCGGCCCGCACACCAGAGTTTCTCCGCGCATGATGGCCTGCCCCGACGCTTGCACGGCGATTGATTGCGCGTGCGTCACCGTGGAGAGATAGTCGTATTCCGTTTCGTACCAGTCGAGCAGGCCGAGACTGATCGCCAGGCCACGATCCGACAGTCCGTGCCAGGTGGCTGGGTTCGGCCTCCTTGCCCGTGGAGGCACGAGCTTGTCTGGATAGATGCCTCCGTCCCGTATGTGTGCCGCGATCGCACCCTCAGCCGCCTCGGCCCCTTCCGTAGCGAGGCGTTCGATCACGGCCCGGTCGAATCGCTCCAGCCGACTTTCGCGGGCGAGCATCCGCTGTTCGAGCTCGCCCAATTGGAGCCAAAAGCGTAGCGCCCACCCTTCCGGATTCTCAGATCCGACGATGAACATGATGTTCATGGTGCTGCTGATCAGCGCCCGCCCCAAAGGAAGCGTCTCCTCTGAATAGCCGAGCTTGACCAGTGACGATGTAGCCCGCGAGAGCTGAAAGATGTGGTGGTACAAGACGTAAGGCACCCACCTACCAATTGGGTCGCCCGCTTGCAGTGGTACGCGTTCTAGCAACACGCCCGACAGCCGGCGTATGTAGAGATCGTGTGTCAAAGCGAGGCGACGGTACGCGGGGGTATCCCCGCTAGGGGGTTGAGGTGACTCCATCCGGCTTCCTGCCCCTCATTCGGTCTTTCCACGGAGGTTAGCGTCTTGAAGCGCCTCTCCTTTGGTAAGGCTGTTCGAAGAAAGGCGAACATTTTGGTGGTGAACGTTTGACGCGATAGGGTTACTAGGCGCTTGTTCCCCCGTTGCATGTGATGCGGAACGCGTTGACGGACTGCCCGACTCGCGGACGGTATCGACCGAGGGCCCACCACCCTGGCAACGCGGTCTCGATAGGACGCAGCTCCTCGTAGAAGAGCAGGCCGTGCCATTTCGGGAGCGTGCGCACCTGCCCTTGTGCGAACGCCGGCACGCGTCGGTGCGAGAACGAGCGAGTCTGCTCACCCGCCGGGGTATAGCTCCGGCCCGGCACCTCGATGTCGACGTCGCCGCACATGCGGCTCACCGTCTCCAGATCCTTCGTGTCGGACAGTCCGCCGAGCACGATCTTGACGGTGCACCCATCCCACAGGGCGGCGGTCCCGTCCACCCCCCATCGCGCCCGGGCCTGGCCGAGCGACTGGAGCACGATCATCGTGGTGATGCCCTGGCCAGCGCCGTCGGTCACGAGTTGGGGCAGCGACGGGAGCGGCGCGATGTTGGCGCACTCGTCGAGGAAGAGCCCGAGCGGCGGCGTCAGCCGGCGCGTGGCCGAACGCGCGGCTCGCTCCTTGGCCGCATTGACGATGGTCTCGATCAGTGCGGTGATGATCGGCGCCATGCTCGCTTGCGCGCCCGACGTGCCGACGATGAAGAGAGCCGCTCCTTCCGTGATGATTCGATCGGCGTTGAATCCGGCCGCCACGCCGGGTTGACAGGCGCGCAGGACCCGCGGATCCGCGAGACAGTCGTAGGCACGGCGTGCCCCGCTGAACACGTTGCTGACGGCCTGCTGGTGCATGCTGGTGATCGCCTCGAGGTCGTCGGCCCACTCCGGTGCGACGGGGCTCTCGCGCAGATACCGGACGGCATGGTGGCTCTCCGCCCTGTTCACCCACTGCCGAACTGTGGCGATGTCCCGTCCGGCAACCGCTGCGGCGTGCAGGTAGCAGCGGTGGATCGCCTCGTTGTAGGACTGGAAGTAGTCGGCGTGCTGGATGCCCTGTGAGCTTCCCGAGGCGGCGTTGAGCGCGCGGGCACGATAGATGGCGACCTGGGGATCCTCGCAGCCGGCGACAGGGTCCCAGCCCACCGGCTCGGCCCACTCGCTGAAGCCGGTGGGGTCGAAGACGTATACCGGCCTTGCCTCCCGGAGCGCACAGGCCGTGTGCACGATCAGATCGTCCTTGGTCGACGTGGCCACCAGCGGACCGGGCCAGTCCAGGAGGTTGGGGATGATCACGCTCACCCCCTTGCCGCGACGGGGCGGGGCGAGCAGCAGGTAGGCGTTCTCCGGACTCCCCCACAGCCAGGTGCGGCTGGCGACATCGCGACCGAGATAGATCATCGTTCGCTCCGGTCGTCGCGGCCCGTGGGGTCGACGATCATCGTCACCTTCCGCGCGACGCGGCCATCCAGCCGCGACCTCACCTCACCCCAGGACGCGAAATTCCGTCTCGGCGCCCGTGGTAGTCCCCATCGGAAAAGCAACCCGCGACGCCGTCGTGCTCGCGTCCGCCATCCGAGTACAAAGGGGCCGATGAGCACCGCGAGCCCGCACACCAGATAGGCAGCGATCGCCACTAGCGGTTACTCCGAAATGTGTGCACATTCCAGTCGCACGTCTCACCGAGTGCTCTCCCCCACTCTCTGTGCACATGACCCGAGTACACCAGCGGAATCACAAGATTCATCGCATCCAGCGTACCGACGAAACGCTCACACTCCGCTTACACTTTCCTCCGCCCAGCCGATCGTGCGTTGCCACAAACGCTGCTTCGCAGCGCGACCATGCGGGTATTTCGCGATTCGCTCAGCGTCCCACGGGGAACGGAACCGGCACTCCCCGCGCGGCGGCGATCTCGACGCGCTGACCGTCGCTGTAGGTGCGCTGCCACGTGCCCGCGGACCATGCGTCGCGCGCGGTGAGCGTCCGCGTCCCGCTCGTCAGGCTGCACGTCTCAGCTGTCCCGCCCGCGGCGACCTCGCAGAACCCTACCCAGCGCGCGCCGTCGACGACCCCGGATCCGCCGGCGGTGAGATCCGGGCCACTGTGGCCGAACACCAGGGTCCCCGCGCCGGAGTACACCCCGGGTGCGACCGCGTGGAGCGTGGCGTCGCCGATGCGATAGGTGGTCGCCGTCATCGCGACCGATACCCCGGTCGGGAGGATCGACAGCACGACCCCGGCCGTCGCGCAGCCCACGGCGAGCACGACGCCCACGGCGAGCGCCGCGGCGCGGGCTCCGTGGAGACGTCGCGGCCGCCACGCACGGCTCGCGTGTTCCCCGGCGCCGATGTCGATGATGCCGGATCCCGCGAGGCGGGCGCGAAACCAGCGCGCGTGCGGTCCGGTGCTCACACGGTCTCGGCTCGCAGTGCGGTGATGCAGGTGCATTGGGGGTCCAGTGCGAGCGTCAGCCGCCAGCGCATGGGCGGGATTGCGACCGGCCGACCTCCGGACTGGCGAGCCAGGGAGCGGTCGTCGACGAGGAGCTCGACGCGTACCGCCCCGTCGCCGCCGTCCAGGTCGGCGGTGCCCGCCACCGCCTCGCCGTAGTCGGTCTCCACGTACCACCCATCACCGCCGATCGCGGCCAGCGCTCGGTGCACGCTCGCCGCGTAGCGCGGGGTCAAGTAGTCCAGCTCCGGCCGCTCGCCGTATCCGCCCCGGGCGAGGTCGGTGAGCAGCCGCAGGGACAGGGCCGTGATGCGCCGCACACGTTCGTCCTGGTCGGTGACGGACGCCGTGTGTCGACGTTCAGCCATGGGGGATGGTTACCGAGGCCCGCTCTCGCGCCGCCACCACCGCGCGCAGCACGCCCGCGAACGCCCGATCGGTTCGAGGCGACGCGCCGACGATGGGGCTCCGCCGATGGCTCGCCGTCTGCACGTCGACGGTGAATGGCACCTCGACGATCTCGGCCCCCGCGGCGCGGAGGTGGTCGAGGAGTTCGGCGATCGCCGGGAGCTCGAGTGCACGGCGCCCGTCGCCGGGGAGCAGCAGGGGGACGACCAGCCCGGGCCGACGGAGACGGCCGTTGGAGCCGGCGACCATGGCATCGATGCTGTCGATGATCTCGCCGGCTGCGATGAAGGAGGCCTCACCGAGGTCGATCGGCAGCACCGCGACATCCGCGCGCTCCAGCCAGTGGGCGACCACTGCCTCCTTGGCGCCCTCGCTCAGGCTGGGCAAGGTGTTGGGCAGGTCGACCACGACCAGGGTATGGCGCAGCCGAAGGTGGGTCACCAGCCGGTCGATCTCCGCCGCTGTGTACGCCGAGCCGGCGGAACGGCGCTCGGGCAGAACCCGCAGGCGCTCGTTGCGGGCGAACTCACCGTTGGGAACCAGCGCGCCCCGGTTGAGGGCCTCGACCACCTCGCGCACCGTGAGCGCGTCAGTCGGGACCGCGAGCTGGCGCCAGGAGTCGGGGTTGTTGAGGTTGGCGTCGACGAGCACGGCGCTGCCGCCGTGTGGCTCGACGGCGCGAGCACCCAGGACCCCGATCGCCGCCGCCTCCGTGGTCTTGCCCGGGCCACCCTTGGGCGTGCCGACCGTGACCACCGTGGAGTGGGCGCGGAGCAGGACCTGGCCGAGTGCGGCGAGGTCGGGCGCTGGGAGCCGTGGACGCGACGGAGCCACGCGCCCGATCAGCGACCGCAGGCGGCTGCCACCCCGCTCCGGCACATGATGGTTCGCCGCATCCTGCGTTTCCAGCGCCCCGAACGGGCTGCCGTTGGAAGCCGTGCGGTACGGCTGGTCGGCCCCCAAGCCCGCCAGGGCCGCGAGCGGAGTCACCGGCAACCGCGGTGCGTGGGCGCCGGTCTGTGCGAATGGCGGTCGATGGTCGAGGGTCGGAGCGCCAGGTGCCAGGTCGGGTTCACGACTCGACTGCACATCCGCATCGGCGCCCGGACCGTTGCCGGGAAGCACGCCGCGCGCCCACGCCGGCGGCGCTGGAACCCTCCCGTTGCGCCGCTGCGGTGAGGTGGCTGCGCTGGAGGATGCCTCGCCAGATTCGCGGCTTCGAGCGATGTCGTCGGAAACCCCTGACATGTGCGACATCGCCGCCGGCCGTTGATCGCCGCCCGGGCTCAGATCGCCGCTCAGACGTCGCACCAGCTCCCAGGCGAGCGCCTCCAGGCTCTCGGCGACAACGGCGGTCCCCATGCCGGCCGGGATGCCCGCCGCCACGATGTCGTCGCGGCACCAGACCAGGTGGCGTTCGTCCGCCGCGTCGCTTGCGGCCAATCCTTCGTGGTCCGCCTTGCGGATGATCAGGATCTCCGCGCCGGCGAGCCCAAGTGCCGCATCACCAAGATGCGGCTCGGGGGGGCGGAGCAGCGCGATGGTGCCGTCGACCACCGGTGGCAGGAGCGCGTGGACCGCGTGCAGGAGCCGATCCGACTCCTCGGCGGGGAGGAGGCTGACCAGCATCCGGGTGCTGCTCATGGTGCCTTCGCGAGTTGCTGACGAGCCTGGCTGATACTGCCGCAGCACATCGAATATGCGGTGCTGTTGTGGCGCGCCACCCCGACGCCGAGGATCGCGAGGCATACCGCGAGTGTCACGCCAGCCAGCACGCGTGGTGAGGTTAAGCGCAGGCGGACGCGGCCCAGCGTGCGCGCCAGCACCAGGACGACACCGACCAGTAGTGCAACCCAAAGCAGCAGCTCGGCGGCGGCCAGTGCGGCCACCCCGGTCGGATCCGCACCGCTGACGAATCCCGTCGCCGCAGCGAGGTTCGGCCGGGGGAGCACCAGCGCCGCAACCGCCACGCTGCCGACCACCGCGAGCAGGACGGAGGCGTGCCGGCGCACTCAGAGTCCGCCGTTGGCGCTGGCGTACGCGACCGCCGAGAAGATGACCACGAAGATGGCTGCGAGCAGGCCGACCATCGGGACCAGCACGGTGATGGTGCGTGAGCCCAAGCGGACCCGAGCGTCGGCGAGGCGCTGCGCGGTGAACGAGCGCGCGGCGGCGAGGTACTCGGTCGCCGGATCACCGCCTCCATACTCCTGGGCCGCTCGCACCACCTGAGCCAGCTGCGCCAGCACGGGCAGGCGGTACGCGGCGGACACCGCCTCGAGCAGCTCGGCTCGGGAGTGCGGCTGGACGTCACTCGTCTGACGCCACTGGTCGCTGCCCAGCATCTCGGCGAGGGTGCGGTCGCGCATGCTTCGCGCCAGGGCGAGCAGCGGGTCTCCAGGACCCAGCCCCTCGGGGCTATGCACCGGGGGCACACGCAGCAGCCCGAAGAGCAGCAGGGTCTTGGCCACCTGGAGGGAGGCCGTCTCGCGCCGGCGGCGGGCCTCTCGCTGCAGGCTCGCCACGCTCAGCGCGGTCGCGACGACGGCTGCAACCGGGATCAACGCGGGAGCGAGCACGAGGCCGTCGCCGGCGAGGACGGTCACGCCGTCGAGGACGCTGCAGGCGGCGACCGTGAGGGCGGCGATGCCGACCACCCGGCGTGTGAACGCCTGAGTGTCGCCGCGACCGGCGGCCAGCTGCAGCCGCCGGATCGCGAATCGATCCTGCACGGCACGCGCCATCGGGTTGCGTGCCACAACGGCGGCCCAACGGCCGTGATCGGGCATCAACCGGTCCCGGACCCGGCGAATGCTGGCGCTTTCGGCGGTTCGCAACGCGCCGCTGCGCGCCAGGACCAGCGCAGCCAATGCGGCGGTGGTCACGAGCAGCAGCGACGGCAGCCAGACCTCAGCCACGACCGATCCGTCCCAGCTCCGCGCGCACCAGGCGCACATCCCAGCGAGCCGGGCGAGGCGTGCGCAGCAGGGTGCCCATGATGGCGATGGAGCCCGCAAAGATCAGCGCCGCGATCACGAGCGTGATCTCCCCCTGGACGCTGACGAGGAAGTCGTGCAGCACCGGGACGGTGTTGAAGGCGCCGATGAGCACCGCGAGCACCGCGCCGATCATCTGCGCGCTGCGTCGTTGCACCGCCACCGCGGCGCGGGTGGCGTCGAGCAGCGCGATGTCCTCCTCGAGCTCCGGGATCACCTGGTCGCGGAGCTGGTGGACGAGCTCGCGCGGATCGCGGCTCCTTCCGGCGAGCAGGAGCACACACACGTCTTCGACGAATGCGGAACGGGAGCGTTCGGCCATGTCGAGCAGCCCCTCCTCCATCGAGAGCGCCGTCTGCAGCGGCGTCAGCAGCTCGCGCAGCTCGGGACGCGGATGCTGTGCCACCTCGCGCAGCACGGCGTCGAGATTGCCCATGCGCTGCAAACCGTTGGCCAGGTCGCGAACGGTCGCGACCAGCGAGCGATATGCGCGCGATCGCCGCGCCGAGGCCACGTCCTCCACCAACCAGGGCACGCCCAGCGTCCCGAGCAGCAGCAGGACGACCGCGATCACCACGACGCCGCTGGTCAACCCGACGAGCAAGGCGAGGGCGAACAGAGTGAGCCGAATCGCCGCCCACACGGCGAACGGAACGCCCAGCGACGCGGCCAGATCCCGCTCCGCGTCGAGCAGGGGAGCGACCCGACGCGAGACCGCACCGCCCGCGTCGGGACGCACGCCCGGCCGCTGCCACACGGTGATCGCGGCGATGAGGCAGAGGATGACCAGCACCTCGAAGAAGAGCAGCGCGATCACGGCGCCGGCACCTCGACGAGCTGCTCGCCAAGTGCCTCCTGGAGTCGCCGGGGCAGGTCGGCGATCGAATGCACGCGGCGGACCAGCGCGTCGTGCTCGTCCGTGCGGTACACGTCGACCGCGGCGCCGTCAGCCGAGTATGCGACCACCCCGGTCACCGCCCGCCTGCCGAGTCGCTGCGATTTGCGGAGGTGCACCACGAGGTGGATCGCCTGGTGCGCGACCCTCGTGGCCAGCTCGACCTGGCCGGCGAAACGCGGCGCCATCATCACGTAGTTGACGACCTTGGGAATGGTCTCGGCGGCGCTGTTGGCGTGCACGCTGACCATCGATCCCTCGTGGCCGGTGGTCATCGCATTGGCGGCGTCCGCCATCTCCGCGCCGCGGGCCTCGCCGACGATGATCCGCGACGGCAGGAAGCGGAGGGCGTCGCGCCCCAGATCCTCCATGCTCACCCGGGCCTCCTGTTCCTTCCAGGCACCGGGCACGGTGGCCATGGTGATCGTGTTCTCGTGCACCATTCGGCCGTCGGGGCGTTCCTGGGCCAGGGCCAGCTCCGGACTGTCCTCGATCACCAGTAGGGTCTCGTCGTCTGCGACCTCGGCGCAGAGCGCGCGCATCAGGGTGGTCTTGCCCGCGCCGGTGCCGCCGGAGATGATCATGTTCAGCCGGGCGCGAACGCACTCGCGCAGGAAGGCGGCCACTCCGCTCGGGATGGTGCCGTTGGCCACGAACTCGTCGAGTGTGCTCGGCCCGCTCACGCGCGGGATGCGCAGGCAGGCATAGACGCTGTTCCGCCCCACCGCGGCGGGGGCGACAACGACGGCGATGCGCACCTGTCCCACCGCGGTCGCCATGGTGGCGACGGCCCGGGGCTGATCACGGGTCAGCTGGGTGCGGGGCTGCACCCCGGCGTAGCTCAGCAGCGTGCGAAACCACTCCTCGAGCCTAGCGTCCGCCTCCCGGCGGGTGGGAGCGCTGAATGCTTCGGGTCCCGACCCTTGCAGCAGCTGCTTGCTCCCCGCGGCCTCGACCAGGATGCGGTCGGCCCCGAGACACTGGATGTCCTCGACATCCTCATAGACGAGCAGGGAGAGTGGCCAGAGCAGGCTGGCTCGGACCAGCAGCGCCCACTCCACCTCGGCGCGCCATGTGGCATCCCCGGCGAGACGCGCCGCCAGCACCGGTGCGACTCCCATACCGCCCCGATGCACCGACCGCTCGACCAGGTCGCTCACCAGGTCGGGGAGGCGCTCCTCCCATGTGGTGGAGAGCTCATCACCCCGCTCGCGATGGAGCACGCCACAGAGCTGCTCCACGAGCGGGAGCATGTCCGCGGGAATCTCCGGCCATGCGCGCGAGGCCATCCCGTTCCCGGCCACCCGGCGGGCATCGATGCGCGGCCGGTCCTCGCCGATCATCACCGGACTGGCGCACCGTGTCGGGTTAGCGGCCATCGGTGGCGGCGCGTGGTGTCGGAGGTGATCGTTCCGGATCCGAAGAGACCCAGCTCCTCGGCCATCGCCTCGCGCTGGATCGGTTCCCGGCGGGCTCGCGCCGCGACACAGCGATCCGCGTTCCACTCCCATTCGAACGCCAGCGGATATCCGGGCAGCGCCGCCTGCAGCAGCTCGATCGCCTGCGAGACGCCGCGACGATGGGCCGGGCGCACAAGCACGAGTCGGGCGCGCGGGATGGTCAGCGTCCGCAGCGTGCGCACCGCGTTGTCGAGCAGGTCCGACTCCGCGCGCACGACGATGAAGACCGCGTGCAGGGCGAAGCCCAGCGCCCGGGCCGCGGCATCGCCATCGACCAGATCCGGGTACGCGAACGGCGTGCCGCAGTCGACGACGACCAGCTCCTCGGGGAGGCCCTCGAGGGCCGGCACCAGCAGCTCGGCGGTGTGCGAGCCGGGACGGCCGGGATCGCGGAAACCGGGAACCACCCGAAGCCGCGGGCGCGAGCCGAGCGTGACTGCCTGACGCTCCAGCTCGGCGGTGGCGATGCCGTGGGGGCTGTACACGTTGGCCAGGGACCGCGTGTCGTCGATGCCCAGCAGCGACGCCACCGTGCCGCCCGCGCCGTCGGCATCCACAAGCATGGTCCCGCGATCCCGTGCCGACGACCAGGCGAGCGCGGCGGCGAATCCGGTTGCCCCGCTGCCGGCTCGGACGCCCGCGACACCGACGCGCAGCGGCGCCACGTTCAGCCTGCCGCCGGGTCGGCGGCCGGTGTGGACCCTGCGGTCCCGTTGGCGATCGCCGTCAGCATCTGCTCGGCCTGCTGCAGCGTGTACGTCTCGCCGCGGGGCACCTGGACACCCGAGGACTGCACCGCGACCAGGTCGATGCCCGACACGGAGAGGTCAACCCAGAACCCCTCATACGCGGCAGGGACCAGGACGGCCGTGGCGCTGCCGGCCGCGACGATGGTGATACCGCGGCCATACAGCTGCACGGTCTGCCCGGATGCCGCCGCCGCTGCTGCCTCGGGCGCCTCCGGCGTGCCCACCCCGAGGGTGCTGGAGCTCGGGCCGTAGATGTCGACACTGTCACCCGCCTGGAGCCCGGGCGCCATGCTCTTGAAGGCGAGCGGCACGGTGACCATGGATTGGGTGAACAGATCGTCGGGACGGAGCACATCCCCGTCCGACACGGCGTGCGCGAGGTACTCGCCGGCGGGATTGGTGGTCAGGACGGTGAAGTCGTCCGATCCCTGGGCGATGGTCACCTGGCGTACCAGGGACGCCGTCATGAGTGTGCCGGCACTTGCGTTCCGACTCATCGCCCAGGCGGTGATATGCCGGCCGCCGATGCTCAGGGCGGTGAAGACAACCGCGCTCACGGCCGCAAGTGAGAGCACCACGATCAGCACGAAGGCCCCGCGTCGCATCCCCTTTCCCCCCTATGGCTTAGTACGGGTGCACAGTGCCGAGCGCGGCACCGGCCTGATGGACGGCTCGAACCGTGGTGCCGAGACCGACGAACGGCACCGGCAGCTGGATCCGCTTGCTCACGGTCACGGTGATCGAGTCACCGCTCACGACACATGACGCGACCGCGCCGGGGTCCGCAACGGCGACCGCCTGCTCACAGTTGGTGATCGCATCGGCGCCGAGACGGAGCTGCCCACTCGAGGTGACGCCGGACGGGAACTGGCTCGTGTCCACCGAGTCCGCGCCCGACTGGGCACCCAGGTATGCGGCCGTGTCGGCGCGGGTCGCCTCGTTGCTCTCCACGAGGAGGTCGGCGACCGCGACCAACAGCGCGCCGAGCACCATGGTGACCACCAGGGCGGTGAGCACGATGACCTGGCCGCGTTCTCCGGCTTGGCGGCGCGTCAGCACGTGACCCTCGGTGCGCACTGCCGGAACGGCGGTGCGACGAGTTGCGCGCTCTGTTGAAGGGTCACATTCCAGCGCCACACGAGCCCGATCAGGTTGTTGGAGAACGAGACGGTGACGGTCCCTTGGCAGGACACCACGGTGTCCGGCTGGTACGTCGCCGAGTACAGGTACTGGTTGCCCTCGCTCGGAGGACACGTGATGCGCAGCGATCCGGGCTCGAGGAACGGCCCGGATACGCTGCGCTGGAAGGTGTCGTTGATATTGAAGAGCGCCTGGCTCGTGGCTCCATATGGGACGCTGAACGCCGCCGACGTGGCCAGCCCGGTCGCGGAGCGCAGCTCGGTGGTCGCATCGAGCACGAAGATGGCGCCAGCGAAGCCGAGCGCGAGCACGATGAGGAACGGGAGCACAAGCGCCGTCTCGACCACGCTCTGCGCCCCTTCGCCACGGCGACCGTTGTGACGTCCGGTCATGGGGCGAACACCGCGCTGTGGACGACATCGTCGATGTTGATGGCGAGCGCGCCGGTCCGCCAGGAGCCGAGCCCGAACCCGGGAGGGACCAGCGCCGAGACCCAGCCGCGGATGGCGACCTCAACGGTGCCGGCGGCGGGATGCGCCACGGCACAGACGTACACGACGCCCACCGGCCAGGAGGCACTGAGCGGCGGACACACACCATCCACCGGGGCCATGGGGGCAGGGGTGGCTCCGACCAGGCCGCTCTGCAGCTCCGATCGGATCGCCGAATACACGTCGGCGGTGGCCGGGGGACCGGTCGGGCTCCCGGCCGCACCGGCGGCGATGTAGATGCCTCGCTCCGCAGCGGTGATGGCGGTCCCCCTCGTGAGCGCATACAGGCCGATCTGTGTGCAGCCAAGCACCAGGGAAAGGACGACGGCTAGGACGAGCGCAAACTCAACCATCGCCTGACCGTCTCCCCTCCCCGCCCCCTGACGCATGTCTCAAGCAATCTACTTCATCAGATGCCTACATAGCGCTTACAGATTTCCGGGCCATGACTCTACGGTAGTTAGATCTCATACTCCCGACACATCGTTGCCGCGCTTGTGGCGATGATCAGGCCGTGGGCGTGGTCAGCGTGAGTCCAGCATCCGACTCCACAAGACCAAGGCTCACCAGGGGACACTACTGATCGACGGTCGGTCGTGCGACTACCGCTGCACCTACAACCCTTCCTTCTCGAGGGTCGTACGAGCGAGGCGGCGACGCGCCCGAGCCAGCGTCCTGTAGATCGCGACGGAGCGCTGACTCACGAGTCCGAGCGTCTCGGCCGTGAGGATTGAGTCACCCGTTCGTTCCTGTAGCAGTGTGCCGGTGGTGTGCCGGAGCTGACGAGGGCCGAACGGCGGGATCTGCAGCTTGCGGGCGGCCGCGACACAGATGTATCGAGCGCCAGTGGGTGTGAGGCGTTCTGTTCTCGCACAACGGCGGGCCGGCTGCAGCCCAATGAACAGCGCCGGCGAGGGATCCTTGCGCGCGGCGACGTAGGCCTCGAGCGCCCCGCGAGCCCGCTTGGTGAGCACCGCCGTACGCTGACGATCACCCGGCTCACCCAGCAGCAACTCGTTGTGTCTCAGGTCAGTCCGATCAAGACGCAGCGCATCCGAAAGACGCGCTCCGGTCGAGAGCAGCATCAGGATGAACGCTCGATTTCGCTTCTCCTGCAGTGTCGACGCGCCGATGGACCCGAGCAGGTGCTCGAGTTCTGCCCTGTCCAGAACCGTCGGTGCAGCGACTGTCTGCCGCGGGACGATGAGTGCCGCAGCGAGGTCTTCGCGGCACCAGTTCTGGTCCCAGACAAACCGCAGGAATCGACGTACTACGACTAGGCGCCGCGCCACCGTCGGGTGAGCCAGCGGGCGAGTGCCGTGCGATGACATTCGCGGCCGGCCGAGGTCGCGCTGAAAGCCCCTGACCACGTCGAAGTCGAGCGCACTGACGAATGGATCCCCACGGCCCGAACGCAGCACGAAGTCTTGAAATCGACCAAGCTCGGCGCGGTAGCTCGCGACCGTCGACCGGGCATACCTGCCGTCACCGATCCAGCGGACATAGGCCTCAATCGCATTGGAGAGCCTACGGGGCCTCGGGCCAGCCACAAGGCGATCCTACCAAACTCCTACTGCCCTTTGGGTGCCTATTTCCGGCAGTTACCTTGAGGCGGGTTGATCGGGAGATCGCGATCGCGGTTTTTGATGGCAGTGCGCACTTATCGCCTGACGCCACAGGCTAAATCGGCGCATCCATGGACGAGAAATGTATGCCGGGCTGGCCTTACGGTAGTGTCCATGACACATCCACGGATTCGGGTCAGCCTGAACGTCGACCGCGAATATCAAGCCGTCGTCGCTCAGGCAATCATCGCGAGCGACCTTCGCCACGAGTGCACCGAGTCCTGGCGGACTGACGAGGCACTGACAGCGATCGCATCGCCGGGCTCCGGTTGGAGTGTTGTCGCCAGCATTGTCTCGGACCGAAACAGCATCGGCTCGTCACAGGTCGTAATTGCCACGGACGCGTCTGAGAACATACTCATCGCGAGCCGTCAGCGGGACGAGGTCCACTGTCGAGTTTTTGCGCGGTCGTCCGACGATGCCGCGTCCCACATCGCATCGCTGCGCGCGTTGCTTCCTCGAGCCGCTGATCCCGAGGACAATTCGGTGCGCGTGACCTTTTGGAACCTCGCGGATGGCAAGGTCCACTACGTCGCGCGACGGATCGAGGTCCCGGAATGGCATGCGGTGCGGGGCAACTACCACTGGCGGACGCGCGATCACCTTGAAGCGCTGGTGGAGCGACCTCCGATGCTCGCAGCGGGCAAGCTCGTCTTGTGGCACGGTCCCCCGGGGACGGGAAAGACCTGGGCGCTGCGCGCGCTCCTGCGCGAGTGGAGGGGTTGGGCTGAGGCTCATTACATCCTCGACCCGGAGAACTTCTTCAGCCAATCGGCAAGCTACATGATGTCCGTGATCATGGATGAGGACGGCTACGGAGACGTTGATGACGACGACGGAATCGATGGCAAGTGGCGGGTTCTGATCATCGAAGACGCGAGCGAACTCCTCGGCAAGGATGCGCGCGTCCAGGCGGGGCAAGGGCTCGCGCGGCTGCTCAACCTCTGCGACGGACTGGTTGGCCAGGGACTACGCGTGCTGATTCTGCTCACGACCAACGAGGACGTCGGGACCATGCATCCCGCCGTCATACGGCGCGGCCGGTGCATCGCCAACATCCGGTTCGATCTCCTCTCGCCCGAGGAGCGCAGGGAGTGGTCGGCCGCGCACGGTGCGTCCCACGATGACACGACTCCGGCGCTGCTCGCCGATCTGTACGCGGCCGATCAGATCGCTACTCCCAGAACGATGACCGTTGCCGGTTTTCATACCCGGACCCACACCGCATGAAGGGCTGTCTCGTTCTTCTGGCACTGATCGGAGCCCTCGGCGCCGGAGGGGCAGTCATGTACCTCAACCCATCCCTACTACCGCGAGCCGAGCACGCGGCCCAGCAAGGGGCTGTATGGGCGTCCAGCGAGGTGGGCCACGCGACAGGATCCCCGGCGCCGTCGGCTGCTGCAGCGGTGACGATCACCCCCAACACCGCGCCGATCACCTTGGTCACGCCAGCTCCGGCAGCCACCTCGTTGCCGGACTGGACAGCCGCGGACTGCGCATGGGCAGAGAACGTCATGAGCTGGGATTCCTCGCTCGACGCGGCCGAAGCGCAGAAGATCGCCCGTGGTCAGGACACTCGGTACGGCACCAGTCACGCCGTGATTCAGGAGTACCTCACCTTCGCGTCTGACTGGCAGACAGCGCTCGGTCAGATCACTGCGGTCTGCAACAGTACCGGCATCCCCACCGCGGCCGAGCAGGCGGCCACCGTCCAAGCGTTCACCACGGCGATCGCCGGCCACCAGGGGGACGCCGCATCAGAGGCACCCGACAGCACCCTCGAGCGGCTGTGGTACGACGTCGAGGGGTTCTTTGAGGACGGAACCGGTTGGGACATCAAGTGGGATGACGAGTGGATCGGCTATTACCAGCGACTTGTGACGATGTTCAACGAACTGCCGTCGAAGTGATGGCCGCTTTGACGCGGACTGCGGCGCGGACCCTCGCGGTGAGCGACCTTGACAAGCGTCGGCCGGGCGGGAGAACGCCAGAAGAGTCAGAACGGCGCCCCTCTCTAGACGGGGGCAGGGTGTTAGCTTGAGGAGCAGACAATGACGCGCCTACTGATCATCGGAGTTGCCGGAGCGGCATTTCTGGTCGTTGGCTGCGGCGGTTTCGCAGCGGGTGAGCCAACCAAGCCGGCAGCGGAGCCGGGGTGAGAGCCACCGGCGCGCCTGATTCCGAAGCGCACCGGCACATTGAGGCGGTGGCCCCCTGCTACCGAACCTTCGCGCTCATCGCCCATCTGCGCGAGGCTCACGGCATGACCGAAGTAGCCCAGGAGCGGGCCGGTCTAGCTCACGCCCTGGTCACAAGGCACGACATCGCGAAGGCGTTGCCGATCGCCTCACCTCGGGCGGCCTGCAGACACCCATGCCAACGACGCCGACGAAGGACGACTGGCTCCCCGGATGCCAACGCAATATCACGTCTCCGCCGAAGAATGACCCGACGGTGAGATCGGCCCGTTCTGATCGGTTTCCGAATAGCCGACAGAGTTCCGCTCGGTCCGGCTCGGCAGCTGCGCGGGTGCTTTCCGGATAGGGCGGCGTTCATCTACTGGACTCTCGGCCCGGGCCATCTTCCTTCGGCCGCCTGCTCGAGTGGGGATGCGACAGGCAGGTGTCGCGGACGTCTGCCATTCTTGGCGCATGGAGAGTGACGCGCATAAGGAATGGCTCGCCTCGTGGCACCCAAGGCCGATCGAGGAACGCACCTTTGCGCCCGCGTCCGTGGCGCCGTGGATCTGCCCCGAATGCGCCGGTCCGGCAACTATCGGGGTCCGAGTTGGGGGCCTCGTGAATGTACGCTGCGAGGCGGACGGCACGTGGTATGCGGTCGCACCTTTCTCGTTCAATCAACAGGAGCTGCTGGTTACCGCCCCTCGACCGCCGCAGATGAACCCCGAGGCTCGGTTGTGGTTCCTCCACACTGCCGCGACGGTGATGCTCAACGCCGCTCGAGGGACGTTCCTCGTGATCGAACTGCAGGGGCATCCGTGTGAATACGCGATCATCGACCGCGCCTCCGGTCACGAGCTCGGCCTTCAAATCGGCAGTCGCGAATGGGACTGTGCTCACTGCGGGAACCGGCCGATCCCGGAGGAGGCCGCCGACAAACTGACCTCGCTCGGGTTCGCGCCAGCAGGCCCCCGCGTCAACGCGTGGCGTCAGAACCTTCCATCCTCATCGCGGGACTTCGCGATCCTGCTGGAGCGGTCATTCCTGGCCGCGTACGAGCCGCCGCTTGACTTCGAGTTAGCCCTCTACGCGAGCAGGCTCGACGATTACACGCGTCTCGTCAGCGCGCTTTCGTAAGAAACTCGAGAGGACCTTCTGAAGTCATGTCGCTCGAGGTCGTCTTAGTCAGACCTGGCCCGACGGCCACCGCGTGGCTGATGGGCCAGGTCAAAGCGCTTCAGGCAAACGATCCGCTCGCCCCGGTGACAGTGGTCGTTCCAACGCATCACGCCGGTCTCCATCTCCGCCGGCGACTTGTCCAGGGCGCCTACGCGAACGTCAGGTTCAGCGTTCTCGCCCGACTGGCCGAATCGATCGGTATGGAGCGCCTCGCCGCAGCCGGATGGAGCCCCCTTAACGGGGTCACGCGGGCGGCTCTGATTCGCTCCACGCTGCGCGCCTCGAGCGGTCCGCTCGCACCGATCGCGGATCAGGGAGGCTTGGTCGACCTTATCGCCGCACTCGCTACTGAGCTTCGCCGCCGCTCCGTCGCGACCACCACCCTGACCGATATCCGCGAGGCCGGAACAGCAACGGCAAGAGCCACACTCGGCGCCATAAACGGCTACGAGAATCGCCGTACCGAGGCCATGCTCTACGACGAGGTCGACCTGCTCACCTCGGCAACCGAGACACTCGCCGTCGGCCCTGCCAACGCATGGCGCGAGATCGGCGCTGTTGTGGTCCATCTTCCAGCCACCCTCGACCCACCAGATGCGTCATTGCTCCGCAGCCTCGCCGGACGTGTCTCCGTGACGCTGGCGCTCGCCGACCTTGGTGAGGAGGTCGACGCGGCGACTACGGCGGTCAGCCTCCTCGAAGCTGCCGGAGTCACTACCATCCCAACGGAGATCGCGCCGGCCCCCGCCACAGTGATGACAGCTCCGGACGCAGTTGAAGAGGTGCGTTCCGCCGTCCGTGCCACGCTGGCCACCCTCGAGCAAGATCACCCGATCCCCCTCTACCGCCAGGCCATCGTCTACCGCGACGAGGACGCGTACGGTCAGGTGCTTCGCGACACACTGCGCGAGGCGAATATCGCGTACTCAGCGTTGGACGGACGGCCATTGATCGACTCGGTCGCCGCGCGTGCCCTCCTCGGCGTCATCCATCTGCGTGAACAGGACTTCTCGCGCGCCTCGGTGCTCAGCTGGCTCTCCGCGCTCCCATCACGAAAGGGAGTGCTCCGCAGCCAGGCGCGCTGGGACCAGCTCTCCCGGGACGCCGGCATCGTCAAGGGCGCCGGTCAGTGGCGTGATCGGTTGACGGCGTTCGCCGATGCCAAAGCAATCGCGTTGGATCTGCTCAGCAAGACAGAAGCCGAGGACGTCGCGATCGAGGCACGCCGCAACGCCATGAATCGAGACATGGAGGATGCTCGCAGCATCGCCGAACAAATCTCGGCGATCGACGACATGACACAGCCACCACCAACGACGACGTGGGACACGCTCATCGCGTGGACCCTGCTTCTTCGGGACAGGTTCTCGGCTCCGGACAAGTCCTGGTCGGCTGAGGAACAAGAGGCATCGCAAGCCGTCGAGGAGGTCATTCGCGGCCTTGCTGCAGCGCAGCGCTTCGAGCCGACCGCATCCATGGCTGTCTTCCTCCGCACGCTGGAGGACGCTCTGCGACGGCGGTTCCGCCCCGAAGGGCGCCTTGGCCACGGTGTCCTGATCGGCCCCCACCGTTTGCTCGCCGGCATGGACATGCAGCGGATCCACGTCCTGGGTGTGCTCGAGTCGAGCTTCCCCGGCGGGATGCCGATCGACCCCTTGCTCGGTACTGACCTCCTCGGGCACCGCGAGATACACGAGGCGCAAGAACGTCGCGACTGGTTGATGACACTCACCGCCGCAGATGGTGGCTCGCTAGCAGTCAGCGCCCCTGCTACGGACATCGACGGCAGATCTGTCTACCCGTCGCCGTGGCTTCTTGAGCTGCTGCACGGCGACGGCGCGGGACCGCACGCGTCCGCGGTGCGCGCCGGCACCTTTGACCATCCTCGGCTGCACCGAGTCCGAAGCGCCGAGCGCGCCGTCGCCGACGGGACTCCTCTCTCCCTGGCGGAACGCCGCGAGACCGAAGCTATGCACGCATACGACGTAGGAATTGACCTCGCTCGAACGGCACTGGCGATGCGTGCTGAGCTGCCCTTCGCGCGAGTGCTGGAGGTCACCCGAGCGCGGCACTCCACGGCGCTGACGCAATTTGACGGCAACGTGGCAGACGCCGCGGACGTCTCGCTCATCGCCGGCGGGCTGACACGGACGGCCCATTCAGCGACGGGCATTCAGACGTGGGCAACCTGCCCCTTCAGCTTTTTCCTCGGCCGCCTGTTGCAGATTCCGGCGACTGAAAACCTCGACGACGACAAGTGGTGGCAGACCAGCGCCCTCGAGCGAGGCTCAATGGTCCACCGCATCCTCGAGCGCTTCTTCGGTGAGATCGTGGAACGCGGAACGCCTGTGCCGGGGGACGAGTACTCCCCCGACGACCTTCACCGCATCGAGCAGATCGCAGCGGAGACGTTCCGTGAGTGGGAGGCGCGCGGCGCCGTAGGGCATCCCCTCGTGTGGGCGAACGAGCGCGTGGCGCTGCTCGCCGACCTGCGCACACTGCTCGAAAAGGATGACGAGCACCGCGCGGAAGGCGGATGGCTCCCAGCGTATCTCGAGCAGGGCTTCGGCATGGATCGCTCCACGACCTCGTGGCCGACGCTGACCATCGCGGTGAGTGAAGGTCGGCTCGTGAAGTTGCGGGGATATATCGACCGCGTCGACGTCGATGCAAACGGCCGCGCGCGTGTAATCGACTACAAGACGGGCAAGTGCATGGACAAGACGATCTCGGTCGACGATCTCTTTGACGCAGGGCGCCGCCTCCAACTCGCAGTCTATGGACGAGCCGTCCGGGAGCATGCCAGCGCCGCGGGAAGGGGCCCGACCGATGATCTCGCCCTCTACTGGTACATCAGTCTGAAGGGCAAGTTCGCGACGGTCGAGCTCCAGGTGGACGAACGCGTTGACGCCGCACTGACCGATGTGGTGACGCGCATCGACGACGGCATTAGGGCCGGCTGCTTCCCGCAGATACCGGGAGGCGAAAGCTTCTGGGGTGGTTACAACAACTGCGGTTTCTGCGCATACGACTCACTGTGCCCATCGAGTCGCGACGCGGTCGCCGCATCGAAAGCGGCGAGCCCCGCGCTCGCGAGCTACATCGCGCTCCGGCCTATGACTGGAGGCTCAGGCGAGTGACGGCCCCGGAAGTCGCCGATCAGTCCGAGCGCGACCGCCTGCGCAACGACCTCGGTAGGACGCTCTTCGTTGAGGCAGGTGCCGGCACGGGCAAGACCACCGCCGTAGTCGCGCGCATCGTGGCGATGGTCGCTCGGGGTCACCTTCGAATGGAACGCCTGGTGGCAATCACGTTCACGATGGCTGCTGCCGGTGAGCTCCGCGTTCGAGTCCGAGAGGGATTGGAGAACGCGGCGCGAAAGGCAGATGACCCCGATGAGCGTGCCCGGCTGATCGCTGCGGAGGGAGAGGTCGATCGGGCGCGCATCGAGACGATCCATGCCTTCTGCGCTGCGCTGTTGCGCATGCATCCGTTTGAGGCAGGGTTACCGCCAGACATCGAGACGCTGGCCGATCTCGCGGCACAGATCGATGTCCGTGAGCGGTTCCGACGCTGGTTCGACAATCTGGATTCCAGCTCACCAGCAGGAGAGGCCGTTCGCCGGGGGCTGCTGCTCGGCGCACGACCCGACAAACTGCTCGAGCTCTTCATCGCGCTCAATGACAACTGGGATCTTCTTCCGGCCGCGAGCTGGCGAACGCAGCCCGTGGCTCTCCTGACGCTTGCGCACGGGTTCGCCGAGGACATCGATGGGTGTGTGGCGCTCCTGCCCTGCTGTCGTAAGCATGACGCGCTCTATTGGCGCATCGATGGCATGCGGGTGATCGCAGATCGACTCCGAGACGCTCGAACCGAGGACGAGGCCACGGCTGCCGGTGTCTCGCTCGCCGGCGCGCCGTCGAACAACGCGGGAAATCAGGGCAACTGGGACAACGATGGTGGAGTCAATGCTTGTAAGACGATCAAAGACACGATGAAGGATGTGCGCGAACGGACGTCCACGGCGTTGGAAGGCAAGCGTTCCAATGTGCTCGCCGCGATAGCGACTGAGCTGCGCGGCGTTGTGCTGGCATATGCCGAAGAGCGGCGTGTGAGGGGCGCGGTCACCTACCAGGATCTGCTCGTCCGAGCGCGGGATCTGGTCCGAGATCACGAGGATGTTCGCGCCCTGCTGCATGCGCAGTGGGACTTCGTAGCCGTCGACGAGTTCCAGGACACCGATCCGCTGCAGGCAGAGCTCGCCTTCCGGCTGTGTGCCGCAGTCGAGGACGCCTCCGTGTCATGGTCGTCGTTGCCGATCACCCCCGGACGGCTCTGTGTCGTTGGTGACCCTAAGCAATCGATCTACCGCTTCCGGCGCGCCGACATAGCGCTGTATACAGCGGTCGAGGACGCGGTTGTAGGTGCTGATCCCCAGTCACGTGTCCGGCTGTCGGTGAACTTCCGGTCGGGCTGGCAAATCATCGATGCGATCAATGCCGTCTTCGGTGGCACTGAGGGACTCATGTCCAACGCGGCGCAGCACGGTGTGCAGGCGTCCTACGTGGACCTCGTTGCCCACGCGCCGGACGTCGAAGGTCGCGTGCACGCCTTCGGTGGCGCGGTGGAGGACAGCGCTGCGGAGATGTGGCGCCAGGAGGCAGACGCGACGGTCAACGTCATCCAGCGCATGCTTGATGAGCGCTGGGAGATCGGCGGGGGCACCCCGACCGGCACGCGACCCTGCAAACCCGAGGACATCTGCATCCTGATGCCGAGTCGAACGAACCTGCGTAACCTGGAGCGCGCTCTGGAGAAGGCCCGGATTCGATACCAGCTCGAGAGCGGCTCGCTGATCGTCGCAACCCAGGAAGTCCGTGACCTCCTCAACATCCTCCGGTCGATTGACGACCCAACAGACCAGGTCGCCCTCGTCGCGGCACTGCGCACCCCTGCGTTCGGTTGCAGCGACGTCGAGCTAGTTCGCTGGAAGGCCGGCGGTGGGCGCTGGTCCTATGATCGCCCCGGGACGGCTGCGGAACCTCGCGTGGTTGAGGCGGTCGCCGCTTTGCTCGCGCTCCACGAGAGACGGCAGGAGTACTCCGTTCCACACCTCATCGAGGAGATCCTAGCGAGCCGCCTGCTCCGCGCTGCGGCCTTTGACAACTGGCGGCCTCGGGAGACGCGACGGCGCTACCGATTCGTCGCCGACCAGGCACGCGAACTCGCGCGGAGCGGCAGGCCGACGCTCCACGATGCCGTCGACTATCTCGAGCGTCTCGCGAACGACCCGGTATATGACGCGGTCGCGAGGGATGACGCTGGAGACGAATCGTGCGTGCGGGTCATGACCATCCATGCGGCCAAGGGCCTGGAGTTTCCGATCGTCATGGTGACGGGGCTGGGCCGCAAGCCGAGGGATAGACCTCAGCTGATAGTTTCTGACCGAGCAACTGGTGCGGTCGAGCTGCGTCTGAGCAGCGGCTTCGAGACCGGCGATTGGAGTGCCCTCAACGAGCGCGAGAAGGTGATGCAGGAAGCGGAGCAGGTGCGCATGCTATACGTAGCGCTCACCCGCGCGCGTGATCATCTCGTTGTCGGATTATTCCGGGCTTCGAAGGGCGAGGCGACAGATGCAGCCGCACTCGATGCACGGCTAAGCGGGCGACCGGGCGTGGACGTCGTTGCCATAGACGGGCGGCCGGATGAGATGCAGCGGGTCGCTCCCCAAATCGCCGTCGTGTCCGCAGACGAACATCGTATTTCGGAGGAGGAATGGATCCGTCGCCGCGGTGAGGTTCTGACGGCGCTGTCATCGATCCGTTCGCAGACTGCCACGGGGCTTGCGCATGCAGAAGATGAGGCAGGACTGACGCCGGAACGGGGCGATGATGTTGCGGCCTCGCGACGGGGCAGGGCTGCTACATCGCTCGGTCGAGCGGTGCACGCGGTGCTCCAGGTGACCGATCTCGCGACAGGAGACAACCTCGAGGCATTGGCTCATGCCCAAGCGGCCGCGGAGGGCATCCCCGAGCGTGCCGCCGACATCGCTTCCCTCGCTCGCGCGGCTCTCCGCACCGAGACCGTTCAGCGTGCGGCGACCCTTCGCCACTGGCGCGAGGTGCCTGTAGGGGCGACGGTCGACGGCACGGCGTTCGAAGGCTTCATCGACCTACTTTATGAGGAGCCGGATGGCACTCTCGTGATCGTCGATTACAAGACCGACGCGGTCAGCTCGGGCGGCATCGACGCGAGGATGGAGAAGTATCGGTTGCAGGGAGCGGTCTATGCGCTGCTCCTCAAGGAGGCCACGGGACGCCGGGCGATGCGGGTGGAATTCGTGTTTGCTGCGACCGGCGAGACCCGATATGTCGCCGACCTCACTGCCGCCAGTGTCTCGGTGCGAGACGCCATCGCCGGGTCTCAAGACAGCGGATCAGCCAGCTCGCCGATCCGTCAGCTGGGCGAGGGTGAGCTCTTGACAACGACCGCGCGCTCAACCGACCACGAAGGAGACGCTCAGACATGAGTCCAGTCATCACGCTGATGAACCAGATCACTGAGGGCGACATCGTTCTTCCGGGCATTCAGCGCGATTTCGTTTGGGATGAAGAAAATATCGCCCGTCTCTTGGACTCGATACTCCGCGGATACCCTGTCGGCATCGCTCTGCTGTGGGAGACCTATAACGACATCCAGTATCGACCATTCGTCCGGGACTACGTGCGCGGAAGCTTGGCCACCTATGCGGAGAATACAAAGCGGAAGAAGATAAAACTCGTGCTTGACGGTCAGCAGCGGTTGCAGTCCTTATTCATAGCGCTGTACGGGACCCGCAATGACAGACAGCTATATTTTGACGTATTGAGTGGGCGCGACTCCGACGACCTAAGCTGGCAGAGATACCGCTTCGAGTTCCTGAAGCCAGCGCACGCGGCTGCGCGCAATAAGAGCCAGCGCGAGCACTGGGTGCCTCTTGCCCACATCTTCACCTGGCAGTACTCGGATAGAGCCGCATTCCGGAAGGAGGTCACCACCGCCAAGGCTCTGAGCGACGAGGATGCCATGCGCTTGGACTACAACCTCGGGCGGCTCGATGACGCGCTCATGAGAGACGACAATGTGCTTCGGGTGTCAACGATCGACGAGAGCCTGCCTATCGATAGCCCCAGCCGGAAGACCGAAGCGGACGTGCTAGAGATCTTCGTGCGGATCAACCGAGAAGGCACGCCACTCAGTCGGTCGGACCTGATCTTCAGCATGCTTAAGTTGAACTGGAAGGAGGCCGCAGTTCCGCTTCCAGAGTTTCTAGCCAAGATCAACACGGGCAACTCGCTCGGCCTCAACACTGACTTTGTCATTCGCTGTCTCTTCGCGGCCTCGGAGCTCGGCGCTAAGCTAGACCTCGATTTGCTTCGTAAGCAGAGTAACGTCACGAAGCTACAGGAGAACTTCGCGGACTGCTGCGCGGCGATTGAGGCGACGATCGACTTTGTCATCCACGAGTGTAAATGTGAAAACGATGAGCTCGTGGGCGGACTTGCGACGCTAATCCCGTTCGTTTACTACTTCTACCGACTTCCCAACCATCAACTCCCGAATAATGGGATCGCTGTCGCTCGAAAGGTGTTTTATCTCATCGCGTTAGCGCGCCCATTCTCGCGCTACGGGGAGAGTCGCGTGTGGGCGTACATCCGCGACGCCATCAAACCGGACCTTGAAGCAGGCGAGCTCAGGCTCTCGGTACCCGCAGCGCTCGGATTGATCCGTCGTGGCGAGCGGATCGTCTCAATGGAGGGCCTCCTCCAGGCGAACGAAGTCTTGGCCCTTCATCTCCTCCAGGGCTTGAGCGGCGGGAAGATGCAGTACGCAGCCAACCGCCCAGAGATTGATCATATCTTCCCGCGCTCCGTTCTAAGGGAAAAGAACTTTGCCCCAGATGAAATAAATCACGTAGCAAATTATTGGGTGCTCGCGCAAGGAAAGAACAGAAATAAGAGCGACAAGAGTCCGGAAAAATACTTCGAGGACGTCGATTCGGACACTCTCGACGTTGCCGCAATCGACCCTGATCTATTAGCTGCGGGCTACCGCGGTTATCGCAGGTTTCTTCGCG
Source organism: Candidatus Dormiibacterota bacterium (assembly GCA_003162415.1). GTDB lineage: Bacteria > Chloroflexota > Dormibacteria > Aeolococcales > Aeolococcaceae > Palsa-851. The sequence goes on from PMOL01000003.1 coordinate 67,115, forward strand.
TCCGGATGGCCGCTATGGCCGAGCGGGTGAAGTCTCGCATAAAGCTCACCGACAGCGAGCTCGCGCTTCTCGGAAGTGAGACGATCGACGAGGACGAATTTGCGCCCTAGGCGATGGGTTTGATGCAGCATGGGCCGTAGTCGTTGCTGCCGTCAGCAGCTGATTCATTGCTGCGACCTTGCGACGGATCCGAGATCAGGACTAAGTCGAGCCACTGCCACCGGTCGCCTTCCCTCTGCATGGATCTCAAGCAACGCGTATCCGCCCGAACCAACGTTCTCCAATGTGAGCGTGGCCAGTTCAAGAGCCCGCGACGTGCTCTCTACTCCAACGGCGGTGGCCTGTCGTGTCAGCATGACGCTGTGCCGCATCCACCCGGCCAGATCGCGGGGCACGACGGGCCGGCTGCCCAGCGAGAGCCGATGTCCGTTTGAACCACCTAAGAGGCCGAGGTTTCGGAGAGTAGTTATGACCTTGCGAGCACCCACATCGATAGTCGAGCGATCACCGAGCACGGCTCTCGCCTCTTCCCGTACAAGCCTAGAGTCAACGCTACCGTCAAGATGGAGTTGGCGCCCCGCAATGGCCGCCACAGCGCCCGCGAATGGGAAGGTCGCGAGAATCGCACCCAGATGTAGGACGGCCCGGTCGGGTGCGATGTCCTGATGCTTTATAGCCCAATGGATCATCTCTCGCGCCGGTTCAGGGGGGTGAACCCAAACGTGACTCAGACACTTCTTCGTCTTGCCCTCCGCCTCCTGTGCCGAGACATGGTCTCGCAGCGCGATGGTAAGTAGTTGACGGGCGTCCTTCCGTCCACCAGCTTCGGTCGCTACTCGTAGCGCGATGTCGAGAAGCGCCGGAGTGAGAGCGCGATCGAGGATCATCCCGATCGACCCGGCAGTCACGCTTCCACACGGGCGAGCGGGACAATCACCTCGTCGAGACTAAGGCCGCCATGGCTGATACTGAGGGCGTTATTGGTGTACGCCAAGCGACCGGGCGCAAAACGCAACGGTTCCGCCGTTAATGGAAGTCCTGGAATCCCGTCCCAGACAATGCCGTCCGTGGCGGAAGCGTCGCGTAGGGTGCGATTCGGATATCGCAGCAGCCTCTTGCCAGCGGCGTCGATACCAAGCCCTTCCGATCTGCTACCAGCAGGACGACACTCGAGGTTGCCGTGGTCGGCGGTGATCCATGTCTCGAAGCCATGTAGCGTCGCGTTTCGAACCAGGCTGTCGAGGTAACCGTGAGATGCCCAGACTGCGACATTTGCGAGAAGCTGTGCATCCCCGAGCAGTTCCGACCCATGCATCAGATCATCCACCGCATTCAGCACAACACCGACCACACGCGATTCACCGAACTCAAGAACGTCGTATGGGAGGCGACCTATCAAACGATGGTACGCCACATCCGCGACACCCTGTTCTGCCCAGAATGCCTCCCATTTCCCGCGCTCACGGTGTGTGGTCCATAGCGAATCGCCAAACGTGACCGGGAGCGCCCCCGCGAAGATCGCTTGTCGCGAAACCGTCGTATACGTCGGCAGCATGGCAAACGTAGACCCGTCGGTGACAACCCGAAGCGACAATCGACTCTTGAGAAATTGCCATTGAGTGTGACCCAGGCCGTCCAGTACAACGAGCAGTAGTCGTTTCGCGTCGCCATCGCGAAGCCGCCGAGCCAGGTAAGGCGCGACATGGTTGACTGTGGACGGCCAGCGTGCAGCGCTCGACACCACCGAGCTGAAGTACGCGCGCAGCCAGGGCAGAAAATACCCGTCGAGCTCGTCCCAGCACTGCCAGGCGCTCTCTCTCAGCTCATCCGGTGCACCTGCAGTGAGGCTACGGACGCTCCCCCACCAGACGGCCGCGGCGCACCAACCGGCAGCGTTGACTGGCGGCCATGGCACAGGCGGATTGCCCAACAGCTCGCGCGCGCGTTCCTCGTCCGTGATGCTTCGCACGCCGATCGTCGCCCACCCGGGCAGCGCTGCCGTGCTGACAATCGGCCTGAGTAACCCGGTTGCAAAGAGTTGGCCGAGCTCCAGCCGAGCCGCTTCGAAGGCCGCTGCCCAAGCGCTCTCCTCGCCACGCGCGAATGCATCCCACCGAGCCTGTAGCGCTCCCGTATCCGAAGGGACGGAGAGGAGTGCCGCCAGGACCGATTCTGTGATGACCGAGCGCGCAAGGTTCGTCAGTGCACCTCGATGCACGCGAGTGGCGAGCATGGCAACTACCCGCAACTGTTCGTCCAGAGTAAGCAGGGCACCGCTGCCCCCGATACCGGTCACGCTGCGGAGGACTGCGACAGCTGCGTTGCCTCGCGAGGTTTCCACAGCGGCGATTGCTCGGTCCGCCTCTTCGCCACCCAGTTCCGCGAGCGCCGCGCGGACTGATGGCCCACCGGGAAGATGGACGACGACCGTCGTAGCATCTTGCTCAATGTCCCACGGCAGGGGCTGGCTGGCGAGCGCGCCGGATACATGGAGAAGAAGATGCGGAAGATACGCCGGGCGACGTCGTCCAGCTAGCTCAAACGCGGCACGAAGCTGCCACCATTCAGTGATTGAGACGACCTGCCCAACGAGGTCGCTCCGGCCGACGACATTTTCCGAGTCGAGGACAGCTATCACATTCGTGGTCGCGACGCGCATCGGTGCAAGTGCGCGCTTGAGCCAGCGACTCATTGGTCTACTCGAGCAGCAAGGCGGAAGGTAAGCGTCGGGACGGCACCGTTCGGAATGCGGTACCCGTGATCAGCCGCGACGCGACCAAGGCGTGCAAAGGTCGCGAGGTCGAGGTGGCTCACGCCGATGACCTCGGCACCGTCGGCGAGTTCTATCCAAATACGTTCTGAGAGGTCAGGGCGCACCGCGTCCCTATCGCTAAGGAACAACGCGAAGCACGAGCGCTCGCCAACCATCCCCGTCTCCCACATTGTCCACCAACCCGCGACCGCACCACGTATCGTTGGCACTGGCTCTCCGGGCAGCATCTCCGGTAGAGGGGGGGAGTTCGGCGATCCGTTGAGACGGACTAGGGCCGCGCTGGCCGCGTCCAACCATCGCTTTAGGCTCATAGTGGTCGTCTGTCGTGCCGGCATAACACTTGGTCCCAGCATGTCGCGGAACGATTCGTTGATCTGAACGCTTTGGCGCGCGTGACGATCGAGGTCCGCGGCGGCCTCTTCAAGCGACGTCGGATCGAGGATGGCGGCTGCATACAGAGCGTCGACCTCGATGTCGACGGTTGCCAGGATATCGCCTGACAGGTCCACTCCAAGATCCTGAAGGATGACGGCCAGCTTCTCCTGAAGAACAGTGAGCACACGTGCGTCGATGGAGGACTCAAGGACAAGGTTGTAAACCACGACCTCGTGGGTCTGGCCTATGCGGTCGACGCGCCCGATTCTCTGCTCGAGGCGTGTGGGAGCCCAAGGGAGGTCGTAATTGACGACCACGTGTGCGACCTGCAGATTCACGCCTTCTCCGCCCGCGTCTGTCGCCACCAATATGCGGGCGTCGCGCGCGAACGCATCCTGTGCCTCACGCCGCTCGGCGATGGACATCGAGCCATTGACCGCAACTGCGGTGATACCTGCGCCGGCGAGCAGTTCCATAAGCATCTGCTGTGTAGCCACAAACTCGGTAAAGATGAGCGCCTTGAGGTGAGCGTCGCCCTCAGTCTGAGCTAGGCTTCCAAGCAGTTCGATTAGATACCGAGCCTTAGCGTCGATACCTGCGCTCGCCGCCTTCCACGCGAGTTGGAGAAGGAGTTCCACTTCGGATCGCTCGCCATACCAAGCAGCGCCCGCCGCGTCCGCGAGTGCTGCTTGTTGCTCCTCGCCGGTAAGTTCGTCCCAATCTCCAACGTCGCTGAATAAGCGTAGTTGCTCGCCTTCCGTCGTCAGTGCGAGTAAGCGACGTTGTAGGGCAGCCAAGATAGCTGCCGTGCTCGATGAGACAAGACGCTGCATCAGCAATACTAGGAAACCGACTATCGGTCGCCGTTCGGCTCGGGATCGTTGGTAGCCATGACGCACGTAGTCCGTAACGGCGTCGTAGAGGTCGCGCTCTACGAGCCGCTGATCGTACGGGACAGTCGCAAGCATGGTCTTCCTGGCTCGGAACAGTGGCCGACCAGAATTGTCTATAGCAGCCTGCTTGTCCGTCCGGATAACGAGCGGGGCGATGTGCCTGCGCTCAAGCGCGCGCCCACGCAGAAACGAGTCGTCAAGGAGACCTAGCAAGCGGGCGAAAGCATCGGACTTACCCGAGTGCGGAGTCGCCGAGAGAAGCAGGATCCGAGGCGCTGTTTGAGCGAGCCGACGCCCCAGCACATGGCGAGCTACCTCGTCGCTAGCGCCGGCGACATGATGGGCCTCGTCGATAATGACGAGATCCCAGTTCGCCTCAACGATTGCTCGTTCCCGTAACTCGTTATGGTCGGCAATCCGCTCTGGCGACCATCCGGTACGGGCCCTGATCGGCTTGACAGAGTCGATCGAGCAGACGATCTGGTCAAATGCACGCCACGGGTTGATCCCCGCATCTACAGGCACGCCGCCGGCACCCACGAGGACGAAGTCTTCGCTGAATCTGTCGCTCATTTCGGTGACCCATTGGAGTTGGACGCCCTTCGGGGCGACCACTAGCACGCGCCGGATGAGTCCGCGGGCCTTGAGCTCCGTAATAATGAGACCGGCCTCAATAGTCTTGCCCAGCCCAACCGCGTCGGCCAGCAGCAAGCGGAGGGGCTCAGTCGCGAGCGCCCGCTCGAGGACTGCAAGCTGGTGCGGGAGAGGCTCCAGCCCGCCACGCGCGATTGCAATCGGCTCGCCGTGGGCCATCGCCCGACGCGCGAGGCCAGTCGCGGCTCGCCAGGCCACCTCATCAGATGACCAACCCCGGCTCTCGACTGGCATTAGGTCGCTTGAGGCGACACGTTCAATTCGTCCAAGCGATGGAACGACGATAGTGACGACGTCAGTGTTCCAGAGGTGTTCGGTGGCGAGCACTTGAACGGATTCGCCTCGCGCCGCCCACCATGCCGTGTCCATGTCAGCTTGCCAGTTGCTCGGCGTTGTCGAGGTAGAAGAGCAGCCGTTCATCCTGTGCGAACGCTTCGGTGGGGAGGCGGCGACCGATGCTGATGATCAGGGCGAAGTCGCGCCGTTCCCATGCATCGGAGAAGCCTGTCCGGATCGCAGCGAGACTGAAGTGGCGCAGAGATCCACGCCCGGCCGCGTATTCGGCGAACTCTTTCAGTCGTTCACGCTTGCGTACCTTCTCCAGGTCGGCCTCCTTCTTCGGATCAGGGACATACCAACGGCCTTGATCGTCTTGGAGAAAGGCCTGCTCGAGAAGGCGCCTCAGGTCGGGGGGCCCTTCCCAGTCAGGAAGCCCTGCCTGAACTTCGCGGAAGAACTCAGGCTGGATCACAGCGTAGGGCTCGGGGGTGCGCCGGCCCTTAAGGAACTGCCGCAGCCACTGGATCGCCGAGTCCTCATCCGTGATGAACAGTTGCGCAGACTTCAGATCCTGGATCGTCATCCGCCTGCGCTCGTAGGTTTCAACCTGCTCTTCGAGGAAATGCATACCGTCGCGCTCGGGAAACCGCTGGTCGAGGCCTTCGTAGAACTCGGCTGCCGTTACCGGAATGCGGAGGTTCCGCTGGATATGAAACGCCTCCGTTCGATCCCAGAGCCGGTCTCGGAGACGCTCACGGATGGCTCGCACCTGGCCGTTCGAGTCGTGCTCGGCGGTGACGGGCAAGTGGCGAAGATGCTCGCGGACAAACGCCCATGCGGTGTCAGGTGTGCCGACGGCCGGCGCAATCCGCTCGGCGAGCTCGTCTGCTGGTTTGTACACCGAGATGACCAAGTCGCGCTTGACCGCGTTGCTGGCTGTGACCTGTCGGTAGGAGAGTTGCTCCTTGTCGATCACGCGCGTATCCGCCACGATGAATCCGGCCTTGGCGAGCGCGTGTTGGATCGTGAGCCAGACCTCGTTTGACGAGTTCGAAAACTCAACCGTCATCCAACGCCCCGGCTTCAACACCCTATGAAACTCCGCAAAGCATCGCGCCATCAACTCGCCGTACTGCGTCAGCGTGCGGGGCACGCGGCGCGACTGGTTCACAATCGCCTCCTGGGAGGGGTCCGTCCACACGCGATGCCACGATTCGGTGAGATAGGCAAGGTCCGCATAGTAGATATTGGACCCGAAAGGTGGATCCACAAACACGTAGTCAACCGATGCGCTCGGTAAGTCCACTCGGGTCGACGAGCTGGTGGATACGGCGACCTGTCCGAGACGTGCCGGGCTTGCTCCCCACATCCTCACGAGCGAAGACCGCTTACCACGCACCGGTTGCGACCCGGAGAGGTTATAGCGGACGTGGGTCTCGGAGTGAAGGGAGGGTATGTAGTAAATGCCGCTCTGAAATTGACTAACTTGGGAGTACCCAGCGGGGCGGTAGCGGTTCTGCCAGGACATGCCCCACATTGCCTGCTCGACCCAAAAGAGCAGCGCGGCACGAGCCAGCGGGTCGGGCTCGGACAAGCCTAGGTTCCAGAGTGCGGACAATGCCACAAGTGCCCTGTCGCCCCAGAAGTGATGAACCCGCGTGAATCCCTTTGCTGGTAGCGGCGCCCGTTCGTGGGTCATGTGCATGAACGGAAGTTGATTGGTTGGTACGCGTCCTGGAAGCGCGAGAGCTGCAATCCTGCGCAGCACTGCAAGGTCGGCATCGTCTGGCCGCTTTGACCTCTTTGCCGCGCCGATGCGGTAATGAATCGCCACCGGCCGAAGTTCGATGCGTTCAATGGTGTCGCCCACGAGTGTGCGCACGGGAAGTTTGCGGCGCTCCACTCGGTCTTTGGTCAACTCCTTCCCGCATGTGGGACATCTGAACGTCTCGCTCACGAGACCCGTATCGGGGTTGAATGCGACGTCATAGAAGACCACCGGCCCAGCGCACGACGGACAGGTGAACACTTCGGACCAGACCACGTAGTCGAGCGGACGTTCCTTGCCGCGCTCATCGGTGGTCATGTACATCCATCCCCATTTCGCATCGAACTCGTCGAGGATCTCCGCGGAGCGACGGTCGAACGCATCGGCATCGATCGGAAGGTTGAGGCCGGCTGCAATAAAGGTGGCTGATGGAGAAAGGTCGGCGAGCACGGCTCGTCGGTAACCCCATTGCACGTCGCCCATATCTGCCTGAATCGCACGGCGCACATCACTCGGAGGCTGGCCGCACATCTGAGCCGCAACGCCGGTCATCCCCGTACCACAGAACCCGTCCAGGACAAGATCACCCGGATTGGTGTAGTGCAGTAGGAAACGCATGATGGCTGCGGGCGGAACCTTCGTCGGGTATGAGTGCGCCTTGTAGAAGGGGCTGGATTTGCCCTCTGAGATATCCGTGCTGAAGGGTCCTGGATCGGCATAGGGAATCGCCGCGTGCCCATCGGGCTCGCTCTCGGCAACCCAGTCAGCAAGACTGGGGTTCGGGCACGCAGTGTGGTACGGCGGTAGTGACATCGCGAGGACATCGGAATCCTCGCCGATCGGCGCTCCGGGCGCAGACCGTGCCTCGTCGAGGTGCGTGGCAAGTACCCGACGCTCGGCGCCGACGTCCCACACAGCCGGATCGGTAGGGAACGTAGTCACGGCGTCGGATCAGCTGGAAGAAACCGGACCTGGTCGGGGTTGGCTCCACCAATCGCCTCGGTGAGAACCGTCTCGAGCCGCCCCCTGAGCTGGTCGGCCGTCGCTGGCGACGTATCAGGGAACAACCCCGCCACAAGTTCCTTCGGGGAAAGCTGGCGAATATCGACCCGATTGAATACCTGGTTCAACGCCCCCACGAATGTGGGGAGGATCGGCTCGGGCAGCGCACGCGTCTTCGCAAGCACCTCGATCTGCGTACGAACATCTGCGTCAGGCAGGTATCCGATCTGCTCGACCATCTCTGGCTCATTGAGGCTGTCCGCAAGAGTGGACGTCCAACCGGTCACCAGCTCGTCGGCTCGTCGCTCGCACGCCTCGAGGCGTGCCTCTGCCGAGGCGCCTTCGATAGGCCGTGGCGGGTTCTTCCCTGGAAGCAGAACGGAGGCTCGTAGTGCCTGCTCGTCAATGTCGAACAATGGGCGTAGCTCGGCGAGTTCAGCACGGAGCTGAGCGAGCGGCCCTGGGGCAAGGATCGAAACAGCCTGGAGGGCGTCGAGCGTTGCAACCGACCCGTCAAGAAGGCGGCTTCGCCGAAGATCACCCGCCCTGTCTAGGTAGTAGTGACGATACGAGCGGGACGCGAGCTCGGCGAAGCGGTGACGAAGATCGTCGCCGGCGTTGCGGAGGTCGACCACGCTGGCGGGATCGATGGTGCTGTCTTTTTGGAGCAGCTCAAGGGTGTCGGAGCGGAGCGAGAGCGCCTCCGTGGCTTCCTCAACGGCCACACCAAAAACTCCGGATGCCTCACGGAGGTAGTCAGCGACGGGCGCAAGCTTATCCCGAGCAGCGAGGACATCTTCAATGTGGACAAACTCCTGCTTTCCCGCGCGCGCATTGGAAAGCGTGGCAACGTCGAGAACGAGGTTATTCATCTTTCCCACCGAATCCCGAGCCTTCAGGTTGAGCAAGAGGCTACGAAGATAGTCAAGGCGCTTGCCGCGCTCGTCCGCGAGGTCAAAGAGCCGTGCGCCCCACAACTCTGTGCCCTCGACCACTGCGCGAGATGCCGCCTCGGTTCGACGCAGAAGATCGGTTGCGCGAGTCATGATTTCGCGGACAAGGGGCTCCGTGGCGCCCGTGTCTGGCACGGCACCTGGGAGAACGTCAAGGATAGAGGCGACCTCTCGCAGCTGAGTCACCGGGAGCGTTTTTGGTGGCGCGAGATGATCGAAGGCCGCGAGCGCGCTGGGAGTCAGGCGCGCAAGACGGTCAAGGTTAAGGGCGTCGATCCGCTCGCCGTCGACGCCAATCTCAACCTTACCGAGCTGGGTAAGAGCCGCTGCCACGACGACGAGCCAGACGGGTTCGAGATGCCACTCGCCCCATACCAAGACACCGGGGTCCATCTGCGTAAGCAGGTCGCTGCGATTCACGATCTTGCCATTAGCCAGGTCGAGTCGGTCAAGCAATGCGGCAGCGTAGCTGCCATCCGGTCGCAGATCCGTGCCGTTGAGAGCGAGAAGCTGGAGGGCCTCAAGGATGGCCGTACCCGCGCCAGTCGGCCGCCGCGCTGCGATTTGAGTGAGCGCAACGCGAACGTCTCCTTCAAGCGTCGACGCCGTGACACGGCGCGTGAACCGAGGGTATCCGGGATAGCGAGACGCGAAGTGGTCGCCAAGCGCTGCTGACGCGACAACGTCGATCTGATCGCGCACTTTCGACCGTTCTCCCGCCACGCCGCCGAGCCAGGCTCCTAGAGTCTTGGTGTCGCCTTTGTAGGACACGGTCATCGCTGTCGCCATGTTGGCTCTGAGCCAGGCGACCATCTCCTGAAGCGCGCGGCGGCTTTTATCCTCATATACCGGACGGTGGGACGCCGTCGACTCCTTCGCTTTGGCTCTCGATCCGGCATACCGGCGGAGAGCGCCAGTGAACTCGCTCCCATGATCGGCCAAGCGGACAAAGACCTCGTCTGACTTCTCCTCGTCCGTGAAGTGCGGGGGATCGTAGGGCTGGATGAAGTAGACGTAAAAGTCGCGCGGGGGCTGGGCGGTAGACCGCTCGTTCGGGGCTCCCATGAACAAGTAGCCGCGGCGGTCCGCATTGGTTGCAATCCAAGGGAGGTCGTACTGCCAGATTCGGTAGCCCGCGACATAAGGCTCATCTCGCTGACCGAGCACCTCCTCCATTGCAAGGTAGTAAGCATCGTCGAGTTGGTGTTCGTCGAGCGAGTCTGCCCGCTGGTCAATCTGGTGGTCGTAGTCGATGTCCTTTGTGACGTCGAGATAGATCTGACCATTCTCGGGATCAATCGACAGAAACTGGCCGCTGACCGCTGTGAGGATCTTCTTGACAATCGACTCTATGGTCATTTTGAGGAAAGTCGCGTCCCGCTCGGGAAGTCCGGGTGGCAGCAAGCAGAGCTCGTCGCGAAGCATCTCCGCCGTCATGCCGATTGGCCGACTGATATCGTCGGTAGTTAGGCGGTGAACCGTGAGCCCATCGATGATGCGTAGTGCCGTACCGACGTACTGTTTCTCGGGCAGTGCGACAGCAACCTTGTTGCGCAGAACCTCGCTCTTATCAAGGACGGCCTGCACCTCCGGGATGGTGCGGGCCGACGGGTCGTCTGCGAGTCGAGCGCGGTAGCTATCCGAACACACGAGCCCCGGGGTGTCCTCGGGAACGTGCTTGTCGAGGAGGCTCTTCACCTCCTTCTCGACTGTGCGGAGGACCTCGCGCTTTTCGACGAGAGTCACTTGTTCGAAAGTGCGGAGGTAATCGGGATGGATTGGAAAGAGGGCCACAAAACGGTCGAGCCGCTCGGCCATGCCGTCGTACAGAGTCGTGAACTGTTGCAGATGCTCGGCAATCCTTGCCCTCTGTGTCGCATTCTTGCGAAGCAGGCGCTGCTCAACGACGAAGGCTACATCCTCTCGAGAGATACGAACCTGCTCGAACCGATCGCGGACGCGGCGGACGGTGTCGGCGACGCCAACGAAACGCGGGTTGTCGAAAATTGCCTCCTGCACGCCCGCGATGAACCGGAACCGCGTCGAGCGGCAGATCTCGCCGACCTCGCGAAGAAAGACTAGATCCTGGATCAGCTCGGCATCGCGGCGGCCGCGAAGGTATTCAAGCAACTCATCGAGGACAAACAGGAGCCCGTCGTCCGGATGGACCGATTCGAAGGCGGCCATCATGTCCATGAGCGCGTCTTTGGTGTTCGTTACCGTGTTCCAGTCGGGAAACTCGAAATCAACACCAGCGGACGAGAGTCCACGCTGCAACTCTGTGGAGACTATGGCCCGAAGAGGCAGGTTGGTCGCGCCGATGTCAAATCGGATTACCTGAAAGCGACCGGCGATGGGTTTGGCCGCGTCAACTACGGCTGGATGCGACAGAACGTCGGCGAGCTCAGCGTACTCCGCGATGCCTGCAACAACCGACATTAGGTGGGTCTTGCCGGTGCCATATGTTGCAACGATGAAGATTCCCTTCTGGTCGCCCGGATGATCAAACTGCAGGTTCGGAAAGATCACACCCGAGAGCTGCTCCGCCATACGATCAGATATGACGTAGGTCGCAACGTCGCGACGCGCCGCATCGAGCGAGCCCGACTCGCGGATTTGCTTGACGGTTTCCAGCGGCTCGGCCGCTAGAAGGAGATCGGCGTATTTCATTGGGTGATCCTCTCGATGTCGTAGGGCACCTCGTCGGGATACCGCGGGGTGCGGGGACGGAGCAACAAGGCTGATGTGACCGGTTGGTTGTAATGGTCCGGGCGCCCCGGTGCTGAGTAGCGAGCACGCCCGTTCGTGATGTCGCCTGGCCATACAGCGATGACAAGTCGCTGTCGCGACAGGTCAGCCAAGAACGGAAGGAGAGGCACCTCAAAATCCGGCCACAGAAGGCAGTCGAGATCGGCGACAACCGTCGCAGAGCCAATGGCGACCGCAATGTCTGCCCGGGTCGGCGGGCCCGGTAGCGGCGCCAAGGCACCACCGAGGCGGACCATCGCGAACCCAAGGTCGGTCACCAACCGATCGACCAGAGCGTCCGTGGCGGCCTGGTCGCCGAAGACCAGTACCAACCGGTCGCGACTGGCCTCGAGCGTGTCGAAGAGGACGCGCCCTGCCGCGGGCCACGCCAGCGGTACGTTCATCACCAAGACTTGAGGGTACGGGACAACGGCGGTTGAGGTGATCACAATTCGATTCCCATCTCTTGTCGCTCGCCCGCCAACTGCCTGACGAATCTTAGGGAACGGCAACGCTCCCGAGTGGGCGCCGACTCCTATGGGTGCCGATCGCGACGGCCCCGCAGGGCGCCAAAGGGAGGATGCTTACGGAGCCTGATCAGGCACGCCCTCAATCTGATACACGCGCACCCACTCCGGAGTCGCTGCGAGCCAGAAGTCGTCGGCACCGTTGTTGACTGGAAGCGGAACCGCGAACTGCGTGCCGTCCGGCTCCTGGTAGTAGGCGATCACGCTGAAGTGAAGGTGCTCCCACGCCTCGACCGCCTCCATGTCCGGGGCCGGCTCGGCGTTTCCGAACGTCCACAGGACACCAGGAGGTGGGTGATGGCCGGTGCTACTGGCATAGGCGTCGGCGCTGACGTGCGTGTAGGTGTGCTGCACGGAGCATGGCGCCGCCGGGTTCACACCCTGCTCAACCGTCACCGGATCTTCAGGCTCGCCGAAGTCCCACCAGGTCTCGTCGACTGTCGCCTGCACCACATAGTTCACAACCAGCACGGGGCCCGCTCCCGGTTGGGGGTCGCGGATACTGAACCCCACCGACGGCGGCACGTTTGCCCCGAGCTCCGTGAAACACGATGCGTAGTGGACGATCTGGCTGTCAGCCGGCGGAGCCGATGCCACGTGGCCAGCTGTGTAGGCCTGGCGAAAGGTTGCCGTGGCAGTCGCGACGAGCTGCTCGACGTTGATCGATGGCGGAGTCTGATAGGTGAGGGGACCCCGGCGCGTCACCGACGCGATCGGAAACGCATAGTCCTTTGCGTCCGCCGGAATCGTCCAGTTGCCCTGACAGCTCTGGGTCGCGGTTGACCACGTGCCGTCCAACTCGAAGTGGATCGTCATGTCGGCACTGCCCATGATGAGCGACGCATACAGAACGCTCGCAGCCGGCGGAATAAAGCCGGGGATCCCACTCGTTGGCTTGTCAGGGATATCCGCCGTCCAGATCCTCTGCAGGCCTGGGTCATACCAGGACACCGCTCGCTGCCCACTCACGACTGGACCGATGGCGACTGCGGAGCTTTCATACTCGTAGCAGGGTTGACCGTTTTGCGGCTGTGTCGTCGACGTCTGTCGGTGACCAGTTGACCCCGCCGTAATGGTTACCTGTGGAGTCGGGCAGGTGATCTGCGCTTCGCCGGTGACGACGACGGGCGCGCTTGGTCCCCGCTGCGTACCACCCCACTCGGCAGTGCCACCGGGACATGCGTGAGCGCCACCGTATGCCCTGACAGCCTGGAACGATGGAGTGAGGGCGAGGGCCGCGACCGCAACCGCTACCGCGATCTGCAGAGTAGAGCGAATGTGGCGCATCTCACATCACTCGGCGCACAGCGCAAGAACTGGCTGCGGCTCACTGCTATCGCAAGCAAAGGATGCGCTCGCGTACCACACCTCTCCGAAGTTCGCCGGTCGAGCGAGCTTGCCGATGACCACGAAGCGTTGGCCGGCGCTGACGCTCTGATCGCTCAGTGGCTGTGTCGTACCATCGGCGAACACGGCGTTGACCGACCAGGCTTGACTGAATTCCAGAATGTAGGCGTAGCCATCGGTGTCCTGGAGGAATCCTTGCGCAGATGCAGACACGGACACGAGCCGTAGTGACGCGGGCCACCGCTGTCCAACAATTCGAAGGGACGTAGCACCCTGAGGCAGCACCAGCCCAGGTTCGGCCTCGGGCGCGCTGATCACGCCGTTGTCAAAGAGGCCCGTCTGATCTGCCGTGATCGCCCAGTTCTCCCAGGCGTTCTCGCGCATCAGCGCGTCACCCCACTGCTGGGCCGTCGTGCTGCTCACCGCACCGTTGGTCGCGTCGACGACCTGCGGCGTCGCCGGTCGTTGAAACGGCACCGTGCTATTGGGCACCACGGTGATCGCCCCCGTCGCGTAGTACGTCCGCCATTCATTCTGGATGGCGATGGGTGCCTGAAGGAACGCCACGTCGGCGGGCACCGGAAGCAGAGTCGGGTCGCCGCGATCCGCGGTCACGATCGGCGTTGCCGACGTCTCTGCGGTCGGCTTTTCCACGTGGACGCTGGCGGACGAACCAGACCGAGACGAGCCGCACGCCGTCATGAGGGCGATCAGGAGCAGCAGCGTCACTGGCATCACAGCCACGCGCGGGAAATCGCCGTTATATGCGCGCACTCCCACCTCCTGCCGGCGCGATGGGTGGCGCCGGTTCGTCTGCATCGTATCAATCCAACCAGACCCTCCTCGCGGATGGGCTCGCCGAAGGATCAGTTGTGGCATGGGCAATGGATGATCGCGGGGTCGAGGTACGGGACCGGGTTGATGCAGTCCGCGGTCGAGGCTGCTCCCAGATCGATCTCGAAGTGCACGTGGCGGCCGGTCGCGTAGCCGCTCTCGCCCTCAGTGCCCAACGCATCCCCCGCCACCACCTGCTCCCCGACCAGAACGTCGAGCGACCCCTGAGCCATGTGCCCGTAACGGGCGAAGAGCTTGCGGCCGTCGAGCTCCGTCTCGATGTCGACGTTGCACCCGAAGGTCCGGGCTCCCGAGGTGTAGTAGGTGTTGGGGCAAGGCCCGTCGTCGGCGATCACCACCGTGCCGGCCATCACGGCGGTGAGGGTGAGGTTGCCCTCGCAGGCGAAGTCGATCCCGGTGTGGTGGGGTTCGAAGGCGCCTGGCCCGGGCATGTACCCCTGGGTCTCGATCGGGTCGGCACACGGACGCCCAGTGGCCACCTGGGTCGCGGTCGGCTGGTTCGGCAGCGATGGCAGCAGCGCTCCCAATGCCCCCACGATCCCGATCAGCAGCATGGCAAACGCGAGCACGGCGATCAGACAGCCGCAGGTCAGCGTGCGGATCACGCCACCGATGCCTCCAGAGCCTCGGGGTCGGAGCGCACCCAGGGCCAGAGCACGGGGCTCGGGGTCACCTGCACCACCGTCCGCTCGCTGCCGGCGATGAGCACGCCACGCCCAGCCACTGGCGGCGTGAGTGCCATCGCCTCGTCCTCCGCGAGATCGAAGAGCTCACGCACCTGTGCTGCGACGGTCTCCTCGTGGCCGAGCACCAGCTTGGTCGCAGCCGTCGAGGCGAGGGTGCGGCCCAATTCGGTGGAGACAAACTCCTCGATGCGCTGGGACGCCATCCAGACGCCAGCGCCACTCTTGCGTGCGCGGCGGACCAGCTGCTCGAGGACCTGGCCGGCATCCGGATCCGCGGTGAGGACGTGGGCCTCGTCGACGAGCACGATCAAGGGTCGGTGCGGCCGGTTCAGGACGCCGAGCACATGGGCGAGGACCACAGCCAGCGCCGGGGTGAGGTCGGCGGCGTAGCGGAGCGAGAGGCTGCGGAAGCCGACGCCGACCGGAGCCTGTCCGTCGATACGCAACGCGCTGGGACGGTTGAAGATGCGCCCCAGCGAGCCTCTGGTGTAGCCGGAGAGGCGCAGCGCGATGCGCCGATAACGGTCGCGCTCGACGTCGGAGAGGGACGCGTCCTCGCCGAGCGAGATGCGCAGACCATCGACCAGATCGCCGAGCAGCGGCTCGGCGTCGCCTGCGCCGTGAGCGGAGATGAAGGACGCGACCTGGCCATGCAGCCACGCCTTGTCCTCACCGGGAAGGCGTCGCACCGGACGGCCACTGACGTAGGCGACGGTGTCACCGCCGAGGATGGACAGCACGGTAACCACCACCTCGGCCGCCTCATCGACTGGGAGGTCGCGTCCCACCGCGAGCGGGTTGATGGAGGTGTCGGCCAGGTCGACGTAGCTCCCGCCGAGCAGCGTGATGAGGGGCTCGTACTCGCTGTCGGGGTCGAGCACCACGGCGGTGGCACCGGCCATGCAGTGGCGGGCCAGCAGCGTCTTCGCCGCGGTCGACTTCCCCGCCCCGGAACTGCCCACCAGCAGGGCGTTGTGGTTGCTCCGGGTCCAGACCGACAGGTATGCCGTCGCCCCGCTGCGCAGGTTGGTGCCGACGATCGGCTGGCCGGCGTCACTGAAGGGCGTCCCGAGCACGGGCAGCAGGCGTGCAGCGACCGCGTCGGTGGTGAGCTGGAGACTGCGCCGCAGGGGCGCCATCCCGGGCGCCGCGGCGAGCGCGGGGAGCAGCCCGGGAACGGTGGCCCGGACCACCGAGAAGCCGCGGCCGGTGAGCAGGGCACCGACGCGGTCGGCGCTCTCCTCGCACTGAGTCCGTGTCCTCGCCCGCAGCGCCATGGTCAGCGCGAGCTGCAACCCAGTGGCGTTGCCCGCGGCCAGCTCCGCCTGGAGGCGATCGGCGTCGGCGAGGGCCACCTCGGCGTCGACGTCGCCCCGGCCCTCGCGCAGCGAGGTGCGCAGCGATGAGCGGTGCCGGCGCAGGGATCGGCGTACCACCTCCTGGCGTGCAGGCACCACGTGAAGGGAGCACGTCCCGGATGCTCGGGCGCGCTGGAGCACGTCGACGACATCGCCGTGATCGACATCCGGTGGCAGCGCGGTCACCGCCAGGACCGCGACGTGATCCCCCATCCAGAGACCGCGAGACGACGCGGCCGCCTCAGCGCAGCTGAGCAACGATCCCTGCAGCAGCTGCTCATGTATCTCCGCGGATTCGAGCGCCGTGACCTCCAGCCCGCTGTCGCGCGCCAGTCGAAGCGCGGCGTCGAGCACTCGCTCCGCGTCGGCACGGCTGGCGCGCACCGCCGTCCCAAGCAGCCCGGATCCGAATGGGACGCCGTCGCCACGCGCCGAGCGCGGCGCCCAGACCACGTACTGGGTCAGGTGAAGGCTGGCGGCCGCCATATCCCCGGCGAACTCGCGCTCCAGCTCGAGCAGCGGTCCACCGACCCGCCCGCGGTCGACACCCTCCTCCCAGAGGCGCTCGGCCTCGCTGCGGTCGAGGTGCGCGGTCGTGGTGATCACCTGCGCCGGACACTCCACGCCGACCAGCCAGCGCATGACGGTTTCGCAGAACCGCGCATGGGAGACCGACCCGACCGCGACCGGCGGAACCTCCACGCGCGCCACCGCGCGCCAGCCCACGCCCTCGACGTGAAACAACCCATCGGCCGTTTCGGCCACGCATGGCACGAACATGCGATTTGCGAGCGGGCCACGCAGATGCAGCGATGGGCGCGGATCACTGGTGACGACACCCTCCTCGAGAAAGCGCACCGTGCCGCGCGCCGGCTGATTCCGATGCACCTGGGTGGGGAGCACACGGGCGAGCACCAGAAAGGCCCAGTACGTGACGATCCAGACGCCCTGCCGGGTCGGCACGGTCACCACCAGCGCCCCGCACAGCAGCGCGCTCGCCAGCCCGAGGCGAAGCCCGAACGGGAGCGGCGCGTGCAGGCAGAGCATCACCGGGAGGAGGCACACCCCTATCAGGGCGACGGCGCGGATCGGAAGCCGGAACGGACCGACGTCAACGCCGAGGTTGGCGTCGACGGCCAGGGGCACACGGATCCGGCTCACTCGCGTACCTCGGGGGCGCGCTGGGCGCTCCGTACCGGATTCGCGGGCGGCGGCTCGGAGCCGTGCTCGGTCGAACGGCTCGATCGCTGCGGCCACGCGCTCGTGACCGCGTNNGCGACCGGGGGCACCTCGAGACGGCCCGCGCTTGTGGACTGACCGTGGACGGACAGGCGCAGCCGGCGCATGGCCGAGTCCATCCCGGGGAGCTGCTCCACCGCCGCCCAGCGCGCCGCCGCCTGCGCCGCGGGCGGCATCAGTCCCGAGGTCACCTCGCCGATGAAGCGATCCCCAGCCGGGCTCGCCTTGAATGCCGAGAACGCCTGGGTCGGGGTGCTGAAGAACCGGAGACCCGCCGCGCGCGACAGCGCGTTGTCGGTGGCCATGGCGCTGCCCACCACGCCCGACCCGAAGCGTCCCGAGCTGAGCCCCCTGAGCAGCGCACCCCCACCGCCGGCGCCGGCGGCGAGCAGGGCGCCTCCGGCCGCCACGCTGGCCACCGCGGCGGGCACGAACAGCAGCGCCTCGGCGGCGTGGCGGACGCTGGCCACGATGGAGCCGTGCTGGCCACCGAGCCCGAAGAGCAGCGCTCGCATCGCCTTGCCAGTGAGCCACAGCCCGCCGATCACCAGGATGACCGAGACCAGCGGGCCGAAGAAGGAACTCGACAGCGACTGGCCCGCGACCGCTGTACGCAGCGCCAGCCCGATGGTCAGACCGAGCATCCCGAGTGCGACCACCGGCGCAACCAGGGCGCCGAGCATCAGCCGCCACCACCACTGGACCACCTGGGCCTGGTGATCGAAGACGGCGAGGGCGAAGAACAGCGGAGCGGCGGCGATCCCGAAGCTGATCACGATGAAGCGGATCACCATTAGGAGCACGAATCGGATGAGCTGAAAGAGCAGCACCGGGATAAGCACGATCGCGACCAGACCGAGCTGCGGCAGGCGCAGCAGGCCGGTGAAGAGCAGCGCCCCGAGCGGGTCGAAGCCGCTGGGGTCGGGTACGGCGAGGCCCACGAAGGTGAGAAAGACGTCGGCGGCGAGTGCCGAGAAGAGCGGGATCAGCCAGCTCAACACCGCAAAGCCGAGCTGGATGGCGGCGAT
>PMOL01000004.1 GCA_003162415.1 Candidatus Dormiibacterota bacterium
GCCGGGTGGCCTGGGTGAGGGTGGCATGGCACCGGGCTCGAGCGTCTCCGCCGCTCCCACCAGGATGCGCTCCAGCGGCGCCACCTGCTCCACGCCGACATCCTCGGCGAGGTGGGCGATCATGGTCACGTTGCTGAAGGAGGCCCGATCGGCACGGGCGCTGTCGAGCGTGGCCGGCAAGTCGCCCAGTGTCCGCGCCAGATGGACGCGGTAGGCGGCGGCCTTCGCGGTCATGCCGCAGGAGGCTCGCAGCCAGGACACCGTGCTCCCCCCGCCATCGGCCTGTGCTCCGCGCCCGTGATGAAAACGGTGCAAGCGACGGAGGAACTCTGCTTCGAGCCGATCGATCGAGCGCCGGATGTCGATCAGGTCCGCGCCCAGGGCATATGTCGAGACATCGTCGACGGACTCATCGACGAGTGCATCGACAGCCGCATCGACACGCTCCCGCGCATCCGGTATCGCGAACGCTTCCATGCACACATTGTACCAAACACCTGTTCGCCACAGCACGGACAGTGTGGTCCGGTTTGCAGGTTATCGCCACTTCCGGCAATAACTCATCGGCGCCGAGTCGCCGTCCGGCCCGGGATCCGACCGAAGTCGCCATGGCACCTCCTCGCAGCCGGGATCATTCCCTGTCAACCGAGGGGGTGCACTGACCCACCCTCGGAGTCATCGGCGAGGGCAAGACGGTCACCTACGTGGCCACGGTATGCGAGTCAGCCCGCAGACACTGCACGTGACGTGTGCTGCGGCCCAGTGCAAGCGGCTGTGATCAGGAAGGTGGACGCCTAGCGGGACGCCTGCGGATGATCAGCCACGTGTAGAGCAGCCCGAATGCCTGGAAGAAGAAGCCGACGATGAAACCGACAAGCCAGTCTTCTCCCCGACTCTTCCAGATCGACCCACACCACAGCCCGAAGAATGCAGCGAGAAAGAAATATCCGGTGTAGATCGACGTCGCATTCATCCCTTCTGCTCCCTGACTGACTGACGGAAGGCCGCCGATTGCCAGCGCCATCATTGTGGCTCAGCGCTGTCGAATCGGCTCGCCACCGGGTGTCACATCTGGTGGGTTTCGCGGGTCAATCTGATGACACGCAGCAATGAGGGAATGTGACCGATGAACGAGAACGAGTGGCTGGCGGAGCGATTCGAGGCTGAGCGGAGCCGCCTGCGCGGCGTTGCCTTCCGCATGCTCGGCTCGCTGAGCGAGGCGGATGATGCCGTCCAGGAGTCCTGGCTCCGGCTGAGCCGCTCCGGCGCGAGCGGCGTCGAGAACCTCGGCGGATGGCTCACCACGATCGTGGCCCGGGTCTGCCTGAACATGCTCAGGTCACGCACATCGCGGCGGGAGGAGTCGCTGGACGCCCAGGCGCCTGGCTTCGCCTTCGTCGACCCAGACGCGACCGATCCGGAGCAGGAAGCCGTCCTTGCAGACTCGGTCGGCCTCGCGCTGCTGGTCGTCCTCGAGACGCTGTCTCCCGCCGAGCGGCTCGCCTTCGTCCTCCACGACACGTTCGCGATGCCCTTCGACGAGATCGCGCCGATCGTCGGGAGGACGCCTGCCGCCGCACGGCAGCTGGCGAGCCGCGCTCGCCGCCGAATCCGCGGGTCGGCGACGGTTCCCAATGCCGATCTCGCCCGCCAACGAAAGGTCGTCGATGCGTTCATTGCCGCATCGCGGAGCGGTGACATGGAGGCGCTCCTCGCGGTGCTCGACCCGGAGATCGTGCTTCGGATCGATGCCACCGCCGTGCCTCAGGGCGCTCCACGGGAGCTGCGCGGCGCCGCCAAAGTGGCTCAGGGGGCTCTGGCGTTCTCGGCGCGCTCACAATTCGCGCAGGCGGCCCTGGTGAACGGAGCGATCGGTGTGATCATGGCGCCGCGTGGCCGGTTGTTCGGCGTTGGCGTCCTGAAGATCCGAGGCGATCGAATCGTCGAGATGGAGCTGGTCGCCGATCCGGATCGCCTGCGTCGCCTCGAGCTGGCCGTCCTCGACGACTGAGCCCGACGCGGGCAGCCAATCCGACGCCGTAGCAACGATCACACCGTGGATCGGAGAGCGCCTGCCGAAGGGAGCCGGGCACGGCTCGCTGCCCTAGAGTGCCCCTCATGACAGATCCACGGATATGGTGCGTCGCGTGGTTCGCTGCGGCCATCGCGCTCACCGGGTGCGCAGGCGACGCCGTTTCGACGCCGGCACCGACCTCGAACTACCTCCAGCAATATGCCAACGCCGGCTCGGCACTCGACACCGCCACGACGACGTGGGACGCGCTCGGCCAGGCACTCGTCACAGCGGGTACGAACACCGTCGCCAACGAGGCGCCGATCGACGCCGCGTATGCGCAGGCGCTGCAGGCCTTCAGCAATGCACTCGTCGCCATCGAGTTCCCTGCGTTAGCAACCAACGATGTGCATCAGATGGTCAACGCCGCGAACCTGGTCCGCACGGACCTCGCCGGGGTCGCGACCGGCGCGGTGTCGACTGCGAAGTTCGTCAGCGACGAGTCCAACCTCCAGACTGCGATCAACGTCGTCCAGCAGGAGCTGGGACTGGGGTCCAGCACACCAATCGCGGGTGCGTGACGAGCGAGGTTACGCGCTCGGCCCACGGGTCGCCACGCTCAGATTGGCGGTGGCACGGGCATCATCCCAGCGGCGGGAGCGGGCGGCGCGCTGGGAACCGGGGGCGTCTCGTTGCCGCCGGGGTCGAAGCGGAACGGCGGGTACTCGTCGCGCATCAGCAGGACGTACACGAGCACGCGAAACACCCAGCGATTGGCGCCCATCACGAAATCGAAGATGCCCCGCGGGTAGCGCGCGGTGAAGAGCAGCGCCAGTGCGGCGAACAGCGTGAGGAGGGCGATGAGTCCCCAGAGGTGCACCCCCACTCCAACGCCGCCGGCAAGAACCGCGATGACGATGTATTGCGGGATTGCGAGCAGCCACCACTTGATGAGCACGAGTCCGCGCGAAAGGTGTTCGGGATACGGCACATCGAGCGACGCCGGATAGTCAGTTTCGGCCGCGAACGTGAAGGGCGGATATCGGTCTGTGCCGAGAGCGCTGTAGCCATAGAAACCGACTCGCCATGCCCAGCGCAACACGCCGACGTTGAAGTCGAAGATCGCACGTGGATATCGCCCGGTGAAGAGGATCGCGAAGAAGGCGATCACCGTCAGCACAAACATCGCCACGAAGAGGAAGCCCAGCACGATGTAATGCGGGATGAGGAGCACCCACTTGACCAGCCACAGCCAGCGACTTATCGGTTCGTCGAGCTTCCCTTCGATCCGCAACGGATAGCTGAGCGGCACCGACCGAGCCGGTACCGGAGGCGGAAGCGGGACGCCCGCGGGCGAGGGGGCGCCGCGCCGGCGGCGATTGAGCATCACGATTCCGAGGGCCAGCAGCAGCACCGCGAGCAACAGGGCCACGCCGCCACCGATGAGCAGGCCAAGCGCAAGGGCGAACAGGAACGGGGCACTCGCCCCGATGGACACGTCGGCCGCGATCCCACGCGAACCATCGGCATTCATCAACACCACGATCCACTGTCCCGGCGAGACCGTCCAGGTCAGCGTTTGCGTGCCCGTTCCCGCTGCTTCCGCCTGCCAGAACGTCTCCGCGGTTGGAACCGCCGGTGCACCGCCGCCGTGAGCCGTGTAGTCGACCCGGTACGGCAGAAACCTCAGGTCGCTGAAGCTGTCATAGGCCACGCCATTGAGGTAACTGAGTGCACTGGAGCGCGGTGCAATGCCGATGAAGACGCCCTCGGGCGAAGCGCTCGATGCGGCGATGCGCACCGTGCCGAGCGCACCCTGGTCGAGCGGCCATGCACGGCTCGAGAAGTTGAGGTCGAGGCTCGAGCTCGCGATCGCGTACGACGGAGCCGCCAGGCTCCCCGTTCCTGACGTGACGTACCCGGACACGTCGCGCTGAGTCCGATCGACCCACATCAGGAAGCCCCCCGCGGAGAGGAGGCCGAGAGTCATCAGCGCAAGAATGCTTCCGATGACGACGAGCACCACCGCACCAACCCGCGCCGGCCGTGGTGCCGGTTCGATCGGCGGTGGAGCCCATTGCGTGGTCATGACCGTCCCTCCATGGTGCGTTTGCTTGAACCCGGGCAAGCGCTCATGACTGCGACGAGTGCCGGTTCGTCCCGGTGAGCTGGTTCGCGATCGATCGGTCGGTGCCCTCGTTCGGCATCAGCAGCCAGCCGGCGATGTAGAGGGCGATTCCCGCTCCGCCGAATACGGTGAAGACGGCAATCGCGATCCGGACGATGGTGACATCAACATCGCAGAATTCGGCGATGCCGGCGGCGACGCCCGCGATCATTCGATCCTTCGGGCGACGAAGGCTGCGGCGGCCGGTGTTGCCATCGAAAGAAGGCGGAGGCGGTGGTGGTGGTGCGTTCATGGATCACACCCTAGGGGCGGACACGCGGGCGGACAATCGGGAACGACCCGGATTGAACCCTGACGTCACGGCGATCGCTTCAGGGTGTTCCCCAATAGCCCCACCAGCGCGCGAAGCCCATCATGGCTGCATGGCAGAGCAGACCCGGGCCAAACGGCGCAGAGGCTCGTGGCGCCGGGTTCCGGAGCAGCGCCTCCTCGGAGGCGTCGCCGCCGGGATCTCGGCGCGAACGGGCATCGACATCACCGCAGTGCGAACTGTGTTCGTCCTTCTGGCGCTCGCCGGAGGCGCCGGGATCGCGTGCTACCTCGCGGCGTGGCTCCTCATCCCGGCGGTCGGGGAGCCGAGCAACATCGGCGGCAAGGCGACGAGCGACGGAACCGGCATCACGCTGGCTGCGGGACTCGCGTCGCTGCTCATCGCGGTTTTTGTGCTGCTATCCCTGGTCGGCGCCGGATGGATCGGATCGTTCGCCTGGACCTTTGTGATCAGCACCATCGCGATCGTTCTGATCTCGCGAAACGCCCCGCAGGATGAGCAGGCAACGCTGCGACGGCTCGCCGATCCATTGATCGGCTTCACCGGCGACACCCGGCGCTCGCGAGTCGCGCTGCGCGCGCTGATCGCAGGAGTGCTCCTCGTCGCCGGTGTGAGCACGCTGCTGGTCGGACACGCGAGCACCGCGCTGCTCCGCCCGCTCGCCGGCGTCGCGCTTGTGGTGGCGGCGATCGTGGTGGTGCTCGGCCCCTGGTGGTTGCGGGCGGGCCGCGACCTGGTCGCCGAGCGCCAGGCCCGGGTCCGTGCCGAGGAGCGGGCCGATATGGCTTCGAGAGTCCACGACTCGGTGCTCCAGACCCTCGCGCTCATCCAGCGGCGAGCCGGTGAGCCACAGCAGGTGATCCAGCTGGCGAGAGCTCAGGAGCGTGAGTTGCGCTCCTGGCTGTTCGATGGTCGCGCGCCCGGTTCGATGGCCGCGGACACCACCTTCGCATCCGGCGTGCGGCTCATCCAGAGCGACGTCGAGGCTCAGCACGGCGTCACCGTTGAGGTCGTCACCGTCGGGGACCGCGCGATCGACGACGACCTCCAGGCAATGCTGGCATCCGCCCGCGAGGCGACTGTCAACGCGGCGAAGTGGTCAGGGGTCCAGGTGATCTCGATCTACGCGGAGGTGGAGCCGGACCAGGTCTCGCTTTTCGTCCGAGACCGCGGACGTGGCTTCGATCCGGCAACAGTGCCGCCCGACCGCATGGGGCTGTCCGAATCCATTCGCGCGAGGATGGTCCGGCACGGGGGCACCGCCACCATCCAGAGCGCACCGGGCGAGGGCACCGAGGTCAGGCTATCGCTGCCCCAGGCGTCCGGGGTGATCCCGCTACCGCCGCCGCCGCCATCGCTATTCCCATCACCGCCGCCCCCTCCGCCGCCACCGCCACCGCTGGCATGAACGCCGCACGGAGCGAGCGGCCACGGGTCTTCATCGTCGACGATCACGGGCTGTTCCGCGCCGGGGTGCGTGCCGAGCTCGGCACTCAGGTTGAGGTGGTCGGCGAAGCCGACGACGTCGCACCAGCGATCGCCGGGATCGCGCGGACCGACCCCGACGTGGTGCTGCTCGATGTCCATCTTCCGGGTGGCGGCGGCCATGCGGTGGTGACCGCGTTGAAGGCCACCCATCCGCGGGTGCGATTCCTCGCCCTCTCCGCGTCGGACGCCCCTGAGGATGTCATCGCCGTCATCCGCGTGGGCGCCCGCGGCTACGTGACCAAGACGATCTCAGGTGTCGAGCTGGTGGACGCCGTGCACCGTGTCGCAGCCGGTGAAGCGGTGTTCTCTCCGCGCCTGGCCGGCTTCGTGCTCGATGCCTTTGCGGCATTGCCTCCGGCAGACCAGGAGCGGCCATCGTTCGACCCGGAGCTCGACCAGCTGACGCCGCGCGAACGTGAGGTGCTGCGCCTCATCGCGCGCGGCTTCACCTACAAGGAGATCGCCCGTGAACTCTTCATCTCCGCAAAGACCGTCGAGAGCCACGTCTCCTCGGTGCTGCGAAAGCTCCAGCTCTCGACCCGCCATCAGCTGACCCGCTGGGCGAGCGAACGGCGATTGTCGTGAGTGGTGGCTAGATGAGCAGGTGCAGCGCGAACGCGACACCAAGAGCCACCACGACGGTGCGGAGCACCACCGGGTGGAGGCGGCGAGCGAGCGCCACGCCGATGAAGCCGCCGGCCGCACTCATCGGCACCATGACGAGGACGGCGAGCCACGACACCGGGCCAAAGAAGGCGAAGTAGATCGCCGCAACGATGTTGATGACCAGTGACATCATGCCTTTCAGCGCGTTGATCCGCTGCAGGTCATCGCGGATGAAAAGGCCAAGCACCGCAAGCATCATCACGCCCAGACCGGCGCCGAAGAACGCACCGTAGATGCCGCCGAGAAACTGCGCAACCGCCAGGACCGGCGAACGGTGCTGTTCGCGCACGGGTCGGCGCGCGCGCACGCGCGACGTCACCACCGGCTGGAGGAGGAGCAACGCGCAGGCGGCCAGGATCAGCCAAGGCACGATCGCGGCGAACACGTGATTTGATGTGCGCGTCAGGAGGATGGCCCCGACGATCGCTCCGGCGATGCTGATGGGTGCGAGAAAGCGCACGCGTTCGCGCTGGACGCTGAGTTCCTGGCGGTAGGCGATGCTCCCGCCCGCATAACCCGGGAGCAGCCCGAGGGTACTGGTCACGTTCGCTGTCAATGCAGGAAGTCCGAGCAGCAGGAGCGCCGGAAAGGAGATGAGCGTCCCGCCCCCGGCGACTGCGTTCACCGCACCGGCGACGAGCGCCGCACCCGCGACCAGGAGCAGCTGCGCCGCGTCGAGGTGAATCACTGGTCGTGGGCCGCGGCGACTCCCTGGATGGCGAGCGTGGCTACGGCCGCGGACGGCTCGGATCCGATCGACCGCGAGCCCCCAGGCATCAGGCCGGCGATGCCACCACGGCGTTGCGGAGCTTGCCGATACCCTCGATCTCCGACTCCATGACGTCGCCCGGCTGCAGGTACTCGGGTGGGGTGCGCGCGAACCCGACCCCCTCCGGTGTGCCGGTCGCGATGAGCATTCCGGGGAGCAAGGTCATGCCGACGGAGAGCCACTCGATGATCGCGTCCACCGGGTAGATCATGTCTCGGCTGTTCGCATCCTGCTTGACGTCGCCGTTGATCCGAAGCTGCAGGTGCAGCGACTGCACGTCCGCAACCTCATCTCGTGTCAAAACCCAGGGGCCGACCGGGCAGGATCCGTCGAGGCTCTTGCCCTTGAACCACTGGCCGCCCCAGCCATTCTGCATGTCGCGGGCGGTCACGTCATTGAGCACCGTGTACCCGAAGATGTGGCTGAGCGCGTCCTCCCGCTTGATGTTGGCGCCGCGACGCCCGATGACCACACCGAGCTCGACCTCCCAGTCGATCTTCGTGCTCACCGACGGGTCGATGCGGATGTCGGCGTATGGGGCGGTGATGGTGGTGATCGCCTTGGTGAAGATGGTCGGCGGCCCAACTTCAGTGTTGAGCGCTCGGGCGCCCTCTTCGGCGTGCTTCTGGTAGTTGCGCCCGATGGCAAGCACGTTCCCACGCGGCGGATCGAAGGGCGGCAACAGCGTCAGGTCGGCAAGCCGTCGCACCGCGCTCGCCGGTGCTGATGACGCGAGGATGCGGAGACGCTCGAGTGCGGCGTCGCCGCCGTCGACAACGTCGAGGACGGTCGCCGGCAATGCCGAACCGGCGCCGTTGGCCGCAGCCGCGACATCGATGATCTCGTCGTCCGAACCATCGCGTCCCACACCCAGGCGCGACGCCTCACCGTCGCGAAACATGAGCAGCTTCATACCTTGTTCGCCTCCGGGCCGGTCGCTGAGCTGAGACTCGTCGCCGCTCCCAAGAACAGTTCCTCGAAATCCTGGCGATCGAGGAGTTCGCCGGGTGGACCTTCCATGCGAATGGATCCAGAGACCAGAACAGACGTGTACGCCGCGATCTCGAGCGCTGCGCGTGCGCGCTGCTCCACGAGGAGCACCGCTTTGCCGAGCGCACCTAGTCCGCTCACCTGCTCTCGAAGCAGCCGGTCCGCGAGTTGCGGAGCGAGATTCGCCGTGGGCTCGTCGAGGATCAGTACCTGTGGATCGAGCATCAGGACGCGCGCAATCGCGAGCATCTTGCGTTCGCCGCCGCTCAACTTGTCCGCGCGGCGCTTGAGCATCGGCTTGAGCGCGGGGAACACCTCGACCACCTCGGGAACGCGCGCACGAACCGTTGCCGCGGGCAGGAGATACCCTCCCATCTCGAGATTCTCGAGCACTGTCAAGGGCTCGAAGATGTCCTGCACCTGCGGCACGTAGCCGACGCCCCGCCGCGCAAGCTCCTCCGGCCGCTTGTTGGTGACCTCCTGGTCACCGAGCGTGATCCGTCCGTCGGTGACCCGGAGAATGCCGACCAGTGCCTTGAGCAGCGTGCTCTTCCCGGCACCGTTGGGGCCGATGATGGCGACGATCTCGCCCGGCCCGACGCTCAGGCTGATGTCCCGGATGACCGGAACACCGCCGTAGCCGGCGGTGATGCCCTCGGCGCGCAGGAGTGGGTCGGGCCGCGTCGCGGTCGCAACCGCGGTGCTATCCGACAAGGTAGGCGTCAACAATTTCGCGTTGCTGGCGAAGCGCCGCCATGGTCCCCTGGCCGATGACACTCCCCTGCGCCATGACCACCACCGGGTTGGCCATGCGCTCGATCATGTGGAGTTCGTGCTCGACCATGAGGATGGTGAGGCCCTCGTCACGGAGCGCCTCGCAGTAGTCGGCGATGTCTCCGATGATCGAGGGATGCACGCCTGACATCGGCTCGTCCAGGAGCAGGAGCCTGGGCTGCAACATCAGCGCGCGCATGATCTCGAGGAGTCGTTTCTGACCGCCGCTCAGGGAGCTCGCGTAATCCGATTCCTTGGCGCTCATCCGGAAGCGGTCGAGCAGGACGCGTGCCTGCTCCACCAGGCGATCTTCATCCCCCTTCCAGTACCGCTTGCCGAGCAGCGCACCGCGGAGGGTATCGCCGCGATTGTCGGGTGCGGCGGCGAGCAGGTTCTCGAGCACGGTGAGCTGCGCGAATTCGGATGGGAGTTGAAAGGTGCGAACCAGGCCGCGGCGGGCGCGACGGAATGCGGGCAGCGCGGTCACGTCGTGGCCGTCGAAAATGATCCTGCCTGAACTCGCCGGCAACGTCCCCGCCAGCACTGCAAGAAATGTCGACTTGCCGGCGCCGTTCGGACCAATGAGGCCGGTGATCCGCCCGGGGAGGACGTCGATCGACACATCCTCGACGGCACGCACCCCCTCGAAGTGCCTGCTGACGTGCTGCGCCACCAGCAAGGGCGGCGGCTGGTCTAGAGCCGGCCGGCCGGCGACCGGGGTCACCGGATCCGCATCAGTCTCGACTGGCACTGGGATTCCCCACCTCCGCGACCTGCCGGCGTGGCGGGAACACGCGACGCCGCTCGGGCAGAACGCCACGAGGTCGGAACCAGAGGAAACCGAGGATCAGGCCGCCGATGCACACCCACTCGAGCGCTGGGATCAGGCCGGGCGGACCGAACGGCGGCAGGTAGCGGGTCGCCTCCTCGAATCCCACCGGGACCAGCAGCGCGCCAAGCACTGCGCCGTAGTTGTTGCCGCGCCCACCGACGATCACCGCGGCGAACAGGATCAGGGTCTCCGGGTAGAGCCAGGTCGACGGCGCCCAGGTCGTGATGAAGCCGACCAGGATGGCACCGCTCAACCCGGCGATCGCCCCGCCGACGACGAACACGGTCATCTTCAGCGCCACGGCGTTCTTGCCGAGCGCCTTGGCCGCAACCTCGTTCTCGCGCATGGCACGGAGGGATCGCCCATACGGCGAGTTGATGATCCGCTGGGCGATGAAGAAGACGATCACGGCCAGGATCAGCGCGCCTGCCGTGTACGCCCAGAGGTACGCCTCCGAGTATGGGTTGAACTTGTCCGAAAGTGGCTGAGGAACGAGCGACAGACCGGCGGCGCCGTCGAGGAACGCCGGCGTGTTCGTGACCACGAGGCTGGCGATCACCGAGAGCACCAGCATCGCGATCGCCTGGTAGTCACTGCGCAACCGCCGGAGCACCACGAGCCCGATCGGGGGGGCGAGCAGCGCGCCGACCAGCGTCGCCGCGATCCAGGGAAGCGGGAAGCTCAGGTTGAGCCCGAGGATGTAGGTCTGAAAGCCGCCATTGGCGGTGTCCCGCGGCAACGACAACACCGCTGCCGTGTACGCCCCGGCGGCCTGGAAGATGATGAAGCTGAAATTGACGATGCCGGACACGCCGAACTGCAGGCTGATCGCCAGACACGCAAGGATGTCCACGGCCGCGTAGACCAGGACCGTCGTGAGGTAGTAGGTCACCCGGCAGCCGCGAGCGCGCCTCGTTTGGCGAGCAATCCCTGGGGTCGGAGCACCATGACCAGCACCAGCACGGCAAAGGCGACGACCTGCTTGTACTCGGGGGAGATGATGGCGGCGCTGATCTCGGTCATCTCTCCAATGATCACAGCGCCGATCATCGCTCCGTACGGGCTCCCGGCTCCGCCGAGGATCGACGCGGCGATGATTGGGATGAGGAACTCAGAGCCGCTGGCGACCGAGAACGAGTCGGAGTTCATGCCCGCCACCGTGCCGGCCACGCCGCAGAGGGCGCCGGTGATCAGCCATGCGAGATCCACAACACGAGCGGTGGGAATGCCGCAGTTGCGCGCTAGTGTCGGGTTGGCCGCGGTCGCGCGCATCGCCTTGCCCAGCCTGGTGAATCGGAGCAACGCATAGATGGCCAGCATCACCACCACCGCCAGGGCGATGATCAGGATCTGCTCTCCGGTCAGGGCTATCGACCCGAAGTGATAGGTCGTCCCCGGGTCCTGGTGATAGGAGACGCTGTAGTACCCGACGATCGGCAGCATCACGTTGGCGATGACCAGCGAAACCGCAAGCGAGATGATCACCATGCCGATCAGGTTGGTGCCCTTGCGCTGGAAGGGCGCATAGACCAAGCGGTTGAGCAGAAACGAGAAGACTGCGCCGAAGATGGCGCCGACCGGCAGCGACAGCCAGATGCTCACTCCCGCGTTGTTGAGCGCATACGCGGCGTAGGCAGAAGCGATCATCACCTGCCCGTAGGCGAGGTTGATCATGTTGGTGATGCCGAATTGCATCGTGAAACCCACCGCCGAGATGGCGATGATCGACATGGAAACGAGGCCGAAGCCGAACGCGGCGACGATGAGACTCATCGCCGCCGCCCCCGACCGATCTGTGACTCAGCCACCGCCCGCCGCGATGATGGCCGCGGTCTGCGCCTGAGTGAGGGTGCCGATGGTGACCTCGTTGCCCGAGGCGTCATATTTGACGATGATGTAGCCCTGCTGCGAGTTGTTGTACTGGTTGTAGTTGGTCAGCCCGCCGGCGCCGACCCAGCGAACCTTCTGGCCGTTCTTGATAGCGGCCACACCGGCTGCATAGGTGTTCACCGTCGTCGCTCCGGTAACGCCGTTCCCGACGTCGCGGATCAC
This sequence comes from Candidatus Dormiibacterota bacterium, assembly GCA_003162415.1. GTDB lineage: Bacteria > Chloroflexota > Dormibacteria > Aeolococcales > Aeolococcaceae > Palsa-851. Next base: position 12,045 of record PMOL01000004.1, read on the forward strand.
CGAGTTGTACACGGTGGGGTCGGTGCTCTTGGTCTCGTCCATGGCCAGCGCGGCCTGCATGATGCCGTCGTACAGATGGAGGGTGGCGCCGCGCTGCGAATACGTCGGCGCGGCAGGGAATTGTGAGGCGACGGCGTCGAGGTTGGTCTTGAACTCGTCGTATCCCGGCCCGCTGAACGACACACCGAGGTCGACGGCGGTGAATTTGTCAACCACTGTCTGGACGCCGACCGCTCCCGTGACCGCCTTGAACCACACGGGGTCAATGGTTGCCGATGTCCCCATGAAGGGCAGCATCGTGCCGTTGTTCAACTGCTTGACCTCGGCCATGTAGGTGGCGTCAGTCGGTCCAAGTGCCTCGGTGAAGATCACGTCGGGATGGGTGGCGAGCATCGCGGTCACCTCGGTCCGGTACGAGGGCTGACCGAGTGCGATCGCCTGGTTGATGGTCACCGTCGCGCCCAAGCCCTGGAGGGCGGCCATCGCAGGGCCGACGAACGCCTGGGACCCGATGTCGTTGCCGAAGACGAGCGCGACCTTCTTGTAGTTGAAGTGGTCGAGCGCACTGCCTACCATCGCGAAGGCATCGAACTCATCGGGGGGCACGAGACGGTGGAAATAGGTGAAGGTCGTCTTGTTGAACTCCGACTGTCCGGTCATGCAGAACATCGGGATGTGCGCCTGGTTGAGGATCGGTGCGACGCTCGACGCCTCGTCGGATGTGCAGCCGACCACCGCCATGAGATTCGAGTGGCTCGCCACCATCTGCTGCGCGGCCGGGACCGCATCCGCGGGCTCCCCGCGGGTGTCAAACTCCTGGCAGCTCACCATGTGCCCCATGACACCGCCGGCGTTGTTGATGGCTCGTGCCGCTGGCAGGCACGCGGCAAAGTACGCCGGTCCGAGAGCGGCGTCAGCGCCGGTGAAGGGCGCGATGACGCCGATGAGCAACGGCGACGAACTGGGCGACCCTCCTGCGGTGGTCGGGCTCCCGCACGCGGCGAGCGCGATCGAGAGCGTCGCGAAGAGGACCCCCGCCCCCTTGCCGACCCTGTGATGGCGTGCGAGCATCAGATGCCTCCAAGCGCCCGTAGCGCGGCTGGCGAAGATTGTCGACAATAGTAGCGACAGTGTTGTGAACAATCTAGCCCCCTCCTCCAAATCGATCAAGCAGCGCTCGCGCTTGGTCAACGACCCCTGCGACCGGCTCCGTGACGCGATCATCAGCGGCGACTTCCAACCCAACGAGCGTCTGGTGGAGGCGGATCTCGCACTCCGGTACGGCGCCGGCCGCACCGCCATTCGCGCGGCCCTCGCCACCCTGGATCAGGAGGGACTCATCGTTCGCGAGCCCAACCGGGGAGCCCGGGTGCGATTGATCTCGGCGCGCGAGGCGTTCGAGATCGAACAGGTGCGCAACGCGCTGGAACGGCTCCTCGCCCGGAGCGCCGCGGTGCGGGCAGCGAGTGGCGATCTCGATGACCTTCGCGCCATCCTCGCCGCGATGACCGAGCGACTCCGAGAGTCCGATTCACTCGGCTACATGCAGCTCAACCCGCAACTGCACCGGCGGATCTGGCGCATCTCCGACAACCAGGTGGCGATCAAGGTGCTGGTCACGCTCAAATCCCAAAGCATCCGATCTCAGTACGGCACCATCCTCCGCCCCGGCCGTCCGGCTCAATCGCTGCGGGAGCACGAGGCAATCGTCGCGGCCATCGCCGCACACGACCCCGACGCCTGCGACGCCGCGATGGCTGAGCACCTCGGCCACGTTCTCGAGACCCTGCAGTGGGCGATCGACTCGCAGGATCGCCAGCGAGCATGGTCGTCGAGGGAGGAGCCAACGCTCAGCGCTCCGGCTTAGGAGGAGTGTCGCCGTCACCGGCCTCGGGATTCCATAAGGTGCGCCACGTGCTCGAGGGCGACCGCACGGCTGTGCCTGGCAGGGTGCCGCTCGCCACAGTCGCTCGTGAGTGGCTACGTCTCGGGTGCATCGGCTTCGGTGGCCCGCCGACGCACATCGCGTTGTTGCGCCGGATGTGCGTGGAGCAGCGACACTGGCTTGACGCCCAGGAATTCGAGGACGGCATCTCGGCAACCAGCCTGCTTCCGGGCCCTGCGTCGACGCCGATGGCGCTGCTCCCACCGCTCTGATTCACACGGTGGCGCTTGGCGGAATCGGAGCGCTCGCGTGGGTGGCCTTCAAGGTCGGCGCGCTGTCGTATGGAGGGGGCTTTGTGATCGTCCCGCTCATGCAGCACGATGCGGTCAGCACGTATCACACTGGATGACCGGAGCGCAGTTCCTCGACGCGGTCGCGTTGGGGCAGGTCACACCGGGCCCGGTCGTCCTCACGGTCGTGGTGGTCGGGTACGCCGCCGCCGGCATCGCCGGTGGGATTCTCGCCGTGGCCGTCGCCTTCACCCCCTCATTCATCTTCGTCCTCGCCGGCGGCCCACGATTCGATCAGATCCGGACCTATGCCTCCATTCAGTCGTTTCTCACCGGCGCGGGCCCTGCGGTCATCGGCGCGATCGCGGGTTCGACCATTCCGCTCGGTCTCGCCTTCCACGCGAGCTGGCAGATCCAGGTGCTCGCGGGCGCGCTGATCTGGCTCTTCGTGGTTCGTCGTGGGGTCGTGAGCGGGCTCGTGATCGCGGGGGTGGTCGGGCTGGTCATCGCCCTCGTTGGAGGTGCCGTCTGACCTCGGGTCCATTGACAGCCAGGCGACGCGGGGTAGGAAAATACCGGCTGTGAAAAGGTTGGACGGCGAGCGAGCCATCCGCTGTGCTCGCTGTGGAGGATCGCGGCTCATCCCCCTGACGGTCCACCGCCCTCGAGCGGAGCACCTGCAGTCGCGGCACCACACCCGCCCGGTCCGCGCCCAGTTGAAGTGCATCGCCTGCGGACACCGCCACTACGCGCATCCCGGCGCTCTCTTCGCGGTCTGAGCCGACCCGCGGTCAGCGGGTGATGAGCTGCACGAGGCCGACGACGTTCCCGGCCGGGTCGCGCACGGTTGCCAGGAGCCGATCCGGCCCGTCCGGCGTTGGATGCTCCAGCACCTCGCCACGATAGGCCCGGACGAGCTTCATCGCCTCGAGCATGCTGTCGACATTCAGCCACGGCAGCAGGCCGGCATCGCGCGTCGGCTGCCGGTCAGTCGTCCACTGACCGATGAGGCCGGGTGCGTCGAAACCCGGATGCGGGTGCTCGATATGCCAGCCGAAAACTCGCGCATAGAATTCCGCAGATCGCTGCACGTTGAGAGCGGGGATCTGCAGATACGACAGCTGACCCTGCGCCGGTCGGAGCGACTGGTTGAAGGCCTCGGCTTCGTCGACTGCCACCGCCAGATCATGTCACCGAAGGGAGAACTAGCTTGCGGTGTCGGCCAACCGCGCTCTCTTCTCAACAGCCCTGTGACGATTTCACGAAACGCCGGATGGCGCGTGGCGAACCAGCCCGTCGGGCAGTGGGAACGCGAACCGCGTTCTCGACGGGTTATCGGGTCAGAATGGGCCGGTGGCATCCGAAACGTTCACCGTGCAGCGCGGCACCGCCACCCTGGCGGGCGAGCGCTGGCTGGGTGATGGCCAACCCGTGGTGCTGCTCCATGCCGGTGTGGCCGACCGCAGGTGCTGGCATGCGGTCGCCGAGGCGCTCTCGCCGGCCACGGGCGTGGTCGCATACGACATGCGCGGCTACGGCGAGACGTCCGGGGCAACGTACGGCTTCTCGCACCTCGACGACCTCAACGCGGTGCTCGACCAGGTGGCCTCCGGCCCCGTATGGCTGGTGGGGAGCTCGATGGGCGGCGAGCTCGCGATCGACGCAGCCCTGGCGTCGCCGGACCGCGTGGCCGGCCTGGTGCTGCTGGCCCCTGCGGTGAGCGGAGCCCCAGAACCGACCGTCTTCGACGCCGACACTGACCGGCTCGTGCGGATGTGGGAGGCCGCGCAGACATCCGGCGAGATCGATGAGATCAACCGCGTCGAGATGTGGCTCTGGCTCGATGGCCCGAGCGCGCCCGAGGGCCGTGTCTCCGGTCCCGCGCGAGATCTCGCGCTGGCGATGAACGCGATCGCACTGAAGAACGACATCCCTGAGGAATCGGGCAAGAGCGGTATCACCGCCTGGTCGAGGCTCGAGGAGATCGCCGTGCCGGTGACGGTCGCGTGCGGAAGCCTCGACCTTCCCTTCATGATCGCGCGCTCCAAGGAGCTCGCCGACTGGTTGCCGCGGTCGCGGTTCGAGATGTTCGAAGGAATGGCGCACCTTCCCTATCTCGAACAGCCGGCAGTGGTGGCGGATCTGATCAAGTCGTCGATCAGCTGACGCGGATCACGGCCCAGGAGTGACGGTTACATAGGTCGCGATGGCCACGCCGGTGTCGGTGGTCGCGATGATGTCGTATCGGGTTGCGCCGGCGGGGACCGTGGCATCGGCGACGAAATGCCCGATCGGATCGAGCCGGCGGCTGACCAGCATGATGGGCGAACGTCCGGGAGGAGTCATGCCCACGGTGACCGATGCAATGTGAATCTCACTGGTCTCGTTCGAGTTCGTGAAGAAGGTGACATGAACCTCGTCGGCACCCGCCTTGTCGGGATCGATGTAGACCTGGGCGAGCCAGCCGTCCTGGAGCTGGACGGAGTACAGGGTGGGAAGTCCGCTGAAACGCGTGACTGTGACCACCGGCGGCGGGGTGATCGTGGTGAGCTGGAGGTGCACTTCGGTGGAGCTGTCGGCGTCCTCGATGATCGCCGCGACCTCCCAGATGCCGGCGACGGCAACATTGCCCCCACGAGCGGCAAAGGTGCCGTCCGATCGCCGCTTGAGCGTGAGCGTCGACTGGCCGAGTTGTGGGCGCAGCGGCTGAGTGAACTCGAGTTGCACCGAGCTCGCGTGCACCGTATCGCCGGTGTTGTAGTCGGTGACGCGAACCGTGAAGTCGTTGAACCCCGCCGATCCCGGCGACACGGTGAGACGAACCTTCACCGTCGTCGCGAAGTCGCTCCCGCTGACCACGAGTTGGGTTGCCTGCGCGGTTGCCGCTGCCGCGGTGGACGCAACCGGGGGGGCGACATTCACGAGAGCGGCCGCGACCAGTACGACGGCCGTGCCGATGACGATCTCTGTCGACGCGACGCGACGTAACCCGCGGAGCACGCGCGACGCGCGCGGGACATTGCCGAAACGGTTCACGGCACCGAGTGCGGCGAGGGCCACGAAGAGCGCGACCTTCACCACGATGAGCACGCCGAAGGTCGTGGAGAACAGCTGCCCAATCGATCCCACCTCGATGACTGCTCGGAATGTGCCGGTCAACGCGACCACCACGATCGCCACGCCCGCGGTCGCCGAGAAGCGTCGCACTGCTCGACCCTTGACGTCGGAAGGCTGGCCACGAACGGCGACGATCAGCGCCAGCAGGCCGCCGATCCAGACCCCGGCCGCGGCGATGTGCGCCCACTGAGCAAGCAGATTCGCAGCGACCGGGGCCTGTGCCCCCGCGTGGCTCGCGGCGACGTCGACCCACATCGACGTAGCGGCGCCGATGCCGGCAACAGCGACCGCGACTTCTCTGCCTCTTGCGCGCAGAACGACGGCTGCCGCGACTCCGGCGGCGGTCAACAGCAGCGCAGTGATCCTCTGGATCAGCACCGTACCCAATGACGTCGAGAACACCGACGCCCATGTGACACCGGCGGCCTGGCGCTCGGCCTCGACAACGCCTGCAATGCCGAGTGCCGCAACCACCCACAGGGCGATCAGGGCACGGGTCGCGAACGGAGGCACGGTGCGGAGCGCGATCAGGCAGGTCGACGCGACGCCGAGGATGCCCATCAAACCGATGAAGAACAACCACCGGCTCAGCACGGCGACAATCGAGGGCGGTGGCGACACGACCGATCGCGCGGCGTGCGCGTTGGCACTCGTCGCCGACACACCGACACCGAAGGCGTACGCGCCAGTGGCCAGGTGACCGTCCACCTCCGAAACCGTCTTCCAGGTCACGGTGTACACGCCGGTATCGATGGGTTTGAGCGGCACCACGAGCTCGAGCGGATGTCCCGGCACGGCGGCGGTTGGGCCGGCGTCGACGCTCAATCCGGAACCGTTGACGACGGTGATGCTCGAGAGACGGGGATCAGGTGTTTCCCCAAAGGTGATCTCGACAAGCGCGGGCGCGCTCTGCACCTGTGATCCCTCGGCGGGAATCGCACTCTGTGGAAGGGCATGCGCGGACACCGCCGGCGCCAGCGCAAAGGCAGCCGCCCCAGCGAGCGCTCCGGCGACCGCGAGAGCACGCCCGATGTGCATGATTACGCGCTCCGGCGCCGCAGTCCAAAGACCAGGTTGGCCCCGCTGAGCAGCACCGCGACGATGACTGCGATGAGGGCGATGACCATCGCACCCGACGCGCTGCTTCGAGCGTCCGCGGCAGCCGTGGATGCCGCCTGGGCGCTCGCCAACGCAGCTGCCGCCCGCTGATTGACCGCGTCGACCTTGGTCGCGAGCTGGGCGAGTGCAGGTACCGCGACCGGAAACTCCACTGAGCTGGAATCCGCGATCGAGTCGAATGTCGCCGGCCCGGACGTGATGCGTTGATCGACCGGCGTCCCGTTGATCGACCCGAACATGTGGAAGGTATAGGCGCCGACCACCGTCGGGATCAACGGATAGTCGTACTCGTCGAGGCGGCCGTTTCCGGTGTCGTGGTCATAGACAGGGGCCGGACAGAAGGGGCTGCTCGTTGTGGTGCCGACGGTGACCGTCACCTGGAAGTCGGGGTGCGCGCAGTCCTGGTTCAGCGTGCTCACCGGGGTTCCATTCGCATCGCTCGCCGACGCGACGTCGATGAACACCTGGATGGCGTTCTGCGCACCGACGTAGGTGTCGGTGCCCGACGACGGCTCGTTCTGCCAGCCGATCGCGATGCGGTATTTCCCCGCGGTGAAGACGTAATGCGCCGAGGCGACGGCGAATGACGTCGCAAGGGCAATGAGCGTCGCGGCGGCAACCGCTGACGCTCGAAGGGTGGTTCTCCCCACGTGATATCTCCTCGTGATTGAACGATCGAAGGTGAGCCGAAGCTCACGGACGCCCGGTCAGTGGTCGAGGAGCAGCGGTGGCGGTCTCCGCCAGAGGTGACCGCCGAGCCGGTCGATCGGAGCGACCGTCTCGATGGCCGGGCGGCGAATGATTGCAATCGCCCCCAGGCGCCGCCGGACGATGGCGGTCAGGAGGGCTTCCACGCGCTCAACAACCACCTCGCGGCGGTGGAACAAGACCTGGCAAATGCGGACCAGGCATGCCAGCAGCAGGGACACATAGAGATGGACGAGCGGGGCGGCCCAGTGGATCCCGGTGACCGCTCCGAGGCCGGGCGCCGGTTGCGACCGCGCCGCCGCCTCGATGTTCTCCTGCACGAGGTAGAGGACGATCTGGGCGGCCGCCAGCGGCAGCCAGATCGCGGCCAGCCGGGTTCCGGGTGTCGATCCGTGCTGTGGGCCGGCCGCGAACACACCGGTACCGCCGCGCCAGAGCCGGCGCACCCCCGCGGCGGCGCGATCGAGCCGCAGATTGAGCGCCCGCCAGGCCCGCGCCAGCCGGAACGCGAAGACAGTGCTGAGCACCAAGAGCACGCCCGCGACGGGGAGCATGTAGGCATGCACCGGGTTGGTCATCGAATCCACGACGCCCTGGGGCCCCCAGACGCGAAGGTATTCGAGGGTGTGGCTGACGAACAGGCCGATGAGCGCCAGAAGGACGCCGCCCGGTGCAGCAACCCTCGCCCGACGATGCTGGATCACGCGGCGAGCATACCGTCGGCCATCGAGACGCGTCACACGAGCGGGTCGATCGAGCCATAATTGGCGCCGCGCTCGCGGGTGGACGACCGCCTGTGGGTGCGGATGCAGCCTTCAGACAACGATTGCCGAGAGCGAGGTTGTGGATGAAACCCTCGGGGAGCCTCGGAGCGGTCACTCGATCGAAGCGTGGTCAGGCGTTGCTTGTCGTGCTGGCGCTCGCGGGTGGGCTCGGGATCGGCGCGCTGATGTCCATGACGTTGCACTCACGCGCCACCACAACCGCGGCGCAGGTGAACATCACGCCATCAGCAAACGTGATCGGCGCGCCGCTCACACGGCAGCCGACTCCTCCGCTGACCGGGCTGGTCGACCAGAACGGCACGCCGGTCTCACTGGCGGACGAGAAGGGCCACGTCGTGCTCCTGGCCTTCATGGACCCGCTCTGCGTCAACCTCTGCCCGATCCTGGGCCGCGACATCGTTGCGGTCGAGCAGGCCCTGCCCAAGACGATCAAGCCGGTCCTGCTCATCGTCAGCGTGATGCCCGACCGAACCGCGGCCAACGTTGCCGAGTTCATCAAGACGAACCTCACGGCCCAATGGGACCCGGGCTGGCACTGGCTCCTCGGACCCGACTCGACCCTGAAGATCACATGGTTGAAGTGGGGCGAGCCACTCGAACCGCCCAAGACCAACTACCTGGATGTCATCGATCCCCAGGGCTACGTACGCGTCATCTACCCGGCCCCGCTCTTCGTGAGCGACGTGACGCACGCGATCACCGTGGTGGCGCACGAGTAGCAGTTCTTCCTGAGCGAAACCGCAATCGCAAGGCCTGGTTGAGAAGAAGACCGCTTTTGCGCTAAGGTCGCGGCCCATGCCGACGTACAAGATGGGCCAGGCTGCGGAACTGCTCGGCGTGAGTGTCGATACCGTCCGCCGCTGGGCCGACGCCGGCCGGATCGCGACGGTACGCACCGACGGCGGCCACCGGATGGTAGATGGAGTCGCGCTTGCCAGGTTCGCGGTGGAGCTGGCCAGCAGCCACCCGACCCTGCCTGTGACCGAGTCGGCGCGCAATCACTTCATCGGGCTGGTCACCGACGTCGTCACCGACGGGGTGATGGCGCACGTGAAGCTCCAGGCGGGGCCGTTCCGGGTCAGCTCCCTGATCAGCTCCGAGGCGGTTGCCGAGCTTGGGTTGGAGCCCGGGATGCTTGCCGTCGCCTCGGTGAAGGCCACCAACGTCGTCATCGAGTTGCCCCCATCCGCAGAGATGCAGCCCAGGAAGCAATGAGAATCGGACTACGCACCGTCCTTTTGTCCGGCAGCGCCGCCCTTGCGCTCGCCGGGTGCGGCTCGACGTCCACGCCCGCCTCCTCCGCGTCGCCTGATCCACTCAGCGGGACGATCACCGTGTTCGCCGCGTCATCGCTGACCTCGGCGTTCAACAAGGCTGAGACGGGACTGGAGCTCGACCACCCGGGCTTCAAGGCTCAGTACTCGTACGGCAGCTCGCAGACGTTGGTGACCCAGATCATCAACAGCGCACCAGCAGATGTCATCGCCACCGCCAACACCTCGACGATGATGCAACTCGTGACCGCCGGGCTTGTCGAGACCCCCCAGGCGTTCTGCAGGAACAAGCTCGAGATCATCGTTGCGCCGGGCAACCCGAAGGGCATCAAGACCATCGCCGATCTCGCCATGCCCGGGCTTTCGGTGGTGCTCGCCGCGCCGAGCGTCCCGGTTGGCGACTACGCGGCCAAGGCCTTGAAGGCGGCGCACATCACAGTCACCCCCAAGTCGTTCCAGCTCGATGACGCCGAGGTCGTCCAGCAGGTCGAGTCGGGGAACGCCGACGCGGCCCTCGTGTTCGTCACCGATGTGGTGACTGCGGCCGGCAAGGTGACTGGAGTCCCGATACCTGATGCGCAGAACGTGATCGGCACTTACGAGATCGCCGTGGTCAAGGCGAGCGCGAACCAGACGCCGGCCGCAGCGTTTGTGACCTCGGCGGGCTCCGGTGACGTGCATGCGCAGTTACTGGAAGACGGATTCCTGAACCCATCGTGACCCGGGGCGTCACGCGGCGCCCCCTGCTCGGGCTTGTCATCCCGGCCGCGGTGGCCGTGCTGTTCATCGCGCTGCCGCTGATCGGGCTGCTCGTCCATGTCGACTGGAGCAACCTGCCGTCGCAGCTGGTGTCGACGGACGTGCTCACGGCGCTCCGCCTCTCCATCGAGTGCTCGCTCATCGCAGTCGCGATCGCGCTCGTCATCGGCGTCCCGCTCGCCTACCTGCTCGCGCGGACGTCCCTTCCGGCGCGCCGCGTCATCCGCGGATTGGTGACCCTGCCGCTGGTGCTCCCGCCGGTCGTCGGTGGGATCGCGCTGCAGGCCGCCCTCGGCCGCACCACCCCGATCGGCACGGTGCTCGATCACTTCGGGATCGTGCTTCCCTTCAGCACCGCCGGCGCGGCGATCGCCGAGGCGTTTGTCGGATTCCCCTTTCTGGTCATTACTGTCGAGGCGGGACTCAGGCAGCGCGACGACCACTTCGAGGAGGTGGCCGCGACTCTTGGTGCCAGGCCGTGGCGGCGCTTCTGGCGAGTGACCCTGCCGCTGGCGGCGCCGTCGATCGCCGCCGGAGCCGCGCTCTGCTGGGCCCGAGCGCTGGGCGAGTTCGGGGCCACCATCACATTTGCCGGTAGCTTCCCGGGCACGACGGAGACGCTGCCGATCGCCGCATACAGCTCGTTCGAGGGCTCGGGCCAGATTGGCGAGGCAATCACGCTTTCATTGCTGCTGCTGGCGATCTCGGTGCTCGTCCTCGTCGTATTGCGCGACCGCTGGCTCGGTGCGCTGCGATGACCCTCCACGCGCAGGTCCGCACCCAGTTGGGAAGTCTCCGTCTCGACTGCGATCTCTCCGTCGAGTCCGACGTCACCGTCGCGGTGCTCGGACCGAATGGCGCCGGCAAGACAACGCTGCTGCGCGTTGTCGCGGGATTGACCCCTGTCGACGAGGGGCGTGTCGAGGTTGACGGGACTGTGTTCGAGGACACCGCGACCCGCACCTGGCTCACGCCCGAAGCTCGCCGCGTCGGATTCGTGTTCCAGGACCACGGCCTGTTCCCCCACCTGAGCGTGCTCGACAACGTCGCGTTCGGCCTGCGCGCACGCGGTGTCGACCGAGCGACCGCCCATGCGCGGGCGAACGAATGGCTTGAACGCGTGGACCTCACCAGGCACGTTGCATCGCGCCCGTCGGCGCTGAGCGCCGGCGAGTCGCAGCGCGCCGCGCTGGCGCGCGCCCTGGTCACCGACCCGGAGGTCCTGCTGCTCGACGAACCGCTGGCGGCCGTCGATGCATCGGGACGGCTCGAATTGCGTCGCGCACTCCGCCGGCACCTCGCCACCTTCACGGGGGTGCGACTGGTCGTCACCCACGACCCACTCGAAGCGGCTTCGCTCGCCGAACGCGTGGTCGTCCTCGAGGACGGCCGCATCACCCAGGAGGGGCCGTTCACAGAGGTGTCATCGAGACCCCGTTCTGCCTGGATCGCGCGTATGGCCGGCTTGAACCTCCTCCGCGGCGTGGTGTCCGATGGAACGATGGTCGTCGACGACGGCTCGGGGCTCACCGTCGCCACGGGCATCCAGGGACCAGCGCTCGCGACCATTCAGCCACGCGCCGTTGCCCTCTACCGGCAGGCACCCGAGGGCAGCCCTCGCAACGTCCTGCGCTGCATGGTCACCGGCGTCGATCCCGAGGGCGACCGCTGGCGAATCCGGCTCGAGGGTCCGTTTCCCCTCGTGGCAGAGGTGACGCCGGCGGCGGCTGCCGAGCTGCGCCTCGCCGAGGGTGGGGAGGTGTTCGCGGTCGTCAAGGCAACGGAGGTCGACGTCTACGCGCTGTGATCGCCGCCGGCGTCGAGCGCCGCGCGGCTTGACCGGCGGGACGCGGACTCGTCAGGCTGAAGTCATGAACGCACCGGGCGGATCCGTGCAGCCCCCGTCGGTCGACGCGGTCGTCGACCTCCTCGCCGCCAACGACTACCTCTGCGATCGGCGCCTGGCGACGGCGATCCTCGTCGCGATGCGCATCAACAAGCCCCTCTTCCTCGAGGGCGAGGCCGGGGTGGGCAAGACGGAGGCGGCGCGAGCGCTTGCCACCGGTCTCGGCGCTCGCCTCATCCGGCTGCAGTGCTACGAGGGCATCGACCTCGCGCATGCCGCCTACGAGTGGAACTACGCGCGCCAGCTGCTCCACATCCGGCTGGTCGGCGAACGCGAGGACCGGGTCCGCACCGAACAGGACGTGTTCGGGCCGGAGTTTCTCCTGCGCCGGCCGCTCCTCGACGCCATCGACAACCACGACCCGGTGCCGCCGGTGCTGCTCATCGACGAGATCGACAGATCGGACGAGGAGTTTGAGGCGTTCCTGCTCGAGATCCTCGCCGACTACGCGATCAGCATCCCCGAGCTGGGGACGATCCGTGCGACCCATCCGCCACTGGTGATCCTGACCGGGAACCGCACGCGCGAGGTTCACGACGCCCTCAAGCGCCGCTGCCTGTACCACTGGATCGACTACCCGGACCTCGAGCGAGAGGTCGCCATCGTGCGAGTGCGTGCGCCCGAGGTCTCGGAACGGCTCGGACGCCAGGTCGCGGAGGTGACTCAGCGACTCCGCGGCCTCGACCTCTACAAAGTGCCAGGAGTGGCAGAAACGGTGGACTGGGCACGCGCCCTCGCAGCCCTCGGCCACACCGAGGCGACACCCGCGGCGCTGCGCGAGACCATGGGCGCGGCGGTCAAGCACCAGGAAGACCTCCAGCGCAGCGAGGAGGCGATCACGGAGCACGCAGGGCGATGATCGGCAACGCACCGGATCCCGTCGAGAGCGTGACGCTCTTTGCGCGACTGCTCCGCGATGCAGGGCTCACCACCGGTCCGGAGCGCGTGCGCGACGCCTGCGAGGCGCTGCTCGCAATCGATCTTGAACATCCCGATGAGGTCCGCTACGCGCTCCGGGCGGTGTTCGTCACCCGGCGCGAGGAGGGCCCGGTGTTCGACGCGGCCTTCGACCTTTTCTTCTCCAGCCCCGGTGGCGAGGGCAAAGCCGGCTCCATCCCAGGCCGCAGCCGTCCGCTGGCGCTTGATCCCAAGCAGGCGCTGGCATGGATGAACGCGCTTGGGCTGTCGTCGCCAGGCGTCGCCCGCGAGGTCGAGGGACCGCCGGCGTCGAGCACCGGGTACAGCGCCGAGGAATTGCTCCGTCAGCGCGACTTCCGAGAGATGAGCTGGGACGAGCTGGCCGCCGTCCGGAGACTGCTCCGCCAGTCGCCGTGGAAGGTCGCCGAGCGCCGGACGCGGCGCCTGCGGGCCGATCGGCGCGGCTCGGTGGAGCTACGCCGGACCCTGCGGGCCGCAGCGCGGCAAGGCGGTGACGCCCACCGGCTTGCCCGCGCAAGCGCCAGCACCAAGCGCCGGCCGCTGGTCATCCTCTGCGACGTCAGCGGATCGATGGATCGGTACTCACGTCATCTGCTGGTGTTCGCGCACGTGATCGGCACGCGCGAGCGGGTCGAGACCTTCGCGTTTTCGACACACTTGACCAGAATCACGCATCTCCTCCGCCACGGCGACATCGATTCCGCGCTCGACCACGTTGCCACCCAGGTGCACGACATCGGTGGCGGGACCCGTATCGCCGACGCGCTGCACACCTTCCAGCGTGACCATGCGCGCCGTGTGCTCGGCCATGGCGCGGTCGTGCTGATCATCAGCGACGGATGGGATCGCGGTGATCCCGAACAGCTCGGACGCGAGATGGCTCGGCTCCGGCGCAGCTGTCACCGCCTCATCTGGCTGAACCCGCTGCTGGGCAGCAGCGCGTATCAGCCGGAGACACGCGGCATGGCCGCGGCCCTCCCTCACGTCGACGACTTCCTGAGCGCGCACAACGTCGACGCGCTCGACGCCCTGGGGAGGCTGCTCGCTCAGCTGCCTCGACGGGTCAGCCGTTCGCCTCGCGGCGCCGCCGCCGCGATCGGCGCACCCGGCGGAGCAGCAGGAGGCTGATCAGCCCGGCGAACGCCGCGGCAATCATCTGGGGCCGGACTTTCATCCTGCTGATGCGCTCCTTGGCCACAGCGCGCCCGAGTGCCAGCGCGTCAAGCGACGCCGGTTCAGATGGCGCCGGCGCGGGCGCCGGGGCGCTGGACGACGAGTTGGATCCCGTCGATGACGCTTCTGCCGCGGGCGCCGCGCTCGGCGGCGGTCCCTCGAGCTTCGACTGAATGCACTCCGCCGCCTGTCCCACCAGGTGGCGCGAGACGTCCTCCATGATGCCCCGGCCGAACTGGGCAATCCGGCCGACCACCGTGAAGTCGGTGGTCAGCGTGACCTTCGATGTCTCGCCGTCGGCGGCGACAGCCATGATCGTCGTCGCCTGCGCGGTCCCGGAACCGGTGGTCTCGCGTCCTTCCGCCTCGAGGGTCGCCGTGCGTGTATCGGCGTCGCGGGAGGTGATACGAGCGGTGCCGTTGTAGTTCACGGTGACCGGTCCGACCTTGATCCGAACCTTTCCCTTGAAGGTGTTGGGATCGACGACCTCGGACAGTTCCGCACCGGGAACGCAGCTCACGACGTTGTTCACATCGAGCAGAAACTCGTAGACACGGTCGGGCTCCGCCTTGACGGCAAAGGAGTTCTCGATTTGCATTCACGGAATTGTGCACCGAGGGACCGAGCGACGGCTTGTACCGTCCGGTCGCAGAAGGGGATACTCATGTCATGCGAGATCTGCTTCCGACATTGAATGAGTGGAGTGAGGGTGACCCACTGGTTGCGGTGGCGACTGTCGTGGGCACGTCAGGGTCGACCCCCCGCCCGATGGGGGCGCGCCTCCTGGTGAGCCGCGACGGCCGGATGGCCGGCTCGGTGAGCGGCGGTTGTCTCGAGTCCGCCGTCGTGCTCGAGGCCCAGGCGACCATCGCGGGTGATGCTCCTCCGCGCCTCCTGCACTACGGCATCAGTGACGAGATGGGCTGGGCCGTGGGGCTGTCGTGCGGCGGCGAGGTCGACATCTTTGTCGAGACCCTGGAGAGCGATGGGTCGGACCCGGTGATCGAGGAGGTCCGGCGCGCGATCGAGACCTCGCGACCGGTCGCCCTGCTCACCGCCCTGGACGGCGAACAGGCAGGCAACCGTGCCGCGGCGACCGCCGACGGCGGCCTCGTCGGCAGCCTCGGCGGCTCATCCACGACGGCCGAAGCGGTTGCTGCGGCGCGCCCGCGGATCTCATCCGGGCTGCCCGGGGTCGAGGAGATCTCCGGCATGCGCGTCTTTGTCGATCCGATCGTGCCGTCGCCACAGCTGGTGGTCATCGGGGCGGTGCACATCGCGATCGCGCTCACCACCATGGCTCGTGCCGCGGGATTCACCGTGTCGGTG
This sequence comes from Candidatus Dormiibacterota bacterium, assembly GCA_003162415.1. Lineage (GTDB taxonomy): Bacteria > Chloroflexota > Dormibacteria > Aeolococcales > Aeolococcaceae > Palsa-851. The sequence goes on from PMOL01000004.1 coordinate 27,329, forward strand.
GTCGACCCGCGCACCGCGTTCAACAACGTCGAGCGCATCCCCGACGCCGAACGGCTGGTGACCGCATGGCCGGATGAAGCATTGCCACAATTCGACCTCGGACCGCGCGACGCCGCCGTGTGCCTCGCCCACGATCCGAAGTTCGAGGACCCGGCGCTGAGCGCACTGCTCCGAACCGAGACGGGCTACATCGGCGCGATCGGGAGTCGCGGGACGCATGCCAAGCGTGTCGCCCGGCTCCGCGAGGCGGGCTTCACCGATGCCGACATCGCGCGCATTCATAGCCCGGTCGGTCTCAACCTCGGAGCAGCCACGCCCGAGGAGATCGCCATCGCCATCCTCGCCGAGATCGTCGCCGTGCGCCGAGGCCGGAACGCGGGGTCGCTCTCCGCGGCTCCCGCAGCCCCCGTCGGGTGAGGCTGGAGGTTCTTCCCGCCTCAGCGGTCGAGGGACCCTTATCGGAGTGGGCCGGGGCCGTCCTCTGCCGGGACGTCCTGGACGCGAGCGGCCGCACGGCACTCCTCAAGGGAACCGTGCTCTCCGCCGCCCACGCGCAAACACTCCGCGAGGCAACGCCCGAGGAGTTGCACGTGCTCTGGCTCGATGACGGCGACGTCGGCGAGGACGCGGCCGCGATTCGCATCGCCACGGCGATCGCGGGATCGGGGACGTTCGCCCGGCCGCCGGTGGAGTCGCAGGCGCGGCTGGTCGCCTCGTGGCGCGGCATGGTCAGCGTGGATGTCGAGGCGCTCGCGGCGGTGAACGCGGTTGACGGGGTCACAGTGTTCACCGTGCCCGACGGTCTCCACGTCGACGCCGGGAGGACCCTGGCCGGGGTCAAGATCACACCACTCGCGATCTCCGAATGGTCACTGGAGCAGGCTGAGCGCGCCGCGCTTTCCGCGCAGGGCGAGGCCGGGATCCTCAGCGTCCGGCCGTTCCTGCCGTTGCGAATGGCGGCGATCGTGCGGCAGCAGCTCACCGACGATGCGCGGACGCGTTTCGAGCGATCACTGGGCATGCGCAGCGCCTGGTTCGGGGGCAGCGTCGACCCGGTGCGCTACGTTGGCGACAGCCCCGACGACGTTCGCTCCGCCCTCGTCGATGCGGCCGGTTCGGCGGACATCGTCCTTGCCGTCGGGGTGGCCTCGGTCGATCCGCTCGACGTCACCTGGCAGAGCCTCATCGCCGCGGGCGCGACCTCCATCCGGCGCGGCCTGCCGATGCACCCGGGGAGCAGCTACTGGATCGCCGAGCTGCTGGGCAGGCCGGTGATCGGGGTGGCGTCATGCGGCATGTTCTCGCGCCGGAGCGCGCTCGATCTGCTGATTGCCCGGGTCCACGCCGGCCTCCCGCTGGACCCGCCATACCTCGCGTCGCTGGGCCACGGAGGGCTGCTCGGCAAGGAGGCCGCCTGGCGGATTCCGCCCTACGAGGCTGCGCTCGCCGACGACACCGACGAGGAGTGAGCCGCCGCTCGCTCCCGGAAGTCGAACGCGACCCGGCCATCCTTGACCACCAGGCGGATATGCGCAGGGTCCGCAAGGCTGTCGATGTCCAAGAGGGGGTCGCCGCGAACCGCGACCACGTCGGCGAGCTTGCCGGGGGCGAGCGTACCCAGGTCGGGCCGGCGAAGCAGCTCGGCCGGCACTCGGGTCGAGGCCACGATCGCCTGCATCGGCGTCATCCCGCAGCGAACCATCTCGCCAAGCTCCCTGAGGTTGGCCCCATGCGGTCCCACCGCCGCATCAGTGCCCATGGCGATCTTGACGCCGGACGCAATTGCGGCTGAAACGGCGGCTCGATGCAGCGCCCTGATCCGTTCGGCCTTCGCGACCATCTCCGGTGGGAGGCCGCCACTGGTCCTGGCTCCATCGATCACATCGCCCGGCGCGACCAGCGTGGGCACGAGATACGCGCCCTTCTCCTTCATGAGCGCGATGCCCTCCTCGTCGAGGAGGCATCCATGCTCGATGCTCGTGACCCCGGCGAGGAGCGAGTTGCGGATCCCCGCCGGTGACATGGCGTGGGCCATGACGCGCTTGCCGACAACCGCGGCTTCCTCCACGGCGATGCGAATCTCATCGATCGAGAACTGAGCGTGGTCGGGGAGATCGCCGGGACTGAGCACACCGCCGCTGGTGCAGAGCTTGATCCAGTCGGCGCCGGCCTGAAGCACCTGGCGAACCTTGCGGCGCATGTCGTCCACGCCGTCGACGACGCCGTGGGGCACGTCGACGTTCATGGTCAGCCCGACGCGCGCGCCGCACGGCATCAGGTCGTCACCGTGGCCCCCGGTCTGGCTCAGCAGGCTGATCGCCAGCTCCATCCGCGGCGCCGGGAAGTACCCGGCCTCGGCGGCGAGGCGGACGCCGACCGGGGTGTGGCCCGCGTCGCGGACCGTGGTGACGCCGGCCGCGAGGGTGCGCGCGCTGTTGGGGATCGAGTTGAGCAGTGCCAGCGACGCCGGGGTCATGAGGATGCGGACGAGGTTGGTGCCCGACGAGGCCAGGTGGACGTGCATATCCATGAAGCCGGGGAGCAGGGTGAGATCGTCGTCCTCGAGGACGTCGGCGCCGTCCGGAATCGTCAGTGACGAGCGCTCTCCGACCGCGGTGATCCGTCCGTCCTCGATGACGATGGCAGCGCGCTCCAGCGGGTCGCGACCGGTGCCGTCGATGAGCCGCTCGGCGACGATGACGAGTGCTGGCACCTCAAACCTCCGGGATCGCGAACGGAACCGACCGAGGCTAGCAGAGCGTCAGGCGGGGTCAGCGGCGAGGCGTTCGAAGTCCTCGCGAGTGTCGATGTCGATGGGGTGCCCGCCCGGCCTCGCGGCCGCAACCGCCGCCACCAGCTCGGGGTGCGCTCGCACCAGCGCGCGGCAACCGACATCCCCCTCGAGTACATCGATATCGCTCCAGAGGTCGCGGGCGAGCACCACCGGCGGGTGCAGGAGGCCGTCGAAGCTGAGCGCGGCGGCGGGGAGCCCGGAGGCCGCGTGAGTCTCGAGGAGCCGGTCGACAACCTCGGCGCTGATGTCCGGTTGGTCGCCGAGGATGACCACCGCCCGAGCGACATTGATTCCGAGGGCGGCGATCCCGGCTTTGAGCGAGGTGCTCATCCCCTCCGCGTAGTCGGGATTGATCACCACGCGGGCGCGGCCGAGGCGTACCGACCGCCTGATCTCATCGGCGTGAGCGCCGAGGACGACCAGCACCTCGTCGAGCTGCGATTCGCAGGCGGCTGCCAGAGCAGTCTCGAGGAGCGGCCGGCCATGCACGGGAAGCAGCTGCTTGGGCTCCCCCATCCGGCGCGACGCGCCGGCGGCGAGAATGACCCCCGCCGACCTCGAAGCGACCACTCAGCCGGCGGTGGCTCGGAGGAACCGCGCCGGGTCCGCGACGAACTGCTCCCGGCATCCCGAGCAGCAGAAGAAGTACGTCTGGCCATCGTGGATCGCGGTGTGGGACGCATCCCTGGTGTCGACGGTCATGGCGCACACCGGGTCGACGGCGAATCCAGCGATGGCTTCGGGCGCGGGAACGGGGTTGGCGATCATGCGCTCGCGGCGAAGTGCCACCACCTCCGCGAGTGCGTGGAGCGCGATCTCCTCCTGGGCTCCTGCGCGCCGCGCCCCGGCGGGAGCACGAACCCTGGCCCGCTCTGCGTCGGAGACGCCGCGCCCTCGGAGCGTGTCCAGCACGGCGTCCGATCTGCGTGCGCTGGCGACCAGCGCAACGTCGGCATCCGCAAGGGTCAATGCGGCCTGCAGGGCGTCATCGTCGTAGTGGCCCATGGTCGCGACGACGACCCAGCAGTCCTTCTCCTGAGCAAGCGAGCTGAGGTCGAGGCTGTTGAGCACCCGGTCAGCACCGGGAAAATCCGCCGACGCTGCGCCCGGATGCACCGCGCACGTTCGATAGCCGACGACGCGGCCCAGCTCGACGAGCGTCCGAGCGGCAGGGCTCTCACCGATGACCACGAGCAACGGCTTGGGGAGATGCGGGTCGATGAAGATGTCGAGCGTCCCGCCGCTCGGGCACGTCGTCGCCACGGTGAGCTCGCCTCCATTGCGTGTCTCGAGCGCTTCCACGTCGGGTCGGATGCGCACCAGCCGGGGCAGGCCATCGCTCATCGCCACGAGCGCTTCGCGGCGGACGAGCGCGTCCGAACAGCTGCCGCCGATCCACCCGTGCAGCTCGCCGTCGTCGGTGATCACGGCCTTGTCGCCGGGATGCGCCGATGTCGGTGACTCGGTGCGCACCACCGTTGCAAGTGCGCACGGACGCCCCGACGCGGCGTTCTCGGCGAGCAGGGTCACCAGGCGGTCGTCTATTCGGTCACCCCCTTGCTGCGCAGCGCCGCCCACACCTTGTCGGACGTCAACGGCATGTCGATGTTGGTGATGCCGAGGTGCGACAGCGCGTCAATGACCGCGTTGACGAACGCGGCCGGCGACCCGACGGTCGCCGATTCGCCGATGCCCTTGGCGCCGATCGGATGGTGCGGCGACGGCGTGACCGTCTGACCCAGTTCGAAGCGCGGCGTCTCCCACGCGGTCGGGATCAGATAGTCCATGAAGTTGGAGCCGATGCAGTTGCCCTCGTCGTCGAACGTGATCAGCTCCATGAACGCGATCGCGAAGCCCTCGGTCAAGCCACCGTGGATCTGGCCCTCGACGATCATGGGGTTGATGCGTACCCCGCAGTCGTCCACGGCAACCACGCGCCGCACCTTGACCTGACCGGTGCCCTTGTCGATGTCGACCACGACCAGGTATGTCCCGAAGGGGTAGGTCATGTTCGGCGGGTCGTAGTACGTGACCCCTTCGAGGCCGGCCTCAAGGCCGTCCGGGAGGTTGGTGTAGGCCGCGAACGCGATGTCCTGGATGGTCTTGACGTTGTCGGGCGACCCCTTGACGTTGTACTTGCCCCTTGCGAACTCGATGTCGGCCACGTCGGCCTCGAAGAGATGGGCGGCGATCAACTTGCCCTTGTCGCGGAGCTTGCGCGACACCATCGCGGTGGCGGCGCCACCGACCGGCGTCGAGCGGGAGGCATACGTGCCGAGACCGAAAGGCGTGTTGTCGGTGTCGCCCTCGCGAACCTCGACGTCGGATGCGGGAATGCCGAGCTCCTCGGCGACGATCTGGGCGAAGGTCGTCTCGTGCCCCTGGCCCTGCGACTTCACGCCGAGCTTGAGGATCGCCTTGCCGGTCGGATGCACGCGCAGCTCGGCTGAATCGAACATGCGCAACCCTGCGATGTCGTAGTCCTTGCCCTTGCCGGCACCGACCACCTCGGTGAAGCTGGCGACACCGATACCCATCAGCTCGCCCTTGGCACGCTTCTCCGCCTGCTCCTTGCGGAGCTCGTCGTAGCCGAGCATGTCGAGCGCGACCTGCATCGCCCGTGGATAGTCGCCGCTGTCGTACTCGAATCCGGACGCGGACTGATAGGGGAAGGCCTCGGGCTGAATGAAGTTGTTGAGCCGGATCGTGACGGGATCCTGTCCGAGCTCGACTGCCGCACTCTCCACCAGGCGCTCGATGAAGTACGAGGCCTCGGTGACCCGGAACGAGCATCGATATGCCACGCCGCCGGGTGCCTTGTTGGTGTACGCACCGTTGGCCACGATGTGTGCGGCAGGGATGTCGTACGAGCCGGTCACGATGTGAAAGAGGCCGGCCTTGAACTTGCTCGGTTGCGCATCCGCGAAGAACGCCCCGTTGTCGCTGAGGAGGTTCACGCGAAGTCCGATGAACTTCCCGTTCTCATCGATGGCGACCGAGCCGTCCATGTAGTAGTCGCGGGCGAATCCGGTCGAGATGAGGTTATCGGTGCGGTCCTCGATCCACTTGACCGGACGCCCGATCAGCAGCGACGCCGCGGTGGCGACGACGTAGCCGGGATAGATCGGCACCTTGTTGCCGAAACCACCACCGAGGTCCGGGGAGATGATCCGGATCTTCTCCTCGGGCAGCCCAGCGACGATCGCGAACAGTGTGCGGTGGGCGTGCGGCGCCTGACTGGTCATGTAGATCGTCGCGTTGCCGGTCACGGGATCGAGGTCGGCGACGCAGCCGCACGTCTCGAGCGGCGCCGGATGGCAGCGCGGATAGAAGGTCTCGAGGCTCACCACCTTGGCAGCGCGCGCGAAGGCGGCGTCTGTGGCGTCCTTGTCGCCCGCTTCCCAATGGTAGATCTTGTTGTCGGTCTGGCCCTCCTTCTCGTCGCGGATGACGATTGCGCCAGGTGCGATCGCCTGCTGAGGGCTCGTGATCGCCTGCAGCGGCTCGTAGTCGACGCTCACCAGCGCCGCGGCGTCCTCGGCGATGTACTTCGTCTCGGCGATGACGCAGGCGACCTCCTGTCCCTGGAAGCGGACCTTGTCAGTGGCGAGCACAGCTTGCGTATCACCCGAGAGTGTCGGCATCCATGCGAGCTTGTGCTGCGCGAGCAACTCGCCGGTCACGACCGCGACCACTCCAGGGATCGCCATGGCGGCGGTGCTGTCAATGCCCTTGATGCGCGCGTGCGCATGCGGACTGCGAACGATGACCATGTGGAGCATGCCCGGGAGCACGACGTCATCGACGTAGTGGCCCTGGCCGTGAATGAATCGCGCGTCCTCTTTGCGGGCGAGCGAGACGCCGATGCCGCCCATCGCCTGACGCGCGGCCTCTGTCGCTTCTGCGGTCTCGACTGCCATCACGCTACTCCTGCGGTGTTCTCGGTGGCGTTCGCAGCTGCGGCATGCTGGATCGCTTTGACGATGTTCATATAGCCCGTGCAGCGGCAGATGTTGCCGCTGATTCCCCAGCGGATCTCGTCTTCGGTGGGGTGCGGGTTGGCTTCGATGAGGGCCTTGCCCACCAGCATCATGCCCGGGGTGCAGAAGCCGCACTGCAGGCCGTGCTCCTCGTGGAAACCGACCTGGATCGAATCGAGCTTGCCACCCTTGGCGAGGCCTTCGACGGTCGTGACCTTCTTGCCCTCGAGCATCGGCGCGAGCAACGTGCAGGACTTGACCGGCCGGCCGTCGAGCAGCACGGTGCAGGCACCGCAGTTGCTCGTGTCGCATCCGATGTGCGTTCCGGTCATCCCCAGCTTGGTGCGAATGAGATCGACGACGAGCGTGCGCGGTTCGACGTCGACGCTTTTCGCAGTTCCATTGATCTCGAACGTGACTTTCATGCCGCTGCTCCCTGGGCGCGGTCGATCGCGGTGTGCAGGCCGCGCTGCACGAAGACGCGTGCAACGTCGCGCTTGTACTCCGCGCTCCCCCGAATGTCCGCTTTCGGTTCGGCTGCATCGCCCGCCAGCCGCGCTGCCGCCGCAATCACATCGTCCGTCGGCTCCTGACCGACAAGGGCCGCCTCAGCGGCGGTCGCCTTGATGCTGTGGGCGCCGACGGCGCACAGGCCGATGCCTGCGCTCGCCACGCGACCATCGCCGCCGAGCACGATGTGGACGGCGGCCGCGACACTCGCGAAGTCGCCGACCTTGCGCTCGAGCTTGAGATAGGTACCACCCGACTTCCCAGAGCCGACCGGGATCCGGATCTCGGTCATCACCTCGTTCGATTGCAATCCGGTGGTGAACGGACCTTGAAAGAATCCTGCAGCCGGGAGCACGCGCTCCTCGCCTGCGGATTTGACGACGAACTCGGCGCCGACCGCGAGCATCACGGCCCCCCAGTCGCCAGCAGGGTCCGCATGACAGATGGAGCCGCCGACGGTCCCCATGTTCCGGATCAGCGGATCGGAGATGAGCGGAGCCGCGTCGAGGAGAACATCGAGCGTCCCGCGCAGGTCCGTAGCGCTCTCCACATCGCGATGGCGGGTGCGCGCTCCAATTCGCACATGCCCGTTTTCTCGGCTAATTCCCTCGAGTCCGTCGACCCGCCCTATATCAATGACGATGACAGGCGCCGCAAATCGCAGTTTCAGCAACGGGATGAGGCTCTGCCCTCCGGCGAGCACCTTCGCGTCGTCACCATGCTGACCCAAGAGGCTGAGCACCTCGTCCAGCGCCCCCGGCGCGATGTAGTCGAACGCGGCTGGGAACATCCAAAACCTCCGGGATTGAACCCACATACTCTCGAGGACGGTCCGCTAGCGGACAGTCGACTAGCGTACGCCACGAGGGGCTGCATCGAAAATACTCCCGTCCTGCACAGGGGACGGTGGAAATACCCTTGTGGTGACGGTGTCTATGATGATTGTCGGATTCCCGACCCAGGGTGGAGGATCAGAGCTCTGACGATGTTGACGCGTGCCGTCTCCGACGACCTCGAGTCGGTAGCCAGCGCACAGCGAGGTCTCCTCGACCGGGTCGGCGTGCTCGCGCCTGAGACGGTCGGCCTCGATGCGGCTCTTGCACGGATCCTCGCCGAGCCGATCTCGTCACGCACCGACCTCCCGGGGTTCGACAACTCCGCGATGGATGGGTACGCCGTACGCGCCGCGGACATCGCGCATGCGTCCCCAGGAGCCCCGGTCCGCCTCCCGGTAATCGGGGAATCTCGCGCAGGCGCAGTCCCCGATGCGCATGTCGCTGGGACCGCGATGCGGATCATGACCGGTGCGCCGATGCCCGTAGGTGCGGACACCGTGGTCCGTCAGGAGGACACATCGCGAGACGGCGCAGCCGTGATGATCGATGTGGCGACGGCACTTGCGACCAGCGTCCGCCCTCGCGGCGCCGACGTGCATGCCGGCGACACGCTGATCCAACCCGGACAGCAGTTGACCAGCATCGACATCGGTGTGGCCGCCGCCCTCGGTCACGACCGTCTCCTCGTGGGCGCTCGACCGCGCGTCGCGCTGCTCGCAACCGGGGATGAGCTCGTACCGGCGGGAACGCCTCCCGGCCCCGCGCAACTCGTGGACTCCAACTCCCCCATGCTCAACGCGGCTGTTCGCGAGGCCGGCGGTGATCCGACCTTCCTCGGCATCGCACGTGATTCAAAGGAGTCGCTGCGAGCCCAGCTCGAGGTGGCGTCCTCGTCAGACCTCGTGGTCAGCAGTGCCGGGGTCAGCGTCGGCGACCACGACTGGGTCCGCGAGGTTGCGGCCGATCTGGGGACCATCTCGACCTGGCGCGTGGCCATGCGTCCGGGCAAGCCGGTGCTCATCGGGACGCTGGGTGACGCCATCTTCATCGGCCTCCCCGGCAACCCGGTCAGCAGCTCGGTGACCTTCGAGCTCTTCGCGCGGCCGGTCATCCGGCGCATGCAGGGAGCGCGCGAGCTGCACCGGCGGCGGATGCTCGTCCGAACCGCTGAGGAGATGTCCAAGCCCGCGGGGCTCGAGACCTATACCCGCGCCACCCTGTATGCCGCAGAGGACGGCGGCCTGCCTCGCGCTCGCAGCTCCGGCGACCAGGGGTCATCGATGCTCCACTCGCTCACGCGCGCGGACTGCCTGCTGGTTTTTCCCGCCGCCGCCGAGGTCATCGAGGCGGGCGCGGTCGTCGAGGCGATTCCGCTGCGATGACTGCCGTCTCTGCCCTGCCGGCGGTGGCAGCCGGTCCCGACCTCCTGGGTCGTTCGCTGCGCGACGTGCGCATCTCGGTCACCGACCGCTGCAACTTTCGCTGCCCGTACTGCATGCCGAAGGCGCGGTTCGGCCCAGGGCATCGCTTCCTGCCGCGCGCCGAAGCGCTCGATGCACGAGAGATCGTCCGCCTGGCGGGAGTGTTCGCGTCGCTCGGCGTGACCAAGATCCGCCTCACCGGCGGCGAGCCGCTGCTCCGCCCCGACCTCGTCGAGATCGTCGAGGGTATTGCGCTGCTCGGCGTGCCCGACATCGCGTTGACCACCAACGGGGCCCTGCTCCGTCGCCAGGCGGTTCGCCTTCGCAACGCCGGTCTGCATCGCGTGACCGTGAGCCTCGACTCGCTCGATCCCGCCGTCTTCTCGGCGATGAGCGACTCGCGCGTGGAGGTGAGTGAGGTGCTCGACGGGATCGCCGCCGCGCGCGAGGCGGGCCTCGAGCCCATCAAGCTGAACTGCGTCATGCAGCGCGGTGTCAATGAGGACGGCCTGCTCGACCTCGTCGACTTCGCACGCCGCGAGGGACTCGGCCTGCGTTGCATCGAGTACATGGATGTCGGTTCGACCAACGGATGGCGCAAGGCCGACGTCGTCAGCGGCGAGGAGATCCTCGAACGCGTTAGCGCGGTGTACCCGCTGCTGGAGGAGGATCTCGATCCAGGCGCCGTCGCGCGCACCTATCGATTCGCTGATGGCGCCGGCGATCTGGGGGTGATCACCTCGGTGAGCCGCCCGTTCTGTGGCGATTGCACCCGTGCGCGTCTCGGCGTCGACGGCAAGCTCTACACGTGCCTCTTCGCAACCTCGGGTATCGACCTGCGCGAGCCGCTGCGTGCGGGCGCCGATGACAACGCGCTGCGACGGATGGTCGCCGACCGGTGGAAGCGTCGCGACGATCGCTATTCCGAGCTGCGGGGCCTCGGCATCGCCGCGGGCGAGCGTATCGAGATGTCGTACATCGGCGGCTGACCGGTGGATGACGTCACCGTCCTGGTCTTCGGGCCGCTTCGCGAGCGCGTCGGCGTGGGCGAGATCCGCGTCGCGGGTACCACCGTGCAGGAGGTGTGGGACGAGCTGGTGCGCCGCCATCCTGCCGCGGCGGTCGACGCCGGGTCGATTCGTGCAGCGCGGAACCTTGGCTACTGCGAATGGAACACGGTCGTGCAAGGCGGTGACACGATTGCCTTCATCCCACCGGTTGCGGGCGGTCGAGATGACGCCTCGCCGGTTCGGGTGTGGATCACCGACACTCCCATCGACATCGCCGCGGTGATCGCAAGCTCAGGGACCTCGCGCGACGGCGCCGTCGCGACCTTCGTCGGCCGGGTGCGCGACCACAATGACGGCGTTGCGGTGCAGCGCATGGACTACGAGGCGTACGCCGAGATGGCCGAGGCTGAGATGCGGAGCATCGGCGACGCGCTTGTGGCGCGTGGGGGGATCAGCACAATCACCATCGTGCATCGCGTCGGCGCGCTGCTGATCGGCGATGCCAGCGTCGTGGTCGTGGTCGCCGCTCCGCATCGAGACACGGCATTCCCCGCGTGCCAGGAGGCCTTGGAGCTGATCAAGAGCACGGTACCGGTGTGGAAACGTGAGCACCGACCCGACGGTGCCATCTGGGTCGATGCCCGCCACCGTTCATCGCAGGAGGCCGGCTGATGAGCGAGGGGCGTCTCACCCACGTTGATGAAACCGGCCGCGCGCGCATGGTCGACATCAGCGACAAGGCAGTGACGCAGCGCAGCGCGACCGCACGCGGTCGTGTCAACTGCAGTGCCGAGGCAGTGCAACGAATCGCCGGAGACGATATCGCCAAGGGCAGCGTGCTCGACACGGCTCGCCTCGCGGGCATCATGGGCGCCAAGCGCACCTCGGACCTGATCCCTCTCTGCCATCCGCTTGCGCTCCGCCACGTCGACGTCGACCTGCGCCTCGACACGTCCGAGACGCCGGGCGTGGTGATCCAGGCGACCGCACGTGTCGAGGGCGCGACCGGTGTCGAGATGGAGGCGTTGACCGCCGTCGCCATCGCCGGGCTGACGGTCATCGACATGATCAAGGCCGTTGACCACTGGGCAACGATCACCGACGTGACCCTGGTGCACAAGGAGGGCGGCCGGAGCGGGGCGCTCGACCGGCCCGAGACGAGCTAACCCGGAGGCGCGGGGTGCCGCGTATTGCCCGAGATCAGCGCCAGCGCGTGGGGGAGCGCCGGCCATACCGCATCAAGGCATTCGGCCACGGCATTGGGACTCCCCGGCAAGGTCAGCACCAGGCAATTCGTGGTCACACCCGCGACCTGGCGGGAGAGCATCGCGTGCGGCGTCGACTTGAGCCCCTCGTGGCGCATCACCTCGGCCATTCCCGGCACCTCGTAGTCGAACATCGGCTGCACCGCCTGCGGGGTCACATCCCGCGGTCCGAGTCCGGTGCCTCCGGTGAGGATCAGAAGGTCGGCGTGTTCCGCGCATCGCCGAACGGCCGCCCGGATCGACTCGATGTCGTCCGGCACGCTCTCACGTGCGACCACGTCGGAAGGGAGCAACGCGAATCGCGCCACGATGACATCGCCGCTTCGATCGTCGGCATCGACTCCGCGGCGGCTGTCACTGACGGTGATCTCGGCAGCACGCCAGCGGTGAGCGTCGCTCGCGACGTCGGTCATTCGCGAATGATCCGTTCGTGGCCGGCGTAGACGTTCATCTGCTCACCGCGAAGGAAGCCTATCAAGGTCATCCCGGAATCGGACGCGAGCTCCACGGCGAGGCTGGACGGGGCGGAAACGGCCGCCAGCAAGGGAATCCCCGCCATCAATGCCTTCTGCGTCAACTCGAAGCTGGCGCGGCCCGACGCGAGGATGATGTGCGATCGAAGCGGCAGCAGTTCCTGGGTCGCCGCCCACCCGATCACCTTGTCGAATGCGTTGTGGCGGCCGACATCCTCACGGAGGCAGAGCAACGCTCCGGCACTGTCGAAGAGAGCCGCGGCGTGCAGGCCACCGGTGCGTGCGAACTGTCGCTGCGCGGAGCGTTGCAGTGCTGGCAGGCCGAGCAGGAGCGACGGCGAGACACGGAGCGGATCGCCGGCCACGTCGTATGCGGACTTGGTCCGCACCGCCTCGATGCTCGCCTTGCCACACATGCCGCATGACGAGGTCATGTAGAAGGCACGCGGCGTGACGTCGCGAGACGACGCGGCGGCAGAGAGCGTGACCTCGACGAGGTTCAGCTCCCCGGTCGCAGCCGCGGCGTCGGGACACATGCGCATCGAAGTGATCTCGCTCGACTCGCGAACGATGCCCTCGGTGATGAGGAACCCGGCGACCAGGTCGAAGTCATCGCCGGGCGTTCGCATCGTGACCGAGAGCGAGACCTCGCCGATCCGGATCTCGAGTGGCTCCTCGGTGCTGACGTCGTCACTCCGCCAGGTCACGGCGCCCCCGGCCGCAACCTGCATCACACGCCTGTGGCGCACGGTCATGCCGACCACCATAGCGACGTGCACGCGCTCGAGGGTGGCGGGGCGGGATCATTGCGTCATGAGCGAAGCCCTGGCCACCGGCGACCTGCTCGGCAAGCTGGCGGCACAGTTGAACGCCGCGCGCGGGGGAACGGGTGCGCTGGAGCCGATCGATCTCGAGGTCCGAGCGCGCCTGCTTCGGATCGCCCGAGATGTCGCGCATTCGACCGAGCGGCAGAATGCCCCCCTCGCCGCCTACCTGATCGGCCGCTTCGTCCAGGACGCGATGCGATCGGGCATGTCGCAGAGCGACGCCGTCGATCAGGCGGCGTCGGTGGTGCGATCGATCATCGGCGAGCCTCCCGCCTGAGTTCGGCCACGTCCTCGGGCGTGTTGACGTTCAGCGCGAACCTCTCGGAGATGCCCGCGCGGCGCCATTCGCTTTCAGGAACACGCAGCGCGTTCGCCGTGCTGATGAGTCCCCGGAGCGATCGATCGGGGCCCGCCAGCGCCGTCTCGGCCGCTGCGAGGATGGATGTCGCGTAGACGGCGTGGAGCGGTTCGACACGACCCCCGGCCTCGCACACCGCAACGTCGCGGTCACCGATGAGATCGGCCAGCATTCTGATGAGCCGCTGATCGATCCAGGGGAGGTCGACCGCAACGACCGCCAGGAGCCGGTGCGGCGATGTGCGCAGCGCTGCCACGACTCCGCCGAGAGGTCCCGCGTCAGGAACCGCATCGGCGATCGACTCCCGGCCGGTCATTTTCGCTGACGTACCACCCCGAGCGATGAGCACGGGGTCGCACACTTCGTCGAGTCGGGCGACCGCACGCGCCAGCAGTGTGGTTCCCTCGAAACGGATGGTCGCCTTGTCGACGCCCATGCGCAAGCTGCGACCGCCGCAGAGGATCACGCCGGCAAGTCCGACGCCCGAGGGCGCACGGTCCTGCCGGATCACGTCTTGGTCAGCTGCCGGTGGGGACTCCACTGGACGCAACCTTACGAAACGCCACGGTGCTGAACCTCAATGCGCGACAGCGACTTCTGCGTTGCCGCAGAATCGCCGAAGCACTAGGCGTTCAGGCCGTTGCTGACGTTCGAGAAGACGTTGTTTGCCTGGTGTCCGACGACACCGACAACGACGATGACGAAGATCGCGATCAGGATGAGAATCAGCCCGTACTCGACGAGCCCCTGACCACGTTCGTCATCGCGCCGCCGGCTGGTGGGAACGGTCCACGACCTCACCAGGGCTACCAACGCGGGGAAAAATGCCGGGATCATGTCGAAAAGCATCAGTCACACACCGCGACCAGACGTTGTGGTTGGGTCACGAGGTTGTTTCGGTGCCTGCCAGCGAAATGGCGCCTGTTACCCAGACGTTACCCCGAGATCAGCGGGCGAGTTCAGCGCCTTTGAGTGCGGCTCCGTACCCATCGGGAAGCGGCCGCGGCGGCTGGGGTCCGACATATAGCGCAGAGGGCCGGATGAGCCGGTTGTTGGCAGCCTGTTCCGCGATCGCCGCGGTCCAGCCGACAGTACGGCTCGACGCGAATGTCGGGGTGAACATGTCGGGCGGAATCCCGACGCTGTTCATGACGACGCCCGCATAGAACTCGACGTTGGTGTAGAGACGGCGGCCGGGCTTGAGCTCGTTGAGCACCCGAAGTGCGGTCTGCTCGACCTGGACGGCGAACTCCGCCTGGGGACCGCCCAGCTCGATCGCGACGTCGCGCAGGAGGGTCGACCGAGGATCGTCCGTCTTGTACACGCGATGTCCGAAGCCCATCAAGCGCTCACCGGAGGAGATCTCGTGGCGCAGGTACTCCTCGGCCTTGTCGGGAGTGCCGATCGCATCGAGCATCGCCAGCGCACGCGACGGCGCGCCGCCGTGGAGTGGGCCGGCCAGGGCACCGATCGCGCCCGTCAGCGCGGATCCGATGTCCGACCCCGTCGAGGTGATCACCCGCGCGGTGAACGTCGACGAGTTGAAGCCGTGATCCATGGTGAGGATCAGGTACTGCTCGAGCGCACGAATCGCCCGCTGACTGGGGCGCTCGCCGGTGAGCATCTGGATGTACGCGCCCACGTAGCCGAGGTCCTCATCCGGCTCCACCGGCTCGAGGCCGAGGTGATGGCGGTGCAGGCGCATGAGCAGCACCGGGACGATCGAGGCCATCTTCAGGCACTCGCGGCGAACCTCGTCGGCGGGGATGTCGAGCGTCGGCTGCTGCTCCAGCGCCGCCCCCGCGATCGACACTGCCGAGCGCAGCGCCATCAGCGGCGTGTAGCCGGGAAGCGCCGCGATCCGCGGGAGCATGTCCGCCACCGGGTCCGGCAGGGAGCGTGCCTCGACCGCGAGCTTGGTGAACGCTTTGAGCTGGGCGTCGTCGGGCAGCTCGCCTTCGACGAGCAGATGCCAGACCTGCTCGAAGGAGCAGCGGCGGGCCAGCTCGACGGCGTTGTAGCCGCGGTAGTGGAAGAAGCCCTCCTCGCCGCGCACGTCGCCGACCGAGGTTTCCGCGACTGCGACGCCCTCGAGCCCGCGGGGCGCCAGGCCGGGCGGCGCTGACCCTGCCGGCTGCACGTCCTCGATATGCGCAACCCGTACCACGTGGCGGATGGAGAGGATGCCCGCGACACGCTCACCGTCCATCACGGGGAGGTGGCGGAAGCGACGCTCCCTGAAGACCTCGAGACCCTTCTCCACCGTGTCCGAGACCGACACCGTGACCGGGTTCTTGGTCATGACCTCCTCGACCTGGGCCGTGGCCGGGTCGATGCCATGGCCGACCGAACGGAGGAGGTCCCGCTCGCTGATCATGCCGCGGAGCCTGCCCTGCGGATCGAGCACCGCCGCCGCTCCAACGTTTGCGCCGTCCAGGATCACCGAGGCCTCGGCGAGGGTGATGGAGGTCGGCACGACCACCGCCGGCTTGTGCATCACGTCGGCGACGGTCAGGGATGCGGTCACGCTGTCAGTCTAGCGCTGTCCACCGGAGACCTCGGCGCCCCGGCGCCTGGCTCCGCCGAGCGCGCCGGGCCACCCGGGCGTCACGATCTGGCGACCACATGACTGGCGACATCGAGGCCGGCGCCCGGCACCCCGGCGACATGGATCCCGAGGCATACCGGCACGCAGCGCGCCGGGTCGCCGACTGGACCGCCGACTATCTGCGCGACGTCGAACGCTTCCCGGTCTTAAGCCTCGCCGTGCCGGGATCGGTGCGTGGCGGGCTGCCTGCGTCGCCGCCGCAGCACACCGAACCGCTCGACGCGATCCTCACCGACATCGAGCAACTGCTCATCCCTGCGACCACCCACTGGCAGTCACCGGGGTTCATGGCCTACTTTGCATCGACGGGCTCGGCTCCGGGAATCCTCGGTGAGACCCTGGCCGCGGCATTCAACGTCAACGCCATGCTCTGGCGCACCGCGCCGGCGGCAACTGAGCTCGAGCAGGTCACCCTCGACTGGCTCCGCCAGATGGTCGGCCTGCCCGAGCCACTCTTCGGGGTGATCAACGACACCGCCTCGTCGAGCACGCTCTATGCACTGGCCGCGGCCCGGGAGGCGCAGAGCGACCTGCGCATTCGCGAGCTCGGGATGGCCGGCCGCCCCGACCTGCCTCGCATGCGCTATTACGCGTCCGACGAGGCGCACTCCTCGGTTGAGAAAGCGGGCATCGTGCTGGGCATCGGCAGAGACGGGCTCCGCCGGATCCCCGTGGACGAGCGCTTTCGCATGGACCCGGTCGCCCTGCGCCAGGCGATCCACGAGGACGTCGCCGCCGGGATCCGCCCGTTCGCGGTCGTGGCCACGGCGGGAACCACGTCGACGACCAGTGTCGACCCGATTCCCGCAATCGCCGCGCTCTGTGAGCAGCACGGCCTCTGGCTGCACGTCGACGCTGCGTATGGCGGCGCCGCGGCGATCGCGCCGGAGCTGCGCTGGGTGCTCGACGGCGCCGAGCGGGCCGACTCGATCGTCGTCAACCCGCACAAGTGGCTCTTCACGCCGATCGACTGCAGCGTGCTGTGGACACGGCGGCCGGAGGTGCTGCGAGCCGCGTTCTCGATTGTTCCCGAGTACCTCACGACGACCGAGGGGTCCGATCAGGACGCCCCAAATCTCATGGACTACGGAACGTCACTCGGCCGGCGCATGCGCGCGCTCAAGCTGTGGATGGTCATCCGTCATTTCGGCACCGACGCCCTCGCGCAGCGCATCCGAGAGCATTGCGAGTATGCGTCGACGCTCGCGCGCTGGGTTTCCACGGAGCACGACTTCGAGCTGCTCGCACCCGCCCCGTTGAGCGTCGTGTGTCTGCGCGCGCATCCTCCGGGACTCGACGATCCCGGGACACTCAATGCGCTGAATCAGCGCATTGTCGAGCGGATCAACGCTGCGGGACAATTTTTCGTGAGCCACACGAAATTGCGCGGCGACTACGCGATCCGCGTTGCCTTCGGCAACCTGCGACAGGAGCAGCGGCACGTGCGCGGAATCATGTCGGCATTGCGAGGTGCCATCGACGATGTAGGATGAGCCGCGATGTTCCGCGCCCTCGGGGCGAGACTCACCCTCGACCATAAGGGGGTGGCCGGAGCTGCGCTTTTCGAAGCAGCGGCTCAGAGAATGTGGGACTGGGCAACAAGTGGTCTTAAGACCGCAACGGACTTGTTGACCGAGGGCGACCTTCTGGAAAATGACGTGGAAGTCCACGTCATACGCTGCGATGGTGGCAACCGATCACTGTGCCGGATCACCATGCAACGCGCGGATGAGTGGGATCCGTCGCTGCTCTGGGTGACCACCGTCGATGCCGTGCGCACCGGGGAATTGGTGGATATCGGGGTGTCGGTGGAACAGGATCTGCGTCATCTTCGCGTGCCGCCGTCGCCGCTGGCGCCGCCGCTGGTCGCGTTGCTCCACGATTTCGTCAGCGACGGCGCGACCGCCGGAACGCAACGCCTGCGCGCGATTCCGGAGGCAATCCTGGGGAGCGAGCAGATCGACTCCTTTGTCCAGGCGTGCCTCCTCGATCCCGGCCGCCGTCTCCCTGTCGTGCTCTTCAGCGCCATCAAGGAGGAGGACGGCACCTACCCCTCCGATGCCGGCAATCCAGCCCTCACCGCCCGCGAGCTCTGCGGACTCGCGCACGTCTTCGTCATGCCTCGCGTCGAGGACTCGCATCGCCTCACCAAGCGGCTGGGCATGCTCTCGGTCTACGACGGCGCGGTGCGCATCTACTGGCCGCGGCTCCGCCTGACCGACCCGCCGCCACGCCATCCCTTGCACCTCCGCCAGCGCCTGAACACCTCCAGCGGCCCCGCCATCATTCGTCGCGTCGTCGAGGCCGGGGCGCGCTCCTACCGCCCCCCGGACGGCACCGCCACCCTGCTTGCGATTCGCTGGCGCGAGCACGAGGAGGAGCGCATCGCTGCGATCACCCATGATCCCGATCCCGCTCGCCAGGCTTCGCTGTTACGCGACGAACTGCTGCGGGTGATCGATGCCAAGGTGGCGCTCGAGCATGAGATGGAGACCCTGCGACATCAGCTGATGCGCGCGGACGAGGGCGATTCGCTCCTGACCGGCGTCCGGACACCACCGCACCCGGCGACCGAGCTGACCGGGAGGCAGGCATCACCGGCCCAAGAGGTGGCGCTGCCGGACCCGGACGACGTCGCCTGACCGAGACTGACCGGTACCACCAGCAATATCGAGGGGCTTTCCTCGCGCCCGAACCTGATCGGCGTCAACGAACGGTGCGCGCGTTGCTCCGTGGCGTCCGTCCGGACACCACACGAGTGACACCGAGCTCATCCTTCGTCCAGGTCACATCGACGAGGGCGGCGGCCCGAAGTGTCGCCTGCGTCCTGCGCGACAGGTAGGTCCCCACCTCGACGAGCAGCGCACCACCCGGCTTCAACCAGTCGTGCGCCTCCGCCGCGAGCCTGCGAACCAGCCCGAGACCGTCATCCGACCCGTCGGTCAGCGACACAAGTGGCTCGAACTCGCGGATCTCTCGAGGCAGCTCCTTCAGGTCGCTACGGAGCACGTACGGGGGATGGATGGTGAAGACATCGATGGTGCCGCGCAGCCGCCGGGGCAGGGCATCGAGCAGATCGCCTGCGCGGAAATGTGCATTGCGCAATCCGAGGCGGCGCGCATTGTCCTTGCCGAGCTGAGCGGCGTCGGTCGAGATGTCGACACCCCAGACGTCTGCCGTGCGGACCTCGTTCGCGACCGCGAGCGCCACCGGGCCGGCGCCGGTGGCGACGTCCACCGCAACCCGCGACCCACGCTGCCGCCGCAGCGCCTTGATGGCCTCTTTGGCGAGCAGCTCGCTCGAGGCTCGCGGCACGAAAACGTTGTCTCTGATCAGCAGATCGAGCCCGCGAAACGGGTAGTGACCTTTGATGCGCGGGATGGGCTCGCCCTTGACGCGCCGCGCGACCATCGCCGCATACCGCTTCTTTGATGTGCTGTCGAGGACGCGGTCCAGGAGCGCCTTCGTGAGCTTTCTGCCAAGCACCTCGGACATCAACTCCTCGGCGTCGTAACGCCCGAGGTTGCGGTCCCAGTGGTCGATGGCTGTCGATTTGTCGATCTTGCGTACGGCTTTGTCGATGTGCTCGGTGACACTGATGGCGGGCATTGCCCGCGCATGGTAAGCGCTGGTGCGACCAGCACGCGCACGATGTTCCCGTGCGTGCGAGCCATCCCCCGGATCCGGGCCTCTGCGCTTCGTGCGTTCATGCGCGACTGGTCCCGGGCGCTCGATCGACCTTCGTGCTCTGTGGCCTGGCGGATACCGACAAGCGGTTCCCCCGCTATCCGCCGCTTCCCGTGCGCCGATGCGATGGCTACGTCATCAATGGCGGTCAGGCGACGCGACGCTGACCCGGGCCGAGCGGCGCTCGCTCGCGATGAGGAAGGTACGAACGATCGCCGATCCAGGGCGCCGGCGGGACACCGAGGCCCTTGGTCGTCTGGTTGAGCCAGGCCCCGTACTTGCTGCGCAGCGTGCTGAAATCCGCCCACGCCTTGTCCGGATTGTGCAGCTGATACCCGGCGCGCTCGAGGCGCGCGCAGGCCTCGTCGAACTCCTCGCGCTCCACTCCGACAACCGGTTCGCCTTCGTAGCGAAAGTGGTCGCGCATGTCGGCGACGAAGTGAGTCCCGACCTTGTGCATGAGACGTGCTTGACCGACCGGTCCTCCATCGATGGTGGTGAGCACCAGGGTCGCGGCGTCCATCACGGCGCCGAAGGAGTTGGCCCACGCTTCGTTGTCGTGGCTGGAACGGAAGTAGAAGAGCAGCGGGTACGAGAGATGGCTCTCGATGACGTCCACCGTCCACAGTCGCCACTCGTCGAAGGTCGCGACCAGCTGCTCGGGCATGGCGTCCTTGGCGCAGGTCTCGAGCAGCTGGATGCCCGTCGGGGGTGCCCCTGCCAGCGCGTCGAGCGCCACCACCGCGGTCTCGCGCCGCTGGAAGGAGCTGAACAGTGAGAACAGCAAGCTGATCACCAGCGCGAAGAGCCCGAAGCCGCTTGCCGCCTCGATAGCCGCGAACGTGCTCGTGGCAACGCCGGTCGCTCCGATGCCGTCGACCGAGAACGACAGCATCTGGCCGGTTGAGTAGTACAGGGCGGTGCCGAACGAATCCGGCTGCGGCTGCAGGCCGGCGTGCAGGCCGCTGAAGATGAGCGCGTACCCGAGGATGAGCGCGAAGCCCCAGATGACGAGCAACGTCACCAGCATCATCGGCGCGAACGCGGCCAGTGCCGTCTCACGGTTCTGCAGCCGCTTGGGGACCTCCGCGACCTTTCGCCAGGCGCGCCATGCGCCGCGAATCAGCGTGAAGCTGAGGCGAACCCGTCCCACCGCAGGCCGGGGCATGACCACAGACTGGAAGACGTCGTAGATCGTCACCAGCAGGATCACGCCGCCCAGGGCGATCTGGAGGACGTCGATCATGCTCACGACAGCAGCTGGCTCCGCATCTCGGTGAGCTCCCCGAGCACCTCCTGCAATGCCTCCATGTCTTCCGAATCGACCGCTACCCGGCGCAGCACAGCGATCTCGGCGATCGCGCTGTCCATCGTGTCGATGGTGTGCGGCGGATCGTCCCATCGTCTCGAGAGCAGACGCAACCCGAGTGCTCTCGCCTCCTCGGCGACGTGGCTCACGCCGCCCGGCTTATCACATCCTCCGTTTCGCCAGCACCAGCAACGTCGAGTAGTGGTACGTCATGGTGCCGCCGAGCGCGTCGATGGCGTCGCCGAGGGCTTCGAGGAGCGCGCGCCGCTGCGACTCCGGGAGCCGGACGTGGTCGCTGTGAGTGGAGACGAACTCGGTCCAGCTCGTCCGGTCGTAGCTCGTCTCCCATGGAAACGTCCGTGCCTCGATGTCGCTGAAGAGGTCACCGTGAGCAAACTCCTGCAGCCGGTCGTGCGGCTCCTCGCTCGGTTTGGTGGCGACGTTGGTGTCCGCGATCTCGGGAGCGATACGCCTGTACACCTCCTCGATCGCCTCCTCGGCGGCGCTGTCCGGCCGTCCGCGGTTCCAGAACACGCCGAGATGTCCTCCGGGATGCAGCAACGATGCCGCCTTGACGACGCCCAGCTCGGGATTCACCCAGTGCCAGGCCTGCCCGGACACGATCAGGTCGTACATCCGCCCGCCGGGTTCCCAGGATTCGAACATCGCCTCTTCAACCGTGATCCCATGGCTGCGAGCGATTGCAGCCATTGACGGATCCGGCTCGATACCGAGCACGTCGCATCCACGCTCGACAAACAACCGGGACGCTTTGCCGGTGCCGGAACCGACATCGAGCACGCGTCGCGGCGAGAACGCCATCAGCGCGTCGATGAGTGCGGGGGGGTACGAGGGTCTCGCCTTGTCGTAGAGCGAAGCCACGCCTCCGAATGAGAGTGCACGGGCCCGGTCCTCGTGCATCCGCTCGCGCTGGTTCTCCGCCATCGACCGGGTCAGCTCAGGCGCGACGGCTGCGGTGTCAGCGCCGCTTCGAGGTCCGCGGCGAAGCGCACGGCGTCGTCCGGTTCGAGGCGCGATGTGGTCACTCGGATACCGCGAGGGCTGGCAATCCTGAAGCGGTCGCCGGCGAGCACTCCCCACCCGCGCTCCTGGAGCGCAGCGACAGTGGCGTCCTCATGAGCCACCGGAATCCAGACGTTGAGACCCGATCGGCCGTGTGACTCGATGCCTCGCGCGCTCAGCGCGGCACGGAGCGACTCGCGGCGGCGGGTGTAGATGGCTGCGACCGTGGCAGCATGAGCCGCTGCCCCGGGATCGCTCCACAGTGAGACGACCAGCCGCTGTAGGAGATGCGAGATCCAGCCGGCGGCGAGCAGGCGCCGGCCCTCGACGCGGGCGACCGTGACTGCGTCGCCGGACATCACGGCGAGCCGGAGATCCGGTCCCAGCGACTTCGACACCGAGCGGAGATGTGCCCAGCGAGGCCGCCCCGCCTCACAGAGCGAGTGGCAGCCGCGTTCCGTGATATCGAAGGCATGATCGTCCTCGAGCACCAAAACCGACGGATGCCCCGCGAGCACGGCTCTGAGCTCCGCGGCGCGCTCGGCGTCGACCGCCGACCCATACGGGTTCTGAGCGCGAGGGGTGACCGCGCAGGCGACGGCGCCACCCCGGAGCGCCCGGGCGACGCTCTCCGGCGTGGGACCGCGATCGTCGATCGCCACCGGGATGACCGTGAGACCGAGGGCGGACGCAAGATCGATGATCCCCGGATAGCAGGGGTCCTCCACGGCGATTCGATCTCCGGGCCGCACGTGGGCCATCAGCGCAAGCTGGATTCCGTCGAGCGCGCCCCCGACGACGCTGAGATGGTCGCTCGGCACGCCGTCGCGATCGAGCCGCGCAGTGGCGAGGGCGAGCAACTCGCGGTCGGACCCGGGGGCGCCGTAGAGCACCGGCGTGTGCGGCAGCGAGGCGAATGCGGCTCCGAGGTCGGGCAGGAGTGCAGGGTCGGGGTTACCGGAGAGCAGATCGACGACACCGGCGGGGACGATCGGCCTGCCCCGCGGCGACGGGGGAACGCGCGGCGCGATCGTGGTTCCCAGTCGGCCGGCACCGGCCACGAGTCCGCGCCGGCGCAACTCGCGGTAGGCGGATGCCACGGTCGCAGTGCTGATCCCGCGATGGGAGGCCAGCGATCGGACGGTCGGCAGGCGGGTTCCGGCGGTGAGCTCGCCCTCGCGAATCCCGCGCTCGACGCTCTCCGCGATCTCAGACGCCCGCCGTCCGGTGATGTGATAACGTATCGGTACGTTCATCGCTTTGTATCATAACAAATGACACAGAACGTGTCTACGCCCCTGATCCCCCGTCCTCAGGCGTCTCGCGCTCAGATCGTGATCGCCTTTGCCGCGGTGTACGTCATCTGGGGTTCGACGTACCTGACGATTCACATCGCCAGCGAGACCATCCCCGCGCTGCTCATGTCGTCCGCCCGATTCGTGCTCGCAGGGTTGCTGCTCCTCGCGTTCACCCACCGCCCGGGAGCGCCCCGCGAGCGGCTCACCAGGATCCACTGGCGGTCAGCCCTGATCATCGGGGCGTGTCTGCTGCTCTTCGGCAACGGCGGGGTCGCCTGGGGTGAGCAGTATCTCCCGAGCGGGTTCGTGGCGCTGATCATCGCCACGGTGCCGCTCTGGATGGCCGTGTTCGCGCCGGCGTTCGGCG
This sequence comes from Candidatus Dormiibacterota bacterium, assembly GCA_003162415.1. GTDB lineage: Bacteria > Chloroflexota > Dormibacteria > Aeolococcales > Aeolococcaceae > Palsa-851. The sequence goes on from PMOL01000004.1 coordinate 51,095, forward strand.
GCCGGTGGATCAACTGGACGGCAGCGATCGGCATCGCACTCGGCCTCGCCGGGATCGTCCTGCTTGTCCGTCCGGGTGGAAGCGGATCGGGGCACTGGCAGACGCTCGTCGTGCTGCTGGCCCCCGTCCTGTGGGCGCTGGGCTCGCTCTACGCACCCAAGGCACCGTCACCCAGGCAGCCGCTCACTGCGATCGCGATGGAGATGATCGCCGGCGGTTTGCTCCTCGGCGTCGCGGGCGTCGCCACCGGAGAGCTTGGTCGCGTCCACCTGGGCACCGTCTCCTCCGCCTCGATCGCGGCCTTCATCTATCTGGTGCTCATCGGCGCGCTGGTCGGTTATGTCGCCTACATCTGGTTGCTCCACCACGTCTCGGTCACCGCAGCATCGACCTATGCATTCGTGAACCCGGTCGTGGCAGTCGGTCTCGGGGCGGTGGTGCTGGGTGAGCAGGTGACCCCGATGACGGTCGTGGCCGCCACGCTGATCGTCGGTGCGGTGGTGCTCCTCCTCATCGGCCAGAGCCGGAAAGCGGCGCCCGCGGTCGCCCTCGAGACCCCGATCCGCGACGTCGCCTGACGGCGTCCTCTCGGGAGAGGGGTGACAATGGGCCCATGGACAGCGAAACGCTGGTCGTCGACCACACGGCAGAGCCGCAACGACCGCGTCCTCGCATCGGCGTCAAGGACGTGCTCTGCGTCGGGCCGATCATCGCCAGCACGATCTACTCGTATGTAGGCCTGCCGCTCACGCCGCTGCTCCTCGGCCGCAACCCGGTGCTGCTCAGCGCACTCCGCGGGAGCATCGCATCGATGGTTGCATCGGGTGGTTTCGTGAGGGTCGGGAGAGTTCCACTGTTGCTGGCACTGATTGCGCCGATCCCGATCTCGATGCTGACCGACCCATTCTTCTTCTGGGCCGGGAAACGATATGGGCGCAGCATCATCAACTACCTGAGCGACACCGATCCGCGCTGGCGCAAACGAGCTGCGAGAGGCGAGCGCTTCTTCAAGAAATACGGCGTGTGGACGATCGTGTGCGCGCCCTTGCTGCCTGCCCCCACATTGTTCTTCTACATGGCGGCCGGCGAGGCCGGGATGCCGTTCATCGTCTTCATCATTGCCGACCTGATCGGCACGCTCGCCTACATCGGGCTCGTCGTCGGCGCGGGTTTTGCGATCGGCCAGCCCGCGGTGACGGTTGCGCAGACGATCAGCAATTACGCGCTCTGGATCATCATCGCGATGGTGGTGCTCATCGTCGCCTGGTCATTCTTCTCAGCATGGCGCGCACCTCGCGAGACGACTCGACGCTGACCGGCGGATCGAGGCCGGCCTCGCCGCTGCGATGGTTGCTGATCACAGCAGCCGTGCTCATACCGATTGCGCTTGGCGCGGTCATCACAGTGGTGCTCTACGTGACTCGCCCCCAGCCGGTCGTCATCCGACCGACGGTGGTGCCGGTGGTCTCCGACCTGCAGGGGCGGGACGGATCCATCCTTGTGATCCAACCCAGGACCACCGCGCAGGTTCGTGTTCCGCTGGGTACGACCGTCGAGGTGGTGCTGCTGCCCGGGCTCGGTGAGACCGTCGAGTCAGAGAGTGCCGGCATCCTCGTGAAGACCGCCGATCCTCCATGCCACCTGAAGCAACTCTGCGGATTCCCGGGCGCCGAGGTCTGGTCGTTCCAGACGCTCCGCACCGGCTTGGGCTATCTGCAGATCATCTTCGGTTTCAGGACCTGCCAGGAGAGCGGGGCGTGCATAGTCACGCCGTACGTGTTCAAGCCGATAGCGGTGTACTCCCCGCCGCGGTCGAGCTGAGCTCAGGGGATCGCAACCTCTTCGCGATACTGCTGCTGCCGGTTCATGCCGCTTTCGACAACCTGCGCGATTCGCTCGACCGCGTCCCAGAGGTCGACGAAACGCGTGTAGAGAGGAGCCAGTCCGAAGCGGCACATGTCCGGCGGACGGAAGTCGCCGACGACGCCGCGGTCGGCCACGGCGCGCATGATCGCGCGCCCGTCGCTGTGCCGGAGCGACACCTGAGCACCGCGAAAGTCGGATGACGCCGGCGTGGCAACCACGAATCCGAGCGGGTCAAGGCGTGCACGTGCAAGACGGATGAAGACCTCGGTGAGCAACCCGGCCTTCTCCCCCACGGCGCGAGCCCCGGCCTCAAGGTGGATGTCGATGCCCACGGCGAGTGCCCCGATCGCGAGCACCGGAGGCGACCCGCTCATCCAGCCCCGCATTCCCGACGCGCGGCGATATTCGGCGTCGAAGAGGAATGGATTGTCGTGGCCGAGCCACCCCTGGATCGGGTTGCGCAGCTCCTCCTGGAGCGCGCTCGCGACGTACACATATGCCGGGGACCCGGGTCCACCATTGAGGTACTTGTACCCACAGCCAACCGCCAGGTCGACTCGGTGATGATTGAGCCGGATTTCGACGGCACCCGCCGAGTGCGAGAGGTCCCAGAGCGTCAGCGCTCCGACGGCATGGGCCGCCGCGGTGAGCGCGCCCATGTCGTGGCGCTCGCCGGAGCGGAAGTCAACCTCGGTCAGCATGAGCAGGGCGGTGTCGCTGTCCAGCGCATCTCTGAGCGCGCCCCGCTCGACTGCGCGAACCTCGCAGCCCAGGAGTTCGGCGACGCCCTGGGCGATGTACAGGTCGGTCGGGAAGTTGCTCCCCTCGGTCACGAGGACGCGTCGCTGCGGTCGCGCGCGCAGGACCGAAGTCATCAGCCGGAACAGGCCCACGGATGTTGTGTCGGCGACCAGCACCTCGCCCGGCGTCGCGCCGATGAGCTGACCGATGGAATCGCCGACTCGGAACGGCGATTCCATCCACCCCGACTCGGTCCAGCCACGCACGAGGATCGTTCCCCATTCGTGCTCGGCCATCTCCTGCAGTCGCGCGATGGCGGCTTTGGGCAGTCGCCCCATGGAGTTGCCGTCCAGGTAGATCGTCGAGCCGTCATTGAGGAAGCGATCGCGAAACATCGCCAGCGGATCACGAGCGTCCAGCGCGGCGCATGCGTTTCGGTCGAGATTGTCCGGAAGTTGCAGGCTCACAGGCGGTTCCTAACCTCCCAGAGCTCGGGGAAGAATCGCCGCGCGATGGTGCTGTCGAGATATGCGACGCCGCCACCGCCGGTGCCAGGACGCGAACCGATCTCGCGCGCCGCCATGAGGGAATGATGAAAGCGCCAGCGCGCGATCGCCTCGTCGTGGTCGAGGAGCAGCTCGCACACGCGGTGGAGCACCGCGCGCTCCGGGGTCGCGTGGTCGCGGTACAGCGTGGCCAGCGCCTCGATGCGACGCTCGCGCAGCTCTGGGCTGTCGCCGACGGGCGCGTCGAGCCCCTGCGCGCGCAGCGACGTGCAGAGCGCGGTGAAGAGCGTCGGTAGACCTGCACGACGGCGCAACTCTTCCTGGTCGTGATCTGAGAGTGGCGACGCGCCCGCCGGGGTGTCCCCATCGAGGCCGCCGAGAACCTCGATGGCGCGAAACTGGCCGGACTGCAGTCCGGACGCGGGTTTGAGCGGGTCTCGGAATTCGAGGAACCCCTCCGGCGTCAGGGTTTCGAGCACGCGCAATTGTGCGATCAGCAACTCGTCGACTCGGACCGTCCGGTGGAGCGGTGCCATCGCTCCCTGCGCTCGGCCTGCCTGCAGCTCAGCGACTGCGTGATCCAGCTCGTGAAGGATCAGCTTGAACCAGAGCTCGAAGGCCTGATGGATGACCACAAAAAGCATCTCGTCATGCGCGCCCTCGGTGAGAGGGTGCTGGAGGTCGAGAAGCTCGTCGATGCGCAGGTACGAGCTGTAATCAGTACCGGCCATGACCGCGCCGGCACTCTACGCTCATTGCTGTTGCACTGGGGCGTGGTCGTCGCGCGAGGGATGCATCAACCCCGAGTGACCAGGATGTCGTCGAGCGAGAACTCTTCCGGCGGCGACAGCTGATCGAAGTCACAGGAGCGCGGATCCCTGTCCGGCCGCCAGCGGAGGAAACGGGATGCGTGGCGGAAGCGGCCGCTCTGCAGGTGGTCGAAGGACACTTCGCAGACCAGTTCCGCACGCACGGGCGTCCAGGCGCTGTCGGCGGATCTCTGCCAGCGGCTCGGGCCGCCCGGGGTTCGACCCTGCCCGAAGCTGTCACCTCCGACCAGAGGCTGGAGTTTTGCGAGGATCGCGCGCCGCTCGGCGGCGTCGAACGACGAGGTGTGTCCGACGTGGTGGAGCGCGCCGTCGGTGTCGTAGAGGCCGAGAAGCAACGATCCGATGCCCTTGCCGTCCTTCGCAAGGCGGTACCCGCCGACCACGCAGTCGACGGTGCGCAGGTGCTTGACCTTGACCCAGCGGCGTTCGCCGGGGCGATACGTCCCCGACGGCTCCTTGGCCACGACGCCGTCGAGCCCGGCCCCCTCGTAGCGGGTGAACCAGGTCGCCGCCTCATCCGGGTCGGTTGTCTGGGGCGTGACCCCGACCGCGGGGCTGCTCGCGACCGCCCGCATCAACCCGCTGCGCCGGTCGGTGAGGGGCCGCTCGCGCAGGTCATCGTCGTCCAGTCCCAACAGGTCGAAGAGGACCACCGACGCGGGCGTCTTCTCGGAGAGCATTCGTACCCGGGATGCCGCGGGATGGATGCGCTGCTGGAGCGCATCGAAGTCCAGGCCGTGGTCGGTCGCGATCACCACCTCGCCGTCAACGATGGAGCGGTCCGGGAGCGCCGCCTTCAGCGGCTCGATGAGTTCGGGGAAGTACCGCTCGAGGGCGAGGGCGTTCCGGCTCGCGATGTGCACGCTGGGGCCGTCGCGGAACACGATCGCCCGAAATCCGTCCCACTTCGGCTCGTAGAGCCAGGTCCCTTCCCGTGGGATGTCTGGAGCTGCTCGCGCCAGCATCGGCTCGAGTGGCGGGGCGAAAGCCAGCGACACCAGCGGAGTGTCGCCCATCGAGCGGTGGTCCGGCTACGCCGTGAGGACGCGGGGACGCGAGTCGCGCATGCGAAGCCGGACCAGGTTGTCGACGTCGACCACATCGCCGATCTCGCGAACCGCGATCTCGAAACGGGTGATGTCGGTCAGCTCGTCGACCTCGCCGCGAAGCGTGATCACGCCGCGGTTGGCGCGGATCTCGAGGCCGGTCGCGAGGTCGCCGAATCCCAGGGAGAGAGCAACACGGACGCGGTTGGCGAGGGTCTCATCCCAGCCGGCCGTCCCCGAACGGCGCGGACGCTTGTCAACCGCCGACCCGACGAGGTTCGCCACCCCGACGGTCGCGCGCTGCGCGGCAGCCCGGCGGCGGGCTCCTGAACGCGGGTGGAGAAGGAATGCTGCGCTTGCGATGACTGCGGCGCCTGTGGTTGCTGCCGCGAGCTTGAGGACCCGGGTCACTGGGGGAACCCTCCGGTGAAATGTGTGCAGGAGCGCTCGTTCAAACGGGTCGGACGAAAGTTGGTTACGCGCTTCCTGCTAACTGGTCGGAGGAGGGAAATGACGGATCTCGGTCCAGCGGTAACCGTCCCACCAACGGAGCGTTCCCGTGGCACCCTCGGGGTACCAGCCGGGGGGTGGCGGCGGGGCGGCGCCCCGATACCGCATGACCTCATCGCGCTTCGCGAACCGCCAGACGAGGGACCCGATGACCCCGCCCAGGATTACGATCAGCAGCCACACGACCTTCTCGCTGCCGGCCGCGCGGAACTGCATATCGGAGATGTTCGACACCTCGACGATGACCACGATCCAGTAGACGAGAGCGGCAATCCAGACGAGGCCGAACAGAATCGGGAACCACAGGAAGGTGAGACCGATTCCGCTCACCTGTTGTCATCCCTCATGACACCAGCTTAGGGCGAATCGAATGGCGTTGCGGGGACGGCTTGCTCAGCGCTCGCTGCCTCGCGCAGGCGCTTGAAGTCCCGCGTCCGGGCCAGTGCAGCCGCGGCGATTGTGGCCGCCGCCATCGGCGGAAATGGCCATACCGCACTGACGTTGACCTCACAGAGGACGTAGGTGTCCTCACCGGCACCTGTTTTCGGACCGTAAAGAAAGTCCGCGTCCCAGATGACCGGGAGCGCATCGCGATCCAGGCCGAGGAGTTCCTTCATCCAAGGGACCCATTCCGCCTGCATTTGATCGCGCAGTCGCTGGTAGGGCTGGGCATCAGGACCCACCATCGCCGAGCGAACCGCGGAAGGTCGCAGCTCGTCAGCGTCCAGCAAGCCCTGCGGCCACTGGTGGCAGAAGCCGACGACCTCGTCGTGCGAGAGATAACACCGGATCATCCCTTCGGCCAAGCGCTCCTGGAACGCCTGCGCGACGAGACAGCCGGACCACGAGAAGTAGTCTGCGCATCCGGTCATGAATGCACCGAGGGTGGTCGTCTCGAACGATCCGTCCTTTGACCTGGCGTCAAAGACACGGACTCTCGCCTCGGGACCAGACGCCGCGTTCGGGTCCGTCAGCTCGACCCTCCACACGCCATTCCCGCCATTGCCTCTGCCCTGCTTCAGCACGAGCCGGCCGCGCTCTCCCAGCCATGGCGCGAAACGCTGCGCTAACTCCTCGGGCGTGCGATACAGGTCCGTGTCGACACCCCAGCCGATGCTGCGAGTCGTGAAGAGAACTTCCTTGGTTCCGAGCTTCAAGATCATCGTGGGGTGTGCGGACACCCATATCCCGCGCGCTGCTGCTTCTGTGAGCAGTGCATCAACATTGCTTCGGTTGGCCCCATCCTGAATTGGATTGACCCACACGAGCACACCGTCGAGTGCACACAACTCGTCGCGAACGTCGTCGACGGCGGCGTCCTCGAACACCACTGGTCGAAGTGCTACCGAGTGCCGATCGAACGCTTCATAGAGAGGTGCGAGCCCGTGCCCGGGATCCGGCTCCGACGGTCGTGCGCTTCGGTCGCCGCGCCACAGGATGCCGATATGCAGATCTTCAGGCAATGTCGCGCTCGACTATAGCGTCGGTATCGCCTGTCACGCCCCGATAGCCGGCCCCGCCAGACATCACGAGGGTCTTGGGTCGCTTGCGCATTACGGGACGACGAAATGGAACACCCACGGACCGACGATTCGGTCGCTGCTGCCGATGCTGTCGACTGTCAACGTGAAGCTCCCGCGCTTCCCATACAGCGTGTTGTTGAACGTCTCTATTTCCTCGCCATTCGGTGCCTGGAGCGTGATGCCCATTTCAACGAGGTCGGTCGGGTCTGTGATCACGCCCGCTCTCGAGTCGTAGCCTTTACCCGTGATGCGGGCATTCAAGTACGGCTCATCCGACGAGAAACCCACCGAGGCCCGTAGGTAGATCCGCGTCTCCGATGGACTCGCTACCACCCTGTCGAGGGTGACCCCGACCCCGTGGACGGCGATCGTTCTGTCCACGGTTGTGGTCTGACCAGCTGACACGGGAACGAGGAAATGGAAATCATATGGTCCGGCGAGATTTGAACCGGTCCGGTTCTCCATGTGCAGACTGGGCACGGTGACCGTGAGCGCGAGCTCTCGGACGGTTGGGGGGATCGACTCGGCGTCGTATTTGATGATGCCAACCGAGTCGTTGGTCTGAGGGTCTGTCTGGAAGTACGCGTCATACCCGGCCAGGGTCTGCCCGTGCGAATCGCTCACGGCGGGCTGACCGCTGAGGGTCGCAAAACCGCCATACATCAACGTGCTCGAGTGTGGGTTCACCGCGTACGTGATCATCACGCGGTTGACGTCTGCATATGCCCGCTCGATCGTCAGGGTGACCCCGTCGCGGGTCTGCGACAGGGCGAGTGTTTCTCCGAGGTTCTGCCGATACACCGCTGCCGCCCCAGGATCACCTTGCGTCACCGACTGCAGAAGCGTGATGCCCGCATACGTCGTGCCACCGGCGAGAGCCACGCCAAGGGCCACTGCGACCGTAACCCCGATGCGTGAGCGCGCCAGGCGCCGCGATCGCGGTCTTTTCGCCGTGCCGGACTCACGCCCTGTCAAAGGCTGCGCAATCGCAAGCCGGAGCGGCGTCGTCTGCGCGACCTGGGCAGTGGCACGCTTCAGTCGGTGTGAGAGTGCGCCGTCACGGAGAAGGTCATTCATGGCACTCCCCTAGTCCTCGTCCACGTTGTAGCGTTCGCCGAGGAGCGCCCGGAGTCGCTCCCTTCCCTTGCGCAACTGGGCATCGACGTTTTGCGAGGAACATCCGAGCATGGTTGCGATCGAGATCGTGCTCTGGTCCTCGACGTGACTCAGGATCACGCACAGTCGCATCCTCGAGGGGAGGCGATGGAGCGCCCGAACGATGTCGATGGTCGCGACGTCCCACGCCTTCGACGGCTCTGGCTCCGCGCCTCGCAACCGGTACATCAGCGCCTCACGCAGGGAGCGCTGGCGGCTCCGGCCGGCCAGGCGCACTGCGGTGATGCGAAGCCACGGCCAGACCGGGTCGGCGAGGTAGCCCGGCTTGCGCCGCTCCTGTTGCAGCGCGATCACGAAGGCCTCCTGTGCGATCTCCTCGCCAAGGGCACGACCGCCGGTGAGCATCGTCGCCAGCCCTACCAGCTGCTGATAGTTGGTGGCGTAGATCGTTGCCACCCGTTCGTCGGGATCCTGACGGCCCACTGCGGCGGCGGACTTCATACGAGACGTCGCTGTCGCCACCGGGAGGTCCATCACCCGTATATAGGCATCGACGGGCTCGAAACCCAACCTCGACGACACCGTGGAGTTTGCCTCCGCATGTCAGCAAAACAGCCTCGAGTTGCGTTAGGAACGATGTGATCGCCTCGGCAACCGGGCTGGCGACGAGCGAGTCCCGCGAGCGTGCCTTCGAGGAGATCGTCGGCCGCGACACCGAGCGGCTCTGCGCCCTGGCTCGTTCCATCCTTCGCGACGAGGGCGAGGCGCAGGATGCCGTCCAGGAGACCTTGGTCAAAGCGTGGAGATCCTGGGACTCGCTCTCGCGCTCCGACCACACAAGCCGATGGCTCACGCGCGTGTGCGTGAACCACTGCATCAGCAGGCGTCGGTACCTCCGCTCTCGTGGCTGGCCGCCGCTTGACCTGCTCGAGCGCGCCGGATCCGCTGGGAACGACGGCTCGAGCGTCCCGATCAAGGACGTCGACCTGGATGGCGCGTATCGGAAGCTGTCGCTCAAGCAACGTGCGGCGATCACCATCACCTTTGGGCACGGTTACTCCGTTGACGAATGTGCCGCTCTCATGGGCTGCCGCCCGGGCACGGTGCGCACCCATGTGGCACGCGGTCTTGCCACGCTGCGAAAGGAGCTTGGGGATGCCTGACATCGATTCCCCGTTGGACACCAGACTGCAGTCGTTTTTCGAGGAGATCAAAGCGCAGGGGCTGCCAGGGCAACTCGCCGCATTCAAACCGGCGACCGCCCGTGCAGGACGGAGGATGCTCAATCTCTTTGCCGGCGCGGCGGGCATTGCCGTCGTCGCAGCGGGGGTCGCGGTATTTGCAGTCGAGCTGAACGGTCATCACGATGTCGGTTCACTGATTCCAGGCGGCCAGTCCTCGTCATCGTCCATAGTCGGACCGACCCCTCCGTTCCGCCCGTCGGTCCCCACTGATGCCCACGGCGTCAAAGTGCTGATCCCAGTGACATATGGCACAGGGCCGAAGACGCTCCCAACAGTCGTGTTGGGCCCTAACGAAGCACTGGGGTATGAGTACGGTTGCATCTCAGACCACCCAACGACTGTTGCAACTACCATGGCTCTCGTCGCGAACCGCGTCTTTGACACTTCCGGGAGTTGGAGTAACTTCCTGGTCGATGGGTGCTCTAATCCGAAAGGGGCGAGCGCCGGATCTGAGATGTCGAATGGCGGTGCAGGGATATTGAACCGTCAAATCTATCGACCGACCACTACGCCGGCTCCGTTGCAGTCAACCATTAGCCTCCGCGTAAAGACCGAGGCGTCCGTCAACTGGGTGGTCCTTGTTTATGAATTTCCCTCCACATCGGCGTGGGTCGTAGTTCCCCCCATCCCGACGTCGACAACGTCGTCCAGTCCCGCGCCCTCACTGGCCCCCGGGGTAGCGCCGCCCGGCGCTACGGTGCTGGTCCCGTTGACCTACGGCACCGGGCCGGCAACCCTTCCTACGTTTACGTGGGCCGCGAACGACATGCTCTATATCGCCGATGGATGCGGCTCAGGTTCTGTGGGCGATACCGTCACGTTTGCGGGGGACAACAGCACGTTCGACGGTGACTTCGTGAATGGTCAATGCTCCGGCCCGGTCACTCTCGACGGCGGGAGTGGCACGTCAGGCGGCGCTGGCGGTCCAGTGAGCCTGACCGTCAAGGCCGGGGCATCACTGAAGTGGGCGGTCTTCATCTACGAGGCCCCTCCGGGACTCCTGGGGCCCGCTCCCTGAGCGCCTGCGGCGCATCGGAGAGCCAAAGCAGCACTAATCTCTGCGATGGATCTGGCTGGCGCGCCCAGGAGGATTTGAACCCCCGACCTTCTGATCCGTAGTCAGACGCTCTATCCGGACTGAGCTATAGGCGCGCGCCAGAGCCGTGACTGTACCCCATCCCACCTCAACCAATACCCCACCGCGCGCCCTGGGCCGGTCGCGGCATGATTCAAGTTCAGAGGCTCAACGGAGGTGGATCCAATGGCAGTGACCGGCAGCGTCGAGACACGAGCGCATCCTGCGCTCGATTTTGTAGGCGAGGTCGCTCAGCAGATCCGCGTCGACGGGATCCGCGCGAGCACCAAGGCAGGGTCCGGGCACCCGACCTCCAGCATGTCCGCCGCTGATCTGATCGCAGTCCTGGCGGCTCGCCACCTCCGCTATGACTTCGCCCACCCGGAGCTGGACAACAACGACCACCTCATCTTCTCGAAGGGCCATGCGTCGCCCCTCCTCTATGGCCTGTACAAGGCCGTCGGCGCGATCAGCGACGAGGAGCTGATGGCCTATCGCACCTTCGGCTCCAGGCTCCAGGGCCATCCGACGCCGATCATCCCCTGGGTGGACGTGGCCACCGGCTCCCTCGGTCAGGGGCTGGCCGTCGCGGTCGGGGTCGCGCTCGCCGGGAAGTACCTCGACAAGCTTCCCTTCCACGTCTGGGTCCTCTGCGGCGACAGCGAGCTCGCCGAAGGTTCGATCTGGGAGGCACTCGACAAGGCCGGTCACTACGGCCTCTCCAACCTCACGGCGATCTTCGACGTCAACCGCCTCGGCCAGCGCGGACCAACCGAGTACGGGTGGGACCTGGACATCTACCGGCGCCGCGTCGAAGCCTTTGGGTGCCGGGCCATCGTCATCGACGGTCACGACCTGACCGAGATCGACGAGGCCTTCGCGTCCGCGCGTTCGGATGGCGACCGTCCGAACGTCGTGATCGCTCGCACCATCAAGGGCAAGGGATTCAAGGAAATCGAGAACAAGGGTGGGTGGCACGGCAAGGCGCTGCCTCCCGACCTGGCCGAAAAGGCCATCGCGGAGCTCGGTGGTGAGCGCGACCTGCGCATCGACGTCCTCCCACCCGAGGCGCTCGAATCGGCTCAGTTGCACGCCGCGGACACACCGCTGGCGCTGCCGACCTACAAGCTCGGCGACAAGGTGGCAACGCGTAAGGCGTACGGTGACACGCTGCGTGCGCTCGGTGCTCGACACGAGGTCGTGGCGCTCGACGGCGAGGTGAGCAACTCGACCCACGCGGACGAGTTCAAGGACGCCTACCCGGACAGGTTCTTCGAGATGTTCATCGCCGAGCAAGAGATGATTGCGAGCGCCGTCGGTTTCGCGGTCCGCGGGTACATCCCGTTCGCCTCAACGTTCGCGGCATTCCTGTCCCGCGCCTACGATTTCGTGCGCATGGCCGGCGTCTCCCAGGTGGATCTCCGCCTCTCCGGCTCCCATGCCGGCTGCGAGATCGGCGCGGACGGCCCATCGCAGATGGCGCTCGAGGACATCGCATCGTTGCGCGCCGTGCACACGTCGACGGTTGTGTATCCGAGCGACGCCGTGTCCACGGCGAAGCTGGTTGCGCAGATGGTCGACCTCCGCGGCATCAGCTATGTCCGCACCACCCGCGGTGCATACCCGGTCCTCTACGAGAATGATGAGGACTTCCCGATCGGCGGTTCCAAGGTCGTCCGTCAATCCACGAATGACGTGGTGACGCTCATCGGCGCCGGCGTCACCCTGCACGCGTGCATCGCCGCAGCCGAGCGCTTGTCCGCAAGCGGCATCGCCTGCCGTGTCATCGATCTCTACTCGGTCAAGCCGGTCGACACCAGGACGCTGCGCGAGGCGAGCGACGCCACCGCAGGACGGTTCGTCATTGTTGAGGACCACTACCCGGAGGGCGGTCTCGGTGCCGCCGTGATGGAGGCCCTGGCGCTCGACGAGAACCCGCCGCGAGTCACGCACCTCGCGGTGCGCGCTCTTCCCGGCTCCGGCAGCCCCGATGAGCTGATGGCCGCAGCGGGCATCGACGCCGATGCGATCGTCGCGGCGGTGAACACCGCCGTCGGTGCCTCGGCGGGGGCCCGCTAGATGGCGAATCCGCTCCAGCAGCTCAGCGAGCACGGGCAGTCGGTGTGGCTCGACTTCATCAGTCGCGAGCTGGTGACCACGGGGCAGCTGGAACACCGCGTCGCCGAGGAGAACGTCACCGGCTTGACGAGCAACCCGACGATCTTCCAGAAGGCGATCGCGGAGGGCTCGCTCTACGACGAACAGATCCGCGAATTGATGGCGTCGGGGATCGATGACCCCATGGACGTCTTCACGGAGCTCGCGATCAGCGACATCCAGCATGCGGCCGACATCCTGCGACCCGTGCACGAGCGCACGTCCGGGGCCGACGGCTATGTCAGCCTCGAAGTCCCGCCCTCACTGTCGCATGACACCGACGGGACGATCGCCACCGCGCGGACGCTCTGGGAGCGTGTCGACCGCCCCAACCTCATGATCAAGATCCCGGCGACGCTCGAGGGCATGCCCGCCATCCATCGGACACTCGCCGACGGCCGCAACGTCAACATCACGCTCATCTTCGCGCTCGCGATGCACGACCGTGTCATCGAGCAGTACATCACCGCGCTCGAGGATCGCCATCGCAACGGCGAGTCACTCGATGTGCACTCGGTTGCTTCGTTCTTCGTGAGCCGCGTCGACACGCTCGTGGACAAGCTGCTCGAGCAGAAGCTCGCGGCCGATCCCGGGAACGCGGCCATCGAGGGCCTGCTCGGCAAGGCGGCAATTGCCAATGCGGTGCTCGCCTACGAGCTGTTCGAGCAGCGGTTCGGGAGCGAGCGCTTCGCACCGCTGCGCGCAGCGGGCGCATATGCCCAGCGCCCGCTGTGGGCCAGCACCAGCGCCAAGAACCCCAACTATCGAGACGTGGTGTACGCGGAAGGACTGATCGGCCCGGACACGGTGGACACGATGCCGCCGGCGACGATCGAGGCCTTCAAGGACCACGGGGTCGTGGCCGGTGACACGGTCAAGTCCGATTACGCGGGCGCCCATCGAGTGATGGAGCAACTGGCCGAGGCCGGCATCGACATGGACGCGGTGACCCAGCAGCTGCTCGACGATGGCGTCAAGCAATTCGCCGACTCATACGATCAGCTGATCCGCGGCATTGCCGAGAAGATCGATGCGTTCGGTTCCGGATACTCGAAGCGGCAGCACATCGACACGGGCGCATTCCCCGTGCCGCTCGACGCACCGAACCCAACGCGGATCACCACCGGCATCTGGCACCGCGACCCCAATACCTGGAAGCCTGGGGACGCCGCCCACGCCGAGGTGATCAACAATCGCCTCGGATGGCTCGACGTTGTCGGCGCCATGCAGGAACGGGTTCCCGCGCTCCAGGCGCTCGCCGTCGAGGTGCGTGAAGCCGGATGGCGGGACTGTGTCCTGCTCGGGATGGGCGGATCGAGCCTGTGCCCCGAGGTGTTGCGCAGCTCCTTCGGGAGCGCGGACGGGCAGCCGACCCTCCACGTGCTTGACACGACGGATCCACTCGCAATCACGCGGGTGACCGGCGCCATCGACCCCGCCCGGACCGGTTACATCGTCTCGAGCAAGTCGGGGACAACCGTGGAGACGCTTTCGCACCTGGCACATTTCTGGGTGCTGACCCAGGCGCTCGGTGACGACACCGGCTCGCATTTCATCGCAGTGACCGACCCGGGCACACCGCTTGCCGACCTGGCACGCGAGCGCGGCTTCCGGCATCTCTTCAAGAACCCACCCGACATCGGCGGCCGCTACTCGGCGTTGAGCATGTTCGGTCTTGTCCCAGCCGCGATCATCGGCATCGACTGCGAGCTGCTGCTACGGCGAGCGGGCGACATGCGCAGGGTCTGCATGGCGGGCGTTCCCGGAGACCTCAACAGCGGTTTGAGCCTCGGCACCGTCATGGGCGCACTCCATGACCAGGGACGAGACAAGGTCACCATCCTTGCCCCGAGAGCGATCGAGGCGTACTCCCTGTGGGCCGAGCAGCTCATCGCGGAGAGCACCGGCAAGGAGGGCAAGGGCATCATCCCGATCGGCGATGAACCACTCGGCGCGCCGGCCGTCTACTCCGGCGATCGCCTCTTCGTCGCACTCCGCCTCGGCGACGACGCCGAGTTCGACCACTCGATCGCGGCGCTGAAAGCCGCCGGCCATCCGGTCATCACCTTCGACCTCGCCGACAAGTACGACCTCGCCGCCGAGTTCTTCCGCTGGGAATTCGCGACGGCCGTCGCCGGCGCCCATCTCGCCATCGACCCGTTCGATGAGCCGAATGTCAAGGAGTCAAAGGACAACACGCAGGCGGTGCTGCAGCAATACGAGCAGAGCGGCTCGCTCCCCGACGAGGCTGCCGCGGTGACCGACGGGGCGCTGCGTGTGTTCGGCGACGTCTCGGGCACCAGTGCTTCCGGCGCGCTCGCCGCTCACCTCGACACCGCGAACAGCGGCGACTACGTCGCGCTGATGGCCTACGTGACCCCGGACGAGAGCAACCAAACGGCGTTGCAGCACCTGCGCGTCGCCATCCGCGACTCGCGCAAGCTCGCGACCACGCTCGGGTTCGGTCCACGGTTCCTGCACAGCACCGGCCAGTTGCACAAGGGCGGTCCGAACACCGGCGTCTACATTCAGATCACCGCAGACGACGGCACCGACGTAGCCATCCCGGGCGCGCCATACACCTTCTCGATCCTCAAGCGAGCCCAGGCGGCCGGAGACCTGCAGTCGCTGCGCAACCACGGCCGCCGGGTGGTGCGCGTGCATATCGCGGGCAACCTCGATGCGGGGCTGGCGAGCCTCACCGACGCAGTCAGCGCAACCACGGCGGCGCGCTGAGCGCGGCCACACACCAAGGACTCACGACCATGCAGATCGGCTTTGTCGGGCTCGGCAGGATGGGCGCCAACATGGTGCACCGGCTTCGCCGCGACGGTAACCACGCGGTTGTCGCGTTCGATCCCAACCCGGATGCGCGTGCGAGCGTCGAGGCCTTCGGCGCAACCACGAAGGGCAGCATCGATGAGCTGATCGCCGCCCTCGACAAGCCTCGCGGGGTGTGGATCATGGTGCCTTCCGGCAAGATCACCGACGACACGGTGGCGGCGCTGCAGTCGCTGCTCGAGAAGGGCGACACGATCATCGATGGCGGCAACAGCAACTACCACGACTCCATCGCCCGCGCCACCGCCAGCGCCGAGCGCGGCATCAGCTTCATCGATGCCGGGACGAGCGGCGGCATCTGGGGATTGCAGGTCGGCTACTGCCTCATGGCCGGGGGCGACAAGGAACCGGTCGATCACTGGCGGCCGATCTTCGAGACCCTCGCGCCGCCGGACGGCTTCCTCCACGTCGGACCAGCCGGCTCCGGACACTTCGTCAAGATGGTGCACAACGGCATCGAATACGGAATGTTGCAGGCCTACGCCGAGGGCTTCGCCATCATGCAGGCCAAGCAGGATTTCGGGGAGCTGGACCTCCAGGCCATCGCCCATCTCTGGAACCAGGGGAGCGTGGTGCGCTCGTGGCTCCTCGAGCTCGCCGAGCGAGCTTTCGAGCGTGACCCGCAGCTGCATCAGCTGCGCGGCTGGGTCGACGATTCCGGTGAGGGACGCTGGACCATGGAGGAGGCGATGCAGCTTTCGGTTCCCGCTCCGGTGCTCGCACTCTCGCTGATCATGCGTTACCAGTCGCGTCTCCCTGACGGCTTCGGCAACAAGGTGATCGCGGCGCTGCGCAATGAATTCGGTGGGCACCCGGTCAAGGCCGAGGCTCCTGCGGGGGATCCGGCATCACACTGACTGCGGAGCACCCGCTGCAAGAGCGCCGCCGCCAGCCGCGGACACCGGTTCCCTTCTGCGTGGTGATCTTCGGCGCGAGCGGTGACCTGACCAAGCGGAAGCTCGTTCCCGCTCTCTACGCGCTCGCCGCCGAGGGAAGCGTGCCGGACGGATTCACCGTCATCGGCGCCGCCCGCAGTCCGCTCTCTGACGAGGAATTCCGCGCCGATATGCGTGAGGGTGTCGAGAAATACGGGCGCATCCATCTTCGCGAGGACGTGTGGGAGCGCTTCGCGGCGGGGCTGCGCTACGCGACCTACAACATGGACGCCGAGGATGGCTTTGATCACCTCAAGCAGGCCCTCGAAGCAGCCGATCGTGAACGCGGCACCGCCGGTAATCGCCTCCTGTACTTCAGCACCCCACCGAATGCGGTCATGCCACTCACCGACAGGCTCAACACAGCTGGGCTGACCACGCAGGCGCCGGGAACCTTCGTGCGCGTGATCATAGAGAAGCCGTTCGGACGGGACCTCGCCACCGCACGCGAGTTGAACACACGTCTGCACACCGCGTTCGTCGAAGAGCAGATCTACCGCATCGACCACTACCTCGGCAAGGAGACCGTTCAGAACCTCCTCGTTTTCCGCTTCGCCAACGGGATCTTCGAGCCACTGTGGAACCGGCAGTACATCGACCACGTGCAGATCACGGTTGCGGAAGAGATCGGGGTCGAAGGACGGGGTTCGTACTACGAGGAGGCCGGCGCGCTGCGCGACATCGTGCAGAACCACATCATGCAGCTGGTCGCGATCATGGGCATGGAGGCGCCGTCCAACTTTCAAGCCGAGATGGTTCGCGATGAGAAGGTCAAGCTGCTGCGCGCGGTGCGGCCGATACACCCGGATGACGCACTCTCGCACTCGGTCCGCGGTCAGTACTCCGCGGGGTACATCAACGGTCAACCCGTGCCGGGATACCGCGACGAGAGAGGCGTCGCGCCCGACTCACTTCGCGAGACATTCGTCGCGCTCAAGCTTGACATCGACAACTGGCGATGGGCGGGAACGCCCTTCTATCTGCGCACCGGCAAGCGTATGCCGAAGCGCTCCACGGAGATCGTCATCCAGTTCCGGCGTGTGCCCCATTCGCCGTTCGCGGGCAGCGTGCCGCTCGCGGCGGGCGCCGTGCCGGAGGACGGCATCGATCCGAACCTGCTCATCCTCCGGATCCAGCCCGATGAGGGAATCAGTCTTCGCTTCGGCGCGAAGATCCCAGGGCAGGCACTCCGAATCGAGTCGGTGAACATGGATTTCATGTACGGCACCGCCTTCCGCGAGCAATCACCGGATGCCTACGAGCGTCTCCTTCTCGACTGCATGCTCGGTGACCCGACGCTCTTCGCTCGCGAGGACGAGGTTGAGGAGGCGTGGCGATTCTGCACCGCGATCCTCGACGGTTGGCGTGCGCATCCGCCGGATCGGACCAACTCTCCGAACTATCCGGCGGGCACATGGGGACCCGAGGAATCCCATGCATTCATGGCACGCGACGGACGCGCCTGGCACGTCCCCTGACGTGACCGCGAGCTCCCTGGACGCGCTCGCCGGCGAGCGCGTCGTCAACGAAACCGCCCAGGAGGTTGCGGACACCGTCGCCACCTGGATCGCGGCACAGAGCCGTCGAGCGTTCGGCGATCACGGCAGCTTCTCCATCGCCCTCTCCGGCGGCAGCACCCCGCGCCTGCTCAACGAGATCCTCAGCGGTCCAGAATGGCGTGATCGCATGAGCTGGAACTGGTGGAACGTGTATTTCGCCGATGAGCGCGCCTGCGCGGCGGATGATCCCGCGAGCAACTACCACCTCGCCGAGACGACCTTGCTGAGCCGCGTTCCGATCGACCCCGCTCGCGTACATCGGATGCCTGCCGAGCGTCCCGACCTCGATGCGGCTGCAGCGGAATACTCGGACCTGCTGGCGACCTCGTTGCCACCGGGCCCTGACGGCGCGCCCCGGCTTGATGTGATCCTTCTCGGTCTCGGTGAGAACGGCCACACCGCGTCATTGTTCCCGGGGACGCCGGCGCTGACGGTCATCGACCGCTGGGCGACGCGAGGCCTTGCCGACTACGAGCCGTTCGATCGCATCACCCTCACCTACCCGGCCATCAACGCCGCGGCGGCCGTCGGGTTCATGGTCACCGGGGCCGCCAAGCACGAGGCACTGCGTGCCACCGCGCGCGGTGAGGTGCCCGCCTCCCGTATCCGTCCGATCGGCGGCACGCTCGCCTGGTTTCTCGACGCCGCTGCCGCGGGCGCGTGACGGCTCAAACAATTCCGGGAGCCTTTTGACCCGCGTCTGCCAGAATCCGCGGGATGCCGCGATCGACATGGAAGCCCTGCCGAGATGCCATCCGGATTGCGCCGAGCCTGCTCGCCGCTGATTTCGGACAGATAGCGAAGGCCGCGCAGGACCTCGAGGAAACCGGCGCGGAGCGCATCCATGTCGACGTGATGGACGGCGTGTTCGTTCCCAACTTCACCTTCGGAACCGAGACCGTCCGTGTGCTCAAGCGCGTGACCGCACTGCCACTCGAGTTGCATCTCATGATCGTCAACCCCGATGCGCACCTGAGCACCTTCGCGAGCGCCGGTGCGGACGCGATCACCGTGCATTACGAGGTGTGTCCGAACCTGCACCGCACGCTCTCATCCATCCGCGCACTCGACTGCCGCTCGGGCGCGGCGATCAACCCCAGCACGCCCGCGACCATGCTCGACGACATTCTCGAGGCGTGTGACCTTGCACTGGTGATGACCATCGACCCCGGCTTCGGGGGCCAGACGCTGATACCGCGCACGCTGCGCAAGGTCGAGCACATCCGCCGCGAGGTGGAACGTCAGGGCCTGGACACCGAGGTCGAGGTTGACGGCGGCGTCGACGCGACCAACGCCAAGGCCTGTGTCGACGCCGGCGCCGACGTGCTCGTGGCCGGGACCGCGGTCTTCCGCCACCCGGGTGGACCTAAGGGTGGCGTGGAGGCACTGCAGCACGCGATCACCGGGACCGGGGCGCAGTGACCGAGCTCGCGACCGCAACCCTCGCCGATGGACGCCAGGACATCGCACGCGCCGCTGCGGATCTCGCTGCCCGGCTGCCGTCACCACTCGAGCCGGTGGCGCGGCTGGCATACAACTACGTCTGGTCGTGGTGGAAGGGCGGCGACGACGTCTTCCGGATGATCGACCCGGTGCGCTGGGAGGCGAGCAACCACAACCCGATCCGTCTGCTTGACGAGACCTCGTCAGCAACCCTCGAGCGCGCGGCCTCGGACAGCACGCTGCTGCACCGGCTGGCCGAACTGCGCGGCATGCTCGACCATGAGCTGGGCCGTCCATCCATGTCCGGCAAGGCCTCGCCCCACGAGCCCGTGGCATTTCTCTGCGCCGAATTCGCGGTGCATCGCTCGCTGCCCATCTACGCCGGCGGCCTCGGCGTGCTGGCCGGCGACATCCTCAAGGAGGCGTCCGACATGGCGCTGCCCATGGTCGGCGTCGGACTCCTCTATCGCCAGGGCTATTTCCAGCAGCGCATGGACCGCTCCGGGTATCAGCTCGAGTACTGGCTCCAGGTCGATCCCGAGCGAGTTCCCGCCGCTCTTGTCTACAACGGGGACGTGCCCCTGACCGTGACCGTACCGCTGCGCGGGCGCGATGTCGTCGTCCAGGTATGGAGGCTCGACATCGGGCGCACGCCGCTCTACCTCCTCGATGCGCAGCGCCCGGAGAACTCGCCGATCGACCAGTGGATCACCAGCCGTCTCTACGTGGCCGACCGGCCAACCCGGCTCGCCCAGTACGCGCTGCTCGGCATCGGCTCGATGCGCGTCCTCGATGCAATGGGAATGGACCCGTGCGTCGTCCACCTCAACGAGGGCCACGCTGCCCTTGCTCCGCTCGAGATGGCTCGCCGCGAGATGGCGCTCGGGAGGTCGCGCCACGAGGCGTTCACCGCTGCCCGCGAGCGCACCGTCTTCACGACTCACACGCCGGTGAGCGCAGGCAACGAGGGGTACGACGTCAGTGAGATCGTCGAGGTCCTCGGTGACTACCCCGAGCAGGCCGGCCTCGATCTCGAGGGGTTCCTCCATCTCGGGCGGACCCGGCCGGACAATCCCCACGAGCAATTCGTCATGACCCCGCTCGGGATCAAGATGAGCCGCTCCCGGAATGGCGTGAGCCGCCGCCACGGCGAGGTTGCCCGCCAGATGTGGCAGGCGCTCTTCCCCGAGCGGCCTGCCGATACCGTGCCGATCGGACACGTCACCAACGGCGTGCACGTCCCGACCTGGACGGTCCCGCGCATGCGCGACCTCCTCGATCGTTACCTCGGGGCCGGGTGGGAGGCGCGCGCCGCCGACCCCGACACCTGGTGCGGTGTCGACGACATCCCCGACGCCGAGCTGTGGGCCGTGCGCAACGCGCTGCGCGCCGAGTTTGTACGGGACGTTCGCGAGCGCAGCGTCGCCAACCGGCTCGCTCGTGATGAGCCACGCTGGTATGTCGAGGCTGCTGAGCACGGCTTCGACGAGAATGCGCTCACCTTCGGGTTCGCCCGCCGTCTCGCCGGATACAAGCGGATCCAGTTGCTGACACTCGACCCCGCGCGCGCCACCAGCGTCCTCGAGAACAAGGACCGTCCGGCGCAGATGGTCTTCGCGGGCAAGGCGCATCCGCAGGACGAGGAGGCGAAGCACGCCGCGCAGGGACTGTTCAGCTTCGAGCGCGAGCCCGCTGCGATGAGCCGGATCGCCTTCCTCGACAACTACAGCCTGTCCATCGCCGAGCGCATGGTGTCGGGATGTGACGTCTGGATCAACGTCCCCAGGCCACCGCTGGAGGCGAGCGGGACGAGCGGCATGAAGTCCGCGCTCAACGGCGGCCTCAACCTGTCGGTCCTCGACGGATGGTGGGCCGAGGCATACAACGGCACCAACGGCTGGGCGATTCCCGGCGACATCCTGTTCGACCACGGCATGCAGGACTCGCGTGATGCGGCAATGCTTTTCGACATCATCGAGCACGAGGTCGTTCCACTTTTCTACCAGCGCGATGAGCAGGGCATCCCGCGCGGTTGGGTGCAGCGGATGCGAGCCTCGCTGCGTACCAACGGGCCGCGGTTCTCAGCGCAGCGGATGATGCTCGACTACGCGCGCGACGTGTACAACATCACGGCGTCCCGCTGAGACAACGATCCGTCCGGATCAGTGTGTCGGACTTGGCGACGGTGACCCGGCAGTCGGACTCGGTGTCTGAGTCGGCGCCGGCGCGATGGTGATCGGCATCGTGTTCGGGGGCGCTGTCGGAGTGGGGGTGGCCGTGGGTCGCGGCGTGGGGGTCCCCGTCGCTCCCCCTGCAGTGTCGATGCTCGTGGGCAGACCACCCGCATCTGCCGGACCGGGCGTATCGGTCGGGGTGAAGAGCGGTGCCGGCGGTGGCGTCGGCGACACCTGGATCCCGGGGCCGCCGAGCGCCTGGGCGGCGAAGATGATCATCACCACCAGGGCGACCACCGCCGCCGCGGCCACCGACCAGACCTTCCATCCGACGCCTCCCGCCCGTACCTCGTCCGCGGCGCTGTCGATCGCGAGCCCTGGAACCGGCGCGTCGTCGTCATCGACGAACTCCACGTCCGGCGCCGCGGGAGCCGGGTCGGCGAGTCGATCGGCGACGACCACGGCCAGCCAGGCGCGCCCCTGGTCCCGCCAGCTCGCGCCGAGAAAAGCTGCTCCGGCGGTCTCGACGTCGCGACGGAAGGACGCGGCACTGGCCGGCCGGTCACGCGGGTCCTTCGCGAGCCCACGGATCACGAGGTCGCGCGCGAGGAGGGGAGCGGCCTCGCTGGGCAGCGCTCCCTGAGTGTGCTGCACCCCAAGCCCGGTGAGGTCGGTGCCGAGGTATGGCGGTCGCCCGGTGAGCGTTTCCACCAGCAGACCGGTCGCCGCGTAGATATCCGTCGCGACGGTGTGCGGTCTGCCCGCCCACAGCTCCGGGGCCATGTACTGCGGCGTCCCGGATCGCCAGCCGCGCCGGAGCGGTGGGGCAGGCAGGGCCGCGTCGCGCAGGATGCCGGTCCCGTCGGTGTCGAGCAGCACCGCGTTGGGCGTCACATCACGATGGATGACCCCGGCCGCGTGGAGCGCCTCCAGGGCGGCGAGCGTGTCGTCGAACACGACCATGGCGGCGGTCGCCGTGAGCCGGCCCGAGACATCGATGAGATGGCGGACCGTGATCGCGTCCACCCATTCGTAGACGATCGCCGCGTGCCGGTCGTCGAACGCGATGACCGACAGGAGGTGCTGATGACGCAGCACGCACAGCACCGCCATGTCGTGGCGGACCTGGCGGCGATAAGCGGCGTCGGAGGACAGCGCCGGGCTGAGCAGGCGGACCACCACTCGCGAGCCGGTGGCGCTGTCGTGCGCGTCGACGAGCGCACCGGCGCGGTCGACGCTGATCCCCCGATCCAGTGTGTAGCCGGGAACGTACACCCGCGAACCGGCGACGTCGGGGCCTCCAGCCTGGTCCATTCATCTCAGTATGCCGTGGCAAAAGGGCCGTTTACACGCATTCATGTACGGAGACCACCGGCGGCGGGCACTAGAATGGCCGGGCAGTGGAGTACGTCGAGAGCATCCTCGACCTGGTCGGCAACACCCCGTTGGTCCGGCTGCACAAGGTCACCGAGGGGCTCCGGCCGCTTGTGCTGGCCAAGCTCGAGCAGCTCAACCCGGGTGGGAGCGTCAAGGACCGGATCGGCCTCTCCATGCTCGAGGACGCCGAGGGCCGGGGCCTGCTCAGGCCGGGGGGCACGATCGTCGAGCCCACGTCGGGCAACACCGGCCACGGACTCGCGATGGCGGCCGCGATCAAGGGCTACAAGATGATCTTCGTCATGCCCGACAAGATGTCGGCGGAGAAGATCAGCCTGCTGCGCGCATACGGCGCCGAAGTGGTGATCTGCCCCACCAACGTCGAGCGTGAGTCATCGCAGTCGTATTACTCGGTCGCGGACCGGCTGACCCGCGAGGTGCCAGGAGCCTTTCAGCCGAACCAGTACTTCAACCCACGTAACCCCGAGGCCCACTACCGGACCACCGGCCCGGAGATCTGGCGGCAGACCGACGGCCGGATCACGACCTTCGTCGCCGGCGTCGGGACCGGCGGCACGATCACCGGGGTCGGTAAGTACCTCAAGGAGCAGAACCCCGCGGTTCGCGTGATCGGCGCCGACCCGGAAGGGTCGATCTACAGCGGTGAGATCGCGCCGTACAAGGTCGAGGGTGTGGGCGAGGACTTCTGGCCGGGCACGTTCGACCGTGAGCTGGTCGACGAGTTCATCCAGGTCACCGATCGCGAGAGCTTCGTGGCGGCCCGGAAGCTCGCACGCCAGGAAGGCATCCTGGTGGGCGGGTCTGCCGGGCTCGCGCTCCACGCGGCCATCCAGGTCGCCGTCGACTCCAAGCCGGACGATGTGATCGTCGTGCTCCTCCCGGACACGGGTCGCAACTACCTGAGCAAGTTCTTCTCCGACGAGTGGATGCGCCAGAACGGCTACCTCCAGCGGCTCGTCCCCGCCCGCGTTCGCGAGGTCATCGATTCGCACAGCGACGGGGTCCCGGAGCTGGTCAGCGTCGGCGCCGGGAAGTCGGTCGGCGAGGCGATCGACCTCATGCAGCAGTACGGGATCTCACAGCTTCTGGTCACCGAGAACGGAAGCACGGCAGGAGGCGGCGTGGTCGGCAGCATCCAGGAGCGCACCCTTCTCGACCGTATCTACCGCGACCCGGCGGTGGTGACCACCTCGGTGTCGACGGCGATGGACCCGCCCTTCGCGCGCGTCGCAGCCGGGGCTCCGATCGAGGAGGCCTTCGAGGCCCTGCTCGGTGGCGAGCCGGCGCTGATGATCATGGAAGGCGACCTCCCGGTGGGCGTGATCACCCGAAGCGACCTGCTCGAATTCGTCGCCCGCCGCGGACGCAGCTGATCAGCGTGGAGCACCGGCGGCACGGTCTGGCCACGCGCGCCCTGCATGTCGGGCAGGGCCCCGATCCGTCGACCGGCGCGGTGGTCGTCCCCATCCACCTGGCGACAACGTTCGCGCAGGAATCGCCCGGGCGGCACAAGGGATTCGAGTACTCGCGGTCCGGGAATCCGACTCGCGGCAATCTCGAGGAGTGCCTCGCGTCGCTCGAGAACGCGGAGCACGGCCTCGCCTTCTCCTCGGGCCTGGCCGCGACCACGGCGGTGATGTTGCTGTTCGACCCCGGCGACCACGTCGTTTTCACCGAGGATGTGTACGGCGGCACGTTCCGGCTCTTCGACAAGGTCTTCCGGCGCTACGGGCTCACCTTCACGGCGGTTGACCCCACCGACCCCGATGCGATCGTGGCGGCCATGACCGATCGAACCCGATTGGTCTGGCTCGAGTCGCCAACCAACCCGCTGCTTCGCGTCGTCGACCTCGACGCCGTGAGCGAGCTCGTACACGGTGCGGGCGCGATTGTCGCGGTCGACAGCACCTTCGCGAGCCCGGTGCTGCAGCGACCGCTCGAGCTCGGCGCGGACCTGGTCATCCACAGCTCGACGAAATTTCTCGGCGGCCACAGCGACGTGCTCGGCGGCGCCGTGCTCACCTCCGACGCCACCCTGGCTGAGGGGTTGCGGTTCCACCAGAACGCGGTCGGCGGGGTGCCGTCACCCTTCGACTGCTGGCTGCTGCTCCGAGGCTTGAAGACGTTGCAGCTTCGCGTGCTGCGCCAATGCGAGAACGCTCTGGCGATCGCGAGGTGGCTCGAAGGTCAGGACGCGGTGACCCAGGTCTACTACCCGGGTCTCGAGAGCAGCCCCGGTCATGCGCTCGCCCGGCGCCAGATGGGCGGCCACTACGGCGGCGTGGTGTCCTTCGAGGTCTCGTCGCGCGCGGCCGCGCTCTCGTTTCTTGAGCGCCTGCGCGTCTTCACGCTCGCCGAGTCACTGGGTGCGGTCGAATCGCTGGCCGAGAGCCCGGCTCTGATGACCCACGCGTCGATTCCGGAAGAGATCCGGACGCGGGTCGGCGTCAGCGACGGGCTGCTGCGCCTGTCCGTCGGTATTGAGGACGTCGACGACTTAGTGGCCGACCTGGAGCAGGCGCTGGCGTAGTCTCGCGCGGCGGAGCGCCGAGCCTCCACTCACCGGTGGTCAGCAGGAGTGTTCCGTCGATCTCCGGCAGTGCCGGAGCGCCGAGGCGGCGGAGCTTGCGCCACTGTTCACCGTCCTCCTCGCTGAGGAAGGTGATGGCCTTGCCCTCGTTGCCGTTGCGCGCGGTGCGGCCGACCCGATGGGTGAGCCACTGCGGTGTCTCGGGCAGCTCGAAGTTGATGACCAGTCCCACATTCACGACGTCGATGCCTCGGGCCGCGACGTTGGTGGCGACCAGCACCTCGGTCCGATTCGCGCGGAACGAATCCAGCGCGCGGTCGCGGGCATTCTGCGAGAGATTGCCCTGCAGCTCGCCGGCGGTGTGCCCCATGCGGAGCAGGTCGCGAACCAGTTTCTTGGCTCCGTGCTTGGTGCGATGAAAGACGATCGTCTGGTTCAGCTCGGATGCGCGCTGGCGGCGCAGCAGCCGTGACAGCGCGTCGATCTTCTGCGACTTGACGACGCTCATGACACCGTGCTCGAGCGCCGGAACCTGCTCGTTGACGACGCGAACGCGCGCCGGCTCGTAGAGGTGCTTGGTGATCATGCTCTGCACCCAGTCGGGCATCGTCGCCGACGCGAGCACCGTCTGCCGGCGCGCGCTGCTGCTGAAGTTGGGGCACATCGAGATGATCTTCTCGACATCTTTCGCGAAGCCCTGGTCGAGCATCTCGTCCGCCTCGTCGAGCACCAGGTACTCGATGTCGCGAAGCCGTGCCAGCCCGTTGCTTGCCAGGTCGAGGAGCCGCCCCGGACACCCGACGATCACGTCCGGCGCGTTGCGCAGGCCACCGGTCTGAGGACCGTAGCCGACGCCGCCGATGCAGATCACCGTGCGCAGGGCCGGGTCGACCTTGCGGATCACCGCGTTCACCTGGGTGGCGAGCTCGCGGGTCGGAGTCACGACCAGCGCCCTCGCCCCGTGGCCCTGGTGCCCGGCAAGCCGCTCGACCATGGGAACGACATACGCCAGGGTCTTGCCAGACCCGGTCGGCGCCTCGATCACGCAGTCGTGGCGTGCCAGCAGGGGCGGGATCGCCTCCTGCTGCACTGTGTTGGGCTCTGTGAAGCCGTTCTTGCTGAGAGCGGCGGACGTGCGCGGACGCACGCCGATGGATTCAAACGTTGTCAACCGTGTTACCTCGGGAGCCGGGGCCTTCCCGTTATCCCAGAATCCCCTCGCTGGACTGTCGTGTGCCGGATTCTTGAGACCCGCCGTTCACCGGCGGAGAGAGGGTTCACCAAGAGGCATGGCTCGCCGATTCGCGAGCACTTGCCAAGACAGTACCACAGGTTGGTGCAGACGCCGCAATCGGTGACACAGGCGGTCTCCGGCTCTCGGGTGTATATCCTCGCTTCGAATGACGTTCGACGCCTTCCTCCACCAGCTTCCCGACGCGGACGCCGCGGAGACGGGCGAATGGCTCGAGTCCCTCGACGCGCTGGTCGCGTCGGAAGGCACGGTCCGCGCCCGCTTCGTCATCGGCAAGCTCCTCGAGCGTGCCCGGCGGCTCCAGGTGCCGGTGCCGTCGCTGGTCTCGACGCCGTACATCAATACGATCCCGCCAGACGAGGAGCCCTGGTTCCCCGGCGACGAGGAGATGGAGCGGCGCATCCGGCGAATCGTCCGATGGAACGCCGCCGCCATGGTCACGCGGGCGAACAAGCGAAGCGACGGCATCGGCGGACACCTCTCGACGTACGCGTCGGCGGCGTCGCTGTACGAGGTGGGTTTCAACCACTTCTTCCGCGGCAAGGATGACGGCACCTCCGGCGACCAGATCTACTACCAGGGACACGCAGCGCCCGGGATGTACTCGCACGCGTACCTCGAGGGTCGCATCACCGAGGCGCAGATGGACAACTTCCGTCAGGAGACGGGAGGCAACGGGCTCAGCTCGTATCCGCACCCGCGCCTGATGCCCGACTTCTGGGAGTTCCCGACGGTGTCGATGGGTCTCGGCCCGCTCAACGCCATCTACCAGGCGCGATTCAACCGCTATCTCTACAACCGGCACATCGCGGACACGAGTGAGAGCCACGTGTGGTGCTTCCTCGGTGACGGCGAATGCGACGAGCCGGAGACGCTCGGTGCGCTCTCGCTCGCCTCGCGCGAGCAGCTCGACAACCTGACGTTCGTCGTCAACTGCAACCTGCAACGTCTCGACGGGCCGGTGCGCGGCAACGGGAAGGTCATCCAGGAGCTGGAGGGAATCTTCCGGGGCGCCGGATGGAACGTCATCAAGGTCATCTGGGCGCGCGAGTGGGACGAGCTGCTCGCGCGCGACGTGCACGGCGTGCTCGTGGACCAGATGAATCGCGTTCCCGACGGGGAGTTCCAGAAGTACACGACCGAGAGCGGTGCGTACATTCGCGAGCATTTCTTCGGCCCGGATCCGCGCCTTCGCAAGATGGTGGAGCACCTGTCCGACGACGATCTGCGCCACCTGCGCCGCGGCGGCCACGACTACCGGAAGGTCTACTCCGCGTACAAGCTCGCGCTCGAGCAACGCGGTGCACCGACCGTTGTCCTCGCGCACACCGTCAAGGGATGGACCCTCGGCGTCGGGTTCGAAGGACGCAACTCGACCCACCAGATCAAGAAGATTGGCGAGGCCGAGTTGCGCGCCTTCCGCGACCTGCTCGAGCTGCCCATCAGCGACAAGCGGCTCGCGGAGGCGAAGCCCCCCTACTACCACCCGGGCGCCTCCTCCGACGAGGTCGAGTACCTGCTCATGCGCCGTCGCGCGCTCGGTGGGATGCTGCCCCGCAGGCTGGTGCGGAACAAGCCGCTGGAGCTCCCCGGCGAGGCCCCGTACGCCGAGTTCCTCACCGGCAGTGGGACGCGCGCCGCGTCGACCACCATGGTCTTCGCCGGCCTGCTGCGCAACCTGCTCCGTGACAAAGCCATCGGCAACCGGATCGTTCCGATCATCCCGGACGAGGCGCGCACCTTCGGCATGGATGCGCTCTTCAGCGAGGTGAAGATCTACGCGCCGTTCGGGCAGACTTACGAGCCCGTCGACGCGGGGATGGTGCTGTCGTACCGCGAGGCGGTCGACGGCCAGATCCTCGAGGAGGGCATCACCGAAGCCGGCTCGATGGGCAGCTTCACCGCCGCCGGCACTGCGTACGCGACCCACGGCCAGGCGGTCATCCCCTTCTACATCTACTACTCGATGTTCGGATACCAGCGGGTCGGTGACCTCATCTGGGCATTCGGCGATTCGCGCGGTCGCGGTTTCATGCTCGGGGGCACCGCCGGGCGCACGACGCTCAACGGCGAGGGCCTGCAACACGAGGACGGACATTCGCCGCTGCTGTTCAGCGCGATTCCAAACGTGCGCATCTACGATCCGGCGTTCGCGTACGAGCTGGCGACGGTGATTCGCGACGGCATGCGGCGCATGTACGTCGACGGCGAGGACATCTTCTACTACATCACGCTGTACAACGAGAACTACCCCATGCCGCCGATGCCCGAGGGCAGCGAGGAGGGCATCCTGCGCGGTCTCTACCTGTACAAGCGTGCCGATGGCGAGCGCACGCACCGGGCGCGCATCCTCGCCAGTGGGAGCGCGGTGCAGGCCGCCCTCGAGGCACAGGCGATGCTGCTCGAGCAGCACGACGTCGCCGCCGAGGTGTGGAGCGTCCCGAGCTTCCAGCTGCTGCGCCAGGATGCGCTCGAGGTCGAGCGCTGGAACCGGCTGCATCCCGACCTTGAGCAGCGCGTGGCCTACGTCGACGAGCAGCTCGGTCCTGATGGTGGGCCGATCGTCGCGGTGACCGACTATATGAAGGCCGTCCCCGACCAGATCGGCCGTTTCATGAAGGCGCCGTTCATCCCACTCGGCACCGACGGCTACGGCCGCAGCGATACGCGTGTCGCGCTGCGCCGCCACTTCGAGGTGGACGCCGGGTCGATCTCGGTCGCAGTGCTCGACGGGCTGGCACACCAGGAGCAACTCCCGCGTCACGTCGTCGCCGCCGCGATCGAGCACTACGGGCTCGACACCGAGCTTCCCGACCCTCGCGACCGCTGACGCTCAGCCGGAGCCGAACGGAAGCGACGCGCGTTCGGTGTACACCGCACCCCCGGGTGCGGAGCGCGACTCGTAGAGCACCAATCGCGATGCGGAGAACCGGATGTCGAGCTGTTGCCGCGCCGCCGCCGCCCACGCATTTCGTGCGCCGTCGCTCCAGGGCAACCGTGGTCTTCCAAGCGTGCAGTGCGGGTTGTACCGGCGTTGATCGACCTCGAAGCCGGCGGCGCCGAGGACCGCGCTGCACTCGTGTGCAAGAGTGGTGAGCGGACCCACCTCGCGCGCCGGTCCGAGCCAGAGGACGCGAGGAGCACCGCGCGGCGGAAACGAGCCGAGCCGATCCAGGACCATGTCGAACGGCGATGCACGAATGGCCAGGGGCGCCACCAGGTCGATGGCGACAGCGACACGTTCGTCCTCGACCTGGCCGAAGAAGTGCACGGTCAGATGGAGTGTTTCAGGACGCGCCCAGCGAACATCCACAACGCGCTCGCGAAGCTCGTGTTGCAGCCGTTGCATTCCCTCGACTCCCGACGCGGCGATGGGAACCGCGAGGAAGCACCTCACCCAGCGGGTTTGGCGGTGGCGCTTGCCCTCGGACTCGGGCTCGCCGGCGGCGGCGTGGAGGCGGGCGACGTGCACGGGTTGCCACCGGCGTTGGTCAGTGTCACCTCGATCGCGTTCGCCTTGCACAACGTGCCGACCTGCGTGAACAGCGCTTCGACGAACCAGTTGGGCCTGTCCATGACGTTGTACGGGTTACCCGCGTAGATGAGGATGTGGCGGACGCCCCAGCCCTGTGCCGTCTTCGAGGACACCATCACGATGTCGTAGCCGCCGGCGTCGTGGACCGGGAGTTTGGTATACGCGCCAACCGGCGTTGACTCGACTGCAGCCGCAAAAGCCGGGTCATAGGTCTTGAGCACGGCGGCGGTCAGGATGCCGAGGGTGCCGCCCTTGGCCGCCGTCCCCGTCGACCCGGAGTCATCCGAGTAGGTTTTGGCGGTGGCGCTGAAGTTCGCTCCCTTGGCGAGGACGGACTCGACGAAGGCGGACCGCTGCTGCGCGAAGACATTCTCGACGCGCTCCTCGTTGAGGTTCGAGCTGATCTCGTCATCGAGCTGAGCGATTGACCCTCCCGCTCCCGCGAGCTCGGTCTGGAGCGCGCTCATCCCGCCCGCCTGCTGTGCGTCGGTGGCGACCTCCGCCGCGACCTCTTTCGACGTTGCCTCGAGCCCGAGCTTGATCGCCGCCTGGCGGATGACCGTGTCAATGATGAGGCTGCGCAGGGCCGTGGTGCGTACCGATGTGACCTGGGCGCCGCCCGCGCAGCTTCCACCCCCCTGCTCGATGCTGATGCAGACGCTCTGGTACCGGACGTTGAACTGGGCGAGCGTGATGGCATCGGGACCCACACGCGCGATCACCGGCGACGGCTTCGACACTGGCGGCTGGGTGGAGCTGCACGCCGCGAGCGCGACCGCACACACCGCCGCGATCGCGACCCCGCCCCTTCGATGGAACATCCTCAGGCCAGTGTATCGGGGGCTGCCGCGGGCCCGGCTCGGCCGGTGCTCCGGCCGCTGACCCGAGCTCTGAACGACGGGGTGACCACGACGATCACCGTCGTCACGCCGACCAGCAGCGCGCCAACGCCGATGGCGTTGAAGAGGACGGCATGCGGCATCAGGCCGTATGCGACCGTGCCGAGTGGCTGCAGTCCCGCGAAGATCGTCGCGTAGATACCGAGGAGCCTGCCGCGCAGCGCGGGGTCGGTGTCCGTCTGAAGGAGCGTCGTCATCGATGTGCTGATGGCGACGAACGCGAAGCTGATGCCGACCAGGGCGGGCAACGTGACGCCGAGCACGGTGGCGTGGGCCACGATGAACAGGCTTGTGGCGTAGACGACCCCTCCGACGAGCATGAGCTGAAGGCGCCCGGCGCCCCGCCCCATCGACGCGATGGCCAGGCCACCCACGAGCCCGCCAATCCCGCCGACGCTGTACATGATCCCAAGCGCCTGGGGTCCGACGTGCAGCTCCGTTTTGGCCAGAACCGGCAGAAAGGGCATGTACGAGACGCCGCAGAACGCGAGCACCGAGGCAACGATGACCACGCCGCGGATCAGAGGGTCCGCGCCGGCAACTCGGAGCCCGGCGATCAGCTCACTCCACGCCGTGGCGCCCGCCTGTCGTGGCAACGGGGCGACGTCCGGGATGACCGTGAGGAGCACGACGATCGGTGCCAGGTAGGCAACCGCGAGAAATCCGAAGCACACCGCCGGACCGGCGAACCCGATCAGCAGCCCTGCCACCGAGGGACCGACGATCCGGGTCGCACTCATCGCCGCGGCGCCCAGCGCGACAGCGTTCACCACGAGGTGGCGTTCGACGAGGTCCGCCACGAGCGCCTGGCGGGTTGGCAGGTCGGCGGCGTCGGTCGCGCCGAACACGATCGCCACCACCAGGATGGCCGCGAAGGTCGCGTGGTGGGTGGCGACCAGGATCGCCAGAGATCCGGCGCTGATGCCGAGGAGCGACTGGGTGACCAGCAGGATCCGGCGACGCGGCAGGCGATCGGCGAGGACCCCACCGGCCAGCGAGAGGATGACCGACGGAATGCCGTCTGCCGCTGCAACCGCCGCCACGGCGGTGGTGCTGCCAGTTTGCTGGTAGACGAGATAACCGAGGGCAACGACCTGCATCCAGGTGCCAAGCAGGGTCGGCCACTGTGCCGCCCAGTACCAGCGGAACGGCCGGACCCGCAGCGCCGGCGGTGGCCAGCGGCGTTCCGGGGTCGGGACCGGATCAGGCGTCGGCGTCACCCCTCAACGATATGTGCACGCTCGTGGACGTCCGCAGGAACCCGGCGTTCCGGTAGGCGCCGTCGGCACCCGGGGCTGCCTCGAGGAAGACGGTCGCGAGCCCGGAGTCGAGGCCTTGCCGGGCGAGCGCCGACACCATCGCCCCGGCGAGCCCGCGGCGCCGGTGGGATGGGGCCACGGCGACGCCGACGACCTCGGTCGCGCCGCCGGCTGCCGGCCCCGACTGCGCCGCCCCGACAACCTGCTGAGTCCCGGCATCCCTCGCGATCAACGCGTGCCCTCCCCGGCTCAGCGAGCCCCGCAACCTGGTCACAGTGCGCTCGTCGGCCGGTTCCGGGTCGTCGAAGACGTCGTGCTGCAGACGTGCCATCTCGAGCAGCGCTGGGTCGTCCGATGGTGCGTCGACGACCACGCCGTCGGGCGCGCGCAGGTCGCGCACGGTGGTGGCCGTGCAGGTCATCAGGGGCAGGCGATCCTCGACGGTCCACCCGTGGGCGGTCAGCCTGGCCTCGACCGCTGGTGCCACAGATGGCAAAAACTCGACGCGTGGCATGCGGTCGGCCGCACGGAACGCCGCGACCAGGGCGGACACCTCCGCGACATCCGGGTCGGCGCCGTCATCGGGCATCGCGTAGTTGAGAAAGCGGAGCCTGGTGGCGGAGCTGAGCAGGAGCACGAAAGCTCCCACGCGGGGAAGGTCCTGTGCCCTGCGCGACTCGCGTATGAACGCCATGATCGCGCGATCGGCGTCGAGGTCGACCGCCGCCTCCGGTTCGGTCATCACCCGAGAATGCCTAGGCGGCGGCGACGGTGGCACCTTCGACACTCGGCAACGGCTGGTCGTCGAGGAATGCCGCGATCAGCGCGCGCTGGCGGCGCGAGAGCTCGGGGCTCCACGCGTGACCGGCCTGCCGGATGACATCGATGGACACGTCCGGCGCGTCCGAGACGGCCGATCGCAGGCGACGCACATTGACGATGCGATCGTGTTCGGCGACCAGGATCAGCGTCGGACGCCCCGAACCGCGGACCTGCGCGAGGTCGTCGCGGCGGAGCGCATCGTGCAGCCACTCGCGCGCCGCCCGCGGATCCGCGAGCACCTGGTTGTCGAAATTGGCCGTGGCGGCGACGGGATCGACGTTCTTGCCTTCGACCATCAGGCGCTTGTAGATGTCGCTCATGGTGCGCTGGTGCCCGAGCCAGGTGATGCCCGGGTACACCACGGGCGCCAGCATGAAGCCGACCTGGATGTGGAACGCGCGTCGCACGAGCCACGGCGCCACCAGCGGCGTGTGCAGGATGAGGCGCTCGGTCGCCTCCGGGCGAGCGCGCTGGATCGCGAGCGCAACCGGTGTCCCGAGGCACAGCCCCGCAACGTCGAACTGGTCAGCGCCGGCGTCCCGGGCTGCGGCGAGTGCGGCCCGAGCCAGTGCGGGTGCGGTGTGTCCGCCGTCCAGCGGCGCCGATCGCCCGAAGCCCGGAAGGTCGGGGGCGACGATGGTGCGTCGTTGGATCAGGACGTCGAACCAGTCGGTGAAGTTCTCCGCCGACCCGATGAATCCGTGGCAGAGCAGGAGCGGCGGGCCGGTTCCTCCGGTCAGGTAGCGCAGGCGCTTGCCTTCGTATGTCGTGAAACGTTCTTCGAGCCCGTTCACGGCAGAGGTCACTCGGTGTCGATCTGCGCGCGCTGGAGGCGTCCGCTGTAGTCGATGTACACAGACTTCCATTCGCTGAACTCGTCGAGCACGTGACCACCGGCTTCGCGGTGGCCGTTGCCGGTGTTGCGAGTCCCGCCGAACGGGAGTTGGATCTCCGCTCCGATGGTCGGGGCGTTGATGTAGACGATGCCCGAGTGGAGCTCGTTGATCGCGTGGAAAGCGGTGCGCAGATCGTTGGTGTACACGCTCAGGCTCAGCCCGTACTGCGTGGAGTTGGCCGCGGCAATCGCGTCCTCCACCGACTCGACCGGGATGATCACCGTGGTCGGGCCGAAGATCTCCTCCTGCGCGATGCGCATCGCCGGCTTGACGTCCCCGAACACGGTGGGACGGTAGAACCAGCCCTTGGCGAGCGCCCCCTCGGTTGCGACCTCACCACCGAGCAGCAGGGACGCGCCCTCGTTCTTGCCGATCTCCGTGTAGGAGTGGATGCGCCGGAGTTGCGTCTCGTTGATCACCGGCCCGATCTCGACATTCTCATCGAGCCCATCCCCGAGCCGGAGGTGCGACGCACGCTCGACGAGTCGCGCGGTGAAGCGATCGAGCGCGCCGTGCTCGACGATCAGTCGCGACGAGGCGGTGCAGCGCTGTCCCGCGGTGCCGAACGCGCCCCACAGCGCGCCGTCCACGGCAAGCTCGACGTCGGCGTCGTCGAGCACCACGATGGCGTTCTTGCCACCGAGCTCCAGGGAGCACTTCTTGAGCATCCTGCCGCAGGTCTCGGACACGATCCGCCCAGTGTCAACGCTGCCCGTGAAGTAGATGGCGGCGACATCGGGATGGGCGACGAGCGCGGCACCAGCGTCCTCGCCGAAACCGAACACGACATTGACCACACCCGCCGGCAGTCCGGCGTCCTCGAGCGCCTCAACGAAACGGAGTGCGCAGAGCGGCGTGTCCTCGGCCGGCTTCAGCACGACGGCGTTGCCGGCCATGATCGCCGGGAAGATCTTCCATGAGGGGATCGCGATCGGGAAGTTCCAGGGGGTGATGCAGCCCACCACGCCGAAGGGCTGGCGCACGGTCATCGCCCACTTGTCTCTCAATTCGCTGGGGATGGTCTCGCCGAAGGCTCGGCGTCCCTGGCCGGCGATGAACTTGCCCATGTCGATGGCTTCCTGGACGTCACCGCGGGCCTCGGTCAGCACCTTACCCATCTCTCGAGTCATGAGCTGCGCCAGTGATTCCTTGCGCTCCTCGAGCAACTCTGATGCGCGCAGGATGATCGCTGCGCGAGACGGCCATGGCGTGCGGCGCCAGGCGTCGAATGCGTCCCGCGCCGCTGCTACGGCAGCGTCGACATCTGCGGCACCACTTTGCGGGAAGACGCCGATGACGTCGTCGCTGTTGGCCGGGTTGCGCGACTCGAAGGTGCGCCCCGCCGTGGCCGGCTTGAATGTCCCGCTGATGAGGTTTCCAACCTCGAGCGCTGTCTCCGCCACCGCCATCAGGCAGCCTCCTCGCGCATGGCAGCCTCGAGGATGTCGAGGCCGGCGTCGAGCTCGGACTCGGGAATCGTCAACGGCGGGATCAGCCTGATCACATTTCCATCGATACCACACGAGAGCAACAGCACTCCGCGAGCCAGCGCGTTCTTCGAAATGCGGTCGACGAGCTTGGTGGCGGGTGCGTCGCCCTTCATGAACTCGAGGCCGATCATCATCCCGAGGCCGCGCACGTCTGCGAGTGCCGGAATGTCCTTCTGCCAGCCCCGCGCCCGTTCCATCACACGGTGACCGAGCCGCTCGGCTCGCTCAGGAATGTGTTCGCGGGTCATGGTGTCGATGACCGCAACCACCGCCGCACACGCCACCGCGTTCCCACCGTACGTGGTGCCGTGCTCGCCCTCGCGGAATGCGCTCATGACGCGGTGCCCGGCGACCATCGCTGCGATGGGCAACCCATTGCCCAGCGCCTTGGCGAGGCAGATGATGTCGGGCTCCACGCGCGTGTGGTTGACGGCGAACATCTTCCCGGTGCGAGCGAACCCGCTCTGCACCTCGTCGGCAACCAGCAGGATCCCGTGCTCGTCGCAGACGCGACGCAGCATGGGCATGAACGTCGCGGGCGGGACGACGTACCCCCCCTCGCCCTGCACGGGCTCGACGACGATCGCGGCGACAGTCTCCGGCGCAGTTGTTGTGGCGAAGAGCAGTTCAAGCTCGCGCTCGACCAGCTCACAGACGTCGTCATCGGCGTGCGTGCAGTAGCGGAAGCAGTACGGGTAGCGGATGTGGTGGATGCCCGGCAGCAACGGCCCCATGCCGCGACGGTAGGTGGCTTTGCTGGCGGTGAGCGAGAGCGCTCCATATGTCCGCCCGTGGAACCCGCCGACAAACGCGATGATGTCGCTGCGTCCGGTAGCGCGGCGGGCCAGCTTCATCGCACTCTCGACCGCCTCGGCACCGGAGTTGGTGAAGAAGACCTGGTCGAGCGATGGCGGCATGATCGAGACGAGCGCCGCGCCGGCCTCGATCATCTTCGGATGGTAGGCGGTCACCGACGTGTGCCAGAGACGATCGACCTGCTCGTGCACGGCAGCGACCACGGCGGGGTGGCGATGGCCGAGGTTGGTGACCCCGATGCCACAGCCGAAATCAAGCACGTCGCGCCCGTCGACCGTGTGCAGATGCGCGCCTTCGGCGCTCTCGACGACCAGGTCCGAATAGCGGTGATATGCGGGGGAGATCAGCTCCGCGTCGCGCTCACGCCACGTCGCCGCGTCCGCGGCCATCAGCATGCCGCTCACGATCCAGACGTTGCGGTCGCACGACCCGATGAGGCAGGACTCCGAACGCCCACCTTGCCGAGGGCGAGGAACCCACCAAACATGATCGCGATGCCCGCCGCCTCGTAGGCGCCGAGCACATCGAGGTTGGCGATGCCGACCGTCTTTGCCGCCGAGAACCCGACGGCGATGATGAGGGCCCCGGCAGTGAGCAGCACATTGCAGATGACCCGGTCGATGCCGGCGCGATCGCGAATGAAGCGGTATGCAGACCAGGCGGATCCACCGACCAGCACCAGCGTCCCGATGATGTTGAGGAACACGACCCCGAGGAAGAGCAGCGAGCCCTGCTGAATGGCGTCGCCGAGCACCCCCTTGGCGGTGGCCAGCTTGGCGGCGTCGACCGGGATCACCGCCGCGTCGACCGCGAGCACGATCGTTATCGCCCCCAGCAGGATCGCGCAGGCCCACGCGACGCGGCGTGGCGCCAGCAGAAAGATCGTACCGAGCGCCAGATAGATGACTCCGAGGACCCCGCCAAGGAGGTAGAAGCCGCGGAACACCGCCGGTGACCAGCCGCCCGTCTCGCCCGCCGCCTGGAACGCGGCGGCGCCGGCGAAGATGAGCAGTCCCAGGGTCCAGGCGGCGAAGGCGGGGCGCCGGCTGCGCAGGAACCTGAGGAATACGACCACAGCAAACGCTGCACTCAGTCCACTCGCAACAGCAGCGAACACCATAAGGATGATCCTAGCGAGGTTGAGAGGGTCCTTGGATTCGCCGTGGATTCGCCGTGGATTTGCGGTTGGTTTCCGACGGGCTAGTTCCAATGGGCGATTGACAACCAGTCGTGCCCGAGTGTACACAGACAGCCTCACCAGCAATTGCCTCGCAGAGAGAGGAGAACCCAGCACATGGTCAAGCCCACGAAAGGGGTGTTGTCGATCGCTTCAATCGCCGCATTAGGGGTGCTCGCGGCATGTGGCACCGCCTCGACGGGCACGAGTTCCTCGAGTGGCGCGACCGGC
The DNA here is from genome assembly GCA_003162415.1 of Candidatus Dormiibacterota bacterium. Lineage (GTDB taxonomy): Bacteria > Chloroflexota > Dormibacteria > Aeolococcales > Aeolococcaceae > Palsa-851. The sequence goes on from PMOL01000004.1 coordinate 88,966, forward strand.
ATCGCCGCGTGCCACGGCACGATCACCGTTGCCACGGACATGCCGTTGACCGGAGGCGATGCGACTGACGGACCGTTCCCGGCGTATGCGGCACAGCTCGCGGTTGCGCAGGCAGTGTCCAACAAGCTCATGGGCGGCTGCACGCTGAAGTACATCAGCAAGGACGACTCGACGGTCCTCAAGAACGGGCATGACCCGGCACAGGGTGCGGCGAACATCACCGCGCTGGCGTCCGACCAGACGGTCATGGGCGTGGTCGGACCGTTCAACTCCTCGGTCGCGCTCTCCGAGATCCCGGTTGCATCGCGCAACCACCTGGCGCTGATCAGCCCTGCGAACACCAACCCGTGCCTCACGGCCGTGGTCGCGGTCTGCAGTGACCCGACGATCGCCATCAACACGGCGTCGCTCTATCCCGGACCGCACACCTATTTCCGGGTCATTGCCAGCGACGTGCAGCAGAGCGAGATCGACGCGTACGTTGCGTTCTCGGTGTTGAAGGCCACCAAGATCTACGTCTTCGACGACCAGGAAGCCTACGGCCGCGGCCTGGCGCTCCTCTTCATGAAGTACTACACGGCTGACGGCGGGACGGTTGTTGGTAAGGCGAGCCTCCCGGGTGCGACAACCACCTTCTCCACCCAGCTGAGCAACGCGCAGAGCGAGGGTGCCAAGGCGATCTTCTTCGGTGGAACGACCGGCAACGGCTGCGGCCTCGTGCGTCGTGACATGGGCTCGGCCGGCATGAACATCCCGCTCCTCGGCGGCGATGGTTGCGAGGACCAGTTGTTCATCACCAACGCCAACTCGGGCGCAAAGACGAGTGAGGCCGAGGGCAGCTACGCGACCAGCGCGCCCGACGTGACCAAGCTCGCCAGCTCGGCGACCTTCTTCTCGCAGTACGCGGCCGCTTACGCGAGCAAGGCTGCGCCCTACAACGACGGAACCAAGGAGCCCTACACCGCGTACGGCTACGACGCGATGAACATCCTTCTTAAGGCCATCGAAAGCGTGCTGACTGGCAACGGCGGCCAGCCGCCGTCCAGCAGCCAGACATTCCGCGATGACGTGGTCGCCGCGCTGCGCCAGACTTCGTACGACGGCGCGCTCGGTCACACCACGTTCGACGCCAACGGCGATACGACCAACACGGGATTCACGCTCTATGAAGTCAAGAGCGGAGCCTGGGTCGGGATCAACACCTATGCGGTGGACACGAGCGGCAACGTCTCGGTGAAGAGCTGATCGACATGTGATCAAGGGGAGAGCGCTTGGCGCTCTCCCCTTTTTCGCGTTTGGGGAGACGGCAGAATGAGCGACCAGAGCGGGATACCCGGGGCCGCACCGGGCGGCACCGGAGGCCGGAGCGGCTCCGTCACCCTGGTGGACCAGGCAAACCTGGGACCGCGAACCGCTGAGGGCAGCAGCTTCTTCGGCGCCGCGGCGCCGGTTCTTCGACTGGCCTACAGTCTGATCTCCAAGAACTTCGGCGCGCTCCTCCTCGGCCTGATCGTGCTCTCGATCTTCGGGACCTTCCTCCAGGGCGGCGCGACGCTGATGGGGAACCAGATCAAGAACGCGCTCGTCCTCGGGGCGATCTACGCGCTCGTGGCCATCGGCTACACCATGGTCTACGGGATCATCGAGCTCATCAACTTCGCGCACGGTGACGTCTTCACCGTGTCCGGTTTCTACGCCATCTTCATCGCGAACACGCTCCACCTGAACTCGCTGGCCACGAGCAGCTTCGGCGGCCTGCTGCTCGCTCTTGCAATCGTCTTTCCGCTCTCGATGCTCGCCGCCGGCCTGACCGGCGTGGCGATCGAGTTCGTCGCATACCGCAGGCTTCGCGATGCGCCGCGCCTCGCACCGCTGATCACAGCGATCGGCGTCTCATTCCTGATCGAGGGCGTGATGCTGGTGCGCGAAGGACCTGACTATGTGACCACGGGACAGGCCTCGTGGATCAACGGCACCGCGTTCAAGCTCGGTCAGGTGAGCATCGGCTACACCGACCTCTTCGTGGTGGGCACCGCGCTGCTGCTGATGTTCGCGCTCGGTGCCTTTGTGCAGCGCACTCGCCTCGGCAAGGCGATGCGCTCCACCGCGCAGGATCGCACCGCTGCGCTGCTGTGTGGCATCGACATCAACCGCACCATTTCGGCGACGTTCTTCATCGGCTCCGCCCTGGCGGCGGCAGCCGCGGTGATCTACAGCATCAACTACGGCGACGTGAAGTGGAACATCGGATTCCGGCTCGGCATCATCGCCTTCACCGCGGCGGTCCTCGGTGGCATTGGCAATATCGTCGGCGCCGGCGTCGGCGGTTTCCTCATCGGGCTGATCTACGTCTTCGGTGGTTCCCTCGTCGGCGGCGAGTGGAGCGAGGCGCTCATCTTCGCGATCCTCGTGCTCATCCTCACCTTCCGTCCTGTAGGCCTCTTCGGAGTCGAGGTCACGACCCGTGCGTAAGCGTCTTGCCGCATTCCTCAGCACCGAAGCGGAGGGTGGTCCGTCGACTGCGGGCACCGCCGTCTTCTGGATCCTCGGCTGCACCGCCTCAGGATTTCTCCTCATCGGATGGCTGCTGCCCTGGTTCGTCGGGCCGTACGACGCCGGGGTTGGATTCAGCGCCCAGGACGCGTTGGTATCGGCGCCCACAGGGATCGGCACGATTCTCATCTACGTGCTCGCGGTGGCGATGGTGGTGTTGTTGCTGTCGCCACTTGCCGAGGTCGTGATGCGGCTCCGCGGGCGGACCTTGGGACGGCGCGCGGACAGGATCCGGCTCTATCTCGGCATCGGCGGCGTGGTGCTCACCGGAGTCGTGTGGTTGCTCTACCGCGTCGTGCAGGAGGAGCCGCTGTTCGGTCAGGTACAACCCGGCGAGATCAGCGACTCGGCGATATGGCTGACCATGTATGGCTTCGCGCTGGCTGCACTGGTCTACGGAGCTCGCCGGTGGGTGATCGGCCGCCAGACTCTCGCATTCGGCACGGCCGCACTTCCCTTCGGCGTCTTCCTTCCGCTGATGTTCCACCAGGCTCCAGACTTCCTGCTCTGGGCCGCCGGGTCGCTCGCGATCTACATGCTCCTCGCCCTCGGCCTCAACGTTGTCGTGGGGTTCGCCGGGTTGCTGGATCTCGGATATGCAGCGTTCTTCGCAATCGGCGCATACGCCTGCGCGTCCTTCGCATCACCGATACACAACATCCACTGGCCGCTCTGGATACTGATCTTCGTCGGCGCCGCGATCGCGTCGCTGTTCGGCGCGATCCTCGGGGCTCCGACACTGCGGTTGCGCGGTGACTACCTGGCAATCGTCACGCTCGGGTTCGGCGAGATCATTCCCGACCTCGCCACCAACAACGTCTTCAACCTGACCGGCGGGCCGAACGGCATCTCCGGAATCGATCAACCCCATTGGGGGTTCCTCGACTTCAGCGAGAGCCCTCGCTGGTACTACTGGTCGCTCCTCCTTGTCTCGATTGCGGTCATCGTGCTGTTGAGAAACATCGAACGCTCACGAGTCGGGCGAGCGTGGGTGGCACTGCGAGAAGACGAGGTGGCCGCGGCGGCCACCGGCATCAACACCACGACCACCAAGCTGCTCGCGTTCGCGATCGGCGCTTCGGTCAGCGGACTCGCCGGAGCGTTCTACGGGTCGCTCGTCACCGTGGTCACGCCTGACGACTTCAGCTTCTCGGTGTCGATCGCGGTGCTCAGCATCGTCGTTCTCGGTGGCATCGGCAACATCGCCGGCGTCATCCTCGGCAGCGTGATCCTGACGTTCGTCATCTTCTGGGCACTCCCCAACATGGACGCTTGGTCGACGACACTGAGCTCGACGGTGCACGTCCCCGCGCTCGCGAATATCGACTTCGGCTCGTACACCTACATCATCTATGGGATCGCGCTCATCCTCATGATGCTGTTCCGGCCCGGTGGGCTCTTACCGAGCCGAGCACGGCGTATCGAGCTGGAGAGCGCCGGAGAGTCCGAGTCGCTCGCAGCCGTGCAGGGGATCGCCTGAGTGGCACTGCTCGAACTCGACAGCGTGACCAAACGATTCGGCGGACTCCTCGCTGTGTCCAGCGTCAGCTTCAACCTCGATCGTGGTGAGATCCTGTCGATGATCGGCCCCAACGGCGCCGGCAAGACAACCGCCTTCAACTGCGTCACCGGGCTCTTCCCGATCACGTCCGGACAGATCCGGCTCGATGGGGTCTCGATCTCGGGACTGCCACCGCATCGGATCACCAAGCTCGGCATTGCGCGGACGTTTCAGAACATCCGCCTCTTCGCCTTCATGACCGCGGTCGACAACGTCATGGTCGGCGCCCACTGGTGGATGAAGGAGCGTGTCTGGGACGGGGCGTTCAAGACCAAGCGTGCTCGTGGCGAGGAGCGTTCCGTGCAGCAGCGTGCGCTGAGCCTCCTCGACCAGCTCGGTCTGTCACGGTACGCCGGCTCGTATGCGAGAGAGATGCCATACGGCTTGCAGCGCAAGCTCGAGATCGCCAGGGCGCTGGCGACGCAACCCCGCCTGCTCCTTCTCGACGAGCCCGCGGCTGGCCTCAACAGCCAGGAGAAGGTGGAGTTGATGCAGCTCATCGCACGACTGCGCGATGAGGGCTTGACGATCCTGCTCATCGAGCACGACATGCGTCTGGTGATGGAGGTCAGCCACCGCATCGTGGTGCTCGATCACGGCGAGAAGATCGCCGAGGGCAGCCCGGCCGAGGTCCGCACCAACCCGCGCGTCATCGAGGCGTACCTGGGCACCGGTGCGAGTGAGGCGACGCGGTCGGCATGAGCGAGAACGGGCAGCCGGTGGTTGCCACCACCGCCGACACGAGCACCGTCACGGACAAGGTCATCGACCTTCGCGCGATCGACGTCTATTACGGTCGCGTCCAGGCGCTGACCCGGGTCAGCCTGGAGGTTCGGCAGGGCGAGATCGTCGCGCTGATCGGCAGCAACGGCGCCGGCAAGACCACGACACTCCGAACCATCAGCGGGCTGATCTCCCCACGGAAGGGCGAGGTGCTGCTGTTCGGCAAGGCAATCCAGGGGATCGGGGCCGCCCAGATCGCCCGGCTCGGCGTCGGGCACGCGCCCGAAGGACGCCGGCTCTTCGCGCGCATGACGGTTCGCGAGAACCTCGACATGGGTGCTTACTCGCGCGGGGATCGCGCGGGCATCCGCACCGACCTCGAGCGCGTGTACACGCTCTTTCCCCGGCTCCGCGAGCGCGACTCACAGCTGGCCGGCAGCCTGAGCGGCGGCGAGCAGCAGATGGTCGCGATCGGCCGAGCCCTGATGAGCGCCCCGAAGGTGTTGCTGCTCGATGAGCCATCACTCGGGCTGGCGCCCATCCTCGTGGATGCGATCTTCGAGGTCATTCGCGAGATCAATGCGAAAGGAACCACGATCCTGCTCATCGAGCAGAACGCGCTCCTCGCCCTCAAGACCGCCGTCCGCGGCTACGTTCTGGAGAACGGAGCGGTGGCGCTTGCAGGTCCGTCTGAGGAATTGATCGCCTCGCCCGACATCCAACGAGCCTACCTGGGCATGTAATCTCGTTGGAGGGAAACCGGCGCGCGGCCTCGACCCGTTAAGGAAGTGATGGCACCCATCAGGGAGACGACCTCGGCCTCCGAGAATCCGATGTCGGAGACACCGGTCCCTGTTCCCGCGCCCGAAACCGCACGCGATCAGCTCTCCGTCGACCCTCCAACCCGCGACTTTGTCGGGTGGACAGCGCAGCCGGAGCTCGCCAGCGGCCGGCGTCTCTCGGTGGAGGTCACCCGAAAGGTGCTCGCCACCGCGCTCGGGCTCAAGCCCGAGGATCTCGCGACCCTCGAGCCGGCGCGGCTGCGCGCGGCGCTCGACCGGCTCCGCGAGATGGCCGGCTACACGCGCAAACTCCTCGAGGTCGCGACGACCGACGACCTCACAGGTGCGCTCCGGCGAAGCGCCGGGCTCGCCGCCCTGCAGCGGGAGATCGACCGGTTCCGCCGCGTCGGCGGCCGAGGCATCGCGGTGATGTTCCTCGATGTCGACAGCCTCAAGCACGTGAACGACACCGACGGGCACGCCGCCGGAGACCGCGTGCTCGTCGAGGTCGTCAGCGCGATCCGTCAACGGGTTCGCTCGTACGACCTGGTGGTTCGCTACGGGGGCGACGAGTTCCTCTGCGCGCTCGTCGACGTCGGACCGGAGGATGCCGAGCGCACCCTTGCCGACATTCGGCGTCAGTACACGGCGACGACCGGCCATTCCGTCAGCGTCGGCATGACCACCGTCGGCGAGTCGGACACCGCCGAATCGGTCGTTGCCCGCGCCGACGCCGCGCTGTACGCGGAACGCAGGCGGATCGAACAGCCCCATTCCTGAGAGCCTGCGGCGTCACGATTTGCCCCCCGCAACCGCGGGTACCATCGCGATCAGAAAGGAGCTTGGACGATGGCCCTCGATGTGGTCGGCAAGCTGGCGAGAGTGACCGCCGACATCACCCCGGGACACCTCGGAGAGGTGCTGATCGAGGTGCGCGCGGGCACCGAGAGGTTCCTCGCATGCGCTTCGGACAAGCAAGCAACTATCACGAAACATTCCCAGGTCCTTGTGGTGGGTAGCCTGGGCGGTCGCACCGTTGAGGTCGCGCCGACAGACACCATGAGGTTGCCACGATGACTACGCTGGCCTACCTGATCCTGGGGATCATCATCGGCGCGATCCTGATCCTGGTGCTGCTGTTCCGGGCGGCGTGGCGGGTCGCCGAGCCGGATGAAGCCCTGATCGTGTCGGGGTTCCGGACGAGTCAGCGCCCCGACGGTGTCGGGGAGAGCATGGGGTTCCGTATCGTCACCGGGCGCGGATGCCTGGTCGCACCCGGCATCACCAGAGTGAGGCGTCTCTCCCTGGAAGCTCATGAGAGTGAGATCGGCGTCCCCTGCGTATCGCAGCAGAAGATCCGGATCGACCTGCGTGGCGTGATCGTCTACAAGGTCGGTGACGACTATCGCTCGATCGCCAATGCGGCGCGGCGCTTCCTCGACCGGCCCGCGCAGGAGCTCGAGACCAAGGTGCAGAACGTCTTCGTCGGGCATCTGCGCGCCATCGCGGGCTCGATGACCGTCGAGGACATGATCAGCGACCAGGACAAGTTCGCACAGCAGGTGCGCGATCGCTGCTCGCAGGAGATGGAGTCGTTTGGTCTGGTGATCGACAGCTTCCAGATCCAGTCGATCACCAGCCCCTCGAACTACATCGAGAACCTCGCCGCTCCGCACCAGGCAGAGGTCGAGCAGAACGCGCGGATCGCGCGCGCCAACGCCGAGCGCACGGCCGTGAGCTCGGAGCAGATCGCCCTGGCGCAGATGGCGGAGTCGTCGCGGGATACCAATATCAAGAAGGCCGGGTATCAGGCGGAGGTGGACACCGCCACCCAGCTCGCCGCGCAGCAGGGACCGCTTTCCGAGGCCAGGGCGCACCAGGCGGTCGTGACCGAGCAGACGCACGTTGCCGAGTTGCAGGCTCAGCAGAAGGAGCAGCAGCTCCAGGTCGACGTGCGCCGTCCCGCCGATGCGGAGGCATACCGGCAGACCACCCTCGCCGCTGCGGGACGCGACGTGCGCATTCACCAGGCGGAGGCCGAGGCCCAGGAGGTGCGCCTCCGCGCCGAGGCGGTCGCCGCTCAGACCAAGGTGCAGGCGGAGGCGCAGGCAGCGGCGCTGAAGATGCAGGCAAGCGCCCAGGCCGACGCGACCCGGCTGACGGGCCAGGCCGAGGCTGACGCCATCAAGGCCAAGGGACTCGCCGAGGCGGATGCGATCCGCGCCCGCATGGAGGCCGAGGCATCAGGCATCGAGCGGCGCGCCGCAGCGTTGAGCCAGAACCAAGAGGCAGTCATCGCCCAGCAGATCGCCGAGAAGCTGCCCGAGATCGTCGCCGCCGCGGCAGCGCCGTTCGAGCATATAGACCAGTTCACCGTGCTGAACGGCGCACAGGGCGTGACCAGCGCGCTTGCCGAGATCATCCAGCAGGCGGGGGCACTCACCGGCCTGGCGCGGCAATCGCTGCTGCCCGCCATCACCCGGGCGGCATCCGCGCCCGCCGAGGCGCAGCACCTCAACGGCGCCCGCAACGGCGCCGCGTATGAGAACGGTGACCGCAATGGGCGTCGCAAGCGGCAGACTCCTGTCACGATCACGGACCCGGGCTCTGCCGGGACCGACGCCAGCGAGGAGCACGCATCGCAGTGACGACAGACCTTCCCGAGCTCTCCCTCTCAGTGCCTGAGGCCGCTACGACGGTGGCGCCGGCTGAGGCCGAGCGCGAGGTGACCATCGAGCCCGAGGCCGCCAAGCGAATCGACGCCATGGTGCAGACGTTCGTCGTGAGTCTCCGGGCGATCGACGTGCACGGCGACGACTACCGCCGCCGTGTCGACGATATCGACAACCTGGCCGACCGCGAGATCCGCTCGACCTCGGACATGAGCAACCGGCTTCTCGACCGGCCGACCCGCGCCATGCGCGGTCTCGGCCAGGGCGACGCACCGATCGCCAAAGGCCTGCTCGAGCTGCGCCGCTCGGTCGAAGAGCTGAACCCGGCAAAGCACGATCTGACCCAGGGCGGCCCTCGGAAGCTCCTCGGGGTCGTCCCCTTCGGTGACCGGGTCCGTGCCTACTTCGCCAAGTACCAGAAGTCACAGAGCCACATCGAAGGAATCGTCGGCGCCCTGCGCGAAGGCGGTTCGGAGCTGGAGAAGGACAACGCGGCGATCGGACAGGAACAGAAGGCCCTGTGGACGCAGATGGAGACCCTGCGCCAGTACACCTACATGGCCGAGAAGCTCGACACCGGCCTCGAGGCGCAGATCAACCACATCGCGATCGGCGACCCCGAGCGCGGCAAGGTCCTTCAGGAGGACATCCTCTACCCGGTCAGACGGCGCCGCCAGGAGATCCTCACCCAACTCGCCGTCGCAGTCCAGGGATATGCCGCCCTGCGCGTCGTCGAGATCAACAACCGCGAGTTGGTTCGAGCGGTTCGCACCGCGACCACCACGACGGTCGCCGCATTGCGGACGGCGGTCATGGTCGCCCAGGCGCTCACCAACCAGAAGCTCGTCAGCGAGCAGGTCAAGGCGGTGAACGAGACCACCAGCGCGATGATCGAGAGCACCTCGTCGGTGCTCCGCGAGCAGACGGCCACGGTCGAAGGTCAGGCGGCCAGCCCCGGCCTCGACATGGGATCGCTGCAGCGGGCCTGGGACAACGTCTTCGCCGCTCTCGATCAGATCGATACCTACAAGCTGCGCGCCCTCGAGGCGATGAAGATCACGGTCAGGGACCTCTCCGACCAGGTCGAGAAGTCCCACGCGCAGGTGGAGCGCCTGCACTCCGCCGACGCGGCGCCTTCACGGGTGGCCGGCGGCCAGAGCCTCCGCCTCAGCTGAGCACGGCGCCGCTCAGAAGTGAGCGGCGTGGATCCAGATCACCCCTGCGGCGGCCGCGGCCACGAAGACCGCGTACTCGGCGATGAGCTCGCGGTTTCGCAGTGGGCCGACAATGGCTCCCGCCACACCGCGGGCGCCATACCAGAGCACGAGCAGGATCGCTGCGCGCAAGCCCGCGTGGGCACTGTTCACCCCGACGATCACGGCGCCTCCGAGCACGATGCCACCGACCAGGAACGCGGAGAGGATGGTCGCTGGGATGGTGAGGCGCTCGGTCCGGAGCCCGTCGAGGCTCACCAGGAAGGCGACCGCGAACACCGCGCCCAGGCGCAGACGGATCGGCAGGGTCGGTGAGACGCCACCGAGGAGGACCGGGGCCAGGACGGCGATTCCCGAGACGTCGCGGATCAGACGCGTGAACCAGCCCTCCTTGCCGAGGGCGCGCCGTCCGGCGAGGCGCGGCACCCCGCCGATCACGACCGCGGCGATGACCCCGCCCGCGATCCGGATCGGGAGCGGGAGGACCGCGATCGCGAGCAGCGTCCCGAAGGAGAGGACGGCGGCCATCGGGAGCGCGGCACCCACCGGCCCGGGCCTCGAATCCGACGGGTAGATCAGGAAGTCGTAGGCGACCAGGATGAGTCCCGCGAGGATCGCCAACCCCGCGTCGGCGGCGGCGCTGCGATTGAGCCCGACGGTCTCGGGCCGGAGGGCCACCTCGGCCGCCGCCACTGCGAGCCCGAACGCGGTGTGCACCATCGGCAGAGGGATATCGGCGAGCACCCGCACCTCGCCCGTGATGCCCAGCGCGCTTCGTGCCTGGTCGGCAAGATAGCCGTGACCGCGACGGCGAAAGCCTGTTCGATTATCCACGTCGGCCTGTGGAAACGGTGGAGAACTCGGCGAGGCTCAGCTCAGGGAGCCGAGGTGCCGGCCCGTCCATAGACGTCCTCGATCCGCACCACATCATCGATCTCCGGCGAAGACACCTCGAAGAGATCGGTGTCCTCAACCGCGATAAATCGGTGTCGACGACCCGCCCGGACGTGTGCGCTCATGCCAGGAGCCAGTCTATGCGTGTGCATCTCCCCGTTTTCGTCCTCGAGCTGGAGATCCAGGAGTCCGGACTCCATGTAGATGCACTCGTCCTTCTGCACGTGGTACTGCAGGCTCAGCGCATGACCCTTGTCGACGTGGATAAGTTTGCCGAGATAGCGATCCGTGATCGCCCAGCGGAGTTCGTAACCCCAGGGCTTGTCCACCCGCCCCGAACCGGGCGCATGGATGGAATCGGATGTGTCGACGATCTCGGTCATTCGCTGGCTCCGAGTGCGACCCGCTCGGACACACCGCTCTGGTTCTCTAGGGCTGCGATGAGCTCTTCCACGCGCGCGCGCGTAGTTGCCTCTGCATATACCCGCATGAGCGGCTCTGTGCCACTCATGCGCATGAGCACCCACGACCCGTCGTCCAGGTAGAACTTGAATCCATCGTCATCGCGAGTTCGGACGACCTTGCTCCCGGCCAGATGATGGGTTTCGTTCTGCTTCATCCGCGCGTAGATCTGCGACTTGCGTTCCTCGTAGCCCTCACGTGGAAACCGGATGTCGTGCCGGTCATAGGCGTGCGGTCCGACCAGGTCTTCGAGATGGACGAGAATCGCTGAAAGCGGCATGCCATAGTCAACGATCATCGCGGCCATCATCAGACCGGACAGGATGCCGTCGCGCTCGGGGATGTGACCCCGGAATGCGTACCCGCCGGATTCCTCACCGCCCATGATCGCGTCGGTCTCCATCATCTTGGTGCCGATGTACTTGAAACCAACCGGTAGCTCGTGCACTGTGACGTGAAATCGCTCACCCAGGGCGTCGATCATTCCCGAAGTTGTGATCGAACGCACAATGTCGCCCCGGAGCCCGCGCTTCTCGAGCAGATACATCGCGAACAGCGCCATCACCTGGAGTTGGTTGATATAGCGGCCGTTCTCGTCGATGATGCCGACACGGTCGGCATCGCCGTCGTTGGCAATACCCAGGTCGAATTCACGCGACTTCATGCGCTCCATCGCCTCCGGCATGTATCGATCGATGGGCTCGGGATGCATCCCACCGAAACCTGGATTCCGCTCTCCATGCAACTCGACGACGGTGGTCGATCCACCGCTGAGTGGCCGCGCGATGAGCCCGGCCCCGGCCCCGTACATCGCCTCATGGAGCACACGCAGGCCGTGACCACGAAGTCTGTCGATGTCAACCATCTTGCTCAGTTGATCGAAGTAGTCCGGGAGTGGGTCGATCGACTGCAGCCGTCCGGTCGCGACCGCCTCGTTGTAGGGCATCGTGGTCACGCCGGACTCGATTGCCGCGGCTGTGTGACGCTCGATCTCGGTGACGACCTCCGGTGGCGCGGATCCACCAAAGTCCGGTTTGTACTTGATCCCGTTGAATTCAGCCGAGTTGTGGCTCGCCGTGACTACGATCCCACCAGCGGCGTGGTGCCGGGTTATCGCCCAGGATACCGCCGGCGTGGGAGTCACACGGTCGAGGAGTGTCACGCTTCGCCCATTCGCGACGAGAACCTGGGCGACCTCGCGGGCAAACAACTCGGCACAGAAACGCGAGTCATGTCCAACGATCACAGTCCGTGCCTCGCCTGCGAGGTGCGACGCGACGCCCTGGGCGACGGCGCGCACGTTGGCGTAGGTGAAGTCATCCGCGACCACGGCCCGCCACCCGTCGGTCCCGAAACGGATCGGGCTCGGCATCATTGGTTGCATTCTAATCGCACCAATCCTGGGTCTCTCGCATCTGAGTCAGAGCACCTCATCCCTGCCTGCTGCTCGGAGCTGCTCGACGACCTCCTTGACGATCTGCGACTGGAGCGCGGGAACCACCAGCACGGCGTCGGGAGTGTCAACCACAACAACACCGTCGATACCGGCGACGGCAACAATCCTCCCGGATCTCGAGATCACCGTGCAGCCGTGCGACGCAGTGATGGACACGGGTCCCTCGAGCACGTTCCCATCCGCGTCAACGTCGCCCTCGGCAACGCGCGCATCGTGGACGTCCGTCCAGGACCCAAGGTCGGACCAACCGAACGTCGCTTCGACGACCGTGAGACGTGGCGTGTGCTCGAGGACAAGCGGCTCCACCGCCCGAGCCCGCAGCGAGCCATAGATTCGAATAACCTCACCCTCGTCGCCCCGGATGCGGGCGGCAACTGTTTCGTCGAGGGCTGAGCTGAGTTCGGGATCGGCGATTCCCAGCTCATCGAGGAATCGACGAGCGGTCCAAGCGAAGAGGCCAAGGTTCCACAGATGCCTTCCCCCCCTGACGTAGGCCTGCGCCACCTCCGCTGACGGTTTCTCCGTGAATCCCGGTGATTCGAATGCAGGCAGCGCTGCAGCCGCCGCCGCTACGCTGGATGGGCTCGGGGGTGCGCTCCACAGATCGGAGGGCCGACGCTCACCGACCTCGACGTATCCGAATCCAGTGACGGGCGCCACGGGAACGAGGCCGACGGTCGCAAGTCCGTCCGTGGCCAATGCCCAACCGGCCGATGCCAGCACGGCGGCCCGATATGCCGCCGGATCGCTGACCCGATGGTCCGCATGGACGCTTGCGATCAGCGCACCGGGATCCTCGCGAGCAATGAGGCCGACGGCGAGTCCTAGAGCTGGGCCCGTCCCGCGAGCGAGCGGCTCCGCGATGAACGCGTCATTTGGCAGCTTGAGATCAGCAAGGGCAGCTGCGCAGGCGTCAACCTGATCGACGGCCGTCACGATCCGGACGCTGTCGCCGAGCCCGATGACGCGGTCCACGGTGGCTCGAAGCAATGTCTCCCCTCCGCGAGCGAGCGGAAGCAGATGCTTGGGTGTCGACCGCCGGCTCAGCGGCCAGAGCCGGGTGCCGCTGCCGCCGGCGAGCACGACGATGTGTAGGCCCACGCGCTAGAACCAATCCGGAGCTAAGCGATGGCCGCGGTGAGGAGCGGTTCGGTCCCGGCGTCCTCGGCCCACTGATCGGCGAGGGTCGTGCGCTCCCAGGGAAGGTCGAGGTCGCTCCGCCCGAAGTGGCCGTACGCTGCGACCTGCCGGTAGATGGGCCGGCGCAGTTCGAGGGCGCTCATGATCCCGAAGGGCGACAGATCGATGTACTCATCGATCAGCGAGGCGATCACGTCGTTGGGCACCTTCTCGGTCCCGAAGGTCTCGACCAGCACCGAGACCGGCTTGGCGACGCCGATCGCGTAGGCCACCTGGATCTCGCACTTCGTTGCCAGGCCCGCCGCGACCACGTTCTTGGCGGCCCAGCGTGCGCCGTAGGCGGCGCTGCGATCGACCTTGGACGGGTCCTTGCCGCTGAAGGCGCCGCCGCCGTGCCGGGCATACCCGCCATACGTGTCGACGATGATCTTGCGTCCGGTGAGGCCGGCATCCGCCTGCGGGCCTCCGATGACGAAGCGCCCGGTGGGGTTCACGTAGCGCTTGGTGCCCGCATCAAGCCATTCCGCGGGGATGATCTTCTCGACCACGTGGTGCTGGACGTCCTCGAAGATCTGCTCCTGGGTGACCTCCTCACCGTGCTGCACGCTCACTAGGACGGTGTCGACACGCCTCGGACGCCCATCGGCGTCATATTCGATGGAGACCTGGGTCTTGCCGTCGGGGCGGGCCCACCGCAGGGTCCCATCGCGCCGCAGGACTGCGAGCCGGCGTGCCAATTGATGGGCCATCTGGATTGGCGCCGGCATCAACTCCGGGGTCTCGTCGCAGGCAAAGCCGAACATCATTCCCTGGTCGCCGGCACCGCCGTGATTCACGCCCTGCGAGATGTCCGGGGACTGCTCGTCGATCCCCACCAGCACACCGCAGGTCTCCCAGTCGATCCCGTATTTGGCCCGGGTGTACCCGATCTCCTTGATGGTCTGGCGAACCAGCCCGGCAATATCGACATACGCCTCGGTGGTGATCTCGCCGAAGACGATGACGGTCCCGGTGCTCAGCGCGGTCTCGCAGGCGACGCGCCCGAGCGGGTCCTTGCTGAGCACGGCGTCGAGGACGGCGTCGCTGATCTGGTCCGCGACCTTGTCGGGGTGTCCCTCGGTCACCGATTCAGAGGTAAAGAGACGGTGGCGCGTTGGTGGCATTGGAGCTGCCCTCCACCCCTACCGGCAGCCACCGAGCCGCCCTGTGCGTCTCCGGCCTGCTCCTGTCCAGGGATCGCAAGATCGTAGCAGCGCAATGGAAGCCCTGGGCTGTGACGCATTTGTCCCTTTGCGAGGACCCTCTCGACCGTGTACTGTTACCCGGTAACTATCACCAACCCGGGCGCCGTATCACAACGCGCCGGACGGAGGAACAAGGCGCGTGTCGGTAGACCAGACTCTACGTTGCCGCGATTGCGGCGTCGACTTCATTTGGACTGAGGGCGAGCAGGACTTTTTTGCCTCTCGTGGCCTCACAAACCCCCCTTCTCGCTGCCCCAGCTGCAGAGCGGCCCGTCGTCAGAGCGGCGGCGGTGGTGGCGGCGGCGGCGGCTTCGGCGGTAGTGGTGGTGGCGGCGGTGGATACCGCAGCAACGGCCCTCGCCAGATGTACGAGGTCCCCTGTGCTGGGTGCGGCGGCGTGGCGCGCGTCCCCTTCCAGCCTCGTGGCGACAAGCCCGTTTACTGCAGCGACTGCTTCCGCGCAGCGCCTCGGTGAGTGACGGCGGCCCAATCGCGGTAGGGACGAGGGTCAGCTTTCCCTATGGCGGCAGCCGGCGTACCGGCACCGTCGCTGACGTCTCGATGATTCCCGACCAGTCGGGCGGCCAGTCGCTTGCATACCTGATCGACGTCGGCTCTCGCAAAGTGTTTGTGCAGGGCGAGGGCATCACCCCGGCCACCGGGCCGGGGGCTGCCTTCGATCCGGTCGCTGAAGGTGTCGCCTACGGCCGCAAGCGGCCACGGAATCCGCGCAACCGGTAGCCGGATTCGGGGCTCCGTGCTCCGACGCCCCGTCGCTCCGGCGTGACCGCGGGACCATGGGATGCTGGCTATCCTGTGAGTGATGGCTTCTGATCTCACGGCGGATGGCGCCCAGGGGACGCGCACGCCTGCTCGCAGGCCGATCCGCATCTGGATGGTCCTGCTTGCGCTCGGCGTCGCCTCGATCATCGCCGGCGGCGCGCTGATCGCCGGGCCGCTGATCGGCGTGTTCCAGCGCGGCGCCGTCGACTCGACAGCGCTCAAGCACTGGAAGGGCGGCACCGTCAAACCCGCGGTGGCCCCAGCTCCGGTCGCATCCACGCCACCTGCCTGCGGCACCAGCTCAGCGACCGACTACGCGCTCGTGAACTTCGGTGCGCCTGCGCAGTATCACTACGCGGCGGTTGCCGGAAACGGCACCTGGGCGTTGCTGGACTCGCGGTCGATGGTCCACTACTCGGGCACACCGAATCCCGGCCAGCAGGGCAACGTGATCATCGCCTTCCACCGCGAGCCCGACTTTCAGCACATCAATGAGCTCAACGTCGGCGGCACCATCACGATCGAGAACCGAGCCTGCCAGACCTTCGTCTACAAGGTCACGCAGCGCTGGGACCTGGCGCCGGCGAAGGTCACGCAGCTGGCCCCGACCTCTGGCCACGAGTTGACCATGATCACCTGCGATCCCTGGTGGCAGGACTACAACCGCCTGGTCTGGCGAGCCGAGCTGATCTCCGCGCCGGCGCCGAGCTCGCCTGGAACGACCGGCGGGTCGGTGGCCAACCCCGCCTTCTGACCTTCGCGGGAACGCGTTAGTCCGAGTAGCCTTCGAGCGGACCCGGGTACGCCTCTTCGGCCCGCGCCTCGAGCCGCTTGCCCTGGAACCTGATGAAGATGATCGCGGCCAGGACTGCCGCGACCGCGAGGGCGATGAACGCGATGCCGACCGGTCCGCTGAGGTGCGTGATCTGATTCCCCAGCGTGTAGGCGGCAATCCCATAGAACGCCGCCCAGACGATCCCTCCCGCGGTGATGGCCGCGAGGAAACGGAGCACGGGCATGCGGTTGGCGCCGGCCAGAAAAGCGAGGTACGTCCGTAGGATCGAGACGAAGCGGCCGAAGAACACGACCTTGGTCCCGTGACGCGCAAAGATGTAGCGCCCGACCTTGACCTGCGGCTCGTTGAGGCGCACGTACTTTCCGAAGCGCCGCAACAGCGGATAGCCGCCAAACCAGCCGATACCGAAGCCGATGCAGTTGCCCGCGATCGCGCCCGCAGCGGCCGCGGCGATAACCCCGGCAATGGAGAGATGCCCCTCGGCCGCAAAGATGGCTGCCGCGATCAGCATGGTCTCGCCGGGAAGCGGTACGCCGATTCCCTCCACACCGACAAAAAGGGCGACTGCGGCATACCCGAGCGTGGACAGCCAGCCGTTGAGCCCGCTCAACAATGCAGCCCTGCGCGGTCCACCTCAGACGGGCGGCACGGGATGATGGCGTGCGACGTCGCTGCGGCAACGCGACCGGTGTGCCGCAAAACGGCGGACCAGTTCCCCGCGCAGCTGCTCCGGCGGGACGACCGCATCCACGACGAGCTCGGATGCGAGCCGGAAGACGTCGATGTCGTCGCGGTAGTCATCCTGCAGCCGCTGCACGAATGCCGCCCGGTCGGCTTCGGGCGTGTCCTGGATCTTGTTGTAGTAGACGGCGTTGATCGCTGCCTCCGGTCCCATCACCGCGATCTGTGCGGTGGGTAGCGCGAGGGTGCAGTCGGGTTCGAACGCAGGACCGCTCATCGCGTACAGCCCGGCCCCGTATGCCTTGCGCAGGATCACCGAGATGCGTGGGACCTGAGCCTGCGCAAGCGCGGCGATCATCTTGGCGCCGTGCCGGATGATCCCCTGACGCTCGACCGCCGTGCCGATCATGAAGCCGGGCACGTCCGCAAGGAAGAGCAGTGGCACGTTGAAAGCGTCGCAGCACGTGATGAAACGGGTTGCCTTGTCGGCGGAGTCCACGAAGAGCACTCCGCCCTTGAAGCGCGGCTGCGACGCGAGGACGCCGACCGCGTGACCGTCGATCCGCGCGAAACCGCAGACGATCTCGCGTGCGAACAAACGCTTGATCTCGAAGAACGTGCCGTCGTCGATGATGCCGCGGATGAACGCCATGACGTCGTATCCTTTCGACGCCTCTGGGGGGATCACGGCGGTGATGTCCTCGCATCCCGCCTCGACCTCGCGGGAGGCCGCGACCGGCGGTGTGTCATGCCAGGATTGAGGCAGGTACTCGAGGTAGCGCTGCGCCGCCACGATCCCCGCATCCTCGTCGGCGACAAGCACATCGCCGCAGCCGCTCACGGTGCAGTGCATGCGCGCACCACCCATCTCCTCGAGCGTCACCTTCTCGCCCACGACGACCTCGGCCATGCGCGGTGAGCCCAGGTACATCGACGCGTTCCCCTCGACCATGATGACGATGTCGCAGAACGCGGGGATGTAGGCGCCTCCGGCCGCGCTCGGTCCGAAGAGCACGCACACCTGGGGCACCTGACCCGAAAGCCGAACCTGCATATGGAAGATGCGGCCGGCGTGGCGCCGGCCGGGGAACATCGCAACCTGCTCGGTGATACGCGCGCCCGCTGAATCCACGAGGTACACCAGGGGAATCTGCAGACGCTCAGCGGTCTCCTGGATGCGCACGATCTTCTCAACGGTCCGCGGACCCCAGGACCCGGCTTTGACGGTCGGGTCGTTCGCCATCACCGCGCATGTCCTGCCGTGCATGAGGCCGATACCGGTGACGACTCCCTCCGCGGCGAGCTCCGGATCCTCGGTGCCCGCAAGCAGCCCGTCCTCGACGAAGTCGCTGCCGGAGTCGAAGAGGCGCCTGATTCGTTCGCGCACCGGCAGCTTGTTCTGGGACGCGAGCTTGTCCCGATGGCGCTGCGGTCCACCGGCACGCGCCCTCTCCAGGCGCTCCTCGACGGCTTCAGCCAACGCTCGTCTCCACTCCGGCTTCCTGGGGTGCGCGACTCCAGATTCCGGCGCGATAGAGCTTGCCGGGAAGGTCGCGGCGCAGGTCGCTGGCGAGCGCCTCTGCGACGGCGCACATCGCGGCGACGTCGATGCCGGTCACGGCGCCGAGGGCGTGCAGCGCCTGGAGCGCGTCCTCCGTGCAGACGTTGCCGGTGGAGCGCGGAGCGAAAGGACAACCCCCGATACCGCCAACCGAACCGTCGAAGCGGCGTATGCCGGCGGCGAACGCCGCGACGACATTGGCAACGCCGAGCCCACGCGTGTCGTGCACATGGAGGGACACACGATCGATTGGCACCGCGGTGGCAACCAGCGCGCACATCGCGGTGACATCAACCGGGGTTGCCACGCCGATCGTGTCTGCGACGCCCACCTCGACCACACCGCGGGTCACCAGGTCGGCGCACAGTTCGGCAACCCGAGCCGGTGCGACCTCGCCCTCGAAGGGACACCCGAAGCTCACCGACACCGCAACATCGACGGTGCACGCGCGCTCGCCGGCGAGCTTGACAATGTGCGAGATCTCGTCGAGCGACTCGTCGACGCTTCGATTGACGTTACGGCGGTTGAAGGAGTCGGTCGCCGCGATGGTGACCAGCACATTGCGTATGCCGTGCGCGAGTGCAAGCTCGAGGCCGCGGAGATTAGGGATGAGCACACGCAACCGTGGCAGGTCGTTCTGCAGTCCGGCGAGCACGGCGGGTGCATCCGCCAGTTGCGGAACCCACGCCGGGGAGACGAACGACGTTGCTTCGACACGCGGCACGCCGGCGTCGAGCAGCCCGCGGACGAGGCGGATCTTCGCTTCGGTGCTGATCGCGTCGGCGATGTTCTGGAGCCCATCGCGCGGAGCGACGTCAGTCCAGAGCACGTCGTTCAACGTCATATTCCTCCCAGGGGTGGACACTGCCCGTCACCGTAGCAAACCCGAGGGCTACACTCTCGCCAGCCGATGCCGCGGTTCCGCGTTCCCGACTACATCCGAACCACCTTCGCGGTCAGCGATTGGCGCGCTTTCCGGCTGTGCGGAATGGACGAGGTCGGTCGCGGCGCCTACGCCGGCCCACTCGTCGCCGCCGCGGTGGTGTTGCCTCAGCGTTTCCGCCATCCCCTGCTCCGCGACAGCAAACTGCTGACCGCAAAACAGCGCGAGCTGGTCGGAGCCGTGCTCCGCGAGCGGGCGGTCGCGTGGGCCGTGGCCGAGGTCAGCGTCGAGGAGATCAACGCGCGCGGCCTGGGGTGGGCGAACGTCGACATCTTCCGCAGGCTTGTCGAAGCCGTCGACGCGGACGGCTACTGCTGCGACGGCAACCTGCGCATCCCGGTGTCGCGTCCCCTCCACTCGCTCGTCGCCGGCGATCGCAAGGTGCCGGCGGTCTCGGCCGCCTCGATCATCGCCAAGGTTCATCGCGACGCGCTGATGACCCGGATGCACGATGAGGCGCCTCACTACAACTGGGCGAGCAACAAGGGATACGGCGCTCCCGAGCATCGTGCGGCGATCCGCGAGTACGGCCCGCACCCCGCGCACCGGCGGGTATTCCTTGCGTCGGTCCTGCAGACGGAGCTGGACCTGACCGGAACCGTCGCTCAGCGAGTGGTCGCCATCCCAGTGGTGGGAGCCGGCTAAACCCCGGTCAGTTGGCGCCGCAGCCGCAGCTGCCGCCGCAACAACCCCCGCCGCCGCCACCGCCCATCGATGGCGAAGCATCAGCGCCAGATCCAGCGTGAACGGCCACCCGGCTGATCAGGGGCATGCTCGCCCGGCTCTCGCAACTCGGGCACACGGCGGCGACTTCACGATCGGCCATCGGGCGGAGCAGCTCGAACACGGCCGAGCAGTCGTTGCAGCGGTATTCGTACAGAGGCATTAGGGGAAGCGTACTCACGATCAGGACGATTTGACAAGTCGAACATCTGTTCGGTAGACTCAGTCCATGCCAATTCGAACGATCGAGCTCCAGCTCCCGCTCGACGCCGATGAGGCCGGATCGCTCGCCCGGCGCCGGGTCAGCCATCTCGCCGCGGTCGATGGGCTCGATCCGGTCGCATTCGTGAAGCTGATTCGATCGTTCCCCTCCCTGCGGGCCATCTACACCGCGTCTGAGCCTGAGCTCGCCCGGCTCGTCGGGCCGGTGGCTGCAGCGCGCATCCGGTGGTTTCTCGACGCGCCCCTGGACACGGCGCTCGCTCGCGAAGCTTCCGCGATAAGCCTTCGCGATATCGCACCGCCGCTTTCCTCCGCCGCGTGACCGTCGCCCGCGCGGCGCGTGCGCAGTGTTGTGGGGAGCGTTTAACCGTGCAACCAACGTAGAATCAGTCCTTTGGTGCCAGTTCAATTGTTTGGCGCCATACATGGCAGGTGAGAACGGAGGTTTGTTGCAACATGCGGAGTCGACGTTCCAGAGTTGCCGTGCTCGACCGCGGTCGCGCAGCCGATACGATCAGTGACCTGGCGGATCATGCGGTCACGCTCGCCCGCGGTGCGGGGACAGCAGCGCTCCCGACCGTTCAGCGCGGTGCTGAAGGTTTGAGCCAGGTATTGCAGACTGCCGCCACGACACTGGCGGGGACTGCCGAAAACATTGCGACAGACAGCAGGGTCAGCGCAGCGGGCAATGCCGCACGCGAGCGGATCGCCGACGCGTCGGGCAAGCTGAGCACCGCCATCCGGCCGAAGAAGAAGACACATCGCGTCCGCAATCTCCTGATCGGGGCGGCGGTCGTTGGAGGGGTGTTCGCGCTCATCCAGTCGCCGCTCCGCGCCAAGATCCAGGAGCGCCTCTTCGGACCGCCCCCGTCCGACGACGACGATCTTCCCCAGATCACCCTGCCGGACGACGACCGCCATGTCGAGATCACCGATCTGACCAGGGCCGCGAAGACCGAGGCCGATCCCGCCGCCGATGTGGTCGGCACCCCCGTGGCCGTCGAGCCGGCGCCGCAGGGCGGCCGGAACCGCGGTCACAACCACGACGAACCCACAGACAACCAGGAGACCAATGCCTGACGACCGCCCCTATCAGGGACGCCCCTCTTCGGACCGTCCCTCGTTCTCCGGCCCCCGGCAGTTCTCGGGCCCTCGACCCAGCTTCAACAACGATTCTCGCAACGATTCGCGACCGCCGTTCCGCCCCGCGCCACGGGTAGAGGTACCCGCCGCGCCGATGTCGCACTCGCTGCGCCTTCGGGACGGTGACCGCGAGATCGAGGTCAGCGGCTCGGCAGCGTTCGTGCGCCAGGTTCTCGACGACCTTCCCGCGATGTGGACCCGCCTCCACGGCGAGGGGTCGACTCGCCCCGCACGGATCGACCTTCCCGCTCACGCCGAGGCGCCCGCACCGGTGGTCGCCGAGCATGTGAACCGCGTGCCCGAGAGCGCGCCCGAGCCCGCGCGAACAGCGGCACCGGCCGCGGCCTCGAACGGCAAGCACACCAGCACGCGCAGCACCCCCGACGACAAGGTGCTTGCGATCCTCAAGGAATCAACGCGACCCCTTGCGGTGGCGGCGATCCGGAAGCGCCTCGGCGGCAGCTTCACGCCGCAGCAGGTCAGGCGCATCCTGGAGCGGAACGCGCCGAAGGTTTCGGTCACCGACGAGCGGCCGGCAACTTACCGCATCCGCTGACGGCCGGCCGCCGCCTGAGCAGGATTCACAAAGGGTAGAAGGTACCCTCTGTGGTCTGGCGGCCAGGGGCGGGGGGCACTCTGCTCAGCTTGTCCGCTCCCTCGTTCACGCAAGCAGATTGTCGCACTCGCTCGGTCGCTCCCAAATTCGCTGAGTGCCCCCCGCCCCCGGCCGCCCTAGGCCCGTCGTGCCATCTATCCTTGCTGAATCCCCTCAGGTGACGCTGCGCATAATTGCATGGGCAGGGAACACATCCACTATGCGACGTCCTTTCCTCGTCCTCCTGACCTCGCTGGTCGCCTTCCTGGCGGCCTGCGCGTCGGCGACGGCTGACGGGGTATCGGGCACCCCGGCCCCGACGCCATACCCAACACCGGTGGGCGGACTCGGCCATCGACCCCCAACCCCGGTGAAGATCACGCTGCTCTCGCCAAGCAGCGGAGAGATCGTCCACGGGACCACGCTGGTTGTCAGGGTGTCGATCATCGGCGGCACGGTCACCACCGTGACCACCAGCGACATCACTCCCACCAAGGGTCATGTCCACCTGTACCTCAACAACCAGCTCATCTACATGAGCTACACGCTGTCGCAGCCGATCACCGTGAAACCCGGGCTGCCGTACTCGATGTATGCGGAGTTCGTGGCGCAGGACCATTTCCCCTTTTCGCCTCGCGACGTCACGCCGACGATCTTCTTCACCGTCGCGCCGGCCTGACCGGGTGCGAGCGTGATCGCGCACATCGTCAGCAGCCTCCCGCTGCCACTGCAGTGGGGCCTGGCGCTCCTGGTCTTCGGTGGCGGCCTCCTGGTCTTCGCGGTCCGGCGCAGTGCCCTGCGCATCGCGGGAGGGGTCGCAGCCCTCTGTGGCGTCGGGGGCCTTCTGGCCAGCTGGGTGTTCAGCCCTGCGCTGCTGGTGGCGGCGCCGTACCCTGTGCGCATCGTGTCGCCCGTGCCTGGTGCCGACGTCGGTGCGCCGCTGACGCTCACGGTGTGCGGAGTCCGGGCGTCGGGCGGGCTCATCCCGGCGACGTCCTCGCAGTACTTCCTCGCGGTGATCATCGACGGTGTCCAGGCACCGACTGTCGATGTCTGGCACGTGCCGGTCGACCTCTCGTCGGGACGGCACACTGTCCAGGTCGAGCTCGTCTCCCCAAGCCACCAGTCGTTCAATCCACCTGCGACCTTCACGGAGACGATCACGGTCACCCCGGGCGCGGCGCCGGCCGGTCCGGGGAGCTGTTGACCGACGAGCGCCGGGCGCGCATCCTGGTCGTCGAGGACGACGCTGCGCTGCGCGAAGTCCTTGCCGGCGCGCTCGACTCTGCCGGTTACGAGACCTCGATTGCCGCCCATGGGATCACCGCGTCGCAGATGCTTCGAGACCCGGAGGCGATCGACATCGTCCTGCTCGATATCGGACTCCCCTTCGTCGACGGCTGGCAGATCCTCGAGCACATGGACAATCAGCAGCGCCCGGCGGTCATCGTGATCAGCGCGCGCGGCGAGGAGACCGACAAGGTTCGCGCCCTCGACCTCGGTGCCGACGACTACCTGGCCAAGCCCTTCGGCGCCGACGAACTGCTGGCCCGTGTACGCGCGGTACTCCGCCGCGTGAGACCACCCGACGGCGCCGGCGGCATCGTGGTTCGGGGCAGCGTCCGCGTCGACCTCGGCGCCCGTTCGGTCACCCGCGGCGGCGTCGAGGTACGGCTTTCCCCGACCGAGTGGCTGCTGCTCGCCGAGCTGGCGCGCAATGCCGGCGCAACGCTCGACCACCGCACCCTGCTCCAGCGCGTGTGGGGACCGCAGTACGCGGACGAGCGCAACTACCTCCGGACCTTCGCCCAGCGCCTGCGGGTCAAGCTCGAGGACGACCCGGCGCATCCGGACATCGTGGTGACGGTTGGACGCCAAGGGTACCGATTCGGACCACCTCGTTGATCCTTCGTTGACGGCCTTGTTGAAATCATCTGCAGTGCGATGGCGTCGAAGCTGACCAGCGGAGCCTGAAATGATGCGAGAGACCGAGCACGTCGTTGTCGCCCCCGGCACAGAGAACGTCCTCGCGACGATCGGTCCCCGCCATGCCATCGCCGCCACGTTCCGGCCGGTGACGATGCTCGTCGCTGCTGGGGCCGTGCCTGTCGCACTCGCGCTCGCACTGCTTCCGTTCCGCAGCCAGGCGCCGGCCGCGACGGTTGCGCTCGGCTTCGCCGTCCTGGTGTCGTTGCTTGCCGCGACGGGGACGCGCCTCTCCGCACTCGTCGCGGCCGTGTCAGCGGCACTCTGCTACGACATCGGCTTCACCCAGCCGTATGGATCACTCGTGATCTCGCATCCGCAGGACATCGAGACGACAGCGCTCCTGCTCGTCGGTGGCCTCATCGTCGGCCAGCTCTCAGCTCGAAATCGCTCCCACCGAACACTCGCCGTGCAGCAGCGCGAGGACCTTGCGCACGTCCAGGCAATCGCGGAGCTGATGGCCGCAGGCTCCGGACCCGACGAGGTTGTCGAAGCCGTCGCCGACGAGCTGCGCAGCCTGCTCGGTTTGCGCGAGTGCTGGTTCGACACATCGCGGGCGGAGCGACCAGGTCCAACCATCGACCGGAACGGCAACGTGAGCTGGGGGCGGATCTGGTGGGGCGTTGACACGCTCGGACTTCCCGGCAAGGAGATCACGATCGAGGTCGAGCACGATGTGCGACGCCTCGGCCGTTATGTGCTGCTTGCCGAGGCCGGCACCAAGGTGCGCCGCGATCAGCTGCTCGCCGCCGTGACACTCGCCGACCAGGCCGGAGCGGCGCTGGGTGCCGGTCCAGTGCCCGTAGCGCTCGCGCATCGCTGAGCGCTGCCGGTCGAGAAGTCATTGACCGATTGTTGACCGAGACGCCTCCATAGTGAGAGGTGGTTCGTTGGCCCGTTTATCGGTAGAGGCAATGGTTACAACCATTCTGGTCGCTTCAGACGGCTCCGATACAGCTGATCGGCTCATCGCGGTTGCGCAGTCGCTGGCAACGCGGGACCGTTCAAAAGTTGTCGTGGCGCACGTCAACGAATTGATGGTAATGCGTGGGGGCGCGCAGCCAGTTCATCTCGATGAGGATCTTCTCCAGCGCAAGGTACCGCGGGTCAGCGGATGATCCGGCTCGCACCGTGCCCGGTTCTGGTCGTGTCGCCGCACAACTAGGCTCTTCATGTGGCCGCGGGACCCCTCCAGTCCCGCGGCCTCTTTTGTGTGTACGCCTGACTGCATTGGCACAGGGAGCTCCGGGCGGACCGTTGACGCAGCGTTGACGCAACCGATTCAATACTCAAACCGTGCCACTTGACCTGCTGGTGCTGCTCTGCTTCGCGGGAATGATCGTCGCCGCGTTCCTCATGTCCGAAGGCATGGTGAGGATCTGACATGGGAACTGAACTGACCGGCTACATCGTCTCCGCTGTGGTAGCGCTGCTGGCCGCCATCTACCTGATCATCGCCCTGGTCGCCCCGGAGCGATTCTGATGGTTCTCGACATCATTGCGGCGGTCCTCACCTACGCCGCCGTCGGCGTTGGCGCGTGGTTCATCGGCGGCTACATGGTCAAGGTGTTCAAGGGCGAGCGCATCTGGTTGAGCCGCGTCATGCAGCCCGTCGAGCGTGTCACCTACAGGATCATCGGCGTCGACGCCGATCACGAGCAGGGTTGGGTCGCTTACCTCGTCTCGTTGCTCTCGGTGACGGTGATCAGCATCGCCTTCACCTACGTCGTCCTTCGCTTCCAGGACCATCTCCCGCTCAATCCCGAGAACCTCCCGGGAGTGCCGGCACCGCTCGCCTTCAACACCGCGATCAGCTTCGCGACCAACACCAACTGGCAGAACTATGCCGGCGAGACCACGATGAGCTACTTCTCGCAGATCGTGGCGCTCGTGCTCCACCAGTTCCTCAGCGCCGCAGTGGGAATCGCCGTGGCCATCGTGGTCATCCGCGCGATCGCGCGCCGGACCATGAGCACGCTCGGCAACTTCTGGGCGGACATGGTGCGCTGCATCCTGTACATCCTTCTCCCCATCAGCGTGGTGTTCGCGATCGTGCTCGTCGCCAGCGGGTCGATCCAGAACTTCAACAGCTACACGGTCGTACACACGCTCACCAATGGCGTGCAGACGATAGCGCAGGGTCCGGTCGCATCCATGGAGGCCATCAAGGACCTCGGCACCAACGGCGGCGGCTTCTTCAACGCCAACGCCGCGCATCCATTCGAGAATCCCAACGGGCTCACGAACTCGCTCGAGATCTTCATCTGCCTGCTCATCCCGTTCGGGCTCACCATCACCTTCGGACGGTGGGTGGGCCACGTCAAGCAGGGCATCGTGCTCGGCGCGGTCATGGGCATCATCCTCATCTCCGCGTTCGGCGTGGTCGCATGGCAGGAGCAGCAGGGCAACCCGGCGCTGATCAGCACCGGTGCCTCGCAGGTGTCCACCAGCACGCTCGCCGGCGGCAACATGGAAGGCAAGGAGGCTCGCTTCGGGCCGATCCAGTCGGCACTGTACAACACCGCCACCACCGGCACCAGCACGGGCTCAGTCGATGCGTCGATGGACAGCATGACGCCGATCGGCGGCCTCGTTCCGCTGGTGCTCATCAAGCTCGGCGAGATCACGCCAGGTGACGTCGGATCAGGTCTCTACGGGATGGTCGTCTTCGCAATCGTGGCGGTCTTCATTGCCGGCCTGATGGTGGGCAGAACGCCCGAATACCTCGGCAAGAAGATCGAGGCACGCGATGTCAAATACGCGGCGATCGCGATACTCGTCCTCCCAGCCTCGATCCTTGGCTTCTCAGCGATGGCGGTCCTGACTACCGGGGGACAAGCAGGTCCGATTGCGACCCAGGGGACGCCGCATATGCTGACGGAGATCCTCTATGCGTTCTCGTCCGCGACCGGTAACAACGGGAGCGCGTTCGCAGGACTCTCGGGCAATACCAACTTCTACAACTTCATGCTGGCCGGTGCGATGTGGGCAGGCCGGTACCTGTTCCTCATCCCGGTGATGGCAATGGCCGGCAACCTGGTGAAGAAGAAGATCGTGCCCGCGAGCGCGGGGACGTTCCCGACCGACGGACCGCTGTTTGTCGCACTGCTGATCGGCACGATCATCATCGTCGCCGCCCTCACGTTCTTCCCGGCAGTCTCGCTCGGACCGATTCTCGAGCACTTCAAGCTGATCGCGGCTTTCTGATCATGGCTATTGCATCCACACACGGCACCAAGCGCCGGCGCACCAGCGTCACCGATCCCGAACTGCTGATCCCGGCCATTGGCCAGAGCTTCGTCAAGCTCGACCCGCGCAAGATGGCACGCAACCCGGTGATGTTCGTCGTCGAGATCGGTGCGGTGATGACGACGTATGGATTCATCGCCGGACTCGTGGGCCAAGGCACCGACAACAGCTTCGTCGGTCAGATAGCCCTGTGGCTGTGGTTCACAGTGCTCTTCGCGAACTTCGCTGAGGCGATCGCGGAGGGGCGCGGCAAAGCTCAGGCCCAAGCACTGCGCCGGACGCGCACGGAGACGATCGCGCGCAGATTGGACGGTGGTATCGGCGGCAAAGAGACGCGTGTGCCGGCTATCGACCTGCGCAAGGGTGACATCGTGGTCTGCGAAGCCGGCGACGTGATCCCGAGTGACGGCACGATCGTCGATGGCATCGCCAGCGTTGACGAGTCGGCGATCACTGGTGAATCCGCACCCGTCATTCGTGAAGCCGGTGGAGACCGCAGCGCCGTCACCGGTGGCACGCGTGTCCTGAGCGACCGCATCGTCATCGAGATCACCCAGAACCCGGGCGAGACCTTCCTTGACCGGATGATCTCGCTCGTCGAGAGTGCCTCGCGTCAGAAGACGCCCAATGAGATTGCGCTCAACATCCTGCTCGCGAGCCTCACCCTCATCTTCCTCATCGCGGTGGTGACCCTGCAGCCGTATGCGATCTTCTCGGGTGCCTCTATCGAGGTGCCAGTGCTCATCGCCCTGCTCGTCTGCCTCATCCCCACCACCATCGGCGGCCTGCTGAGCGCCATCGGCATCGCCGGCATCGACCGTCTGCTCCAGAAGAACGTCCTGGCCATGTCCGGCCGCGCCGTCGAAGCCGCCGGCGACGTCGACACCCTGCTGCTCGACAAGACCGGGACCATCACCCTCGGCAACCGGCAGGCGACCGAGTTCCTGCCCGCACCCGGCATCACGATGGAGCGGCTCGTGCAGGCGGCCGACCTGGCCAGCCGCGCCGACGAGACCCCAGAGGGCCGTTCGATCGTCGCCCTGGCACGGCGCTTCGGCGCCCCGGAAGAGGTCGCAGGTGATCCCTGGACGTTCGTGCCGTTCACGGCAGAAACCCGGATGAGCGGCGTTGACCGGGGGAGCGACAGCATCCGCAAGGGCGCCGGAGATTCCATCGACAAGTGGTCCGGCGGCGACGCGGTCTCGGCAGAGATCACCGCCCAGGTCGAGGTCATTGCCCGCAGCGGTGGAACACCGCTGCTCGTCGCCGAGAACCGCATCGTTCTAGGCACGATCCACCTGAAGGACATCGTCAAGCCCGGCATCGCCGAACGCTTCGCGGAGCTGCGCCGCATGGGCCTTCGCACCGTGATGATCACCGGCGACAACCCGCTGACCGCCGCGGCGATAGCCGCGGAAGCAGGGGTCGACGATTTCCTTGCACAGGCGACGCCGGAGAACAAGCTTGACCTGATCAAACAGGAGCAGGCCGGCGGCAAGCTCGTGGCCATGACCGGTGACGGCACTAATGACGCACCGGCGCTTGCCCAAGCGGATGTCGGTGTCGCCATGAACAGCGGGACTCAGGCCGCCAAGGAGGCGGCCAACCTGGTCGACCTCGACAGTGACCCGACCAAGCTCATCGAGATCGTGGAGACCGGCAAGCAGATGCTGATCACGCGAGGCGCACTCACGACCTTCAGCATCGCCAACGACGTCGCCAAGTACTTCGCGATCATCCCGGCGATGTTCACCGCGTACGCGGCACTCAAGCCGCTGTCCGTGCTCAACGTCATGGGTCTGCACTCGGCGCACAGCGCGATTCTCAGCGCCGTCATCTTCAACGCGTTGATCATCATCGCGCTCGTCCCGCTCGCACTCCGAGGCGTGCGTTTCCGCGCCGTCGGCGCGGCTGCGTTGCTGCGCCGCAACCTCCTCATCTACGGCCTCGGCGGCATCATTGCGCCCTTCATCGGCATCAAGATCATCGACGTGATCATCACCGCGATTCACCTGGTCTAGGCGGCACACCCCATGAGCAACCTTCCCAAGCAACTCCTGATCGGCCTCCGGCTCACGATCTTCGTCGCCGCGCTCGCGCTGGTCTACACCTTCGTTATCACGGGCATCTCGCAGGTCGCGTTCAACAGCAACGCCAACGGCAGCCTGGTCACCGTCAACGGCAAGGTCGTGGGCTCGACCCTGATCGGGCAGAGCTGCCCGCAGGAGACGGTTGCCAAGGACGGGAGCCTGAAGATCACGATCGATACCAAGTACTTCCAGGGACGCCTCTCATACACCACCAACGCCAGCACCGCCGCGCTCCAGCCGTGCAACGCTGCCAACTCGGCCGGAAGCAACCTGGGGCCGTCGAACCCGGTGCTGAAGGAGACCATCACGGCAGCGGTCGCCGCCTACACCGCGGCCGGCGTCTCCACCCCCATCCCGATCGACCTGGTCACCTCCGACTTCACCGGCTTCGACCCGGACATCAGTGAGGCCGCCGCCCTCGCCCAGGTGAACATGGTCGCCGGTGCCCGCGGCCTCAGCACCGCCAAGCTGCACGCGCTTGTGGAATCACAGATCCAGGGCCGCATCCTCTGGATCTTCGGGGAGCCGGTGGTCAACGTCCTCCAGCTCAACCTCGCCCTCGACGCACAGCAATCCAGCCTTACCGGCTAACGCGTTTACCAGGGGATCGAGTCGAGCATCATTAGTCATATGACCGACACGATCGCTGCCGGCGCGGTGCCGCTCCCGGCGACCCATAAGGTGGAGCGCGGCCACCTGCGGGTGTTCCTCGGGGCCACACCGGGAAGCGGCAAGACCTTCGCAATGCTCCGTGAGGCACACGACCGCCGCTCCCAGGGAGAGGACGTCGTCGTCGGATACGTCGAGACGCACGGCCGCAAGCTCACCGAGCAGGCGATCGGCAGCCTCGAGGTGGTCCCCCGTCTCAAGGCCGAGTACCACGGAAAGCTCATGGAGGAGATGGACCTCGATGCGATCCTCGCGCGGCGTCCGCAGGTCGTGCTCGTCGACGAGCTCGCGCACACCAACGTGCCCGGAGTCCGCCATCCCAAGCGCTACGAGGACGTTGAGGAGATTCTCGACGCCGGGATCGACGTGGTCACCACCGTCAACGTGCAACACCTCGAGTCAGTCAAAGACCTCGCCGAGCGCATCACCGGCATACCGGTTCGCGAGACCCTGCCCGACCAGGTTCTCGACAATGCTGACGAGATCCAGTTCATCGACATCTCCCCTGAGGCGCTGCGCAAGCGCATGCGTCACGGCAACATCTACGCCCCGGAGAAGATCGACACAGCGCTCGCAAACTTCTTCCGGCCGGGAAACCTCGCGGCGCTGCGCGAGATCGCCCTTCGACTCGTGGCCCAAACCGTCGGTCGCGCGCGAGGCGCCGTCCGCCCGGCTCCGCAATCCGTGCTGGTCGCGGTCAGCGGCCGCCAGAGCAGCGGTCCGCTCATTCGCCGCGCGAGCCGTCTCGCGAGGCGCTTCGGCGGCTTCTGCACGGTGCTGGTGGTGCCGGGACGGCACGATGAAGAGACGGACCGCGGCAGAACCAGGGCCAGGGAGCTGGCCGAGCTCCTGCAGTGCGGGTTCATCGAGCGCGAGGGGAAGGTCGCCGACACCGTGATCAGCGTCGCGCAGGACCTCGCCGTGCAGCACGTCGTTGTCGGTGAGGCAGCCCATGCCGGAGTCCGCGGCCGCCTGCGACGCGGGCTCGTGGACCGGCTGATCGCCGAGCTCCCGGATGTGAGCGTGCACGTCGTGGCCCGTCCTGCCCCGGTGAACCGCGACGTTCCATTCGCCGGCGACCAGCGCCCCGACTCGGACGTGCTCCTCCGCGCCCTGCACGCGAGCGCGAGCCGCTCCGGACTGCGCGTCTACCTCGGATACGCCCGAGGCTGTGGCACGACGGTCGCGATGCTCGACGAGGCCAATCGTCGCAGCCAGCGCGGCACCGATGTCGTCGTTGCAGCGGTGAAGACTGATGGGCGCAACCGCTGCGAGACTGCGCTCGGTGACCTCGAGATGCTCGGCGGGCCGACGTCGTCTGCGCGAGAAGGAATCGTCGACGTTGAAGCGTTGCTCCGTCGCAACCCGGAGGTCGCGTGCCTCGACGATCTCGCGGGGGTTGATACCCAGGGACGACCGATCACCGATGCAGTGCCCCGCCTGCTGCGTGCCGGGATGATGCTGATCGCGACCTTGCACCTCACCGATCTCCGCAGCACTGTTGAGGGTATGGGCGCGATGCTCGGGGCGCGCCCGGAGCATGTTGTCGATGACGCCTTCCTCGACCAGGTGACCGAGCTCGAGATCGTCGACATCACGCCTTCGCTTCTCGATGAACGCCTCCGCCGCGGTGAGATCGTTCCGGCGAGCGAGGCGGCTCGGGCACGTGCCCTCGGCTTCCGACCCGAAGTCCTCGCGTCCCTCCGCGAGCTGGCCTTCCGGATCCTCGCCGAGCACACCGATCGCCGCCTGGTCGCGTACATGCGCGACCGCGGTATCGAGACGCCGTGGGAGGTGAAGCCGCGGGTCATGCTCTGCGTTCCGCCCCGCCCCGGTATGGAGGATGTCATCGCCAGTACGGCGGCGCTCGCAGCTCGACTGGACGGCAAGATGACTGCCGTCACGGTTCGCGATCGCAAGCGCTCTGAGCAGGAGATGCAACTCCTCGGTACCTACGCCGCCCTCACCCACCAGGCCGACGGGACTTTCGTGACCCTGTACGAGCGCGACCCGGCGAGGGCGCTGACGCAGTACGCGCGCAAGATTCTCGCCACCGAGATTGTGGTCACACGCGGCCGGGGACGGCGCGGGACGCTGCGCAAGCTGATCGAGTTCCTCACCGACGTTGACATCCACGTGCTCGCCACCCCGCCCGAGAACGCAACCGCCTGAGCCCTCTTTCTCGACGCGACGGGTTCCTCTACGAAACGCTCGCCGGGTCGGTGACCGCCGGATCCGCGTGGACAGCATCGACGGGAGCCGCCGGGAGGGTGAATGCGAAGACGGCGCCACCGCCCGGCACGGGGTCGTCCAACCAGATGCGCCCCGCGTGCGCCTCGATGATCCCGCGGACGATCGCAAGCCCGAGACCGGTGCCCTCTGCATCCGAATGCTCGTCGCGGACGAAACGCTCGAAGACTCGGTCGCGCAGGGTGACGTCGACGCCGGGGCCGTGGTCGATCACGCGGCTCACGATCGTTCCGCGGGCGCCCGGGGCGACGTGGATCTCGATCGGTGATGTCGGAGGGGCATATCGGTCGGCGTTGACGAGAAGGTTGTCCAGAACCTGGCCGATGCGGTCCCAGTCGGCGACCGCCTCGAGCGAACCCGACTCGGTGCTGACGCGGACGGCCCGAGTGGGTCGGATCTGCTTGAGGCGGCCCACCGCCGCCTCGACCGCGTCACCGACGTTGATGTCCTCGAGGCGAAGTTCGAGCGCGTGCCCTTCGATGCGAGCCAGGTCAAGCATGTCGCCGACCAGCCGATCGAGCCTGCGGGACTGGGTGACGATGCCGGTCAGGCCGTCGCGAACAGCCCCGGAGACGTCACTACGGCCGAGGAGCAGGGTCGCGCCGGTGAGAATGCTCGCCAACGGCGTGCGCAACTCGTGGCTGACGTTCTGGAGGAGTTCGCGCCGCACGCGGTCTGCCTCTCGCAGCACGGAGATCTGCTGCTGCGTCTGCGCCAACCGGACCGCCGTCCGCGCCGACGCCGCCTGCTCGCGGTACAGGCGCTCGAGCTCGGCATTGGCCTCGGCGAGTGTTCGGGTCAGCCGGCGTGCTTCGATCATCGCGCCCCGCCGGAGCGCTGCGACCCCGCCGACCGCGCTCGCGGTCGCAAAGAAGATGACCAGGTAGAGAACATCGCTCGGGTTGGCGAGGCTGAGGCTGTCGACCGGTGGGAGAAAGAAATAGTCGCCGAGGACGGATGACAGCGCCGCGGCGACCAGCGCTGGGATGAGACCGGTGAGCAGCCCGAGCGAAGCGACAATCCCCAGGTACAGGAAGACGTAGGCACGTGCTTCCAACGTCGGCAGCCGGACGAGGATCAGGGTGAGGAGCGGCGGGCTCACCACCGCGATGACGATGCCGATGACGAGTACGCGATCGTTGCGGAGACGGGTCATCTCAGGGTTTCGCCAGCTGTTCGTTGAGCGCATCCACAAGACGGCTCGACGCCGCCTGCAGGCCATGCTCGGCCATCAGTGTGTTGAGCGCCGCGGGATCGGCGGGGTAGTGGTCGCGCCTGCCGTCTGGAAGCTCGATCGCGAGGTCGGGGACAGGCGGAACCACCCGCAGTGCCCGCGTGAGGTAATCCTGGTCGTGCTCGCTCAGCCGCCGCGCTTCGAGGATGGCCGGTACGCCACCGTGCTGCCGGATCATCGATGCGGCGGCGACCGCGCCGACGCCTTTCAACCCCGGCAGCCCATCCGACGGATCGCCACGCAGCATGGCGAAATCCGCATAGCGACGCCCGGGGATCCCGTAGCGACGGGTGACCTCGGATTCGTCGACGAGGGCCCATGCCCCCTTCTCCGGGTAGAGCACCGTCACCCGCGGGTCCTCGACGAGCGCGAACAGGTCGCGGTCACCGCTGACGATCTCGACTGTCCCGCTCGCCTTGGCGGTCCAGGTGGCGATCACGTCCTCCGCCTCGTACGCGGCGAAGCCGAGCGCATCGATGCCGATGGCGGCCAGGAATGCGTCGATGACCGGCATCTGCGGGATGAGCGCCGGCGGAGTCGGTTCCGCGACGCGCTGGGCCTTGTACCCCGGGATCAGCGCGACCCGCCAGTCGGGCCGCCAGTCGGCGTCGCTCGCCACGGCCAGGTGCTTCGGCTGCCTGGTGCCGGCCAGCCGCGTCAGCGTCTCGAGGAATCCCCGGGCGGCGTTGATCAGCCTTCCGTCTGGGGACCGCACCGTCTTGGGGACGCCGTAGAAGGCACGAAAGATGAGGCTGGATCCGTCGACGAACAGCCAGTCGCAGGACATGGGATCAGCTACCGGCGCCCATTCATGAGAGCGGCCATCGTAGCGTCCGCCGGACCGCTCCTCCGGGGCGCATCTGCGACGCTGCACGTATGGGAGCCGACATCCCCGAGCTGATCGTCCCGGACGCCGCCGCGTGGCGAGCGTGGCTCGCCGAGAACCATGCCAACCCCACCGGCGTCTGGCTCGTCCTTTCCAAGCAGGGGACCACCGTGCCCACCGCGCTCAAGTACGCCCAGGCGCTCGAGGAGGCGCTCTGCCACGGCTGGATCGACGGTCAGGCCGCCCCGCGGGATGACGCCACGTACCGGCAGCGGTTCACACCCCGACGGACGCGCAGCAACTGGTCAGCGCGCAACGTTGGGATCGTGAGCCGGCTCCGTTCAGAGGGCCGGATGCATCCTGCCGGGGAGGCCGAGGTCGAGCGGGCGCAGCGCGACGGGCGCTGGGGTGTCGCGTATTCGGGCCCGGCCTCCAGCGAGGTGCCACCCGACCTCGCCGCGGCGCTGAACGCCCAGCCGCGGGCCCAGGCGATGTTCGAGATCCTGACCAGCCAGAACCGCTACGCGATCCTCTACCGCGTCGGCGCCGCCAAACAGCAGGCGACCCGTGAGCGACGCATCGATCAATTCGTGGCGATGCTCGCTCGCAGCGAGACGATCTACCCGCAGAAGCGAACCCTCTGACGCGAGCCCCGGCTACGGGGTCGGAGAGGGCGGCGCGAGCGGCGCGGCGCCTTCTGGCGACGGCAGCTGCGGTGGCGGGCCAGATGGCGGCTCACCGAAGGACGGCAGCGTGAACGGAGCGGGCGCCATGGGCGCGTCCGGTGGTGAGCCCGCCATCAGCGGTGGCTCCAGCGGGGCGGTCGTCGCCGGGCTATCGACCGGTGGCGGTTCCGGGGGCGCCGGCGGCTTCTGCAGGTTGTCCACCTAACGCTGCACCGCCTGCTGCGCGTCCTGCGCTGCCTTCTTCACGTCGTCGAGAAAACCCATATCCATGCCCCTCGTGGACGCGGCCTGTTTCGCACAGCATATGAGGTAGCGGTGCGCGGGGGCGCGTGCTGGTCAGCTCGTGCGGCGGTGCGCCTGACGCATCAACCAGCTTGTCGCGATTGCGGCCCGCGGCGAAACCGTGAACCCGCAGAAGCGAACTCTCTGAGGGTCATCTCTCCGCCGCTGCCACGTCATCGCGGCCTCTGCTTCGGCGCCCGACCGGGTGGTGTGCGATGGAGCGCTGAGCACTTCCCTGAAGTGCCGGTGCGGCATGGTGACCTGGGCGATGACGATCGCCAGGACAAGCACCGACTGGTTGGCGGTCGCAACCGACCCTGTCGATCCGGTCACATGGAAGATCAGGGCGATCACGGCGACGACGGCAGCGATGGTCGTCTGTCTCGACAGGAACCTTGCGATGCTCGCGGCCCGTGCACCCCCGACGCGACGGTCAACACCCCGACTGGCCTCTCCCCCGTCCATGCGACCGATCGTACCAAATGCGTCACAACATCGCAACTGGCCGTCCCCGAGAATCGCCCTGCCTCGCTCCTTAGCCGGGCTTTAGTCAGCTGTTACCCCAACGACAAAACGTCCTTAACGACGCCGCGATCATCTTGGGCGTTCAGAGAGACGGCCCGGGTTCGTTGAGGAGGAGTCATGACCAGACGACCATTGATCACGCTGGCGTTGGTGGGGGCGGCCACAGTCGCAAGCGCATCGCTCGCTACCGTGACCGGTGCGAGTGCGGCTTCCGCGGTGCGCAACAACGCGAGCACAACCTCGCCGATCAAGCACGTGGTTGTGCTCTTCCAGGAGAACGTCTCCTTCGATCACTACTTCGGCACCTATCCGAATGCGACCAACACCGACGGACAGTCCTTCACGGCGAAGCCGGGTACGCCCACGATCAACGGGCTCACGCCGGCGCTGCTGACCGCAAACCCGAACGGGGTGAACCCTCAGCGGCTCGGCGCGGCAAACGCCCTCACCTGCGACCAGGATCACAACTACACCCCGGAACAGCAGGCCCTCGACGGCGGCCTGATGGACAAGTTTCCGACGTACACCGAAGTCGAGAGTTGCTCGCCACCGGACACCGCGCCTCCGGGGCTGGTCATGGACTACTACGACGGCAATACCGTCACGGCCCTCTGGAACTATGCGCAGCGTTTCGCGATGAGCGACAACAATTTCGACACGACGTTCGGACCGTCCACGCCGGGGGTCCTCAACCTGGTGTCCGGTCAGACCCACGGCGCGACACCGGCCGTGCTCTCAGGCGTGACCGACAACGGCACCATCTACGGCGATGCCGACCCGGCGTATGACGAGTGCTCGGCGGGCTCGACGGTTGCGATGACCGGTACCAACATCGGCAACGAGCTCACCGCCAGCCACGTCACCTGGGGATGGTTCCAGGGCGGGTTCACCCCGACTGGATCGGTCAGCGGTACCGCGGTCTGCGGCGCCAGCCACACCAATATCGGTGGCGCGGTGGTCACCGACTACAGCGCGCACCACGATCCGTTTCAGTACTACGCGAGCACGGCGAACCCTGCGCACCTTCCACCGACCACGGAGGCTGAGGTGGGCCACAACGGACAGGCCAACCATCAATACGACCTCAGCTACTTCTACCAGAGCCTGACCGACGGCAACCTGCCCGCGGTGAGCTTCGTCAAGGCGCCGCGGTACCAGGACGGCCATGCCGGTTATTCGGATCCGATCGACGAGCAGACCTACCTGGTCAACGCCATCAATGCGATCGAGCATTCGAAGTTCTGGAAGTCGACGGCAATCGTCATCACCTACGACGACTCGGACGGCTGGTACGACCAGGTGATGCCGCCGATCGTCAACTCCTCCGCGTCGGTCGAGGACGCGCTGTCGGGTACCGGGCTGTGCGGCAACGGCACTCCGGCCGGCGGGTTCGAGGATAGATGCGGCTACGGCCAGCGGCTGCCGCTGCTCGTGATCTCGCCCTATGCGCGTGAGAACTCGGTGGACAACTCGCTCACCGACACCACCTCGATTCTCCGGTTCATCGAGGACAACTGGTCGCTGCCACGCATCGGCGGTGGGTCATTCGATGCACTCGCCGGCACCCTCGACGGGATGTTCAACTTCCACCATCGGAACGCGACTCCACTGATCCTCAATCCTTCGACGGGAGAGCCCGCCGTCTAACCTGCACGCCGCAATATCCTCCTTCCGAGAGCGGGGCGGGTCCGGCGTCCCGCTCTCCCCTGTTTGGGGTGTCAGGTTGCGCTCAAGTAGCGGGCGATGCTGGTGAGTTCGTTGCCCCATATGTGGCGATCGCTGCCAGACCCCGTAGCTGACGTTCGTCTGGGTGGCGGCTCGACGACGGCAATTCCGTCAGCGATGTGGATACGCCAGCCCTGCTCGTGCACGCGGCGGTGGTGCGGCCGGCACAGGGAGACCAGGTTGTCGAGCTCAGTCGGACCGCCGTCCGCCCAGTGGATGATGTGGTGGCCATCGGTCCACCCGGGCGGTCGATCGCACCCCGGAAAACGGCAACCCTGGTCGCGGAGGCGGAGCGCCGTGCGGAGGTGTGGCGGGATGGTGCGCGTGGCCCGGCCGACCGAGAGCGGCATGACACGCGGGCGGATGGCCGTCCACCCCGCACCATCAGTGGGCGGCGCGACCGTCATCACGGTCCGCACCGCGTCACAGGCGATGCGGCGCGCGGTCTCCGGATGGATCGGCCCCACGCCGCTCAACTCGGCCGGGGTTCCATCGGCGCAGGAGCGCAGCGTGTCCGCGCTCACGGTGACGGTGAGATGGGGCCGCTGTCCGTGCACATCGCGGTGGTCACCGCAGCGCAGCTGGGTGGCAGCAAGATCGACCAGCGCGTCGGCACGGCGCTGCGAGGCCAATCGCGTCTCGCCACGAGACATGCCGTGACTGAGCGCATCGACCGCGGTTTTGACCAGCGCGCCGCCTTCGGCGTCGAGCTCACCACGCAGCACGAACACCCCGCCATAGGTCTGCTCGCACTCGAACCAGCGACGCTCGTGGACGCGGTTGTCATCGGCGAGCACGCCGTCGGGGTCGAGGCGCAGACG
This sequence comes from Candidatus Dormiibacterota bacterium, assembly GCA_003162415.1. Lineage (GTDB taxonomy): Bacteria > Chloroflexota > Dormibacteria > Aeolococcales > Aeolococcaceae > Palsa-851. Next base: position 127,457 of record PMOL01000004.1, read on the forward strand.
GGTGGCCTGGGTGAGGGTGCGCATGGCACCGGGCCTGAGCGTCTCCGCCGCACCCACAAGGATGCTCTCCAGCGGCGCCACCTGCTCCACGCCGACATCCTCGGCGAGGTGGGCGATCATGGTCACGTTGCTGAAGGAGGCGCGCCCGGCACGGGCGCTGTCGAGCGCGGCCGGAAGCTCACCCAGAGTCCGGGCCAGATGGACGTGATACGCGGCTGCCTTGGCGGTGATGCCGCAGCAGCGTCGCAGCCAGGACACCGTGGTCCCGCCGCCATCGGACTGGGCGCCGCGACCACTATGAAAGCGGTGCAAGCGACGGACGAACTCTGCTTCGAGCCGATCGATCGCGAGCCGGAGGTCGATCAGGTCCTCGCCCAGCGCGTGTGTCGAGACACCGTCGATCGACTCCCCGACGAGTGCATCGACAGCCTCGTTCAGACGCTCTCGCGCATCCGGAATCACGAACGCTTCCATTGAGAGATTATACCAAACACCTGTTCGCCATAGCACGGACAATGTGCTCGCCTTTCAGGTTATAGCCATTCCCGGCCATAACTTATGGGGGCTGGGTCGACCACGGACGCTGACCTGCCGCAGGCGCCTCTGAGTCACGCTCGTCTGCCTCATGGGCGCGACCGTGACCAATCAACCGAAGCCGTCGGGACTTCTAAGTCGAAGCCCCTTAGCGACGCGTCACGCGGACTGTGGCACCGCAAGAGTGGGGGGCCAGGATTCGAACCAGGGACCGTAGCGTCGGCCTATAGCGACTACTGGAACCAACCCGCGAGGTCGAGGATCGCGTTGATCGTGCCGACGGCGTTGTACAGAGCCACGTCACCCACAGACGGCGCGTTCTGAGCGACGCCGACGATCGACAGATTCGCGATGACCTCGCCGCTAAGCGCGTTCAGGTCCGACGCGCGTGGGAGTGGCACGACACTGGCCGGGTAGAGCGTGAAGAACGTGGTCGCGTTGCCAGCTACCGCGGTCACATTGGCGACGATCGCAATCGGCGGCGTTCCACTCATCACGGGCACCTCGTGGACCCCGGCGACCGGAATCGTGAGCGCGGAATTGCCCCCGAGCGTCTCGCCCGCGCACTCCGTGCGTGAGCCGGGGCGAGTGTCACAGATGCGCGTCGGTGCGACTGAGTTGAACAGGGCACCCGCTGTCGTTTCGGCGCCCGTGCCAAACCACCCGTCGACATCAATGATGAAGTAGATGCTCCCCACCGCGTTGAAGAAGCAGACGTCATTCCGAGGTCCGAGCGCTGAGATCACGCGGTTGGGCAGGCTCTGATCCGCCGCCGGGTTGACGTTGGAAACCAGCGGCCGGGCCGGACATTGATCGCTGCTGTTCGGTGGCGCGACGGCGAGGTAGGTCGCCTGGATATCCCCTGTGGCCGTGAGATTGAACACAGCGGTAGCGGCTGTTCCGTCCGACGGTATCGACGGGGTTGAAAGAGGGACTCCAGGCGGCAGGCCGGAGACCACAACATCGCGCCACGTCCCGCCCGCGACCGCGCCGCCGCACCCGATTCGAGTGTCGCATCGTCGCAATGGTGGGATGCTGTGGAATTCGCCCGGAACGGTGCCCGAACCCACTGGAGTCGCGAAGTACCCCTCGACATCCACGATCACGTCGACAAGTCCGACGGCGTTGTAGATCGTGATCGCCCCAGCGCTGCTCAACTGAACGATTGCCAGATTGGTCGCGACCCCACCGTGCTGGATGTTGATGTTGGACGCGAGAGGACGCGCGACGCCGGCCGGGTACGCGGTGATCAGAGTGCTCGAATTAGTGTCATTGACCGCCGTCAGGTTGACCACGACGGAGCGAGCGCCGGCGGGGACGACCCCTCCGGTGATCTGAACGTTCACGGTGCCACCGGAGCCGAGCGTCTTTCCTTTGCACTGATTCGCCGGTGTCGTCGAAGCCGATCGGGTGTCGCATGTGCGGAACGGCGTAAGCGAGTGATACCCGGTCGGGTCGAGGTACACGTAGGCGGACGGGTCAACCGCTGTGCTGTGGTCGGGATTAGCCATGGTCAGCGTTGCAGCTCCCGCCCCGGTGGACGGCGGCACGGTGGCCGACCACGAGTTGGTGCCCGTGCTGGTGAGAGTCAACGGGTGACCGCCGAGAGCCATCGTCACTCCGGGTTGGAGGTCGACCCCGGTGATGTGAATCGTCCCGCCACCGGCCGGCGACCCCGATGCGGGAGTTACCGCGATCACACCTGGACCGACTTCTAACTTGCCCGCACCCCAGGTCGTGGCCGCGCCGCTATTCGTGAGCGGCGTCGTGTTCGCCGACTGCGCGAGCAGCGATTTCGCCTGTGCGACGTCGATTGTGGGCTGCTGTTCGAGCAAGAGTGCAAGCGCGCCCGCGACGTGCGGGGATGCCATGCTCGTGCCCTGGAGGAAGAAGTGGTTGCCATCGGGAGCGATGCAGCCTTGCGAAGTCCCCGCCGGACAGTCGCTGGTAATTGAACCTGCTGCCGACGACAACGACGAGCCGATCTCCTCACCAGGAGCGACGATATCGATGCCGTTGCGGCCGTCCAACGTGGGCCCATGGCCACTGAAGCTGCTGATGGCACCCACCGGCGCGGTCTCAGACTTTGGGCCGAGCTCACTCGGCCACGAGTTCCGGCTCACAGAGCTGCCCACACTGATGACGTTGTGCGCGCTGGCAGGCTCGTCGAGGGTCGAACTGTCGTTTCCGTCACCGAGATAAAAGAAGTAGTCACCCTGGTCAAACGTCCAGGCGTTGTATTTCCCGCTCGACGAGGTGCTGCCGCGCAGCAGCAGTTCGAAGTCGTTGTAACACGGGTTGGCCCGTGAGCACGCCGTACCGCTCCCCGGCGCCACAAGACCCTCCGCCGATCCTGAGGTGGGGTTGAACAGGGCAATTTGGATCTCGTTCATGCCGTTATTCGGCATATGCGTGCACGAGAGAATCTCGAGGACGTTGTTCTGGGCATCGGTAAACTCGTCCTGGCCGGGAGCCGGCTGCGTACACGCTCCATCCTCTCCCGAGACACCGGTCGTGTCCGGCGAAACCCAGGCGGTCTGGCCAACACCCGGCTCGTTGATCGCAGCGGAGATCGAATCGGTCCCCGGGTACCAGAGATCGAGGAAGACGGGCATCGACTGCACCACAAGACCATCCGTTCGGACCTGTCCAAAGGCCACGCTCCCACTAGCGTGGTAGTGGACGTACGAGTCGTTCGTCGCTTCATTGCCGCCGGCCACTGAGATGAGCTTTCCGGGCCCGGTAAGCGCATCGAGCATCGTTTCGAACATGTCGCTGCCGTCGTGCGGACCCTCGTTCGTACCCAGGCTGATGTTCACCGACGCAGCCTCGCCGCGCGACGCCGCGACCTTGAAGATGTAGGCGACCCCGTCGACGATGTGCGCCAGGTCGAAGTCGCTCTTGACGATCACCAGATCCGCCTGCGGCGCAACCCCGATGTACGTGCCAAACGGAGCCGCACGTCCATTCCCTGCCGCGATGCCGGTGACATGGGTGCCGTGCCCGTCGCAATCCATCTCGGCCAGGGAGACCTGTTGTCCTCCGGCGACGCCGACCGGCGTATTGCACGCGTCACCACCGCCGGTGTCGCTGTATGAGAACGGCCCGCACGTGGCTGCATTGATGGCGGCGCCGGCGCACTCGGCACCGTAGGTGAATCCCTGGGAGTTCGGGGGCTGGGTCGGACACGCATTCGCGGATGGGTTGGGGCATGCGGCTTGGTCCCACAGATCAACGATGCGCGTTCCGCTGTTGGTCTGGAAGTCGGGATTCGCGAGGTCGATGCCGGTGTCGACGACGCCGACGACCGTGCCCTGACCGGTGTCACCGCTGAAGGTGGGTGCCGCAGCGGGGCTCATGATGGTTGGCGCGTAATCGACAAACAGCTCGTCGCCGATGGAATAGACACCCGAGTCACTGACAGCCGGCGATGCGATGTCGCCTGAACTGAAGGGATCCGACTGCACCACGGCGCCCGTGAACTCGTTGAATCCGACGGTTTGGGCCAAGCCCCCACCATCGCCTGCATCGACATAGACGACGCCATTCATGGCGACCGGGGCTGCCGGCATGTCATTCTGAAACGGTGTGAGAGTCCAGTCGACTGCGCCGGTCGAGGCACCGTAGGCGTTGACCTCGGTGCCGGTGCTCCCATTCTCCGGCATGAAGGTCGTGAAGATCCGGCCGTTGTCGTAGGCCAGCCCGACGTAATCCGGGTTCCCCAGTGACACCTTCCACGCAACTGAACCGTCGGACTCGTTGAGCGCGTACAACGTCGTGTCGCCATTGTATTGCGGTGGGACCACGGCAACCTGGGCGATCACGTACACCAAGCCGTTCGCAATCATGGGGTTGGTAACGCTTGCTCCGAGGGTGACGCTCCACTTCGCTGCTGCCGCGAGCGGGGCCGTGAGGCTGTCGTTGAGCTGATCACCGTCGTGGGCCGGATCAATCTGATACGCCGTGTCGGTATCGGCTGAGCGGGTCACCGTCGTGTCACCAAAGGCGGTGAGCGTGCCCGTCGCCGGGACGATCAACATGCCGCCCCCCACCGCGAGACCACCGGTCAGCCTTGGGTTGACGGAGTAGGCCAAGGTGTCTTCGACTGGCGGAAGAATCGGGGCACCGGCGTTCCCGACCCAGATGGGCGTGTTGCTGGCCTCTGGGAGCGCATACACCTTTCCCGATGCGGCACCGACATATACCGTCCCATTGACGACGATGGGCGCCGTGATGGGTACACCGCTTTGCGTCCCATCACCGGAGAACGTCCAGTTGTTGCTGCCGGTCGCTGTTAAGACGCCTCCGCTGACGGAGAACATGTCCGTCGTGTCGAAGGCCGGCGCAACCGTAGAGGTGAACGTTCCCGTCGCTTGGCCGTTCGTGGCGACGAGCTTTACGTTGCCACTTACCGTGTTGCGTGAATAGACCAGGCTCCCGTCGAGCACCGGCACGCGCGCATCGCCTGCGCAACAGCGGGAGCCACCGCTGCCATCCTGCCACACGAGCTTGCCACCCTGGGTAGAGATGTACGGCCCGTCTGAGCCGCCGGTGCCAGACCACAGATGGGGAACGCCCGCGGTGCTTTGGTGCTGATTTTCGGAGGCATGGATCGCGGGCACGCTGACGTCCAGCTGCCGTGTCGCCTGGCGGGCGAGGTCCACCTCGGTGATCCCAGGGAGCTCAGCGAGGAGGTTCAGCTGGCCGAGCGTGGCTTCGGCGGTGGCGCCGACGCTCAACACAGTCCCGGGCACGGCACCCGTCTGAGCGATCGCCTTCGCGGTCGTGGCACCGCGGAGAAACACCCCGTAGGTCGTCCCCTGCTTGGTCGCCCGGCCCCGCAGCCACGCGACGGGGAGCTTGCGGCCTTGCACCGTCGCCGAAAGCGCGGCCTCGGCCAGTGGTCCTAAGGTCGCGTGATGGCTGCCGACCACCGGCGATGGCGCCGCGACGCCGCTCAGCGGCTGCGACTGCGACCACACCGCGGTGGCGATCACGGCAGCCGCCAGCACATACGCGAAACGCTTCACGGGCAACTCCCTCACCTACCCTCACCGTTTGGCGGCGTTCAACCGCACAGCCAGGGTACCCCGGATCTGGGCGAACACCGCGAAAAGTGGGCGGGCCAGGATTCGAACCTGGGACCGTGGGGTTATGAGCCCCCTGCTCTAACCGGCTGAGCTACCCGCCCTGGCGCGACTCTATCCCGCCGGCCGCTGACAGCACGGCCTCGGCGATCTCGGCCACCATAGAAGGTATGAGTGAGATACCCGCCGTTGTGGCCGATTGCGACCGCACGTTCGCCGCTGTTCAGCGCCTGGTCGACGCCGTGCAACCGGATCAGTGGACAGCACCGACCCCCTGCACCGACTGGGACGTCCGTCAGCTGCTGAACCATGTCGCCAACGGCAACGTGGTCTTTGCCGGCGTCGCGGATCGCACACGCCCATCGGGTCCCGTCTCACCAGAGGAGCGCGCCGTGGATCGTCTCGGGGACGACCCCGCGGCAGGATTCCGAGCGACCGGCGCAAGGATGCACGAGGCCTTCCTCACCCCAGGGTTCCTTGATGGCACCGTCGATACACCGATGTTGGGTGAACAGCCCGGAACGACGGTCGTGCACATGCGCATCAACGAGTTGCTCATCCACGGGTGGGATCTCGCTCGCGCCATCGGGCGTCAGCCCGACCTCCCCGAGGATCTTGCCGAGGGTGCGCTGATCCTGTGGCGGACGCGGCTCGCGGACAGACCCCGTGAGGGCATGCCGTTCGGGATCCCCGAACCTGTTGCCAACGACGCGCCCGCGATCGACCGGCTTGCCGCCTTTCTCGGACGGAAGCCCTGACCACTCCGGCGCCGCACAGACCGAGCAAGGAGCAGTACTTCCTGCTGATCGCCCTCGCCGCGCGAACCCGCGCAGACTGCCTCGGACGACGGGTTGGAGCGGTGATCACCCGCGACGCCCGGGTGTTGAGCACCGGGTACAACGGCACCCCGTTCGGCATGCCGAACTGCTCGGAAGGTGGATGCCATCGGTGCTCACGGCGCGACGATGACGGACTGCGCGGAGGCGCGTACGACGTCTGCATCTGCGTGCATGCCGAGCAGAACGCACTCCTCACGGCCGCTCGCTTCGGCCAGCAGACGCTTGGCGCCTCGATGACATCCACGATGCAACCCTGCTTCGGCTGCCTCAAGGAGATGCTGCAGGCCGGCATCAGCGAGGTCCGCTACCTCCATCCCTGGGATCCCATGGAGGCGTACGACGACCGGGCCCTGGTTCAGCAGTACGCAGCCCTGCGCGCGCGTTTCGACGCCTTCTCCCAGGTCGGCGACCCGGCGATGGACACGCCGGAACTCTTCGGAGCGTTTCTCGAGCGAAGCTGATCAGGCGCCGGTCTGGTCGACGAGCTGGACCCGCTCGTGCTCGATCGCATTGGCGAGGTCACGGACTCGCGAGAGCGTGTCGATATCGGTGGGCGCCTTGTCGTGCCGCCACCGAGCGATGCGCGGAAAGCGCAGCGCAAAGCCGGACTTGTGCCGAGCCGAGAACTGCACCGCGTCGAACGCAATCTCCAGGACGATACGCGGCTCGACGGTGCGGTAATGACCGTGATCGGCGATGGTGATTTCGAGGAGCAGCGCGGTCATCTCGGCGATCTCGACGTCGGTGAGCCCGGTGTAGGCCTTGCCGATGGTCGCCAGATCGTCGGTGTCGTCGACGCGCACCGCGAAGGTCACGTCGCTCAGCACGCCGCGTCTTTTCCCGTGGCCCCACTCCGCGCCGACCACCACGACGTCGAGCGTGTCGAGAGGACGCTTGAGCTTGAGCCAGTTCAGGCCGCGCCGGCCCGGGGTATACGGAGACTCGGGTTGCTTCAACAGGAGTCCTTCGTTCAATCGAGCGCGGGCATCCTCAAAGCGTCGATCGATCTCGGCTTCGCCGTGAACCCGCTCGAGGTGAGCGAGTGCGAGCGGATGCGGCACCAGCAGTGCCTCGAGGCGTGCTCGCCGCTCGCGGAGCGGGTGGTCGATCAACACCTCGTCGTCCACCCTGAGCACGTCCCATGCAACGTAGATCACCGGCACCGCCGCCATCACCTCGGCGTCCGGCGAGACACGTCCGAGCCGTGTCTGGAGCGCGTGGAAGGGCATGACGCGCCCATCGTGGAACGCGAGGATCTCTCCATCGAGCATCACGTCGGCATGGAGATGCACCGCGGCAGCGGTGATCTCGGGGAACTGGGCTGAGATGTTCTTCAAGTCGCGGCTGTAGAGGGCTGTGTCGCTGCCGCGCCGGTGGAGCTGGCACCTGATTCCGTCATATTTGTCTTCAACCCAGACATCCTTCCCGAGTCGTGCAACCGCCTCGCCAGCGTCGGCGACCGGCGTCGCGAGCATGGACCGGAGCGGCACGAACCAGTGCGGGGCAGCGTCATCGAGCCTTCCCGCGCGTGCCAGGAGCGCGGCCTCACCAAGGTCACCGGTCAGCATCACCGCCCGGCTCACCGCATCTGATGGTGCGCCGAACGCGATCGCGATCGCCTCTTCCACAAGCCCTTCGCGCAACCCGATACGCAGCTCGCCGGTGATCAGCTTGGCGATGTAGCGCGCCTCGTCAGGCGTCACACGCCCGAGGAGCGCGCTCAACTGTGCGTTCCGCTCTTTGGCCACGCGCGCACTCGCGATCTCCGCAAACTCCCGGCCGAGGTCGCGGATCGAGATCGGCGCCGTCTCACGGCCGTCGGCGCGGGCCAGGAGCTCCCCGGTCACGTCACCCGTGTCCGAGTGCCGCCGCCAGGCCGCGCGGATGGTCGCGTCATCTGCCCCGCTCACGGCGCGCAGCACCGCAGAGAACGCGGCGCCGCCAACCTGAAGGGTGCGATGGTCCCCGGCGGGAAAGACACCGCCGCCGAAGTACCGCGCCGCCTGCGCGAGCTCGGTCTCGTCGGTCACGGCAAGGAACTGCGCAAGGATCCGTACCTTCTCCGACTTCGAGGAGGTTCGCGCGATTGCGTCGCCGGCGCTTGCCAGGTCGGACAGCATCGTCACCCCGGGATCATCGCCCGCGGCCACCGAGCCGCGTCACCGCTGTCGCGCGTGGCGGACGCTAGGGAGCCGGGTTGTACACCGGGGGCGGATGCGCCGCACACCCGTCGCATGCTGCCGACCACCAGAGGCTGTTCCCACTCCCCTGCCAGAAGGCGGCAACCGCGTTGCTGTACCAGCTCACCGCGGAGAGCTGCGAGCTCGCCGCAACCTGGTTGAGCTGTTCGGGGCCGACCCAGCCATTGCCAGGGTCGTAGACCGCGGCCGCGAGGCTGCCATTGGCGCGCTGCATGACGACGGTCACCGCGCTCTCAGCGGTTCCAGCCGCAGCCGGCCGGCCCATGCTCACGGTGGAGTCAACCTCAACCTGTCCAGGGCCACCATTCGGGGTCACGCTCGCCGCCCACACGGACCCGGTGCGGGTCCGCCAGATCGCGTCGACGTTGCCGACCCCCGCCGTCACCACGGTCGGATCGCTCGCCAGCCCACCGGTGCCAATTTCATGGGCGCCATACCAGCCGTAGGCCGCAGAGAGGTCGCTCCACAGATTGCCCGCCGCGTCTCGCCACACGACCCCAACGGTCCCATCGGCGGTCGCCACCGCGTTCGGGTTGCCCTGGACGAGACCGGAGTTGAGTGGGGTCGCGCCTGACCAGCTCCCGGTGAAGGTGCTGACCCAGAGCTGGCCGTCCACGCCTTTCCAGATGACCTCCATCTCGCCGGGACCCTGGCTTACGGCCGTCGGGGCCGAACCGGGAGCGAGCCCCATCTGCAGTTCCTGCGGCGTGAGCCACGACTCAGAGCCGAAGTACGCGCTCTGGGACTGAACCTGCCAGAGGTTGCCGGTCGCGTCCTCCCAGAAGGCGTCGATCTGGCCCGGGGTCGGTGACACGACGGCGGGGTCGGAGGCCACGTCGGCCGGGCTGATGGCCGCAAGCGCAGCCGACTGCCAGGCCTCGCTGCGATAGGTGATGTCGTGGAGCTTGGCATCCGTGCCACGCCAGATAACGTCCATATTGCCGGGCTGATCCGAGACGCTCTGAGGGGTTCCCGCAACGCTCGATGTCGTGAGCTCCATCGGCGTCTGCTCGGTCTGGCGGAGCCAGCCGATGATCGGCGTGTACCCGTTGGCGGTGACCAGCGAATCGTTGAGCGGAAAGCGATCAGTGCCCGACGAGGTGGCGTTCTGCTCGACGAGATCGACGTATCCGGGCCCGACATCACGAACGACCGCGACGTGGCCCGAGCCGTCCCAGTAGCTGCCGAGCCAGCCCGGCGCGAAGATCATGAGGTCGCCCTGCATCGGCGCCACGCCGGCCCCGTTGGCGAATTGCTGCAGCGGGATCGGGAGGGTCGGACCCGCGCTCCACATCGAGTACGCCTGACCGCCCCAGGTCGCCGGCTCTCCCCACGCGTAGTACGCATAGCGAAGCGCGAGCTGGGTGCACTGGAACTCGGGTCCGAACTCGCATCCGAAGGGCGTGCCGCACCCCACGTCGTTGAACGACGACCCGTTGCCGTAGGCGGTGAGGTTCTGGCACTTGGTGACCCAGGTGGCCCAGGTGCAGCCGCTGATGAGCGGCTGTCCGTAGTTGCCCGTGCCCGCGGTCTCGGCGGCGAGCATGCCGTGCGTGACCGTCGGCGCAGCGGGGGGAGGCGGCGGGCTCTTCGCCGAAGTCGGCGTCCGCGGCGGGGCCGTGAGGGCAACGACCGCACCCACGCTCCACGCTGCCGCGACCGGCGCCGTGCTGTACGCGGTGGTCCGGGCCGCAGCTCCAGCGCTCAAGAGCGGAGCAAAGCTCGCGGATCCAGCGAGCAACGCGGCAAGCGCGAGTCGATGGAAGGACGAATGCATGCCGGCCCAGACTGCCAGACGTCCTCTGACGTTGCCGTCACGCCGTCGCAACGATCGAGTTCGCCCACCCATGACGCCGGCGACCGACCTCAGTCAGGCGATTACTGGAACCAACCCTCGATGTCGACGACCGCGTTGACGCTACCGGCGGCGTTGTACAGGTCGGCGTCGCCCTGGCCGGCCCCGGCCAGGGGATCGAGCTGCACGACCACCAGGTTGGGGAGCACCTCGCCGGGGCTCAGGTTGATGTCGGAGGAGTTAGGGGCCTTGTTCGGGGTCGCCGGGTAGATGACCAGGTAGGTCGGCGCCGTCGGCGCGATCGCCGTGAGGTTGGCGATCACCGCGACCACCGTGGTTCCCGAGGTGATCCCAGGGATTCCGCCCTGCCCGGCCACCGTGATCAGCGACGGAGATGGCGGAGCGATCGCGTGCCCGGCGCAACCGGGACCGCCGCCCAGTGTCCGAGTGTCGCAGATGCGCGTCGGCTGGATCGCCTGATACTGGGCGCCCGCCGCTGCGGTGGAACTCCCGAACCAGCCGTTGACGTCGATGACGACGTTGATCGAACCGGCAGCGTTGAAGACGCACAGCGACGTGGTGTGCCCACCAGTCGTGGATGGCCCGAGCTGGACCATGACCCGGTTGGCGGCCACCAACCCCGCGGAGAGGCTGACGTTGGAGAAGGGTGAGCCGTGCGTCCCGCTGTACGGACACTGGCCGGTCGAGGTGGTCGCCGAGAGGCTCAGGAAGGTCAGGGCGCTGCCGGCGACGCCGGTGAGGTTGACGACGACGCCCGCCGCGCTCCCGTCCCCGGGAACGCTGTCGGACCCGATCCCGATCCCGGTGACATTGACGAGCATCGCGGCGCCGGGGCCGAGGATGCCGTGTGCCTTGCACGCGGGGGTCGGGGACGTGCTCCTCGTATCGCACACCCGGATCGGCGCGATCGGATGGAATTCGCCGGTGACTGTGCTCGACGGTGCCGGCTCGAAGTACCCTTCGACGTCTGCCAGGACGTTGACCGTCCCGGCGGCGTTGTAGATGTCGATCGCTCCGCCCTGGCCGAGGGTCACCGTGACCAGGTTGGCGATCACCTTGCCGGCAGCGAAATTGAGGTTCGAGGCGCGTGGGAGACCCGTCCCAAACGGGTAAACCGTGAGGAGGCTGTTGGCATTGCCCGCGACCTCGGTCACGTTGAGGACCACCGCGGTCGAGTCGCTGGGAATCGCCACGCCGAACGACAGCCCGGTGAGCTGCACCTTCCTGATCGTGCCTGCTCCGAAGGTCGGATCCTGCACGCACTGCACGCAGCTCGTCGGCCTCGTGTCCAGGATTCGATACGGCAGGATCGGGTGGTAGTTGGCTAGACCCACATAGATGTAGCCGGAGCCGACCGTGATCGGGCTCGTGCCCAGCGAGTCCTGCACCTGCCCCTCGACGAGTCCCGATGCGCCCGGCGGCGTTGTGAAGGTGAAGGCGTCCGGAGTGAGCGAGCCGATGGTGGGCAGAACCGGCGCGCCGTTGAAGGTGAACGTGCTGTCGGTGCCGAAATCGTAGCCCGCAACGGTGACCAGTTCGCCGCCAGATGCCGGCCCCGCGGCGGGCGACAGTGACGCGATCACCGGCCCTGCGAACGTGTATCGGCCGATGTACGTGTTCCAGCACGTGTTCGCGGTTAGGCACCCGGTGCCGGTGTTGCCGTCGTTCTCCTCGGAGACGACCCACACGTCAGTGGGGCGCGATGGGTCCTGCACCGCCGCGGAATAGTCGCCCCATGTGCACGTCGAGCATGCCGCAGGTTGGTAGAAGTTGGTGCTTGGGTGCAGCGTGGTCAAGGTGCTCCACACGCCACCGGTAATCGCCGCGACCATCATCGCCTCGAGCGCCGAGCTCGACGATTTGTCGAATGTTAGGATGGCATCGTCGGCGCTGTCGACGGCGAGCGCGGGATCGTAGAGGTAGGCACCGCTCACGGACTCAACCGGCAACTGCGTCGGTGTCCCAACCGAGGTCCCCGTTGCCGGAATCGACACGACGTTTACGCAGGAGCGCGCCTGGCTGTCCCCGCTCGGCGTGCACCCCGTGTTCCCCGCAACCCAGAGCACGTTGCCCTGCCACACGGCACTCAGGAAACGGTCGGTTCCGGTCGTCAGCGTGGCCGTCGTGCCGGCCTGCCCTGCCGCCGGCGGGGTGCTCGTCGCCGTGGGCTCGGACCCGGCTGTGCATGTCACCGAGACCGCACCGCCGGAAGGTAGCCCATTGATGGCAAACACCGCGATGCTGCCCGGCACCTTGCCCACGGTCGTGCAGTTGGCATCATTCGCAACCGCGTATCCGACTGACTGCGCGGTCCATGCCTGCGCGGGTTGCAGCCCGACCGGCCCCGGCTCGACGAAAGCGTCGCTGTTGGCGGTGAACGCGCCGCTGATGAAATCCGCTCTCCGGAAGACCTCCATCTGACTCGCCACCGGGAGGCCCGTGGTGCAACTCTGGTAGTCGCTGGTCTCGACCAGGAGACTCCCGGTGATGGCGAGTGACACAGTCGAGAGCTCCACGCCACCAGCGATCTCGGGATCGATATTGATCGAACCCCGCGTGATCCACGGCAGCGCCGGGTTGGCCTGCGACAGCATGATCTCTACCTGGCTCACGCACCCCGACAACGTTGGGTTGTACTGCAGCACCGTCAGGATGAAGCGCCCGGACACAGGGTCGTACACGACGTGCGGGTACCGCAGCGAGAAGCCCGAGGTATTGCCGACCATCGCGCTGATGTTCATGACAACCGGGGATGCACCTGAGCGCGTGCTGACTTCGATCGCACTGTTCACCGCTTCGACGATGTTGCTCGGGCCGATCGCGATGCTCGGGTCGGCTGGCGATGTCACGTTGGGATTGCCTGTTCCCGCATGCGCGATCGCAACCAGGTCGCTGAGACCCGGCTGATTCTGCAGAAGCGACGGGGAGCTTCCCGCCACAACTGCCGCGGCGCTCAGCGTGTGCGCATTGGTCGCGTGCGAATCGCCGCCCAGATGCTGTGACGTTGCTGTGAGATGTCCAGCGCGCGCGGATGCGGTGGCGGAGACTGGCGTCGCTGACCACGCAACGGTGAGTGCGGCGACCAATGCGGACGACAGGATGAACGTGCGGCGCACCGCCTCGATTCTAGGTGCGAATGCCGGTTGTGACACGCCCCTGTGACAGAGATCATGGTTTCGTGACATCCACATGGTGCTCGCCAGACCACTGTCCCGGCGTCTGGCAGCGGCGATGGCGTATAAAATCATCCTAAGGATCACTGGCAGATCGCCCACTTCAGGAGATGCTCGATGACCGACCTACGCGGCTGGAAACCGGTTTCGCTCGCTGATGACGACGACGAAGAGGGTGGCGACCAGGAAGAGGACGAGGACGAGGACGAGTAGCTCCCTCGCCGCGGCGGAGCGCTTCCGCCAGGTCAACCTCATCGCCGATCCCCTCTATGGCTACATAGAGATCACCAAGGACCGGCCCGGTGAGGCGAGCGAGCGTCAGCTCCTCGACACGGTCTGGCTGCAGCGTCTCCGCCGCGTCCACCAACTCCAGTCGGCGTGGTGGGTGTTTCCGAGCGCCGAACATTCGCGTTTCACCCACCTGCTGGGTGCGATGCACCTGGCGAGCCTCTTCGCACGCCGGGTCGACGCTTCACTCCGTGTCGCCTTCCCCGACGCGCCGTCGCCGGCACTGGTCGAGGAGACCCTCCGGATCGCGGGACTCCTGCACGACGTCGGTCATGGTCCGTTCGGGCACTTCTTCGACCACGAGGTGCTGGAACAGTGGCACCTCGATCACGAGGTGATCGGCCGTCATCTCGTGACGCATCAGCTTGCCGATATCATCGGCTCGCTCCGCGCCAGCCCCTCAGGTCGTTTCTCACCCGGCGAGCAGATCGATCCGATGTGGGTCGCGTGGGTGATGGCGGACGCCGATATCGAGGGCTACATGCCACCGGGGTGGCTGCGCGCGCTGAAGCCGATTCTCTGCGGCCCCGCCACCGTCGACAACCTCGATTACGTCCCGCGCGATGCGTACATGTGTGGCATCAGCCTCGGCGCGGTGGAGGTGCAGCGCCTCATCCATTACACGTTCGTCAGCGGCGACAGCATCGTGCTGCACGCGCACGCCGCGGGCGCACTGGAGATGTTCCTCGCGTCACGGCTCTACATGTACCTGCAGGTCTACCACCACCGAACCGGCCGCAGGTTCGACCTGTCGATGCGTGAGGTCTTCGCGGACACGATCGCGCAGCTGCTGCATGGCAACCCGCTCGAACACCTCGATGAATATGAGTTGCTCAACGACTGGTCGATGCTGGTCGCGGTGCAGCGCTGGCTCCGCGAACCGCCGGGGAGCGAACGCCGCCGCCTCGCAGACGTGTGGGCGCGGATCGCCGCACGCGATCTCCCCTGGCATCTCGCCTACGAGAGCGTCGTCCACATGGGAACGGATACCTCGACGCTGCAGGAGCGGCTCGATGCGCAGCTCGGTTCCAAAGCACTCGGCGCCAGAGTCGAGGTCGACGTTGCGATCGCACGCATCGCCCCCCAGAACCCGATGACCGACGACGGCATGGTCAGGATCTATGACCCGCTCAACGACACCATCGAGGCCGCGCGCGCCGCCGAGCTGGTGGCGCGACTGCCGCAGCACAACCAGGTCATCCGCGTCTTCACCGATGACGTCAACGCGCTGCGAACGGTGCGCGATGCCGTCAAGACAGTCATCGGCAACTGATCAGCCCGGCCGCGGGTCCCCTGGTCCTTACGGAGCGACGGGAAGGCGCGGACCCGACGGCATCACCGGACCGGCGGCCGCGCTGAAGTTCTCCTGGCTCACCTGGGCGGCGATGTGCGAGGCGACACCACGGAAGACCTCACCGATCGGGCCCGATGGGGCCGCCGCCATGATCGGGCGACCGTCGCCGTCTGCGCCGCGGATGCGCGGATCGAGCGGGATCGCACCGAGGAAGGGGAGCTCGTAACGAGCGGCCAGGTCACGTCCGCCACCGGATCCGAAGATGTCGGTGCGCTCGTTGCAGTGCGGGCAGATGAAGCCGCTCATGTTCTCGACGACGCCGAGGACCGGAACATTGAGCTTACGGAACATCTCGATGCCACGACTCACGTCGGCAAGCGACACGTCCTGCGGCGTCGTGCAGATGACGGCACCGGTCATCGGCATGCTCTGCGCGAGACTCAGCTGCACATCGCCGGTGCCCGGCGGGAGATCGATGACCAGGTAATCGAGCTCGCCCCACGACACCTCGTAGAGGAACTCGCGCAGCGCCTTGGCGAGCATGGGCCCGCGCCAGATCACCGGCTGACCCGGCTCGAGGATCGTTCCGAATGACACTACTTTGAGTCCATGCGCCTCGAGCGGCTGCATCTTTCCGTCAGGACCTGCATGCGGACGCTCGCGAATCCCGAGCATGATCGGCACGTTGGGTCCGTAGACGTCCGCGTCGAGCAGTCCGACGCGCGCGCCGGCGAGTCGCAGGGCGATCGCCACATTGACCGCAACGGTGGTCTTGCCCACGCCGCCCTTGCCCGCGCTGATCGCAATGGCATTGCGAACCCCGGCGATCTCCTGGCGACCGGGCAGCCCCCGCGTTGAGCTGACCTCTGCATCCCAGCGGATCTCGACCCGCGTGATCCCTGGAACCACGCCGACGACCGCTGCGTCGATGTCCTCACGGATGCGGTCCTTGAGCGGGCATGCGGGGGTCGTGAGCACAACCCGAACCGAGGCGACCCCGCCTTCGATCGCCAGGTCACGCAACATCCCGAGCTGGAGCATCGGCTTGTGCAACTCGGGGTCGATGACGGTCGCGAGCGCGCGCTCGAAGGCGCCAAGCAACTCAGGATCACTCATCGTGCGTCGAGTATACCCAGGGCCCCCTCTGACCAAGCTCAGGATGGCTGGGAGGTGAACCAGTGTTCGAAGAACGAGAGGGATGTTCCGAGCCCGACGCGGACCCGTGGAAGCTGCCACAACGCCGTGCTGATGTCGGCTGCACTGTCGACGCGGAGGTCCTGAACACCCGCGAGATAGCCATAGCTCGCAAGCGTTTTGAACATCGACGCCTCCTGGGTTGCTCCCTGCACGCTCGTCGGCCATGGCCAGAGGCCTGTGTATGCGACGAATTGCACCGGATCGCCGGTAAGGTTCATGAGGAAGGTTTTGGTGCGATTGGTCAGCAGGTTGAGCGTGCCCGGTCCGGCGGAGAAGAAGTCGGTGTCGTCATTGACCGTGTGATCCTCGATCGAAAAGCCGGTGCTCGCAAGGTTCTGGATCTCGGATGCGGTCATGTATGTCTGCGGCCCGACCTTCCCACCTATCAGTGCGGTGCAGGGGAAGAACACCGCGGTGAATCCATCCTCGCGCAACAGTGGGACGGCATTCGTCCACTGACTCAGGCGTCCGTCGTCGAACGTGATCACAAACGGATGCGGTGGCAGTGGGAGCCCGTAGAGCAGCGCATCGGACAGCTGCTGGAGTGAGATCGCGTTCGCGTGAATGCCGGCTAGGAACGTCATCTGTGCGTCGAACGCGCTCGGCAGCGTCGTGAGACCGACCTCGAGCTGCCATCCATACGTCGACGGTTCGATCGACCGTGGCGGGATCTGATCGACGAGGTGATACATCAGGATCGGCACGTCGAGCTTCACGGTTGGGATCGATGCGGGAAGGATGATCGGAGCATCAATCGACTCCGGGCCCTCTCCGAGTAGCGCCGCCGCACCGGACGCGGGATCGGAGGTGATCTGCAGCGTCGTCATCGAGAAGAGCGCGGCGACGCCGGCGGGACGCAACGCGGCCGGATCGGCGAAGACCACGCGGACCGGGAATTGCCAGACGTCCTGGATGTGGATCGAAGGATCCTCGGGTGGCGTCCAGGTCGATTCGAGGACCGGATCGCCGAGGGAAACATGCTCCACAGCCGCCTTCGCGAATTTCCTGGTGAGCATCGCCGTGCGTGCGACGGCCGAAGGCCACACAGCCTTCTCCTGCGGCGCCAGCTCAGACCACTGCGACGCATAGTCGCGTGTGCTGAATTGACCCTCGAAGCTGTTGGCGAGCGCGATCACCTGCTGCGGCGCGACAACGAGCCGAACCGGCGCGACAATGTTCGTTGGTGAGGGCGGTCGAGAGGGTTGTGGCGAGAGGCTGCAGCCGCTCACGGCGAGCAACGTGAAACCGCCGAGCGCGAACCCCAGGGCACGTCCTCTCACACACCTATTCAACGGCATTGATCCCTGCTGCGGACCGCCGTCGGTGCGACAGGGTGCACCGGAATTGATGCGCTCTCTACAATGCGGCGGGCATGCTCGATCGCCGCGTGATTCGCGATCTCGAGGGTCAGGTCGCTCCCTCGCACGTCTACATGCGTCCTGCGGATCTCGCCGCCTACGCATACGACGCCTGGGGCGCCTCGGGCGAGCGTCACCTTCCGGACGCTGTAGTCTTCCCGGGATCCACCGAGGAGGTCGCCGGCATTGTGAGTGTCTGCGCGGTCCACCGGGTCCCGATCGTCCCTCGTGGCGCGGGGACCGGGTACGCGGCGGGCGCCTCGCCGTCGCATGGCGGCGTGATCCTGAGCCTTGCCCGTCTCAATCGGATCCTCGGCGTCGAATCCGAGGCCCTTCGCATCCACGCGCAGGCGGGTGCCATCACGGCCGGCATTCACGCCTGGGCGGCAGCGGCGGGGCTGTACTACCCGCCCGACCCAGGCTCGTCGACGACCTGCACGATCGGCGGGAATGTCGCCTGCAACGCCGCCGGCCCGCATACGCTCCGCTACGGCGTCACTGCCGACTTCGTCGCCGGCCTCACCGCCGTCCTCTCCGACGGCCGGATCGTGCGCCTGGGCGAAGGCGGGGACACCTCGGCGTCGGGGCTGCTCTCGCTCCTGGTTGGTTCGGAGGGAACGCTCGGTGTCATCACCGAGGTGCTCCTGCGGCTGATCCCCGCTCCGAAGACCCGTTCCACGCTCGCCGCCACCTTCAGCGGCATGGAGCGAGCCGCGGCGGCGGTGGCCGAGATCAGCGAGGCAGGTATCGTCCCGGCGGCCCTGGAATTCCTCGACGCCGGCGCGCTCGATGCGGTTCGCAAGGCGGGCGGCGGGAACATCGGTGGCGACAGTGCGGCGCTGCTCATCGTCGAGCTTGAGGGTGAGCCGGGCACGGTCGGCGCGGATACTGAGGCCGCCTGCACCGCGATCACCCGCGCCGGGGCATCACAGCTCCAACGAGCGACCGAGCCGGGTCAGGCGCAGCGTCTCTGGGCCGCCCGCAAAGCCGTCAGCGCCGCAGTCGCCAAGGTGCAGATCGGCAAGGTAAACGAGGACGTGGTCGTCCCCCGGGATCGCGTCGCGGAGCTGGTCGCGCACACCAGAGATCTCGGAACCAAGCACGAGCTTCCGGTGGTGAACTTCGGTCATCTCGGTGACGGCAATGTCCACGCCACGTTCCTCATCGATCCGCGGATCGAGGGACAACGGGCGCGCGCGGATGCGGCCGCCGGCGAGCTGTTCGAGACGGTGCTGTCCATGGGCGGATCGCTGTCGGGCGAGCACGGCGTCGGCGCGGCGAAACTCGAGTTCGTGGAGCGCCAGCTCGGCCCGGGAACCGTCGCCCTGATGCGCCGGGTCAAGACCGCCCTCGATCCGCACAACGTGCTCAACCCCGGCAAGAAGGTCCCGGGACGTCAGTCCTCGGCTTCGACCACCGCCAGCAACGAGGCGGCATAGTCGGTCTCGTCGATACGCCGGGCCAGCTCGCGCCCGTCGTCCACCGGCAGCTCCATCGACGCGTCGTAGACGAAGCTGTACACGTTGCTCAGCGTCCACCCGCCGAAGCCGAGTGAGGCGAGCGCGTCCGCAAGCCGCGGCTCGCTCCGGTCTGCGTCGAAGGTGTCGGTCGCCGCTTTGTAGAGCGAGCTGAGGTTCCGGTACTCGGTCTCGTACTCTTCGATCAGCGCCGGGTCGGCCTCCTCCTCGCGCAATCGAGCGAGCGTCCGGCGCAACGACTGGATCTCCAGTTGGTACTCGTCCACCCTCTCCCGAGTTTAGAGGACGGGTCGAGGCACGCAGGATCAGCCTTCCCCTGTCAATCCTCAACGTCCTCGGCGCGATCTGTCCTTCGGATACATCCGTGCAAAACGCCGGCGCTCGAGGGTGAGGAACGTGGCCCCGATCGCGGTGAGCAGCGTGGCGCCGGAGAAGAGTCCGAGCCCGAACCACCCCCCGGGTATCTCCGCCAGCAGGTTTGGGCGGTCCGTAACGGGAGCCGTTGCGCCGACCGAGGCCGTGCGCGAGGACCGGCCGCCCACTGTGGCGTCGGCGGTGTGAAGGACACCCGTGGCGCCGGACAGTAGGCTCTTCGGATCCCGTGCCGGCGAACCACGGTGCCGATCTGTGGAGGTCGGCGAGGCCGAGGGCCTCGGGTTCATGGTGGGGCGAGGGGTCGGGTTCGCTGTCGGCCTCGGCGTCGGGGAGGGAGTCACATGGAAGGCTCGGTTGGCGATGGCTTCGCTCCCGCCGATCGGCAGAGCACCGCTCTCCACCGCCGCTGTCGAGACATCGTCATCACCGGCCGTGGCATCGCCAGGAACCGGCCCGCTCACCGTGGCGGTGCAGCTTCCGCCGGCCCCGCCGATCGCCACACTTGAAATCCCGATCGGTTCGCTCGACTGTGGGTTCACCCAGGTGAGGACGACCGTGTCCCCGGATGCGACTCCCGCCGTTGCACAGTCCGCCAGGTCCCAGTTGTAGTGATAGGCGACGTTGCTTCCGATGACACCCGATGCCGCGCCGACCAGAGTCAGCGTTGCTGAGGTTCCCGAAGCCTCAGCCGCTGCCGACAGGGAAACCGGTACGACGAGTGCGTACGCCAGAACCACGACGGCGCCACATGCAGCTTTCCGCACGCTGCGACTTTAGGTCTCGGAAGCGTTTGCCTCGAGTGACGCGACAGAAACGGATCAACCTCCGCGCACATTCACCAGATTGCCAACCAGGTGGCCCACGCCGAATGCTACCCCGGCGGCGACCGTCGCGAATGCCAGCTGGCGAAGCGCGGATCGGACCCGGGACCGGCCGGTGAAGATGGCGACCGTCCATCCGACCGCAAGCACCGAGACGGCACCGACCACGATCGACAGCAGCGCCGCGGCCGTCCCGCTCACGAAGAACCACGGGAAGAGCGGGATGACAGCCCCGATGGAGAACATCACGAACGAGGAGCCGGCAGCCTGCCATGGGTTTCCCGTTTTGCCAGGCTGCAGTCCAAGCTCTTCGCGTGCATGGACCTCGAGGGCGATCTCGGGGTTGCGCATGATCGCCTCGGCGATGCGACGAGCGTCAGCCTCCTCGACGCCCCGAAGCCGATAGGTGGCCGCGAGCTCTCGGGTCTCATCTTCAGGATGACGTTCCAGCTCTCGGCGCTCTATCTCCAACTCGCGCTGAAGGAGTTCCGACTGGGCCGCCATCGACACGTACTCCCCCGCTGCCATGGAGAAGGCTCCGGCCACCAATCCCGCCAGCCCGGCGAGCAGGACCACGGACGGAACGGGATTCGCGCCGGCAACCCCGAGGATCAGTGAGATGTTGGTGAGCAGGCCGTCGCTGATGCCGAAGACCGCGGCGCGGGCGGCGCCACCCTGGAGATCACGGTGGTGGGACCGCTCATGCGGCTGACGGATTCCGGCCGCCTGATCGACAGGGCCAACCGTCTGTGCCATGGGGAAAGTATGCCGAGGTGCGAGATCCGGCGCTCTGCCGTTAGCGGCAGAGCTCAGACTTAGAAGAAGACGTGATGCAGCGCGATCGTCGGGATGGCGAGGATCGCGATGATGTTCATCACCTTGATCATCGGGTTGATCGCCGGGCCGGCGGTGTCCTTGTACGGGTCACCGACGGTGTCGCCGGTGACCGCCGCGGCGTGCGCGGCCGAGCCCTTGCCGCCGTAATTGCCTTCTTCGATGTACTTCTTGGCGTTGTCCCAGGCACCACCACCGGTGGTCATCTGGAGTGCGACGAAGAGACCGACCACAATCGTCCCGAGGAGCATCGCCCCGAGGGCCTGCGGCCCGAGGAGAAAGCCGACCACGAGCGGCGCGATCACGGGGAGGATGCCCGGGATGATCATCTCGCGCTGCGCGGCCGCCGTCACCAGCGCCACGGTCTTGCCGTACTCGGGCTTTGCGGTGCCCTCCATGATCCCGGGAATGTCGCGGAACTGGCGGCGTACCTCGATGACCACCTCGCCCGCGGCGCGGCCGACCGCGAGCATCGCCAGGGACCCAAAGAGGAACGGCATGATGCCGCCGAGGAGCAAGCCGGCGATGACCGGGGGGGCGGTCAGGTCAAACGTGACCGAGATGAGGCCGGCGCCATGCAGCGTGTTGTTGAGGATGTCCGTGTAGCTCGCGAAGAGCACCAGGGCGGCGAGCCCGGCCGAGCCGATCGCGTATCCCTTGGTGACCGCCTTGGTCGTGTTCCCCACGGCGTCGAGGGGATCGGTCACCTGGCGCACGCTCTCCGGCAGGTCGGCCATCTCGGCGATGCCGCCCGCGTTATCGGTGATCGGCCCGTAGGAGTCGATTGCCACCACGATCCCGGTCATGCTGAGCAGCGCCGTCGCGGCGATGCCGATGCCATAGAGACCGCCCAGAGCGGCTGACGCGAGGATGCCGATCGCGATGATCAGCACCGGAATCGCGGTCCCCTCCATACCGATCGCAAGCCCCGCGATGATGTTGGTCGCGTGCCCGGTCTGCGATGCGCGAGCGATGGTGCGCACCGGCCAGAACTGAGCTCCGGTGAAGAACTCGGTGACCGCGACGATCAGCACCGTGGTGACGATGCCGATGACGGCGCACCAGAAGAGGTTGAACACCGGATGGTCGAAGTGGGTGAGGTATCCGCCGTTGTTGAGCAGCACCGTGACCAGCAGGAACCCGGCGAGCGCGACCACCGCCGACACGATCAGACCCCTGTACAACGCCCCCATGATCCAGGTGCCGCGACCCATGCGCACGAAGAACGTGCCGATGATCGAGGCGATGATGCTCACTGCCCCGAGCATCAGCGGATAGAAGACGAACACCAGGTCCGGCTTGCCGCCGACCTTGTAGAGAAGGCTGCCCAGCAGCATGGTGGCGACCGCCGTGACCGCGTAGGTCTCGAACAAGTCCGCGGCCATGCCCGCGCAGTCGCCGACGTTGTCACCGACGTTGTCCGCGATGACCGCCGGGTTGCGAGGGTCGTCCTCCGGGATCCCGGCCTCGAGTTTGCCGACAAGGTCGGCGCCGACGTCCGCCGCCTTGGTGTAGATACCGCCGCCGAGGCGGGCGAAGACCGAGATGAGTGACGCCCCAAATGCGAATCCGACCAGCGCGTTGAAGTCCTGGAAGAGCCCGTAGGCAAGCGCGACGCCGATCAATCCAAATCCGACGACGAAGAACCCGGTGACCGCTCCGCCCCTGAAGGCAAGCTGGAGCGCTGGATTGACGCCACCTCGAGCCGCTTCGGCCGTGCGGAGGTTGGAGCGCACCGAGATGTTCATCCCCACATAGCCCGCGGCCCCGCTGAGCACTGCGCCGATCAGAAAGAGGACACCCGTCTTCCATCCGAGCGTAAAGGTGAGGAACAGGAAGATGACCGCGCCGATCCCGGCGATGATCGTGTACTGGCGATTGAGGTACGCCTGGGCGCCTTCCTGGATCGCTTTGGCGATCTCTTTCATGCGGTCGTTGCCTTCCGGCTGGCGGAGGACCCAGAAGATCAGATAGACGGCGAAGAGGAGAGCCAGCAACCCCGCTGCTCCGATGGGCAGCAGGATTGCGCGGTCAAGGGTCGGCATTGCGCTCAGGTCTCCTCAGGACAGTGAGTGAGTGCCCGGGCGGCTGTCATCCGCGCCACCCCGGGGCCGCCGCATTGTACCCGGCCGGTCCTGTCCCACACCAACGCCTATGCTGAGCCGGTGCCGAACGCCACCGGCCTGACCGCCATCGTGACGGTCGGCGACGAGATCCTCAGCGGGCATACACAGGACACCAACTCGAGCCTGCTGGCGCGCCAGGCGTTCGCCGCGGGGCGTCCGGTCACGCATATCGAGGTGGTCCCCGATACTCCTGCCGCGATCATCGCCGCCATCCGGCGCGCGATCGACGATCCGGAGATCTCACGGATCGCCGTCTGCGGTGGGATCGGTCCGACGCCCGACGATCGCACCTTCCAGGCGGTGGCCGACGCGCTCGGACGCCCGCTCGAGCTCAACCCGATCGCCTACGGAAACATCGAAGCCCTGGCGCAACGGATGCACGCGGCCGGCTGGATCGACAAACCCGAGGTGTCGGAGGCCAACCGGCGCTGTGCGATGGTCCCGGTGGGTTCGACGGTGCTGAACAATCGCCGGGGCATGGCGCCACCCCTGGCCATCGAGATCGGCGACGACCGGTGGCTCTTCGTGCTCCCCGGCATCCCGCGCGAGTTCGGCACCATCGTCGAGGAGGAGTTGATCCCCACGTACTTCGCCGGCGGGACGGCGCCGGTCGTGCGCGAGGTGCGCTACCGATCGGTGCCCGAATCAGAGATGTCCGAGCCCATGCTCGTGCTCGAGGCGGAATTCCCCGACGTGACGGTCGGTTCCTATCCGCAGGTCGAGCGACGAGAGCTCGTCATCCGCCTGCACGGGCGCGAAGCAGATCGCGTGGACGCCGCAGTAGCGCGGCTGCGCGCGTTGCGAAGCGACGGCTAGGAGAGAACGCAGCGGGTTACCCCGCTGAGATCAGACCTTCTGCAGGTTGCGCGCGCGGGGGCCCTTGGGCGAGTCGACGATGTCGAACGTCACCTGCTCGCCTTCCTGGAGGGCGTCGAAGTCAACGGTGGTCAGCTCGGTGCGATGAAAGAACACCTCGTTGCCATCGTCTGCGCGAACGAAACCAAATCCACGGTCGGGAATAATCTTCTTGATTCTTCCAGCGGTCACTGCATGTCCTCCAGGACTCTCGCCGACACGGACGCCCACCGCGTTCGCGACCACTATGGGAGCGTCCCCTGTCAGCAATGGGAACCCGCAAAAGACCGCGATGGAAGCACCGAAGGATAACGATTTCTCGCCGTTCCGGTGCTCATCGCAGCATAGCAGGGTATTCGCTTGAGCCGCGCTCCCAGACCGCACGAAGCTCGTGCAGGCTGTCGGGAAGATTCGCGTAATAGTCCTCGACATCGATGTGCGCGGGCCACGGGTTGGGGACGGAACGCTCGCGCTCGCGGCGCGCCTCCTCGAGCCAGACACTGCCGAACGCCGTCTCCGCGCCCGACGCATCCACAAGCCCGGCGTCGCGCAGGCCGTGCCGCCGGTCGAATGGTGGTAACTCGGCTGCGCGCGGGCCGGGACTGCTCCACATAGCAGCCATCAGCGCGGCGCAGCCGCAATCGACCAGCGTGTCGATGGCGCCCGCAACAAACCATCGCGTCTGCGCGTCGCCGTCGACCTCGTCGTCACCGTCACCGGGCGCGACAGTTTGTTCCTTCGCATGCAGGTGCGCGACCAACGGCGCAGAGTCGGTGAGCGACTCGCCGAGCTGCGCGAGAAACGTGGCCGCAGCCGGCTCAAGGACGCCACCGACCTGTGCGAGTGCGTTGCTGCTGAGGTCGACACCGACGACGTCCACCAGGCGCGCAACGTCTGCCGGTCGCACCGCGCGAGCAATCACGAGGTCGTCTGCGCTCAACGACAGCATGCAGCGTTGCTCGCGCTCGTGAATGCGCTCGCTGATCATCGCGATCCAGGTGCGCAGGTGCTCGATGCGCTGCGGTCGCACACCGCCGGCGGGATCATGGCCGATGTCCCACATGGAGATCGCCGGATGTCCCGCGAATGCGCTGAGCATCTCGTCGATCCAGCGAACGCACACCTCGAGCATGAGCTGATCCGTGTAGACGTAGCGCGCTCCACCGGGTTGCGTGACCGCATCGGTGACGGCGCGCACGCCGGGGCGACGTGCATCGACGTCGATCGCGTAGGCCGGGAGCATCACGCATCCGCCCAGGGTCTGCACGAAGAGGACGGGAATCACCTGCAGCGAGAGTTCCGCCGCGACGCCGAGGAAGTGCTCGAAATTGCGCTGGCGCGCCGGCTCAACGCGCGACGGTGTGGGCATGAACGCGTCCCAGAGCAGGTGCGTGCGCACGCTGCGATGACCGCTTGCCTGGATGGCACGCAGCTCCGCCTCCGTCCGCGCCGCGTCGTACTCGTGCCAGACGTACGGACCGACTTCGCGCGACCAGTAGGTCACGCCGATATCGACCGGTTGACGCGTCGCGGTCGGATCGCTCGTGTCAGTAGACGAAGAGGTCGATGCCTCCCGCGACGGTGAGCACCTGACCGGTGATGTAGCGTGCTTCCGGAGAGGAGAGGAACACGATCGCGTTGGCGATGTCCTCGGGCTCGCCTGGACTGCGCATCGCGGTGCGAAGCACCATGCGATCGTTCATCTTTGCGTCACCCATCTTCCAGGCCTCGGTGCCGATGATGCCCGGCGCGATGATGTTCGCAGTGATGCCGAATCGCGCGCCCTCGAGCGCCATCGACTTGCCGAGCCCGATCAGCGACGCCTTGGTGGCCGCGTACGATGCCTGACCGAATCCGCCGAGCGTGCCTGCGACCGACGCCATGTAGATGACGCGGCCCCAGCCCTGCTCGCGCATGTACGGCCACGCGGCTTTGGTGCAGTTGAATGCACCGCTGAGGTTCACGCGCAGATCGCGATCCCACAGCTCATCGTTCTGGTGCTCGATCTGCGCGATGTGATCGAGGGTCCCTGCGTTGTTGACCAGGATGTCGATGGACCCGAAGTCCTTCTTGATGGTGGCGAACACCTCGCGCACCTGATCACGATTGGTGACGTCCATCTTCATCGCGGCTGAGCGGCGACCCATCTGCCGGATCTCGTCGCTGGTCTTCTCCGCGTAGACGACGTGTTGCGACGTGAAGAGCTGCGCGAGCGCCGAATGCGCTTCCTCGGCCGTGTGCTCGAGGTCCGGGTCCGACTCGATGAGGATGTCCGTCACGACGACGTCGGCCCCTGCACGAGCGAGCTGGAGGCAGTCCGCCCTCCCGAGGCCGCGTGATCCCCCGGTGACGACGGCGACCTTACCGGTCAGCTCGAACATGCAACGCTCCTGGAGAGTCGGGTGATGCGGCGATCGGAGAGCTTAGCGCTCAGTCCGGTCGTCTCAGCTCGCGGCGGCGACGGGCGCCGACGGCGTCTCCCTCACCACCTGAGGACGTGTCGCAGTGGCGGTGCGCTCGCCGAGCACGTAGCGACTGATCACCAGCCGCTGGATCTCGGCGGTGCCCTCCCAGATCTGGTAGATCTTGGCGTCGCGCATGAAGCGCTCGACCGGGTAGTCCTTGATGTAGCCGTATCCGCCGAGGATCTGGACGGCGTCGACCGTGACGCGCATCGCCACGTCGCCGGCGAACAGCTTCGCCATCGAGCCCTCGCCGCGGGAGAGCGGGATCCCGTTCATCACCATCCACCCGGCGCGCCAGGTGAGCAGGCGGGCGGCATCGATCTCGGTGGCCATGTCGGCGAGCTTGAAGGCGATCGCTTCGTGCTTCGCGATCGGCTTCCCGAAAGCCACGCGCTGCAGGGAGTAGTCGCGGGCAAACTCGAACGCGGCCCGTGCGATGCCGAGCGCACCGGCGGCGACCATCGGCCGTGTCGCCTCGAGCATGATCATGGCGCCGACGCGCCCCGGGCCGGTCTCCTCGCCGCTCTCGTTGTAGCCGAGCCGCTGGTTGTCGGGGATGAAGCAGTCCTCGAAGATGACCTGTGCGGTGTGCGAGGCGCGCACGCCGAGCTTGCGTTCCTTGCGCCCCTGTCGCATGCCCGGGGTGCCCTTCTCGATGACGAAGCCGGCCACGCCGACCGGGCCGAGCGATTTGTCGGTTGTGGCGAAGGCAACCTGCACATCCGCGATGCCGCCGTTGGTGCAGAACTGCTTGGTGCCGTTGAGCACGTAGCCACCGTCGACCTTGGTCGCGGTGGTCTCGAGCGCCAGCGAATCCGAGCCGCTGTTCGGCTCGGTCAGGCCCATGGCGCCGATCTTCAACTCGGGTCCGGTGAGGATGCCGATGTACTTCTGCCTCTGCTCCTCGGTGCCCATCGCGAGGATTGCGGTGCCGGCGAGACCGGTTGCGCCGATCGACGTCGCGATCCCGGCATCGCCCCAGGCCATCTCCTCTTCGCGGATGAGGTTGGTGACCAGGTCGATACCGCCGCCCCCGTACTGCTCTGGAAAGCTGGCGGTCGCGTCGAGCCCGAGGGTGTGCGCCTTGCGCATCACGTCCCATGGGGTCTCCTCCGCCTCGTCGTAGCGCTCGGCGACCGGGCGCATCTCCTTCTCGGCGAACTCGTGCGCGAGAGCTCGGATCTCCTCCTGTTCGCGGGTGAGCGAGAAGTCGAGTCCCATGTTCGTGGTCCCTCAGCGTGAAGGCCGGAGAGTTGCCCGGCCGTTGGTCAAAACGCGGTCGCCGCGATCCGAGGATGCCGCCACCTCGAGTGTGGCGACTCCCGAATCGTCGATGCTGACGACGGTTCCCGTACAGATGATGGTGTCGCCGGGGAGCAACGGCTTGCTGAACCGGCAGGAGAGGCTGAGGAGGTTGGCGCTGCCGCCCGCCCACGATGCGATCGCTTCCGCGAGAATCCCCATCTCGAGCATGCCGTGGGCGATCGTGCCGGGCAGGCCTACGGATCGCGCGAAGTCGGGGTCGAGGTGGATCGGGTTGTGGTCCCCGGACGCGTCGGCGTAGGCGTGGACCTGCTCCTGGGTCACCGTCCTCGAGAATGGCGTGACGCTGTCGCCGACCGCGACCTCGGAGGCTGCCGGCGCGCTCATGCGGGTGCCCGGACGATCATCAGTGAGGTTCCGCGGCAGACCACGGCACTGTCGGCAGGACGGACTGCCTCCATGGCGAGGCGCACGAAGGTCATGCCCCGCCTCGTGTCGACGCCTGTGATCTCGGCCGTCGCATCGACCACGTCGCCGGGACGGACCGGCTCGGGCCACTCGAACGACTGCTCGCCGTGGATGAGGCCGGCGAGGTCCATGCCCACCTCCGAATCGCTGAAGAGCTTCGCCAGCGTGGGGCCCAGGCAGTACACGGCCGCGAAGGTCGGAGGGACCGCATCGGGCTCTCGAACCTCGGTCGCACCGGCGATCGCCTGGGCCACGGCCCGCGCCGATTCGGGAGCGACGCGCTGGCCTGCCGCTGTGTAGCGACGGCCGACGTGGCTCTTGTCAGGCACCGATCCCACCTCTCCTCGGCCGGGTAAACGTTCCAGCCGCACCGGTCCGCTCAGAAATTGACATCCGTATCAACTATTCCCGAGGGAAACCATACACCCGGCTTCAGGCATCGTCAAAACGAGGTGACCGGTGCGCGGGGCCATGTTTGCTCTCTGCATCCATCGTTGCCAGCGTAGCTGTCCGCCGGCGAAATGTCAGAGCGCCGCGCCATCTGTCAGTGACAGCTCTGCAGGTTCAGCGCGTATTTCCCCCACGTCGCGACCCGCCCAGTTACGCATCGTCAATGTGGCGAACGCCCGGAGCCGTTCGGGAAGGTTGGTTGAGAGGACCCCGAGCTGCTGAAGTACGGCGATCGCGACCACGGGGATCGCCTCACCCCCACCTGACTCGAGCTTGATCGCGACTCCTGGGCCACCCGGCCGAACGACAGACGCCCACACTGCGGCACCACCGATCTTGGCGGTGACGCGGGCGCCGGCGACCTCGAGCAGCGCCGTGTCAAACCGCCCCGACCCGGCGACGAGGAACGGATGAGCGGCCATTGCGTCCTGGGCTCGGCGGAATGCCGCGTCTCCGCCTCCGACCGCAAATCCGCGCGCGATCGCCGCGAGGGGGATGCCGTAGGTGGTCAACCCGCAACCGTCGATGCCTCGGGGCACGGTCTCGAGGTCGACGCCGAGCATCTCCTGAAGGGCCCCGCTCACGGCCTGCTGGCACGGGTGTGCGAGATCCATGTAACCGTCGAGGGGCCATCCCATGACCGCGCAGGTCGCCAGCATCGCGGCGTGCTTCCCCGAGCAGTTGTTATGGATCGGGCGGGGGACGCCACCTGAAGCAAGAAGGCGTCGAGCCGTCGCCTCATCAGAAGGAAGCTGCGGTCCGCAGCCGAGGGCCGCCTCTGGCACACTCGCTTTGGCCAGCAACCCCCGAACCGTCGCGACGTGCCCGTCCTCACCCTGGTGCGATGCGCACGCGACGGCGATCTCCGAATCGCTTGCCTCGAGGCGATCAGCGGCAAGACGCAGGAACGGCAGCGCCTGGATCGGCTTGACACAGCTGCGGAGTGTCGTCTCGAGGTCCGGTGACCCGGCTGACTGAAGGACGTTGCCTGAGGCGTCGGTCACGGCGATGTGGCCGCGCACCCGGGCCTCGGTCGCAGTCCCCCGCCAGACGGTCGCGAGGACCGGGGGGGCCAGATCGTTCACCGGGCTCACTTTGACGGCGCCAAGCTGGTTTTGGTACGGTCCCGCGGTCACTGGGGAGATGGGCATCGCCCCAGTTCAGTGCGTGCACCTGCCTAGGCGAGGGGAGCAGCAATCGCGACCCACGTTCATCGATTGGTACGGCACCTCTGGGTAATCGCCACAGCGGCGGTGCTCGTCGTGCTCGTGTCCCGACCCCCACAGGTTCCCGGGGCACCCCTGCTCCGCAACCTCGCCGCGATTCAGATCAACGCCGTGGTCGAGAATGCGACGACGGTGACCGCGATCGCTGTGGAGCCGATCAAGACGGTCGTGGTTCAGCCCGGCCAGACCCTGGCCTCGCTCTCGGCGGCCTACAGGGTCCCCCCGTCGACGATCGAGTGGGGCAATCAACTCACCCCCACCATGGCGCCCAAGGCCGGGTCGACGTTGCTGATCCCGCCGGGGCCGGCAGCGCTGGTCAAGGTGCGTCCCGGAGAGACCCCGACGGCATTCGCCGCCCGTGTTCACCTGGACCCCGCCGTGATCCTCGACTACAACGCCCTGACCAACGATGCACCGATGGCGGGCGGCTCCTACCTCCAGGTACCACTCTCGCGAGCGCCCGACGGCGCGCTCATCGGCTCGTACTTCGTCGACGCACAGAACGGTGTGCCGGCCGTTCCCCCGCAGACCCTGTTCCACGACGGCTTCCCCTACGGTCAGTGCACCTACTACGCGGCAACCCGACGCGCGGTGGACTGGAGCGGCAACGCGATCAACTGGTGGCGTGCAGCCCGCGGCAAGCGTCCTGAAGGGCATCTCCCAATCCAGGGCGCCATCGTGGTCTTCAACATCGGATGGGTCGGACACGTCGCCTACGTCGAGCACGTGAATCTCGATGGGACGTTCGAAATCTCGGAGATGAACTACCACGCCGACGGCGGAGGGTGGGGACGCATCGACTACCGCACCATCGATGCCTCCGACTCTTCGATTGTGGGGTTCATCTACTGAGGCCTGTCGGGGCGGTGTGTGGTCGGGCGTCCGATGACCAACAAACGAGCCGGGACGGCTGGACCCGGGCCAGCTGCCAGGCGACCTCATTGACCACCCAGTGCTGGCGGTAGCACAGCAGGACGAGGTTGGCCTACCACTTGCGTCCTGCGACAATCGGGCCGTAGCGAGCAGAAAGCACGGGCCAGCATCAACTTGCTGCTCGAGGTCGGGCCAAGGAACTCGAAACGCTATTCTCGGTTCGATCGCGTCAAGCTGCTCTCGATCTCGCCATCGTCGGCGACGAGGCGTGCCTCGTCGTTGATTGGGCGGGTTGCGGAAAGTACGCGCGGCAGAGCCTGAGCGACGCCCGCAAATAGGCCAAGCTCGACCACAATCCGCACGTGAATACTGAGGGTCGGCTCCCGGTTGGGGGAGCCGACCTCTACTACGACGTCGAGGGCAGGGGCCCGGCAGTCGTACTCGTCCACGGCTTCTCACTCGATGGCCGGATGTGGGACGAGCAGGTTGTCGCCCTTCGCGACGTCGCGACCGTCGTCCGCTGCGATCTGCGCGGTTTCGGACGATCGAGCGAGCCCTCCGCCGGCATCCCCTACACGCACAGCGCAGACTTGCTTGCGCTGCTCGATCGACTTGGGATCGACAGCGCAGTGTTTGTCGGATTGTCCATGGGTGGGCGCGTCGTCCTCGAGACCGCGCTCGTCGCGCCGGAGCGTGTCCGCGGTCTGGTACTGCTGGATTCGGTGCTCAATGGTGTGGAGTGGGACGCCGCGTCCGAGCAAGGCATGAAGGATGCGGAGCGTGCCGCCACAGCTGAGGGGATGTCCGCGGCGAGAGCCATCTGGCTCCGGCATCCGCTCTTCGCTCCGGCGTGCCGCGACGCGCAACTGGCGCGACGTCTCGCCGCGCTGGTCGAACCGTACTCGGGATTCCACTGGACGCATGAGGATCCCCAGGCGCGAAC
Source organism: Candidatus Dormiibacterota bacterium (assembly GCA_003162415.1). Taxonomy (GTDB): domain Bacteria; phylum Chloroflexota; class Dormibacteria; order Aeolococcales; family Aeolococcaceae; genus Palsa-851. The sequence continues at coordinate 159,421 of PMOL01000004.1, forward strand.
GGACCCGGACCCGATCGCCATGCTCGAGCAGATCGGCGCGCCCACGACCGTTGTCGTCGGCGAGCTCGACGTGCCGTGTTTCCTGACGATGGCCGATCTGCTCGCGCGGCGCATTCCCGGTGCGCAGCGGATCGACGTCCCGGACTCCGGGCACATCGTGAATCTCGAAGCGCCGGACACGGTCAACGCATTGCTGCGCAAGTCGACCCTCGCGCAGCCCTGATCGTCAGACCTCCGTGTAGGCTTCACACGACGTTCAGAGGGGTCGTATTAACGATGGACGAGGTTGTCGAGCTTGGTCGCCCTGGCCGACGGCCACCGAGGCATCCGCCATCCCCTTTTGCTGTGACGGTCAACTCCCGAGGGTCTGGATCTGCGACTGGGTGAGGGAGGCCTGGAAAATCATCAGTTCGTCCAGTTCGCCCACGAGCGCAGTGGTCCCGTCGACCCCATCACAAGTGCTCACACCGGCCCGCATCGGCGTTCTTTTCGAGATATCAGCGGTTGTTGCAGTCGTGGTCGTCGCTTGTAGTTGGCCGTCGACATAGAGCGATGCCGTTGTTGTCTGCCTGGAGACCGCTACCAGTGCCACGCTCCGTCGGTGACCGGCGCGGTTGAGCCCAGGTCAATGTAGTCTTCGCCGACCGTATTCTGAGCCTCGAAGTTGACGCGTCCGTTGGGCTGCATTCGGAAACCCCAAAAGCTGGTCCCGTCGGAGTCGCACTGTGCTCGCTTCTCCCATACGGCCTGTTCTTGGGTTGCCGCGGTCGTCTTGATAGCGAACGCGATCGTGAAGTCACCAATACCAGGGTTGCCGCCATCCGTGGCGAATACGACTTGATCTGCCGCTCCGCCAAAACTAAACGCCTGGTCGGTTCCATACACACCCGGACCGAACGTGACTCCGACGAGTGTTCCGTTATCCATGCCCACGGAGTCGTTGGCATTCCCGTCGGCGTGCCACCAATGAGTCGGCGACGGCGCCACGGGCGTGGGTGATGGAGTCTGCACGGGCGTTGGCGCAGGGGTTGAAGTGACCGTCGTCGCGGGGGTCGGGGTTACCCTCGGGGCGACTGTCGATCCACATGCTGCGAGGCCGAGCGCGGCGATCGCAGTGCCTAGTGTGGTTGTGCGTTTCATGTGTGCCTCCACCATTCAACGGGAACAGGTCACAACAGTTACATCCGCGCAAATGCGTCAAACACCCCCAGGCGAGCGACCTGATCCGCAATGCGGACGAGGCAACGTATCGCGCGAAGAGGCAGCCGACCCGCGAGTTGGTGATCGCGCCGGAGGAGTGAGGCCACGTAACCGAAGTGACCCTCAATCAGCCGACGCCGATCTCGCTCAGCGTATCTCGAGGGGGTTGTATTAGCGACGGACGAGGTTGTGCACGTCGGTACAGCCGCCGTGATCCCAGTGCACGCTGAGTAAGCGCTGGGCCGCCTGAAAACTACGCGTCGGCTTCGGAACGCCTGACCGTCCCTAAAACGAGGCGCAGCAAACGCCGTGGGATCGGCGAACGAGTTGCCTCAGAGGAGGCACGACCCCTCCAGAGCAAAGTCCGGAGTTACCCAGCTACGATAGCGTGTTCCGCTCCACCCGAGCGGAGTGACTACCGAGTGTTCGTCGCGGCCGTCTGGCCAGCCGGCGCTTATTTCGTGCGGCTGGCGCGAATCTCCCAGAACTCCGGCTCGGGCGTGCCCGCAGGCAGAAGCGACCTTACGTTCGCGTCGAACCACTTGTCGTGTTGAGCTTGCGAATCCCAGATTTCAATAACGGTGATGCCATCGCCGTCAACGACGCCATAGTGAGCGACGAACCCATCAGCGCCCATCTGCGACTCGGCAACGGCCGCAATGACCTGGTCGTAGGCCTCAGGAGGCATTCCCGCGGCGTGATGCCGCTTCAGTGTCGTCATATGAAGACTCCTCGCCATGTTCGTGGTTACCAACGGTCGGAAGACTATCAGGTAGCCATTGCGCCCTTCTTGCGCGCCAGCCTGGAGACACAATCGAGAACGATCAGCACGTCGCCGCTGACCCGGCACGTTGCCCGCGAAAAAAGCCTCATTTGCGCGCGGCCCGGAGGTATAGTCGCGCCAAGGACGTCAGCCATGGGCATCTCTGAACACGCCAGGCGGCCCAAGCCCCTAGTCTGGCTGGGAGGCTTTGTGGTCGTATTCGGCGTGACGGCGTGGCTTGTTACCGGGGGAGCCAGTGTCCGCGTCGCTCCACCATCACACAGCCATCCGCCGGGAGTAACCGCAGCACCTCTGGATTGTCTGTCTAGCGAGATAAAGCTGGTCGGAGCCTTCAACGACTGTGCATCTATCGACAGCGCCTCTTCTAACTGTCAGGTGTCGCCACCCGTGTTCAACACGCTTTTCAAGTTGCTTGGCCGGAGCCAAGACTTCCTTCTCTATCTCATGGTCCCCGGCGGCTACTCCGGTGCTGGAGAGTACAGGTTGGACACTGGGGCTGCGGAGGTTGACGCCCGTGAATTCCCTACGGGCGCCCTCTGGCTGTCGGTCGCCGGGACCCTAACCGTCACCGGCAGCGACGGCCGGTCGGGAACCGTGTCCGCCACCCTAGAAACTGCTCTAGGCAATGACGTGCCGACTAATTCGGTCACCGTCAATGGACCGTGGAGTTGTCCCTAACTGTCGCACCCAGGTTCCCGTCAAGTATGACGGAAAGAAACTTGACGCCGGAAATCGCCAATGCTAGCGTCCGACGCCAGATGAACGCACTCGACGACGACCGACTGCTTACGTTCGAGGAGGTCGCGGATGAGGGCGGTCGCAAAAGGCGACCACGACGGTGCCCTCAGCGCACTGCCTTTTTCACAAGCGCGGTGATCTTGGCCTCTTCCGTGGCAGTCAACTTGCTGAGCGCGTACTGAATCGGCCACATGGCGCCGTCGTCGATCTTCGCCTTGTCGCTGAAGCCGAGCGTTTGGTATCTTACTTTGAACTTCCCTGCGTTTTGGAAGTAACAGATCACATTGCCGTCCTTGGCGTATGCGGGCATTCCGTACCACGTTTTCGGTGTGAGAGCCGGTGCCGCGGCTGTGATCAGTGCGTGGACCTTCTTGGCGATGGCGCGATCCGGCTCCTGCATCCTGGCGATAGCCGCAAGCAGCTCTGTTTTCCCATCCGCCTTGGCCGCCTCGGCCTTGAGCTCCCGGACACGCTCGCGCGCCGCCGCCTTTTCTTCGGCGCTGAATCCCGCGGATGCCGTGCCGTTAGCGCTGGTGCGATTCGCACGTTTCTGTGTGCTTTTGCTCGCCGTTTTGGTTGGGGCCATACTTCGCGCTCCTGTTCGAGAGTTGACGAGAAGGATCTTGAGTCTATTGCCACATCGGCTGGCGACGCTGGTACGCCCCATGGTGGTGGAAATGCAACGCTAGCCCGGACGACTGGCCGCGTCGCACGGTCCCTGCGACCTGCCCCAGCCTTGGATACCGACTGGGCGGCGTTCCGCCCGACGTTGCAACTTCGCTCGACGAGCGGCGGATCTCAGCCCTTGATGATGTTGTGGACCGGCGCGACCATCGGCTGGCCCGGATCGGCTCCAAGTTCGGTCATGATCGGAACCAGCGTCGCCCCGAACGCATCGAACGACTCCTGCGACTCCCAAACGTCGAACACCTGGATCAGGCCGTCCACTTCGATAGCGCAGTGGTAGGTCCTTCCCGCCGGTGCTCCGGCACCCGCCGCGTCGAGTCGCTTGATGACCTCGTCATACCGTGCTGGCGTGAAAGAACTTGGCGAGAAATAGAAGCCGAGTGCCATGTCTGCATCCCTCCGTAGCGCGTGATTGTGGTCGGAGCTTACAGGTCCTCACAGGTCCCCGTCTCGACGCTGAGCCAAAACCCATCGCGTCCGCCTTGTTGGTGCCGACGCTCTCTCGCAGGCCTAACTGTGTCCCTGGTGCTCGAAGCGCGCATGGTGGTCGGCCAAGAGGTCGGCACCGTAGTCACCGCCGTTGGGCGTGCGAATGCTGGTGTGGATGTGATGCCGCGACGGCTCGGGATTGTCGAACGCCACACCCGGGAGGTGCTCGAACTCGATCAGCACGACGGGGCTGTGCAGCCGGTAGTAGAAGGGGTCAGCAGGGCCGGTGCCGCCCATCCAGGCGAACCAGGTGTCATCGAGGTGTCTCGCGACTTCGTCCATCTTCACGGTCGCGTATCCGTCGCTTGCCCACCCAACGTAGGCGTTGATCGCTTCCGCCAGTCTGGCCCGCTGCGCGTCCGAGAGGCCGTCTGCTCGGATACCGCAGTATGGGACCACCGCATTGTCGCGGAATGCGCCGGTCTGCGTCAGGTTGTCGACTGGGTGTCGCAGGTGGGATGGGATCGCATCCGGCATGATCGAGGCGTACTGGATCGCAACCTGTTGCTGATCTGGATCGAGCGAGCGAATCAGGTCGAGGCCGGCACGCTCCTCGACATCGAGCACTCGAATTCCGGCGAAACGACCAGCGCCACCTTCGCAAGGCTCGGAACCCATGAATATCGGCGTCATCGCCATCTCGTTGCCGACGACGACGCAATTGATCGCCAGATGGTGCCCGTCGAATTGGAATCCCCACGGCGCATCCGAAGCAGGCACGCCGAAGAAGGACACGAAATATGGCCATTCGCCGAAGTCATCTGCACGGCCAGTCAACTGTGCAAGCAGATCATTGAGACGCATGATGTCGCGAGCCTGTGCATAGCCACGAGTCGACAGCGTGACGCGGAGCAAGTCGAGGAATGCGTTCCGATGAAGGGTCGATAGTTCCTCGAGCATGACCCCGTGTCGATACACGTTGATGTGTGGGTTGAACCATGCCCGCCATTGGTTCGAGTCAAACGGAAAGCTCAAGCGCGAGCGCGTCGTTGTATCCAGCAAATCCAGAAATCGCCCTGCCGCCTCCCGGATCGCTTCGCTCGCCATCCCTGTTCGAATCCGGTCGCGAGGTGCGATAACGCCATCCGTCGTGACGCCGCAGAATGGTTCAGCAAGCGCGGCATCGTTCTCTGCGAGAAACGGCGCAAGGATCTGAACCACTTCCGGCATCTCTCGAACCGGCGATCGCGCCGACATCGACATGCCCTCGCGAACCCCGAACTCGGTCCAATGGCTCATAGCCTCTCTCCGTTTCGCTCCAACTCGTGCAGATCGAGGCCGGGAGATCCGGTCGCGAAAAGCAAAACGCAAAGGTTAGCCCAAGGCACAAGGCCTGTAAGGCGACAGTGGACGGGCGGCACTCAGCGAGTTCCGGGTCGCGAGAGAGGAGCGCGACAATCTGCTTGCGCGATCGAGCGAGCGAGCCCGGTGTCTGAGCAGAGGGCCGGTGGTCCCGTCTCGCCGCACCACAAAGCCCGTATGACTACGGAGGGCTACCCTGAAAAGCGGTACCCGATCCCCGGCACGGAGTGGATATAGGTCGGCTTCTCGGCGTCCGGCTCGATCTTGCGACGTAGACGGTAGACGTGAGCGTCGACGGTCCGGGTCTCGATCTCGACCTCGTATCCCCACACGCGCCGGAGCAGCTCGCCGCGGCTCATGACCTGGCCCGGCCGTGACGCAAGCAGCGCGAGCAGGTTGAACTCGGTGAGCGTGAGCATCACTTCCTCACCATCGCGGAAGACTTGGCGGCGTCCGAGGTCGATGGTGAGTCCAGGGAACTCGAAGCGGTCGCGAGGCTGCTCCTGCGCGGAAATCTCACTGCGGCGCAGGTGCGCGCCGATGCGCGCCATGAGCTCGCGAACCTCGAAGGGCTTGGTCACGTAATCGTCGGCGCCCAGCTCGAGGCCGACGACCACGTCAATCGTGTCGCTCTTCGCGGTGAGCATGATGATCGGCACGCGTGCGCCCTCGGCGCGCAGGCGCCGGCAAACATCAAGGCCGCTCATGCCCGGGAGATTCACGTCGAGGATGATCAGGTCGGGATTCTGCTCGCGAGCGAGATTGAGTCCCTCGACACCCGTCGCCGCCTCGATGAGTGTGTGGTTCTGTGCGCTGGTCGCGAGCCGCACGATCTCGCGGCTCGGCGGGTCGTCCTCGACGATGAGAATGGTCTTTCCGGCCCCGCTCATCCGACAGGCACCTCGATGAATGTGGAGATGCGCTTCACGAAGTTGGCCACCTCAATTGGTTTGGTGATGTAGCCGGAGCAGCCGGCTGCGAGTGCTTCCTGTTCATTGCCCTTCATCGCATTCGCGGTCAGCGCGACCACGGGGATACCTGCAGTCTTGGGATCCGCCTTGAGCATACGGGTGAGAGTCAGCCCGTCCATGCCAGGCAACTCCACGTCCATGAGCACGAGATCGTAGACCTTGGACCGCACCTTGTGGAGACCCTCCTCGCCGTCGACCGCGATGTCGACGTCGAAGCCGCTGCCAAGGAGGACCATCTTCGCCAGGTCGCGATTGCTGGCATTGTCCTCGACGAGCAGGATGCGATTGTGGCGATGGCCGTTCAGGACCTCAATTCCTGCCAGAGGTAGCCTGAACGTGAACACCGAGCCGCGGCCCGGGTCGCTCTCCAGCGAGATGCTTCCACCGTGCAGCTCCACGAGCCGCCGGGTGAGCGAGAGCCCGAGCCCGGTGCCCTCGACCTGTCGAGTGGTGGCATGGTCGAGCTGATAGAACTCGTCAAAGATGCGCTTGTGGTGTTCGGCGGGAATGCCCACACCGGTGTCGCCAACATCGACGATCAGATCTTCGCTGTCGGTTCGAGCCGAGACCCAGACCTTGCCACCCTGTGGGGTGAACTTGATGGCGTTGCTGAGCAGGTTGTAGAGCACCTGCTTGAACTTGCTCTTGTCCGCGCGGATCTCGAGGTGGACGGGGACCACGTCGATGCTCAGGTCGATGTCGCGCCGCTCGCTCAGGGAGCGGATCACGTTGTGGACCTCTTTGACCGCATCCTGCACGCCGAAGCGGTCGTAGGCGAGCTCCATGCGACCGGCCTCGATCTTGCTCAGGTCGAGCACGTCGTTGACGAGCTCCAGCAGGTGCTTCCCCGAAGCGTGGATGTTCTGGAGGCACTCCTGGCGCTGCTGTGGAGTCAGATCGACGAGGTTGTCCTTGAGGATTTCGCTGAACCCGAGGATCGCGTTGAGCGGCGTGCGCAACTCGTGGCTCATGTTTGCCAGGAATTCGCTCTTCAGCCTGGAGATCTCCGCGATCTGCGCGTTGGCAACCTCAACTTCGCGCTTCTGCGTGGCGATCTCGCCGAGCTGCGCGCGCTGCGCCGTGTACAGCCTCGCGTTGTCGATGCTGATCGCCGCCTGGCTCGCGATGATCCGCATCAGCGCCTGCTCGATGCTCGTGAACGGCTGCACCTCGCGCCGAGCAAGGGTGAGCGCGCCGACCAGTCGTTGTGGCGACTCGAGCGGCATCACCAGGCATGACCGAGGTGCATATGCAAGACCGAGGGTTTTGAAGCGACGGTCCTTGGTGGCATCTGCGACAGAAACGAGCTTGCGGCGTTGCGCCGCCCATCCCACGATGCCCTCGCCGAGCTCGAACCGCGCGACCTGACCGAGGTTGTCGGTGAATGGGTATGTCGCGATAGCAGACAGGGCACGGCCGTCCTCGTCGAGGAGGAAGACCGTGGCAGCATCGCAGTCGACCAAGTCGGCCGCGGCCTTGAGCATGAAGTCGATCGTCTCCTTCAGCTCCAGGCTCGACGTGAAGAGGTTACCGACCTGGCCCAGAAGGTCGACAATGACCTTGTCGTCCATCGCAGTTCCGAGTATACCTGCGAATTTCGGCGCCAGCGGACTGTCGGGCAATTGCAATCGATCCAGTGCAGTGCTCACGACCGCCGCCTCTGCAGCTCCTCGACGAGCGCGGGGAGCACCTTCAGGGCATCGCCGACGACCCCCAGGTCGGCGATCTTGAAGATCGGCGCGTTCTCGTCTCTATTGACCGCAACAATTGCTTTCGCGCCCTTCATTCCAACTGTGTGCTGCATGGCTCCGCTGATGCCAAACGCGAGGTAGACGGCGGGTTTGACGGTTTTGCCCGTCTGCCCGACCTGCATCGCGTAGGGCACCCAGCCTGCATCGACGACTGCCCTGCTCGCTCCGACTGCAGCGTTACCCAGCACCGCCGCGAGTTGATCGAGCAGCTCGAAATTCTTTGGATCACCGAGGCCGCGACCACCGCTGATGACTATCGGCGCCTCTTCGAGCTTGGGACCGGCAGCGACGTCGGCGACCCGGTCGGTCACGCGCGCCGCCTTGTGCTTCTCATCGATCGGAGAGGTGACCTGGGTGACCGCCGCGGGACCGCCATCGCTTGGCTCGGCCACGAAGGACTTCGGCCGGATGATCGCGATGGCGGGAGGTCTGCCCTCGAAACGGGTCGCGACGTTGAGGGTGCCTCCGAAGACCGACGAGTGCACCGAGACGCCATCACCATCGCTCACGTCGAGGCCGTTGGCGATAACCGGGACGCCGAGCTTGGCGGCCAGACGGCCGGCCACGTCGCGGGAGTTGTAGGTCATCCCGAAGAGCACCAGATCCGGTCTGTGCTCGTGCATCAGGCTCGCAAGCGCATCAGCAGCCGGGCCGCCGAGGAGCAGCTCACCCCAGACGGGATCGGTCCCGGCGTAGAGGGTCGTCGCGCCGTGGGCGCCCAGCTCCGCGGCGGCGTCGGCTGCATCCGGCGCGAAGGCGACCGCCTCCACCGTGCCGGCGAGCGATCGCGCCTTGGTGAGCAGTTCGAGGGCGACCGGCGCGGGCTTCCCGCCCGCGATCTCGGCGAACACCCAGATCTTTCCCAGAGCCATCGCTCAGATCACCTTCTTTTCCGCGAGGAAATCCGCGATGCGCTTGTAGCCCTCGCCGTCGTCCTTGACGATCGACCCGGCTGCGCGCTGGGGAGCGGGTTCGACACCGGTGATGCTCTGGCCGGCAGTGGCGCCCCCGGAGCCATCGAGCCCGAGGTCCCCGGCGGTGAGCCGGTCAAGCGGCTTCGACTTGGCGCCCATGATTCCCTTGAGCGACGGATACCGCGGCTCGTTGACCCCGGCGGTCACGCTCACGACGGCGGGCAGCACTGCCTCGACGAGGTCGTAGCCCGCCTCCGTCTGCCGTTTGACCTTGAGCGTGGTGCCCTCGACCTCGAGCGTCTTCGCGAAGGTTACCGCCGGGACGTCGAGGAGTTCGGCGATCATCTGCGGGACCACTCCGCTGTACCCATCGGTGGACTCGGTGGCGGTGATCACGATGTCGAACCCCTCGCGGCGGATCGCCGCGGCGAGAACCCGGGCGGTCGTCAGGGCATCTGAGCCTCGCAACGCGTCGTCCGAGATCAGGATGCCCTTCGAGGCGCCCATCGCCAGAGCCTTGCGAACCGCGTCGATGCCGCGTTCCGGACCCATCGAGACCACGGTCACCTCGCCACCCTGTGCCTCCGCGAGCTGCAGTCCCGCCTCGACTCCGAACTCATCGCCGGGATCGAGAACGACCTCAACCCCCTCGCGCTTGAGCAAATGCGTGGTCGGATCGAGCTGGCCGGTGGAATTGGGGTCGGGGATCTGCTTGACGCAGACGACGACCTTCATGAGTGCCTCCGTGTTTGTCGCCTCGGGATCGAAACTCTAACGCACCTACGGCCGAATGCCCGGATCGGGGCGACCAAGTTCCTTCGCCACCGCTCCGAGATCGACCTCGCCGACCACCGGAACGCACACCGCCTGTGGCTGGTTTGCCCTGATCGCGGCGTCCAGCGGGCCTTCTGACCAGCGCGAATCGGCGGTCGCGACGACCCCGTAGTGATAGCGCCGCCCGGCGAGCCACGTCTCCCACTCGGGGGCGGCGGTCACCGTCTCGATGCCCTCGTCGCTGAGATCGTCCGGCCTCTTGGCCGGCTCGCCGTCGAGCGAGGCGACCGTCCATCGCGCGTCAGGCCAGCGCCGAGCCGCCGCCACGACCAGCGCGTGCTGGCGGCGTTGCTCCGGCGTCCCGCCGGCGTCGGGTCGCGCCCCGGTCAGGACCAGGATCCGCTCGCAGGTCATCGCGTCGCGGCCGCCTACGAGGGCGGAAGGCTCGACCCGCCAGCTCTCGGGCGGCCGCCGATCGAGTACCGATCGCCATCGAGCCCTCAGCAGGCGCCGGTTGCGTTCGATGCGCGCGATCGGCACGCCGCCGGTGCTCGAGGCACCGCGCACGTGCTCGACGACCGATCGCGGCTGATAGACCACCCGCCCGGGGCCGGCAGCGAGGGCCAGGCAGAGGTCCACGTCCTCGCAGTACACGGGCGCGAACTTGGGGTCGAAGCCGCCGACCGAGATGAACGCCGAGCGCCGCACCAGCAGGCAGGCTGCCGACGCGTAGTCGACGGTCCGGCGGAAGTTGTACTCGGGGCGGTTGGGGACGTCGCCGTCTCCGTACTGCCGGACGCGCGCGTCCCGCCAGACGATCGAACCGGCCTCCTGGAGCCGTCCATCCGGGTAGAGCAACTTGGGAGCGACGGCGGCGATGCCCGGATCGGCCTCGACGACGTCGATGAGCGGCTCGAGCCAGCCGGGTCTCACCCAGGCGTCGCTATTGAGGAGCAGGAGGTACCGGCCACGAGCCATCGCGGCCCCCTGGTTGTTGGCGGGACCGAACCCGAGGTTGCGCGGGTTGCGCAGGATCCGGGCTCCGCTGATCCGCTCAAGCTCGTCGAGGGTTCCGTCCGTCGAAGCGTTGTCGACGATGACTACCTCGTAGCGCGGTTCGGTGACCTCGGCGAGCAGCCGGAGCGCCTCCCGGGTGAGGTCCCATCGGTTGTAGGTGAGCATCACCACGGTCACGTCGGGCCGAGCGACCTCGGGAAACCGGATCACGTTCGGCGCCGCTGCCACCGTTGGTATCCCTCGCGCAGCGGCCGTGCGATCCGATGCTCGGGGGACGCTCGGAGGTGATCGAGCTCCGCCTGCAGGCGCGACAGCTCCGCCTGCAGTGCGGTGCGCTCGTCGACGAGACGTTGCTGGAGGATGGCCAGCGCCGACGCGACCGGATCGGCACCGAACCGGGTGGGTGCCGGCGACGCGGTGCGGGGGAGCCGCTCGGCGAGCTCGACCAAGGCGCCGTCGAGTGTCTCGACCGCCTTGTCGATCACCACGGGGTGGGCGCCGGCGATGAGCGTCTGAAGCGCATCGGGGGCGACCACCGGGAGCACCAGGATGGCCGGGTCGAATCGATCACCGCCTGCAGTGTCGATGGCCGTGACGGGCACTCCGAGTGACGCCGCCAGGTGCGCGCACGCCGGGGTGGTTGCGACGACGGCGATCGACCCCGACATCGCGGCCGCGACGTCGTCGAGCCCCACCCAGGCGGGGAGATGGTGCACGCGCTCCGCGACCAGTCCGGGCACCCGGAAGGCCGAGTCGAGCGACGGCTGCCCAGTCGGGTTCAGGGTCGCGATGACCACCGAGAGCCTGGGATCGCCACGCAGCGCTGCGGCAACCGCCTCGACGAGTTGCTCGCTCGATGGCGAGGCTGCGAGAGCGTTCGCCGCCTCGATGACGATCCTCCGGCCGGCAGGGAGGGCGCCACACATTCGAAGGAGGTCGGCGCGCCTGCGGAGCGCGTCTCCTGCAAGCACCCGGCAAGCAAGGAGCAGCGGGTCACCGGACTGCACCGCCGTGCCGCCGAGGCGCTCCTGGGTGGCGGCGTCCCTGGCCCAGACATCCTTGCCGGCAAGTCCGGCCACATCAACCTCGCCACCGGCCGTCCCAACCCCGAACCAGGTGACCGAGGGGGCGTCGTCGTGGCCGCCCCTAGTCCCTGCCAGCGCCAGCGCCGCGACCCCTCTGCCGGCCATCTCCTCGATCGCCGTGGGATACCGCGCCGCCCAGTGCTCGTCATCCCCAAGCACGTCGCCGGTGATAACCAGCGCGTCGAGAATCAGCGACTCACCGCTTTCGACGGGCTGGAGCGGCTGCGCTGGGCGACCTTCGTCGCCGGGTATCGGACGCTCGGCTCCGAATGGCGCGAGAGCGACCAGCTCGATGTCAGGACGCAGCCGGGTGAGCTCGGCTTCGAGAACGCGGCGCAGGGCCACCTCACCGAGGTCGCCCGTATCGAACGCTCCGAAGAGCCCGACCACAGGCCGCGCTGCGGCACCGTCCACGTGATGCCTCCGTGTTGCTGGCGGATCGGGGGCGACCGTCACGTCTCAGCAGTGGCTCAGGGAACGCGCAGCGCTGCCGGAGAGAATGACGACACAGCCCACCATAAAACAAGTCGAAAGCAAAGGAGCACCGGGATGTTCGGGAATTTCTTCACCAAGAGGGTCGCGCTCAGCGCGGCGGCTTTTGCGGTCGTCGCGGTCGGCGGCATCGCGACGGTCTCGATCATCCCTGCGCTGGCGGCGGGCGTCAGCGGAGCCAAGGCCTCGACGCTCGCGGCCACCCCGGCCCCGGGCAGCGCCAAGACCGGCCATGCCGGCGCCAAAGCGGTCGCGGCCAGACACATTGCGCTGGCGCTCTTCCGGGAGTCGGTCAAGGAGACAGGCCTCAGCCGCACCGTTGTCCTCAAGGATCTGCTCAACGGCGAGACGCTTGCGCAGATTGACGGTTCGAAGGCGCAGGCGGTCGAGAGTGCCGTGATGGCGAAGATCACCACGCGCCTGAACAAGGCGGTCACCAACGGCAAGCTCACCAAGACCGAGGAGACGGCGCTGAGCAGCGCTGCGACCACCGGCATCAGCAAGCTGATGAACCTCAACCTCAGCACCTACATCCGCGTTCGTTTCGGCGGACTGACCAATCCCTCCACGTCGACGCCCCCCACGTCGACCGGCTCCCCCGCCGCCGTCACTGGGTCGAGCTCCGCAGTCTGATCCGTACGGCGGACCGGCAGTCTACCCGGCCACCCCGGGTAGACTGCCTCGATGCCCAAGAAGTACACCACCGCTGACCAGGTGATCGATCCTGCGAGGCGCTACACCGCGACCATCACCACCGATCGCGGTGACATCGTCATCGCCCTGGACGCGGCGCGTGCGCCCAAGTCGGTCAACAACTTCGTCTTCCTCGCCCGCGACGGCTTCTACGACGGTCTCACCTTCCACCGCATCGTCGATGACTTCGTCATCCAGGGCGGTTGCCCGGAAGGCACCGGTCGAGGTGGCCCGGGATACCGGTTCGACGACGAGCCCGTCCAGGGTGAGTACGAGCCGGGAGCGGTCGCCATGGCCAACTCCGGTCCCAACACCAACGGTTCGCAGTTCTTCATCTGCACGGTCGACGACCGCCACAAGCTCACCAAGTCCTACAACCTCTTTGGCCAGGTGGTCAAAGGCATGGACGTCGTGGGTGCGATCCGCAAGGACGACGTGATGCGGTCGGTGGCCATCGCCGAGGAGTGATGGCAGAAGCAGAACTTCGTCTGATGGCGGTGCACGCGCACTGCGACGACGAGACGATCACCATGGGTGGCACGCTAGCCACATATGCCGACCGCGGCGTCAAGACCTGCGTCGTGTGCTGCACCGATGGCAAGCTGGCCACCATCGTCGACCCGAACATGCCCGAGGAGACGACGCGCCCGCGCCTCGCCGAGATCCGCGAAGCTGAGCTGCGCGAGGCCTGCCGCATCCTCAAAGTGAATGAGGTCGAGTTCCTGCGCTACGGCGATTCGGGGATGGCCGGCACTCCGACCAACTTCCTCCCCGACGCGTTCTGGATGGCGCCAATCGACGAGGCCGTGGGCAGGATCGTCGCTCAGATCCGCCGTTTCCGCCCGCATGTTGTCGTCACCTATGACGGAAACGGTGGCTACGGCCACCCCGATCACATCCAGACGCACCGCGCGACCCTGCTCGCCGTTGAGGCCGCCCGTCTCGTGCCCTTGTACAAGGACGCCGGCGAACCCTGGCGTGTTGAGAAGCTCTACTACACGGCGTTTCCAAGGTCCCAGTTCGAGCGCATGGTCGAGATGGCCAAACAGGCCGGTATCGATCCTCCCTTTGGGGAAACCAATCCCGACGAGATGGCGTTCCTGACGCCGGACAAGGATGTGACGAGCACCATCGATTGTGTCGACGTGATTGGACGCAAACGCGATGCGCTCCGCGCACATCGCAGCCAGATCTCCGAGGACTGGCCGCAGCTCTCCATGCCCGATGACGTGCTCAGGCAATTCGCCGACGAATACTTCCAGCTGGTCATCTCCCGCAAACCAGCGGTTTTGCCGGAGACCGACCTGTTCGCGGGCATCACCGCGTAGTCATCACCAACTGGACGCGCCGGTCACAACGTCGTGTGGTCTGAATGGCAGAGCGGTGGCCAGCCTACGACGGGACGGTCCCGCAGGCTGGTTATCACAAGCATCGTGGGTATTCCGATCGTGATCGGAGTTTTGGTCAGCATCGTGTTCTATTCCACTCGAGTGGCGCCACCGGTGCCTGCGCCCTTGCCTTCGCCGAGTGCAACAGATCGGCTCCTCCGTGACGGGCAGGTCCTGCTCCTCGAGCCCGCGACATCTGCCCCCATATCCATGATGGACGGGCAGGAGATTGAGATCGTGCTGAATACAGGCGTCGGACAGAAAGTGTCCACATTGGATCCGTCGGTACTCGGGGCTGTCGCCAATCCACTGTGTCACCTCATCGCCGTCTGCGGCGTCACGGGCGCAGGGTCGTGGACATTCCTCGCGCGGCTGCCCGGGACGGCGCATCTGCACGTCATCTTCGGCACCGGTGACTGCCCCCAGCGCGCGAGCTGCCCGCTCGTCCTTCAGCTGTTGATTCCGATCACCGTGATACCCATTGCATGATGGTCAGAACAGGCCGATACGAACCTGGGGGCTTCTTTCCGCCCACCCCGAATTCGGGAGTCGGACCGGCGCCGTTGGCGAATTCCGGACAGATGGGGGCAGCCCCTGCAGATTTTCGGTTTCGGGACGACTGGATGCTTTAAGCCCGGCGTCACCGTTACTCAGTTTGAGGCTGCCGAGGCCGCCGCCTGAACGCCACGGCGTGAGAGCCGACACCTCCCCACGTGGAGCTGCTCGCACTACTCAGTGATGCTATATACTGGTAATCAGTAGCGCTGAGTAGTGCGAGGAGGTGTTCATGGGCAAGCAGATGACGGAGATGCTCAAGGGCACGCTGGAGGGCATCGTCCTCGCGATCCTGTCCCTTCGGCCCGCGTACGGCTACGAGATCACGGCACGGTTGCGGGAGCAGGGCTTCCCCGACATCGCCGAGGGCACCGTCTACGCACTGCTCGTCAGGTTCGAGCAAAAAGGCCTCGTCGACGTGGAGAAGGTCCCGTCCGAGAAGGGGCCGCCGCGCAAGGTGTACTCCCTCAACGCACCGGGAGAGAAATATCTCGAAGAGTTCTGGAGGACCTGGAGCTTCCTCACAGAACGGCTCGAATGGCTCCGCGAAGGAGGCGGATGACCATGTTCTCGAAGTTCATTTCAAAAGTGGTCGGCCCGAAGCGGCAATGGCGGCAGTACAAGGCGCACGCGAGACAACTTCCCGCGAGCTATCGCGCGGCGCTCGATGCGCTGGAGCGGTACCTGAACTACCTCGGGGGGATGGACGACGGGAGTGCGATGTACGCGGACCTCGTCGATCTGTTCGAGCAGAGCGCAGCGAACCAAACCCCGATCCGCGAGATCGTCGGGGATTACCCCGTGGAGTTCATCGAAACGTTCGTACGGAACTATCCGAAGGGTCAGTGGATCATCCGGGAGCGGGAAAGGCTGACCAACGCGATCGACCGCGCCGCCGAAGAGAACACCGGAGAGGAAGAGAGGGCCGTCCGATGACGACAGAGCACGTCATCCACGTGCAGGGCCTGGAGAAGTCGTACAAGAAGCTGAGGGCGCTGCGCGGCGTGGACTTCGACGTGGCGCAGGGCAACATTTTCGCCCTGCTCGGCTCGAACGGGGCGGGCAAGACCACGGTCGTGAAAATCCTGTCAACGCTGCTCAACGCCGACGGAGGGACTGTCAGCGTCAACGGCTTCGATGTCGCCACGCAGGCTGCGAACGTGCGGGAGTCCATCAGCCTCACCGGACAGTTCGCGGCCGTCGACGAAATCCTCAGCGGGCGGGAGAACCTGGTGCTGATCGCGCGTTTGCGGCACCTCAAGGACCCGGGGACGCTCGCGGATCACCTGCTCGATCGTTTCTCGCTGACCCGCGCGGCCGCGCGGAAGGTGTCGACGTATTCGGGTGGCATGCGCCGCCGCCTCGACATCGCGATGAGCCTCGTCGGGAATCCGCAGGTCATCTTCCTCGACGAGCCGACGACCGGGCTCGACCCCGAGGCGCGCATCGAGGTGTGGCAGGCCGTCAAGGAACTCGCCGAGCAGGGCACGACGGTGCTGCTCACGACGCACTATCTGGACGAGGCCGAACAACTCGCCGACCGGATCGCGATCCTCCACGGGGGGCGGATCATCGTGAACGGCACTCTCACCGAGCTCAAGCAGCTGCTCCCGCCCGCCAGGGTGGAATACGTCGAGAAGCAGCCGACCCTCGAGGATGTCTTCCTCGCCATCGTCGGTGACGACGGCAAGGACGGCGACGCAGGCAGTGGCCGCAGCGTCGGCACGGACGAGTAAGGACCAAGGATGACCAAGGATTTCTTCGGCGACACCGCCGTCCTGCTGGGACGATCCCTGCGCCACATCACGCGCAGCCTGGACACCATCATCACAACCACGATCATGCCGATCGCCTTCATGTTGCTGTTCGTCTACGTCTTCGGCGGCGCGATCAACTCAGGCTCGCATTCGTATGTGAACTACTTGCTGCCCGGCATCCTGCTCATCACGATTGCTTCGGGCATCTCCTACACCGGATTCCGGCTCTTCCTGGATATGAAGAGCGGCATCTTCGAGCGATTCCAGTCCATGCCGATCGCACGGTCGTCCGTCCTGTGGGCACACGTGCTGACCTCGTTGGTCGCCAATCTGATCTCGCTCGTGGTCGTCGTGCTCGTCGCACTTCTCATGGGTTTCCGCTCAAGCGCGGGAGTGCTCGCGTGGCTTGCGATCGCCGGCATCCTCATCCTGTTCATCCTGGCGTTGACGTGGATCGCCGTAATCCCAGGTCTCTCCGCGAAGTCAGCGGACGGCGCGAGCGCCTTCGCCTACCCGCTCATCTTCCTGCCGTTCATCAGCTCGGCATTCGTGCCCACCAAAACCATGCCCGGCCCGGTGCGCGCCTTCGCCGAGCACCAGCCGGTGACGTCCATCGTCAACGCGATCCGCGACCTGTTCACGCAGCAGCCGGTGGGAGCCGACATCTGGATCGCCCTTGCCTGGTGTGTCGGCATCCTCATCGTCGCGTACATCTTCGCCATGGTCATTTACCGCCGCAAGATCTCCTAGTATCGGTGCCTGGTGGACACAACCGATCGGCGTTCGCAGCCTGGACTTGTGTTGAAAAGACAACCCACGGCTCGCCGAAGAGAGGCGCCTGAGTAGGACTACGCTGCGCGGCGAGGGGAGGTAAAGTCACAGCACGCGGGGCATCTCAACGGTGGACATACGCCGCTGGGCGTACATAAGGAGTGGCTATGGACATGACCTTAGAGGTGGTGCCGGTCCCAGTGAGCGATACGGATAGAGCAAAGGATTTCTATGCAAACCAGCTGGGCTTTACTGTCGACATGGATGTTCAGGTCAATGAGTCGCTCCGATTTGTGCAACTGACACCGCCCGGGTCGAAGTGCTCTATCCATATAGGCGAGGGCACTTCCGCTATGGAGCCAGGCAGTTTGAAGGGGTTGATACTGGTGGTCGATAGCGCGGCGGCAGCCAAAACGGTACTGGAAGGGAAGGGCGTCCAGTTGAGTGAAATTGACGAACAGTCGTGGGGGCGACACGTGTACTTTACGGATCCGGATGGCAATGCATGGGCCTTGCAAGAGTCATTTGCACGCAACCAACAGAGAGCTGCAGCGGGACAATAGCGCGACAGGCACGAACGTGCCCGAACACAGCGCGCCGGACGCGAAAGGCTCTCCCGTACGCCCAGCCCAATTCGCGGGCGTGACCCCCGCGGCGCCGAGCCGCCGGCTCGTTGCGCTGACACTGGTGCCGCTGACACTGCTGATGGCAGCGATCGCGCTGCCGGTTGCGCTGACCCAGCGAGCACCGCACGACGATGAGGGCTTCTACCTCTACAGCCTGCGGCTTTTCTCTCAGCACGGCGGCGTTTACAGCCATGTGCTGACGCCCTACGGGCCGGCATATCACGAGCTCATGGCTGCGCCGTTGACACTGCTGAGTGTCGGCATCGACCACAACAGCGGCAGGGTGATGACGGGCATCATGACCGCGCTCATCACCGCCGCCGCAGCGCTCGTATGCCTGCGCCTCACCGGTCGCCTGAGCGCCGCGGTGCTCGGCCAGGTGGTGGCGCTGATCGCCGCCATGCCGGTGACGGGCGAGCCGATGGAGCCATCGATCCTGGTGCTGCTGTTCCTCTCACTGATGGTGCTCGCGGCCAGCAGGCCAAGCGCGGGGCCGGTGCGCCGCGGGGTGCTGGTCGGCGCCTGCGTCGCGGTGCTGGCGCTGACCAAGATCAACATCGGCGCCTATGCCGGGGTGGCGGCGCTGGTGGCGCTGGTGGGCGTCAGCGCGAGACCGCGCTCACCACTGTGGGCTGTCGGGCTGGCGCTGGGCCTGGCTCCGCCGGTGATTCTCTTGGTGGCCGGTCGCGACGACCCCTCAGTGATCGGGTTCGCGCTGCTGGTGATGCTGCTGGTGGTGGCGTTGCAAGTCGCACCCGGGCCGCGGCGCTGGCCTCTGCACCGCATCGAACCGATCGCGATGATGGTGGCCGGCGGCGGCTGTGCTCTGCTCATCGGCGCGATCGCGGTGGTCTGGGGGGAGTCGGCGCCCGCGATGATTCGAGCGACGTTCTTTGCCAGCCTGACCCGGGCGAGCACGGTCGCCTTCCAGTTCACCTGGCTGCCACCGGTGATCGCGGCAGCGGCGCTGGCGCTGCCGGCACTGGTGGCGGCGCGAGCGCCGCGAGCACGGCTCGGGCTGCGCCTCGCGGGCGTGATCATCGCCATCGCCGTGGCGCTGCTGATGCTCCAGCCCTCGCCCTTCCCCGCCAATGGCCCGGAGCTGTTGGGGCTGCTGCTGGGACCGATGCTGTTGCTGCCGCGGAACGGCGAGCCGACCGAGGCGGCGATGCGCGGGCGTCAACTGCTGGCCACACTGACGGTGCTGGAGTCGCTTCAGGTCTACCCGATCAGCGGCGATCAGGTCTCGTTTTCGCTCTTTCCCGCTCTGCTGGCCGGGGTTGTGGTTGCGAGCGACCTGGCGCCCGACCTGAACGCCGCCCTGAGGGCCGGGGTGGGCCAGGTCATCACGGTCGCGGCGGTGCTGCTGCTGATAGGTCCGCTCTCACGCGGTGTCGCCTCGTGGCAGGCATGGAGCCAGGCCCCGTCGCTGACGCTCAGCGGGGCGTCACTGATCCACCGTCCGGCGGACGACAACGACCCGATCGAACAGGTGGTGACGGCAGCTGAGCGCAGCGGTTGCCGATCGCTGGTCACCTACCCGGGAATGCTGAGCTTCTATCTCTGGAGCTCGCTGCCGCCGCCGCCGGGGGTGGAGCTGGTCGACGGCGTCTGGTGGACGCTCGACCCCTATCTTGAGCCCGCTGAGCGGGGGCTATCTCGGCTGCACGATGTCTGCCTGATCCGCAATCCCGGCAATGAGATCTTCTGGTCCGAGCTGGGGCTGGGCCCAACCGATTCCCGCTTCACCGTCTTCCTGGCGAGCCACTTCCATCAGCTGGCGGTGTACGGCGGCTATCAGCTGTGGCTGCACTCGTGAGTGGCGCATGTGATGCTTCTCCATCGAGCCCCATCCCGTAGCTTCTAGAGGAAACGCACCTAACTGCGCTCAAGCACCATGGCGATGCCCTGGCCGCCGCCAATGCAAAGGGCTGCGACGCCGAGGTGTACATCGCGCTTCGACATCTCGTAGAGCAGGGTGACGA
This sequence comes from Candidatus Dormiibacterota bacterium, assembly GCA_003162415.1. Classification (GTDB taxonomy): domain Bacteria; phylum Chloroflexota; class Dormibacteria; order Aeolococcales; family Aeolococcaceae; genus Palsa-851. Next base: position 179,400 of record PMOL01000004.1, read on the forward strand.
GGATGCGGGTCCCGCTGGCACCGATGGGGTGGCCGATGGCAATGGCGCCGCCGTTGACGTTGAGACGGTCCTCGGGAACGGCGAGCTCGCGGCCGACCGCCACAGCTTGCGCCGCGAATGCTTCGTTGAGCTCGAAGAGGTCGATGTCACGCAGTTCGACGCCTGCTTTTTGCAGCGCCGCGCGCACGGCGGGGACGGGTCCCATGCCCATGATTCGGGGAGCGACACCGGCGCTCGAGTAGCCGCGAATTCGAGCCAGGGGAACGCGGTTCTCGGCCCTCGCACGCGATGCGCTCATGACCACGACTGCGGCGCCCCCATCGTTGATACCACTGGCGTTTCCCGCGGTGACGGTGCCGTCCTTCGCGAAGGCTGCGCGCAGTGCAGCGAGCGATTCGGCGGTCGTGCCGGGGCGGGGGTGCTCATCGGTGTCGATGAGGATGGTTTCCTTCTTGCGCTGCACCGGGACGGGCACGATCTCGTCCCTGAAGCGCCCCGACTTGATTGCAGCCTCAGCCTTCTGCTGCGAGCCCGCTGCGAACGAGTCCTGGTCCTCGCGGCTCACCTCGTATTCCCGCGCGATGTTCTCGGCGGTGGTGCCCATGTGACAGTCGTCGAAGGCGCACCAGAGACCGTCGCGGATTATCTCGTCGACGAGCTGGCCGTGGCCGAGGCGATAGCCGTAGCGGCCGTTCTCCAGCAGGTACGGCGCGCGCGACATGTTCTCCATGCCCCCGGCCACAAGGCATTCGGCATCACCGGCGCGGATCGCCTGTGCAGCAAGCGCAACGGTCTTGAGACCGCTGCCGCAGACCTTGTTGATGGTTGTCGAGGGCACGCTCGCGGCGAGCCCGGCACCGATCGCCGACTGGCGCGCGGCGTTCTGACCGAGGCCTGCCTGGAGCACGTTGCCCATGAGCACCTCGTCGACGGAATCGATGCCCGCACGACGGAGCGCCTCCTGCACGGCGATCGCACCGAGCGTTGTCGCCGGCACGTCCGTGAATGCGCCGCCGAAGGTGCCGACCGGCGTCCGCACCGCACTGACGATGACCGCTTCGTCCATGCCGACTACTCTACCCCCAATCTTCAGATCTCAAATCGAGGGGGAAGCCGAACGCGGCGGCGTAGCGTTCGCGGAAGGACGCGGCGTCGAAGCGGTGATGCTGGGGTCCGTGCTGCTCCACGACGTAGGCAGCGGCGAGCGAACCGATGCGACCGGCAACGTCGGGTGATGCTCCGGATCGGAACCCCGCGATCACGCCGGCGACATACGCATCCCCGGCGCCGGTGGGGTCGACCGCCTCGCTGATGGGAGCAGTCGGGATCACCGCAACGCCGTCGGGACTATGCAGTTCACTGCCGGCCGCGCCGCGTGTGACCGCGACCAAGCGCGCCGAGCTGAGGTCGGCGATCGACAGACCGGTGCGCTCCCGGATCATCTCGAACTCGTAGTCGTTGCCCCCGACCAGCCACGCCTCCTCGAGGCCGTGGCGCAGCACCTCATCGGCCATCGCCGGAATCTGCTGTGCCGGCACGAACACCAGGCGGGCGTTGAGCGCTCGTGCCTGCTCGACGTGCAGGGCCATCGCCTCGGCGTCATCCGCGCCCACCACCACCTCCGAGACGTCAGGCAGCTTGCTGAGGTCCACGCCTGCGGCGCGCGCCATCGCACCCGGATAGAAGGCGGTGATCTGGTTGCCGTCCCTGTCGGTGGTGATGAAGGCGGTCGCGGTGCTGATGTCGTCGCAGGTCAGCACGGTGGACGCGTCCACACCCTCGGCCTCGAGCGCGGCCGCATAGTCGACGAAGTCGCCTCCGCCCACCGCCGCGCAGAGGAGAGGCCGTTCACCGAGCAACGCGAGCGAGAACACGATGTTCGCGGCCGTCCCACCCCGGCGCTTCTCGAGGCGCTCGACAAGAAATGCGACATTCAGCTCATTGGTCTTGTCGGGCAGGATGAAGTCGCCGAAGCGCCCTCCGAACTCCATGATCGTGTCGAAGGCGACGGACCCGGTGACGGCAATTCGACCCACAGCCGGGGCAGGATAGCCAGCCCGACGTGCCCGCCGTACGGCGAGCGGCGACAATGGGTTGATGGTGCTGCATGAGCTGGGACGCGGGTCCGTCCCGCAGGCTCCCCTCTCAGGCCTGTCCCCGACCGAGCCGTCGCTCGAGGAGACCGCGCTGGTCGACGCCGTTGAGGTCTACCACCGGACGTATACGACGATCCTGCGCAGCAGTGGCGAGACCCAACTGCGGGTGTTCGAGCATTCGCACAAGGCGATGGGATCGAGCCTGCATCCGCTTGCCGGGTCCATAGAACTCGACCTTGGGGCGCTGCTCTACGCGGTCAGGCGGCTCCCCGACGCGATCTTCCGGGCGCGCCTGGTGGTCATTGGCCAGTCCGCCGAGGTCTTCGCCCAGCGCGGGTTCCGTCCCTTCAGCGAGTGGACGGAGGTCAGCGCCCCCGGGCGGCGGCGGCGCTGGTACGACGATGGCGATGGCACCCTCGCAGTTCTGATCGCCAGCGCCTCGGATGTTGACGACCTGATCCCCACCATGGTCGCGCTCCAGATCGAGGTGAACAAGCTCAAGGTCGCCCTCAACGGCACGGGAATCGAGCATGTCGAGGATGCGAGCCCCGGCGAGCTCGCCACTGCATGCGGAGGGCTCGAGGACGACTGGCTGCAGCTGTATGAGATCTGGGCCGCATCCTTCGGCGCCCGGCTGGCGCAGATCGCGGAGCACGGCCTGGCACTGCGCCTCCGCATGCTCGGCGGCACCCAGGTCGGCTACGCGCGCGTCACCCGACGCTGGTGGCAGCAGGTGACCGGCCTGATGCGCTCCGAGTCGCTGCTGGACCGGCCCGTGTACTTCGTGAGCAGCAACTCCCACGCCATCGCCAACCTGCTCACCGGGGTGGCGCCCCGGCATGCCGACGAGCTCGCGGCCGCGGTCGATCGCGACGGTGGCGGCGAATTGCGAGACGAGCTGCAGCGCTTCCGCGACGGCAGCGCCCAGGGACACTGGAACAACTTCCTGTACTACGCCGCGCGTGAGCGGCTCCGCCTCCTGCCCGACTCCGAACGAGCGGCACTCCGGCGCGAGGAGCGGGAAGCGGGCTCGTTGAGCGTTACCAGCCGCACTGCGCTCGACGTGGCCGCGCAGGTCATCCCACTCGACCGTGTCACTCCCGCACACTGCGATGAACGGGTGTTGCCCATCGACGCCGTTGCGCTCGCCGCCAGCCGCGCGGTGATCGTCAACATCGACTACCCACTGGGGCTCGCCGCGTACAACATCCTTCGCGAGGTCGCCGAGACCGTCGACCTGCGCGGCGTGTACATCCTCGGCAAGGCTGCGACCCTCAACGCCGACGTCGGCGACGTGATGATCAGCAGCGTCATCCATGATGAGCATAGCCGCTCGACCTACTGGCTCGACAACGCCTTCTCAGTGTCCGATATCGCGCCGTACCTGCGCTTCGGCAGCGGCCTGGACAATCAGCGCGCGGTGAGCGTGAAGGGGACGTTCCTGCAGAATCGCGGCTACCTCGACTTCTACTATCGCGAGGCGTTCACCGTGGTCGAGATGGAGGCTGGTCCATACTGCGATGCCGTGTACGAGATGACCCAGCCCGTCCGCTATCCAACCGGTGAGCCGGTCAACTTCTCCAAGCTGCCCATCGATTTCGGGGTCATCCACTACGCATCGGACACCCCGTACACGCAGGCCCGCACGCTCGGCGCACGGGGACTCTCCTACTTCGGCATGGACTCGACGTACGCATCGTCGGTCGCCATCGTGCGGCGCATCATCGCCCGCGAGGGTGCGACGGGGCAGTAGCCGCTTGTCCCTGGTCAGCCTTCGCGACGTTGGTGTCGCCTTCGGTGCCGAGAGCATCCTTGAAGGTGTCACGTTCCGCGTCGAAACACGCGAGCGCATCGCCGTCGTCGGCGCCAACGGCGCGGGGAAGACCACGCTGTTGACGCTCATCAATGGAGCACTCGAGCCGACCGTGGGCGAGGTCGAGTGGCAGCGGGGACTGCGGATCGGCTATCTCCCCCAGGACGCGCCCGAGCCGGTCGCCGAGACCATCCTCGACGAGGTGATGGCGTCGCGTGAGGATCTCGCCGCGATGCACCACGAGATGACCAGCCTGGAGCCGCTGCTCGCCGACGGGACGCGGGCCGACGCCCAGAAACTCTTGCTCCGCTATGGCGATGTTCAGCACCGCTATATCGACCAGGGTGGCTACGAGCTCGAGGCCACTGCGCGCGAAGCGCTCGGCGGGCTCGGCCTCGATACCGAGACGCAGCAACGCCATCCCTCGCAACTCAGCGGCGGACAGAAGCGGCGGCTCGAGCTCGCCAAGCTCCTCGTGCAGGACGCGGACCTCCTGCTCATCGACGAGCCGACCAACCATCTCGACCTCGCCGCCATCGAGTGGCTCGAGGATTTCATGCGCGGGGTGTCCACCGCATTCGTGCTCGTCTCACACGACCGGCGTTTCCTCGACAACGTGTGCACCCAGGTGATCGAGGTCGCGGGCGGGACCATCGAGGACTACCCGGGCAACTACACGCAGTACACCAAGCTGCGCGTCGAGCGCCGCGAACGGCGCCGTCGCGAGTTCGCTGCGCAGAAGGCGTACATCGATCACCAGGAGGAGTTCATCCGCAAGTACAAGGCGGGTCAGCGTGCGCGCGAGGCGAGAGGCCGCCAGACGCGGCTGAACCGTCTCGAGCGCGTGACACCGCCCACCGTTGACCGGAAGCCCCGTCTCCGCTTCGCGAGCGCGCCGGCATCGCGCGTAACCCTCAAGGGCGTGGGGCTCATCATCGGGCGGGACGAACCGCTGCTCATGGTGCCGCCGCTGACGATCGTGCCCGGCGAGCGCATCGCGGTGATCGGTCCCAACGGCAGCGGCAAATCGACGCTGCTCCACACGCTCGCCGGCGACCTTCGCCCGCTGGACGGAACGCTCACCCTCGGCCCTCGGAGCGTGCGCAGGCTGTACCGGCAGGACCTCGGGCAATCGATCGAGCACGGTGCCGCGGATGTCCCCGCGGGTGAGGACGACCGGACCGTGCTGGCCGATCTGCTCGCGACGCATCCTGTCGGTGAGGAGCGCGCGCGCACTCTGCTCGGCTCGCTGCTCTTCAGCGGCGACGACACCCTCAAGCTGGTTGGGGACCTCAGCGGTGGCGAGCGCGCGCGTCTGATGATGGGCAAGCTCGCGATCGAGGAGACCAATCTCCTGCTGCTCGACGAGCCGACCAACCACCTCGACATCCCCGCGCAGGAGGTGCTCGAAGCCGCACTCGTCAAATACCCGGGGGCGATGGTCCTGGTGACCCACGACCGCGCGCTCATCGACGCCGTTGCTACCCGGACGTGGGCGATCGAGGATGGCGGTATCCGCGAGGTGCTGGGCGGGTACTCGGCGCTGCAGAAGGCACGGGATCGCGAGCGTCACAGGTGAGCGCCGTGGTCGCGCGCTCGCGCACTCCCTCCCCCGGGTGGGCGCTGGTCGCAGCCACGGTTGCGGTTTCCTTCTCAGCGATCCTCATCAAAGCGGCCGGCGATGATGCGGCGACGATCGTCTGGCTGCGCATGGGCATGGCCGCGGTCCTGCTGACTCCGTGGGTCCTGCGCGACGCCCGGCGCGGTGTCATGCCAAAGGGCTCTGCGCAAATCGGACTGGTCTTGGTAAGTGGCGTGTTCCTGGCGGGACACTTCCTACTCTGGACGGCATCGCTCAAATACACGTCGGTCGCGGCCAGCGTCCTGCTGGTGTCGCTGCACCCGATCATCGTGACGCCACTCGGGAAACGCCTTCTGGGAGAACGGGTTTCTCGGCAGATGCTCACTGGGGTCGGGCTCGCGATCATCGGCATGGTGGTCACCTGCGCCGGCGATCTCCGGGTCGGAAGCACCGCATTCGGTGGTGATCTCCTCGCCATTGCGGGCGGACTGTGCCTCGCCGGTTACCTGCTCATCGGGCGCAGCGTACGGGCGAATCTCGGTGTCGCCGGATACTCGGCAATCGTCTACGCGGTGGTGTGCGTGATCGCGGCGCTGACAGCTGTTGCGGCTGGCGTCGCGCATCTCCCATCGCCGAAGGTGGCGCTGGCCTGCCTCGGACTCGCGGTCATCTGCACGATCGGCGGCCACACCGTGTACAACTGGGCACTTCGCCATGTCCCAGTCCTCCTCGTCTCTGTCTCATTCCTCGGAGAGCCGCCGCTCGCGGCGGTGCTCGCGTTGCTCATCCTCGCGGCAGTCCCGTCGGTCGCCACCGTTCTCGGCGGCGTGCTGATCCTCGCCGGTCTCGCGCTCGCCCTGGTCGACCCCGGCGCCCGCTCAGGCCGGCCCGGCGACATCGCGATCGCGCAGTGACGACATCGACGGCCTGCGGCCATGCGCGGGGAGAGGCTGAGACCCTGTTCGACGCGATAGATCCCGCCACGGGCGACGCGTTCAGCATCGTCCGCTGCCGGCGGTGCGACCTAGCGCAAACCGCCCCGGCGCCGTCTGAGCAGGAGCTCGACGGCTACTACCCTCAGGGCTACCACAGCACCACCAAGCGATACCGCGGCGGCCTGGATCGCGTCCTCACCATGGTCCATCGCAGCCGGATCCGGGCAATCGAGCGTCTCGCCGGCGGTCGGGGGAGCGTCCTCGACATCGGGTGCGGCCCGGGTGTGCTCATCAACCAGATGCGCTCGCGCGGGTGGCGGGTTCGCGGTACCGAACGCTCGCCGTCCGCCGCGCAGCAGGCACGCGACGTGTTCCGTCTCGACGTCAGCGCGGTGGACGTCGACGACCTGGTCGCAGCCGGCGCCAACTACGATGCCGTGGTCCTCTGGCACGTCGCCGAGCACCTCCGCGCGCCACGGGAGACCATTCGGGGGATTGCCAGGCTGCTGCGCCCCGGAGGTGTGCTGCTCATCGCCGTGCCCAACTTTGGATCCCCGGAGGCCAGGGTTGGACGAGCCGGATGGTTCCACCTCGACGTCCCGAGGCACCTGGTGCACTTCACCCCGGACACCCTGACCGCGATCCTGAAGGACTCGGGGTTCCGTCCTGCGAAGGTCAGCTACCTGGTTCCGGAGTACGACCTCTTCAGCTTCGTCCAAACGGTCGAGAACCGCCTCCGCCTACCCCCGAACCTGCTTTACGACTTCCTCCGTCGACCTGAGGCGAGGCTGCGGCGCGGACCAAGCGGTCGACTCCAGGCCGGCGTGGCGGTGGGGCTCGCCATACCGCTCACCGCGGCCGCGGTGGTCGTCGCACCGCTTGCAGCCGCGACGCGTCGCAGCGCCACCATTGCCGTGTATGCGGTGCGGACTTCAGATCAGCGGGAGTAGCGTCGCGAGCGGAGTCCGAGGCGGTGGAGGATGAACCGGTTGACCGTCCAGACCGTCTTCAGCCCGTACACCAGCGAGACCCGGAAGTTCACCGACGACGCGTCGTCGAAATACTTGGTGGTGACAGGGACCTCGGCCACCTTGAACTTGAAGGAAGCAGCCTGGGTGAGGATCTGCGTGTCGAAGACGAAATCGTTGGAGTTCCGCAGGAATGGCACGGTGGTGAGGAACTTGCGGCTGTACGCCCGATAACCGGTGTGGTACTCGGTGAGGCCAAGCCCCAGCACGCGATTCTCGTAGCCGGTGAGAAAACGGTTGGCGATGCGTTTCCACCACGGCATTCCGCCCGCCCGTGCACCGCCGGGTTTGAGAAAGCGCGAGCCGAGCACGACGTCTGCCTCTCCCCTGCGGATGACCTCGACCATGTCGTCAAGGATCGCGGGATCGTACTGACCGTCCGGGTGGAGCATCACGATGACGTCCGCACCGTCGCGCAGCGCCTCGATGTAGCAGGTCTTCTGATTGGCGCCGTACCCGGCATTGTGTGGATGCGAGATCACCACAAGATCGAGCGACGCCGCGAGCGCAGCAGTTCCATCGCGACTGCCGTCGTCGACCAGAATGATGGTGTCGACAACGCCCGGAGGGATGCTCGCCAGCGTCGTCTCCAGCGTCTTGGCCGCGTTGTACGCGGGCATCACGACTACTGTTCGCAACGACTCGATCGAACCCCGGCCTGTTGCGAGAACCGCGCGTTTCTTCTGAGCCGTGTCGGCCACCTGCGTCCATCCCATGGGGCCAGCACCAACGCGGTGTTGGCGCGTTTGACCTCTTTCAGTGACGGATCATATCGCATCGGGTCACCACCCCAACTGCGTCTCACTTGGCCCTGATGTCGATGGCCCAGCCGCCGCCGGGAGGAATCGGCAGCACGAGTTTCGTCCCGGGCGTCGCCGTGGTGATCTCTCTAGCCTCCTGTGCCCAGTGGTAGTCCTGGAACGGTGGATACAGCCACGCGGTGATCAAGCCCGATCCGAATGCGACGGCACACACAGCCAGCCCAGTTCGCTGCAGCCACGGACGCGGCAGACGCGTCGCCGCCCATAGCAGCGTGATGACCCAGGCCACCTGTGCGAGGAGGAAGTACCGTTCACCGGCTCGGCTGACCGTCATGATCGCCCAGGCGTTCCCAGTGTTCGACACGAGTGGTGCTGCGAGACCACTCGCCGCGACACCGAGCGCCGTCAGCGCGAACATCTTCAGCGCCATCGGCGCTCTCCACGCGGCGTACACCACGATCGGCAGGGAGAGCAGACCGATCACTGCGCTGAACAGCGTTCCGTGCGACGTCCCGGCAAGAAAGACGTGCGTTCCGCCCTCCTCGCCGAACAGACCCGTCAGGATGATTCGGTTGCTCACGATCAGCAACAGATTGTTCAGGCTCGCTCCAAGCGGCACGTGCAATCGTGGCGACGTGAGATCCGCATACACCTGAATGGGAATCGTCACCGCAAGCGTAAAGCAGAGCAGCAGCGTGAACGGTTGCCGGCGAATCAAGAACCAGAGTGCCGCGACCGGCACTAGGATGTAGGCAAACGGGCCGGATAGTCCGCACAGCAGCACCACAGCGACATCGAATGCGCTCCAGTACCATCGTTTTGGCTCGGCAGCGACGATCACGAGAAATGCGAGGACGAGCAGGTGAAACTGCGCGGTGGTGATGTCCACGTTGAGCTCCGTCGATGGCATCAGAATGTACACGGCGCCGACGACGACGCGAGCTGTGAAGGAGGGAATCACCGGGTCGAATCGCGAGCTCAGGAGGTAGGCAACCGGAGCCACCTGCAGAAGAAGACCAACGATGTTGTACACGAGCGGCGCGCTGCGAATGCCGAACGGAGCAGCGACAACCGGTCCGAGCCGGGAAACAAGCTGGAAGTACCCGTTGTACGACAGATCCAGTGCGCCCAAGGGACCGTAGGTGTACGCATTCGCGAACCACTTCGACCCGTCCTCAGCATAGAACTGGGCATTGGTAAACGCGTCCACACGCCGCGATATCACCAGCGCGCACGCGAGCAGCGCGATCCCCAGAATCGAGGCGGTGCGCGGTGACCGCGACCGCATGGCCGATATCCAGCTCACGCCGGGTCCGACCCACCGCGCGATGCCATCGGCGGTCATTCTAGCCGCTGCCCGTCGGTATACTCTCGCGCAGCCGTCGAGCAATGTTCATGGCCAACCCTGAGTGGTCCATCGCTCGTGTGGGACGGGGTCTGAATGCACTTCGAGCACGATGTCGTCGTCGTTGGTGGCTGCGGCCACGTGGGCTTGCCACTGGGAATCGCCTTTGCCACACGAGGACTGGATGTCGTCCTCTACGACACCAGCGCCGCCGCAGTCGACACCGTCAACGAGGGAGCGATGCCCTTCCAGGACGCGGGCGCATCGGCAGTGCTTCCTCAAGTCCTGGAAGCCCGACGCCTGAGCGCCACCACGGATCCGTCGTCGATCCCGGGCGCCGAGCACGTCATCGTCGTTGTCGGCACCCCGATCGATCGGCATCTCAGCCCCGATATCGATGCCGTCACCCGGGTGATCACTTCACTGACCGAGTACCTCGTCCCCGGTCAGCTCGTGGTCCTGCGTAGCACCATCTACCCGGGTTCGACCCGACGCGTTGCGCGGATCGTCGCGAATCTTGATCGAGACATCGACGTGAGCTTCTGCCCCGAACGGGTTGCTGAAGGACATGCACTGGAGGAGGTGACCACACTCCCGCAGATCGTCTCCGGGTCGACGCCGAGGGCGGCCAAGCGTGCCGCGGCGCTGTTCCGTCACCTCACCGCCGAAATCGTTGAGCTCGATCCCGACGAGGCGGAGCTCGCAAAGCTCTTCACCAATACGTGGCGCTACGTCAAGTTCGCGTTGGCCAACCAGCTCTATATGATCGCGAACGACTCAGGACTCGACTATGAGCGGATTCGTCGCGCCGTGACCTATCACTACCCCAGGGCGGCAGATCTTCCGGGTGCCGGCCTTGCAGCCGGCCCCTGCCTTCTCAAGGACACGATGCAGATCGCCGCCTTCGCTGAGAACCGCTTCACCCTGGGCCATACGGCGGTCATGGTCAACGAGGGCCTGCCGCTCTACGTCATCGGTCAGCTCGAGAAACGATTTGAGCTGGCGGACATGACTGTCGGCATCCTTGGTATGGCGTTCAAGCCGGAGTCGGATGACATCCGGTCGAGCCTCAGCTATCGCCTGAAGCGGGTACTCATCGCCAAGGCCGCCCGGGTGTTGTGCACTGATCCATTCGTGACCGTCGACCCATATCTCGTCTCCCTCGAGACGGTACTCGCCGATGCAGATCTCATCGTTATCGCTGCGCCGCACCAGGAGTACAAGGCTCTCGCATTCGACAAACCCATCGTGGATCTCACCAACCTGCTTGGACACGGGGTCAAGGTGTGACACCGCGCGTGAGCGTCGTCATCCCGGCATTCAACGAGGGCGCGGCCGTGGTGCCGTTCCTCGATCGCATCTTCGAGGCGATCACGCTGCCGGCGGAGGTGCTCGTGGTCTACGACACGCCGACCGACACCACTGTGCCGTACCTCAACGACTACGCCGAGCGGGATACGAGGCTCCGACCGCTGCACAATACCTATGGGAGGGGTCCGGCGAAGGCACTCCGATACGGGATCGATCAAGCAGCTGCGGACGTCGTGGTCGTGACCATGGCCGATGGCAGCGACGATCCGATGCAGATCGACCAGCTGACCCGGCTGGTCGAGCGGGGAGTCGCAATCGCGTGCGCATCTCGGTACATGCGTGGAGGACAACAGGTCGGTGGGCCGTGGCTCAAGAGTCATGTGTCACGATTTGCCGGAGTGTCGCTCCACTTGCTCGCGCGCGTCGGGACCCACGACGCCACCAACTCGTTCAAAGCCTACTCGCGGAAGTTCATCCAGCAGGTCGGCATCGACTCCGATGCAGGGTTCGAACTGGGCATCGAGATGGTCGCGAAAGCCCGGAGGCTCGGTCTCCCGGTTGCTGAGCTTCCGACCATCTGGCTGGACCGTGCTGCCGGAACCTCGAACTTCAAGGTGAAGGCGTGGATTCCCCGTTACCTGCACTGGTATCTCTATGCGCTCGGTGCAACGCGCGAGAAGACATCGCACAGCTCAGGCGGTTCGACGGCGGAACCCAATGACTAAGGTGCTGGTGACGGGGTCTTCGGGATTCATCGGCGGTTACATCGTGGAGGAGTTGATCGGGCGGGGATACGAGGTGATCGGAATCGACAACGGTTCGAAGTACGGACCGGTCACCCGTTCCTACGACGATCACCCCAACTACCGGCTAGTGAAGGGCGACGCGTGCGACGTCGAACTCCTGGCGCGGTTGCTCACCGACTGCGAACACCTCATCGCCGGAGCGGCCATGATCGGCGGAATCTCGTATTTCCACACATACGCGTATGACCTGCTCGCGACCAACGAGCGGATCATCGCCTCCACGTGCGATGCCGCAGTCCGCGCGCACCGCGACGGAACGCTGCAGAAGGTCACCTACATCAGCTCATCGATGGTCTACGAGTCCGCCGACACCTGGCCCTCGGTCGAAGGCGAGGAACTCGACTGCCCGCCGCCGCGATCGTCATACGGTTTCCAGAAGCTCGCAGTCGAATACTTCGCGCGCGCCGCGCATCAGCAGTACGGGCTTCCCTTCACGATTGTGCGGCCCTTCAACTGCGTCGGCATCGGTGAAGGACGAGCACTCGGCGATGTGGAGATTCTCAGCGGCAACGTCCGGCTCGCGATGAGCCATGTCGTCCCGGACCTCGTGCAGAAGCTGCTGAAAGGGCAGGACCCATTGCACATCCTCGGTGATGGTCATCAGGTCCGCCACTACACGTACGGCGGGGATCTTGCCAGGGGCGTCGTGCTGGCGATGGAGAGTCCTTCGGCCCTCAACGACGACTTCAATCTCTCAACAGCGGTGTCGACCACTGTGCTCGAACTGGCGGAGGCCATCTGGCACCGCATCAGGGGTGATGCGACTCCCTTCCGATACGTCAGCGACACCCCGTTCGAACACGATGTGCAGCGCCGGATTCCATCAACCGAGAAGGCGAGGCGTGTCCTCGGCTTCGAGGCGGCAACCACGCTCGACCAGATGCTCGACGAGGTGATCCCGTGGATCGAGCAGGCCATCAGCATCGGAGCGATCTAGCCGCCCGGCGACGGATTACGCGGTCGGAGCGTGCGTGTCGACGGCCGGCTTGTAGTTTCGCTGGTAGAACTCCCAGAACTCGCCGGATTTGAGTGGCCGCCACCATTCCTCGTGCTCGACGAACCAGGCGACGGTGCGTTCCATGCCCGTCTCGAAACTGACGGTCGGGCGCCAGCCGAGCCCGGAGAGACGCGTCGAATCGAGTGCATAACGGCGGTCGTGACCGAGGCGATCGCGAACAAATTGCTTCAGGGAGCTCGGCTTGCCGAGCAGACGCAACACGGTATCGGCGACGGTGATGCCGTCGGTCTCGCCGCCGGCGCCGATGTTGTAGTCCATGCCTGGGACGCCGTCGCGCAGCGCGCAGTCGATGCCGCGAGCATGGTCCTCGACATAGAGGTAGTCGCGAATAGCACCGCCATCACCGTAGAGCGGCAAGGGCCGATCGTCGATCGCGTTGGTGATGAAGAGCGGGATGATCTTCTCGGGGTACTGATAGGGACCGAAGGTGTTCGAGCCGCGGGTCACGATCGCCGGGAACCCGTACGACGTCCGGTACGCCTGGATCTGGAGCTCGCCTCCCGCCTTGCTGGCGCTGTACGGGCTTCGCGGCTGGAGCGGATCGCCCTCGACACTGAGCCCGCTGTTGATCTCGCCGTAGACCTCGTCGGTGCTCACCTGGAGGAATCGCTCGTGCTTGTGCTCGCGCGCCGCGTCCATGAGCACAAAGGTCCCGTAGACGTCGGTCAGGATGAACTGTCCGGGCGCTTCAAGCGACCGATCGACGTGCGACTCCGCGGCGAAGTTGACGATGAGGTCGACGTCGGCAGCGAGCTGGCGGACCACCGCGACGTCGCAGATATCGCCACGGACGAACCGGAATCGCGGGCTGTTCCGGACGCTGTCGAGGTTGCGCTCATTGCCGGCATAAGTGAGCTTGTCGAGGACGATCACCGTGTCGTCGGGATGCTCGCGCAGAGTCATCCGGACGAACTCGCTGCCGATGAACCCCGCCCCGCCGGTCACGAGAAGCCGCACGTCAGATGTTCTCGATCGTCCAGTCGAAGCCGATGCGAGGATCGTTCCAGGCGATCCGTCCTTCGTCGGGATCCTCCGAGCTGTATGGCTCGGTGACGTAGTAGTTGAGGATCACGTCACGCAGGGACAGGCACTGATACCCATGCGCCACCAGCGGGGGGATGGCCACCATGCGTGGCGCATCCTCGCCGAGCATCACCGACTGCACGCGGCCCACGGTCGGCGAATCGTGGCGCAGGTCGACGAGCACGACGCGGGCGTCGCCCTGAACGATGTCCCAGTAGTCCCACTGACGCTTGTGCCAGTGGAATGCCTTGATCAGTTCGGGCGGATTGCCGCCGCGCGCGTAGGCGAGGCTGCGGGACATCTGGGCGAATTGCTGGTCGGGCAGGAAGGGGCGCCCCAGGTCGTCAAGATCGCCACGTTTCAGCTGTTCGATGAAGTAGCCGCGCTGATCCGTCCACTTCTTGAACGTCTTGACCATCACGCCATCGATGGCGCCAAGGCGCTCTGCCAGCGGGCGCGAGGCCATTGCGTTGAGCACCCCTTCCATCTCGGGGAGAACATTCATCCATGCCACAGCTACTGAAACCGGCCCTCGAAATCGATCATCGCGTTGACGCTGCGGGCACAGTTATACAAGACGGGCGGTGCCGCGACCCGGCCGGTGCCGATCACCACATGGAACAGGGGCGATTGGCGAACCGGCCGGAGTCGTGCCGAAGGAGTGCTTTTGCCTACTGGAACCAGCCTTCGATGTCGATGACGGCGTTGACGCTACCGGCGCCGTTGTAGAGCGAGACCTCGCCGTCGTATGGGTCGGCAGGAATGGTGTCGAGCTGGACCACCGCGAGGTTGGGCAGCACGACCCCCGCCTCGACATTGAGATCCGACGCCGTCGGAGCGTGAGGCAGATTCGCGGGGTAGAGGATCAGCACGGTTTTAGCCGTCGGGGCTATGGCCGTCAGGTTGGCGATGACCGCCACCACCGTGGTCGCGCTCCCGAAGGCAGGGATGTCCTGGTCTCCGGCGACCGGGATCTTATGGCTGAGGTTGGGGCCGATCGCCCCCGCCGGGAGGCAGGACGTGGTGGGCACCCGCGTGTCGCAGATCCGGGTCGGCGGGAGGGCTTCGAACTGGTACCCGGTGGCGACTGCGGTCGAACTGCCGTACCAGCCGTTGGCGTCGATCACCACGTTGATGACCCCCAGCGCGTTGTATACACAGATCGCGTCGTCGGTCGGGTTCCCCGACGCTCCCGGCCCCAGGGCCACCATGGCCCGATTTGCCTGGACCGCCCCGGCGTTCAGGTTGATCGTCGAGAACCTCGGCGCGCTGGTGCCGACACGATACGGGCACAGGCCATTCACCGGCGGGAACAGGGTCACCGCGGTGTAGGAGCTCCCGGCCACGCCGGTGAGGTTCAACACCACTGCCGCGGCGGTGCCATCACCTGGTACTCCACCGGTCGTCGCAAAGTTGATGATCATCGAGGCGCCCGGCCCCAACGCTCCGTGGCTACTGCAGTACGGCGTCGGCGAGCCGCTCCTCGTGTCGCAGACGCGAGTTGGCGACATCGGATGGAACAGTCCCACCGAGCTGGTCGACGGTGAGGGAGCGGCAAAATAGCCCTCCACGTCGACGAGCACATTGACGCTGCCGAGCGCGTTGTAGATGTCGATCCACCCCTGACCGCTGTTCGCCCCGAGCGTGACCGTGACCAGGTTGGCGATGACGGTATTCGCCGCGAAATTCAGATTCGAGGCGGTGGGACGCACCGTGCCGTACGGAAATACCGTGAGCAGGCTCGACGCCGACCCACTCACCTCGGTGACATTGAGCACCGCCGCCGTCGCGCCCGGCGGGATCGGTGTCGCGGTCAGCCCGGTCACCTGAAGCGACCTGACGGCACCGGGTCCAAGCGGCAGCGCGTGGCCGGCATTGACGGTGCGCGTGTCGAGGATCCGGTAGGGGCTGAGCGGGGTGTAGTTGGCCAGGCCGATATAGGTGTACGGCAGCATGGCGGTCGTCCCCAGCGCATCCGTGGCCTGGACCTGATCGACGCCTGCGGAGACAGCACTGGGGGTCACGAATGTAAAGGATGTCGGCGTCAGGCTGTGAATCGTGATCGGGTTTCCACCAAACGTGGCTGTTGTGTCAGTTCCGAAGTCGAGGCCGGTCACTGTCACCGTCTGTCCGCCGGTGAGCGGTCCCAACGATGGGTTGAGTGCGGTGATAGTGGGGCCGGCAAGCGTGAGGTCCGTGATGTCACTTCCCCAACACTCACTCGCAGGGGTGCAGGAGGTCGAGGTCTGCCCGTCCTCGGTCTCCGACACGACCCAGACGTCCTTCGGATTCGATGGATCCTGGGCGGCACCTGAGTAGTCACCCCATCGGCATGCGTTCGTCGAATTGATCGTCATGCACGCGAATGAGGGGCTGTAGAACCCGGAGCCGGTATGGACCGTCTGAAAGGCACTGAGAGCTGATCCGCCTGACGGGATGGAGGAGTTGACAATCGTCGGGAACATCGAGCTGGAAGATTCATCGAAGACGGTGATCACGTTTCCGGCCGAGTCGAGGCTCACCGCCGGGTAATACAGATAACTGCCGTTCACCCCGACGTTGTTGATCTGGTTGATCGTGGTGTTGACACCGCTTGCGGTGCTTGCGGTGATTCCGACGTAATCCAGGCAAGACCGAGCGGTGGTGTCGCTGGTAGGTGTGCAGTCCGTGTTATCGGCAGTCCAGATGTGGCCGTTCTCCCAAACGGCATTGAGGAAGCGATCGTCGTCCGTCTGGATCGTTGTGCTCGTGCCTTGCTGTTGCGCCGGCGGCGTGTAGAAGTACGTTGGATCCACTGCCGTGGGCGACATATCTGGGTCTGTCGTATGCACGGAGACTGTGGTCTCTGGCGTCCCCGTGAACGCGTCTACCTCAACGGATGCGGGTGAGCTGCAGAAGAAGGCACAGTCGGAGAGGTTGGTGACTACGTACTGCGTCGTCATGGTGCCGAACGATTGCACCGGCTGCGGCGCGAAAGCATTGGGGTTGAAGAAAGGCACGTCGGCGTGCGCTCCGGCGTCGTGCTCCAGGTCTGTCTTCTGCAGGATGTCGTACTCGGCGCCGAGGAAGTTGCCGTTGCAGTCATAGTCGTTCCACGTGACGGCCGCGACGTTGGTCGACATCCCAAGGCCCGGCTGGTCGCCAAGGAATGCATTGACATGGGGGTCGAAGGGTAGCGTGTAGACAATCCAGCTACTGAAGGGCAGCGGGTTCGACGATGCCGACACAGCGATCAGCACAGGGGCGGCGGGCTGGCTGCAGTCAAAGTTCTGGGCTTCGGTGTCGGTGAGCCACCAACGCGCCGAAGCTGCGTCATAGACAATGCGAGGATCGGTGCTGCTGAGAATGCCGCCTATGCTCAGAAATGTGTTGAGATCGTCCGTGCCGAGAAGAGTGCCCGCACGGCTGTATACATTGATCGTCGAGTTGACCGTGGCCACGACGAAACTCGGTCCGACTCCGACGTCGGTATCAGGGGGCGCAACGTCCTGAGTGGCAGCGCCGTGCTCGGCGATGTCCTGCTCCTGTGATGCTCCGGAGAACGGCGCGACGAGCGTGTCGGTTTGTGTCGACACGAGTGGCGCAGTCGATCGGGTGCTTGCACCTGCGCCACCGCTGGGAGTTCCGACCTTTCCCATTGCGTGAAGCCTTACGGGCTGAGTCGTCAGCGGCTCAGGGCCGTGGGTTCGCGAGACCATGTGGGCGTGCGGCGACACTCCGAGGACGGGCTTCGTATAGGAAGACGACGCATGAGTGCTCGACGTCGTAGGACTTGCGGCCGCAATGGTCGTCGATCCGATCACCGGCAGCGCTGCAACGATGCTCGCGCAGAAAATCCAACTCGTCAGCCGTCCAACCTTCACGTACCACGCCTCCGTCCCGACGCTGGTCATCCCCTCCGCGCCACAGTGTAACCCCGAGATCCGGCAAGCGACTGTCGATCGCTGTGAAGATCTGATGAGACTGGAGTCAGTCGAGGCGAAGGCTCAGCGGGGTGGGCCAGAGCACGTTGACGTTGAGATACGGCTCCTCGACTTCGTCGACGCTTCCCCACTGTTCGGCAAACGCTCGCGCATCGTGCCCGGCGATGTCGTCGCCGTCGGCGCGCGCGGCCTCACCCCACGTCAGCTCCGCGAGTGGCGTGCACAGAACACGACGACCAAGTGCACGAACGCGCATGCAGTAGTCGACATCCCAGAACGCTCGCTGAAACCGCTCGTCGAGACCCCCCGCCTGCGCGAAGACCTCACGCCTGGTCATCAAGCACGCGCCAGAAACGGCGCTCATCTCCTTGATGACGTGCAGGTGCTGATCGACGCTGCTCGCCAGCCCGAGCCGTCCGCAGATGATTCCCTCGTGCGCAACGGTCCCGTCGGGATAGCGGAGTCTGACGCCGACGGCTCCGATGTCCGCGCGCTGGCTCAACTCGAGCATGATGTGGATCCACTCTGCGGTGATCACGCGCGTTGACGCGTCGACCAGGACAATGTGCTCACCGCTCAACGCTCGTACGGCCCGGTTGATCGCCGCCGGCGTGTTGTCGCCGGTGATCACCGACGTGACGAATCGGTTCGCATAGGTGGTGTGTTCCTCGATACCGGCGACACAATCGTTGGCGTCAGCACCGTCGGTCCGGGCGACGACGAGGACGTCGATCCGTGGCGTGGTCACGAGTGCATAGCGAGGAACGTAGAGACCGGGGCTCGGACCGAGATCAACGCGTCCCTCGAGGTCACGTCGTTGCAGGGCGTCCGCCACGGCGCGGCGTCCGGCGTCCTGGGCAAGCGGTTTGAAGCCGGCCGACACCGCGGTGGATCCGGGCACCATGCGCCAGGCGTAGAGCACATCCGGCACATGCCCGACGTGTGCCGCGCGCTCCGCAACCCGAAGCATCAGGTCGTGGTCCTGGCTCCCGTCGAAACCCTCACGGAATCCGCCCACCTGGTTGGCGAGCGTCCTGCGCACGAGCGTGAAATGGTTGAGGTAGTTCTCGGCGAGGAGACGGTCGGGTGAGAAGTCGGGCTTGAAGGTCGGAGACCCGAGGGTGCCGTCGGGCAGCAGCTTGTCCTCGTCGGAGTACACCAGGTCGGTCTCGGGATGCTCGCGCAGGTACGCGGCCATCGAGTACAGCGCGTGCGGTCGGAGCACATCGTCGTTATCGATAAATCCGACGAACTCCCCCGTCGCGAGTGAGAGGGCCGAATTCGATGCGGCCGCGATACCGCCCCGCTGGTCGCGGTAGACGACCCGGACACGGGCGTCGGCGGTGGCGGCGTCAAGCACGGTGCGCACATGTGGCCGTGTGGATGCGTCATCCGCAATGCAGACTTCAAGGTGCGGATACGCCTGCCCGAGCACGGATGCGATTGCTTCCTCGAGCCACGATCGCTCGGGGTTGTGCACGGGCATGACCAGGCTGATGACCTGCGCACCGTCATCGCGATCGGAGACGCGGCGCATGGCCGCGAGCTCCTCAGGTCCTGGCGTGTGCAGCGCGAGCCAGCGGCGGTACTGACGCCGACGAGCAGCTGCTGTGTCCGCCACACCGATTGCCCGGCGCAGCTCGCGGTCGCGACGGATGAGCCCCGCCAGCGCGGAGGGGCCCTTGTCGACGAGCGTCAGGGTCCTGGAGGCCGTCTTGTGGAGGGTCTGCTGGCGGCGCGACTCGGGAGGCACGACCCGCCTCGCCCTGCGCGCCAGGGAGAGCGCGATCCGCGCCGATGCGCTGCCGGTGGCCGCGGCAAGGTCGGCTCTGAGCGCCTGGAGCTCGGCCTCGAGCTCGGTGATGTGGCGGCGTGCAGCCAGCAACTCTTCGGCGAGCCGGCCAACCTCGTCTCGAGGCGCCGTCACGGGGCGGGCTCCGGCGGCACTGTCTCGGCCTTGTCAGGGTGCATCGAACGCAGATGGTATGCGCGACGCCCCTGATCCGCCGTAGCTTGGTTATGCTCGAACTCGAGCCGGACGCCATCCACGTGCGATTCGTATTGGAGATTCCGACATGACCGTCGTCGCGCAGGAGAGCGGCACCCTCGAAGCGATCCAGCGCCCCAGAAGCGTCTTCCAGAGGAATGCCAACCTCGTCCGCGAGCTCTCGATCACCAGCTTCAAGCTGAAGTACACCGGCTCCGCGCTCGGCTACGTCTGGTCGCTGATAAAGCCGCTGATGCTCTTCGGGATCATGTTTCTGGTGTTTAGCATCCTACTGAGGGTGGGCAAGGGCGACACCGATTTCCCGGTGCAGCTGCTGATCGCCATCGTTGCGTGGACGTTCTTCACCGAGGCTACGGCTACGGCGATGAACGCGGTAGCCGGAAACGGCGACCTCATTCGCAAAGCCTACTTTCCGCGCTGGATTCTCGTGGTCGCATCCACGACCAGCGCGTTGCTCACGTTCGCGATCAACACGACGTTGGTCCTGATGGTGACATTCGCGCTCGGGGATCTCCACCTCACACTCCGGAGTCTGTTTGTGCCGCTGTTCTATCTCGAGTTGATCGTCCTCGTGCTCGGCCTCTCATTGCTGCTGTCGTCGCTCTTCGTGTTCTTCAGGGACCTGGGGCACATCTGGGAAATTGTCTCGTTGGTTCTTTTCTATGGCTCGGGAGTCGTGTTCCCATTCATGCTCATCAAGTCGCAGACGCTCCTCGATCTCGCGGGATTGAATCCCGTGGCGCAGATCATTCAGGATCTTCGTTACTCACTCGTGGTGTCGAGCCCGCTCAACCACTCGATGGTGTCACTCATCGGAGCGCTGGAAGTGGTTCCCATCATGCTGAGCGTCACCTTGTTCGGAGTTGGGTTCTTGGTATTCAACAAGCTGACACCGAAGTTCGCGGAGTCACTGTGAACCCGGTCGTCGAGGTCTCCCATCTCCGAAAGCGATTCCGCCTCCCGCTCGACAAGAGCAACACCCTGAAATACCGGGTCACGCACTTGCGCAGCTCGTCGAGATACCGCGACCTCGTCGCCCTCAACGACATCTCCTTCGACATCCCGTCGGGGCAGTTTCTCGGCATCGCCGGCCCCAACGGATGTGGCAAGAGCACGCTGCTCAAGATTCTCTGTCGCATCTACAAAGCCGACTCGGGCTACGCGCGAGTGAACGGCGAATTCTCGGCGTTTCTGGAGCTTGGGGTCGGCTTCAATCCGGAGCTCACCGCTCGCGAGAACATCTTCCTCGGCGGCGCAATGCTCGGCCTCACCCGAGCCCAGTTGCGCGACAAGGTCGACGAGGTGCTCGCGTTCGCAGAGCTCGAGGAGTTTGCGGAGCAGAAGCTGAAGAACTTCTCCTCGGGAATGCAGGTGCGTCTGGCATTCAGCGTCGCGATCCTTGGGCAGACCGATCTGCTGGTCATGGACGAGGTCCTGGCGGTCGGCGACGCAAGCTTCCAGGAGAAGTGCTTCGACACCTTCAACAGGTACAAGCGTGAAGGCAAGACGATCGTGCTGGTGAGCCACAACCTCGCGTCACTCGAGGAGTACTGCGACCGGGTGCTGCTGCTCAATCACGGAGCGATCGTCGCGGACGGCCCGGCAGCCGAGGTCGCCGCGACCTACCACCGGATGGTCGCGGACCATGCGCTGGCGCTCGAGCGCGACATTCCCGTCGAGCTCTCCCAGGGTGATCCGAGACGGTCGCCGGCGGTCGGATTCGAGTCCGTTGGGCTGCTCAACGGTAGCGGTCAGAACACCCGGCGCTTCGATACGGGCGGCGAGATGACCCTCGACATGAACCTGCGGGTGCATCGCACGGTCGGCGATTTCGTGTGCGGTGTGGCCATCCGGCGCGCCGATGGGCTGCTGCTGTCCGGTACCAACACGTTGCTCGACAACGTCACCATCTCGGGGCAGCTGGCCGGCGATACCGTGTCGGTGCGCTACACGATCGACTCCCTGCCACTGCTGGCGGGCGGGTACCTCGTCCAGGTGTCCGTTCACGACGTCGGCGGGTCGGACATCTACGACTGGATCGACCCCGCGGCGACCTTTCACATTAACGACCTGGGTGACGGCCACCAGGGCCTGCTCGAACTGCGAGGCCGGTGGCAGGTGGAGCATGAAACCGAGGACGTCCTGGTCAGATCGGCGCGCCAGTGACGAAGAAGAGCAGGTGGGCGGGGACGACCCCCATCACCACGCTGATGATCAACACGTAGAGCATCGCCGTCGCCGGTTGGTTGGCGCGAATCCGTGCGAAGTGCCGGGTCAGCAGCGCCACCCCGGTCGTGAAGACGATGCCGGAGCCGACCACCAGCAGCCAGAAGGGAATGGCGTCACCCGACCAGAGCAGCTCGCCGCGAACGGTCGAGGCTGAGTTGAGGATCACCAGTACGATCGCAACGGCCTGGATGGCCACCGCGACGAACACGATGTCGATCGCGCGCCGCAGCGGACGGAACGAGAGGTTGGGCGCAACCAGGTACCAGTGTCCGAGCAGCATCCCGGCAAGCGCGCTCCCGGACACGAGCGCCGCGGGGACGAAGGCGACCACCGCGGTCCCGACCCCACCGAGCGAGGGACCGAACGCGGCCGCGGCCTTTGCGATCGCCATCGCGCCGAACCCGATCGTCACCGCCCCCACCACACGGCGGGCCACATCGGTCATCACCGAGCAGAAGAAGGCGTAGCCGAGCAGCGCGACCGTGAAGGCGATCGACCAGTGGAACAGCGACGCCTGCGCACCGGAGGGCAGGGGCGCTCCGAGCAGGGCTGTGCCGGATGGCAGCAGTGCCTCAATGAGCAGGTCGAGGGCCATCAGGCCGGCGCAGATGAGCGACGTGGTGCCGACGAATCCGCGCCCAACCTTGCCGACCAGGTCCACGGTGTATGCGGCTGCAGTCGTCCCCGCCGCCACCTCGAGCACGACCACAACCGTGGCGATTGGAGCAAGTGCCGGCAGCGAGACGGGGTCGACCACCGACCGATCCTACGTTTGTGGCGGTTCGCCACCGAGGTGCGAGAACGAGCGCATATCTCCGGGGTGACGGTTTCGCACATCGGGTTCGAATCGGATTTGGCTCTGGTAGCTTGGGTCGCGGATGGTCAGCGCACTCTCGAGGTGGCGATGGGTCATCGGCGCTGCCGCCATATGCGCCGTATGCCTGGTGGTCAGATCCATCGCCGACCTGCACACCGCGTTCGGCGGCGGCTCCGCCGTCCACCTGCCGGCACGCCCGGCGGCAAGGGTGAGCAATGCCTGATCAGCGAGCACTGCTCCTCAACCGGCTGGCGAGCGCCATCGACGGCGTCGCCGACGTCGCCTCGCGCCTCGGGCCGCCTGCAACCGAGTCCAAGGCCCCCGTACCTCCGAAGCCGCCACTCGAGTCGGTCGGACGGCCCTGGACGCTCGCAGCGGCAATGGAGCCGATTGCCACGCCAATCCTCGAGCGCGGTGCGCCGACGGGCGCGACTGCTCGGGCGTCGACGTACTCCGCGCCGCCCCCACCCCCGGCGCATCACCGCTCCAGGATCCCGCTGGCCATCATCGGATCGAGCGTGATCGCGCTCGTCCTCATCACTCTGGTTGCGGTCCACTTCCTGAGCGCCGGGGCCGCCGTCCAGACCCCGGCGCAGTCCACGACGCAGATCCTGCTCACCGGCATCCGTCCCCTTGCGTCGGCGCCCGCAGTGGGCGGGGCCCTACCGGCTACCCAGGTGTCGTTCCCGGCAAAGACCCCGGTGGTCGACATCGAGGTCAACTCCGGGGGCCCCGCGGGCCAGGCTCCCGTCCACATCGTCGTGACCGTGGGCCAGCCAGCCCAGACGATCATCCAGAACGACTATGTCCTCAGCCAGTCGGGGGCGACGGTCATCCCCCTCTCGCCGCCGGGCGGCACCTTCGCCACCGGCGACTACACGGTGACGATCACCTACAAGGGCGCGCTCCTCGGCTCAACGGCCTTTGCCGTCCACTGAGACCGCCGGGTCAGTGCTCGACGGGCAAGCCGGCGTCCTGCCAGGCGTCGATCCCGCCGCTGACGTTGTACGAGTTCGGCCGCCCAAAGGTGCGCAGGTAGTCGACCGCGCGGGCGCTGCGGCCACCCATGCGACAGTGCACGTAGACGTCGCGATCAGCCGGAATCTCGGCGAGACGCGCGGGAAGCTCTCCCAGCGGAATCAGCACCGACCCCGGAATGCGCACATCGTCGTACTCGGACTTCTCGCGCACATCGACGAGCATCGCGCCCTTCGCGATCGCTTCTTTGGCGTCCCTGGGGCTGACCTCGGAGTCTTCGGACATCCGCGGCAGTATAGATGTGGGGCCGGGGTTCACCACGCCGCGTCCAAGCGCCGGTCAGCCTGCTAGGCTCCTGAACGTGAGCACAGTTGCCGCGCCGGCGGTGGTGGACTCTCCCTGGCTGAACGCACAGCGTCAATTCGACAACGCCGCCGAGATCCTCAATCTCTCACCGGGGTTGCGCGCTGTTCTGCGCGAGGTACGACGGGAGCTGGTCGTGCGTTTCCCGGTGAAGATGGACGATGGCAGTGTCCGCATGTTCGAGGGATACCGCGTCCAGCACAACGTGACTCGCGGCCCGGCCAAGGGTGGTCTCCGGTTCCATCCGGCGACCGACATCGACGAGGTCAAGGCGCTCGCGATGTGGATGACATGGAAGTGCGCGCTGGCGAATCTTCCCTACGGCGGCGCCAAGGGCGGTGTCGCCGTCGACCCCTCGACACTGAGCCACCGCGAGCTAGAACGTCTGACCAGGAGGTTCGCCGCGGAGATCAGCGTGCTGGTCGGACCGGAGTCGGACATCCCGGCGCCAGACGTGAACACGACCGCCGAGATCATGGCGTGGATCATGGACACGCTCTCGATGCAGGCGGGCTACTCGGTCCCGGCGTCGGTGACCGGCAAGCCTCTGGAGATCGGCGGAAGCGAGGGGCGCCCCAGTGCGACCGGACGCGGTGTGAACATCATCGCCATCGAGGCATGCAAGCGCCTCGGGATGGAGATCTCACAGACAACCGTCGCCATACAGGGCTTCGGCAACGTCGGCAGCTGGGCCGCGCAGCTCATGCATGAATCGGGGTTCTCGATCTGCGCAGTTGCGGACGTGACTGGCGGTATCTACTCGAGGACCGGCCTTGACATTCCCACCCTGCTCGCGTACCGGCAGCAGTACGGGGGCGTACGCGATTTTCCCGGCTGCACCCCGATCACCAACACCGAGCTGCTCGAGCTCGAGGTCGATGTCCTGGTGCCGGCTGCGATGGAGAATCAGATCACTGCGCGCAACGCGGGAAGGATCCAGGCGCGGCTCATCGTCGAAGGCGCGAACGGGCCGACCACGCCCGACGCAGACAGCATTCTCGAGCGCCGCGGGATCACCGTCGTCCCCGACATCCTCGCCAACTCCGGTGGCGTGACCGTGTCGTACTTCGAATGGGTCCAGGACCTGCAGTCGCTGTTCTGGGAGGAAGACGAGATCAACGTCCGCCTCAAGAAGATCCTGCAGAAGGCCTTCAACCAGATGTGCGAACAGGCTGATCGCCATCAGGTGTCGCTGCGACTCGGTGCCTACCTGGTGGCGGTCAAGCGCGTCGCCGATGCGACAGCTGTACGAGGCATCTACCCCTAGGGGTGGCTCCCATCCCAGCCTGGTCATGAAGCTCGTCGATCGGCTGCGCGCGCTCCCGCTGCCAGTCGGAACAATCCCGGTTGCGGTTGGGCTCGGGCTCGCCGGGCTCATGCAGTACGGGTTCCTTGTGGTCGCGGCGCGGGCGCTCGGCACCACTCACTTCGCCCCGCTCTCGGTGTTCTGGGCGCTGCTCTTCGTCTGCGGCCCGGGCTTCTTCCTGCCCCTCGAGCAGGAGACCGGGCGTGCGATTGCGGCGAGACGCGTCCGCGGCGAGGGCGGCCGCCCGGTCTTCATGCGCGCCGCGTTGCTCGGCGGCATCCTGGCCGTGGTGCTGATCGTCGCCACCCTCGTGGCGGCGAGCCCGATCGACCAGCACGTGTTCAAGGGAGATCCCGCCCTGCTCGCCGGGCTGATCGGGGGATTCGCCGCCTATCTCTGTGAATTCCTCGCGCGCGGTGCCCTCGCCGGCAACGCGCGCTTCGGCGCCTACGGCGTGCTCCTCGGTGGCGAGGGAGCGCTGCGCGTGCTGTTCGCGGCGGTGCTCGCGGTGATCGGCGTCAAGACCGCCGGTCCCTACGGCATCTCGCTCATCGTCGCCTCGTTCGTCGCGATCGCCCTGGCAACCATCGGCCGGCGCGGCCTGCTCCGTCCTGGCCCGCCGGCGCCGTGGGGAGAGATCACCCACGCGCTCGGCTTCCTGCTGATCGCGTCGGTGTTCACCCAGCTGCTTCTCAGCGTCGGCGCGGTGGCGGTGCAACTGCTCGCCACACCGGCGGAGCAGACGGCGGCGGGCAGGTTCCAGCTGAGCCGGATCGTCGCCTACGTCCCGATCTTTCTCTTCCAGGCGGTGCAGTCGGCGCTCCTGCCCAAGCTCGCCACGCTTGCCAGCGGTGGACGCCACCGCGAGTTCCAGGCGCTCCTGACCAGGCTCCTCCTCCTCATGAGCGGTCTTGGAGCTATTGCGATCGTGGGGTTCACGCTCCTCGGCCCGACCGTGACGCGGATCCTCTTCGGCCACGGGTTCGAGCTGAGCAACCTCGACTTCGCCCTCCTGTCGGCGAGCTGCATCGGGTTCATCTTCACCCAGATCTTCGGCTACGTCCTGATCTCGCTCGCCGGGTACCGGCGGGTGGCATTGGGGTGGACCAGCGGGGCCGTCGCGTTCTTCGTTGTGACCGCGATCGGCTCGTCGCTCTTCCTTCGTGTCGAGCTGGGACTGCTCTGCGGCGCGATCGCTTCGTCCCTGGTCATGGCCGCCCTGCTCCTCCCCCTGTTGCGAGAGCGCGGCGCTATCGAAACGGACCTGCTAATTTCCGATTTGGGCGGTCCGCCAGGCTGAGACTGCGCCCATGGGTGCTCGTGCCCGGATTGCGCTGGTCGGAGCCGGGGCGATGGGGGCCAACCACGCGCGCGTCATCTCGGAGTCGGACCGCGCCGACCTCGCGGTGATCATCGACACGGATCCCGAGCGGGTGCGGCCTCTCGCGGACCGCCTCGGCTGCGCCTTTGCCGAGGACCTCGACGCTGCCGCCGGTTGCGACGCGGTGGTGATCGCGACCCCGACCGCCTTCCACGAGAGAGCGGCATGCGCGCTGCTCGAGCTCGGCAAGCCGATCCTCGTCGAGAAGCCGGTGACCCCCGAGCTCGAGTCCACGCGGGAGCTGGTCGCCTGCGCGGAGCGCCGCGGGGTGCCGCTGATGTGCGGTTTCGTCGAACGATTCAACCCCGTGGTCGCAACCATGCGCAGCCTGCTCGACGAGGAGCCGGTCCACATAGTCGGTCTCCGCCACTCCCCCGAGACGCCGAGAAGCACGCTCAGCGTCGTCTTCGATCTCCTGATCCACGAGATCGACCTCGCCCTCTGCTACATGCGCGGAGCGCGCCCATCGCGAGTCTGCGGAGGCACGAGCACGGCCGGCCGCGATTCGATCATGGAGGTCGCCGATTGCCTGCTGCAGTTCCCCAACGGGGCGATCGCCACCCTCTCGGCGAGCCGGGCGAGCCAGCGCAAGGTCCGATCGCAGCTGGTGGCCACACCGACCGCGCTGTATGACGTCGACCTGCTCCGCCAGGATCTGACCGTCTACCGTCATCGCGCCCACGCCCAGGGAGTTGGCGCCGGCCAGGCCGCGGGATATCGCGCCGAGACGGTGATCGACATCCCCTTCGTACGGCACACCGGGGAGCCACTCGCGCTCCAGTTCGCGCACTTCCTCGACCTGGTCTCAGGAAGTGCGGATGCCTGCGTCGAGCGCAACTCGATTCTCCCGGCTCACGAGGTCGCCGCGGCCATCGAGGAGTGCTCATGAGCGAACCAGCGATCACCTATGTCATCCCAGTGCACAACCAGATTGCCGAGCTTCGCAAGACCGTGCGCCTGCTCGTCACGCGCCTCGGTCATCTGCCGGGATCGGAGGTCATCCTCGTTGAGAACGGGTCGACCGACGGATCGGGGCCCCTGTGCCTCTCACTGGCGGCGACTCTGAACAGCGACGAGGTGTCGGTCCGGGTCACCACGTCGGCCAAGGGCCTCGGATTCGCCTGGCGCCGAGGGATGGCCATGGCTCGCGGCGATGCCCTGGTCCTGACCGCGGCTGACCTTCCCTTTGGGTTCACCGACCTCGACGGCTACCTGGGACTGAGCCCCCGGCCACCACTGGTGATGGGATCCAAGACCCACCGCGACTCGCAGATCGAGACGCCGGCGCTGCGGCGCGCCATGTCGGCCGGGTTCGGCCTCCTTCGCGCCGGACTCATCGGGCTCACGCTCGACACGCAGGGGT
Organism: Candidatus Dormiibacterota bacterium; assembly: GCA_003162415.1. Taxonomy (GTDB): domain Bacteria; phylum Chloroflexota; class Dormibacteria; order Aeolococcales; family Aeolococcaceae; genus Palsa-851. The sequence goes on from PMOL01000004.1 coordinate 207,486, forward strand.
CGGTGCTCATCCAGCGCTCCCTGGCGCAGCTGTTGCTCCCGCGTCTTCTCGCCGGTGACTACCTGATCGGCGCCGAGATCAACCTGTGGGCCGTCCACGAGGGAATCACGCCCGTGGAGATCCCGGTCGTCTACACCGCGTCGGGCCGATCCACCGTCTCGCCGATTCGCGACTCCGTCGCCATGGCAGCCGGCCTCCTGACGCTGCGCCGGCGGATCGCCGACGAGCGGCGGACGACGGGCCACGCCGGCGAGGCGGTGGCATCGTGACGGCCATCCACGCTCCGGTTGCGACGCGGATCCGGATCTCGGCGCCCCAACTCGGCCCCGAGGTGGAGGACCTGGTCCTCGAGGTGCTCCGCAGCGGTCACCTGGCGCAGGGACCGATGGTTGGACGCTTTGAAGCGCTCTGCACCGAGATGGCCGGGACCGCGCACGCGGTTGCCGTTGCCAACGGGACGGTCGCGCTCGACGCCGCGCTCGCGGTGCTCGAGATCGGCCCCGGCCAGGAGGTGATCACGTCACCCTTCACCTTCGCCGCGACCATCAACGCGATCCTGCGCAGCGGGGCCTCAGTTCGTTTCGCCGACATCCGCGAGGACTTCACGATCGATCCCGACTCTGTGGCGGCGCTGATCGGGCCGCGAACCGCGGCGATCATGCCGGTGCATCTCTACGGCCTCCCCGCTGACATGCACGCGCTCATGTCGCTGGCCTCGGCTCGCGGACTTGCCGTCGTGGAGGACGCGGCGCAGGCGCACGCTGCGGACGTCGACGGGCGGCGCGTCGGCAGCTTCGGGGTCGGCTGCTTCTCCTTCTACGCAACCAAGAACGTGACCAGCGGCGAGGGTGGCTGCATCACCACCGACGATTCGATGCTCGCCGAACGCCTCCGCTCGCTCCGCAACCAGGGGATGCGGTCCCGCTATGATTATGCCATGATCGGCCAGAACTGGCGGATGACCGATGTTGCGGCGGCGATCGCCATCCCTCAGATGCAGCATCTTGACGAGATCGTGCGGAAGCGGCGCCGCAACGCCGCGCTGTTGACATCGCTCATCGGCAATGACTCGGAGGTCACGACCCCGCGGGTTCCGGAGGGCCGTGGCCACGTGTGGCATCAGTACACGATCCTGCTCGAACCGGGGATCGATCGCGACCGCGTCGCCGCATCGATGTCGTCAGAGGGAGTCGATACCGGTGTGTACTACCCGGGACTGGTGTGGGACCACGAGGCATACCGCAACCATCCCAACGTGCATCGAGACGACACGCCGCTTGCGCGCGAATGCACGGCGCGCTGTCTCTCGCTGCCCGTTCACCCGGGGCTCACCACGCACGACCTCGAGCGCGTCGCCGGCGCTCTCGACCACGCACTGCTCGCGTCCTGACAGCGGCCCCGTCTCAGGGTTACGCGGTCGACTCGATCGCTGAGAGCAATTCGTCGCCCTGGTCGGTCGGGCCGACCAGCGCAAGGCGCACGTCGTCGATGCCGGCCGCAATCTCCTCCGCGATCGACTGGACCTCTGCCGCGGTCACCTTCATGATCGCCTCGGCGCGCTCATCGGGCGTCTCGAGGGGCAATCCAGCGCGCCAGCGCGTCCCGTAGAAGCGCGCGCTCGCGATTGCCGTCTCAGTCGAACGCAGCAGCCTGCCGACCATCGCCGATTTCGCGGCCGCAAGCTCGTCGGCGGCGACGCGCTTCGACGCCATCTTGCGGAACTCCTTGAACGAGAGACTCGTGGCCTTGCGGGCGTCCTTGGGCCGCGTCGCCGTGGCGATCGCGAAGAGCCCGGTGTCGTCGAAGCCGGCATGGTGCGCGAAGATGCTGTAGGAGAGGCCGTTGCGCTCCCGGACCGTCTGGAACAGTCGCGATGACATGCCACCGCCGAGCACGTGGGTCATCACCGACAACTGGGTGCGTCGCGGGTCGGTCGACGGGATGCCCGGTACCGCGAACACCATGTGCACCTGCGGCTCCTCCTGCGCCGTTACCGGGCGCACGTTGGCCGTGTACCGATCGCCGAGGCCCCACTTGGCCTTCTTTCGCGCGCGCGGCTTCCCCTGCGGGATGTCCGCAAGCAGCTCGAGCGCCTGGTCGTGGCTCAAGGTCGCGCCGCCGGAGATGACGAGGCACATCGACTTCGGCGCGTAGAACGCCCGGTGGTATTCGGTGAGCTGCTCGCGCGTCGCCTTCTCGATGACCGCGGGAAACCCCGCCGCGGACCACGACATCGGCTGGTTGCCGCCGAAGGCGACGGTCCCGAGACGGTCCCAGATCCAGCCGTCGGGGTCGGAGAGGCGCATGGAGAGTTCCTGGAGCACGACGTTGCGCTCGCGCTCGATCTCCTCGGCGGCGAAGAGCGGCCGGCTGAGCATGTCGCAGATGACGTCGGCAAGCTCGAACATCGCGGTCGCCGGACCCTCGGCGAAATACGCGACCTCCTCGGTGTCGGTGTATGCGTTGGTGTTGGCACCGAGACGGTCGATCTCGCGCGAGATGATCTTGGTGGTGGGGCGGCGCTCGGTGCCCTTGAAGAACATGTGCTCGAGGTAGTGGGCAAGCCCGGAGGTCTCCGCCGACTCGTCCCGCGAGCCGGCCCGAACGATCAGGAACACGCCGGAGTTCCTGCTGCTCGACGGCGCGTTGAGCAGGCTGACGCCGTTGCTGAGCACGCTGAGCTCGGGTCGGTAGGGCATGTTCAGGGCCATGGTTATGTGGTCCCCGACTCCCAGGATGCGAGATATTTCTGCTGCTCCTCGGTCAGCGTGTCGATGCTCACCCCCATCGCCTGCAGCTTGAGGCGCGCGACCTCGCGGTCGATCTCCTGGGGCACGTCGTGGACGGCGAGCGCCATGTCCTTGTGATGCTTGGCGATGTGCTCCGCGCACAGCGCCTGGTTGGCGAAGCTCATGTCCATGACCGCCGCCGGGTGTCCTTCCGCAGCGGCGAGATTGAGCAGGCGGCCCTCGGCGAGCACGTGGATGGTGCGTCCGTCCCGCAGGCGATGCGACTGCACGAACGTGCGCGGGGCGGTGACCTCGACCGACAGGTCGTCGATCGCGGCCAGGTTGATCTCGTCGTTGAAATGGCCGCTGTTGGCGATGATCGCGCCGTCCTTGAAGCGCTCGATGGAGCTGCGATCGATGACGTTGATGTCGCCGGTCACGGTGATCACGATATCGGCGCTCGGCGCTGCCTCCGCGAGGGGCATGACGCGATAGCCGTCCATGACCGCCTCGAGGGCACGCGTCGGATCGACCTCGGTGACGATGACGTGGGCGCCGAGTCCGTTTGCGCGGCTGGCGAGACCGCGGCCGCACCATCCGTAGCCGCAGACGACGAACGTCTTGCCGGCGAGCAGCACGTTGGTGGCCCTGATCAGACCATCGATGGTGCTCTGCCCGGTGCCGTAGCGATTGTCGAAGAGGTGCTTGGTGAGCGCCTCGTTGACAGCGATGATCGGGAACTTGAGCGCGCCGTCATGTGCCATGGCGCGTAGCCTGATCACGCCGGTGGTGGTCTCCTCGGTGCCGGCGATGACCTCGTCGAGCAGCTCGCGACGACCCTTGTGCAACTCGGCGACGAGGTCTGCACCGTCGTCCATGGTCAGCTGCGGGTGAGTATCGAGGACCGCCTGAATGTGCGAGTAATAGCTGGCGGAGTCCTCGCCTTTCACGGCATACGTCGGAATCCCGTGCTGCCGGGCCAGAGCCGCGGCGACGGGGTCCTGCGTCGACAGCGGGTTGCTTGCGCAGAGGCTGACGTGAGCGCCACCCGCCTTGAGCGTGATCGCGAGGTTCGCCGTCTCACTGGTGACGTGGAGGCAGGCGCCGAGGCGCAGTCCTTCGAGCGGGCGCTCGCGCGCAAAACGCTCACGGATGATGCGGAGGACGGGCATCTCCCGCGCCGCCCAATCGATGAGGCGCTGGCCTTCGCCCGCCAGGCTCGGGTCGGCGACATCGGATTCCGCCACTTTTAACACGTTGGTCACGCGATTCCTCCATCTGTCGTCGTACGCAACAGCGCCGTGTACGGGCGCCCACCGAGCGCGGCCGATCCCCCGAGTGCGCTCAACTCGATCAGAAAAGCGAAGCCCACGGTATCTCCGCCCAGGCGGTCCACGAGCGCGGCAGCCGCTCCGGCGGTGCCGCCGGTCGCGAGCAGATCGTCCACGATCAGCACACGCTGGCCCGGCTCGATCGCGTCCGAGTGCATCTCGATGACCGCTTCGCCGTACTCGAGGGTGTAGGCCTGCGAAATCCGCGTCGACGGAAGCCGACCCTCCTTGCGGACCAGGGCGAAACCCGCGCCGAGGCGGTCGGCGACGGCGCCACCGAGGATGAAACCCCGCGACTCGATACCGGCAACGACGTCGACGTTCTGGTCGACGTAGGGTTCGGTGAGCGCGGTGACCGCCTCATGGAACGCGGGGCCGTCGCCGAGCAACCGGCTGATGTCCTTGAAGACGATTCCGGGCCGGGGGAAATCGGGCACATCGCGGATCAGTGAGCGCAGCCGTTCCACCACGTCCCGCTCTTGAATCGTCACCGGAGCCAGTCTATCCGACAGACTCTGTGGCCGTGCCCTCCCCAACGAGCCCTCCCCGATGAGGGTCGTCATGGATGGGCGGCCGCTCCAGGGAGCGTCCTCGGTTCGCGGGATCGGTAGCTACGAGCGGGGCCTGCTGGCGGGGTTCGCCCAGCTGGATCACCCGCCCCAGGTCAGCCTGCTGCTCTCCGCCCACCAGGAACCGCCCGCCGAGGTTTCCATCGCGCTGCGGCCGTCGACGCGCCGGATCCCGGTGATCCATCCCACGCTCCAGCCGATCGCGGACATCGCTTTCGTGGCGAGTGCACTTCGCGGCTCCAAGGCCGATCTCTATCACGCCATCGAGTTCGGACAGCCGTTTCGGACGCGACTCCCGGTGGTGGTCACGGTCCACGACCTGATCCCGTTTGTGATGCCGCGCGACTATCCGTGGGTCCGTCGGGCGCGAGTGCCGGGATTGCACCTGATCCGCCGAGCCGATGCGGTGATCGCCGTTTCGGACTCGACCCGTCGTGATGTGCTCCGCTTCACGAGGACGGATCCGCGGCGGATCACGGTGATCCCGGAGGGGATCTCGCCCGTGTTCCGACCCGCCTCGGCCGATGCGGTGCAGCGGCTTCGCGCACAGCTGCGGCTGGACCGGCCGTTCCTGCTCGCGGTCGGCACCTTCGACCCTCGCAAGCGCATCGCGCTCCTCGCCGACGTGGTCAGCCGCGTTCGCCAGGACCACGATGTCGCCCTGGTCATCGCCGGCGATCAGGGGACCTTCACGCAAGTGGTGACCGACCAGCTGGCTCGGGCCGGTCTCGCCGAGCACGCTCGCGTCATCGGCCACGTGACCACCGACGACCTCGTTGCCCTGTACACCGCCGCGGAGCTCTTCGTCTTCACCTCCGCGTATGAGGGCTTCGGACTGCCGCCGCTGGAAGCGATGGCGTGCGGCACACCCGCGGTCGTCTTCGACAATTCATCGCTTCCCGAGGTGAGCGGTCCCGCCGCGAGCATGGTGCCTGACGGTGATACAGGTGCCATGGCAGCGGCGATCACCCGCCTCCTGAGCGACCCGGCGGAGCGCGAACGACGGCAATCCCAGGGTCTCGCGTGGTCAGCTACCTTCACGTGGCGCCGCGCCGCGGAGATGACGGGCGACGTCTATCGCAGCGCAGTCGAGCGCTGACCGCGGAGAGCGGCTACTCCTTTTCGGTCACGTGGTACTCGAGGTACGCGCCGAACATCAGCCGGGTCTGCGCCTCGAGCGCGGGGATGACGCTCAGCGCCAATCCGACAACCGGGTAGGTGAACAGCTGGAGCTCCGCCCATCGCCGGCGCCACCATGGCCATCCTCGCGGTTTTGGGCTGATGCGATAGTCAACCTGCACGAGCAGGAGCGTGTTCAGCAGCGTGATGGTGAGAATGCTCGCGCTGAGACTTCCGAGCAGCGCTGACGTTGACGACAGGCTGTAGTCGAGGTCGATGAACGCCGGGAGCGCACCTCCGAAGAACAGCAGCAATGGGAGGGTCGCCCACGTCAGATGGTTGAAGATGAGGTTCGAATATCTCCGAGCGCGCACCCGCCTCGGAATCTCCGGGTGGAGCAGCATTCGTGAGGTCACGTAAGGGATATCGGTTGCTCCCCATGCCCATCGCTTGATCTGGTTGTACTGCGATGCGTGGGTCGCGGCGTAGCCGCGTGCGCGCGGCGCATCGCCATACACGGGAAGGAATGCCGGCCTGGTGTTGAGCTTGCCGCCGGTGTGGAAGAACGCCTTCCAGAAGAACCGCGAGTCCTCGGGGATCACGTCGGAGTCCCAGTAGCCGACGCTTGCCAGCAGCTCGAGCGACATCGAGTACGAGGAGAACATCACGAGGCGACGCGGGTGCTGGTGCAGGAACATCTGCCACTGTGTCGCCGCGGTGGCCATCACACGCACGGCGGTGGGGACTCGCCAGATGTTGTTGAGAAAGACCGGAACGGGCTGCCAGATCGAGAGAAGCCGGTCCTTCGCCGAGCAGAACTGGAAGGTGATATATGCGAAATACTGCGGATGCAGCCGGAAATCGGAGTCGAGGTCGGTCACCATGGTGCGCGCCGGGTCGAGACCGAGTTCGTCGCAGGCCGCCTTGAGGACGGGGCCTCCATACGCCATCGCCGCCGATTTGCCGACCACGATGCCGGGCAGCAGCGGATCTTTGATGTGCAGGAACAATCGAAACGAGGCGGCGAACTCCTCGCGCAGCCGGGTCACGTTCTCGATGCCGCCCAGGTCGGTCTCGCGGGTGATGATCGCGCAGACGCGGAGGTGTTCCGGGTAGTTCTGCGCGACCAGGGCCGCCACGGTTGCGCGGAGGACGTCATACGACTCCGTGTAGGTTGGGATGAGCGCGCACTGCACAACCTCCGATGGAGCCGGCGCTCCCTGGGGCAGCGACGCCTCGAGCTGCTGGCAGCGCTGCCACCAGTCGATGACCTCGGTCGCCTTGAGCGCCTTGAGCGTCTGACGCACGCCTCGGACGGTCACCGTCGTCCGCACCAGCCAGTAGGCATCGAGCAGCACCGCGCCGAGGCCGAGGATCCAGAGCATCCCGGGGTCGTTCAGCCTGATTGCGAACGCCGCAACCACCGGGACGAGCAGCGCGAACCACGTGAGCGCGCCCGGGAGGATTTCAAGGAGCCGCTGCTGGGTATGTTGCGACAGCGGGATCGCCGTGGATCGCGCGATCATCTGCACCCAGTCTACCGATCCATCACATACGAGCCTGAATGCCCCAAAAACCCAGCGACCCCACCGTCGACACCGACTCGGACGAAGCAGAGACGCCGGCAGCCGAGGTGCTCGAGGTCGTCGAGGATGACGATGAGGACGACGCCGACGACATCGCGATCGAGATCGGCGTGGTCGCCGAGGTCGACGACGATGACGACGATGAGGAGGAGGTCGTCGTGGTCGCAGCGCCCGTCGTGGTCGCGCCCGCTCCGCGTCCTTCGCCGACACCCGGCCGACCGCCCGGGGCGCGCGAGGAGCCGCCGCCACCCTTCGGGGTCGGTGAGCACGTGATCCTCACGTCGAACACACGGCCCCGCACCGGCAGCCCGATCGGCGACTACCCGGTCGGATCGACCGGCATCGTCGAGACGGTCCTGAGCCAGACCGCGATCGTCCGGTTCGACCGCCACTCGGAAACCAAGGAGGTGGTCGCCTTCACGTGCCTGGAGACCGCCGAGACACCGGAACGGCACGCCGAGCTCACCCTGCTCATGGTCGAGCCCGTCCGCGTGGGCGATCGAGGGCCACGACCGGCAGCCAATGGAGCGTCGGCGCCGCCGGCGGTCGACCCCGACCCCAAGCCCGCTGAGGCGGCAGCAGCGCCACCCAAGGCAGTCCCGGCGCCGTCGCAACCAGCTACCACAGGCAAGCCGGCCGGCGCGAACGCGTCGATGACGGCGACCGCGTCGAGGACCGCGACGGCGTCCAAGCCGGCGCAGCCCCTGAAGGTGGGACCCGCTCCGAAGACGGCCGCGGCCACGAAAGCAGTGGCGGCCAAGAGTTCGGCTCCAGCCAAGAGTTCGGTTGCAGCCAAGAGTTCGGTTGCAGCCAAGACCCCGGCAGCTGCCAAGACCGCCGCGAAGCCGAAGCCCACCGTGAAAGCCAAGCCCGCGGCCAAAGGCACGTCCGTTGCCAAGGTGAAGCCTCCGGCCGCCGCCAAGTCAAAATCGGCGGCCAGGACCACCACGGTCAGCAAGACCGCGGCGCGATCCAAAGCTCCGGCTGCGAAGTCGTCGGCCAAATCGACCGCGAAGCCGGTGGCGAAGGCTAGGCCGGCAAAGAAACCGGTGGCCAAGGCCAAGCCGGTAGCGGCGAAGAAGCCGGTCGCCAAGCCGGTGGCGAAGGCCAAGGCCGTGCCGGCGAAGAAGCCGGTAGCCAAGCCGGTGACCAGGCCCGCTGCCAAGACAGCCGCAAAGGCGGCTCGTCCGGTGGCCGCGAAACGGCCGTCGGCACCGGCCAAGTCAGCGAAAGCAAAGTCGGCAGCAACCCGCCGGGGTCGCTGATCAGCCCGGCCTCCTACCCCGCCTGGGGTGTGGCCAAGGGCTCCGGCAGCGCGGCGTAGACCCCGCGGTACGCGGGCGGCAGGAGTTCGGCGATTCGCGATCCGATGAGATCCGCGACCGCCTGGTCGTCACGCCGATCTCCGGGAACCCGCTCCGGTAGTTTGAAGGCGGGTCCCACGCTCAGGCGGATGGGCACGCGTTTGGGGAACTTCCGACCACGGGGGAGCGCGGCCTCGCTGCCCCAGACCCCCACGGGCAGGATCGAGGCGCCCGACCGTCGCGCGAGAAATCCAACGCCCGCCTCAGCACGACGCATGCCGGGTGTGGACGAGCGGGTGCCCTCGAGGAAGATCAGCAGGCGACCCCGCCTGGAGAGGATGTCGAGGGCGGTTCGCAGGGCGCGCCGGTCGGCGGCACCGCGGTCGATCGGGAAGCAATTGCACCCGGCGAGGATCCAGGCGATGATCGGGTTGTTGAACAGCTCGCGCTTTGACATGCAGTAGAGAACGCCCGGTCCGAAGCCCCCGAAGATCCAGGGATCGATGTTGCTCAGGTGATTGCAGACAATCAGCAGAGGTCCCTGGGGCGGCACCTTCGACATGGCGTCGACCTGGAGCCCACGCCCGAAGAATCCGCGCAGCGACGCCCGGCAGGTCAGCGACACGGCCTTGTAGCGCCAGCTCCTGGTCCCATCGTCGCGAACCGGAAACCGCTCGGGAAACCCAGGGATTTCGTCAGTCACGAGCTCGATGGTAGGGCGTGGCGCATAGGCGGCAATACAATCCTGGGTCCGGCCCCCTTAGCTCATCGGTAGAGCAGCCGGCTTTTAACCGGTTGAGGGAGGTTCGATTCCTCCAGGGGGCATCTCGCGAATGTCGACATCCAGCAGCGCCTGCGCCTCACGCAGCGCGGACTCCACGGGCTCCGGACTGTCTCCGCGGGCGAAGATGAAGCCGAGGTAGCGGTCTCCTTCCGGCAGCGGCACCACTGGCTGGCCCACGGGAATCGACAGCGTGACCCCGGTGATACCCGGAATCGACTCAGCGAGATTCGCACCACCGATACCGCGCAGGATCCCCGCGGCGCTTATGGGCAGCATGAACACACCGCACGCCCTGTCGACCATGTGCATCGCGCCCAACTCGAGTCCACACGCCTCGCGAAGGATGACGTTCTCCAGCGACCGCGTCTCCCCGGGTGCGTCGTCGCACTCGACGCGGATGATCTGCGAGCACAGCCCGCCAATCGAGCGTGCCGCGACCTCGATGACAATCGGAACCGAGTCCGCCATGCGGACCTCCGCGTGGACCGGGCCGTGCTGCAGTCCGAGTGCGGTGACCGCGTCGCGCGCCGCGCTGATGACCGCAACCTGCGCCGGATCATCAAGGCGCGACGGGGTCACGTATATCGTCTCCTCGAAGAATGGGCCGGCCAGCGGATCGGGCTTGTCGAAGATCGCGATGACCTCGAGAACTCCTTGGTGCACAAGGCCTTCGAGGGCCACCTCGACACCGTCCACGTAGCTTTCCACGAGCAGCGGGGAGACCGATCCATCCGCACAGATCTCGCGCAGGAGTGATGCCACGCGCACCACGGCTGCACCTGCGGCAGTCCGGTCATCAGCGCGGATCACGCCGCGACTCGCCGCCAGATCAACCGGTTTGATGACGCACGGGAGGCCCGTGACACTGATCGCCGAGTCGATGTCCGCAGCGCCGGCGTGAACATCGAGCGCCGCGAAACGAGGTTGCGGCAGCCCGTTCTCGGTGAGGCGTTGGCGGAGGAGCCGCTTGTCGCGCGTGGCCGCGACCGACTGCACCGGATTCCGGCTCGGCGTCCTCAGCCGTTCGGCGACAGTTGCGGCGGTGAGCACCGATCCCTCGTCGACTCCCACGACCGCGTCGACCGGCCATCGGCTCGCAAAGTCCGCGGCTCGCTCCGCCGACTCTGCGGGGCGGCGAAGATCGAGCGTCAGCACGCGTCCCTCCATCAGCGCGGCGAGCGTCGGCGCCTCGTTTGAGGCGACCACGACCTGCAGGCCAAGCTCCTCGGCTGCATGGAGGAATGCCGTGGCGCGATATGTCTCAGTCGGCAGGATGAGCATCACCCGCGGCATTGGATCAGCCTACGCCGACGATTCCAGCCGACGTACCATGGTCGTGCGCGTGAAGGAACCGACAATCTCAATCACCGACTTCGCTTTGACCCGCATCGAGCAGGTCCGCGCCAATCGCAAACAGCCGGAAGCAGGCGTACGAATCGCCATCACAGGACGGCAGGCCGGCGCGTTCACCTATGACCTGTCGCTGGTCAACCCCGGCGACGAGCGTGACGGCGAGATGGTGGTCGAGGGACCCTCGGGAGTGCGCTTCACGATGCCGCTGGCTTCGGCGCAGTACCTCGACGGCGTCACCATCGACGCCGACCGGGCGCGCGGCGCCCTGACCGTGGACAACCCGAATCCGCTCTGGTTCGACGATCTTGCTCGCGACGTGCAGCAACTCCTGGATGACGAGATCAACCCGTCGGTTGCAAGCCACGGCGGGTACATCGACCTGCTCGACGTCAGCGACGGCGTTGCCTTCATCCACATGGGCGGCGGTTGCCAGGGCTGCGGCATGGCCGAAGTGACTTTGGGGCAGGGCGTGCGCGTGGCGATCCTCGAGCGATTCCCTCAGATCACCGACGTCCGGGATACGACGGACCATGCCCAGGGGACGAATCCCTACTACCAGGCGGCGAAGAAATAGCCGTGCCCTACGCCTGAGCCGGTGAGCCCTCCCCAGCCGGGGTGACCCCGGTGTCGAGCCAGTAGTCGATCCAGCTCTCCCGGGTCGCGCCGAGGTGGTCGTACACAGCCTGCGCGGCCAGGTTGTCGGGTGCGGTCTGCCAGGTCATGCGAATCGCCCCGTGCCGCCGGCAGCGCTCGAGGCAGGCTGCGACCAGCTCGGAGCCGACGCCGTGCCCCCGAGACGAGGCGATGACGTACAGGTCGTTCATGACGCCGATCCGCCCCGAGGTCGTCGTCTCCCAGATCCAGAACAGGGTGGCGAACCCGACATCCTCGCCACCGTCGGAGGCGATCAACTGCACCCCCTCGTGGGTTGGATCCGCCATCAGCGAGCGTGCCATCGTGAGTAGCGCCGAATCGGACGGCTGGACGCGGTAGAAATCGCAGTAGGCGCGCATCAACGGGAGCAGCCGGAGCAGGCGTGCCTCGGTATCGACGATGCCAATCTCCACGCGGGCAATTTCCGGCATCTCTCTCTCCTGGATTTGCGACGATTCTGGCCGGCACGCTGTCTGGCTTTTTAGCGGCCTGGGGTCATTGTCGTTCCACAGTCGCAACCGGAATTCAACACGAGATCGGCAAAGCTGCTCGGGTGAGTTCCGCGGCCCCTCGCGAAAGGCGGGCACTCCCGACAGTCCTCAGGGCGACCGGGCGATTCCCGAAGGCGCTTTGGGCCGTCTACGCGGTCATGGCCACCCTGCTGACCGCCTACATCGTCTCGCTCCTGGTGCGCTCACCGGACGATAGCTGGCCATGGATCGACGGCTGGGGCGTGGCCATGTACGAGGTGATCCTCGCCTCGCTGCTCCTCCTCCGTGGGTTCACCAAGCTGCCCGGGCGGGCGGTGCCGATCACTCTGGGCGCCGGGGTCATGGCCTGGGCACTCGGTGACGTGGCGCTCACAGCCGAAGGCTGGGGCGGCGCGGCCGTTGGGACCCCGTCTCTTGCCGACGCCTTTTACATCGGCTTCTACCCACTCGCGTACGCGGCGATCGTGCTCATGCTCCACCGTGAGATCAGGCGGCTGCTGCCGGCGACATGGTTGGACGGAGCCATCGCAGGGCTGGGCGCTGCGGCTGTCTGCGCCGCTTTCGCCTTCCACGCCGTCTTCAGGTCCCTCGGGGGCGACGCCACGCCGATCGGGGTGGCCGTCGACCTCGTCTACCCGATCGGTGACGTGCTCCTCCTTGCTCTTGTGGTGGGCGGTACGGCCGTCCTCCCCGGACGCCGTCTGCCCTGGCTGCTGTTCGCAACCGCCTGCGGGGTGAACGGCATCGGCGACACGTTCAACCTGTTCGGGTCGACCGCGCAGGTCGGGGTTGTGTTCAACGGGATCGCGTGGCCAATCGCGATCACCCTGATGTCCCTCTCTGTCTGGGTGCCTCCGGGGCGTCGCGAGCTGCTCGAAGGCGGCAAGCTCCCAGGCTTCGTGCTCCCCGGTGCGGGTGCGCTGGCCGGGCTGGTGATCCTGTTCCTGGGCGCGATGCAGCACCAGGTGATCCAGGTTGCCGTCGCTCTCGCCACTGCAACGCTCGTCGTGGTCGGGGTACGCCTCGCCCTGTCGGTTCGCGGCCTGCGGTCGCTGACCGAGGAGCGCCACCGGCAGGCGGTGACCGACGAGCTCACCGGGCTGGGGAACCGTCGCCAGCTGACCACGCTGCTCGACGCGTACTTCGAGGACCTGGCCGATCTGTCGACTCCCTCGCGGAGCCTGGCCTTTCTCTTCGTCGACCTGGATCACTTCAAGGAGATCAACGACTCCTTCGGCCACTCAGCGGGGGACGAACTGCTGAAACAGCTCGGGCCACGGCTCCTGAGCTCGCTGCGCGCCTCGGACGTGCTCGTGCGGATCGGCGGCGACGAGCTCGGAGCAGTCCTGGTCGACAGCGACCCCAACTATGCGGCGGGGCTCGCCCGGCGCCTCACCGCGCTGCTCGAGCAGCCCTTCATCCTCAACGGGGTGAGCGTCCGCATCAGCGCGAGCATCGGCATCGCGGTCGCGCCCGCCGACGCGGGCGACAGCATCGCCCTGATGCGCTGCGCCGACGTCGCCATGTATCGCGCCAAGCTTGCCCATCAGTCATATGAGGTCTACACCCCGTCGATCGACGATGGCGGCAACCGCCTCGCGCTCGTCGAGGAGCTTCGCGCCGCCGTCGAGGGTGCACGGCTCGTCCTCCACTATCAGCCCCAGGTCGATCTCCGCAACGGCGAGATGGTCGCGGCCGAAGCCCTGGTGCGCTGGCCGCACGAGCGCCTCGGTCTGATTCCGCCGCTCGAGTTCCTGCCCCTTGCCGAGGAGGCGGGCCTGATGGGACCGCTCACGCAACTCGTCCTCGAGCAGGCACTTGCTCAATGCGCCGTGTGGCGTGACGCCGGTTTACGCATCGCCATGTCGGTGAACGTCTCATCGTCGAACCTGCTCGATGCCGGGTTCATCGAGATGGTGCGTGCGTCGCTTCGGCGCCACCGCGTACCGGCCGCCTCCCTGATCCTGGAGATCACCGAGACGACGATCATTCGCGACTTCGCAGCGTGTAAGACGGCCATCGACGAGCTTCGGTCGCTCGGCGTCGGTGTCTCGATCGATGACTTCGGGTCCGGGTTCACGTCGCTCGCATATCTCGGCAGCCTGCCGATCACCGAGCTGAAGCTCGACCGCACCTTCATCGGTGGGCTCAGCTCGACCGGCCGCGAGCAGGACATGAAGCTGGTGCGGGCGACGGTCGAGCTCGGGCACGCGCTCGGGCTGCTTGTCGTCGCCGAGGGGATCGAGACGCTGGCCACGCTCGAGCTGCTCGCCCTGCTCGGCTGTGACCGTGCGCAGGGCTACTTCACCGGGAGGCCGGTGCCTGCCTCGGAATTTGCGATGTCGGCGGCGATCCCCTCGCTCCGGGTGGCAACGCCCGAGCCGGTCGATACCTTCCCGAAGTACCTCCGAACCGCCGTCTGACCGACGGCCGGGATGCGGCTGTCCTGCGCATCTCGACCACTGTGAGTCGTGCGCGGTGTACAGACCCGCGGTCGCCGATCTGTGCGTGACGGCCGAAGAACAACGCGCCCGCCTCTGACAAAGTTGCCTCCAACGCGCATGTCGTCATACATGCCCAGCGGCAGAGTTAGCAGCGTCAAGAGGTGAGGTAGAAGTATGTTGTCGGCCCTGAACCCGGATCCAACCTGGCTGAATTCAGGCGACACCGCGTGGCAGCTCACGTCGGCGACGCTGGTTGGGATCATGAGCATCCCAGGCCTCGCGATTCTGTACGCAGGGCTGATGAAGCGCAAATTCGCCGTCAACTCGGCGCTGATGGTGGTCTACGCCTTCGCGATGACGCTGGTCATCTGGATGTTCTTCGCGTATGACATGAGCTTCGGCAGCCCGCTGCATATCGGCGGAGCTGCGACGACATTCGTCGGCATACCCCACCCGGTCGCCGGTGCGACCGACCTCGAACAGCAGGCGAGCATTCCATTGCTCACCGGGCTGATCCCGGCGCTGCGCTTCCCGATGTCATCGCTCGTGTACTTCCAGTTCGTGTTCGCGACGATCACGGTGATCATCCTTGGCGGCGCGCTGCTCGGACGCATCAGCTTCCGCGCGTGGGCCCTCTTCGTCCCGCTCTGGATCACGCTGGTCTACTCGGTTGGAGCCTTCAGCCTCTGGGGTGGTGGCTGGCTCGGTGCTCTCGGAGCGGTCGACTACAGCGGTGGATATGTCATCCACGTTGCAGCAGCGGTGTCAGCGTTCGTCGCCGCAGCGGTGATCGGGCCGCGGCTGCTCAAGGATCGCCAGAACAACACGCCGAGCAACATCATGCTGGCCGTTGCCGGAGGCGGTCTGCTCTGGCTCGGCTGGAGCGGGTTCAACGGGGGTGATCCGTACTTTGCAAACGCCGACGCATCCGCTGCCGTGCTCAACACGCACCTGTGCACGGCAACCGCGCTGCTGACCTGGATGATCATGGACATCTTCTTCCTGAAGAAGCCGACCATCCTCGGAATGATCAGCGGCATGATCGCCGGACTGGTCGCGATCACCCCTGGAGCCGGTTACGTCAACGCCTATTCGGCATTCGCCATCGGCATCGGCGCCGGAGTCCTGCCGTGGCTTTCCATGAACCTGCTCGGCAAGACCAAGCTCTTCACGGGCAGGGTCGACGACACCCTCGGCGTCTTCCATACCCATGGCGTCGCGGGAGCGTTCGGCGGCCTGATGACCGGCGTGCTCGCATCGCCGAACATGATCGTGTACGTCGGAACCGCGGGAACCGCGTCGGTCGCCGTGACCGGCCTCGTCTACGGCAATGCCAAGCAGCTCGGCCTGCAGGCGCTCGCCCTCGGTTTCATCATCGTGTACGACGCGGTGGCGACCTTTGTCGTCATCAAGCTGGTCGGACTCATCGTGCCGCTGCGCATGACCGACAGGGAACTCGAGGTTGGAGATCTCCTGCTCCACGGCGAGGTGGCGATCGATATGGAGCCACCCGAGGAGGTCATGTCGCTCAACGGCCACCTGAGCCCGACGCCGGTGGAGACCGGCTCGCGAGTCTGAGGTCCGCCGCCAGTCAGCGGTGAGTCAACCCCGGAGACCGTCAAGCACCTGCAGGGCGGTCTCCGGGTTGACGAACGTCGCGGTCCCGACCTGGACAGCGCAGGCGCCGACGATCAGGAAGTCGCGCGCCGACGCCGCACCAACGATGCCACCCACGCCGATCACCGGAATGTGCACCGCATCGCAGACGGCGGCCACGGCAGCGAGCGCCAGGGGTTGGATCGCGGGGCCGCTCAGACCGCCGGTGCCGAGTGGAAGAACGGATCGCCCGCTGGCGCGGTGGATCTTCCTGCCGATGTAGGTGTTCACCGCCGACACCGCGTCCGCTCCGGCGTCCTCGACGGCACGGGCGACGGCAGCGATGTCGGTCACGTTGGGGCTCAACTTCACGATCACGCAGCGCTCAGTGACTCTGCGCACCGCGGCCACGAGGCGACCAGCAGCAAGCGGATCGCGGCCGAAATCCAACCCCTCGGCGATGTTCGGGCACGAGATGTTCAGCTCGATACCGGCCACCTCCGCAACCGGTTCGAGGACTGTGGCGCAATGCACATAGTCATCGATCGAGCCACCGGCGACATTGACGATGATTGGAATCGCCCATCCACGCCATCGCGGAGCGTAGCCGGCCGCAACCGCGTCGACCCCGGGGTTCTGGAGCCCGATGCTGTTGAGCATCCCTCCGTCGGTCTCGGCAACTCGAGGTGGCGGGTTGCCGTCGCGTGCGCGCACCGTGGTGCCCTTCGTGTACAGCGCACCAAGCCGGTTGATGTCGATCAACTGGTCCAGTTCGAAACCGTATCCGGCGGTACCACTGGCGAGGCCCACGGGATTGGGCAGCGTGAGCCCGCGTCCGAGGTCGACCGGGGTGAATCCGTCGTCGGTCACGCGACGTCGGCCCCGGGGAGCGCGCTGAGCCCCTCCCAGTCGACATCGCGCATGGGCATGACCGGCCCGTCGGTGCAGCAGAGCCTCCATGCACTGCTGCCATCCTCGGCGCGCACCGGCAGCGCACACCCGAGGCATGTTCCGAAGCCGCACCCCATCGGCGCCTCCAGCGATGCCTCGAGCGTGGGCGGCAGGTCGGCCCCCGATTCGAGCAGCGTTCGCATCACCGCGCCGAGCATGGGGTTGGGCCCGCACGCATAGAGCGCAGTGGGATGCGAGGCCAGCGCCGGGCCGAGCAGGTCGGTCACCCGGCCATGGTGCCCGCGGGTGCCGTCGTCGGTGGCCTCCGCAACCACCGGGACGGCCGGACGAGCGAACCGTTCCGCGGGGTAGAGGCGGGTGGCGGTGCGCGCGCCGTTCAAGACAAGAATGTCTTCAACACCGCGGCGGCGCAACGCGTTGATGAGCAGCGGGAACGGCGCGCACCCGAGGCCGCCCGAGACGCAGACGACCGGCCCGCCGTTCACCACGGTGAAGCCGTGTCCGAGCGGGCCCAGTGTGTCGAGCCGATCGCCGGGCTGCAGTTCCGAAAGCAGCCGAGTTCCCGCCCCGACGGCCTCAAAGACGAAGCCGCAGGTGTCGTCCTGAGTCCACGCAACGCTGAACGGACGCCTGAGCAGGGGTGTCGTCCTCTCTCCGCATCGCAGTTGCACGAACGTTCCCGGCATCGCCGTCGCGGCGAGGTGGGGAAGCCGCGCGACCAGTTCCAGCAGACCGCCCCCGAGCCGCTCCACCACGAGCACCTCACCGGTCTCGAGGGCGGCCCTGCTCAGGTCCGCGGTCACGACACCGCCTGCACCACGCCGTCGCGGTACTCGCGTACGGTTGCGACCCGGACGCTCTTCCCAGACGTGTGCCGGCCGATGGCGTCGACCAGCGCAGCCGCGGTGTCGAGGGACGTGCAGCACGGGATGCGGCGCTGCTCGGCGGCGAGCCGGATGCGATAGCCATCCTTCACGGTGCGCCCGACCGCCGCGGCAGCGCCACCGTCGGCACGGAAGTCGAGCTCATCGGTGCTGAAGTTGGAGACCGTGTTGATGACGATGGACACGCGCCCGTCCTCGATCACGTCGATGACGTTGGGGCGCCCGTGACCGATCTTGCCCACCGAGACAGCGGAGATGCCCGCGCTCGCAAGCGCGGCAGCGGTGCCGGCCGTCGCGTAGATCGTGAAGCCGAGCGAGCTGAGCTGAGCGACGATCGGCAGCGCCTCAGCCTTGTCGACATCGGCAACGCTGCACAGGGCGCCGCCCTTGGAGGGCATCTTGCCGAGCGCGGCCACGAACGCCTTCTCGAGCGCGGCGCCGAGGTCCGTGTCGATGCCCATGACCTCGCCGGTCGATTTCATCTCAGGACCGAGAGCGGTGTCGACGTCGATCAGCTTGACGGTGGAGAACACCGGTGCCTTCACCGCCACCAGCGGGCGCGCCGGGACGAGGCCCGTCGACCATCCGAGCTCTGCGAGCGTGGCACCGCGCATGACACGCGTGGCCAGCTCGACCATGGGGACCCCGGTCACCTTGCTCAAGAAGGGGACGGTGCGCGAGGCGCGCGGATTCACCTCGAGCACATGGGGTATTCCGCGGTGCACCGCGAACTGGATGTTGCACAGGCCGCGCACGTCGAGCGCGCGCGTGATGCGCACCGTCGCATCGACAATCAGCGTGCGCACGTCGTCACCGAGGATGCGAGCCGGGTAGGTGGCCATCGAATCGCCGCTGTGGACGCCTGCGCGCTCGACGTGTTCCATGAGCCCCGGGATCACGACCGTCTCGCCATCGCTGATCGCGTCGACGTCCACCTCGGTGCCGAAGAGGTACCGGTCGATGAGCACCGCACCACGGCGGCGTCCGCCCTCAGCGGGGAGTGCCGCCATGGCCGCCTCGAGATATCGCTGCAGCTGGCTGCGGCTGTGCACAATCTCCATCGCCCGCCCGCCCAGCACGTACGACGGCCGCACCAGGACGGGGAAGCCGATGGCATCGGCGATCGCCAGTGCCTCGTCGAGGTCCGTGGTCGCAGCGCCCTGAGGCTGCGCGATCGACAGTGAACGCATCAACGCTTCGAACGCACGGCGATCCTCTGCAAGATCGATGCTCGCGATGCTGCTCCCGAGGATGGTGAAGCCGGCGCGGTCCAGCGGCTCGGCGAGGTTGACAGCAGTCTGGCCACCGAATTGCACCACCACCCCGGACGCCTGCTCCTCCTCGATGATCGCTGCAACCGCCTCCTCGTCGAGTGGCTCGAAGTACAGGCGTGTGCTGCAGTCGAAGTCGGTGCTCACCGTCTCCGGGTTGCTGTTGACCATCACCGCGTCCACACCCTGACGGCGAAGTGCCATCGCAGCATGGACGCTGCAGTAGTCGAACTCGATGCCCTGACCGATGCGGATCGGGCCGCTGCCCAGCACGACCACGGTGTTCGGCGCCGGGGCTGACGCGGCGGGTCCCTCGTCCTCGGTCTCGTAGGTCGAGTAGTAGTACGGCGTCGCTGCTTCGAACTCGGCAGCGCAGGTGTCGACGCACTTGAAGACCGGGCGCACGCCCGCGCTCTGCCGGCGTTCGCGAACCTTTTCCGTGGCGATACCGGTGAGCGCTCCGATGCGCGCGTCGGTCAGGCCGGCGCGCTTGGCAAGGGCGAGCGCCTCGTCGTCGAGTCCATTCCAGCGCAACCGCTCCTCGCAGGCAACGATGGTGCCGAGACGGCGCAGGAACCACGAGGAGATGCCGCTGCGTCGGGTCAACTCCTCGGGCGTTGCCCCACCGCGAAGCGCCTCCAGCAACGCCGCCGCGCGGCGGTCGTTGGCCACATCGATGAGCACCGGCTCGTGCAGCACCGCCGGATCCGGTTGCGGCTGCTCGAGCGAGCGGAGCGCCTTGCTGAAGGCTGCCTCGAACGAGCGCTCGATGGCCATCACCTCGCCGGTGGACTTCATCTGGGTCCCGAGCCGCCGGTCGGCCTCCGGGAACTTGTCGAACGGCCAGCGCGGGATCTTCACGACGCAGTAGTCGAGCGCCGGCTCGAATGCGGCGCAGGTCTTGCCGGTCACCGCATTGGGGATCTGGTCGAGCCGCCGCCCCGCCGCGATCTTTGCGGCGACGCGCGCGATCGGATAGCCGGTTGCCTTGGACGCAAGCGCCGACGAGCGAGACACCCGCGGATTCACCTCGATCACGTGGTACTCGTGCGAATCGGGCGCGAGCGCGAACTGCACATTGCAGCCGCCCTGGATATCGAGCGCATTGATGATGCGCAACGCTGCGCTGCGCAACTGCTGGTGCTCGCGATCCGTGAGCGTCTGCGCCGGTGCGACGACCATCGAATCGCCGGTGTGCACGCCCATCGGATCGAGGTTCTCCATGTTGCAGACGGTGATGCACGTGCCCGACGCGTCGCGGATGACCTCGTACTCGATCTCCCGCCAGCCGGCCACCGAGCGCTCCACGAGCACCTGGCTGATCGGCGACGCCGCCAATCCCGCAAGCACCGTTTCCGCGTAGCGCTCCTCGGTCTCACACAGCCCGCCACCGGTCCCTCCCAGCGTGAACGCCGGACGCACCACTAGCGGCAATCCCATGCGTTCACGCAACGCTCGCGCCTCCGCAAGCGAAGCCACCGTCGCCGACTCCGGCGCCGGTTCGCCGATCTCGATCAGCAATTCCTTGAACCGCTCCCGGTCCTCCGCCGTTCTGATCGCCCGCAGCCCCGTCCCCAGAACGCGCACGTTGTGCCGCTCGAGAACCCCCGCATCATCCAGCGCCACCGCCAGGTTCAACCCCGTCTGCCCACCAAGCGTCGCCAGCAACCCATCCGGCCGCTCCGCAATCATCACCCGCTCGAGAACTTCAACGGTCAGCGGTTCCACGTACACCGCATCCGCCGACGAGTCGTCAGTCATGATCGTCGCCGGATTGCTGTTGACCAGCACGACGCGAATCCCCTCCTCCCGAAGCGCCCGACAAGCCTGCGTCCCCGCGTAGTCAAACTCCGCCGCCTGCCCGATGATCACCGGCCCCGACCCGATCACCAGCACACACTTCGGCAGCTCCAACGCCGAGAGATCCGAAGTCGGCGAGCGTTCTGTGGACGCGGCGCCAGACCCGTTCCCCGCGCTGGTCGCACTACCACCGGCGTCCTCGGCGAGCAGGGGGTGGGGATGCGTGGCGAGTTCGCGTAGCGGTTCGACCGAGCGCGATGCTATGTCGTTGCGCGAGGGCGAACCGCGGAGCGCTGTCTGAGCAAGCGCATCCCCACCCCCTGCTCGCCCCGCGCTGCACAACCGCAGGAATTCGTCGAACACACCAGCGCGATCCTGGGGACCGGGCGCACCCTCCGGGTGGTACTGCACCGAAAACGCCGGCAGCTCCCGATGTCGGAGTCCCTCAACCGACCCGTCGTTCAGGTTGCGCTCGCTGACATACCACCCCGAATGCTCAGGAAGCGACCCAGCATCGACCTGAAACTCGTGGTTCTGCGATGTGACGTACACCGCGCCGGTCTCGGCATCGCGCACCGGGTGGTTGCCCCCATGATGCCCGAACCCGAGGCGTGACGTGGAAGCGCCGGCCGCCTGTCCGAGGATCTGATGCCCGAGGCAGATGCCGAGCATGGGCATGCGTCGTTCGAGGAGATCCCGGCACAACTGCACCGCATGAGGCAGTCGCGAAGGATCGCCGGGTCCGTTGGAGAGGACGACCCCGTGCGGATTGTGGCGCAGGACGTCCTCGATGCTGGCGTCCTGGCGCACGAGGATCACCTCGGCGCCCCGGCTGCGGAGCGCACGCACCTGGTTGAGTTTCACGCCGTAGTCGACGACCACCACGCGCGTGCCGGTCCACGCGTTCTCGCTTCCGGCGAGCATGACGCCGCGATGCAGCGTCACATCGAGGGGCTCGGAGAACGCGCGCCAGGGCTCGTCGATCGAGACCATGCCGACCAGGTCCTCGTCGCTCACGAACGGCGCCGATCGCGCCGCCTCAACCTGCTCGGCAGCCGTCATCGCCGACGCCGCCGCGATGACGCCGCGCAGCGTGCCGTGGTCGCGAAGATGCCGCGTCAGCGCGCGAGTATCGACACCGCGGAGTCCCGGAATCCCGTTGCGGCGCAACTCCTCCTCGAGGGTGCGCTCGCCGCGCGGATGCCCGATGTCCGCGGAAAGCTCGCGCACCACCAGCGCGCGGCACTGGACACGGTCGGATTCGGCGGTGTCGTCGCGGCAGCCGTAGTTGCCGATGAGCGGATAGGTCATCACCACCACCTGACCCGCGTAGGACGGGTCGGTGATCACCTCCTGGTACCCGGTCATGCAGGTGTTGAAGACGACCTCGCCGTTCTGGGCGTGCTCGAGGGGCGCGCCAAAAAGGACTCCCTCATACGTCGCACCCGATTCGAGGGCGAGACGCCCGCGAAGGTCAGACATTGGTGACCTGCTCCGAGACGATCGGCACCCGCGCCGGGTCCTGATGGATGACGCGACCAGCGGCCATGGTGAGCAGGACGGTGCCGCGCAGTTTCGCGCCGAGCAGCGGCGTGTTGCGCGAGCGCGAATGCAGTGGCGTCTGGCCGACTGTCCACTCCGTGTTCGGATCGAAGAGTGTGCACGTCGCTGATTCGCCGATCCTCAGCCGCGGCTCGGGGACACCCGACGAAGGCCCGAGAATCCGATGCGGCCCAACGGTCAAACGCTCGACGAGCGTCGCCAGCCACTCACCCCCCATCCCGCCGATGGTGATGCAGGCGGCGAGCGCGGTCTCGAGTCCGATCAAGCCCGGCGCCGCCTCATCGTAGTCGAGCGCTTTCTCTGATGCGGGGTGGGGTGCGTGGTCGGTCGCGACCGCCTCGATGAGACCTTCGCGCAGCGCCTGCACGAGCGCCACCCGGTCGCGTTCGGCGCGCAATGGCGGGTTCATCTTGCGCAGCGATTGCGGGTCCGGCTCCTCCGCGACCGGCAGCCACATCGAGAGGTGGTGCGGCGTCACCTCGGCGCTCACCGCGAGCCCCTGGTGACGCGCGCGCCGCAGTGACGCGACCGATCCCTCTGCGGACAGATGCTGCAGATGCAGATGACCGGAGCGCGCATGTGACAGTGCGCGAATCGCCAGGTTCACGGCGCGCGTCTCGGTTTCAACTGGACGGATCGGGCTGCGTGTGACCGGGCCCTGCGTGGCGTTGGCCTGGGCGATCATCTCCTCGTCCTCGGGATGCACGAAGACTGCGCGGGAGAGATGCGCGGTTTCCGCCAGCGCGATGGCCAGCTGGCGCGGCGACACGCCGTTGCGGCCGTCGTCGCCGAGCGCGACCGCGCCCGCCTCGATGCATTTGCGAATGTCGACCAGTTCCTCGCCCTCGAGCCCGCGGGTGAGCGCGGCGATCTGCAGGATCGAGACCGGCAGATTGCTCGCAGCGAGGCGCGCCTCGGCCACACGCTCGGGCGTGTCGATCGGTGGTGTGGTGTTGGCCATCGCGACGATGTGCGTGAACCCACCGGCCGCAGCCGCGCGAGCTCCGCTCGCCAGGGTTTCAGCCTCGCCGTCACCGGGTTGACGGAGGTGGGTGTGCAGGTCGATGAACCCGGGACAGAGCACGCACGGCTCGTCGCCCTCCGCCGGCGTCAGGTCGACCACCGGCACGCCCGCCGCCTCGATGTGGTGGTAGATGGCCAGGATCTTTCCACCATCAAGCCAGACGTCCTGTCCGGCGGCGTCCAACCGTCCGAGCGGGTCGATGACCCGCACCCCCCGCAGGATCCCGTTCACGGCAGGGTGCTCCGGCGCAGCCAGGCGCCGTCGACGCCATCCACTTCGCGCAGGCGCACGAAGACACGGTCGCCGGACGCGGTGGGCACGTTCTTGCCGACGTAGGTGGCCCGCAGCGGCAGCTCGCGATGGCCGCGGTCGATCAGCGCCAGCACCTCGACGGCCGCCGGGCGCCCGCAGTCCACCAGTGCGTCGAGGGCCGCACGAAGCGTGCGCCCCGTGTAGAGCACGTCGTCCACCACGATCACCACCGCGCCATCAATGCGTGGCGGAGATCCTCCATCGACGTCGTACAGCGTTGGCTCCGGCGCCGCCGGCCTCGGTCGATCATCGCGGTGCGCGCTCGGGTCAAGGGTCGCCACCGGCAGGGCAGCGTGCCCAAGGGTGACGAGCTGATGGGCGACAGCGCGAGCCAGCGGGACACCCCGGGTCGGGATGCCCACCAGGACAACGTTCTCCAGCGCCGGGTGTCGCTCTGCAATCTCGTGAGCGAGACGCATGGTGATGCGCTGGATTGCGCCGGCGTCGAGCAGCTGTGGGCTGTCGTCGAGCGACTGGGCGAGGCCGTTCACGAACCCACCGTCATGCGAGCAGCATCTCGAGCAGGGCCATCCTGATGGCGACGCCGTTCGCCGCCTGCCGGAAGTACGCCGCCCGTGGGTCGGCATCGACCTCGGGCGCGATCTCGTCGACCCGGGGCAGCGGATGCATCACGATCGCGGTTGCGGGGAGCTGCCGCATGATCGCGCCGTCGATGCGGATTGCGGTGCGGGCCTGCTCGTACTCGAGCGGGTCGGTGAAGCGCTCCTTCTGGACGCGCGTCTGATACACGACATCGACATCGTCGAGCACGTCGGTGAGCTGCTCGGCGAGCCGGCATTCGACCCCGCGTGCCTCGAGCCGGGCGAGGATATCGCCACCGACCTGGATGACCGGTGGGGCCACGAAGGTCATCCGCACCCCCGGGTAGAGCGCGAGCAGGAGCGCGAGCGACCGGGCCGTCCTGCCGAAGCGAAGATCCCCGCAGAAGGCGACCCGCACCCCCTCGACGCGGCCGAGCTCGCGCTCGATCGTGTAGAGGTCGAGGAGGGCCTGGGTCGGGTGCTCGCCGGGACCGTCCCCGGCGTTGACGACGGGCACCGATGCGACGCTCGCCGCTCGCGCGGCCGCCCCGGCCTCGTCATGGCGCAGCACGATGAGATCGGCATATGTCGACACCATGCGCACCGTGTCCTCGAGCGTCTCCCCCTTGATCGCGCTGGAGAAGGTGCGCGCCGCCTCGGTGCCGATCACGGCGCCACCGAGACGGAGCATCGCCGATTCGAAGCTCAGGCGCGTGCGCGTGCTCGGCTCGTAGAAGAGCGTCGCCATGATGCGGTGCGCCAGGCGGTCGTCGCGAACGCCGTCGAGGGCGGTGGCGCGCCGGAAGAGGACGTCGAGCAGATCGCGATCGAACTGCTCGGCGGTGATCACGTGGCCCAGCATCCGGTTCCGCGCAGTTGTTGCCGTCATGGCGCTTCGCCCTCCAGCCCGGACGGGTTCGGGCAAGGGCGGCCGCGCAGCGGCGCCGCAATCCCTTGCCGGTCTCTCCGGACCTGCTTGAAGTGGATGCGTTTCGCGAACTCTACCTTAGAGTGTCGTCATGGCACTCGGTGACGTGGGCAAGCTCCTCCTGATCGTGGGCGCGGTGATCCTGGTGATCGGCGGTGTCCTCATCCTGCTCACCCGCGCGGGCGTGACCCAGCTGCCGGGCAGCATCTCGGTGAGCAACGGGAGCTTCTCGTTCTTCTTCCCGCTGGCCTTCTGCATCGTGGTCAGCGTGGTCCTGACCGTGGTGATCAACCTGATCCTCCGCCTTCGCCAGTAGCCGAGCGGGACGTGTCCGAGGCGCAGAGGGAGCTGACGATCACGCCCGACGGGGCGTTCTCCCTGGCCGCCGCGGCCAGTTTCGGCTTCGGCCCCAACACGGGGCGTCCCAGGCCCGACGGGGATTCGATGTCGCTGGCGTTCGTCGCCGACGATCTGGCGCATCACGCGGCCGCCTACCTCACCCAGGACGCAGACGGCGTTCTCAACTGCCGAATCTACGGCGATGCCGAACCCGAACCGGTCGTGGCCCAGGTGCGCCGCGTGCTGTCACTCGACCAGTCCGGCTCGGCGTGGGCAGAGGTCGGCGCCCGAGATCCAGTGATCGGCCGGCTCCAATCGGAATTGCCAGGTCTCCGTCCCGTGCTGTTTCACTCACCGTACGAGGCCGCAGCCTGGGCGATCCTCAGCCAGCGCAGGCATCGCACCCAGGCGACCGCGGTTCGCAAACGCCTGTCCGCGGCGCACGGCCGGGTGTTCCAGCTTCCCGGCGGCGAGCGCGAAGCCTTCCCGACTCCCTCCGAGCTGCTCCAGGTCGACAGCTTTCCGAGCCTGGAGCCGCAGCGTATCGACCGCCTCCACGCGATTGCCCGGGCAGCGCTGGACGGGCAGCTTGACGCGGCCAGGCTGCTGGCCATGCCGTCGGACGCTGCGATGGCCGCACTGCTGCAGCTGCCCGGGATCGGTCCGACCTACGCCGGATTGATCCTGCTCCGCTCGACGGGCGCGACCGACGTCCTGACCCTCGGCGAACCACGCATCCCGTCCTACGTTCGCCATTTCTACGGGTTGAAGCAGCCCGCGACCCCTGCCGAGCTCGCGACCCTCGCCGAGGCCTGGCGCCCCTTCCGGACGTGGACCTGCGTGCTCATCCGCGTTGCCGGTGACCGCGACGGTCTCGCCTGGGAACCTCAGTCAGGCGGCGGCAGGTAGCGGCCTCCGACGATCCGGCCGCCCGCGATGGTGAACGCCCAGGTCGCTCCCTTGGCCCACTGCATCCCGCCGGTCATGGGCACGCGGGCGTCGGCGAGGCTGGTCACGATTGACGCCATGACATCGCCGTGGGTGCAGAGCACCGACCCGGGAGCGGACGCGAGCCGGCCCATCGCCCAGGACGGGTCGGCGCCCTCCGCAAGGCGATCGTCCTCATCGACTCGTAGCCCCACGACCTCAGCCAGGGGAGCGACCGTCTCAACGCAGCGGACGTAGGGGCTGGAAACGACGCTCCGCGTGGTGGAAGCCAGAACGCGCGCCAGCGCGGCGGCCTGGATGCGCCCCGGTTCGGTCAGTGGTCGCTCGCGATCAGGACGCGCCCAGCGCTCGCGTGACCCTGCCTTGGCATGGCGGACGAGGTAGCTGGTCGCTTCATCGCCAGGCACGCGACCAGCCCTCCTCGACACGCTTCCACACCGCCGGCCAACCCGTTCGGGCTCGTGCTGCCGCGTCTCGCTGCTGGGCGACCAGCTCGCCGGCGGCGAAGAGCGCCGTCTCGTGAACGCGGGGCGCAGCCGATCGATCACGCAGCCACGCCTCGGCCACCACCGCGTCGTGCAACTCCCCGAGCACCTCCTGGAGGGCCGCGACCTCCCGGGCGAACTTCGCGGCGTTCTTGCCGGTTGCCGCGGCCGCCGCCTCGGCCGCGTAGCGGCAGCGCTTGGCCCTGATGCGCAGATCGTGGAGCTGCTCATCGGGAACGTCGCCCCGGGCGGCGAGGGCACCCGACTTGAGCGATCGCCACGGCTTGCGGACCAGGCCGGGGAGCACCTCGCGTGCCGACGATGCCGACATCTCGGTGAGCACCGGCGTGCGGGCTGCCGCCACCAGGTGGTCGATCACCTCGATGTAGCGCTCGGTGTCCATGGCGTTGACGAGGTGCCGGCGCGCCGATCCGACCTGCATGCCCAGGGGCGCGACGACTGCCAGCGCCGGGCGCCGGTCAGCCGGTGGCAGCGTCCCCGCCGCGGCGCGCAGACGGTCACGCAGGACCTCGGCATCTCGAACCCTTCCGAGCTCGCCGCCCAGCCAGCGGAGGTCGTCGCGGAGTCCCTCCGCCCAGGACTCGTCGAGGAGCGCACGGAAGGTCCGCAGGTCGCTGCGCAGCCGCCGGGTTGCCACTCGAGCCTGGTGGACGTCCTCGGGATGAACGCCCAGCCGCACACCCGGGTCATGGCGGATGAGGCGGATCACCGACGTGCTCAACGACCGGCGGACGACGTCACCCGCGGTGGCCGCACCGCCGAGGGTGACCGAGCCGATCTCCGGTGGCGGTGTGCCCACCAGCCCGAGCGCTCTGGCGACCAGCGCGCGCGGGCGCGAAGGCTGGGCTCCGGCGGCCTGGTACCGGGTGGCGATCAGGTCGAGCAGCGGACCGCTGTCGCTGAACAGCTCGATCTCGCGGAAGCGCTGGGTGATCCGAGGGCCCGAATACACAGAGACGGTGTCGTCGACAAGGCGGGCGAGCACCGCCCCGCCGGCGTCGAGCAGCACCGTCTCAATGGTCACCGTGACCAGTCGGGCGACCAGTTCGATCGGCGCGTTGCGTGCGTAAACGCGCACGAGGTGCAGCGCCTGGTCCGGGGGGTGATCCGGCGCGCCGTCGAAGTGGAGCTCGGCGCCGTCCGGCGCGGCCATGCCTTCGCCGGTCGGCGGAAGGCGCAGCACCCAGCCCGCGTCGGCCGAGTACTCGAGCGAGACCCCCCAGCGAGCCAGGCGGAGCTCGGCGGTGTCCCAGTGCGTGGTCCGGAGCTTGCGAGCCGGTTCGGCGATCACCGCCGCGGACCGGTCGATGCCGTCGAGCGACTCGGGCGAGAACGTTATCGGCACCTCGAGACGGAGTGCGCGTCCGAGCTCCGCCCCCTCCGGGGCGGTCACAGTGCGGTTCGCTCGACCGCCAGCCTATGCAGCTCTTGCTGTGCGTCGAGATGGCGAACCGTGGGCACCTTGTGCCAGCTTCCATCGGGGTTGAGCTCGGAGGCGAGCACGTCGTCGGCGAGAAGCACGTCCATCACCTCGGCGAGCCGCATCTGGAGGCGGGGGTCGATCACCGGGACCACGGTCTCGATTCTCCCGTCCAGGTTGCGCCCCATCAGGTCGGCGGATCCGATGTACCAGCGGTCGTCACCGAAGTGGTAGATGCGCGAGTGCTCGAGATAGCGACCAACCAATGAGCGCACCCAGATGTTCTCGGACATCCCCTTGACCCCGGGCCGCACTCCGCAGGAGCTGCGCACGATCAGGTCGATCCGCGCCCCGGCAGACGACGCCGCGTAGAGCGCCTCGATGACCTCAGGGTCGATCAGGT
This sequence comes from Candidatus Dormiibacterota bacterium, assembly GCA_003162415.1. Taxonomy (GTDB): domain Bacteria; phylum Chloroflexota; class Dormibacteria; order Aeolococcales; family Aeolococcaceae; genus Palsa-851. The sequence goes on from PMOL01000004.1 coordinate 236,298, forward strand.
GGTTGCACTTGATGATGATCCGGCCGTCCCTGTGGGTCTGCGTGCGGATGAGCTCGACGATCCCGCTGCGCAGCGTGACCGGGGCGACCAGCAGGCGGCGGTACTGGCGCTGGCGGCTGTACCCCGTGAGGTAGTTGAAGAGGTCGGTGAGGTCCTCGCCGAGCTCCGTATCGGACGAGAGCAGCCCGATGTCCTCGTAGAGCCGCGCCGTCTGGGAGTTGTAGTTCCCGGTGCCCATGTGGCAGTAGCGGCGGATCCCGGTGCCGGTGCGCCGGACCACCAGGGTCGCCTTGGCGTGCGTCTTGAGGCCGACGACGCCGTAGACGACGTGGACGCCGGCCTTCTCGAGCTCGGCTGCCCAGGTGATGTTCGCCTCCTCGTCGAAGCGGGCGGTGAGCTCGACCAGGGCGACCACCTGCTTGCCGGACTCGGCGGCTCGGATGAGCGAGCGGACGATCGGGCTGTCGGGACCTGAGGTCCTGTAGAGCGTCTGCTTGATTGCCAGCACGTCCGGATCGCTCACTGCCTGGTCGATGAACGCCTCGACGCTGCTCGCGAAGGATTCGTACGGGTGGTGAACGAGCAGGTCGCCCTCGTCGATCACGCGGAAGATGTCGACCTCGCCGTCCTCGCTTGTGGACTTGGCGAGGGCGGGTGGGATCACCGGGGCGGGAAGCCGCTCCTTGAGGTCGGGCCGGTTGAGCTCGTAGAGGCCCCAGAGGCCACTCAGATCGAGCGGCCCGGCGACGGTGTAGACGTCTTCACCGGAGAGTTCGAGCTCGCGCATGAGGAGCCGTGTGACCTCCTCGGTCATGGTGTCGTCAATCTCGAGCCGCACCACCTGCGGCGAGCGGCGGCGCCGGCGGAGATACTCCTGGACGGCGGTGCGGAGATCCTCGGCCTCCTCCTCCTCGAGCGCCGGGTCGGCGTTGCGGGTCACCCGGAACGGGTACTGGCCGATCACCCGCATCCCTGGAAAGAGGCGGTCGAGATGCGCGGCGATGACCTGCTCCACAGGGACGAAGCGCTCACCGTCCGGCATGACCACGAATCGCGGCAGCAGCGGTGGGACCTTGACGCGAGCGATCCGCTGCTCGCTTCCTCGAGGCGCACCGACCACGACCGCCAGGTTGAGGGACAGGTCGCTGATGTACGGGAACGGGTGCGCCGGGTCGACCGCGAGCGGGGTCAGGACCGGGAAGATGCGTTCCTCGAAGACCGCGTCGACGTGCTCCCGATCGCCGTGGTCGAGCGACGTGTAGTTCGAGAAGCGGAGGCCGACCTCGCCGAGGCGTTCGACGATGGCCCGGAAAGCCCGCATCTGGCGCGCGGTGAGGTCGATGGCGCGTCGCTGGATCTCGGCCAGCTGCTCGTCGACGGTCATGCCATCAGGGCTCAGCGCTGCCACACCTGCGCGGCGCTGCTCGATCAGGCCGCCGACTCGGACCTGGAAGAACTCGTCGAGGTTGCTGCTGGAGATGGCCAGGAACTTCGCCCGCTCGAGCAGGGCGCGTGAAGTGTCCTCGGCGAGCTCGAGGACGCGTGTGTCGAAATCGAGCCAGCTCAGGTGGCGGTTGATATAGCGATGGCGGTCGCCGAGTTGGACGGGACGATCCGGACGCTTGGGGGCGGCCGGCGCCGCCCGGTCACGCGCCTTCGTGGGCTCGGATACCGCCATCAGCCGAGTTCCTCGATCGCTCCGGAGTCGAGGAACACGAGATCCTCCGCGATATTGGTCACGCGGTCGGCGATGCGCTCGAGGTGATGGGCGATGAACACCAGGTTGGTGGCCCGGAAGACGGTGGTGTTGTCCTCGGTCATCAGCTGGACGAGGTCGTCGAAGAGACGGTGGTAGATGCGGTCGACCCGGTCGTCCCCGGCGGCGATGCGCCGCGCCTGCAGCACGTCTCGCGAGACCACCGCGGCGAGGATGCCACGCACCTGGTCGCTGCAATAGGCGGCCATCTTGGGGACGTCGACGTACGTCTCGAGGGGTGGCAGGTCGGCCAGGTTGCGGGCGAGCTTGGCGATGCTCACGCAGTGGTCGCCCATGCGCTCCAGCTCGGACGACATGTTGAGCAGGCCGATGATCTCGCGCAGCTCGCGGGCCTCGGGGCTGCGGTTCACAATGAGCGAGAACGAAAGCTCGCGGAGCTCGCGCTGGCGGTCGTTGACCAGCGCGTCGTCGGCGATCACGCGCGCGCAGAGGCTCACATCGCGCTCGGCAAGGCCGCTGGTGGCCTGGGTGATGGCGCTGTCAACCAGCTCACCCATGTCGGCGACGATGCGTCGCAGGTGACCCAGTTCATCCGCGAGCACAGGGTGGTTCGGGTGCAGCAATGGCTCGCTCATATCCATCGGACTCTACTGTCCCTGGAGAGCACCATCAGATCGCCCCCGCACCATAGCCATTTCACAATCGCTTTACGGCGCAGGTTCACTGCCTACTCGAAGCCGTGCAGTACGTCGCATCGGCGCCCTGGGACCGCATCGACACGGTCGAAGGCCTGCGCCGCCAGGTGGCCACCATCGAGGCGCTGATGTTCGCCTGCGACGCTCCTCCGATCCTGATCACGCTCGTCGAGGACCTCTACCAGTCGATCGGCCGTTTGGAGATTCCACCCCCTTCGTACGCTCACCCGACGTCTCTGCTGGACGCAGGCTGAGCGTTCGACCGATCCGGGTACGGAAGCGCCGGGCCAGGTCCTCGGGCTCCCACGTGTACGGAAGGCCCGTGGAGACGACCACCCGGTTGCGACGTTCGTCGTAACGGAAGGTCGGCGGTCCACCGCCGTTGACGCGGCGATCGAGCTCATCGGCGAGCTCGATGATCACCGCGAGCTTGTCGATGCGCTTGATGTCGTCGCGGGTGCAGAGCCGAGCGTACCGCGGCAGGTTGCTGCGGGCCTTGCCCAGCCGGGCCAGCGTCGTTGCGATCAGGGCCACCTCGCGATGGGTGAAGCCCTGGAGGTCGGCGGAGGCGGTCACCCCGGCGGCGTGGGTCCAGCGGTCGTAGTAGTTGATGCTCGGGCCGACGTCGAGAAGCGTGGTCGCGTGGTCGAGCACCTCGCGCATCTCCGCGGTCATGGTCGGGTCGGCGACCCCGAGGATGGCGCGGGTCATCTCGACCCGGCGCGTTGCCCGGCCGGCGTCCCACGTCGAGAACCGCGACGCGAGCGCGGCCACCGACGAACGCCGGACCTGCCACACCTCGGGAAGCGGCAGGTTGAGCTCGGCAAGCGCGATGCCCTCACGCAGACCGTGGCCCGAGACCATGAGGGTTCGAGCCCCGAGGGCTTCCATTGCGGCGATGACCACCAGCGCACCGCCGGCGATCGAGTCGGCGCGGTCGGTGGAGAGGCCGGGCACGGCTCGCAGCGAGGCGCCGCTCCGGGTGGTCAGCCGCGACGTGAGCTCGCGAACCTCCCGGCGCTGCAGGACATACCCGTCGACCCGCGCGATCGGATGAGCCACCGACCGCATGTGGATCTTGGCGAGGTTCCGCACCGTGCCCCCGGTGCCGACCATGCCGCCATCCTCGGGAAGGACCGGGACCCCCGCGTCGCTCAGGGTCTTGGTCACGTGGTCGCGAAGCGCGGCGATCTCGGACGCCCGCGGGGGGTCGCTGCCCAGGAACTGGTCGGTCACCACCAGCGCACCGAGCTCGAAGGTCCACCAGCGAAGCGCGCGGCGACGCTCGAAATAGGCGAGCTCGAAGCTCCCGCCGCCGACGTCGATGAGGTAGCCCGTGTCGATCGGGAGACCGTGCACGGCTCCGAGAAACGCGTAGCGCGCCTCCTCCTCACCGTCGATGACCTTGATCGCCAGGCCCGTGTCCGCCTCGAGCCTGGCGAGCACGCTGTCCCGGTTGGTGGCGGTGCGGATTGCGGCGGTCGCGACCGCGACGATCCGCTCCGCCCCCGCCGCTGCCGCAACCGCCCGGAAATCGCGCACTGCCGCGACCGCATCGGTCACCGCACTCGCCTCGAGACGGCCTCGCGCATCGATGTGGCGGGCCAGCTGGAGTGAGGTACGGGCGTCGGCGATGATGTCGAGCTGACCTGACTCGTCGAGCCGCAGCACTGCGATTCGGGCCGAGTTCGACCCGATGTCGATGACTGCGATCGGCGATGCCAAACTGACCCTCTCCCTGGTCCGAACTCGGGTGGGAGCGGCAAGTATAGGCAGGGCCAACTCCCGGGCCGTCAGCGGCGTCCGATGACGGCGACGTCAGGCGCAGCAGGTTCGCGCTGCTCGAGGATGCGGTCCAGCCGGTAGCCGACTCCGTAGACCGTGGTGATCCTGAAGGGCAGCGCCTCGAAGGGCTCGAATTTCTCGCGAAGCCAGCGGACGTGGACGTCGACGGTCTTGCGCTCGCCAAAGAACTTCGGCCCCCAGACACGCCGGATCAGCTGCTCGCGCGAGTGCACCCTCCCCGGGTTGGCGAGCAGGAAGGACAGGAGGTCGAACTCCTTCGGAGAGAGGCGGAGCGCTTCCTGGCCCACCCTCACCGATCGCGCGCCGCGATCGAATCGGAAGTCACCGAACTCCTCGACCTCGACCACACCCCGTTCCTCGGCGGTGGGCTGCGCACGGCGGAGCAGCGCCATCACCCGTGCGGTCAGCTCGGCGAGCGAGAACGGCTTGGTCATGTAGTCGTCCGCGCCGACCCGGAGGCCGACGATCTTGTCGAGCTCGCTGTCCCGGGCGCTCAGGACGAGCACCGGCAAGGTCGTCTCCTGACGGAGGATGCGACACACCTCGAGGCCGCCAAGCTCGGGGAGCATGAGGTCGAGCACGATCAGGTCGGGGCGAAGCTCGCGGGCCTTCTCGAGCGCCTCGATCCCGTTCGAGGCCTGGCTCACCTGGTATCCCTCGCGCACGAGATTGAAGCGGAGGGTCTCACGGATGACCTCCTCGTCCTCGACCACCAGGATGTGCTTGGCTCCCACGATACCGGCTGAGCCTAGCCACCTCCCCTTTATGGAGGGGTTAAGAAAAGGTCAAAAAACGGGCGTCTCCCGGTAGGTGCCGAAGACCGTCCGCAACGCCTCGACGATCTCGCCTTCGGTGGCGCGAGCCCGCACGCAGTCGATGATGGCCGGCATCAGGTTGTCGGTGCCGCGCGCGACCTCCTGGAGCGCATCGAGCCGGGTCGCAACACTGGTGTTGTCGCGGCGTTCGCGCAACTCCTTGAGTCGAGCGGCCTGCTCGACCTCGACATTGGGGTCGATGACCAGCGTCGGCGGCTGCACCATGTCGACGCTGTGCTCGAACACGTTGACGCCAACAATGACTCTTTCTCCGGTCTCGAGCTGGCTCTGGTAGCGGAATGCCGCGTCGGCGATCTCGCGCTGCGGAAAGCCCTCGGCAACGGCGTCGAGCATGCCGCCGCGCTCAGCGATCGCCGCAAAATAATCCTCGGCCGCCTGTTCCATCCGGTTGGTGAGGTCCTCGATGAACCACGAGCCGGCAAGCGGGTCGACGACCGATGGGACCCCGGTCTCGTACGCGAGGATCTGCTGGGTGCGGAGCGCGATCTGCGCCGCCTTCTCCGTGGGCAGGGCGAGCACCTCGTCCATGGAGTTGGTATGGAGCGAGTTGGTGCCGCCGAGCACGGCCGCCAGCGCCTCGAACGCGGTCCTCGCAACGTTGTTCTCGATCTGCTGCGCGGTGAGCGAGCAACCGGCGGTCTGTGTGTGGAAGCGGAGCTTCAGCGAGCGGTCATCCTTGGCGCCGTACTGCTCGCGCATGTGCCGCGCCCAGATGCGTCGCGCAGCTCGATACTTGGCGATCTCCTCGAAGAAGTCGATGTGCGCGTTGAAGAAGAAGGACAGGCGCGGCGCGAACTCGTCCACGTCGAGGCCGCGCTCGATGCCCGCCTCCACATAGGCGAAACCGTCGGCGAGCGTGAAGGCCAGCTCCTGCGCCGCGGTGCTGCCGGCCTCGCGAATGTGATACCCGCTGATCGAGATCGGGTTCCAGCTCGGTACGTTGCGCGTGCAGAACTCGACGACGTCGGTCACGAGTCGCATCGACGGCCGGATGGGAAAGATGAACTCCTTCTGGGCGATGTACTCCTTGAGGATGTCGTTCTGGAGGGTGCCGCCGAGCTTCGTGTAGGGAATCCCCTGCTCGTCGGCAGCCGCAAGGTACATCGCGAAGAGGATCGGCGCCGGCGAGTTGATGGTCATCGACGTGGTGACCGTTCCGACGTCGATGCCGCTGAACAGCGTGAGCATGTCCTCCACCGAATCGACCGCCACACCGCAGCGTCCGACCTCGCCGAGCGCCTGGGGCGAATCCGAGTCGTGGCCCATGAGCGTCGGCATGTCGAACGCGACGGAGAGTCCCATCTGGCCCTGGCCGAGGAGGAAGCGATATCGCTCGTTGGTGTCGCGCGCGCTTCCGAAGCCAGCGAACTGGCGCATGGTCCAGACCTTGTCGCGGTACATGGTCCGGTGCACGCCCCGGGTGTAGGGATAGGAACCCGGCTCGCCGAGGTCGCGCTCGACGTCGAAGGACGAGTTGTCGGGCGCATAGCGGGTCTCGAGCCGCAGGCCTCCCAGCGTGTCCGGAGGGATCGGCGGCGCCTCGCGAGGTCGCGGTGCCTCGGGCTCGGCGGGCGGCACACCCGCCCGGTCGATGGTCTGGGTCATTACTTCGTGGGTTCTCTGCTGTGCCCGTTGAGGATGCGTTCGGCAAGGGCGTACGGGTCCACCCGGCTCAGATCGCCTTCGAGCTCTCGACTCATTGTGCCCTCATGCAGCGCACTTCGCGCGCGCTCCGCGGCTCGCTCGACGACGATCGCCTCGACCTCGGCCCGGAGACGAGCGATCCGGCGGCGCTCGAGCTCCCCGGAGGCCGCAATCGTGTCGCCGTGCTGGTCGATGGCCGCGACCAGGTCGTCGACGCCCTCACCGGTCTCGGCGACGGTGGTCAGGACGGGCGGAGACCAGCCGGCACGCTGAGCCCCGTGGCGGACGAGTTCCTTCAGGTCGCGGACGACCTTGGACGCTCCGGGCAGGTCGGCCTTGTTGACCACGAACATGTCGGCGATCTCGAGGATGCCCGCCTTGATGATCTGAACGGCATCGCCGGTCGCCGGCGTTGTGACCACCACGGTGGTGTCGGCGGTCTCCATGACCTCGAGCTCGGACTGGCCGACGCCGACCGTCTCGAGCAGGCATCGATCCCGGCCGGAGGCGTCGAGGAGGCGGATCGCCTCCCGGGCGGCCGCGGCGAGTCCTCCGAGATGCCCGCGAGCCGCCATGCTGCGGATGAAGACGCCGGGGTCGAGGGTGTGGCGGACCATCCGCACCCGGTCGCCGAGGATCGCGCCGCCGGTGAACGGGCTGGAGGGATCGACCGCGATCACGCCCACCTGGTGTCCGGCGGCCCTCCAGCGCTCGATCACCTGGTCGCAGAGGGTGCTCTTGCCACTCCCCGGAGGGCCGGTCACCCCGACCACGCGAGCCAGGCCGGCCCGTTCGCGAACCTGCCGGAGGAGGTCGGCGATCCCGGGATCCCGGTCCTCGACCATCCGGATGGCGCGAGCCAGCGCGCGCGTGTCGCCCGCCATCAGGCGCTCGGCGAGTTGGGCTTCCTGCATCGGAGGAAGTCTACCGGCGCCCCGAGCTCAACCCACCCACCGTAACCCTGACGTCAGCCGAGTTCGTTATAAAGCCTCAGGTGAGACGTCAACGCGCATCGGTGCGCCGGCATCACGTCAGGCGCAGCCGCTTCCTGGTTGGATTCGTCATCGCGCTCGGCTTTGTGCTGTCCGGAGCCATCGGCGTGGTGGCGTACTTCATGCCGGCGATCGTGACCGCCTTCCAGGACACCGGGCACACGATCATCCGCGACCTCCCGACGCCGACGCCGGGCGCCAGCGCATCGGCTGCCCCGCGGGCGTCGGCGTCCGCGGTGCCCACAGCGGAGGCGGCGCCGGGGCAGCCGTTCACCGTGCTGCTGCTCGGCTCGGACAACGACGCCAAGTTCGGCGGTACGGTCCTCACCCAGTCGATGATCCTGGCGAGGGTGAACCCCAAGACCAGGCAGGTGGTCATGGAATCCATTCCCCGGGACCTGTGGGTGCCCCTCTCGAGCGGCGGAAGCGCCAAGATCGATGCCGCCTATCTGCACGGCGGCGCCAGCGCGTCGGTGGCGACCGTCGAGGAGGACTTCGGCGTCCACATCGACCATTACGCGTGGATCGGATTGCTCGGGCTGGTGAACCTGATCAACGAGGTTGGCGGTGTCGACGTCGTGGCCACCAACCCGGTCATGGACGACTTCTATCCAGCCGACCTGAGCGGCAAGGATCCGTATGCCTACGAGCGGGTCGCCGTCCTGCCCGGTCCGCAGCACATGACCGGCATGCAAGCCCTGATGTACGTCCGCTCGAGGCACGGCGACCTGCGCAGCGACTTCGGGCGTTCGCAGCGTCAGCAGCAGGTGCTGCTCGCCCTGCGTGCCAAGGCAAAGCTGCTCGGCATCGCCGACCTGCCCGACATCGCGACCGCCATGGCCAACGACTTCTCGACCGACATGAGCATCAGCGAGATCGCCTCGCTGCTGCCGATCGCCAGCAGTGTGCAGTTGCAGAACGTGAAGCAGGTGATCCTCGCGTCCCCCTACACGGTGCCGGGCGAGAAAATCAACGAGAGCGTGCTGCTGCCCAACTGGAATCTCATCCTTCCCGAGACGCACCAGTACTTCCCCGCGGTGTAGGGGTCCACGATGAGACGCGCCGTTTCGGTGATCGTGCTGCTCGCGCTCATGGCCGGGTTCGGTTTTGGTGTGAACCGGCTGATCGCGTCGAGAAAACACAAGATTCCCACCGAGGCGACGGTCTTCATCCCCACCGCGACACGTCCCAAGATCGTGCTCCCGGGCACGCTGTACCTCGCCCAGAACGGTGACATCTACCGGCTCAGCAACGGATACTTCACCGACCTGCACCTTTCGACCAAGACCGGCTCGTGGATGCAGCCCGCGTACATCCCGAATTCCCAGGACATCGTTGCGGTGCTGCGCGCCGCGGAGTACTCCAACCTCTACCTGCTGAGCGCCTCGGGGGCGATCGTCCGCCAGCTCAGCAGCAATTCGAACCCGCACCTCGACAAGGTCTATCTCAACCACTGGATGTTCTATCCGCACATGGGCGCAGACGGCAACACCGTCTATTTCAGCTACGACGCGCCGAAGAATTCCACCACCTTGGCGGTCGACTTCTCGGTGTGGTCGGGAACGCTCAGCGGCAAGCTCGCGAACACGCTCCTCACCAACTCCAACCCCTTCACCGGCGGCGACGTCGACCCCACCCCGCTGGTCAACGGCTCGGTCATCTACTCGAGATTCGCCATCGCGAACGGCAATGCGTACTCCGAGATCGCGATTCAGGTGAAGCCGCTCGCCAAACCGATCGTCCTGACGACGCCTGCGCAGGATTGCGGGCAGCCGTCTCCGTCACCCGACGGCACCAGGGTCGCGATGATCTGCATCGGCGGCACCGGGCTGCAGAGCACGCGGCTCGAGGTTGCGACCCTGAGCAACGGGAAGCTGGGAACGCCGACAACGCTGGTCAACAACTGCCTGTGCGCCGACCCGGTGTGGGCGCCGGATGGCAGCGGGCTCGTCTACTACAACACCGCCGACGCCACCGGGCACTTCGAGCTCTGGTGGATCAAGGGAGGCCTGAGCGTCGCGCCGTCACCACCGCTCCTGGTGACCACCAACCTCGACTTCGACGCGAGCTCCGCGCCGAGCTGGTCGCCGCTGAGCAGCGTGCCGGTGATGTCCCGCTAACGCGAGCTAGTAGAAGACCTGGGCGAGCTCGTAGAGTTCGCGAGGGACGCGACGCTGCTCCCCCACGACATCGGCAATGCTGGCGACGTCGACAGTGCCGTTGGTGACCACCGGCATCTCGCCGAACAGCCCTTCCACGACCAGGTCATAGGCCTTCGCACCGACGCGCGTCGCCCAGATCCGGTCGTACGCCGTGGGCGAACCGCCCCGCTGCACATGTCCGAGCACGGTGGCCCGCGTCTCGTGTCCGGTGCGCTCCTCGATGATGCGCGCGAGGTTCTCGCCGACGCCGCGTCGCGAGAGCTGGACATGTCCGAAGGCGTCCCGCGCGCCCTCGGCCGCGTCCTTCGACTGCAGCCCTTCCATCTCAACGCCCTCGGCGACGACGATGATGCTGAAGTCGCTTCCCGCTCGGGTGCGCACCTCGAGGTGCGCGACCACCTCGTCGACGGTGACGCTGAACTCGGGGATGATGATCATGTCGGCACCGCCCGCCAGGCCGCCCATCACCGCCACCCACCCGGTGTCACGTCCCATCACCTCACACACCATCACCCTGTGATGCGAGGTGGCGGTGGTGTGGAGACGATCGAGGGCTTCGGTGACCACGCTCACGGCGCTGTCGAACCCGATGCAGTACTCGGTGATGCTCAGGTCGTTGTCCATGGTCTTGGGCACGCCGACGACGCGCGCGCGTTGTTCGGCAAGTCGGGCCGCGACACTCAGCGTGTCATCCCCGCCGATGGCGACCAGCGCGTCGAGATGCAGCCGCTCGATGTTGCGCATGACCTCGTCGATGCCATCCTCGAGCTTCATCGGGTTCACGCGCGAGCTGCCCAGCATAGTGCCACCGAGCTGGAGGATGCCGGAGAGCTCCGAGCGGTCAAGGTGCATCACGTCGCCCTCGCCGACCATGCCCGCCCACCCGTTGCGAATCCCGAACAGCGAGTCACCGGCGGCGAGCGCGCGCCGGCCGATCGCGCGAATGGCGGCGTTGAGACCTGGTGCGTCACCCCCGCCCGTCAGGATGGCAATTCTCTGTCCCACGCGTCCCCTACAGCTTGCTACTGACCGACCCCTTGGTCACCGAGGAACGCCTGCTCTTCGGCGCTGCCGAGTATGACGGTCACACCGCCTGCAGGGGCCGCCACGGGAGTCGCAGGCGGCGTAGTCAGGGGCGCGGTCGGTGCCGGCTCGGTGGTGACGCTCACCCCGAAATACGCGGCCAGCCATTGCGCGGCGGCGGTGTCCTTGCCACCACTGTTGTCGATCACCTGTGTCAGAGCCTGCGTTGGCGCTCTTCCACCGGCCGTGGTGGCGAAGCCCAGCATGTGCATGACCGAAGCCCAGCGGGTGGTCGCGGTGTTGTTGCACCCGCTCGCGTTGACGAACGCCACCGGGGCTCCCTCGGCGAGGGCCGCGGGCGCTGGGAAGATGTCCTGGACGAAATGCTGGAGTGACTTGTAGCTGCGGTCATTGGTGTAGAGGTAGTAACTCCCACACCGGTATGGATACCCGCAGTCGTAGAGGAAGTTGGTGTCATCGAGACTGATGTGCTCGATGGATGCCGGGTTGACGCCGTTCACCAGGCCATACAGGGACTCGGCGTCGCCGATGGTGAGGTTGGTGAGCACGTTGCTCCCCAGTGCGTTGATGACATCCGGCAGCTTGCCGAATCCACCGATGCTCTCGATCTGCGACCTGAGCGCGACGATGATCTGTTGCTGGCGGCGGCTTCGCGCGAAGTCTGATCCCTGTCCATTGTTGCCATGACGCGAGCGGGAATAGATGAGCGCCGTAGCGCCGTTCATGTGCTGCATGCCCGCTTTGAAACGCACGGTCTGGTATCCGCAGTTACCCAGGTCGCACTCGCCGGCGGGGTACTGGTAATCCGTGAAGCCGGCCGGGACATCGATATTGATTCCACCGACGGCATCGACAGCCTGCTTGAATGCGTTGAAGTCGACCCCCACGAAGTAGCTGATGCCAACGCCGAGGATGTGGGCGAGCACCGGGTCGGCCACGGCCGCGCCGGCATCCACCGCGCTCGCCGGTTGGGGCCCCTCACCGAGCATTCCGGCCGCGTACGCAAAGTTGATTCGCTGCTGAGTCGATTTGCCATTGCGAAGTGGGATGTTCACGAACCAGTCGCGTGGGATCGATATCTCGGCGACCTGAGGTGGGCGGCCCCGCAACGGCTGGATCGAGATGACCATGATCGAGTCGGTGAGAAATGCGCCCGAGTGCTGATCGCCGCCGTATCCGTAGAGAACGACGTTGATCCGCTGATACGTCTGCTTTTCATGGTCGATCGCCGAACCGTGGCCTCCCTGCAGTGCACCGACCACGGCGCTGATCGGATTGGTGTGGAACGTCTTGGCGAGTGCGAGCGAGAGGCGCACGCCGTAGATGCCACCGGCAACGAGCAGCAGCGAGAACATGACGACGACCGAGACCACGGCGCGCCTCCGCGCGACCCAATTCGGGACCACGTTGTAGCGCGACCGGCGTCGCCTGCGAACGGATGATCTGCTGATTGCCGCCATGGTTGAGGTGTTGCTCTCGACTTTTCGATCTGGGTGTGCTGACCGCCGCGTGCATCGTGCGGGACCGGCGCGCCGCGTTGGGCTCCCCTTGAAGGACAACGCTGATGTCAGCTTCCGGTTACCCGCCGCCCAGGAGAAGGGTACCCCAGGTTCCGCTGATCGGGAGCCGACAATGGCATGATCTGCGCCCATAGCGGGACGGAGGAGTGAGGTGCGGGCACAGCAGGTTCAGGGTCTCGAAGGCCCATCAGGGCTCCATCTGGTCGAGGTCGACGAGCCGGAGGATTCGGCTCGCGTGGTCATCGAAGTCGCCGCCGCGGGGGTGAGCTTTCCCGATCTCCTGCTCACGCGCGGCGAATATCAGATGAAGCCCCCGCTGCCGTTCGTGCCCGGAGTCGAAGTGGCAGGTCGGGTTCGCTCCGCTCCCGACGGCTCGGGTTTCAGCGCCGGCGACCGGGTGATGGCCTTCACAATGCTCGGCGGTTTTGCTGACGTGGCACTCGCTGAGCCGGCGTTGACCCTCGCGATCCCGGAGGGACTGACGTTCGAGGCCGCGTCGGGTTTCGTCATGAACTACCACACCGCATACTTCGCCCTCGCCCGCCGGGGTCGGATCCGGCCTGGCGACCGCATCGCGATCCATGGCGCCGCAGGTGGGGTCGGCACCGCCGCCATTCAGGTCGGGCGCGGGCTCGGGGCCGAGGTCATCGCGATCGCCGCCGGGCCCGACAAGATGCACATCGCGGAACGCGCCGGCGCGCATCACGTCCTCGATGCGGAGGGGGACTGGGTGGCGGCCCTGCGAGCGCAGAACGACGGACTCGGTGTCGATGCCATCCTCGACCCCGTCGGCGGTGAACGATTCGACCAGAGCGTCCGATGCCTCGCACCCGAGGGACGCCTGATCGTCGTCGGTTTCACCGACGGGCGAATCCCCAGCGTCCAGGTGAATCGGGTCCTGCTGAGGAATATCGATATCGTCGGCGCCGCGTGGGGAGCCTTCCTGGGCGTCAGACCATCGCTCTTCACCGAGACGCAGCGCGAGCTCGACGCGATGATCGCGTCCGGCGTCGTCGCGCCGATCGTGGGTGCGACATATCCCCTCGAAGACGCGCCGGCCGCGCTGAATCTCCTTGGGCAGCGGCGGGCACGAGGCAAGGTCGTTCTGACGATGTAGCGCCGTGGGCTGCCTAGAATGCGCCGAGGAACATTGTGAGCATATCCGCCAAGCCGTCCCCGTTGAGGGTCGTGCTCATGCTCGTCGTGGTTGTGGTAGCCGTCGGCGGCGTGTCGTTGCTGGCGACTGGAGCCGGCCGCACGACTCCGGTCAACCACGCCGTTCTGCCGGTCGCGAGAACTCCCGCGCCATTGAGCTGCGAACCGGACCAACTGGCCCTCGCCGGACCACTCAACGCCTGTGCATCCATCGATTCCGCCACCCGCTCCTGCGACGCAACGGCGGTGGGGGTCCTTGCCATCTTCAATCTGACGAGTTCCGCCCACCACTACAAGTTGGCGATCAATCTGACCGATTTCGCGGGACAGCGTGTCTATGCGTTGGACGACATCACCTCGACGGTTGCGTTCCGTGACGACAACGGCTACGAGTGGAGGTCTGTCGCCGGGAGCCTGACCGTCGTTAGCCCCGAGGGTCGGTCCGGAACCATCAACGCGACCCTCGAGAGCAGTTTCTCAGTCATCCCGCTCAGAGTCGTCGGGCGATGGAGTTGCGGCGGAGCCTAGTTGCGCAGCAGGTCCCGTGCGATCACGACCCGCTGGATCTGGCTGGTCCCCTCGTAGATCTGGGTGATCTTGGCGTCCCGCATCATGCGCTCGACCGGGTATTCGTTCACATACCCGTAGCCACCGAGGATCTGGACGGCGTCGGTCGTGACCTTCATCGCCGTATCCGCTGCGAGCAATTTCGCGATCGCGGCGAAGTGACCGACGTCCGGGCTCTTGTCGTCGATGAGCTGCGATGCCCAGTACACCATCGCCCGCGCCGCCGCAGTCTGGGCCTCCATGTCCGCGATCATGAACTGGATGCCCTGGAACTCGGCGATCGCCTTGCCGAACTGCTTGCGCTCCCTGGCATATCCCACCGCGTAGTCGAGCGCTCCCTGCGCGATGCCCAGCGCCTGCGCAGCCACTCCAGGCCGTGAGCGGTCGAGCACCTTCATCGCGATCCGGAAGCCGTCACCTTCCTCGCCGAGACGGTTGGCAGCAGGGACGACCACCTCGTCGAAGTGGAGTTCGGCGGTGTTGCTGCCGCGGATGCCGAGCTTGCCGTGAATCGTGTTCGCCGCAAATCCCTTGAGGTGTTGCGCATCCTCGAGGACGAACGCGCTCACGCCCTTGGAGCGCTCATCAGGATCCGTCTTGGCGAAGACGGTGATGGTGTCTGCGATGCCGCCGGCGGTGATCCAGAGCTTGCTGCCGGTGATGACGTACTCATCGTCGTGACGCTCCGCGCGCGTCTCCATGCCCGCCGGGTCGCTGCCCGCGCCCGCCTCGCTGAGCGCGTACGCGCTGAGCTTCGCTCCGGTTGCAAGGTCCGGAAGCAGTCGCGCCTTCTGCTCGTCGGTCCCCGCGATCATCAGCGGGTAGCCGCCGAGCGCCTGGACCGCAAGGATCAACGCGCTGGTCGCGCAGACCTTGGCCACCTCCTCGATGGCCACGTTGAGCGTCAGCGCGCTGCCGGAAAGACCGCCGTACTCGGGAGGAAAGGGGAGCGCGAAGAGATCGTGCTTGCGAAACAAGTCGACCACGTCCCACGGGAATTCGCCGCTGCGGTCGATCTCCGCAGCGCGTGGAGCGATACGGTCGCGAGCGATATCGCGCAACGTGTCGCGGATCATGGTCTGCTCGTCGTTGAGGCGGATGTCCATGCGGCTGATGCTACCAAGCAACCGAGTCAGTCGTTGAGCAGGTGCCGCGCGATCACGACGCGCTGGATCTGGTTGGTGCCTTCATAGATCTGGCATGCCTTGGCGTCGCGAAGCCGAACCGCCGCGGGGTGATCGTCCGCCCCCGATTCCGGGGCACACAGCTCGACCGCCGCATGCGCGACCGCGACACAGGTGTCGGTGGAGTACAGCTTCGCGATCGCAGCATCGAGGGTGACGCGCCGTCCAGCGTCGACCAGCGCCGCCGCGTGGCGAGTCAGCTGCCGGGACGCCGCAGTGCGAACCTCCATGTCCGCAATCGCGATCGCGTCGACGTCCAGTCCCGCGTCGCGGCGGCGCCGCGACGCATCGAGTGCCGCATCGAGCGCCCCCTGCGCGATGCCAACCGCCTGCGCCGAGATACCGACCCGGCCGCTGTCCAGCGCGGACATCGCGACGGTGAATCCAACACCCTCATCGCCGAGGCGGTTCACCGCGGGAACGCGCACGCCCTCGAGGACGAGCTCCCCAGTCCAGGAACCGTGCAGCCCCATCTTCGCCAGCGGCGAACCCGTGCTGACCCCCGGCCACGCGGATTCGACCAGGAAGGCACTGACCCCATGCGCCCCTTCGCCGGTGCGGGCCATGACGATGTAGAGATCGGCGTCACCGGCGCCGGTGATGAAGGCCTTGGCGCCGTCGAGCACGTACGTGTCGCCGTCGCGCACGGCTCGCGTCCGCATCGCAACCGCGTCACTGCCCCCCGCCGGCTCGGTCAACGCGAACGCTGCCAGCCATTCGCCGCGTGCCAGCCTTCGCAGGTACCGCGACTTCTGGTCATCGTTGCCAAAAACGAGGAGTGGCTCGGTGCCGACCGACAGGTGCACATCGAGGATCACCGCACAGCTGGCATCGGCGTGCGCCACCGTCTCGATGAACTCGATGAAATCGGCGTGGCTGCCGCCCGCACCACCGTACGCCTCGGGCGTGAGGATCCCCGCCAGCCCCGCCTCACCGGCGGCTTCGACGATGCGCTTCGGCGACGGACCGGCTCCACGCGCCATCACCGGAGCTATGGGCGCGATGGCGTCCTCGACGAAGGCCGCAATGCGGCCGGCGAGGGCGCGGTCTGGGGTGTCAGTCGACACGGACGAGTGTGGCCTCGCCCTGCGCGATCCCGCTGCAGATCCCGGCGGCCCCATAGCCGCCGCCGCGGCGGCGCAGCTCGTAGAGGAGCGTCATGAGGATCCTGGCCCCGCTCGCGCCGATCGGATGGCCGATCGCGATGGCACCGCCATTGACGTTGACGCGCTCGGGATCCACCTCGAGCATCCGAGTGCTCGTGATCGCCACTGCGGCGAACGCCTCGTTGATCTCCACCACGTCGAGCCTGCCGGCATCCACCGCACCACGAGTCTTGGCAAGCGCAGCCTCGATCGCGAGCGCGGGGACGGTGGCCAGGTAGGGGTGCTCAGCAGCGGACTCCCCGTAGGTGAGCCAGGTGCCGAGCGGTGTGAGCCCTTCCGCCTGCGCCCGTTCCGCGCTCATCAGCAGCACAGCGGTGGCTCCGTCGTTCATGCCCGGTGCGCTGCCCGCGGTGACAGTGGTCCCGTCACCGAAGGCACCGCGCAATGCAGCGAGCTTCTCGATCGTCGTGTCCGCGCGCGGCTGTTCGTCGCGCCCGATCGCGGCACCGTTGACGCTCACCGGCACGATCTCGTCGGCAAACTTCCCTGCCGCGAGCGCTTCCTGGTAACGCATCTGCGAGCGGAACGCCCATGCATCCTGCTGCTCGCGCGTGACCCCGAGCTCGGACGCGACGTCGCTGCCATGCACGCCCATGAGCACACCGTCGACTGGGCAGCAGAGGCCGTCTCGCATCATGCTGTCGACCGCGACCCGATCGCCGAAACGGCTGCCGAAGCGCTGGTCCTCGAGCAGGTACGGCGAACGCGACATCGACTCCATGCCGCCTGCGACCACAACCTCCGCCTCGCCGGCACGGATGAGCAGCGCGCCGAGATTCACCGCCTTCAGCGCGCTGGCGCAGACCTTGTTCACGGTGAACGACGAAACGCTCGCCGGGAGGCCGGCGCGGAGCCCTGCCTGCCGGGACGGCACCTGCCCCTGTCCGGCCGCGAGCACCATGCCCATGATCAGCTGATCGACCGCCGCCGGATCGGTGCCGGTGCGCTCCAGGACCTCGCGGATCACGCGAGCACCGAGGTCCACCGCGGGCACCGAGGCGAGCCCACCGCCGAGCTTGCCGAACGGCGTGCGCGCGGCTGCGACGATGACGGCATCAGTTGGCACGGTCGGCCTCGAGAACCTCGAACGGACGGAGCAGATGGCGGGCGATGAGAATGCGCTGCACCTCGCTGGTCCCCTCACCGATCTCGTTGATCTTGACGTCGCGATACAGGCGCGCCACCGGCGACTCCTCCATGAAGCCCATACCGCCGTGGATCTGGACGGCCTGGTTTGCGCATGCGGTCGCGACCTCGGAGGCGTGCAGCTTTGCCATCGAGGCGTACGGCGTTGGACTCTTGCCCGCGTCGATCGCCGCCGCCGCGCGCCAGGTCATGAGCCGCGCCAGCTCGATCTGCGTCCCCATGTCGGCAAGCTTGAACTGCGTGCCCTGGAAGGTCGCGATCGGCACGCCGAACTGGCGCCGCGCCGCCGAGTAGGCGAGCGATGCATCGAGGCACGCCTGCGCCACCCCGACCGAGAGCGCTGCGATCGCGACGCGACCGCTCTCGAGTATCTGCAGGAATTGAGTCAATCCCTGGCCAGGGACGCCGACCAGGTTGCCGAGCGGCACGCGGCAATCCTCGAAGATCAACTCGCGAGTATCCGATGCGTGCCATCCGAGCTTGCGGTACTTCGGCGCCTGCGAGTACCCGGGAGTTTCCCTCTCCACCGCGATCGTGCTGATCTGCTTGTGCCCGTTGTGCGAGCCCGTGACCGCGGTGATGGTCACCCCCGCGCTGATGTCGGTGCCAGCATTGGTGATGAAGGCTTTGCGACCGTTGATGACCCAGTCATCGCCGTCGCGGACTGCACGCGTCTGGGTTGCGGCAGCGTCCGATCCGGCGTCGGGCTCGGTGAGCCCGAAAGCCCAGAGGCGCTCGCCGGCCAGAAGAGGCTCGAGCCAGCACTGCCGCTGTTCCCGCGAACCGAACTTGACGAGCGGCGAGATGCCCAGTGAGACCGCCGCCTCGAGGGTGATGGCGCAACTGGCATCGGCTCGGGCGATCTCCTCCATGGCGAGGCAGTACGAGATGAAATCGCCGCCTGCGCCACCCACCTCCTCCGAGAAGGGCAGTGCGAATAGTCCGAGCCGGGCCATCCCGGCGACGAGGTCGTAGGGAAAGTCCCCGGTCTCGTCGTAATGGGCGGCTGCCGGCGCGATCTCCGCCTGGGCGAAGTCGCGAACCACGTCGCGAATATGGCGTTGCTCGTCGCTGAGATCGAAGTTCACTCGAACCTAACGGTAGCGCGGCGGGCGTACTACCGCGCGGGCGCTCAGCGTGGGTGTGTACCCAGCCTGACCGCCGTCAACCGGACCACGTCCTCAATCGTGTCGGCGATGTCCGCGCCCGCAGCGGTGAGCGCATCCAGCTTGCTCTGCGCGCTGCCGGTGTTGCCGCTGATGATCGCGCCGGCATGGCCCATGCGCTTCCCAGGCGGCGCGGTGCGCCCGGAGATGAACGCCACCACCGGCTTGTCGAAACCGGTTTCGCGGATCCAGGCCGCGGCGTTCTCCTCGTCGGATCCACCGATCTCGCCGATGAGGACCACAGCCCGGGTCTCGGGGTCGTCAGCGAAACGCTGCAGAACGTCGGGAAAGCTGAGGCCCATCACCGGGTCTCCGCCGATGCCGACCGATGTCGTCTGTCCCATCCCCGCCTGGCCGAGACCCTGGATCACCTCGTACGTGAGTGTGCCGCTGCGGCCAACGATCCCCACAGGGCCGGGCGTGTTGATGTGGTTGGGGATGATGCCCACCTTGCACTGACCGGGGGTCACGATTCCCGGACAGTTGGCGCCGAGCAGCTGATGTCCGCCGCGAATCACGAACTCGCGTGCGCGGATCATGTCGTGCACCGGGATCAGCTCGGTGATGCAGACGGTCAGCTCGATCCCCGCCGCCGCCGACTCCATGATCGCGTCGGCAGCAAATGCAGGCGGGACGAAGATCCCCGAGACATCCGCACCAGTCGCGACCACCGCGTCTGCGACCGTGTCAAAGATCGGTACGCCGTCCTGATTGGATCCCCCCTTGCCCGGCGAAACGCCCGCGACGATATTCGTCCCGAAGGCGCGCATCTGCCCGGTATGGAAGCTGCCCTCGCGCCCTGTGATCCCCTGGATGAGCACCCGGCTGGACCGATCGACAAGCACGCTCATAAGACGTCTCCAGTGCCGGGCACGAGGGAGGGGAGGGCATGAACGGAGGAGGGCCATCTCGCAGCCGGGGCTACCCCCCCCGGCGAGAGTGAGGGGCGGGACGCCAAAGGCGTTCCGACCCCGTGCCCTCCGCAGTTCATGCCATCCCCTCCCGCCGCGTCAGCGCGACGCAGTTCACGCGCTCACCTCCCGCGTCAGCGCGACGATCGTGGCGGCGGCTTCGGTGGCCGTCTTAGCGGGGACGATGCCCGCCGCTTCCAGCAACGTCCGGCCCTCCTCCTCCATGGTGCCCGTCATACGAACCACCAGCGGCATGGTGATGTGCAACTGGTCGCGAGCCGCGATGATCCCGCGAGCGACCTCGTCTCCTCGGGTGATGCCTCCGAAGATGTTGATGAACACGCCGCGCACCTTGGGGTCGAGCAGCACCATCTCGAGCGCGTTGCGGACGCGCTCGGCGTTGGCGCCGCCGCCGATATCTAGGAAGTCGGCGGGCTCGCCGCCATGCTGCTTGACGAGGTCGAGCGTGTTCATGGTCAGGCCCGCGCCATTGCCGATGCACCCGATATCGCCGTCGAGGTGCACGTAGGTCAGGCCTCGCTTGCGCGCCTCGACCTCGAACGGGTCGTCGCCGCTGATGCCGGATTCCCCGGTCGCGTCACGCGCAAGTTCCTCGGCGACGTCCTGGTGCCGGGAGTCCGCGTTCTCGTCGATCTCGAGCTTCCCGTCGGCGGCCACCAGGTTGCCGTCCTTCGTGAGCACCAGGGGGTTGATCTCGCAGGTCACGGCATCCAGTGACGTCACAACCCCATACAGCCGGGTGGTCAGCCCGACAAGGCTGGTCACCAACTTTGGTACGCGGCTGCGAAGCTCGGGCGCGTTTTCGAATCCCGCGAAGGCGAGCTGGCGGATCTCGAACGGATGCGGTCCGGCGAAGGGATCCGGCCACAGCTTGGCGATGCGCTCTGGCGCCTCCTCGGCGACCTGCTCGATCTCCATGCCACCCGCGGCTGAGAAGATGATCACGAGCCGCCTGCGGTCGCGGTCGAGCGTGATGCCAAGGTAGAGCTCGGAATCGATGCTGAGCCCGGTCTCGCACCAGACGCTGCGCACCGGGTAGCCGCGGATATCCATCGCCAGAATGCGCGCGGCCTCTCGTTGCGCCTCCTCGGGGGTGTCGACGACGGCGATCCCGCCGGCCTTGCCCCGTCCACCGATTGGCACCTGCGCCTTGACCGCGATGCGGCCGAGCTCGCGAGCGGCGTCGGCAGCCTCCTCGGGGGTCCGCGCCAACCGTCCCGGCGGCACGGCTATGCCAGCGGCTGCGAAGCGCTGTTTCGCCTGGTACTCGAGCAGCTTCATCGGCGGGCCAGTCTAGAGAAAGCGGGCTCGCTCATCGACGAGGCGCGATCCGGTCGAGCTCCTCCAGGTCGGCAGCGCTGGGACGCCACAGGCCGGAGCGAGCGTTTGCCCGAACCTGCTCGGGGGAGGTCGCCCCAGCGATGACCGAGACCACCTGCGGTTGCGCGGCGAGCCCCCCGATCGCAACGTCGAGCAGCGAGATGCCGCGCTCCTGCGCATAGGCTTCGAGCGCCTCGGCGATGTCGAAGTTGGCGTCGGTGAGCCATCGGCTTGCGTTGGCGCCGGGCACCGAGGCGAGCCGGCTGCCCGGCACCGGCGGCTGGCCGCGCCGGTGCTTGCCCGTGAGCAGGCCGTTGGCGAGTGGACTGTACGGGATCATCCAGACGTCAAAGCGCGCACACGCGGGGATCACGTCGACCTCCGCGGACCGGTGGAGGAGGCTGTACTCGTTCTGCGCGGTGACGAACCTGGTGAGGCCTCGGGTACGCGCCATCCAGTCGGCGTCAGCGATCTGCCATCCAGCGAGGTTCGACGAACCCGCACAGCGGATCTTGCCCTCGGCGACCAATTCGGTCAGCGTCTCGAGCGTCTCCTCGATCGGCGTCGCCGGGTCCGGGGTGTGGAGCTGGTAGAGGTCGATCCAGTCGGTGTCGAGCCGGCGGAGGCTGCTCTCGACGGCGACGCGGATCCATGCGCGCGACCCTCCGCGCCCCGCGCCACCGGACACGTGTCCGAATTTGGACGCGATCACCGCCTCCTGGCGACGCCCCTTGAGCGCAGCGCCGAGCATCTCCTCGCTCTGTCCGCCCCCGTAGATATCGGCGGTGTCGAAAAAGGTGATCCCCTCCTCGAGCGCAGCGTGCACCACACGCGCCGTGCCTTCGGCGTCCACCCGGCGGCCGAAATTGTTGCAACCGAGTCCGACCACCGTGGCCTGGAGAACCCCTCCACCAATTGGACGAGTCTCGAGGCCGCTCACGCGGGACAGGGTACGCAAAGCTCGTGTCTCAACAGCAGCCGGAGGCTGTTAGGCTGACCCGGTTGGCAGAGCGCGTCGTCGGGACTGAACCAGACGAAGGTCCGGCGCCAGAGCCGGCTGAACCTCGGATCGGGGATGTTTCCGACCGCGTCGCCACCGAGCCGCACAAGACGTCGCGTCGCGAGGGCGTCAACGTCATCACGGTGCGCACGCTGGTCACCGCGGCGCTCATCGTGCTCGGCGTCGTGGCGCTGGTCGCATTTCTCGCGTCCATCATCAGCATCGTCCTCGTCGTGCTCGTGGCGGTCGTGTTCGCCGAGGGGATACGGCCCCTCGTCGACGACCTCCACCGCCGGCGCGTGCCACGACCGGTCGGGATCCTGGTCGTCTACATCGCCGTGCTCGCGTTCATCGCAATCATGGTGCTGCTGCTCGTGCAACCGATTGTCAGTGAGGCTTCGTCACTGGCCACGAATTTTCCCGCGTACCAGCAGGACTTCCTCAAGTGGTTCACCGGCGTCGAGCACCAGTTTCACTTCAACGTCAACATCGCCCAGCAGGTGAGCACATTCATCGACGCGACCCGAAACATCCTGCTCGCGATCGGCGGCACGATCTTCAGCATCATCGTCGACTTCGTGCTCGTGCTCGTCGTCGGTTTCCTCTGGCTGGTGAGCAGCGACCGCCTCAAGTCATTCACCGTCGATCTGTTCCCCGAAGCCCATCACGACCTGATCGTCGACATCTTTCGCGAGATGGGATTCCGTATGGGCGGCTTCCTTCGCGCGGTGGCGATCAACAGCCTTGCGCTCGGACTCGTGGTCGGAGTCGTGTGCTGGCTGCTCCGCCTTCCCGACCCGGTCATCCTCGGCATCTTCGCCGGCCTCGCCGCGGCGATTCCCATGGTGGGCGGGATCATCGGCGTGATCCCCGCAGTATTGCTCGGCTTCACCATCAGCCCCGAGTACCCGATCGTGGTGCTCGTCGTGTTGATGGTGATCCAGTTCGTCGACGCGAACACGGTTGTGCCCATGGTCATGAACCGGGTCGTGTCGCTGCCCGCACTCGGGGTCGTCCTCGCGCTCCTGGTCGGCGGCGCCATTCAGGGCCTCATCGGCGCCATCCTCGCGGTGCCGGTTGCGGCCGCACTCCAGGTGCTCCTGGTGCGCGCCGCGGTCCCTGCGATTCACCATGCCCAGGGCCGCACCGACCAGGCCTACGCTAAGGCGTACGTCCCGCTGTCGGCGGGCCTCAAGGACTCAGCCCCGCGCACTGGCGGACGGCGAGTGAATCCGCGCTGACTGTCAAAGCGGGATGTTGCCGTGCTTCCGCTGCGGTGTGACCACGTGCTTGTCTCGCGCCATGCGCAGCGCGGCGATGAGCGCCCCGCGAGTCTGCCGCGGCTCGATCACATCGTCGATGTAGCCACGCTCCGCGGCGTAGTACGGGTTGGCGAACTGCTCCCGGTACTCCTCGATGAGCTGGTCTGAACGCTGTTTCGGGTTGTCCGCCTGCGCGATCTCGCGTTTGAAGATCACGCTGACCGCACCCTGTGGCCCCATCACCGCGATCTCCGCCGTCGGCCAGGCCACGTTGTAGTCGGCACGGATGTGCTTGGAGCACATCACGTCGTAGGCACCGCCATAGGCCTTGCGTGTGATCACGGTGAGCTTGGGGACGGTCGCCTCGCAGTATGCATAGAGAAGCTTGGCACCGTGACGGATGATGCCGCCGTACTCCTGGTCGGTGCCGGGGAGGAATCCGGGCACGTCGACGAAGGTCACCAGCGGCACGTTGAACGAGTCGCAGAAGCGTACGAAGCGGGCGGCCTTGTTGGAGGCGGCGATGTCGAGCGCACCCGCGAGCACGCGCGGCTGGTTGCCGACCACACCGACGGGATGGCCGTCGAGCCTCGCGAAGCCGCAGATGATGTTCTCGGCGTGGTAGTGCATCACCTCGAGAAAGCGGCCGTCATCGACGATTCGCGTGACCACGTTGCGCATGTCGTACGGCTGATTCGGGTTGTCGGGGATGATCGTCTGCAGCTCGGCATCCTCGCGGTGGGGATCGTCGAGGGTCGGACGGTACGGCGGCTTCTCGCGGTTGTTCTGCGGGAGATACGAGAGCAGCTCACGCATCTGCGCAAAGGCCTCATCCTCCGTGTCGGCGATGAAGTGGGCGACGCCACTTCGCTGGTTGTGCACGTCCGACCCGCCGAGCTCTTCGAAGGTGACCTCCTCGCCGGTCGTGACCTTGATGACGTCGGGGCCGGTGATGAACATGTATCCGATCTTGCGCACCATGAAGATGAAGTCGGTCATCGCCGGCGAGTAGACCGCACCACCGGTGCACGGCCCCGCAATCAACGAGAGCTGCGGGATCACCCCACTCGACTCGACGTTGCGATAGAAGATCTCGGCATATCCGGCGAGGGAGACGACCCCCTCCTGGATGCGTGCTCCGCCGGAGTCGTTGATGCCGATGCACGGACAGCCGCTCCGCAGCGCCAGGTCCATCACCTTGGTCACCTTCTCCGCGAACACCTCGCCGAGCGAGCCTCCGAAGACCGATGCGTCGTGGCTGAAGACGAAGACCTGCCGGCCTTCGATGGTTCCCCAGCCGGTGATCACCCCGTCGCCACGGATCCTCCGTTCGTCCATGTCGAAATTGGTCGTCCGGTGCAGGGCGAACATGTCGAGCTCGGTGAACGAACCCGGGTCGAGCATCCGGTCGATGCGCTCACGCGCGGTGAGCTTGCCCTTGGCGTGCTGCGAGCGCTCGGCGGCGCCGGCCCGGTGGACCGCGTCGTACCGGCGTTTGCGCAGCATGTTGATCTTCTTGCCGGTGCCGCCACTGGATCCAGTCATCGATGCTCCGTCCGCATCCGGAGATGCGGGGGCGCCGGCGGGAGCGACCGAATTGCTCGCGCCGACAGGTGGAACGCCTTTGCGCGCCTGTCTGGTCACGGCGTCAGGCTACCAGGGGATCGCATGCCACCTCGGGTTCACACGGTGACCGGGGGACGATAGATGCCGAAGACCTCGCGCAGCACACCGCATACCTCTCCGACCGTCGCACGCGCCTCGAGCGCGGTGCGCATCAACGGGAGCAGGTTGGCCGTTCCCTGCGCACCTGCGCGCAGCGCATCGAGCGCGCGCTCCACGTCGCCGGCCGATCGAGCGGCGCGCAATGTCGCGAGCCGTTCGATCTGCGCCCCCTCCAGGGCGGCTCCGACCGTGAGGATGGGGACCGTGGGTTGTGACGTCTCGGTGAACCGGTTGACGCCGACGATGACCCGATCGCCGGATTCGACGAGACGCTGATGGCGGTACGCCGATTCCTGGATCTGCTCCTGGTAGAAGCCCGCCTCGATCGCCGCGACCGCGCCACCCCGCTCCTCGACGCGCGCCATGAGCGCTCGCGTCTCATCCATGAGCTCGTGGGTGAGCGACTCGACAAGGTGTGATCCGCCAAGCGGGTCGGTGACGCTGGCGACGCCGGTCTCGTGCCCGATGACCTGCTGGGTGCGCAGCGCGATCTCCGCCGCCTGTTCAGAGGGGAGCGCGAGCGCCTCGTCGTAGCTGTTGGTGTGCAGCGACTGCGCGCCTCCGCATACGGCGGCCAGCGCCTGCAACGAGACCCGAACCACGTTGTTGAGCGGCTGCTGTGCGGTGAGCGTCGCGCCGCTCGTCTGCGCATGGAATCGCAGCTGCAGGCTGCGCTCACCGGTCGCGCCGAATCGTTCGCGCATGACCTCCGCCCAGAGCGCACGTGCGGCCCGAAATTTCGCGACCTCCTCGAAGAAGTCGTTGCTGACGTTGAAGAAGAAGCTCAGCCGCGGTCCGAAGTCCTCGACGTCGAGACCCGCGTCGATCGCGGCCTGGACATAGGCGATGCCGTTGCTCAGCGTGAAGGCGATCTCCTGCGGGGCGGTCGCGCCCGCCTCCCGGATGTGATACCCGCTGATGCTGATGGTGTTCCAGCGCGGGAGATGCTCCGCGCAATAGGCGAACGTATCGGTGACCAGGCGCATCGACTGGCGCGGAGGGTAGATGTACGTTCCGCGCGCGGCATATTCCTTGAGGATGTCGTTCTGGATCGTGCCCCCAAGCGTCGACGCGGCGATCCCCTTGTGCTCGGCAGCAAGCTCGTAGAGCAGCAGCAGCACCGCCGCGGGTGCATTGATGGTCATCGACGTGGTGACGCGGTCCTGGGGGATGCCGCGCATCAGCAACTCCATGTCCTCGATGGAGTCAATCGCCACGCCGACCTTGCCGACCTCGCCGTGCGCCACCGGGTCGTCGCTGTCGTAGCCCATCTGCGTCGGCAGGTCGAATGCCACCGAGAGCCCGCTCTGACCGGCGCGAAGCAGGTAGCGAAACCGCTCGTTGGTCTGCTCGGCGCTGCCGAACCCCGCGTACTGGCGCATCGTCCAGAGCCGCGATCGGTACCCGTCGGCGCGGATGCCCCTCGTGTAGGGAAACTCGCCGGGGGGCGGTGGCGCGTCCGGCTGGCCCACGTAGAAGGGCTCGATGGGGATGCCGGATTCGGTCTCCGCCGGGATGCCGGGTTCAGCGCCGGGCTGGTCGCTCACGATCGCGACCCGGCATTCTCCTCGTCCGGCTGACACAGCTCGGTGAGCACCCCGTTCGCCGCCGACGGATGGAGGAATGCCACCAGCCTGCCTGCCGCGCCTCGACGCGGGCACGTGTCCAGGAGCCGCAGGCCGAGCTCGGCGAAGTGGTCGAGGCTGGCCTGGACGTCGTCCACGCCGTAGGCAACGTGATGGAGTCCACTCCCCCGTCTGGCCAGGAACCCGGCGATCTTCGATTCCGGCCCGGTGCTGCCGAGCAGCTCGATCCGCGACTCGCCCACCTGGAACATGACCGCCTCAATCCCATCGGAGGCCACGACCTGGCGGTGCGCCGGCGCCGAGCCGGTGAGCCGCTCATAAGCCGCAACCGCGACATCGAGGTCGGCGACGGCGATCCCCACGTGGTCGATCCTGGTGAATGCGCTCGCCATCGTCGGCCGAGTATAGGAAGCAATACGGCAACGCCGCGTTCGCTTCGGGGAGCTCGATGCTAGCGTCCAGAGGCCGTGAGAACCCGTCGCGCGGTCACCATCGCGATCGCCGTCACCACCGTCCTTCTCGCGTATTACGCGATCGCGTGGGCCCAGGTGACCCCGCTGCGCGAGCGGGGGACCGACTTCTCGGCCTCGTACGTGGCGGCGCTGCTGGTGAGCAGCGGCGACGGCGCCCAACTCTACGACCAGGCGGCCGAGCACACGCGGCACCTCACGCTGCTCCCCGCCGGGATGGTCATCAATCTCCCCTTCATCACGCCGCCGACCACCGCGCTGCTCGCCCTTCCACTCACCGCGCTCGATCCGGGCACGGCGTTCCGGGTCTGGTCGGTGATCGAACTTCTGCTGCTGGGTCTCGCCGTCTGGGTGGCGATCCGTGCCGGGCCGTGGCCTGCGGGTACAGGACGCACAACGCGCGTGGCCACGCTGCTGATGGCGGTGGCCGCAGGCGGCACCTACGCGTTCCTTCTCCTCGGCCAGATCGACGGCATCGCGGCCATCGGGCTCGCCGTCGCCTACGCCGCCTGGCGGAGGGAGCGATCGGCGTCCGCCGGCTTCTGGCTCGCGCTGGCATTCGCCGCTACCAAGCCCCACCTCGCCGTCGGGCTCGGCATCTGGCTGGTGGCGAGACGCGACTGGCGCGCGCTCGGCGGCGCGGCCGCCGGATGCGCGGTGGTCGCCGCCGTGTCGCTGGCCCTCGTCGGTCCGGGGGGCCTGGCGGGTTTCGTGTCCGCACTGGGGTTCGCGGCGGGCAACACGCCGGGAGCGAGCACGCTCGGCTTCCCGGGACTGGTCGCCTCCTGGCTCGGGGGCGGCACCGACGCGGTGGTCATCGGCATCCTGGGATCGCTCATCGCGCTCCTGGGATGCGGCGTGCTCGGATCGCGTTCGCGCGGCCATCCCGGCAGGCTCGAGGTCTCGCTCGCCGGCGCCGCGGCGCTTTCGCTGCTCGCGTCTCCGCATCTGCTGCCCCACGACCTCGTGATCCTGGCCCCGGCATTCGCGTGGTGCCTGGCGCGCGGGGCCTCGGTCGAGGCTCCACTCTGGCCGGGGCTCGTCACCATCCGGGTGATCGCCGGGTGGGCGGCACTGGGCGTGCTGACCCTCGTCGATACTGGAAACGCCGCCTCCGCGCCTCCCGGCAGGCTCGTGCCACTGGCGCTGCTCGGCATCGGGATCGCGGCGCTCACGCTCCCGGTATGGAGCTCCCGCGCCGGGCAGCCGGCACGGGTCGCCGTGGCTCAGTCTGGTGGCGGCAGGGGCGCCGGCGGGTCGACCGCGTAGTCGTAGAAGCCGCGGCCGCTCTTGCGGCCGAGCCGGCCGGCTCCGACCATGCGCTCGAGGATGGCAACCGTCGCGACGTCGCCAGGTGCATGGTCGCGTTCCATCCGATCTCTGCGGATGGTCAGCACGGTGTCGAGGCCGGAGAAGTCCGCAAGCTGGAAGGGGCCCATCGGCCAGTTGAGCCCCTTGCGCACCGCGATGTCGATGTCCTCCGCCGAGGCGACGCCACCCTGGAGGAGCGAGAACGCCTCGCGAGACGCGGCGCCGAGGATGCGGTTGACGATGAATCCGTCGATCTCCTTCTCCACGACGATGGGCGTCCGGCCCATTCGCTTCGACCAGGCGACGGCTCGCGCACAGGTGTCGTCGGAGGTCTCGGGTCCACGTACGACCTCGCACAGGTCCATGACCAGCACGGGGTGGAAGAAGTGCATGTTGCAGCAGAGCTCTGGACGGGCAGTCGCATCCGCCAAGCGCGACACCACGATGTTGCTCGAGTTGGTAGCGATGCCCGCACGAGCCGGGAGATGCGCGTCCAGCTCGGCGAAGATCTCCCGCTTGACCGACGGCAGCTCGACCACCGCCTCAATCGCCCACGCCGATTCGGACGCCGCGCCGGCGAGATCGGTGGTCGGCGTCACACGGCTCGCCGCGTCCTCGGCTTCGTCGCGTCCGAGCTTGCCCTTCTCGACACGGCGGTCGAGCCACTGACGGTTCCCCGCCATGGCTCGCTTCAGGTGCTCGCCATCGACGTCGACGAGCGAGACGTCAACCCCGTGGAGCGCGGCCTGCTGGGCGATCTGCGCCCCCATGGTGCCGGCCCCGACGACGAGCAGACGACCCTGGTCCCCGCCGTCGGGAACCGACGAGGTCATCCGGTCACGCCTCGTCCGGCCACCTGACCGGCACGCGGGTGGTGCAGTTGGTCAGCTCCTGCGAGGCCTTGGTGTAGCGGACGATGGTCGGGAAATCGCCCTTCAGCTTGAGGCGGCCGAGCATGATTCCCTTGGTGGCGTCGAGCTCCTTCTGCGCCACCTGCTTCCAGCGCGAATATGCGCCGGTGATGACGAATTTGGCCTGCTGAGCGTCCTCGCGCGTCCCGACGCGGACGTCGCGCGCCTCGCCGTGCCAGAGATCGAGGAAGACGCCGCGATCCTCGGGGAAGTTCTTGTCGGGCTCTGCGAGCACGACCAGGCCGACGGTGCCCTCCCAACCAGCCGCCGCCTGCTTGTAGACCGGCGACCTGTTGATCTCGGCCTTGAAGGCGTCGGCCCACTCGGGGCTGTACGCGTCGACCACCTCGGTGTCTGCCACTGTCTGCCTCCTTGGACGGGTAGTCCCGGCACCGCCGGGACCGCCAAGTGTGCCCTGACCGCCGGCCGGTGCGCCACCTGCCTGGACTACCATCCTCTTGGCCATGGGTGACAATCTGCGCCTCCCGGTCGATCCTCCCTGCGCGCGCTGCGAGGGGAAGCGGCTGATCCCGCTGACCTTCGGTGATCGTCAGACCGGCTACGACCAGCCCGGATTCAAATGCGCAGACTGCGGGGCGCGTTTTCAAACGCTGCACAACCAGCGGGTGCCTCGCCCCATCTGACCATCGGCGCCGGATTGACAGGTACGCCGCAGGTCAGCCGGCCACTGGGTCTTTGAGCGCACGCGCGACGTAGACGGCGACGTCGTCGACCGCCAGGGTGTCGCCGATCTGCTTTGCGGAGATGCCCTCGTCGAACATGGCGAGGCAGAACGGGCACGCGGTTGCGACCTTGGTGGCCTTCGTGTCCACCGCCTGGTCGACTCTGCGGTGGTTGACCCGCGGTTGACCCTCCTCCATCCACATCCTGCCCCCGCCGGCGCCGCAGCACATTCCCTCGCTCTTGCTGCGCGCCATCTCCACGACCTTGAGACCGGGGATTTGTTCGAGGATCTCCCGCGGCGGGGCGAAGATGTCGTTCCAGCGGCCCAGATAACAGGAGTCGTGGTACGTGATCGTCTCGTTCTGGGCCTTGGCCGCGTCGAGCGTGATCCGCCCTTCCTTCAACAGGCGATCGATGAGCTGCGTGTGATGGATAACCTCGTAGTCACCACCGAAGTCGCCGTACTCGTTGGCAAACGTGTTGAAGCAATGCGGACACGACGCGATGATCTTGCGCACGTTGTGCCGCTTCAGCACCTCGACGTTCTCCTTCGCGCGTTCCTGGAAGAGGTACTCGTTGCCGATCCTGCGAGCGGGATCCCCGGTGCATTTCTCCTCGGTACCGAGGATGGCGAAGTCCACACCCGCGGCCTGAAGGATCTTCGCCAGGGCTGCCGCGATCGTCCTGGCGCGCTCGTCGAATGATGCCGCGCAGCCGACCCAGTACAGGTACTCGGCATCGGGCTTGTCGGCGATGAATGAGACACCGAGACCCTTTGCCCAATCGGCTCGCGACTGGTGGGACAGGCCGTAGGGATTGGCGACGTTCTCGATGTTGCGCAGCGCCGACTCCGCCTGCTTGGGCAGGCGCGACTCATCAAGGACGAGATGCCTGCGCATGTCCAGGATCTTGGGAACATGCTCGATCAGCACCGGGCACTGGTCCATGCACGCGCCGCAGGTGGTGCACGACCAGAGCGTCTCCTCGAGAATCGTGCCCCCGATCAGCGGACGGGGTCCGCCGTTGGGAACTGCTGCTGCAACCTCGTCGGGCGAAAGCCACGACGGCTGGAAATGCCCGGGAAGATCGTGCACGGAGCCCGGGTGATGGTCGCCACTGGTCCACATCACCGCGCTGTCCGTACTCGCGCCGTCGCCACCCTCCGCGGCAATGTGCGCGTCGTGCTTCGTCGCCGCGTAGCCTCCGGCGAGGTTCTCGTACGCGAGGTCGCGCAGATCGGTGATCAGCGTCTTGGGTGACAGCGGTTTGCCGGTGTTGTAGGCGGGGCAATGGGTTTGGCAGCGTCCGCACTCCGTGCACGTGTAGAGATCGAGGGTGTCCTTCCACGAGAAGTGCTCGAGTGCTCCGGCGCCGAAGTGCTGGTCGGCCTCGCTCTCGGCGTTCATCACCGCCTCGATATCGAGGGTGCGCAAAGCCCCTTTCGGTCGCTCGTTCTTGAAGAAGACGTTGGGCACCGACGTGATGATGTGCAGGTGCTTGCTATAGCCGAGGTAGACGAGGAATCCGAACACGAGCGTCAGGTGCGCCCAGAAGAAGATGCCGTGGAAGACGATCAGCGCCTCGCTGTGCGCGCCGAGTGGCCGGAAGATGCTCGCGAGCGCGGACGCGATGGGCCGCCACTGACCGAGGGCTTCGGGCGCACCCTCGGCGATACGCGTTGCGTAGTTGAGCTCCATGCAGATGAGGAGCACTCCGATCCAGGCGAGGATGAGGATGGCGTCGCCGCGGTGGCTCCCACGAAAGCGCGTCGGGTTGATCACCAGGCGGTTGAACAGCGCCAGCGCGATCCCGCAGATGACCACGAAGAAGAAGAGATCCTGCAGGAATGCGATCGCGCCGCTCCCGGGCAGCTGATCAAACTGGAATCCTTGCCAGAGTGCTTCGACGATTCCCTGGGCGATCGCGGTGAGCAGGACCACGAAGCCCCAGAAGATGAAGGCATGGAGCACACCGGCGAGCGGCCACCTGAGCAACCGTCCCTGGGCGACCACGTAGATGAAGAACGCGCGCACCCGCGCCATCGGGTGGTCGAGGCGGCTCTCCTGGCGCGTGGTGCGCCGCATCAGGCCGAGCAGCTTTCGCCAGCGCAATCCGCTCGCGATCAATGACACCGCGGCGAGCAGCAGAAGCGCGATCGGGCTAAGGATGGCGGTCACAGCCGCGGACACTAGCGTCCCTTCCAATCCGGCGGGCGTTTCTGCATGAACGCCGCGATGCCTTCCTGGGCATCCTCGGTCGAGAACAGCGCGATGAACTCGCTCCGCTCGGCCTTGAGTGCCTCGGCGATGGGCAGTTGCGCGCCGGCCCGCATT
Organism: Candidatus Dormiibacterota bacterium; assembly: GCA_003162415.1. Taxonomy (GTDB): domain Bacteria; phylum Chloroflexota; class Dormibacteria; order Aeolococcales; family Aeolococcaceae; genus Palsa-851. The sequence goes on from PMOL01000004.1 coordinate 268,632, forward strand.
GCGCGCTTGGTTGCGGCGAGCGCCAGGGGCGCTCTCGAGGCGAGCAGTTCGCCCCAGCGTTTGGCGGCCGCGGGGAGCTCGTCGGGATCGACCACCTCGGCCACCAGACCGATCGCCAGGGCGCGGTCGGCGTCGACTGGATCCCCCGTGAGCAGCAACTCAGCGGCGCGCGCCGTGCCGATCAGCCGCGGCAGGCGTTGCGTGCCGCCCCAGCCGGGAATGATTCCGAGCTTGATCTCCGGCTGCCCGAAACGGGCGGTGCGCGCCGCGATGCGGATGTCGCACGCGAGCGTGAGCTCGCAGCCGCCGCCGAATGCGATGCCGTTGACGGCGGCGATCACCGGAAGCCGCGAAGCCTCGAAGAGCAGCGTGAGATCGGTCGCCTTGCCGATCGCATCGGCGCCCGCTCCGAAGCCGGTGATGTCGGCGCCTGCGGAGAAGAACTTCGGACCGTTGCCGGTGATGACCAGCGCACGGCAGGTGTCGTCGGCCTCAGCACTTGCGAGCCCCTCGGCCAGGCCATTGACGACGTCGCCGTTGACGGCATTCGCGGGGGGATGGTCGATGGTGAGGGTGACGACCGCTCCCTGGCGCTCGACGCGGACTGCGTCATGAAGAACCTGTCCCACGAGCTGTGCCTCCCTCGATTCGATGATGGCTGCATGCGTCATACAGCAAATGGGCGCGCACGCGCCGCGATGCGCGACCGGGCGGCGAGTAGAGTGCGCAGGGGTGGAGCTTCCCCCTCTCGGCGACCGGCTCGAGCCCGACGCGCTCCGTGATTTGAGCGACAGCGGTCTCGATGCCCTCGGTGCCGCGCTACAGGCGACCGAGCGCGCCACGATCGCAGCGATGGCCCCATACGAGCAGCATCTCCGTGAGATCCGCACGCGTGCCACGGAACTGGCCACCGAGCGGCGGCGGCGCGAGCGCGCGCAGCAGGTGGCTCAGCGGGCCGGGGTTCGCGAGGCCGCGAAGTCGGGTGGGATGCCGAGTCTCGCTGCGGCGTTGGCAACGGATGAGGACCTCTTCGACGTCACGACGCCGCTGACCGGCGTGCGCGCATTTCTCAGCACCGGAGGCGAGGTCGGCTTCGGTTTCGCGACGCGCCCCGGGACCATGACCTTCACCGACGGTCGCCAGCAGCGCATGGCACGCACCTGGGGCGACGCTCGAGAGCTCCATGCGCTCGGATGGGATCCGGGCGCTCCCGGGGTACCCGGCGTGCGTGTCCATCTCGCCGGAAGCCGCGTGGAGCGAGTGGTACCTGCCTCGGATGTGGTGCTCAGCGCCGGCAGCCCCACCAGCTTGCCGGGCGATCAGCCGACCGGCGCGCTGCCGTAGGAGCTCGGCTCGAAACCTCCGGCATTCCGTATTGGTGACGTCGGTGCCGGCGCCGGGAGGCGCTGCACGATCACCTTTTCTATGTCACGCGAGACGATGATCGCTGGACGGGTCGCATCGATACGCACGAACCGCCGGGGATGCTGCGAGGCGAGGTGCTCGAACGCTGCTTCAACGGCGGCGTGGAATGTCTCAGGTGCGACCTCAAAGCGATCGAGCGGAAGCTGCTGGGCTCGCTGGCGCTGCGCCGCCGTCGAGGCGGGTATCGCCAGGTAGAGCGTCAGGTCGGGCCAGACGTCGCCGCATGCGGCCGCGTGCAGACGCAGCAGATCCTCCGTCGGAATGCCTCGTCCCCCGCCCTGGTAAGCGATCGTCGAATCCGCGTAGCGGTCGGCGATCACGACTGCGCCACGGCGCAGCGCGGGCAGGATGGTCTCGTGCAGCAGCTGCACGCGCTCTGAGGTGAACAGGAGGGCCTCGGCCCAGGCCTCGAGCGCCGGACCCCGCTGGTGCTGGAGCACGAAGCTGTGCAGGATCTCCCCGAGTGGCGTCTCGTCGGGTCGCACCGTGACGACGTCATGGCCCTGCTGACGCAGCGCGCCCGCCAGCGAAGCGACCTGCGTGCTCTTGCCTGCACCGTCGAGCCCTTCAAACGAGATGAAGAAGCCACGCCATGCGCCCATATCGATCACCACTCCCCCGCCGTCGGGCCCCTCGCCCGAACGGCTCATTCCGAGGGTCGCAGTATGACGAGTCGGCGGTTGGGTTCGTCACCGGTGCTGCGCGCGGTGAGCGCGTGCTCTTCGACGAGTTGATGCTGAAGCCTGCGCACGTATGCGTTCTGCGGTGTGAGCTCGACGTCGTTACCGGTTCGTTGCATCTGCTCGATCCCCTCGAGGACATCCTGCATCGCCGGCTCGGTGTCATCGGGCGTTTCGGGAGGTGCTTCAACGCCGTAGACGCGTGCGAGCGCTCCTTTGATCTGCGCCACCGTGTTGCTGCGCAGCACATGGATCGGGATGCCGGACGACTCGGCGGCGCGCACCGGAGAGTCGTGGCGCCGGTAGTAGTTCTTCAGGGTGAGCACGAGGTCGGCGTCGTCGACGTGGTGCTGGATGCGGACGGGAAGGCGCATCTCGCGAAGCGACTGCTCGAGGTAGTTGCGTGAGACCCCGTAGGGAAAGATCGAGAGCGGCGGTCCTGGACGGACCGCAGGAGCGGGGGGCTCCCACTCGCGCTCGCGTCGCTGCTGACCGGCGATGTACTCGTCGACGTCGAACCGCCTCCGGCGCTCGCGAGTCCGCCTGCCCCCACGCGTGCCGCCCTGGAACGGAGCGGGCTCGAAAGGCGACGGCCGGGTCGCGGCGGCGCTCGTGTCGACGCGGCTGACGATGGCGCCCGCCTCGTCGCGAGTGCGCAGCTGAGGCGGCCGGACCCTCCCGCGCAACGCCTCGTCGACGGTCTCGGCAAGCGGTGCATGCACGACGACTCGATCACGTTCCTGGATCTCGATGAGCACGTCGAACGTCGGCGGCGATTTGCGCTCGAGCACGGACTTCTGCGTACCGCGGCGCCGAGCCTCCTCATCCGACAGTGTCACCGTCTGGATCCCGCCGAGCAGGTCGTTGAGCGTCGGGTTGACCAGCAGCGAATCGATGTTGGAGCCATGTGCGGTGCCGACGAGTTGCACGCCGCGCTCGGCGATGGTCCTCGCCGCGACGGCTTCCAGCTCGGTGCCGATCTCGTCGATGACGATGCATTGCGGCATATGGTTCTCGACAGCCTCGATCATCACCGCGTGCTGGAGCGCCGGGGTGCGCACCTGCATCCGGCGAGAGCGGCCGATGCCGGGGTGTGGGATGTCACCATCGCCGGCGATCTCATTCGAGGTGTCGACGATGACCACGCGCTTGCCGCACTCGTCACTGAGCACACGCGCGCACTCGCGCAACATGGTTGTCTTGCCGATACCGGGCGGCCCGAGGAGCAGGATCGACTGCCCGCTGATGACCATGTCCTTGATGATGTCGATGGTTCCCGTGACCGCGCGGCCGACTCGGCACGTGAGCCCGACGATGGTGCCTTTGCGGTTGCGGATCGCGCTGATCCGGTGCAGCGTGCGTTCGATCCCGGCGCGGTTGTCGTCACCAAAGAGACCGACGTGCTCGGTCACGTAGTCGATCTCTGCGTTCCCGACATTGGCGGAGTCGAGGAACGCCTCACCGTCGGTGAACCGTGCTTCGGGTTCGCGGCCGAGGTCGAGTACGACCTCGAGGAGATCGCCTCGTCCCTGAGAGAGACGTTGCGCGGCAGACGCGATGCGGGGCGGGAGGGCTGCGAAGAGCAGGTTGAGCTCCTCTTCCCATGAGGATCCGTAGGGCATCATCTGGGCGATGATCTCTGTCTCCTCGTTGTGGTCGTGGACAGGACGCGGAGCGGTACCGAAGGCGAACTTGACGGGACGCTGCGTGCGATCCCTGCCTGGACCAATACGGGCTTCTTGCGTCGCGACGGCGCGTTGATGCGCACCTTCTCACCCAGCTCGCTGATGAGCAACAGTTGGGTGCCGTAGACGGCGAATCCGCGCAGCTGGAGCGCACGGATGAGCTCGGAGTCGTAATGCCGGAGCACGCAGGAGGCAGGTCCCGAGGGCAGCTCCGCAAGCACGGCGTCGATGATGGCATCACGCAGTGCCGGGTCGTGGCCCTCGACCATCATGCTGAGGCTCGCCGGCTGCGCTGCTGTCGGCGGCCGGATGGCCGCCCAGGCAACGATGCCGGGACGCTCGACGACCAGGTGCCGGACGTTGTCGCGACCCATCCCGGCAATCAGCCCCTGCGCATAGCCGGCCTGCCACGTCTTGAGCGATGGACCCTCGACTGCCGCGACCTGCGACGGGGTCGTGCGAAGGTACAGCAGGTAGATCGCCCCGATGTCATCCCGGCGCGAGGGGCGAATGAGGGCGGAATTCACCGAGGGTTCGGGCTGCGCCGCAGCCTGGTCACGATAGAGGATCTGCTCCGTCGCGAACTGCGTGTAGCCGTGCTCGAGGAAGACGGGCAGAAGTGGATGGTCAAGCGGCAGGCGCACGTGCACGCGCTGCACGCCGTGCTCGAGCCCGCGGTTGCGGACGCCGTCAAGGAGTTCCGCGCGGGCGAAATGGCCATGCGCGGTTGTCGACGTGCAGAGGTTGAGGATCTGCCACGACCGCGGCCGCACGGACAGGGATTGGACCTGTACGAATCCGACCACCCCTTCCTTGCTGTCCTCGGCGACGAGCATCTCTTCCGAAACATCGGTGATCGGCACCAGCGACGACAGCGATTTCGTCAGCGCCTGCCAGAGGCGCAGCAACGTCGCCTGCGGGACCGGGCTGTCGAGGGTCATCTGTGCGCCGTGTCGCTCGTCCTCAGTGGCTTCCCGGTACAGCTGCTCGATGCGCGCGAGGTCGCGAAACGATGCCGAGCGGATGATCACGCCGCGCTGACCTCGAGGGAGGCTGCCGCGCGCTCCAGGAACAGCTGGTGCAGGCGCAAATCGTCAGTCATCTCCGGGTGGAAGCAGAGACCGATGTGCGCCCCCTGCGCGACGGCCACCGGGTTATCGCCGAAACTGGCGATAACATCGGCATCGGGGCCGGCCTCCTCGATGAGCGGCGCCCGGATGAACACCGCGCGGAATGGCGCCACCCCGAGCGGCGCGATCGGGATGTCCGCCTCGAACGACTCCACCTGCCGTCCGTAGCCATTGCGCCGGACGCTGACGTCGAGAATCCCGAGCGCGATCTGATCTGGTCGACCATCCAGCACCTCGCGACTCATGAGGATGAGGCCGGCGCACGTTGAGAGGGTTGGCATGCCATCGGCGAGGCGCTCGCGGAGCGGCATCTCGAGGTCGAACACCTTGAGGAGGCGGCTCATCGTCGTGGACTCGCCGCCCGGGAGGATCAGCGCGTCGACGCTCTCGAGCTCATCACCGGTGCGTACCGTTGACGCCTCCGCGCCGCAGCCGCGGACCGCCAGCAGGTGCTCCTGGACGTCGCCCTGGAGGGCGAGGACGCCTACCCGGAGGATGGTCAATTCCCTCTCAGCGGACGCGAACGCTCCGTCCCTGGTGGGGCAGGCTTCGCGTCATTCGCACACCTATAGTCTACGCCGCCGGCCGGACGGCGTCAGCCTTACCAACCGCGGGTTGCGAGCAGCTCGCCGGCCGGCATCGAGGCGACGTCGAGCCCCGGCATGGCCTTGCCGAGTCCGGCGCTCACTTCAGCGATGACCTCGGGCTTGTCGAAATACGTTGTCGCGGCGACGATCGCCTTGGCATATGCCTCGGGATCGGTGCTCTTGAAGATGCCACTCCCGACGAAGTTACCCTCACAGCCGAGTTGCATCATGAGCGCCGCGTCGGCGGGAGTCGCGATGCCACCGGCGGAGAAGTTGACCACCGGCAGTTTCCCAGTCCTGTGAATTTCCTGGACGAGGTCGAAGGGTGCGCCGAGATGTTTCGCCTCGGCCATGAGCTCCTCCGGCCGCATCGATGCGATACGGCGGATACCGCCCTGCACCGCGCGCATGTGGCGGACCGCTTCGACGACGTTGCCGGTGCCCGCCTCGCCCTTGGTGCGGATCATTGCGGCCCCTTCGCCGATGCGCCGGAGTGCCTCGCCGAGGTCGCGCGCTCCACACACGAAGGGCACGTCGAACTGCCACTTGTCGATGTGATATTCCTCGTCCGCGGGGGTCAGCACCTCGGACTCGTCGATGTAGTCGACACCGAGCGATTGCAACACCTGCGCTTCGACGAAGTGACCGATGCGGGCTTTGGCCATGACCGGGATGGTTACCGCCGCGATGATTTCCTTGATGAGCCCCACGTCGCTCATGCGCGCAACACCACCGTCACGACGGATATCCGAAGGGACGCGCTCCAGTGCCATGACTGCGACCGCCCCGGCGTCCTCGGCGATCTTCGCCTGCTCGGGGGTGACCACGTCCATGATGACGCCGCCTTTGAGCATCTCCGCCAGGCCGCGCTTGACCCGCACGCCGCCGGTGTGGGGCTCGTGTCCGTTGGAACTCGTCTTGTCGCTCGTCATGCTCTCGCTCCTCATCCGGCTCGCTGTGCCGGGAACAGTTTCATTCTAAGGGTTTCTTGACGAGTTCTTTGCCCTGGATCTCGTTTGTACTGCTGGCTTTGTTGCAGCTTTTGTGGTGCTTCTCGCAGCCGGCGCGGCGGTCTTTGTTGCAGATTTTGTGCTGGTTTTGGTGGCCGGTTTCGCCGCCGACCTCGGGCCCGCGACCTTCTCGGTGTTGAGCTTGAGTGTCTCGACGGATCGCTGCAGGTTGAGGCGCACGATCGGCTCGGCGGCACGACCCAGGAGCTTGCCGGCAATCCCACCACCAAATTCGTACTCCATGTCGAAGGTCACCTGGGTCCTCTCACCTTTGGGTTTGAATGCCCAGAGACCGTTCTGTTTGAACCCTTCGTTGGAGTGCCAGCCGATGGCTGTGTTCTCTGCCCATGTTGTGATGTCGACCACCGACGTCAGCGTCGTCGGACCCGCCTTCATCCCGACGGCGAACTGTGCGCCCTTGCCATGTGTGACCTTGCCGGTGGGCTGCCACTTCACCAGGTCCTTCATGTACTTGGTGGTGTTGCGGTAATCGTCCACGTATGCGAATACCGTGGCCGCGGGAGCGTTGATGGTCATCTCGATGGTGATACGACCCATGCCTGGACTCCTGGCGCGGTGGCACCGCGCGATTACCTCAGTATGCGATTCGAGGCAGGTCCGTGCAGGGCCGTTTCGAGGCCCGCTGAAGCGGGTGGTATCATCCTGGCCGGCGCCGGGAAGTAGCTCAGCCAGGTTAGAGTGCACGGTTCGGGACCGTGAGGTCGGGAGTTCGAATCTCCCCTTCCCGACGGTCTCCCCGCGATTGAGTGCACCGACACGTCAGTGCGCGGTGCATACGGACCGAGCGACCAGCCGGCGGCGTACACGTCATCTGCAGTCGGATCGGTGCCCGTACAGTAGATATCGTCGACCAGCAGCTGGCTGCCGCGGACGCTCACCACGAGGTCGTATTTCTCCATCGTGGTTCCAGCACCGAATCCCAGCGCCAAGTGTGCGATGCCGCCGGTCGATGACGGCATCCTGGTCACGTGCTGGTCGCGGCGGACGTGGGATTCGCCGGTGATCCGCACGAAACGAGCAGCGCAATCGCCATCATCGGTGCGCTCCAGACGAATAGCTTGAAAAACCTCATGCGACCTTCTCGCAGTTGGACATGACATCGACCAGATAGCATTAAAGGTTGCGGCCCCGTAGCTCAGTGGATAGAGCGGCGGTTTCCTAAACCGTGCGCGCAGGTTCGATTCCTGCCGGGGCTACCAATGTTGTGTACGCGAGAACGCCACCAAAGCCAATCAAGCCTGCGCCGGCGACACCGTCGGTCAGCCGAATCGAACGCGGACTCATCGATCGACCCGCAAATGCGACACCGGTTGCGAGCGTTGTGACCCAGGTCAGGCTCCCAACCGCGACGCCCGCTACGAGGAGTATCGCGGAGGCAGTTGTGTGCACCAGCCCCGCTGTGCTTGCCGCAGCGAAGATTGCCGCCCACGACACGATGGTCGACGGGTTGGATGCGGTCCCGCCCAGTGCGGTGAGAAATGCACGGCGTGGGCGGGCAATCTCCGAAGGCGTTTCTCCACCGACGCGCACGCGGAACGCGCTGTACAGGGTCCGTGCCCCGAGCCAGACGAGCAGGATCGCACCGGCAAGCCCGAGAGCCAGGCGCAGCGGGTGAATGGTCAGCAACTGGGCCGCGCCCCCCGCTCCGGCCGCGGCGTACAAGCCGTCGACGGCCGCGATGCCTGCACCGATTGCCGCCCCCACTCGCCACCCACTCCGGAGCGTGGACCTGATCAGGAAGAGCGACATCGGACCGAGTTGCAACGCAACGAAGAATCCGAGCCCGAACCCGATGATCGCGGCATTCATGCTTCCGGACGCTCGTTCGTGGCGAAAGGAATCACGAGAGATCCAGCCGTTTCACGGGGCCGATTCTCTTCCAGAAGATCAGGGTCCCGGTCAGCCCTCCGTGCGGCTTTAACGCGTAGTCGGGTATCTCACCGGTCAAGTTGAACCCGAGTCGGTGATAGAGGCTGGCGGCGCCACCGTCGACCGCGGTGTCCAGCACCAGCAGGGTTCGCCCCAGCTCGACGGCGATGGTTTCCGCGGCCTTCATCAGCGAGGTGCCCACGCCATGGCCGTAATGGTCCGGGCGGGTCATGAGCTTGGCGATCTCGGCTCGGTGCGGCTGGTTGGGTGCGAGGTCGAGGAGCAGGGTCACGGTGCCGACCAGGACGTCGGCCTCCCACGAGCCGAGAACCACGCGCTCATTCCGAGCTTGTGCGGCCAGCGCATCCGTCCAGTACGTCTCCGCCACAACCGGGTCGAGCGGGTGCATGAAGCTCACCGAGCCGCCATTGGCAACGACCTCCATGAGCATGTCGCGCAACTGTGCGAGCGTCCCCGCTGATGCACGAAGCGTGGTGATCTCCCGCTCCGCCATGACGACTAATTGTGCAAGCACAGCCGGAAGTGACGTGCGTTCTTGGTCCTACGTTCGGGTCCGAGCTTCCGCGAGCGGTGCGACCCGCAGCGTTGTGGTGCCGGCTGGCTGGTGCGATCGCCATGACGCCATGCAGGCGAGAACGGCTGCGGCGACCAGGGCCCAGCCGGCGAGCTGCCCTGGCGGAAACTTCGCTGCATCGGCGAAGTCCGCGAAAGCCCCAACGGTGATCAACCCCCAGGCGCAGAATGCCAGGCTCACCTGCGAGCTCAGCGTCAGGAGGTCGCTGGGTCTCATGAGCCGCGCCGCGGCTGCAACGCCGATGACCATGACGGGCGCGAGCATCACGAGGTCATCCGAGTACGCGTGCGGCGACGCGACCAGGGACAGCACCGCGGCGCCCACCAGCGCGGTGTCGAGGCGGCTCGGATCACGGCGGACCAGTGCCCCCAGCCACACGGCGGCTGCGCACGCGAGAAGGGTCGCGACCAGGCTGATCAGATGGGCGGCAGCACCGCTGCCGAAGAGGGAACCCACCACACCGATGAAGCTCAGCATGTTCGCCAGCACCCACCGAGTGGTGGACCCGGCGAGGATCTTGACGAACCCGTCGATGCCTGACGGACCGACCAGCGCGAGCGAGGCAAGCGCCAATCCGCCCGCTCCGGCGATTGCGCCGAGAATGATCCGGCGCCGGCGCCAGCCGAGCAGAAACGCGAGCAGCCCGAGCGCCAGGTGCGGCTTTGCGATCCCCGCCGACACGACCAGCAGCGCCGCCCCTGTGGCCTGGTGGCCGCCCTTCCACGCCCGGTAGGCGAGCACGATCCCGAGCGACAGGATTGGAGTCCACTGGGCCTGGATCAGCGTCGTCCAGGTGCCCATGGAGGCAAGCGCGGCGGCTCCCGCGGCAACCTTCCAGACCCGCGGGGTCCCGGGCGGCCACTCAACCGACCGAATCGCGAGGACGATGGCGAGGAGGAGGACCGCTAGCTCGAGAATCCCCCAGAGACGGTAGGCGACCGGGAGAGGCAGGAACGTCGCGGGCAGCACCAGCGCGGCCGCTACGGGCGTGTTGACGAACGGCAGGTTCCCCTCGCGGTCAGGCGCGATCAACGCGCTGTGGAGCGGCTGCTGAACGGCTTCGTTGTAGAGGTCCCCGGTATGTCCTTCGCGAAGCAGCGTCCCGCCGACGTAGAAGGCGGTGAAATCACTCCGTCCGACGTCGATGCTGCTCACCTGCGACCAGACGACCGCGTACGCGAGCAGCAGCGCGGCGGCGAAGGCGATGATCAGCCGAGCTGGCCGTTGAGATCGGCTCACCTTCGGGAGCCTATCCGCTGACGCCGGGAATGCCCGGGGTGTTATCAGGCCGTCACAGTGCCATCGATTTCGATTTCGACAGCGCTTTCGACGCGGCTCGATGCCGTGCTGCGACACTTGAGCGCGATGATCACGGCCGCACACGCAGTGCTGTATGCGGACGAGCCCGACCGGGCACGGGCCTTCTTTCGTGATGTGCTCGGTATGCCGAACGTTGACATCCACGGCGGATGGCTCATCTTCAAGCTGCCCCCGGCCGAGCTCGGTATCCATCCTGCCGGCGAGGACTCACCGGGCGGCCACCACGAGCTGTTCCTCATGTGCGACGACATCGATCGCACCGTCGAGGAGCTCACCGCGAAAGGCGCTGAGTTCTCCGAGCCGATCAGCACCGCTCGTTTCGGGCGCCTCACCCGTCTGCGCATCCCCGGAGGCGGAGAAATCGTTCTGTATCAGCCTTCGCACGCCACCGCATACGACCTCGAACCCTGAAACGCGTCACCGTCGTCACGTGCTCGGACGGCTCGGTACCATGAGGCGATGAGTTCCGAAGCACGCACGCAGATGGTCCAGGCCCCCGATGGGCGGCAGCTCGAGGTGGTGTCCGCCGGACCGGAGGACGGCCGGTGCTTCCTCTTCCACAGCGGGACGCCTTCGGCAGCGGCTGCCTATCCGCCGCTGGTCGCGCAACTCGCCAAGCGCGGGTTGCGCCTGGTCACGTTCTCACGCCCTGGGTACGCCGCGTCGTCAGCCATGCACGGTCGTGGGGTCGGTGATGTGGCCACGGACGTGCAGGCGGTCATGGACGCGCTGAAGATCGGCTCGTTCTTTTGCGCCGGTCAATCCGGCGGCGGTCCGCATGCGCTTGCGTGTGCTGCTTTGCTTCCGGACCGCGTCCTTGCCACAGCGTCACTGGCCGGGGTGGCCCCGTGGGGGGCCGACGGGCTCGACTGGCTGAGCGGCATGGGCCCGGAAAATCTCGAGGAGTTCGGCGCAGCCTTGAAAGGCCAGGAGGCCCTCGAGGCCTACCTCGAGCGTGAGGCCGCCGCGATTCACGACGTACGACCCGACGACGTGGCGGCGTCGCTGGGAGGCCTTGTCAGCGATGTCGACAAGGCGGCGCTCACCGGCGGGTACGCCGAGTACATGGCGAGCGTGCTCCATCGCGCAGTCTCAACCGGCATCGCGGGGTGGCGAGACGACGACATCGCGTTCGCCAGCCCCTGGGGGTTCGACGTGGGGTCGATCCAGACGCCCGTGGCCGTCTGGCAGGGAGGCGAGGACCGTATGGTGCCGATGCCACATGGCGCATGGCTCGCCGCCCACATCCCCGGAGCAGAGGTGCACCTCCTCCCGGAAGAGGGTCATCTCTCCCTCGCACTCAATAAGATCGGTGACGTGCTGGACGGCTTGCTCGCGATGAGCGAGGCAGCGGCGCGTCCGGCCGGCACATCGTGAACCCCGTATAGTCGCCGCAGCCTTCGAGGACGCGGAGAGGAGATCAAACCCATGACACCTGATGAGGTCAAGCAGAGCATCACCACTTGGTGCTCGTCCGATGACGACCTGGAGATTGCCTCCGACCGATTCGAGCCCGGCACGGACTTCTCGTTCGGGCTGAAGGCCGGGACCCTGAGCTCCGCGCCAGTGGACCTGATCGTGCTCAAGGCCGACGGTGCCGACCGCGTCACCATCCGGCGGAGCGTCACCCTGACCGGCGACAACGTCGATGCGGCCAATCAACTGATCGCCTCGCGGCCTGGTTCGGTCACCGCGTCGGTGGAGCGCTCGGGCGCCGACACCACCGTGGTCGCGCAGACGTACGTCTACCTCGACGGGCTGAGCAAGCACACCTTCGTGCAGGCGGTCGCCGAGCTCGCCCGGACCAGCACGTTGCTCGACGCGATCGGTGGTGTCGAAACCGCCTCCGCGGTCGACCAGGAAGCCGCCGGGGTCGCCTCCGACGCTGTCGATGCGGACGCCGAGCCGGACTCCACGCCGTACGTCGACACTCCGCTGACGCCAACGCCGGCGGTTGCCCAGTCGACGTTCCAGCCCTCGCCGTCCCCGTCGATACCGCAGCCGAGCTCGATCCCGTCCGGGATCCCGGTCGGGCAGCCGTTGCCGACTCCCAGCTTCACGCCGCAGCCGGTCCAGGCGCAGCCGGCTTACACACCGCAACCGATGCAGCAGCCCTACCAGGCCCAGCCGGTCCAGGCGCAGCCCGCGCCCCAGCAGGCTGCCGGCGGATGGGCCCCGAGTCACTCCGTTCCACCCCAGGGGTTGCGCGCGTGGGGCGCCCCGGATCCTTCTGGACCGGTGGTTGCCAACCTCGCGCCCGGCTTGCCCATCCAGGTCGCCGAAGTTCGCGGCGCGTGGGCGCGAGTGATCTGCTCGAACGGGTGGACCGGCTGGATCGACGGCCGGATCATCGGCGTCGCTGCCTGACCTTCGTAGCGCGATGAGCAGCGGCTCGGAGACGCCGAGCCTCGACGCGCTCACCACCGCGCTCGGCGATCGCCGCGTGCGCTCCCTTGCCATGGGTGGCGAGGAGCGGGTCGCCCAGCAGCACGCCCGGAACAAGCTGACCGCGCGCGAGCGGATCGACCTGCTCTACGACGCGGGCACGTTTGTCGAGTTCGGCCTGCTCGCCCATCAACATTCGATGACCGGCGCAGCCACCGAACCGGAACGGACGCCGGCAGACGGTGTGGTCACGGGCGAGGGACTGGTCGACGGACGCCGCGTCTACTGCGCCGCCTACGACTTCACGGTGATGGCCGGCTCGATGGGGATGATCGGCGAGCAGAAGGTGGCCCGCCTGCGCCGGAAGGCGATGCTCAACCGCCTTCCCATGATCTGGCTCCTCGATTCAGCGGGCGCGCGCATCCAGGAGGCGGCGGGGAGCACATTCGCGGGCAGCGGGGCGCTCTTCTTCGAGCAGGTGCAGATGAGCGGCGTCGTCCCGCAGGTGGCGGCGATGCTCGGCCCCTGCGCGGCGGGCACCGCATACATCCCGGGGCTGGCCGACTTCGTCCCCATGGTCAAGGACACCAGCAGCATGTCGCTGGGCGGCGCGCGGCTGGTCAAGGCCGCGACCGGCGAGGAGACCACCGACCACGACATGGGCGGGAGCCAGGTGCACTGCTACGTCAGCGGCGTGGGAGATCTCGAGGTCGACGACGATGCGGCGTGCATCGCCGCGGTTCGCGACTTCCTCTCCTATATGCCATCGAATAACCGCGAGCAGGCGCCGCGACGTGAGACCGCCGATCGTCGCGACCGGCGCATCGACGACATAGAAAAGATCGTGCCCACCAACCCACGCGCCGCCTACGACATGCGCAAGGTGATCACGCGCCTTGCCGACGACGGCAACGTCTTCGAGATCAAGCCGACCTTTGCGCGCAACATCGTCACGGCGCTGGTGCGTCTCGACGGCCGGCCCGCCGGGATCGTCGCGAACCAACCGATGATCAAGGGCGGCGCGCTCGACATCGACGCCGCCGACAAGGCTGCACGCTTCATCTGTCTGTGCGACGCGTTCAACGTGCCCCTGGTGTTCCTGCAGGACGTCCCTGGATTCATCGTCGGTACCGAGGTCGAGAAGCAGGGCATCATCCGGCACGGCGCGAAGATGCTCTATGCGGTCAGCGAGGCCACGGTTCCCAAGGTGACCGTCGTCCTCCGCAAGGCGTACGGCGCCGGGTATTTCGTCATGTGTGGTCGCGGCTACGAACCCGACACGCTGGTCGCCTGGCCGACTGCCGAGATATCGGTGATGGGACCCGAGGGCGCCGTCGACATCATCTTCACGAAGCAGATCGCGGCGGCCGCGGACCCGGCGGCGGCACGCGCCGAGTATGCGGCGGCAGTGCGTCAGACCATCGATCCTTTCATCGCCGCGTCATGGGCGATGGTCGACGACATCATCGACCCGGCGGACACTCGCCGGGTGATCATCGACGCACTCGAGGGTGCTGAAACCAAACGGCAGCGGCGCGCGTGGCGAAAGCACGGCGTGCCACCGGTATGAGGAGGGCAACGTGACCGAGGTCAAGGCCGAGCTGGTGGGCAATCTCTGGAAGATCGTCGTCGAGGTGGGACAGGCGGTCGAGGAGGACGACACGCTGATGATCCTCGAATCGATGAAGATGGAGATTCCGATAACGACCCCGACCTCCGGCACCGTGAAGGAGATCCTCGTCGCCGAGGGAGAGGTGGTCCAGGAGGGTCAGACGGTCGCCATCATCGATTGACCGCACGGAGGCCATCATCTCGCGACGCAAGGGTTTCGTTGCGGTGGTGGCGCTCGGCGGCGCGCGTGCGACGATGAATCGGTGAATTCGAGCCAGCTCGACACCATCAGTGTCAAGACCTCGGACAACGTCACCCTTGGGTACAGCGTCGCCGGTCTTGGTAGCCGCCTGGTGGCGCAGATCTTGGACAACCTGGTCGCGCTGCCGATCACGCTGGTCGCGATATTGCTCTACGGCGCCCTGGCGAGTGTCTTCGTGACCAGCGCGGAGGGCACGGGATTTGCCGATGCGGGCGCGGGGTTCTTCGCCGGCTTCGTCTACTTCGGATACTTCTTCGTGGCCGAGGTGGTGACCGGCGGCAAGACCCCGGGGAAGGCCGCCATGGGACTCCGGGTCATCCGGGTCGACGGTTCCGCAGCCGACTTCGGCGCCCTCGCGGTGCGCAATGTGCTTCGCATCGTCGACGTGGGAGTCGTCCTGATCGGCATCGTCATCATGTTCTTCCAACCCCAGACACGCCGTCTCGGTGACCTGGGCGCCGGAACGATTGTGGTGCGCGACCGAGCGATGGTCTCGCTCGCCGCCGCTGTGGCGCCACCACCGGTCATCCTGCGAACCCCCGACGCGGGACCGCCGATCGATGGGCTCGACCATATCGGCGGCGTTGAGCGCGACGCGCTGCGTGTCTTTCTCTCGCGGCCCGGTCTGAGCCCGAAGTTGCGCGCCGATCTCGCGACGGATATCGCGGGGCGCCTCCTCGACCGGCTCGGGCTCCCGCCCGGCGCGCCAGAGCGGCTCTGGCCCCCGGAGCTCTTCATCGAGCGGGCGTACCTCCAACTCGATCAGCGCCACCAATGATCCTTTGCCATGAGCATCCGGGATGAGCCTCGACGCCTTTATCGCTGAGCGCCAGGGGCGCTGGGGCGCATTGGAAGCTGCGATCAAGACCGCCAAACGCGGACGGCTGCGCAATCAGTCCGCGAGCGACATCGAGCGCTTCGGCCTGCTCCTCCGTCAGACGTCGAGCGACCTCGCGATTGCGCGCCGCGATCACCCGGACGCGCCGATTACGGAGTACCTCAACACACTCTGCGCGAGGGCTCATCCGCTTCTCTATCGAGGGAGGGCCTGGCGCATCGGTGCGATCGCGCCGTTCTTCGCCACCGCCCTGCCGCGCTCCTTTCGCGCCGCGTGGCCGTACATCGTCACCAGCCTCGGGCTGACGCTGATCGGCTTCATCGCGGGCTGGCTCGCCGTGGACCTGCGTCCCGACCTGCGCGCATCGCTGGTGCCGCCGTCACTCTTCGATGAGATGGCGCGCGGCCAGATCGGCAGCGGCGTGCAGGACGCGCCGTTCGCGGCGGCTTTCATCATCCAGAACAACATTCGCGTTGCGCTCATCTGCTTCGCGGGCGGCATGTTGCTCGGGATCCCCACGGCATTTGTCCTGCTCACGAACGGGTGGATGCTGGGCACCGTGGCTGCGGCGGTTCGCCTCGGTGGCTACGACTTCCAGTTCTGGTCGCTCATCGTGCCCCATGGCGTGCTCGAGCTCAGCGTGATCGTGATCAGTGGTGGCACCGGCCTCATGCTCGGCGACGCCATCCTCCGCCCGGGACAGCTTCGCCGGGGCGAGGCACTGGCGCGTGTGGCGGTGCGAGCCGTGCTGCTTGCCCTCGGTGCGGCCACCCTGCTCATCATCGCGGGCACCCTCGAGGCCTTCGTATCGCCGAGCTCCCTCCCGGGTGGGGCGAAGCTGGCGATCGGAGCCGGGGTCGGTGTCCTCCTCTACTCCTGGCTCATCCTGGCCGGTCGCGCTCCGAGGCGGCCACGTGGATTCACGTTCGATCGCCCCGCGGAAACCCCCGCGTAGACTGGAGTCGATGGACGTTGTCCGGATCACGCCGCGTGGCTACTGCCACGGGGTGGTGGAAGCGATACGAATCGCAAAGCGTGAAGGCGCTGCTCGCGCGGGCAGCGAGCCGGTCACCATGCTCGGCTACCTGGTGCACAACGAGCACGTGACCCGCGAGCTGGAGGAGTCCGGGGTGGCGCTCGTGGCCGAGCCCGATCGAATGAAGGCGCTCGAGCAGGTCACCGAGGGAACCGTCATCTTCACGGCCCACGGCATCTCGCCGGCAGTCGTCGACGCGGCCCGAGCCCGGGGTCTCAACCTCGTCGACGCCACGTGCAGTGACGTCACCCGAACCCATGACCTCGTCCGTGAGCTGGTTTCCAGCGGCCACCACGTCATCTACATCGGGAAACGCGGTCACCCGGAGCCCGCCGGGGTGCTCGGCATCGCGCCGGAGCACACCACCCTGATCGAGAGCATCGAAGAGGTCGACGCGCTTGAGCTGCCTGACCAGCGACCACTCGCGGTCACATGTCAGACGACGCTGAGCATGTGGGACACACAGTCGATCATCGAGCGCCTGCAGGAACGATTTCCGACCATCGAGGTGCACAACGAGATCTGCCGCGCAACCCAGGAGCGGCAGGAGGCCGCTGTGCTCGCGGCCGACGACGTGGATTGCGTGGTCGTGGTCGGCAGCGAACGCAGCAGCAACAGTCAACGCCTCGTGCAGGTGGTTCGCGAGAAGGGTCATCGCCCCGCGTACCTGGTCGACACTGCGGCCGACCTCGACCCGGCATGGTTCCGCGGCGTTCACCGTGTTGGTGTCACCTCTGGCGCCTCGACGCCGACGCAGATCACGCGCGCCGTCATCGCCGCGGTGGAGGCGATGCCCGACATCGCGTGAGGTGACGTTTCGGCTGCAAGGGTCACAAACCCCGGAAGCCTGCTAGTGTCCGCCTCGATGACCGAAGGAGGGCCGCCGCTTCCCCCGACTCGGGCGCCCGGTCAATCGGTCGCTTTGTCGGCTACGTGATAGCTCGATCCCCTTTGACATCGGCCTCATCTGGGCCGCCTTCGACCCGCGGAAGCAAGGCTGGCACGACAAGATCGCAAGCACATTCGTAGTCCGCAAAGTCTAGAATCCGGCCACCGACTCGCCGGACGAGACGGCCTTACCGAGGAGGAGAGCAACGTGGCAGCACTGCCGCCCCAGCCACCAGGCAGCCTACCCCCGGAGCCGCCCGGCTTCACACCGGCCGGTGGGCCACCCCCGGTGGCACCGCCCCAGGGACCCTATTCGCCCGGCAACGCATACGCGGGCCAGATGCCGGCTCAGCCATACGTCTCGCAGCCGATGCCGCAGCCGGTCGTGGTCAAGGTGCACAAGCGAACCTTCTGGCTGACGATCGCGCAGATCATCATCATCCTCAAGGCGATCCTGATCCTTCTGCTCGCGGCAGGGTCGATCGCAATCGGCGTGTACATCCTTGCGGCGGGACACGCTGCGCTGCACAACATCCCGGGGTACGACAACTACGCAACGCAGTTCGGCAACTCATTCGTGAACGCTGCCGGAGCGCTCTTCTTCGCGTTCGCGATCGTGCCACTGATCATCGGCATCGTCGACCTCGTCCTCGGCATCATCGTGGGAAGGCCGTCACAGGTCGCACGCTGGATCATCGTCGTGCTCGATGTTCTCAGCATCATCGTCGCGCTCGCCGACTTCGGCCGTGTGAACACGAGCGCCGGTGACCTGATCCTCGTCGTGTACCTCGCGCTCCAGGTCATCGTCCTGTATGCGCTGTTAATCGACCCGCCGACACGAAGGAACTTCGCAGGGACCGCTCGGTAGGTTGCCGAGAGCGGGCGCGTTCTGCGCTTACAGGCGCGCCCGCCGCTTGAGGTCGAGATAGCGGTTCACAAGCCGCGGTGACAGCGTACGCGCATCCGCGTCGATGGTCTCGACGCCGGACCGGCGCAGCATGAGCAACGTGTCATCGCGATCGGCGATGAGCCCGCCGGCGACCGCGCGGGCATAGGCATCGTCGCCACTTCGCGGAACAGTGTTGGCCGCGTCGTCGAGCGCGGGGTCGCGCACGGTTACGACCAGCGGCAGATGACGGCGACGCAGGCGAACGCACTGCCTGATCAGCGCTTTGCCCTGGTCGGGATCGAGCACGTCGGTGAAGATGACCACCAGCGAGCGACGGGTCTGCCAGCGGCTGAAATATGCAAGCGCATCGTCATAATCCGCCTCGGTCTCACCCGGTTGGATCGGACGGGTGGCGTCGAGAAAACGGCGCAACTGCGCGGTGCCGGCGCGCGGCGGAAGCGTGCCGGTGACCCTGTCCGAGAAGGCGAGCATCCCGGCACGATCCCCAGCGCGGAGCGCGACGTGCACGAGCAGCAGCGCCGCATTGATCGCGTGGTCCAGCTTGGTGAGCTCGCCGGCGCCGATCCCCATCAGCCGGCCGTGATCCAGGCAAATCACCAGCGGCTGGGCACGCTCGGGGATGAGCTCCGTGGCCATCAGGCGCCCGGTCCGCGCGGTGGCGCGCCAGTTGACGGCCCGCAACGGGTCGTCCGGAAAGGCCTCGCGTACGCGGTCGAACTCGCTGCCCTCGGTGCGCAGGCGCATGGTGCGAAGTCCCAGCTCGGCGAGCTGACCGCGACGCGCCAGTGCCTCGTACACATCGATCGCAGCGAGGTTCGGGTCGACGCGAACTGCCCGGGTTGCTGCGACCGTGGTTTGCCGCCAGCCGATCCCCCACGGCCCGGTCGCCCGGACGACCGCCGGCCCCAGGACGACGTCGCCGCGCGCGACCGGCGTGACCGTGTACTCGACACGCGCCGGGAGACGCACCTTCCAACGGTTCCGCGATGGGTGCAGTCCTGAAGGGACGCGTTCATACACGATCGCTGATGCGCCCGCGGATCGAGCCGTGACGGCGAGGATCACGCGGTTGGCGACACCCACCGACAGCAGATCGTTGCAGTCGCGGTCGACGCGCAGCACCGTTCCTCCCGGCGCTCGCCGCGAGTCGACGGCGATCGCAACCAGCACGGCAAAGAAGAGCGCCAGTCCCACGACAAACACGGCTGGCGCCGCCGCACCCGCTGCAATCACCGCGACCGGCACCAGCAGGAGACCGGCGCCACGCCACGTCATTGAGGCGCAGTCACCTCGGGACCGGGACCCTGCCCACCGCCCGCTGCACCGCCGCGACCTCGGACACTCCTTGGATCTCCGCCTCGGGACGGCGAATCATCCGGTGCCGGAGCGCCGGGATGCAGACGTCCTTCACATCGTCGGGAACGACGTAGTCGCGTCCCTGAATCGCTGCCATGGCCTTGCCGGCCAGCAGCAGCGCGATCGATCCGCGCGGGCTCGCCCCGAGTGAGAGGTCCGGACTGTTGCGCGTCGCGGTCACGATCGCCGAGATGTAGCCGAGCACCTCGTCGGAGACTCGAACCTTCGCGACCTCCGCGCGAACCCTCGCAAGAGCTGCGGTGTCGATGATCGAGGTC
The DNA here is from genome assembly GCA_003162415.1 of Candidatus Dormiibacterota bacterium. GTDB lineage: Bacteria > Chloroflexota > Dormibacteria > Aeolococcales > Aeolococcaceae > Palsa-851. Next base: position 288,518 of record PMOL01000004.1, read on the forward strand.
ACCCCCGCTGCCACCAGGTCGTGAGCGTTGAACCCGCCGTCGACGCGACGCAGCATCACCACCTCGGTCGCTGGCTCCGGGACGTTGACCTCGAGCTTGAAGAAGAATCGATCGAGCTGGGCCTCGGGGAGTGGATAGGTGCCCTCGTACTCGACGGGGTTCTGAGTGGCCACGACCAGAAAGCGGTCGCCGAGCGAGCGACTCTCACCGTCGGAGGTCACCTGGCGCTCCTCCATGGCCTCGAGCAGCGCCGACTGTGTTTTGGCCGGCGCACGGTTGATCTCGTCGGCGAGCAGCGTGTCGGTGAAAATCGGGCCCTCACGGAACTCAAAGCTTCCCGAGTCGGGACGATAGACGCTGGTGCCGATGATGTCCGACGGCAGCAGGTCAGGAGTGAACTGGATTCGCGTGAAGCGCGCGTCGAGCGCGGCGGCCAGCGTGCGCGCCATCAACGTCTTCGCGGTGCCCGGGACACCCTCGAGGAGCACGTGCCCGCCGCAGAGCACGGCAATGTAGAGGCCGTCGATGACCTGGATCTGGCCGACCACGGCTCGTCCCATGGTCTCGTGCAGTGCGCCGCGCAGAGCGGCGGCGTCGTTCACAGGTGCCACTCCGGGCATTGTGCCCTGTGCGCTCGCGCGATCATCCAACTGGCGCACCAGTCCACTGTCGTTCGCAGGCGTCGACATCGCGGGCGAGGCGGAGCAACTCGCTCTCCTCGGGTCGCCCCGCTGCGAGCGACCGAGCGTGGGCAAGCAGGGCGGCAAGCCCCACGCCCGCCTGCGGGTTGGTCATTGACGCCGCAGCGCAGAACGCCGCATCGTCGAGGTGCCGGTCCACTCCCGTCGCGCTCCCGATCTTGCGTTTGAGCTCGTCCGCGTAGCGGGCCGCGATCGGTCCTCGCTGCCGGCTCCGTGCGAAGAGCTGCCCCATCGCGGTGACATACGCGCCGGCGCTCGGCACCACTGCGTCGCCGCCATCCTGCACGGGCTTCCCGAGGCGGCGGCCGTTCAGCGCGATCGCAAGCAGCACCACCATCGCGACCAGCAAGGACGCCAGGCCGACCGGCCCGTCAAAGATGGCCCCCGCACCAGCTGCCTGCGTTCCCTCGCCATGGTGATATTCGTCAAAGGTGATCCGGCCGCCGCGAGCGCGCTGCAACAGACTCAGCGCGAAGTCCGAGGAGTCGGGGTGACGGAGCCCATCGTTGGACAGCGGCGCGGTGTCGCCGAGAACATACGCGCGCCCGCTTCCGATGCGGATCACGCCTGCCACGACGTTGTTCTTCTCCACCAGCATCGGGACCAGCGGCGCCTGGTTGGAGAAGGTCAAGCCGCTTGCGACCGGCACCGAACGGACTCGATCGGTGCTGTCAAAGGGCTCGGCAACTGTCGCACTGCCATTCCCCTGCGTTGCCGAAGGATTCACATCGAGCTTGCCGAGCAGCGGCGCGGCCGCGGCGAGGCTGTCCGGCGTGACCACGAGCACCAGGTCCCCGCCGCCGCGGAGAAACGTCATCAGGGCACCGACGTCCGGCGTGGTCAGCGCGACGGTCGGGTCATAGCAGAAGACCACGTCACTTGCAGTGAGATCGAAGCTCCCGCTGATACGGCCGACATCGAGACCGAGGTCCGAGAACCACGTGTACAGAGCGAGGGTGCCGAGGCTTCCGGCCGATCGCGACGACGGGTTGACCTGGTCGTTGGGAGGGATCGCGCTGCTGATCGCGATGACCGCGAGGATGCAGAGCGCTGTGATCAAGGTGAGCATCGCCGAGAGCGGAGGCCGGCTCATCAGCTCTGCGCTCCTGGGCTCTGCGCTCCGGGGCTCTGCGCTCCCGCGGCGCGGCGGGCCACGCGTCGCACCGCATCACATCGGGCGCGTGCGACCTCCCAGTCAGCTGCGCCGACCGTTTCTCCGCCATACCAAGCCTTGTCGAATGACGCCGCCGCGGGCGCGACCACCGCAAGGAGATCGGCGTCCGCGGAGAGTGTGGCGAGCATCTCGCGCGTCGTCCATGCGCGATTCAACTGCGCTCGCCGGTCCGCGACCTCGAGCAACGCTGAGCGGAACGCTCGTCGAATCGCTTCTCGATAGTCCCCCTGCTGCGCGGCGGCAAGCGCAAGCTCCCACTCGCCATCCGGGTCGTTGCCGGCGGTGGCGGGTTCGTCCGGTGTGCGCACCCGCCGGCTTCCCGCAACCCCGCGCAGCCGGTAGATGACGAACGCCATGATGCCGGCGAGCACGATGAGGCCGAGCAGGATCGAGCCTCCCTGACCGAGCAGTCCGAAGAGATGCGAAAGAATCCACTGGACGGCCTCGCCGATGCGCGCAAAGATCGAGGGCGGCTGGTTCTGGTCGAGAGCGGCAAAAACAGATGATGCATACACTTGATGAAGCAGGTTTTGGGCCGCCTGGGAGTCGACCTGGCACGCAGAGCCGGCGGGCAGCGCGAGCGTGGTCACGATGAGGTCGATCCGCTGGATGGAGCCGGCGACGTCGGGTGGTGTCGCGGTGAGACCAGCGATGATCGGAGCGAGCGCCTGGCTCGAGGACGGGGCGAGATCCTCGGCCTCGGTGACCGCGGTCAGCGCCGCCGGCGGCTGCGGAGGAACAGCCGTCAGGGCGCTCTCCGCGCGTCCCAGCAGTGCCAGGTACTCGATGGTCACGCACGGCCCCGCGGCGCGCCCCCGCGTTGCCGTCGACCCGGAAACCGCGATGAGCGCGGCGGCGATGACACCCGCGGCGAGCAGGCGCCTCACAGCGACCGCGCGAGCATCTCGATGTCGAAGCCTTCTTTGCGGATGCGAATGTCGTAGTACAGCAGCGTCACCCCGATGTAGGTGATCGGACCGACGAACACGGCCGCGATCGCACCCGCCACCTGTTGGAAGACGAAAGAGTTGTTGGGTGCGATGAGGTTTCCCGGAACCTGGAAGATGGTGGACACCACCCCCGAGATGATCGAGGTGATGAGCACGAGCAGGAGCATGCGTCCGAACGTCGGCCAGAAGCGGCCGCCGATCAATTGCCAGCTCCGCTTGAGGCCGCCCCACCCCGACACCCGTTCGAGAACGATCGCGGGCACGGCGACGACCGTTCGCACGTAGATCATGATCAGCACGGGGATCAGCCCGACGAATGCGATCACCGCCAGGAGGGCTCCGAGCCCTCCTGCTCCGGCGGCGCCGAGCAACGCCGTGAACAGGATCACCACGGCGAGGGACCCGGCGTAGACGACGATCAGGATGAGGATCATCGCGATCAGCGCGCCAAGGCGGCTCCAGGCCGCCCGGTAGGCGGAGAGCAGCGAGCTCGGACGGTCGAGGTATCGGTCACTCACGGCACGCGTCGTCGCCGCCTCTCCGAGCGGGACGACGATCAGCAGACTGAGCAGCAGCAACCCCAGGGTGACGACGAGGATGCCGAGATACGAGTTGAGGAGCTGCTGGGCCTGCGCCTGGGTGATGCTCTGCCCGCCAAGCGATGCGAAGGGGGATCGCACGAAGGTGGCAACTCCGGTCAGCTCGAAGAGCAGCCAGGTGAGCAGGGCGTAGGGGATCTGCACCACGGCGCTGATCGACGCGATGAGCGCGAAATTGCGGCGGTAGAGCGTGAAGGTGGCGTCGAGCCACTCTCCCACCGACATCGAACGGAAGCGTCCGGACCCGACCTGGGACGGCATGAAGCCGGGATTCCAGCCAGGCTGCGGGGCTCCCCAGGCAGGCGGTTGACCCCACCCCGGCGGCGGCGAACCCCAGCCCGAAGGAGGCGAGCCCCACCCCGGTGGGGGTGATCCCCAGCCCGGCGGCGGTGAGCCCCAGGCGGGCGGAGGCGCTCCCACATCGACTGGTGGCGGGCTGGGAGGCGGTGGCTGATCGGTCATCAGAACCATTGTCAATGCTGCACCGCAGGGCTGAGCAACGGTATCCTCACAAGTTGAGGCGATGAGAGAGTTCACTGCCGCGCTGGTTCGCGGCCATTCCAGCCTTTGGCACGCCCGATGCGGGCGCTAGTCGTCGATCCGACCCTCATCGACCCCGGCTCCGGGGGGCGGGGCCGCGGAAGGCGTCGTCGCGCGCAAGCGAGCTCGTCGCTTCCTGTCGAGGTACGCGACGTCAGAACACCGGTTCCTCCCGGGCCCGGATGGGTGCTCATCCGCCCTGCGCTGGCCGGCATCTGCAGCACCGACCTCGCCCTCGTGCACCGCGACCCGGTTCCCAACGTGCTTTCGGCCTATACCGCTCCAAGCACGTTCATCCCCGGCCACGAGGTCGTCGGCGTGGTGGAACGCGCCTCGTCCACCCGCTGGGCCCGCGAAGGAGATCGCGTCCTGGTCGAGCCGACCCTGCGCTGCGCCCACAAGGGGCTGGCCGAATGCCGTCGCTGCCGTGCGGGCGACACCCATCTCTGCGAGAACGCTGACCGCGGCGGGTCGCTCTGCTCCGGCCGGTCGGTTGGATCGAGCGAGAAGGCCGGCGGTGGCTGGAGCGAGGGCTTCCTCGTTCACGAGGACATGCTCGTTCCGGCCGACGGCATCTCCGACCAGCGAGGCGTCCTTGCGGAACCGGCGGCCACGGCGCTCCACGCCGTGCTGCGCTGGACGCGCAGGGGCGACACGGCGGTGGTGATCGGGTCGGGTGCTCTGAGCCGGCTCATCGTTGCGACCCTGCGGCGCTTGCACCCCGACCTCGACATCATCGTGCTCCACGACGCTCGGAGCACCACCCGCCCGCGCATGGGCCGGCGCCATCGGGAAAGCGCACCGCTCAACGGCGACCCCAATGCGGCGTTCATGGCAATTCGATCGATCGGAGCCAACCGCGTCTGGCACGGATCTTCGGAGCAGATGCTCCAGAAGACCGCCGAGCACATGGAAGCCCGGGTGATGCGCCCGGCCGGCGGTGGCCTGCCCGTCCTCGACGGCGGCGTCGACGTGGTCTTCGACTGTCGCGCGTCGGCGCTGAGCATCGACCTCGCAGTGCGCCTGCTGCGCGCCGGGGGCACGCTGGTGCTCTGCGGCCGCTCCGGCCGCCACGAGATCGAGTGGTCGTTGATCTGGGCGCGTGAGCTCACGGTGCGTGGCGCCGCCTCGTACGGCCGCGAGCCCGACGGCAAGCGAACCTTCGGCACCATCCGGGAGTGGCTGAGCGACTCGAGCTTTCCGGTCGACGGTGTCGTGACCCATCGATTCCCGCTCGACGAGTACAACGCCGCGCTGTCGATCGCCCAGGCAGGTACGGCGGCCGGTGCCGTGAAGGTGGTCTTCGAAGGGCCGGCGGCAACCAGCCTCCGTCCGGCCGCCGCAGCGATCGTCGCCCAGCAGCCCGACGAGCCGGTGCTGCTCCAGTCGACTGCTGCCCGGGTTCGTGGCGGCCGAGTCAAAGTCTCCTAGGGCTCCGCGCGACGTGCTGCCGTCTTCAGGCGGCGCGTGCCCGGGTGATCCAAACGCCCCATTAGGCGCGTACCAACAGATGCGCAACCCCCGAGCGTGTGTCGGAGCATGAAAGTGCACCTGAGTGACGACGACATTGTCCGCTCGATCTCTGCCCGCTCGCCCGAGGGGATCGAAGCTTTGTACGACCGATACGGTGGCCTCGCCCACACTGTCGCTCTGCGCATCCTGAGCGACCGCGGCGCGGCCGAGGATGTCGTGCAGGAATCCTTTCTCGCCGTCTGGCGGCGCGGCTCCACGTTCCAGTCGGGGCGGGGATCACTGCGCTCATGGATCTGCACGATCGTCCGCAACCGAGCGATCGACCGCCTCCGCGGCGATCGGCACAGGACGCGGCTCGATACACCGATCGAAGGCGAATCGCTAGAACCTGCAGTCTCCGATCCGTGGGCAGCGGTCGCGCTCGAGCTGAGCGGCGAGGAGGTTCGCAAGGCGCTCTCCGAGCTTCCAGCCGAGCAGCGCCAGACCATCGAGCTCGCCTACTACGGCGGCTACTCGCAGTCCGAGATTGCCACTGCGATGGAGGTGCCCCTCGGCACCGTCAAGGGGCGGGTCCGGATCGCGCTCGACAAGCTTCGCGCCAGTCTCGCCGATCGCGTGGAGACACCATGGCAGACGCAATGAGCCACGATGAGGTCGCCGACCTCCTCGCGCTCGAGGCTGTCGGTGCGCTCGAGCCGTCGGAGCGAGACGGCATGGAGCGGCACCTGTCCACGTGCGCGGCCTGCCGGCACACCGCCGACGAGTATGCCGAGCTTGCATCGCTGCTGCCCGCCGCGCTCGAGCTGGTCCCGCCACCCGCACGGCTGCGGCGCAATCTCATGGCCGAGGTCTACGCAGAGGCAACCGCCTCACCGACCGTCCCCTGGTGGCGACGTCTGATCGATGCGATCCCGGCGAGCCGGACGTTCACGGTCGTCGGGGCGGTGGCGGTGATCGCGGCCATCGCTTTCGGGATCTGGGGCGCCACCAGCAGGACGAACCTGCAACCCCCGGTGACCGTCTCCTACACCGTGTCGGGAACCACGGCGACCGGAACGCTCGACGTTCCAGCCGGCGGGACGCCGGCGGTGCTGATGGTGAACGGCCTCCAGCCACTCCCCAGCACCAAGACATATGAGGTCTGGCTCATCCCGCCGCAGGGATCACCCAAGGGCGTCGCGTTCCTCAGCCCGAGCCCGGCGGTCGGCGGCTGGGTTGCGGTCGTCCCGGGGAGCCTTGCGGGGTACAAGAGCCTTGCCGCCACCGTGGAGCCGGCCGGGGGCAGTCCGACTCCGTCGAATACCGAAGTTCTGAGCGGTCAGCTCACGGCGTCCTGAGGCGGCGGCGGATTCGCCTTCCGCCGTTTCTCGGCGACTGCCGGGAGAACTCGCTTGATCCCGGCGTTGTCGACCACCATGCGTCGCTCGCGCTTGCGATCTCGCTGGCGGATCCGCTCGCGCTCGGCGTCGGGAACCTCGGGCTCGTGGTCCATCAGTGCCCTCAGGCGCTCAGTGGCTCGGCCGGACGGCGCCTGCCACGGGCGATGGCGACCGCCGCTGCTGCCGCCAGGGTGACCACGGCGCCGCCCGCGATCGCCTGCACCCTGCGGTCGAGCCCCAGCGCACGCACGCGGCCGCCGAACCCGGCTGCGTCAGCGAGCGCGAGCGCAGCCCCGTAGATGTCGGCCCGTCGTGCGGGATCGAGCGTCCAGACTGCAAAGGCGCCAATGACCTCGTCGCCGGTGTCGACCAGGGCTGAGACCTCGGGGGAGGCAGCGAACGCAACGATGTCGCCCCCCAGCGCCGCATCGAGGCGATCGTCGACGCTCACGATCCCGACCTCGAGAGGCGTTCGGCCGGGAGCGGCACGCCGAGACGCCGGCGCAGCGCCGTCAATGCGCGGAAGGTGAGCAGCTTCACCGCGCCTTCGCTCCGCCCCATGATCTCGGCGATCTCCCGGTTGCGGAGGTCACCGCCGAAGCGCAGCAGGATCGCCTGGCGCTGGTCGTGGGGTAGACCCGCGACCGCGGCGCGCACCTCGTCGGCGCGATCGTTCTCCTCGGCGTGGAGGGCGGGATCGGCGCCGGCGTCGGGCAGCATGCGCGGCTCGAGCTCGATCCAGCCGGGGCGGCGACGCTCCCTCGACACCAGGTTGCCGGCGACGCGGTAGAGCCAGGCCGAGTACGGAACCCCGCGCCACTCGAAGCGTGGGAGTTCCTCCATAGCCTTGGCAAAGGTTGCTGCGGTCACGTCGTCGGCCTGCTCCATGTCGTGCGTGAGTGTGTAGACGTAGGCGTGGATCTGGTCGACGTAGCGCTCGTAGAGCGGCGCGAAGGCTGCTCGGTCACGCTGCGCGGCCAGGATCTCCAGCCGCTCCTTCTCGAGCTCCGCAGCCGTGCGATGAGCCATCGCTAGCGCTGCCCGGCCCGCGAAGGACGCAACTCGCAGAAGGGTGTTGGTGCCATCGCGTTACGCCGGACGGCGTCCTCCGATCAGTCCAAGCCGGGTGCCGACCTCTTCGAACGCGAGCAGCGCGCGGTCGAGTTGCTCGTGCGTATGGGTCGCGCAGACGATCGTGCGCACCCGTGCCCTTCCCCGCGCAACCGTGGGAAACCCGATGCCCTGGGCGAAAATCCCGCGCTCCAGGAGCATGTCCGAGAGCTGCATCGCGACCGGCGCCTCACCGCACATCACGGGCGTGATCGGCGTCTCGCTGTCGCCGATGTCGAAGCCGAGCTCGCGCAGGCCGCTCTTGAAATGGCGCGTGTTACTCCAGAGCTGCTCCATCAGCTGCGGCTCCTGCTCGAGCACGTCGATGGCCGCGATGCACGCGGCCACCACAGCGGGCGGATGCGAGGAAGAGAACAGAAATGGGCGCGACTTGTGGATCAGATGATCGCGGACGATCTGTGTCGAGGCGACATACCCGCCGACCACGCCGATCGCCTTGCTCAGGGTGCCGATGTTGAGCGCGACCCTGCCGTGCAGGCCGAAATGGTCGGTGGTGCCGCGGCCGTTGCTGCCGAGCACGCCGGTCGCGTGGGCGTCGTCGACCATTACCGCCGCGTTGTAGTGCTCGGCGCGCTCCACCAGCTGCGGCAGCGGCGCGATGTCACCGTCCATGCTGAAGACCCCGTCGGTGACCAGCAGGATGCGCCGGTAGCCCTTGCCATGTGCCTCGCTGAGCGCGCGTTCTGCGTCGTCGGGATCGGCGTGCTCGTACAGGATTCGGTCCGCCTTGGTCAAGCGGATGCCGTCGATGATGCTGGCGTGGTTGAGCTTGTCGCTGACCACGCAGTCGCCCTGGTCGAGCATCGATCCGATGACACCGACATTCACGGCGTAGCCACTCTGGAAGGTGAGCGACGCCTCGGTGCGCTTGAATGCCGCCAGGCGGCGCTCCAACTCTTCGTGCAGCCTCTGCGTCCCCGCGATGGTGCGGACCGCACCGGTGCCGGCGCCCCATTCAAGCGCTGCTCGGGACGCGGCCTCGACGAGGCGCGGGTGCGTATTGAGGCCCAGATAGTTGTTGCTGGACAGGCTGATCACCGCCTTGCCGGCGATGTCGACCTCCGGGCCCTGGGCCGACTCGAGGACGCGCAAGGGACGGAACAATCCGTCGCGCCGCAGCGCTTCCAGGTCCTCGTTCAGCGACGCGTCGAGTGCCTGGACAGCCTTGGACGTGCCTGCGCTCGTCACCATGCGATCAACGATACCCCGCGCGCTACTCGGGGGTGAGCGTGACCTTGCCGCACTGACCGGACTTCATCAGCTCGATCGCGCCGTCGATCTCGTGCATCGCGAAGCGGTGCGTGATCAGCGTACGCACGTCGATCACACCGTCCCGAACGTAGGCGGTAACCTGCTCCCAGGTTGCCGGGATGCGCCGGCCGGCGATGCCGTAGAGGCTCAGACCCTTCATGACCACGTCGCTGGAGAGGTCGACCACGTCCGGTCCGTCGCCGATGCCGAGCAGGCTGATCCAGCCGCCAGGACGCACGAGGCGCGTCGCCGAGGCGACAGCAACCGGCGATCCGCTCATCTCGAGCACGCAGTCGATCGCGCCGCCCGCGGCCCGACGCACCGCGTCGTCGACGGCGTCGTCGGTCGCCCGGACGATGGCGTGCGCGCCCATGCGCTCCGCCAGGTCGAGCCGGTATGCGTTGCGGTCGACCCCGACCACCCGGGCTGCCCCCTGGACACGCGCCACCGCGATGGCCGCGCAGCCGATCGGACCGCAGCCGAATACCACCACGGTGCGTCCACCGAGCTCGCCGTAGGAGCAGGCGTGGACCGCGTTGCCGAAGGGCTCCATGGCGGCGGCGACGTCGGGGGAAACGGCCTCGCCGACCGGCCAGACGTTGGCCGCGGGCACCACGAGGTGGGTGGCGAAGGCCCCGTCGACGTCGACGCCGAGAATGCGCGTGTTCTCGCAGACGTGGAAGTCGCCGCGACGGCACTCGTCGCAGTGGCCGCAGACGATGTGCGACTCGACGGCGACGCGGGTGCCGATCGGCGGGCCCTGGACGCCGTCACCCCAGGCGACGACCTCTCCGCACACCTCGTGACCGACCACGCGTGGCGGGTGCACACGCGCCGCGGCCCACGGATTCCAGTCGTAGAGATGCACGTCGGTACCACACACCGACGTGGCGGCGACGCGGAGAAGGATCTGGCCGGCGGCGGGTGTTGGCATCGGGACGTCGCCGATCACGAACCCAGGCGCAGGCGTCGGCTTGAGAACTGCGAGCACTGCGGCGTGATTATGCCCGGCGGTCCCACTCGTCAACCGCACCGTCTGCGTGGTGTCCGTTGAGCCCGGAGAGACTGCGGCGCATCGCGGCACTCGCCTGCCGCTCAGCGACAGGTGCGGGAGGACACACATGCTCGATGGCATCGACCGGCCGGTTCCAGGGCCGCGCCCTCGCCGGATTCCGGTGGAGGACCTCAGTGTCTACGAGGGGCAGGGCGGTCACACGCTGCGCCGGCACGTCGACACACGGCCGGGCGACGAGATGCGACGGATCCTTCGTGAGGGCGTTGCCGCAGCCGGCCGCTTCGTGAGCCGAGCCACCGCGCAGCGGTGCGTCGACATCGCGGTGACGCGCCGCAGCGCGGACATCACCGCCTGGCTCGGCGGCAGGGACAAGGGCGCGCCCTTCAGCTTCGTCGAGGACATGGGCGAGTTGGTCGGTCACGTGCTCACCTACGCCGAGGTGAGCCGGGGCGTCGTGGTTCCCACGCAGGTGACCTCCGTTCGACTGGTCCTGCGCCGCAACGACGAGCTGCCTGGCGGATTCACGCTCGTCACCGCCTATCCGACCCGATCCCCGCACCGGAACAAGAGACATCAGGAGCGATGACAATGAACGGCACCATCGATATCGAGATCGCGATCGACAACGCCGCAACCGAGTATCCAGCCCTGGCCCAGCTGCTGGCCGGCTATTACCACCAGGACTGGCAAGAGGATCACGCCACGCCTGATGCAGCCCTGCATGCGTTCGCGAGCGACGCGTCGCCGGACACGGTCGCATCCGCTGCGGCCGACATTGACCGCCTCACCGGCATGGGATTCGACGACGCCGGGCTGGCACGCGTCCTCGCCGACGGCTTCGACTGCAACTACGTCCCGGTCGCGAACGGCCTCACCGCCGCCGGCTGGCTGCTCCACCTCCGCGACCTGCTCCGCCCCTCAGGATCCTGATCGGGGCCCTCACCGTGCCCGCGGCGACGCGGCAACCCGCTGGAACAGCGCAACGAAGTGGAGAAGCGCCGTGGGCACGAGTGTTGGGAGCGCGAGGATCAGCGCGATGACATCGGTCGGGCCGCCGAAGAGCCGGACCCAGTACAGGATGAAGAGCACGATGCCGATGAGCAGGGTGTTGCGCCGGCCCCAGAGGGTGTGCACCAGCTCCGGGCGCCGTCCGCTGAGCAGGACGATCGGCGTCAGCAGGACCGGTCCGGAGTAGCGGACGACGATCAGCAAGGTCAGCCACAGGGGCACGATCCCGAGTGCCCACGATCCGATCGCGCCGACGACAAAGTAGATGGCGTCGCCGAAGGGGTCCATCGCCTTGCCGAGCACCGTGACGGGTCCATAACGGCGGGCGATGAACCCGTCGACCGCGTCGAGGAGGCCGACGGACCCGCCGATCGACCCCCAGAGGGCCAGACCGAGGCGCCCCGGCAGCGAGAGCGTGCCGATGAACAGCACCGGAACGCAGAAATAGCCGCGGAGCGCGGTGAGCCCGTTCGGAATCCCGTAGCGATCGACGGGATTCCCGTCGGGCGTTCGGAGCAGGGCCGCGCCGCCGATCACTCCGATGGTCACCACCACCCACCAGATGGCGGTGGCCGCGACTGCGAGTGTGATCGTGCCGTGGCCGTGCACCAGCGCCACATCGGCGGTCACGGCCTCACCGAGAACCAGCCCGACGACGGTCCAGAACAGCAGCGAGTGCCGCAGGCGCGCGCTGCCGCGGAGGCGCGCCAGCGCCGTCCGGTAGAGGCCGGCTAGACCACCCAGCCCCGCACTCCGGACGGGTGAGGAGACGCCGGGATCAGACCGCGAGGCACGTGATCGTCTTGACCACGCCGTCCGCGGACTGGATCCGATCGAGGATGAGACGCCCGATCCCCGGGACGTCGCTTGCCTCGACCTGGGCGATGACGTCGTATTCGCCGGTGATCGCGTCGACCGAGACGATGCCGTCATTGCCTCTCAGGGCATCAGCCACGTGTTGCGCCCTGCCTGCGCTCGCTGTCACGAGCACGTACGCACGAATCATCTCGCTGCTCCCACGGTTCAAACGCCCGGCGACTGTAGCATGGGGAGATGCCGTGGGCCATCGTCATCCGGCTCCTCGCCCGGCTTGCGGCGAGCCTGTTTTTCTGGCGCATTGCGACCAACCGAAGGCGCGCATTTGCCGGTGGTCAGCCGGTGCCCGGCGCCACCCCAAAAGCTCGCCTCGACGCGCAGGCAGCGGTCATCGCAGTCAGGAATTCCATCCTGTTCACCTGGCGCGCCTTGCTGACCGTCGTGTTCCTGACCGCCACCACGTTGCTCCTGGTCGCGGGCCTGACCATCGTGGTCCTGACGCCGCGCTGGCTCGGTGCAATCCTCCTCGCCGGTGCGCTCGGGACGGGATGGGCCACCTGGTTCGAGGGCCGCGTCCTCGTCGTCGCGGTGCGGATGCGAAACCGCCGGCGCCGCGACGAGCGTCTGAGGAAGACGGCTACCTCCTAACGTACACCCTGCGACGCGGAGCGGGAGGGGGTTCAGCTGAGGTAAGGAGCGACGCCTTCTGCCTGCTCGGCGGCGTCCATCATCAGCTCACTTACCGTCGGGTGGGCATGGATGATCGAGCCGAGATCGTCCATCGAGAGTCCGTCGCTGATTGCGACGCCGACCTCGTGGATGATCTCGACGGCGTGGACGCCCATAACGGTCGCACCCACCAGACGGTCGGTGGCCGCGTCGGCATAGAGCTGAGCGAGGCCGTCGGGCTCTCCCTCGCCGAGCGCCTTGCCGTTGCCGAGGTAGCGCGCTTGGCCGAGCTTCAGCTCGATACCGGCGGCCTTCGCGGCTTCCGGGTTCAAGCCAACCATGGCAATTTCGGGGTGCGTGTAGATGCACGATGGTACGACCGTGCGGTCCATCGGCATGACGTCGTGACCGAGGGCGTTCTCGGCGGCGCGCCCGCCCTCCGCGCTGCCCAGGTGAGCCAGTTGCAGGCCGCCGATGCAGTCGCCTGCGGCCCAGATCTTCGGGTTGGCGGTGCGTAGGAATTCGTCAACCTCGATGTGATCCCGGTCGTTGATGGCGACGCCGGCATCCTCGAGTCCGATCCCGCGCGTCTGTGAACGACGCCCGACCGAGACCAGCAGCAGATCAGCATCGATGGCCGTCGCATCGTCGAGGTGAGCCTGCACCGTGTCCGCGCCGTAGTCGACCGATGCGACGCGACGTCCGGGGAGGAAGGTGATCCCCTGCTTTTCGACGATGCGACGCCACTGCTGGACGATGCGGGCGTCCACGCCGGCCAGAACCTGGGGGAGCAGTTCGACGACGGTGATGCGCGATCCGAGCGCGGCGAACAGGCTCGCGAACTCGCAGCCGACGACGCCGCCGCCGATCACCAGCATGTGATCCGGGATGCGCTCCAGACGGAGGATCCCGTCGGAGGTCACGACCCGCGGATGTTCCATGTCGATGCCCGGGAGCCCGGACGCCTCCGTGCCGACACACACGATGAGGTGATCGAACTCATGGCGTTCGCCGTGGGTCACGACCGCGTCGCCTTCGACAACGCCCTGGGCTCGAACGACCTTCACCCCCTTGCGCTTGCACGCCGCCTCGACGCCCTTGCGCATGGAGAGGACGACCTCTTCCTTGCGCTCCATCATGCGCGGGAAGTCGACCTCGGGCTCGGGGACGCGAATGCCGAAGGACGCGGCGGCGCGGATCTTGCGCAACAGATCAGCGCCGGCGAGCAGTGACTTGGTGGGGACGCATCCCCAGTTCAGGCAGGTGCCCCCCAGCTCGGCGCGTTCGATGATGGTCACCTCGGCACCGAGCTGTGCGGCGCGAAGCGCGGCGACATCGCCGGCGGGACCACCGCCGAGCACCACGACGCGCTGGGTCATGCCGGGGTGTGCGTGGTTGCGGGAACCGCGGCGGCGGACTCGTCAGCGGACTGTTGGCGACCGCGCCGCGACGTTGCGAATGCTTCGGTGACGATGCGTTCCTGCTCGAGCTGGTGCGAGCCCGCGTAGCCTTCCGACGGGCTGGCGCGGCGAGACCTGCCGATGTAATCCCACTGGAGGTTCGTGGGACGCGCCAGGCCGACCGCTCGCTCGAGGCTCCCCCACGCGCCCATGTTCTGCGGCTCCTCCTGCACCCAGTACAACCGCTCGAGCTTGGGATATGACGCAACCAGGTCGAGGATCGAGTCGATGGGCAGCGGATAGAGTTGCTCGACGCGGGCGATGGCGATGTCGGTCGCCTCCTCGCGTTGCGGGGCGAGGCTGAGCTCGTAGTACATGCGGCCCGAGCAGAGGAGCAGGGTGCGCACCTCCTCGCGACGTTCGGGTCCGGTCGGATCGTCGATGACCGGCTGGAATCTCCCCGAGCTGAGGTCGGCGAGCTTGGAGGTCGATTCCTTGAGGCGCAGCAGGCTCTTCGGCGTGAAGACGATGAGCGGACGCGGATCACCGAGGAGACCCTGGCTGCGTAGCAGATGGAAGTACTGCGCCGGTGTCGTGCAGTTGGCCAGGCGCATGTTGTCGTTGGCGCAGAGTTGCAGGAAGCGCTCGATGCGTGCGCTGGAATGCTCCGGCCCGCTGCCCTCGTAGCCGTGGGGCAGGAGCATGGTCAGCCGTGAGTGCTGCCCCCACTTGGCGCGCGCAGAGGAGACGAACTGGTCGACGATCATCTCGGCGTTGTTGAAGAAGTCGCCGTACTGCGCCTCCCAGATGACCAATGTCTCAGGATCCGCCGCGCTGTAGCCGTACTCGAACCCGAGACACCCGACCTCGCTGAGCGGACTGTTGAGCACTTCGAACGTTGCCTGCGCATCGGTGAGGTGCTGCATCGGGATGTACACCTCGCCGCTGATCTCGTCGTGAAAAGCGAGGTGACGATGGCTGAAGGTGCCGCGCACCGTGTCCTGGCCGGTGAGCCGAATGGGGTGTCCCTGCGTGATCAGCGACGCGAAGGCGAGCGCTTCGGCCGTGCCCCAGTCGATCGCGCCCTCGAGCAGCGCGGACCTGCGCCGTTCCATCTGGCGGATGAGCTTGGTGTTTGGCGTGAAGTGCTTGGGAAAGGTGAGCAGCTGCTCGTTGAGACCAGCGAGCTGGCGGCCGGAAACCGCCGTGCGCAGCATCGGATCGTCCGGTTCTTCCACCACCTGCTCGTGAGTGAGGTCGTCGAGCTCCGCCGCCAGGTTTTCCTTGACGCGCTTGTGTGCGTCGGCGATGCGTGTGTACATCGCCTTGGCCTGTTCCTCGACCTGTTCCGGCCTGATCAACCCGTCCGCCACCAGTTGCGCAGCGAAGATCTCGCGGACGGTCGGGTGCTGGCGGATCTTCTTGTACATGAGCGGCTGCGTGTAGGCCGGCTCATCGGCCTCGTTGTGGCCGAACCGCCGGTAGCCGATCAGGTGCACCATGACGTCACGGCGATACGCACGGCGGTAGTCGTACGCGAACATGACCGCGGCCAGGCACGCCTCGACATCGTCGGCATTGACATGAACGATGGGGATGTCGAAACCCTTGGCAAGGTCCGACGCGTAGCGGGTCGACCGCCCCTCCTGCGGGTCCGTGGTGAAGCCGACCTGGTTGTCGGCGATGAAATGCACCGTCCCACCGGTCGTGTAGCCGGGAAGTGCTTGCAGGTTGAGCACCTCCTGGACGATTCCCTGTCCGGCAAATGCGGCATCCCCGTGGATCAGCACCGGGAGCGCTGCCATCGGATCGAGGTGCAGCGTCGTCGCGCGACGCTGGGTCTGGGCCGCCCGGCACCATCCCTCGACCACGGGGTCGATCGCCTCCAGGTGGCTCGGGTTTGGCAGGAGGCGGACAAGGATCACCTTGCCGTTTTCGGTGTGATAGGTGCCGGTTGCGCCGACGTGGTACTTCACATCCCCGGTCGTATCGAACCGAACGATCTGCCGCCGCGCCGACGCGAGCTCGAAGGCGTTGAGGATCGACTCGTACGAGCGGTTGGCGACGTGCGCCACCACTGCGAGCCGGCCGCGATGTGACATGCCCAGCACCGCCTCACCGATGCCGTCGTCCGCAACCATCGTCATCAGGGTCTCGAGCATCGGCACGAGTGCGTCGAGCCCTTCGATGGAGAACGTCTTCTGCCCGAGGAACGCGGCGCGCTGGTAGCGCTCCATCGCATCGACCTTGGTGAGCCGCTCGAGCAGCCGGAGCCGGTCCTCCACGGTGAGCGCGGGCCGGTACTTGCCTGCCTCGATGTGCTCGCGCAACCACACGCGCTGCTCGTGGCTCGAGATGTGCTCGATCTCGAACGCGATCGTGCTGCAGTACACGCGCCGGAGATTCGGCAGCACCTCGGCGAGGTTGTGACCCGGGACATAGACGCGCAGCAGGTCTGCGGGGATCCGCTCCATCAACTCCTCGGTCAAGCCGTACGTCGCCGGGTCCATCGCGGGGTCACCGATCGGCGGCGACCCCAGCGGATCCAGGTGCGCGCCGAGATGGCCATGGGTGCGATGCGCCTTGATGAGCGATGTCGCCGCCTGCATCGCCCCGAGCAGGACGCGATCCGGTGGTGCCTGGCCCACCGGCGGTGGTGCGGGCGAGGACGTCGCCGTGATGCGAGCCGGGGCTTGCTCCGTAGGAGGCATGATCAGGCCAAGGCTGGCGAAAACTCCGTCGTAGAAGCCATCCGATCCGTCGAGCAGCGATTCGATTCGTCCGAGGAACTCTCCGGACTCCGCCCCCTGGATGACCCGGTGGTCGTAGGTGCTCGTCATGGTCATGACCTTGCCGACGCCGAGGTCACGGATGGTGGCTTCAGGAACGCCGTGCCACTCCGCGGGATAGCCGATGGCGCCGACCGCGACGATGGTTCCCTGACCGGCCATCAGCCGTGGGACGGACGCAACGGTGCCGATGCCACCGGGATTGGTGAGCGTCAGGGTCGCGCCCTGGAGCTCGTCTGCGGAGAGCGCGTTGGTGCGAGCGCGCTCGATGAGGCGCTCGTACTCGCCTCGGAACTCGCTGAAGGGCAGGTCCGCGGCGTTCCGAATCACCGGGACGACGAGCGAACGCGTCCCGTCCTTGCGGACGCTGTCCACGGCCAGCCCCAGGTGGACGGCCCCGGGAACGCGGGCCGGCTTGCCATCGTCGGTGCGCGCGAAATGCGTCGTCATCGCCGTGCTCGCCGCGGCGGCCTGGGCGATCGCGTACCCGATGAGATGGGTGAAGGACACCTTGCCCGCGTTGCCGCCCGCGGCGAGCGCGCTGTTCAACTGGCGCCGGCGGCTGTCGAGGACGTCGACGCTGACGGTGCGGAACGAGGTCGCGGTGGGGATGTCCCGGCTTCGCTCCATGTAGTCGACCAGCGCTGCCGCCGGCCCTTTGATCGGCTCGGCGTGCTCGCCCGCGGCGACTCGGATGGTCGTGTCGTGTCGTGGGGCCGGGCCGGCCTTGGATGCGAGCACGTCACCCTTGGTCACGATGCCGCCCGGACCCGAACCCTGCACCGAGTGCAGGTCGATGCCGTTTTTCGCGGCGGCGCGCCGTGCCAGAGGCGAAGCGTCGATGTCCGAGCCGTTGGCATTGAATGACGGCGCACTGGGTGCCGACATGGGTGGCGGAGCCGGTTGCGGCGCTGGTTCCGGCACCGCATCGGGACCCGCAGGCGTACCGGCGTCGGCGGCGGCTTCAATGCCAACCGGCTCGGGAGCTGCGGGCTGAGGCGCCGTCGTTTCGGCGTCGTCGTCCGCTTCCACAGTAGCCGGTTCAGGCGCTGGTCTCTCTGCGGGAGCGGCAGCGGGTCCAGGGGCAATCACCGCGAGGGTCGCGCCCACCGCGACGGTCTCGCCCTCGGCGGCGACGATCTCGGTGAGCCGTCCGGTTGCGGGTGCCGGGACCTCGACGTCGACCTTGTCGGTGGTCACCTCAACCAGGGGCTCACCCTCGTCGACGCTGTCCCCGACGGCCTTGAGCCAGCGGGAGACAATCCCCTCGGACACGGACTCACCCATCGCCGGGAGGATCAGCGAAACAGGGTCAGCCACTCTTGAATCGTCTCACCTTCGCTCTTCAGCAGTGCGGACGGCCGTCGGCCGGTGACACCACCGGAGCTGGATCGGGGGGCCGTCAGATGAGCCCAGCCTCCTCAGCGGCGCAGGCGATGACCGTCGGGATCGCAGAGGGAGCTATCCGGCGTGTCGTTTGCGACGGTCGCCGGAGAAGCGTCGCCGCGCCGCACGGAGCCATTGGCGCGTGACCGGAACGAACTCCTCGTCGATGAGAGCGCAGGCGATGACCACCACCGCGGCGCATGCCAGGCCAATCAGTCCGCTCTGCCATGCCGGGAAAATCGGTTGTGCGTTGCACGAGCCGGTACACGAGACCGTGGCCTGCGCTGTCGCCAGCCCGAGGAGAATGCCGACGATCGCCGCGACGGCGTAGAGCAGGACGGTCCTGGCTGCGTTCACGCGATGAATATAGGGCTGCGGTCAGCGACAGACAGCCGTGCGATCCGCGGCTCGCACCCTGACGCGGGTGTCGGCGCTGCTTGGGATATACACAGATCCGTATAATGCCGGAGCCGGGCTCACCCGGCGCGGCCGGTGGGGCGACCGACACAGCCGGATCTCTGGAGGTTGCCCATGCTTGGTATTCACCGTTTCCGCGCGGTCGTCGGGGTGGTTGCGGTCGCCGGCGTGGCGGTCTTCGCCGTTCATGCGGCGGCGCAACAGGCGCCGGCGCCTGGTCGGTACATCAGTTGGGCTCCGCCGGCGGTTGCGACTGCGACCCCGGGGGCTGGGCCGGCCCTGCCACTCGCCAGCGCCTCGCCGGTCGCCAACGCGGGACCGCTCGGGGGTCTCACGGCGCCGCTCTCGGGGCTCTTCAAGCAGCTGAACGACAACACCGCGGCCACCGCGAAGGGTCAGTTCTCCTTGCTGCAGGAGCTCGAAAGCGCCCTCGCGTCCCACATTCAGCAGTTCTTGAAATGGGTTACCGGCGGCCGATGAACGCCGGGCGGTCAGAATCGAGAGGTGCCACCTCCTCTCGTGCCCGGCGAAAAACGCCGGGCAGACCTCCGCAACGTCGCGATCATCGCGCACGTCGACCACGGCAAGACCACGCTCGTGGATGCGCTGCTGAAGCAATCGCGCGTCTTCGCGGCCCACGAGCAGGTCGGCGAATTGATCATGGATTCCAACGATCTCGAGCGCGAGAAGGGGATCACCATCCTCGCCAAGACCACGTCGGTTCGCTACAACGGCGTCAAGCTCAACATCATCGATACTCCTGGGCACGCGGACTTCGGGGGCGAGGTCGAACGCGTTCTCGGGATGGCGGACGGGTGCCTGTTGCTCGTCGACGCCGCAGAGGGCCCGATGCCGCAGACGCGGGTCGTGCTCCGCCAGGCCATGGCCCTCGGCTTGCAGCCGATCATCGTCGTCAACAAGATCGATCGCACCAACGCCCAGCCCGCCGAGACGGTCGAAGCAACCCACGACCTGCTTCTCGAGCTCGCCAAGGAGTCCTGGCAGCTGGATGCGCCGGTTCTCTACACCAACGCGCGCGAGGGCACGGCGACTGCCGACCTCACCCATCCGGGCACAACGCTCGAGCCACTCCTCGACGCGATCCTCCTGAACGTTCCCCCACCGCTCGCGGACCCTGATGGCCCGTTGCAGATGCTGGTGAGCAACCTCGATCACGACAACTGGAGCGGCCGGCTAGCCCTTGGGCGGATTCAGCGGGGCACCGTCCACCAGGGCCAGAGCGTGGTGTGCTGCACCGCGTCGGGCGCCGGGAAGATCGAGCGAATCGCTACGGTCCTCACCGTCGAGGCGCTGCAACGGCTCCCCGTCGACTCCGCGACCGCCGGCGAGATCGTCTATCTATCGGGCCTCGCGGAGGTCGCCATCGGCGACACCATCGCTGACGCCGAGCACCCCGAGGCGCTGCCCCGCCTGGAGATCGGCGAGCCGACGCTGCGCATGCAGTTCTCGGTCAACCAGTCGCCGCTCGCGGGACGCGAGGCCACCGTCAGCAGCACGTCGCGACAGCTGCGGGCCCGTCTCGAGCGTGAGCTGCTCACCAATGTCGCGTTGCGTGTCGAGGACGGGCCGACGGCCGACATCTTCGACGTCAGCGGACGCGGCGAGCTGCATCTCGCGATCCTCATCGAGACCATGCGCCGTGAGGGCTACGAGTTCGAGGTCTCACGTCCCGCGGTCATCACGAAAGAGATCGACGGCGAGCGCGTGGAACCCGTCGAGGATTGCGTCATCGACTGCTCGGCGGACGTTGTCGGCGCTATCACTGACGCGCTCGGCACTCGCGGGGCAAAGATGACCGCGATGCGCACGGACGCCGGCGGCGGGGTGCGCCTGACGTACCACGCGCCAACGCGTGCGCTCATCGGGTTGCGGAGCCAGATCCTCACCCTCACGCGCGGCACCGGCGTCATGGCGACCCGGCTGCTCGGGTGGGAACGCACCTGGGCGCTGCCGACGACCACGCGGAGCGGTGTGCTCACCGCAAGCCAGCCGGGAGTCGCCGTCGCGTACGGGCTCGTGACCCTACAGGAGCGGGGTCAGCCGCTGATCGCACCGGGGACGCCCGTCTACGAGGGCATGATCGTTGGGCTCAACCGCCGGCCCGGCGATATCCACCTCAACGTGACCAAGCAAAAGCAGAAGACCAACATCAGGTCATCCACCGAGGACATGACGATCCGCCTGGTCCCGCCGCGGAAGATGTCGCTCGAGGAGTGCCTCGATTTCATCATCGACGACGAGCTCGTCGAGGTCACCCCCGTGGGCATCAGGATGCGAAAGCGAGTCCTCAACGCGGACGAGCGCAACAAGCTCCGCAAGCGCTCGATGGCCGCCGAAGCCAGTTAGTCTCGGCGAGACCGCTTGGTGCTGGTCAGCGCTCGGCGGGCGACTGGGCTGCAGTCTGGGCAGCGGCCTTCTTCGCTGCCTTGGCGATGGCAGCGGCCTTGGGCTTCTTCCCCTGACGCTTCGGGGCTCCGCGGGACTTCTCTCCGGACACGGCCTTCTCCTCAACGATGTTGGTCAGATGGTGTTGAGATTAGTACAAGCATTGATGAGTCGGGGAGCGGCGCCCCCCTGTGCCCGTCCATCTGGTCGACCCCGCGGTTTCGTGAGTCAGGAGAACAGCGAGCTGTAACCGTTGAGCGCCGGCTGCCCACCGAGATGCGCGTATAGGACTCGTGACGCGGGCTCTATCTCCTTGCTGGTGATCATGTCGATCATCCCGGCAAGCGATTTGCCCTCATACACAGGGTCGGTGATCATCCCCTCCAGCCGCGCACCGAGCTCGATGGCTTCGACGGTCCGCTGGTCGGCGATCCCGTATGTTCCGGCGTGGTAGCGAGCGTCGAGGATGATCTCGTCGATTCGCAGGTCACGACCGATTTCGATCAGAGAGGCCGTCTGTCGAGCGATCCGCGTCACCTGGTCGAGGGTTTCGTCGGGTTTCGCCGAGGCGTCAATCCCGATGACCCGGCGGGATCGCTCCTGGGCTGCGAAACCGGCGATCATCCCCGCCTGCGTGCTCCCTGTTACCGAGCAGACGATGACCGTATCGAAGAAGATGCCGAGCGCTCGCTCCTGCTCCTCGACTTCCTGCGCCCACCGGGCAAATCCCAGGCCGCCCAACGGGTGATCGGACGCGCCCGCGGGAATCGGATACGGTGTGCCACCCGCAGCTCTCACGTCCTCGAGTGCCTGCTCCCAGCTCGCCTTGAAACCGATCCCGAATCCCTCGTGAACCATCCTGATGTCCGCGCCGAGGATGCGGGAGAGCAGGATATTGCCAACCTTGTCATAGACAGGATCGGGTCAGTCCACCCAGCTCTCCTGGACGAGAACGCAGCGCATGCCCATTCGTGCGGCGACCGCCGCGACCTGGCGGGTGTGGTTGGACTGGACACCACCGATGGAGACCAGCGTGTCGCAGCCCTGCGCCAGGGCGTCGGCAACCAGGTATTCGAGCTTCCTGGTTTTGTTGCCCCCGAACGCGAGGCCACTATTACAGTCCTCGCGTTTTGCCCACACCTCGGCGCCGCCCAACCGCTTGGTGAGCCGATCGAGGCGATGCACGGGAGAAGGCCCGAAGAGCAGCGGTTGGCGAGCGAACGCGGCGAGTTTCATGAGCCTCCAGTCGAGCCGACGGCTGGCAAGTCTATCGCCTGACGGAGACGCCTCTTTCCGTGATCGGGTTGTCTGAGGCGGTTATCGACTGTGGCGACGGCGCCCACGACCGCAGATGCCACGATTCTCAGGTGAGTGCGCCACCAGACACCGTCGGCCCTGTCCTCGAGCGCAGCCAACGCGTGGTGCTCCGCAAGCTGCGTTTGGAAGACGAGCAGGCCTATCTGACGATGGTCGCGGCGAGCCGCTCATTGCACCATCCCTGGACCAGCCCGCCTGGCGATCAAGCTGGATTCCGCGCGCTGATGGAACGGGGCGCGGTGGGCGACTTCGTATCGCTCGCCGGCTGGCGCGCCGACGACAACACGCTGGTCGCGATCGTGAACCTGAGCCAGATTGCCCGTGGCGGTTTCCAGAGCTGCTACTGCGGCTTCTACGCCAACGCGGCCACCGCCGGCCAAGGACTCACCCGCGAGGCGCTCGAACTCTCCCTTCACTATGCGTTCAGCCGTGAAGGGCTTCACCGGCTGGAAGTCAATATCCAACCCAACAACACGGCTTCCCTGGCCCTGGTCCGCAGAATCGGGTTCCGGCATGAGGGGTTCTCGCGCCGGTACCTCCACGTCGATGGGGCATGGCGCGATCACGAGCGTTTCGCCATCACGGCCGACGAGTGGCGGTCCGTCGAGGAGTGACACCCGAGGCGTCCTGGGAGCTGCTCTTGCCGAAGTTGTTGGTGCGCGGTCGCCCTTGACAGACATACACAAATCAGTATAGTCTGCTGGCTGTCCGGGTTCTCGCCCGGAACGGCCGGAGGGGCGACCGATCACCGAGTCACGTCATCGGAGGTCGCCCATCGTGGTTCAACTCAAGTCGCTCATCGACAACTGGATCCTCATCGCGCAAGGTCTGCTCGCGAGCGTCGGTGCGCTCGCGTTCCTGGTCGCGTTCATGTACAAAATCGTGGCCGTCGATCCGGCCAGCGTCGCCCAGGCCAAGAAGTGGATCGGCCGAATCGTCTTCGGCACCATCGGTGTCGAGGTTGCCGGCACGCTGACTCATGCCCTGATCGCCAGCGTCCCAGCGACGATTCACTGAGCCCGCCGCGTGCAAGTGCTTCCGGGCATCGTGCAGGGGATCCGCGATCCCCTCGGCACGATCCTCCAGCTGTTGACCGGCGTGCTCTCGCACTTCATCGCGACCGCGCGTGCCGACCTCAACTCCGAGCTGAGTCGCTACCTGTTCACGACCGCCGATCCGACGGCATCCGGCATCCGGCCTTTGACGTCGAACCCGGCGATTGCGCACCTGAACGGCTCAATGGCGCTGGTCGCCGACGTGCTCGTCGGCGGCGTCATCCTCTACACGTCGTTGCGGAGCATCTTCGAGCACACCAGCCATGCGCGCTACGCGCTCCACCTCGCGATCCCGCGTGTCATGGCGGCGATCGTGATGGTGCACGGGTCGATCTACTTCATCCAGATGGCGGTGGACCTGAACAACGCGATCGGCGGTGTGGTGCAGTCGCTCGGCGGATCGCTGACCATCGACACCCTCCCCTGGTCAGGGTCGATGAGCCCAGCGACGGTCTCGCTCATCCAGGGATCGCAGGACCTGTTCCACGCGCTCTTCGCGCTCGGTGTGGTCGTGGCGGTGGTGATCCTCGTCCTCTCGTATGGCATCCGCACCGCGATGCTCGATATCCTCATCGTGCTCGCACCCCTGGCCGCGCTGTGCTCGGTGCTGCCCGACACGCGGCGGTATGCGATGACGTGGCTACGCCTCTTCATGGTCGCGGTGTTCATGCAGGCGGTCCAGCTGATCATTCTGCGGGTCGCGATGGCCGTCGGATTCGGTGCCGGGAGCGGCATCGCCGAGAGTCTGTTCGCGCTTGCGATTCTCTGGATCGTTCTCAAGGTTCCGGGAACACTCCATGCGGCCGCGCACGTCGAGACCCATGCGCATACGGCGATGCGACATGTCCAGCGGTCGATGCACAAAGCCCTGGCGCCGGCACACCACGCGGTGCGCCACCGGACGGCCCTGTGATCCGCGCATTCGCGGCGGTCACCGCGCTCGTCGCCGTCGGACTCTGCGGCGGCACCGCGGTCGCCAGTGGTGCGGTCGCCAACAATCCATCGGCTGCGACCTTCGTGAAGCCGCTCACCCACTCGTGGATCTCGCAGGGATTCGGATGCACCAGCTTCGCGTTCGAACCGATCGACCTCGCGTGTCCGGGTGGGCACTGGCATTCGGGCATCGACCTTGCAGCGGCACGCGGGACCCCGGTGATGGCAACGCTGCCCGGTGTGGCCGACGTCGTCGTCTCCGCCACCGGCTACGGCCTGCACGTGATCATCGATCACGGCGGCGGTCTGAGCAGCCTCTACGGCCACCTCGACACCGTGCTGGTCGCGAGTGGCGATCTCGTGCTCGGTGGAGAGGTCATCGGAACCGTGGGGTCAACCGGGAACGCGACCGGACCCCATCTGCATTTCGAGATACGGCGCGACGGGATCGCCGAGGACCCACGCCTGGACCTGGCGCTCCCGTGAACGTGCTAGCCCGTGGGTACTCCGGTCGCGCTGCGGCTCTCGGCGGCGCTGCGCCGCGCCTGCTTCCAGACCACCCAGATCCGCTGCACGGCGGTGACGTTGGTGAGGATGGCGAGGATCCAGAGCGCCCATATCAGAAGCGGCGCGATCACGAGACCGATGACCGTGATCACCACCCGCTCGGGGCGGGCGAGCAGACCACCATCACCGTTGAAGCCGAGCGACTGGGCGCGCGCGCGCACGTACGACACCAGCAACGAACCGGTGAGCGCGAAGACGACAAGCATCGGCTCGAGCGTGTGGTGGCCGTGAAAGATGAAGTAATAAAGGAGCGCGATCGAGGTCATCGCCTCGGCGTAGCGGTCGACCGTCGAGTCGAGGAACGCTCCGTACCGCTGCTCGCGGCCGCTGACGCGGGCGAGGGCGCCGTCGAGGATGTCGAATCCGCTCGAGATCAGCAGCAGCAGACCGCCGGGCAGGAGAAAGCCGAGTGCGATCAGGACCGCGGAGCCGGCGCAGATGAAGAGCCCGAGCATGGTCAGGATGTTCGGTGTCAGGTGCAGTGCACGAAGAGCAGGGACGACGCGCCGCGCGCCGGACCTAACCCAGTCCTGGAGCCTGGACGTGAACACCGGATACCACCGTGCTCGCCCCGGCACGTTCGCGTGCCACGCGATACACGTCGAGAACCTCGTCGACAACATGTTCCCAGTCGTACAGCTGCGCCTTGGCGAGTCCGCGCTCGCTCATCGCCGCGCGTCGTGACGGGTTGTCGATCAGCGCGCCGAGTGCGGCCGCCCACTCCTTGGGATGGCGTGGGGGAACCAGCACGCCGTCGATGTCATGAGCGATCACGCTGCTGAAGCCCGGGATAGACGATGCGATCACCGGCACCCCGCTGGCCATGGATTCCAGCAGCACGATGCCGAAGCTCTCGCCGCCGGTCGCCGGTGCGCAGAAGATGTCGGCCGAGGCGTAGTACCTCGGCAGCAGCTCGGAGGAGACCCGGCCGGCGAACTCGACGTCGGGGATGCCCATCGCCGCGACCTGGCTCTCGTATCCCCAGCGCATCGGCCCATCGCCCACCACGACGAGGCGCGCGTCATTGCGAAGGCGGCGGAGCTGACCGTACGCCTCGAGCAAGGTCGGCAACCCTTTGCGCGACTCGAGCCGGCCGACGAACAGGATCGTGGCCTTGCCAGGCGTGCGCAGCTCCTCGAGCTGTGGATGATTCGGGTTGAATCGCGAGCAGTCGATGCCGTTGGGGACGACCCGGTACTCGCCTTCGAAGTACCGTGCGATGAAGTCACGCGCCGGCACGCTCACCGCCACGTGAACGTGAAGCCGGTTGAAATAGCGTTTGAGGAACGGCCTGCCGTAGTAGTAGCCGAGGTTGCGCCGAGCCATCGCGTGGAAGGTGCCGACATTCGCGCCGCTGTGAAACCGCAGCACCGTGATCGGCAACGAGGGCACGAGTGGCTCGTGATAGTGCACAACGTCGAAGTGGTTTTCGTCGAGCAGCGCGCGCACCCGGCGAACGAGGTGGAACGACAGCGCGATGCGAGCCACGGAGCCGTTGGTCCGGACCGGCACGCTGCGGCCGATGCGCACGTACCCAGGGATGCCGTGGTCGTCGCCGACGCGGCTGGACGGCGCGAGCACGGTCACGTCGTGGCCGCGAGCCCGGAGCTTTGCGGAAAGGTGGCGGACATGCTCGGTGACTCCCCCGGGGTGCATGAAGTCATAGGGGGAGACGAGGCATATCTTCATTGCGGCGCGGTCGCCGGCCAGATGGGGTCAAGAACGTGCCATTGCTCGGGATGCAAGCGGATGGCCTCTTCGAAGATGCCGAGCAGCATCTGCGCAGTCTTGCGCACCTCGGCGTCCCTGGGCGCATCCGGCGAATACCGGATCTCCGGGTGCACCACCGCCCGCACGCGATAGCGGTCACGGAAGAGCAGGATCGGGACGATCGCGGCACCAGCACGGATGGCGATCTCCACAGACCCGATCGGGATCGGTGCCGGCTGGCCGAAGAACTCAAGCGGCTCGCCGTTCCCGATGAGATCGCGGTCGAGCGCCATGGCCACGACGCCGCCGGACCGGAGGACTTTGAAGACCTCGCGCATCGACGCAGCGCCGAGGCGCCGCGCGGCCTGGGGATCGCCCTCGCGCATCGCCTGGGTGTCGATCGGAATGATGTGGACACCCTGGGCGCGGCGCGCCCCGATCACCCGGTCGAAGAGTTCCTTCGGCCGGAGGACCTCGGCGAGCAGCGCCATCTTGCCGCCCATCTTGTTCCACCCTGCCAGGCCCACCTCCCAGGACCCGAAGTGCATCGATGCGACGACCACGCCGTTCCCTCGCGCGATCGCCTCCTCGAAGTGATACAGGTCGGTCATGTCGATCCGCGACGGCAGGTCGGTGCGGTGCGACGACATCTCCATCACGTCCACCCAGCAATGGGTGAGGTTGCGCAGGTTGCGGCGCACCAGCCGCTTGAGCGCCTTGTCGCCGATGCTGGGGATGACGTGGCGGAGGTTGTCGCGGAGACCGTCAAACCGGTCCGGGACCGTGGCCAGCAGCGTGTCGGCTGCACGGTCGCCGAGCCAGTACGACACCGACTGGGGGAGCGCACCGACCAATGCCTCGGCGCCGCGATAGGCGTAATACGGCAGCATCGGATCCCGCGCAGCACGCTGAAGTGCGCGCGGTCTCGCCGCCACATCGCCGGCCTGCGTCAACGCTGTCGGCTCTCCCCGGTTGGTCGGTGGCTAATTCGTCGCGGGTGTGGCGGGTTCCGCCTCCGCTGCGTCGGCGAGGACCTCGGCGACGCGGCCATTGCGCCGCGCTCCGCTGACCTCAACGCCGGCGATGAATTCCTCAGTCGCACGGTGCGCCTCATCATCCGAGACCTGGCGCGGCGGTGACTTCATGAAGTACGAGGCGGGCCCTTCGAGCGTGCCACTGAGGCCGCGATCGAGGCCGAGCTTGCAGCAGCGCACCGCATCGATGACGATGCCCGCGCTGTTCGGCGAGTCGTGGACCTCGAGCTTCAGCTCGACATTGAGCGGCACGTCGCCGAAAGACTTGCCCTCGAGGCGGATAAACGCCCACTTGCGATCGTTGAGCCAGGGCACGTAGTCCGACGGGCCGATGTGGATGTGCTCCTTGGCCATGGGCGTCGCCAGCTGCGACTGCACGCTGTTGGTCTTGCTGATCTTCTTGCTCATCAACCGCTCGCGCTCGAGCATATTGAGGAAGTCGGTGTTACCACCGAAGTTCAGCTGGTAGGTGTTCTCCAGCTCAACCCCGCGCTCGCGGAACAGATGCGTCAGGACGCGATGCACGATCGTGGCGCCGACCTGCGACTTGATGTCGTCACCGATGATCGGGACGCCGGCCTTGCGGAAGCGCGCCTGCCAGTAATCTTCGCGGGCGATGAAGACCGGCATGCAGTTCACCATCGCGCATGGCGCCTCGAGGATCTGCTCGGTGTACCAACGGGTTGCGGCCTCACTGCCGACCGGCAGGTAGTTGACCACCACGTCGGTACCGGTGTCCTTCAGCACCTGCGCGATATCCACCGTGGAGCCGGGCGCCTTGGTGATCACCTCGGAGAGGTACTTGCCGAGCCCGTCGTGGGTCATGCCCCGCTGCACGGGAATGTTCAGCCGCGGAACATCGCTGAACTTCACGGTGTTGTTCAGCCCGCTGAAGATCGCTTCGGAAACATCCTTGCCGACCTTCTCCCTGTCGATGTCGAAGGCTGCGGAGATCTCGATGTCGGAGATGTGATAGCCCCCGAGGTCCACGTGCATGAGGCCAGGCACGGTGTCGTTCGGATCAGCGTTCTTGTAGTACTCGAGTCCCTGGACAAACGACGAGGCGCAGTTGCCCACGCCGATGATCGCGACTCTTACCTTGTTGCTCACGACGCGCCCTCGTGTATCGGTGTTGGTGATGTGGTCTCGGCGGGCGCCCCTGCTGAGGAGATCAGCCGCGAGAAGCTTTTGAAGTGGTTGGCGATGGCGTCGCGATCGAGGCGGCAGAACACCTCACGGCCTTCGCGACGCGTCCGGATCACCTCCGCCTTGCGGAGGATGCGCAGGTGCCAGCTCATGCGCGGCTGGCTCACCTGGCAGAACTCCGCGAGCTCGGAGACACGCATCTCCGAGGTTGCGGCGAGCCGCTCGACGATGAGCAGCCTCGTGGGGTTGGCAAGGCCCTCGAAATGCACCGACAGGTCACTGGCGCCGATGGCGATGCTGCCCGGGAGGGCTCGGCGCGGCGGCCGCGACGGGGCGTCGGAACCCATAAAGGAATCTTTCATAAAGGATCGCTTATGAATGTTAGACCGGTCAGGGCTCCGAGCGCAAGCCCTGCCGTCACCCAGCCGGTTCGTCGGCGGTGCCTGCCGGCTGGGTGCCGAGCACAGATGCGTCGGGCGCGGGCGCCTCGGTCGCCGGTTCGCTCTCCGGGGCGGTCGCCGGCCCCTCCGGCGCCGCGAGGGGCGCGGCGTCGCGCTCCTCATAGGAAGGGAGGATGACGGCGAGCAGCCGAAGGATCACCACGCAGACCAGGATCACCACCAAGAACGCGACCACGGCCAACCCGAGGCCGCCCAGGATCGAACCGATATCGAGGAGCATCCGGGGAGGCATCACGGCAAGCACTCGGGAAGGATGGCAGGCACGGCTACGATCGATCCGATGGCTGAGACACCCAGCTCCGCAGAGCTCCCTGCGTCGCTGACGATTCGACGCGGAAGGATCGTGTTTCGCGCTCGCAGACCGGTGGCGCTCGTTCTTCCGCTGCTGGCGGTCACCGAGATCGCCGGCGTCATCTGCCTGCTCATCGGCGCCACCATCGGGTGGTTCATCATCGCCGCCCCGGTCATCGGCCTGGTGACCACGGCGGTGATCCTCCGCCCGGCCCTCGAGTTGACCCGCGACGGCCTCGTCCAGCGCCAGTACCCGTACAGCAGCCTCACGCGCTGGGATGTCATCGACTCGGTCGGCATCGCCAGGGCCGGCAACCGGGTGATCCTGGCGTACAAGCTGGTTCCCGATGTGCCACCGCCACGGCACCAGCCCGCCCGGGATCTCCTGCTGGCGGTCAACGCCCCCTACGACGGCGGATGGTTCGCCGATTCCCTCGCCGGCGGTCCCGATGAGGCGCTCGCGGTCGTCACTCGGTATCTGAAGGAGCCGGACCTCCGAGGGATGCTCCCGGTCACACGTCGCTGACGGTGTAGCCCGCCCGTATCCTTACCCGTTGCCGCGATCGAAGGCGCGCGGTGAGCGGCTGACCCAGGGTAGCCAAGTGGTCAAGGCAGCGGTCTGTAAAACCGTGTACCGATGGTTCGACTCCATCCCCTGGGACCACCCGAGACGCGTCTTCAAAGCTTCATGAGACGGTGGCCTCGTACCTGATCCGCCGCACGTTCCAGGGCGTCATCACCCTCTGGGTGATCTGGTCCCTCGTCTTCGTCGCGTACTTCGTTGCACCGGGCGACCCCGCCGCGGAGCTGTGCAGACCGGGCTGTCCCGTGCAGGTGCTCCAGAAAATCCGCGAGGCCCTGGGCCTCAACCTCCCGCTGTGGCAGCAGTACCTCGACTACTTCGGACGCATCTTCCACGGCAACCTCGGGTACTCGTACCTCAGCGGTCAGCCGGTGACCAGCATCATCTTCCGGGCGCTGCCGGTCGATCTCTCGCTCGCGATCCCGGCAGGGATCATCTGGCTGACGGTCGGCCTGCTCGTCGGGAGCATCGCGGCTCGACGGTCAAGGAGCGTGGGGGCGCGGACTGCGACGCTGTTCATCCTTGCCGGGCTGTCCGTGCCCACCTTCCTCCTCGGCATCGCACTCTTCTACGTGTTCAGTGGCGTCCTGATCCCTGGGCTCGACCTCTTCCCACGCCCGGGGGCCAATTGGACACCGTTTCAGGTGAACCCCCTCGAGTGGGCGCACGGCCTGGTCCTGCCCTGGATCACCCTGGCCTTCGTGTCGTCGGCAACCTACGTCCGGCTCTGGCGAAGTTCATTGCGGGACGTGCTGGGAGAGGAGTACATCACGGCGGCTCGCGCCAGGGGCCTTTCAGAGCGGCGAGTGGTCTACCGGCACGCGCTGCACGCTGCGATGTCCCCGATCATGACGCAGTTCGGGATCGACCTCGCCGCTGTGCTCGGTGGGGCGATCATCACTGAGGTCGTCTTCGACCTTCCGGGTTTGGGAAGGGCGGTCGTGCAAGCGGTCTTCAACCAGGATCGGCCGGTTGTGCAGGGAGTCGTCCTCGCCACGTCGACCTTCATCGTTGTCGCCAACATCGTGGTGGACGCGCTGTACGGGGTCATCGACCCCAGGGTCACCCTCTCCCGAAACGGCGTTGCGTCCTCGCGGCGGTGATGCGCTTCGTCGCCGCCAGACTAACGCTTCTCGTACCGGTCGTACCGCGCACGCGACCACACATAACCGATAGCCATCAGCACGACAAACCAGGCGACGGCCACAATCCATGCGTTGCCTATCGGGGTCCCGGTCAGCAGCCCTCGAAGCGTGTTGATGATCGGTGTGAAGGGCTGGTTCTCCGCGAACCAGCGCACGCCGGCAGGCATCGACGCGGTGGGCACAAACGCGCTGCTGATAAACGGCAGGAACTGCGGGATCAGCGACAGGCTGTTCGCGCCGGCGGGAGTCTTGGCGGTCAGGCCAAAGCCGATCGCGAGCCAGGTGAGAGCGAGGGTCAATCCTGTGAAGAGTCC
Source organism: Candidatus Dormiibacterota bacterium (assembly GCA_003162415.1). Lineage (GTDB taxonomy): Bacteria > Chloroflexota > Dormibacteria > Aeolococcales > Aeolococcaceae > Palsa-851. The sequence goes on from PMOL01000004.1 coordinate 320,178, forward strand.
GGCGACGGCAAGCCATTCCACCGGGCTGGCGCTCGAGCGGAAACCTAGTCCGACTGCGACGGCGATGACCAGCACGCCACTGATCAGGGTGCGTGTCAGGCTTCCGAGCACCTGTCCGATGAGCACCGATGTGCGCGTGATGGCCATGGTGCGGAAGCGCGCCACGATCCCTTCATTCATGTCGATGCACACATTGATCGCGGTGGCGGCGGCACTCGCACCGGCGGTGATCACGAGGATTCCGGGGGTGAGGTAGTCGATGTAGTGCCCGCCCGCGGGTGCTGCCGCCCCGAGGCCCGCACGCAATGTGCTGCCGAACACGCCCACAAACAGTAAGAGCAGAAAGACGGGGACCAGCAGGCCACCGATGGCCATCATCGGATAGCGAAGCGAGTGGCGGAGATCGCGCCGGAGCATGGTTGCGGAGTCGTGGAGCGCATACGTCGACGTGCTCATGCGGAAGCCTCCAGTGCGTGATGCGGTGTGCCGGTCAGTGCGAAGAACACGTCGTCGAGGTCGGGCGTCTGCACGGTCACGGTCTCGACGTGCAGCGCCTTCTCATCGAGCCGGTCGAGCAGGTTCCTGAGCGATTGCGGCGTGCCATCGGTGGGGACGTCGAGGACGAGCGCCTCGGCGTCGTCTGCATCCCGGCCCAGAACGCGCGCAGCCTCGGTCACCGCGGCTGGCTCGCGGAAGTGGAGCCGGACGCGACCACCCGGGACGCGGCGCTTGAGCTCATCGGGCGTGCCCTCGGCCACGATGCGGCCCTCGTCCAGCACCGCGATCCGGCCGGCGAGCTCATCCGCCTCGTCGAGGTTCTGCGTGGTCAGCAGGACGGTGACTCCGGTTGCTGCAAGCTCGCGGGTGATCTGCCACATGGTGTGGCGGCTGCGCGGATCGAGACCGGTGGTGGGCTCGTCGAGAAAGATGATCCGCGGATCGCCGATGAGCGTCATGGCCAGGTCAAGGCGGCGGCGCATGCCCCCCGAGTACTTCATGACCATCTGCCCGGCCGCATCGACCAGGTCGAACCGCGCCAGCAATTCGTCGACGCGGACCCGACCGGCGCGTCGGCCGAGGTGATGCAGATCAGCCATCAGGAGCAGGTTCTCCCTCCCGCTCAGGAGGTAGTCCACCGCTGAGAACTGCCCGGTGACTCCGATCGCACCGCGGACTCCCTGCGGCTCGCGATTGACGTCGAAGCCCGCGACCTTGATATCGCCGGCGTCGGCTCGCAGGAGCGTTGAGAGGATCTGCACGGTTGTCGTCTTACCGGCACCGTTGGGGCCGAGCAGCGCGAACACGGTCCCCACGGCAATCGCGAGATCGATGCCGTCGAGGACGACCTTGTCGCCGAATGACTTGCGCAACCCGGTGACCTGCACCGCGAGCCGGGCGCTCACCTCGCGCCCGTCGCAGTGGTGATTGCGACTGCCCGATGGATGGTGATGTCGCCGAACGAGGTCCGCGCACGGACTTCAACGGTTGGCTCACCGGGTTGAGGGCGGGCCGCGGACTCGAGATCGTTGTAGACCTTGCCGAACTTGGTGTCGAGGTCCAGCCAGGCTGCGACACCCTCGCGAATCCCGATGTCGACCCTGCCCATCGCACTGTGCGCGACCACCGTCCCGCCCTCCACGTCGCCGAGGGTGACGTCCCCGTTGGCGGTCTTGGCAACCACCGTCCCGTGCGAGCGGTCGACGGAGATGGAACCGTTGGCTGCGACGACCCGAAGATCCCGCGAGATTTCACCGATCCAGATACTGCCGTTGGATCCCTTGATCTCCGCCGTGCCATCGACCGAACCGACCTGCACGGCTCCCGACCCGGTGACGATCTGCGCGTGGCCGGACGCTCGGTCCACCGCGATGTCGCCGGCACCGGTGGTGAGATGTACAGGTCGCGCCTCTTCGACATGTACGTCGCCCACGCCGGTGGTGTAGTGGCACTCGCCGAGCGCGCCGGTGCAGTGCAGCGCGGCGACTCCCGCCTCGCCGCGCAGCTGGGAACCCACCGCCAGGTCGATCTGCACGTCGATCGAATCACCGCCGCCGCGGGGCGAGTAACGCCGCCAGCCCCTCGGGCTTTTGACCAGGAGCCTCCCGTCAGAGAACTCGACACGGGTCTGTTCGGCGGCGGCCACGTCGGTCTTCTTGGACGGGTCACTGGGGCGCACCTCGACCAAGGTGTCGGTTCGGTTGGTGGCGGTGATCCGCACGTCGCCGACGCCGATGTCGACGGTGACGAGGATTGGTCCGGGGGTGTCGAAGAGAGGCATGGTTGTTTCTCCTTTGGTGGTGCGGGTTAGCGAACCCAGCCCGTGAAGCGACCCGGTCCGGGCACGGCTCGACCCTCTCGGCGACGACTCGGGTCGACTCGATCAAGTGCGAAGCCCGCTGCACGAACGAGCCAGGTGTTGACGGAAAGTCCCTCGCTGCTTGCCGCCTGCTCGACCTTTGTCTTGAGGTGCTCGGGCATGCGCAGGTTGATCCGCGAGGTCCCACCCTCGTCGCTGTCCCCCGGGCTCCGCGGCACGAACGGCGACGCGTCGTCAAGGCCCGAGTCCGGGAAGTCACCCGACGATTGCTCGATGGGCGCCGGGGTCACGACGAACTCGGGATTGCGATCGCGGATGCGCAACTCGACCGAACCCGGCGCTAGTTCGCGCGTGATCTCCTCTGCCGCCGCCCCGAGCGCATCCTGCAACGCGAGGCGCATGGCTGCGTCGAGCGGCGCAGCGAGGCGTTCGGCGAGCGCCCGGGCCTCGTCACCGCCTGCTTCGGCGGCGTCGGCCAGCTGTTGATGAATGCTCTCGAGATACGGGCGTAGGTCCATGGCACCACTATGGCATCACCGTGGTGCCATGTCAAGCGGCACTGAGCCAAAGTGGCGCACAACACGCGGAGAGCCGTGGGCAGCTAGGGACTCGAGTTCACGTGGCAGCTTTCACTGTACATAGTGTAAGATCAATACGCATGGCAACCCCAACCGCGTTCCCTTGCCCCGACCTCCGCGATGAGGTGGTCGTTGTCACCGGCGGATCCCGTGACATCGGCGCAGCGTCGGCGCGGCGCTTCGCCGAGCTCGGGGCCGCGGTGGTCGTGTCGGGGCGCGATCGGACCGCGCTCGGTACGGTGGTCGCGTCGATCACCTCCACGGGTGGGCGCGCCGCCGGCATCGCGGCCGACTGCACCAGTCAGGAGGACGTCGACGCACTGCGTGCCGGCGGCGAGGCCGCGTTCGGCCCTGCGACGGTGCTCCTGGCATTTGCCGGTGGCGATGGGCGCCCCGAACCGATGAGCCAACTCGACGCGACCCGGTGGCGTGCGGTGATCGACACCAACCTCACTGCCACGTACATCACCGTTCGCACCTTCGCCCTCGGCATGATCGAGCGGCGCCGCGGATCCATCGTCACCATGTCCTCGACCGCGGGACGGCAGCCGGGTGGCGCGTCGGTGGCGTACGCCGCCGCCAAGGCCGGAATCGTGATGCTGACACGGCATCTCGCCGTCGACTTCGCGCCGCACGGTGTGCGCATCAACTGCATCGCTCCGTCAGCGATCGAGACCGAACGTCTCGTCGAGCTCATGCCCGCGTCCGCACGCGAGCAGCTCGCGCAGGCGTTTCCTCTGCGACGCCTCGGCTCCGTCGACGACGTCGCGAGCACGGCGCTCTTTCTCGCAACGCCCGAGTCATCGTGGATCACCGGCGTGACCGTCGACCTCACCGGCGGTCGCGTCACGGCGTGATCTCGCGCTCTAGGGTGTGAGCACGACCTTGAGGGCGTCGCGCCGCTCGAACAGCTGGTAGCCGAGCACCCCGTCCTCGAGCCGCATGCGATGCGAGATGATCGCGTCGGGGTGGACCGCGCCGCTCGACACCATGGCGAGCGACTCGTCCCAGCGTCCGATGATGTTCGCGGTGCCGCAGAACTTGAGGTCGATCGCCTTGACGAACGTGGTGTTGAGCGGAAGCTCGAGCTCCTGATCGCTGTGCACGCCGATGACACTGATCCGCCCGCCTGCGCGCGCAATGTCGATGCAATCGAGGAGCGCCGGCACCCGCCCGACGCACTCCAGGACGGCGTCGGCACCGCGGCCGCCGGTTCGATCCTGGACGAAGCTCGCGACGTGCACGGCGTTTGCGTCCACCGGGATCGCGCCGAGGGTTTGCGCCATCTCCAGGCGCTCCGACACGGTGTCGACCGCGTAGATCGTCGATGGCTCGAAACCCCGTGATCCGAGGATGGCCATCAGACCCACCGGGCCGCAACCGACGACGGTGACCACGTCGCCCTTCTCGATGCGCGCCTCGCTCGCGCAGTCGAGCCCGGTCGTGAAGATGTCCCCGACGAAGAGCGCCTGCTCGTCGCTCATGGTGTCCTCGACGGCGTGGAGCACGAGGTCGGCAGCGGGAACTCGGACGTATTCCGCCTGCGCCCCTGCCACATCGCCGAAGAAGGAGCCGTACCCGAAGACTCGCTGATCTGGGCAGCGGCTGAAGAGACGACGTTCGCAGTACCAGCACTCGCCGCACGGGATCGTGAACGAGCCGACAACGCGATCTCCCTCGGCAAAACGCCGCACGCCGCCGTCAACGGCCTCGACGACTCCGACGAACTCGTGCCCGAGGGTCCCGCCCGGACTCATCCCCGGGATGCGGCCGTGGACCACGTGGAGATCGCTGCCGCAGATCGCTGTCTTGGTCACCCGTACCAGCGCGTCACCCGGCTCCTCAATGCCGGGTTTCGGCACGTCGACGAGCTCGACCAGGCCGACGTCTTTGAATGCCAGCGCCCGCACCGTCAAGCTCCCCGCCGGGTCGTGATCAGTGCGCTTCTTCTTCAGCCGCTCGACGCTGAATGACGCGGTCGCGGAGCTCGTCCTCGAGGTCGCCCGCGCGTTCGACGTCGCGGCGCAGCCAGAAGGGAATTCGCTCGGGTTCGCCGGCGGCGAGGGCCTTGGCCTGCGCGTCGAGATACGCCCGGAGCGCGGCGTCGACCGCCGTCGGGAGCTCGGCACCGTTCGCGGTCAGGGGCTGGACGAGGTCGCTGGCCACGACCACGCTGTTCAGCGGCGCAGCCGGTGGCTTCGACCCGAAAAGACGCCCGAGCCACGACATGCGCCGAGTGTACGCAGTCGCGAGCTATTGCCTCAGGTCCAACCCGCGGCGCGGTACCGTACACGCCGTGGTCAAGCGTGCGGTGACGACGCTGCAGCTTCAGTGGACGGGCGATCCTGAGGCGGATCGGCTCATCAGCGAGGATCCCACCGCGCTCCTGATCGGCTTCTGCCTCGATCAGCAGGTGCCCATCGAGTGGGCGTTCCAGGGACCGCTGCGCATGCGGGAGCGGCTGGGTACGATCGACCCGGTCGAGGTCGCGCGCATGGATCCGGCCAAGGTTGAGCAGGCGTTCCAGACCCCGCCCGCGCTGCATCGCTTCCCGGTGAGCATGGCGCAGCGCGTCTACGCTCTCTGCAAGGTCATTGCCGACGAGTACGGCGGGGACACGACCAGGATCTGGACCGAAGCCGAGGACGCAAAGGAACTGCTGCGGCGATTCGCCGCACTGCCCGGCTTCGGCGCCGCCAAGGCACGGATCATGGTCGGGGTCGTCGCCAAGCACTTGGGAGTCCGGCTGGCTGGATGGGAGAGCATCGCTCCCGACTGGCCGACACTCGCGGACGTCAGGACGGTCGCGGAGCGCGAGCACTACCAGGCACAGAAACGTGCCTTCAAGGCGTCGCTTCGAGCCGAAGCGGCAGCGAAGGGAGCACCGCAGAAATCGCCCGTGTCGAGAAAGGCGCCCGCCAAGTCGGGAGCGCGTGGCCGGCGCTGAGGTCACCGTCTTCGAGGACGGCGGCGTCCGCATCGTCAAGATCGGTCCGATGGGGCCGTACGGGAACAACGCGTACGTGGTCCGCGACGTGGCCGCCGGGGTGGCGGCGCTGGTTGACATGCCACTCGATGAGGAGCCGCTGCTCGCGGCAATCGCTGCCGAGGGCGGCGTGCAGACCGTCATCGCGACGCACTGGCACCCCGATCATTGGATGACCTACGACGCCGTGCGCGCCGCGACGGGCGCTCCGGTCCTGGTCGGGAGCCGTGAGATCAAGATCCCCGAGGAGCGCATCGACGGCCGGCTCGACGACGGCGCCGAGGTCCCGGTCGGCAGCGTTCGGATCGGCATCATCCACACGCCGGGCCACACACCCGGCAGCATCTCGTTGCGCGTCGGCACTGCCGTGATCACCGGTGACACCCTGTTCGGCGGCGGCCCGGGCAAGACCAGCGCTCGCGGCGACCTGGAAACGATCATCGAGAGCATCACCGCCAAGTTGCTGCCATTACCGGAAGCAACAGTTGTGCTTCCGGGGCATGGCACGACCACGACCATCGCCGCCAGCCGCATGGGGGTCGCCGCGTACAACCGCCACCCGAAGACGCAGGGTTTCTACGGTGACGTCGAGTGGGGTGACTGAAGCGGGCCCCGAGGACTCGGGCGGCCTTCGTCTCTCAACCGCTCGCGGGAAGTGGGTGCTCACGGCGACGGTCCTCGGGAGTTCGATGGCGCAGCTCGACGCCACTGTCGTCGGCATCGCGCAGCCGGCCATCGGCAAGGAGTTCCACGCGCAGATCGCCGGCCTGCAATGGGTGTCGGCAGGCTACCTGCTCACCGTGGCGGGTCTGATTCTGCTCGCGGGCGCGCTCTGCGACCGATATGGTCGGCGGAAGATCTTCGTGATCGGGGTGACGTGGTTCGCGATCGCGTCGCTGATCTGCGCGACCGCACCCAACATCGGCCTGCTCATCGCCGCGCGGGGATTGCAGGGCATTGGTGGCGCGCTGCTCACGCCGGGAAGCCTCGCCATCCTCGAGGCGTCGTTCGTTCCCGGAGAGCGTGGGCGAGTCATCGGCGCATGGTCCGGCCTTGGCGGTGTCGCCACGGCGCTCGGGCCGTTTGTGGGGGGCTTCTTGATCACCGCCGTGTCCTGGCGGCTGATCTTCCTGATCAATGTGCCGATTGCGGCGGCGGTGATCTACATCTCGATGCGCCATGTTCCCGAGACGCGTGATCCCAACGCGACCGGCGACATCGACTTCGCCGGAAGCGCGCTCACCGTGCTGGCGCTGGTGGGCATCTCATACGGCCTCATCCAGGGGTCGAGCGGGCAGTGGACGTCCGCGCCGGTAATCGGGGCGCTGCTCATCGGAATTGTGTCGCTGGTCGCATTCATCGTCGTCGAGCTGCGAGTTCGGGCGCCGATCGTGCCGCTCGACATCTTCAAATCACGCCAGTTCAGCGCGACCAACGGGGTCACCCTGCTCATCTACGGGATGCTCGGCGGGATGTTCTTCCTTCTCCCCATCGAGCTGCAGCAGGTCTCGCACTACGGCCCCACCGCGGCAGGGGCGTCGCTGCTGCCGATCACGTTCATGCTGTTCGCGCTCTCGTCGCGATCCGGCGCACTCTCTGCACGAATCGGACCGCGCCTGCAGATGTCGGCTGGACCACTCGTCGTCGCCGCGGGACTCGCCCTCTTTGCGCGCATCAATGCCGGTGGCAACTACCTCCTCGAGGTGCTGCCCGCCGTGCTGGTGTTCGGTTTCGGGCTCGCGATAACCGTCGCGCCACTCACCGCAACCGCGATGTCATCGGCGCCTGCGGAACGAAGCGGCCTTGCGTCTGCAGTCAACAACACGGTTGCGCGCACCGGAAGTCTGCTCGCGGTTGCGCTCCTCCCCGCTGTCGCCGGGATCACGGGAGACAGCTACCTGCACCCCGCAGTGTTCGAGACTGGTTTTCAGCACGCGGCGTTCATCGCGTCGGTGATCTGCGCCGGGGGGGGCCTCCTCGCCGCCGCCACCATCCGGAATGGCCAGCGCCCGGGTGCGCAGCGGCGATCGGTGGAGGAACCCTTCCATTGCGCGGTTGACGGGCCGCCGCTGCGAACCGGCACCGAAACCGGAGCCGACTGAGCCGTGGCCCGACGGCGCTCAGGGAAGCAGCACGCGAATGAGGGTCGCCGACAGCCATTCTGAGTAGCGCTGTGACGACCAACCGCGCACATCGCGCAGCATCCGGTTGACCTCCGGGCTCGTAAGCATCCAGGTCGTTGCCGTTGCTTCGTCGGCATCCATATCGTCGCGCAACGGACCGAGCGTCGCGAGCCATTCGGTGAAGGCACCGATCTTGCTGAACCGGTTCTCCTGCATGCGGGCGCGCAGCTCTGCGATGTCGGAGTCGACGACCGCGGCGCTACGCAGGACATCGTCGATCGGACGCACCCGTTCAACGCGCTTGGCGATGTCGGCGGCAAATCCGGCGACCATCTGGCGCTGGTCGGTGACCTGACGGAGCGCGCGCGGGGCGTCCCCCGCGAGAACGTCAGACTCTTCAGCACTGCCGGTGACGCGAAGGTCGACGAGGGCGGACAGCACTCCTCGCTTGTTGCCAAAAATGGCATAAACGGTGTCGGCGGCGACGCCCGCCCTCTCTGCGACCGCATCGATGGTGACCGCGACATACCCGCGCTCGGCAAAGAGCGTGCCCGCGGCCTCGAGGATGCGCAACCGCGTCTGCGCTGCCTGCTCGGCGCGCAGGCGCGATCGGTACGGACGGCGGCTCTTGACAGATGCCACCTATTTATCCTAGCATCGCTAGATTCATCCTAGTTTGACTAGGATCAGACTGCGCCCGGAGGAGCCCGCGATGTACGCGTTCACACAGGATCTGCCCATCACCACCGACGTCTACGCGCGGATCATGAAAGGAGTCGGGACCGCGCCTGCGGCCGGATGCATCCTCCACGCCGTGGTCCGCATCGACGGCGGCCTGCGGTACATCGACGTCTGGGAGTCCAGGGAGGCGTGCGATCTCTTCCTCGAGGAGCGCGTCCACCCTGTCCTGAAGGCCGCATTCAGCGCCGCCGGGGCAACGCTGCCGCAGGAGCCCGCTCGGAACGAGGTGGAGCTCATCGATTTGATCGTCTTCCCGCCGACGATGGTCGAGGTCGCCTGACGCCGTCAACTACCCGCACGGGGAGTCGAACCCCGGTTACCACCTTGAAAGGGTGGTGTCCTAACCGCTAGACGATGCGGGCGCGACCGCCAATCTTAGGTTCGTGCGGGCGGCCCGTCACCGGCCGCGAAGCGAACTCAGCGCGCCGGTATACTCGCGGCATGCCAATCCGGGAGATTGTCGGCAAGACGGTGGGCTTCGGCCTCGTGGCCGCTGCGCTCATCGTCGGGGGCATCCTCGACCTGCTCGGGGGCCACGTTTACAACGACTACCTGAACACGGCGCTCGGCATCATCCTGATCCTGATGGGCCTGGGAACCGGTGGGCTCGGAACCTTCCTCATCGTGGGCATCCTCTACGAGGAGAGGTTGCGGCGTCAGGACGAAGAGGTGCATGTCACGCCGCGCGGCACACCCCTGGCTCCGCCTCCGCCGTGGGGAATGGCCGATGTCGGCAAGCCCTCGGGAGTGATCCGGGTCGGTGATGCGGCCACATCGTCGGGCGGCGGCGGATCACCGCGCGTGATGGCCGTCGTGGTCTCCAACCTCGACGCGCCGATGCTGATCGTCGGGCTGCTGGCGTGGACCATCCTGGCCCTCGTGCTCTTCGCGCCACACTGAGTTTGTCCTAGTGGCCGACGCGCGGGTTCGCACCCGTTTCGCGCCTTCACCAACTGGCGCGCTGCACTTCGGCTCTGTTCGGACGGCCCTCTTCGCGTGGCTCACCGCATGCCATGCCGGCGGCGACTTCATCGTGCGCATCGAGGACACCGACCAGGAGCGCTACATCCCCGGCACCGAGGCGCTCATCCTAGAGACCCTGAGCTGGCTGGGGCTGACCTGGAACGAAGGCCCCGAGGTCGGGGGTCCACACGACCCGTACATCCAGTCATTGCGCATCGCCATCTACCGGGAGCACGCGGACAGCCTCGTCGCCGACGGCAATGCTTACTGGTGCACGTGCACTCTCGCCCGGCTGGCGGCGATGCGCGATGCGCAGCGCGCCCGGTCGGAACCCACGCGCTATGACCGGCGCTGCCTCACACGTCAGGCTGAGGTGGCCCAGGAACGCGCGAACGGCATGGCGGCGGTGGTGCGGCTGCGCATGCCGGACGGGGTCACCGAGTGGGACGACCTCGTCCGCGGCCACGTGAGCTTCAACAACTCGGACATCGACGACCAGGTCCTCCTCAAATCCGACGGCTTTCCGACGTACCATCTTGCGGTGGTCGTCGACGATCACCTGATGGAGATCAGTCATGTGATCCGCTCCGACGAGTGGATCCCGTCGACGCCGAAACATCTGGCGCTGTATGCGGCGTTCGGCTGGGACGCCCCGAGCTTCGCGCACGTTCCTGCGGTGCTCGGACCGGATCATCAGAAGCTCAGCAAGCGCCGTGGCGCACGCAACGTCCTCGAGTACGGCGAGCTCGGCTACCTGCCGTCAGCGATCGTCAACGCCATCGCGCTCCTCGGGTGGTCGTCAGGGGACGAGCAGGAGGTCTTCACACCCGAAGAGCTCTGCGAGCGCTTCACGCTCGAGCGCGTCAACTCCGCAGCGGCGATCTTCGATCCGAAGCGACTCGACGACCTGAACGGCATCCACATCCGGCGCATGAGCACCGACGAGCTGGTCGAGGGGCTCGAATTCCATCTCCCGGGCACGAGCAAGGAGACGCGGCGACAGCTCATACCGCTGCTTCGCGAACGGATGGTGACCCTGGCCGATGCGACTCGACTCTGCGCGCCGCTCCTCGGTGAGATCACGCTCGACGCCGACGTCGAATTCCCACCGAAGAAGGTCGACCAGGCGACCGCTGTGGCGATGATCGACGCCTGTATCCAGGCGATCGAGGCGGGCGGTCTCGAGGACCACGCGGCGCTCCTCGAGCGGCTTCGCGCCGTTGCCGAGAGCCGAGGTGTGAAGCCCCGGGATGCGTTTCGCGTCCTCTACGTCGCCGTCCTCGGCACCGCTGCCGGGCTGCCAGTGATCGAAGCCATGATGTTTCTCGGCAACGAGAAGTCGCTTGAGCGTCTTCGCGAGGCGCGCGCCCGGCTGGGCTGACCTTCGACCGGCGGCTCAGAGCCCCGGGCCATCGACCTTCGATCCGGCGTGGCGCTCAACGGTCTTTGGGCGGCGTGCGGGCTCGTGCCGGTGCGAGGTAGGCGCATGCGGGTGTGGAGTGCGGTGCGACCGCACCGCCGGTTCCGCGGGCGGATGCGCCTCGTGCCGTGGAGCCGAGGGTGCAGGTGCTGACGGATGCGGTACGACCGGTGCCGGTGCAGGGGGTGACGGTGCAGCCGGTGCCGGCTCGTGGTGAACCCTGTTGTGTGCGGATGACCGAACGCGAACGGCGAGGCGTTCCGCGAGGTGCAGGGCGGCGCGATCCAAGCCGGTTGCGTGACCGGCGACGGCGACGCCGACCACGATCGCGCTGAGCGGCCAGAGCGCGGAGAAGAGCGAGAGCCCTGAAAGGACACCAAAGGCGGCAAGGATCGGGTGGCGACGGACGTACGATGGCGGCGCGGCAGCCGGCGCCGGGGTGGTTGAGCGGTCGTCTGTGATGGGCATGTCACGAGGCTATGTGACAGCGTCGGACGGTACGCGGACCAAACCCCAATTCAGGTCTGACATCGCTGTTCCGGTGTCGTTACCACGCTGTGACGCTCCCGTGGACAGACGCAGCCGGATGTCGCGACACAATCGAGGCGCCGGTCTAGGGGGACGGACCGAAGGTCTGACAGGAGGTCTGTGCAAGTGTTCAGGGGACAGCCCCGTCGTGACGTGACATGAGTGAGATGTCGGTGGCGCATCCACCGGTTCTCATGGCACGAGCGCGCGCCCGGATCGGCCGGCTCAACGGTCCCCAGCGACTTGTCGTGTTCTCGGTCTTCCTCGGGCTGATCGGCGCCGCACTCTGGTTGCTGCCACTGCACGATGTCCACCGGGTCACGGTCATGGGTGCAATCCCCTGGTGGGTGGAGCTGGCCGTCTGCTACGTGACCAGCCTGCTCTACGTGCAAGTGCGCGTCCATCGCGAGGTCTCCACGCTCTCGCTGACGGAGATCCCGGTTGCGATCGGCCTGTTCCTCGTCGACCCGCGTCAGCTGCTCGCGTGCTACGTCGTCGGTGTCCTCCTGGCCAGCTGGACCCGGCAGCGGCGCATCCGCTGGGTCAAGGACTTCGCCAATGCGGCGCTCGACGTCGTGTACATCGGGGTCGCGGTTCTCGTCTTCAACGCCGTCGGACCGGTCGCCTCCGATCCGCTCGCGGTGCACAGCATCGTCGCCTTCGCCGCGGCGATGATCGCAGCCGGCTGGTTCGTCTACCCGATCGCACTCAACGCCGGCACCACCATCGCGCAGGGACGGCTCAACGTCGGCGAAGTGGCGCGCGCCTATCTGTTCCAGCTCATCGCAACCACCACCAACGCGTCGCTTGGCGTCGTGGCGCTGATGATCCTCGCGACACGCCCCGTCCTGGCCTTTGCACTCGTCCCGCCGGTGATCCTCGTGCTCGCCGGGCAGATAGCCGCAGGCGAGAGTCAGCGTCGTGCCGACCGCAACGAGTTCCTCTACCGGACCACCGAGATCCTGCATTCGACACGCCAGGTCGGCGAGCGGGCGGGCGAGCTCTTGAACGGCATCACCAAGATGTTCGGGGTCGAGCGCGCCGAGCTCGTCGTGATCCCCGAGGTGCGTGGACCGGCGGTCCGCTTCACCTCCACCGGCGACGACGAGCACGCGCAGGCCACAACCTCAGACCTGACCTTCGCTGAGCAGGAGGTGCTCAACGAGCTGCGAACCAACGCGATCCTGAGCGGCTCGATGGCGCGCGATCAGTCGCTGGGCCTCGCACTCGCCGAACGCTCCGCCGGTGCCGGCACGGTGGTGGTGCTGCGAGGGCTCGAGGGCCCGCAGGGCATGCTGTTGCTGCTCAACCCGACGCGTGGCGTGAAGTTCGGAACGCACGAGCAGAACCTGCTCAGCACCGTCGCGGGGCTCATCAGCGTCGCGCTCGAGAACGGCCAGCTCGCCGAGGCGATCAAGGCGATGTCGGTCGAGAAGGCCGAGCTGGCGCGCCGGGCTTTCTACGATCCGCTCACCCAGATCGCGAACCGCTCGCTGTTCATCGAGACGGTGGCAACCTCGCTGTCGCAGCTCGCCAGCTCGCAGCGTCCGGTTGCGGTGATGTTCATCGACCTCGACGGTTTCAAGGAGATCAACGATAACTTCGGGCATGCGGTGGGCGATCGGGTGCTCAGCGCGGTGGCCGCGCGCCTGCGCGTGCAGGTGCGCAAGCTCGACCTTGCCGCGCGGCTCGGCGGCGACGAGTTCGGCATGCTCCTTGACGGAATGCGCCACTTCAGCGATGCCGCCGTCGTCGCCGGCCGGATCATCGAGTCCCTGCGCCGCCCGATCCCGATGGGAGACGCGATGATCACCATCGGCGCGAGCGTCGGTGTCGCCGTCGTCGAGGACGCGGCTGATGCGCCCGAGCCCGAGGAGCTGATGCGCCGTGCGGACATGGCCATGTACCTCGCCAAGCGCCAGGGCAAGAATCGCTTCGTCGTGTTCGACGAGGCCGCTCGGACGCCGGTGATCGCGCGGACTCCCGAACCGGTCCACCAGGTCGCCAGCTGAGGGCGATCGCGCCTGCAACTACGATGGGCGGGTGACATCGCCGCGCTGCCTGTCGATCGCAACGTCCGATTCCGGCGGCGGGGCCGGGATTCAGGCGGACCTCAAGGCATTCGCCGCAGCCGGGTGCCATGGCATGACGGCGATCGTCGGGGTCACGGCGCAGAACACCACCGCGATCCTGGCGACGTATGAGCTGCCCGTCTGGATCATCATCGCGCAGCTCGAAGCCGTCTACGACGACATCGGGGTCGATGCTGTCAAGACGGGGGCGCTCCTGTCGGCGGAGATCATCGTTGCGGTGGCGGACTATCTCCGAACCCACCCGACGCCACTCGTGGTCGATCCCGTTCTCCAAGCCAGCACCGGGACGGAGCTGCTCGATCCCGCGGCGGTCGATGTGCTGATCGGGTCACTGCTTCCCCTGGCGACGGTGGTGACGCCAAACCTCGCCGAAGCCCGGGTGCTCGCTGGCGGCGACGGCGATCGCCGTGCGCTTGCCGAGCGGATCGTCGCCCGTGGCGCCCGCGCGGTGGTCATCACCGGTGGCGATGGCGTGGGCTCAGACCTGCTCTTCGACGGCACGGAACACGTCGAGATCCCGATCAGCTGGGTTGAGGGAACCGCGACCCACGGCACCGGGTGTACTCACTCCGCGACCCTGGCCGCCGAGCTCGGACGGGGAACGCCGCTTGCCGAGGCCGCCCGCCGCGCTGCCGCGGTCACAGCGGCTGCGATCGGCAGTGGGCTGGTCGAGATCGGCGAGGGCGCGGGGCCGGTCGCGGTGGCTCAGGCCTCGGGGGCGAGCCAGCGGGTGCGAACCAGGTAAACGAGCAGACCGATCCCGATCATGTCGATCAGGAGGAGGATCGGGCCCAGGTTCAGACCACTGCCGAACTCGAGGCCGCTCAGTGGCGTGAGCGCTTCGACCGGTGGGATCCGGGCTGCGTCAAGGCCCTGACCCGAGGTCACGACAGTCACGGCGCTGGTGAGCGGTGCAAATGGCGTCGGATCAGCCTGAGCCTGGACGTGGGTGACGTCGCCATCAGCCGTGGTTCCGCCGGAGCCCCCGACGCTGGAGCCGCCGCCGGTCGAGTGGCCGCCGCCCGATCCTCCGGTGGTCACCGGCTTGGATGTCGGCGTCGGCGCCGGGGTACTGGTTGGCGCTGGAGTGCTCGTCGGGGTTGCGGTCGGGGTCGGCGTCGAACCGCCACCGTTCCCGTTGTTGCCACCGCCGGTCGGGCTCGGGGTGGGACTCGCGGTCGGCGTGGGACTGCTGGTCGGTGGTGGCGTCGGCGTTGGGCAGGAGTGGGGGTGGTGCCGGCACCACCTCGCCGTGGGCGTCGGTGACGGGGTCGCGGTGGCCGTCGGCGAGGGGCTTGCGCCCGCGGCTGCCGCTCCCGACACCCCGACGAGCATGAGCGCGAACACGCCAGGAAGGAGCGCGAGCGCCGCGCGGCCTCTGGGGCGCTTCTGGCGGGTCAGCTTGCCGATGACGTTTGCGCTCATTGACGTGATCCAAACTGTGGTCTTAATACCTCCGCGCCGAGATGGAAGTCGGTGGGTCGTCACGGCGTCGCGAGCCCCCGTTCACAGTGGTCACAACGGCGTGGGCCGTCCGCATACGATTCAGCGGGTGTGCACGATCCTCCTGGCCTGGAGATGCGCCTCAGCCGCGCCGATCGTGCTGGCGGCGAATCGGGATGAGCTCATCGCCCGCCCCAGCGCGCCGCCCGGCGTCCTCATCGCGAGCCCGCTGATCGTCGGGGGTCGCGACCTGGTGGCGGGCGGGACCTGGCTCGCCGTCTCGGCGGATGGCGCCATCTGCGCGGTGACCAACGGCCATCCGGCGGAGGGGCCACCGGTCGCGCCCGACCCCACGCGCCGATCTCGTGGGGATATCCCGGTCGCCCTGCTGACCGCCTACCGTGCGGATGTGGCGGCGCGGATGCGAGATCTCGGCCCCGGCAGCTACAACTCGGTCAACGTGCTCTGGGTGGACGAGGACCGAGCGCTGGTGGCCCACGTGGACGACTCGGGCCCTGTACGCGTGGTCGAGCTCGCGCCAGGCCCGCATGTGCTCACCACGCGCGATGTGGATGATGCGAAGAATCCCAAGGTGGCGATGCTGCTCTCGGGCATGCACCGCGTCCTGGCGGCAGGTGACGGTGCTGATGCAGTTGTCGCGGGCTTGCGCGCCATGCTCGCCGATCACGCCTCGGCAAGTGACTCGCCGGTCGATGCCGCATGCATCCATTGCGATGTCTACGGCACGGTTTCGGCGTCGACGGTCGTCGCGGGGAGCGGGCAACTCGTGTACGAGCACGCGCCCGGCCGGCCCTGTGTCACCCCCTTTGCAGCGGTCACGATGCCGTCCTAGTGCCCGCCGCGGGAGGCGAGGATCGTCTTGATGAGCAGGCTCACCATCGCGATGATCGCGTAGCCGCGCACCGTGCACAGCGCGATCAAGCGGCCGCGCGACTTAACCGGTTGATCCAGTAAGGCAAGTGACGGCATGCGCCAGGTCTCGCGTTCCTCCTGCATCCGCGGATCCGGCGGCATCATTCTCCGGGCTCGAACGTTGATCGCGATGGCGAACAGCAAGCCGACCAGCATGACAGCGGCGAGAATCAGGAACAGACGGGCGACGTCAATGGTGGGAAAGATCGTCGATACCACAAGGATGACCGAGAGGATCAGCAGCACGCCGAGTATCAGCGACGCGAGCAGGTTGAACCACGGCCGGTTGACCCAGGGTCCGAGCACATCTCGGTCGTTGCACAAGAAAAGGAGGAAAAGACACGCGCTCGGCAGCATGACGCCCGCGAGAGCCTGCACCGCAGTCGTCACCAGCCCGAGGGGAACACCCGGGATGAGGACGAATGCAGCGGCCAGAACCACGAGTCCGGTGAACATCGCGTAGAACTGGCGCGCTTCGCGCCAGGACCTGTGCAAGGAGTTTCTGATGCCGAATGTGTCACCGAACGCGTAGGAAGTTGAGAGCGTCACAGCACTCGCGCCGACGATTGAGGCATCGATCAACAGGATCGAGAAGATCGCACCGACCGCCGGGCCGGCATGCGACGCCAGACCCTTGGCGAGGTCGTAGGCGTTGGTGAATGCATTCGCATTACCCGCCCCAGTCCCGTTGTGATTGAAAGCGAATGCCGTCGCCACCATGATCGCGCTCGCGCCGATGACGACGATGAGTGCCCCGATCGCCGTGTCCGCGCGCTCGTAAGGGATCCACCGAGGTGTGATGCGCTTGTCGACGACGTTTGATTGCTGGAAGAACAGCTGCCACGGCGTGATCGTGGTTCCGACGATGGCGACGATGAGGAGCACACCATCGGATTTGAATCCACCCTGCACACCCGGGATGACGAAGTGCTGAAGGACGGGACCCAGGGTTGGATGACAGAGAAACATCAACGGGATGCACAACAGGTTGCCGAAAAGAATGACGAACATCAGCCGCTCCCACGTTTCGAAGCGTCCCGTGACCGTGATACCGACGAGCAGCAGGCCGGCGAGCGGGACCGCGACCCACGCGGGAACCCCGAAATATTGAGCGCCCAGCGATATGCCGATGAACTCGGTCGCGATCGTGAGGAAGTTGAGTACGAAGAGATCGCTGACTGCGAAGCGACCCCAGATCTTGCCAAAGCGCTCGAAGATGAGCCGTCCATGTCCGACGCCGGAAACCGCGCCCAGACGGACCACCATCTCCTGGTTGACGATGAGCACCGGGATGAGCAGGAGCAACGTCCAGAGCAGGCTTGTCCCGAAGTTCTCTCCGGCGGCGGCATATGTCGAAACGCCGCCTGCGTCGTTGTCCCCGACCATCACGATCAGACCCGGACCGATGATCACCGCGAGTGCCAGGAGCCGGCGGCGCCACGTGCGCGCACCCGATGGATCGTGCTCGCCGATGGTTCCGAAGGCGCCTCTGATGTCGCCGTGATGGGCGTCGTTCGACGCCGTCATGTTGCCGGGCGCCGCCCTGGCATTCGACTTGCGAGCCTTCTCCTTGGCCAATTCGGACCTCCCACCGTCGATGACGGCAAGACTGAGCGGGCCTGTCCGCTCAGGAGGTCACGAGTACGTCGCTACCTCGAGACGGGCCGGCCCGTGAGTTGCCGGGACTGGGGACTGTCGCCGCCGTCCATGTGCTGGTGAATACACCCCAAAGAAAGTGGTTGATGTATCCGGAGTGTACAACCCACGCTCGACCCGGAGGTCCGAGGTCAGTCTCCGTCGGCCTCCGCGCGGCGCCGCCACGAGTTGGGCAGCATCGCCCCGAGCACGTCGTCGACAGTGATGACGCCGATGACCCGATTGTCGTCCTCGAGCACCGCGACGACGGTGAGGTTGAAGTCGGCCATGCGGCGCGCCACCTCGGGAAAATCGTCGTCGACGTGCACCGATGCGTTGCTGTGCTCGACGAGCTCCGCGATCCTCATCGCACCTTCGGCGCGAAGCAGCTCGATGAGTGGCACCGAGCCGGCGATGTGGCCGTCGTCAAGCAGGAACACGTCGGCGGCGACCTGGGGAAGAACATCGGCGGCACGCACCGCGGCGAGTGCGTCGGACACGGTCGCATCGGGAGTGACCGACACGAAGTCCGGGCTCATCAGTCCGCCTGCGCTGCTCTGTCCATAGCTGAGCAGCGCTCGGACCTTGGCCTGTTGCGACGGTGGGAGCAGCGACAGGATCGGAGCCCGTCGCGGCTGGTCCAGCTCGGTGACCAGGTCGGCTGCATCGTCGGGCCCCATCTCGGCGAGCACGGCGGCGGCCTCCGCGTCCGACTTGTCGCGGAGAAACTCAACCTGATGCTCGGTGTTGAGCTCCTCGAAGACGTCGGCCTCGAGCTCTGGATCGCCATGCACCGCCGAGATGATCTCTTCACCCTCGTCATGCGACGCAGCTTCGACGAGATCGGCAATCTGCGCGGGATGGAGGCGCCGCAGGCGGCGGAGTGGCATGAGCAGTCGCGAGCTGGGAACGTGTCCGACGAAGGGCTCGACCGCCGCCCAGTCCACGAATCCAGGGTTGTCTGAGCGACCGCCAAGGAGCCGGCCTCGCAGACCCCGCGGACGGGTGTCGACGCCCGCGACGACCCACTTCCCGTCCTGGGAGCGCAGCTCGATGTCGTGCGCGACCACGAGCCGGCCCGCATCGACGCTGATGAGCCGGCGGCCGAGCACGTCGTCACCGAGCAGCACCTCTCCCTGGCGTCGCTCGAAATGGGAGAGGTTGAGATCCTCTCCGGCGAGCTGGACGCTGCCCGGTTTCATCTCGGCGATCCGGTCGCGGGGAATGAACAGGCGCCGGCCGGCAATGCGTCCGACCAGGCCGGTCACCGGCGGATAGCCGCCCTCGGCGAATCGGGCGATGACGTCATCCACCCGGCCGAGCCGGCCCCCAGCTCGATCGACGAGGGGGCTGTGGATGATCCCGGTGAGCGCCAGCCGGACCGGTTCGGTGGCTGGCTCCCCGGCGTCTGAGGTCGACATACCGCGCTCAGTCTGCCACGTCGCAAGGCGCTGTGTCTGTCCGCGCGATGTCCGGGGCGGCGCCCGATGGTTAGGCGGTGTCCGTGTCCGCCGTGCCGGCCGACCCCACCCCTGTCACCACTACACTGACTGTGGCCGGCCGCGGGCACGGACCCTTCCGTTCGCTCGTGAGCCCTGGCTGGGAGGGGTTCTGCGTGGGGATTGTCGACGCTCCGTGGATGCTCGGCGTGCGCGCACCCGACCGTGGTCGCGCCATTCTCGTGGTCACCATCGACGGCGAGCTTGCGGTCGCAGTGCGCGACGCCGCCCCCGGCGGAATGGCGGTCGTCCGGGACGCACGGCCAGACGACGCAGACGCGATCGCGGCCGCGTGTCTCCCGTGGCCGTGGATGGTCGTCGGCAGCGCCGTGGCTCTGACTCCCGCGCTCGCATCGGTTCTGCGCGACCGGCCGGTGCTGACCTACTGGCTCGGCGATCCTCCGGTCGGGCTTCCGAGCCACGCGCGGTACTTCGACCGGCCCGCAGCCCTCCTCGATGCCGTACGAAGTGCATGCGCGGGCAGCGTGGGCGGCATGCGCCTGGCCCCGGGCAGTGGCGTCGAGCTCGAGGACGGCACGCTGCTGCGCGGCGCCACGCTCGAATCGTTGGTCGCGGCCTACCCGCGCGGATTCGCATTGCCCGCGCGCAATTTCCGAGCGGTCTCGGACGCGTTGGCACGGCACAACGCCGGTTGGTCTCCGCAGCGCGGCAGCGCTGCGGAGATGACGCTGGTGCGATCAGCCGCCCGGTCGCAGCGATGAGGGCGAACCCTGAGGTGCTCATCCTCGAGGACGATGCCGAGACGCTCGATGAGCTGCAGAACCACTTCACGCGCAAGCGGTTTCATCCGCTCGGTGCGCGGAGCGCGTCGCGCGCGCTGTCGCTGCTCGAAAACAACCAGTACTCGAGCAGGCCGGTTCTGGCGATCATCGACTGGGACCTCGGCAAGGCCCCTGATCGCAACGCGAGTAGCGGCGACGTGCTGTCGCGACTCGCACGCGAGCTCCGCGAGTGCCCGGTCATCGTCTACTCGCAGAACATCGACGCGTTCAACGTTCGCAGCCAGATCCAGCGTTCGCATCCGCGAGCCCTGCTCCACGACAAACGCGACGGCGATGCGTCATTGCTCGAGCGCATCGACAGGATGCTCGATCGCACCGTCGGCGACCTCCGGATCCACGACGGGACGGTGGTCGTGCACCTCCCGACCCTCGACCAACACCATCACCGCGAGGCGATCCGGCTGGTGGTGCACCACCCCGACATCGTGACCTTCCACTCGGATACCGCGACCAAGGCGGTTCGCCGTTTCGGTGAGTGGCTGCACAGCCACAACTCGGCGGTGCGGCTCGTGAGTCATGGCAACCGCAAATACCGGCTCACCGTGGCCGCAAGCGAGGTGTTCGCGCCCGACGCCGAGGCGTGAATCTCACCCTCGCCGAGATCGCCGAGCTGCCCCTGGCCGCGGCGCTCGTGGACGCCGCCGGCGCGGTGGTCGCGCGAACCCCCGAGTGGGACGGACCTGGGCCCGGAGCCGTCTCCTACCCGGTTCGCAGCGTGCGCCTCGTGGTTCGAACCGAGCCGGCGTCCGCGCAGTGCGACGAGCTCCTCAGCCGCCTGCTCGACACCATCGACAGCGCAGCAACTGCCCTCACAGGCACGCATGCGCAGCGGGTTCGCATGCTCGCGGGTTCGCTCCGGCTCGTCGCCGGGCGCGAGCCGGGCGGGTGGGGCACCACCGATGACGTCATCGACATGGCTCGGGCGGGAATCACCGCTCGCACCGGCCTCAGCGTGGAGGTGGCGGCGGGACCCGCTCGTCCGGTTCTCGGTCCAGAGATCGCCGCGCTCGTCCTCGTCCAGCTCGCCGTCAACGCGGAACGGCACGACGCCGCCACCTCGGTCCGGCTCGAGGTCGACCGCACCACGTTCCGGGTCGTCTGGCGTCACGCGGGGGCTGCGCCGCGCATCACCACCGCGCGGCGGCGGGCCGAGCGTGATCGCTGGGGTCTCGGCTTCGCGCGTATCGCAGCCGACGCCATCGGCGGCACGGTGTATCCGCCGCGCGCCACCGGCGACGGGGCACTTGCAGCAACGCTCGAGCTGGGCATCCGCCGCCTGGCGTTGCCGCTTGCCGCTATCCATGACGGTCGCATCCTCAGAGCGACCCGGTCCTGGGACGAGGAGACCGGGTTGGCCCCAGGGAGCGCGACGGGGAACGGATCCAGGCTCGCGACCATCGAGGCGGCTGCCGCCTCTATGCCCGGGCGCATCGTGGTGGATACGGGTTTCAGCGCCCGGGCGGCCCTACGGGCGCTCTGGGTGGCGGTGCCCCCGGACGATTCAAGCGTTCGAGCCCGAGAGGTCGTCGCGGGTCTCGTCCACGAGCGGGCGCTGTCGGATCACATCGAGGAGCCGGCTCGTTCGAACATCGGCGGCCTGGCCCTGCTGCTGGCGACGTTGCTCGGTGAGCCGATGCCGCGGGTCCCGATTGCCGCCTGGTCGCGACGGTTGCACGAGTTGCCGCGCGTCCTCGCCATGGCCGGTGAGCTCCCGGAGTTCGACGGCGTCGGTGCCATCGACCCGCAGGTGGTCGCCGTGCTTGCGCCATCCGGCGCCGGATTCGAGGTCGACGGCGGCAGGCTCTGGCTTCGCGTCCGCGAGGAGTGCCGCGACGACGCGGCGGTTCGGGTGCTGCTCAGGCCAGGCGAGAATCGGATCCCGCTGGGCTGACCATCGGCGTTGCCGGGGAGCGCAGCAGGAGTGACGTGATCGCGGCGAGCAGCGGATGCGCAGCACGTTCGGCCGCTGTGGCGCCCGCTTCCTCGAGAGCCTCGTCGAGCCGCAGAAGATCAGCGGCAAGAACCCGTACGGCGGCATGAATGATGGCCGCCGGATCGTCCGCCCCCGCGGGCTCCCAGCCATTGTCATCAGTGGCCGGCGGAACTTCGGGAGGCAATTCGACGCCGTCGCGAGCTCCAGTCGCGTACGCCGTCGCCCAGACGTCATATCCGAGCGACTCCTGGTGTCGCAAGCGCGCCGCGAGCCGCCGCAACGGATCAGGGTCACCGCCAAGCACGGCTGCCTGTTCGACCAGCCGGAGGACCAGCAGCTTCTGATACCGAGCAACCCAGTACCGGGAGACGCCGGCGG
Source organism: Candidatus Dormiibacterota bacterium (assembly GCA_003162415.1). GTDB lineage: Bacteria > Chloroflexota > Dormibacteria > Aeolococcales > Aeolococcaceae > Palsa-851. The sequence continues at coordinate 342,551 of PMOL01000004.1, forward strand.
TGAGCAGCCGGGACAGCCGAACGTGGGCGATGCTGATCCGAGCGGCCGACGGCCCGCCGGAATCGGGCACCAGCACTTCAACGTCACGGCCCACATCCCATACACCCCCAAGCAGGCGAACGATCGAGGTGGGCCGCCACGCGTCGATCGATGCGTCCCACCAGTCAACCGGGACATCAGCGAACGAGCGCTCGCCGGTGCTCGTGAGGAGCGCTTGATGCAGCTCGTCACGGGGACGTGTGGCGAGAAGCGACCAGCCGGCGGGAAGTGTGTGTATAGCCATCGAAATCTGTGCTGGGATGTAGAGAAAACGGATGCAAAAAGCGGCGCGCTGCCGTGACTGGCGTGCAGTATGCCCCGGATCTGCCGTAAACGGTGTACTGCGGGCGACAAATGGCGGTTGACCGGGCGGCTACGGTTGGAGGCAGAGGTGGCGCCGCTTCGAGAGGCAGGTGGTGACGACGGTCACCCGGGTCGCAGCGAATTTGGTAGCGACCGAAGGAGCGCGACAATCTGCTGGCGCGAACGAGGGAGCGGACAAGCTGAGCGGCGGCCCGGGTGATCGGCGTCACCACCCCTGCCTCTGCCCGCCATCGGCGGGCAGCCCCTACGGCTCCGTCTGTGCCCCGCGTCCCGTCGACCACCAGGGATCCACCTCGCCTTGCCATGTGGACTGGCGGTGATGTGCTCGTACGACCGTTTTGATGTTGCCGCGCACGTTGAAGTCGCCGACCACTTCGCAGTACCGGGGTTCGAGCAGCGAGACGAGGTCGCCGAGAACTACATTGACGACGTCTTCGTGGTAGACGTTTTGATTGCGGTACCCGTTGATATAGAGCTTCAACGATTTCAACTCGACACAGCGCGGGCCGGGGACGTATCGGATGTGCAAGGTTGCGAAATCGGGGAAGCCGGAGATCGGACAGAGGCAGGTGAACTCGGGGATGGTGAACTGGATGGTGTAGTCGCGGTCGGGCGTACGGTTGTCGAAGGCTTCCAGCCTGGCCTCGCGGATCGCGCGCGTGCCGTACAGTTCGTCGCTCATTGCTCCGCTCCGCGCAACCGCGCGCGCAGGGATGCAAGCGGGATCGGCGCGAACTTGGTGTCGCGATCGTACGTGTCCACACCCTCGATGCGCTTGAGCGCTGTGACCAGAGCGTAGGTGATCGGGGTGGCGATCACCTCGTAGAGGACCTTCACGACCCAGACGTCGCGAATGATGATGATGAGCACCGACCAGGGTTGGAGGCCACCGAATGCGAGTGAGATGAAGACTGCGCTGTCCACTCCCTGGCCGACGAGCGTGGATCCGATGGTGCGCGTCCAGAGGAAACGCCCCTTGGTCGCCACCTTCAACCTCGCCAGGACGAAGGCATTGAGAAACTCGCCGAGCAGGTAGGCCGTGAGCGATGCCAGCACGAGTCGCGGGCTCTCACCGAGTACGCGCGCGTACGCGGCCTGATCGCTGTAGTGCGCGTTGGCCGGGATGGCGATCGCGGCCGCGATGAACAGCACCACGATGATGTTCGCGAAGAATCCCGTCCATATCACCGTGCGCGCCACACGGTAGCCCCACACCTCGGTGAGCACGTCGCCGAAGAGGTACGCGAGCGGAAAGATCACGATCGCAGCCGGGACCGAGAACGGTCCGACGTCGGCGATCTTGACCGCGAGGATGTTGGACGCCACCAGCGTCGCGACGAAGAGCGACGAGATGGCGAGGAGCAGGGGGCTCGGGACGCGTGAAGGAGGGCGCTGCGTCATATGGAGCCGCACAGCGTAGAAGATCTCGCCGTGAGCAGACGTGGCCTGGTCCTCTTCGTGGCGATGTGCGTGATCTGGGGCATCCCTTATCTGCTCATCAAGGTGAGCCTCGAAGGCCTGGGACCGGTCGACCTCGTCTTCTTCCGGTTCGCGCTCGGCGCCCTCCTGCTGGTCCCGATCGCGCTGGGTCGCGTCGAAATCCGTCCACTGCTCGGTCGCTGGGGTTGGATCGTCGCGTACACGATCATCGAGATGGGGATCCCGTGGGTGCTCCTGTCGGACGCCGAGTTGCGCATCTCGAGCTCGCTGTCCGGACTGCTTGTCTCGACGGTGCCCCTCATCGGCGTGGTGATCGGGCTGGTCACGCGAAGTGGCGAGCACCACGGCTGGCGCCGGATCCTCGGCCTCTGCATCGGCCTTGTCGGAGTCGGCGTGCTGGTCGGCTTCGACGTCTCGTCGTCCACCTTCGGTGCGATCGCAGAGGTGCTTGCGGTCGCGATCTGTTACGCGACCGGGCCGTACATCATCAACCGCAAGTTGAGCGACCTCCCGTCCCTCGGGGTGATCGCGAGCTCGCTGCTCCTGGCGGCGGTCGCCTACGCGCCGGCCGCGCTCATCCAGCTGCCCCACGCCTGGCCGTCAGGCGAGGTGATCGCCGCTGTGCTCACGCTCGGCATCGTCTGCACCGCGCTTGCATTCCTGCTCTTCTTCGCGCTCATCCGGGAGATCGGCCCGGTCCGCTCGACGGTGATCACATACGTGAACCCGGCGGTGGCGGTCACGCTCGGGGTGATCCTGCTCCACGAACGTCTGACCGGCGGGATCGCCGTGGGTTTCGTCCTCATCCTCTGCGGGTCGGTGCTTGCGGCGAGAGCCGCTCCGTCGCGGACCTGACCGGGATCAGACGCTGGCGGTTTCGGCAACCGCCGGTGACGGGCGCGGCTCGGCGCCGGTGATCGTGATCTCGCCATCCTTGGCGTCAACCACGATGGTGTCGCCCTCGCTGAAGCGTCCTTCGAGGATCGCCATGGCGATCGGATCCTGGAGACGTCGCTGGATCACCCGCTTCAGCGGACGCGCGCCGTAGGTCGGGTCGTACCCCTCTTCGGCGAGTGCGTCCGTGGCGATCTCGGTCACGTGCAGGGCGAGCTTCCGCGCGGCCAGCCGGTCGCGGACTGCCCGCAGCTGGATGGCGACGATCTGCCGGAGCTGGGTGCGGTCGAGCCGCGAGAACAGGATGATGTCGTCTACTCGATTGAGGAATTCGGGACGGAAGTTGGCGCGCAGTTCGGCGAGCACGCCCTCGCGCACCCGTTCCCACGCCTGCGCGTCTGCCTCCGGGGGCACCTCGGCGATGAGCTGCGAACCGATGTTGCTGGTCATGATGACCACGCAGTTGCGGAAGTCGACGGTGCGTCCCTGTCCGTCGGTGAGACGGCCGTCCTCGAGCAGCTGCAGCAGGATGTTGAACACGTCCGGATGCGCCTTCTCGATCTCGTCGAGCAGGAGCACGCTGTACGGCCTGCGCCGCACCGCTTCGGTGAGCTGTCCGCCCTCCTCGTAGCCGACGTAACCGGGAGGAGCGCCGACCAGCCGCGAGACGGTGTGCTTCTCCATGTACTCGCTCATGTCGAGCCGGATCATTGCGTGCTCATCGTCGAAGAGCAGTTCGGCGAGCGCGCGCGCCAGCTCCGTCTTCCCCACGCCGGTGGGTCCGAGGAAGATGAACGAGCCGATCGGCCGGTTTGGATCGCCGAGCCCCGCGCGTCCGCGACGCACGGCGTTGGCAATCGCGACGATCGCATCGTCCTGTCCGACGACCCTGCCGTGCAGGTCCTGCTCGATGCGGAGCAGCTTCTGCATCTCGCCTTCGAGCATCTTGTTGAGCGGCACGCCCGACCACCTCGAGACGACCTCTGCAATGTCCTCCTCACCGACCTCTTCCTTGAGGAGCGGATGATCGCCCTGCATCTCGATGAGGCGGGCCTGCTCCTGCTCGAGCGCACGCTGCAGCTCGTTGAGCTGGCCGTAGCGAAGCTCGGCGGCGCGGCCGAAGTCACTCGTCTGCTCGGCGCGATCCGCTTCGTGGCGCACCTGCTCCATGCGCTCCTTGATATCGCGGATGGCGGCGAGCGCACCCTTCTCCTGCTCCCAGCGCGTGCGCATTCCACGCGCCCGCTCCTGCAGGTCGGCGAGCTCGCGCTCGAGCCTTCCGAGGCGTTCCTCGGAGGCCTTGTCGGACTCCTTGCGCAACGCTTCACGCTCGATCTCGAGCTGGCGAATCTCGCGTTCGACGATGTCGAGCTCGGTCGGCAATGAGTCGATCTCGATGCGCAGCTTCGACGCGGACTCATCGATGAGGTCGATCGCCTTGTCAGGAAGGAAGCGGTCGCTGATGTAGCGGTTGCTCAGCACCGCGGCGGCGACGATCGCCGCGTCGGTGATGCGCACACCGTGGTGCACCTCGTAGCGCTCCTTCAGACCGCGGAGGATGCTGATAGTGTCCTCGACGGACGGCTGGTCGACGATGATCGGCTGAAAGCGCCGCTCCAGGGCCGCGTCCTTCTCGATGTGCTTGCGGTACTCGTCGAGAGTGGTGGCGCCGATGCAGCGCAACTCGCCCCGCGCGAGGGCGGGTTTGAGCATGTTGCCAGCGTCCATCGCGCCCTCGGCAGCGCCGGCACCGACCAGGGTGTGCAGTTCGTCGATGAAAAGGATCACTGCGCCGTCAGACGACGTGACCTCCTTGAGGACTGCCTTGAGCCGGTCTTCGAACTCACCCCGATACTTGCTGCCCGCGACCATCGCGCCCAGGTCGAGCGCGATCACCCGCTTGTCCTTGAGGCCTTCGGGCACATCACCCGATGCGATCCGCTGGGCGAGCCCCTCGGCGATGGCAGTCTTGCCGACGCCGGGTTCGCCGATGAGCACCGGGTTGTTCTTGGTCCGGCGCGAGAGCACCTGGATGACCCGGCGGATCTCGTCATCGCGGCCGATCACCGGGTCGAGCTTGCCCCGCCGCGCCGCCTCGGTCAGGTCGCGTCCGTACTTCTCGAGCGCCTGGTACTTGGCCTCAGGGTTCGCATCGGTGACGCGTTGCGAGCCGCGCACCGCCTCGAGCGTCGCGTAGACGCGATCGGGTGTGACGCCGGCTTGCTGCAGAAGCCGTCCGGCTTCGCCCTCGGGCTTGGCGCAGAGCGCGAGGAGGAGGTGCTCGGTCGAGACGTACTCGTCCTTGAGACGGCTCATCTCGTCGAACGCGGTCATCAACACCGTCCGCAACGCACTACCGACGGTCGGCTCAGTGACGCCGACCTGCTTGGGGCGGTTCTCCAGGGCGGCGTGCAGTCGCGCCGCGAGCGGTTCCGGTGCCACCTCGAGACGGCGGAGGAGCGCGGGAACCAGTCCCTCCTCCTGTTCGAGCAGCGCGAGCAGCAAATGCTCGGGCTCGACAGTCGGATGTTGCAGTTGCTGAGCCGCCTGCTGGGCGGCGGTCAGCGCCTCCTGAGAGCGTTCGGTGAATCTATCCAATCGCACGACACTCTTAGTACCACCGTGCGGGGGGCGGCTAATCTTCCCTGATGCGCCTCACCGTCCTCGGCAGTGGCAGTGCCTTCAGCAGCTGCGGCTGCAACGCCGGGTACCTCGTCGACGGGCGCGTTCTGGTCGACTGTGGCGCCCCGGTCCCGGCCCTCGTTCGGCGCGCCGCGACGTCGATCCACGCCATCACGCTGATCCTGCTCACGCACTTCCACGCGGACCACAGCTTCACGCTGCCAACCGTCCTTGGAGCCCGAGCCTTCGCTGACGTCACGTCCCCCGGGATGCTGGTGATCGGTGGACCGGTGGGCACTCGCGAATACGTGTCTCGCCTGCTCAGCGACGGCTATGGCGCGCACATCCGCAATGAGGTCGATGTCAACGTCGCTCCCGTGTACGAGGTGCTGCAGGACGGCAGTGATGTCGAGCTGGCCGGCTACCGCGTTCAGAGCCACGCCGTGGTGCACAGCACGGGTCCGTCGCTTGCGTACCGCGTCACCGATGCCAATGGCGTGTCGATCGGCTTCTCAGGCGACAGCGAGATGTGCGGTGGTCTCCGCCGGGCAATTGCGGGATGCGACCTCTTCGTCTGCGAGTGCACCGGATGGGATGGCCCGACACCGGGCGGTCATCTGTGGCGTGAGGAGGTGGCCGGTCTCATGGTCGAGAATCCGCGCACCCGCTTCCTCCTCAGTCACCTGGCGGAGCGCCGTCCCCTGCCGGGTGCGCTGGTAGCGCACGACATGCTCAGCCTGGAGATTTCCGCGGTCGCAACGTAGCCCGGATCAGCGCCCGACGCCAGGTCCGCAGCGCATGCGCCCGATCGTGTCGCGAGGCGCCGGAGGCACTGAACTCGGCGCGAGCGGTCACATTGGCGAGCTCGTCGAGTGCCGATTCAGCCCGGGGTCGAGCCCGGGCAAGGCGGGCTGCAAAGGCCCTGTGGGTCTCGGCTTTTCGCCGATCGACCCCCGAGATCACCCCGAGCGTCTCCACTCGCTTCCAGGCGCCGGCCAGCGAGCGCGGGAGCAGCATCCAGAGCGCCAGGGCGACGATCAGCACGACGATGGCGGCGAGCACCGCCAGCGAGATCACCACGGACGCAGGCACTGCCGCGTGGGTCTTCGGTGTGTTCAGGTTCCCGGGGTCGTTGCTAAAGTTTCCGGGCTTGGGGGTCGGCCCAGCCCTGGGGGTCGCCGGCGCCGCGCTGGGAACGGTCGTCACCGCCTGCGAGCCACGAGGGAAGGGCTGGTAGTTGCCCTGGCTCGACGGTGGCGTGGGCTCGAAGGGAATCCACCCGTAGCCGGGGAAGTACGCCTCGACCCAGCTGTGGGCATCGCTGGTGGTGACCGCTTCCTGGGACGGTCCGCCCCGTTCATTTTGTGCTTGCGTTGTCCCAGGGCCGTACCCGCTCACGAGCCGGGTGGGGATCTTGAGGCTGCGGAGCATCGATCCCATTGCGGAGGCGAAATACTGGCAGTACCCCTTGTGGCTCGTGGTCAGAAAGTAGACGACCGGCCAGATGGTGCCGCTCTTGTCCTGGGGCGGATTGAGCGTGTACTGGAAGTACAGCGGATCGCGGAGATGATTCTGGATGGCCATCGCCTCGTCGTACGGGTCAGTCGGACCGCCCGCGATCCACTGCTTGGCGAGGTTGAGAATCGTCTCGGCGCCCCTGGTGGAGTCGTCGCCCAGGGTCGTGTACTGCTGAACCCAGGCCGGGTACTTGATCCCCGCAGCCTGCAGCTGCGCCGCTGAGGCAGTCGAGACGTAGGCGGTGGTCTGAATGGTTGTCGCCCCCTGGATGTCCTGGTCGGCTGTCACCTCGTCGACGGTGTAGAGCGCGGTCTCGGTGCCGTTGACCTGGCCGCCGGCCCGCCCTGGCAGGTTCGCCGACACCGGGTCACCCGTGAACGGCACGAGTGGCGTCGACCCGGTCGCTCTCGGCTGCATCGTCAGCTTTGCGGTGACCAAGGATTCGGCGTTGCCGATACCACCGTCAGACAGGTTGATGTCTCGCGGGAGCAAACCCGCCGGATACTGCAGCTCAGTCCAGGAATCGCCGGCCCACGCATTGGGACTCTCAGGGAACCAGCTGCCGTTGGCGAACTCAGTGTCGTTGTCGACCCGGATGTACACGGGTGATGAAGTGTTTGCGGTGTAGGTCATGACCGGCTGCGGATGGCTGACGAGCCGTCCACCCAGGATCACGGAAGGGTTGAAGCCGATGGTATCGGCACCTCCAGTGATCGTCACGCCACTGCCACGGCCCCCGGTCCCGAAGCTGAGCCCATGGGGAAAGAGTCGCGCCGATATGTCAGTGGTCGATATGGGAGGGAGCACCAGCGCAACGATCGTGAGCACGACGGCGACCGCCGCGGCGCTGCTGCCGAACCGCCAGCCGAGGCCGTCGAGCGGTGTGATGCGCGACGCGGTCCACCGATCGCCGAGCGACCCCAGATATGCGGCGGCGACCACGCCGATGGCGAGGACCACTGCAATCGTCTCGGGCAGCGCGATCGGATCGGGACTCTGGGCGTTGACGACGTTGGTGGCAAGAACTGAGAACACCGGGATCACAGCGATGACGCCGCGATGCTCGCGAAGGACCATCCATCCAAGCCAGTACCCGCAGAGGAAGAGAATCGCGCAGAGACCGACGGTGAAATCCCAGTCCTGTGTCGAGGCGAGCCCGGTGAAGATCGCGCTCAGGTAGTGCCCGGCGACGGTGCCGGCCGACTGTCCCGGAAGCGCCGGCATGGCCGCGAGAGTCGTCGGCACGATCGCGGCGAGACCCAGGAATGGCGCCGCGATCGCGGTGGTGATACGCGGAGCGCGCGCCTGGGCGAGGAGCGCCGCCTCGACCACCGATGTTACGGCGACCACGATGGCGCCGCCGCCGCCGTGAACCCACCCGGCGGCGAGCACCGCCCACGCCGTGGCGGCGATCAGTGCGACGCAGAGGACGGCGGAGATCTCGAAGCTGTGGTCCCGGGATGCCTTGCTCAGCGCCGGTTCGCGGAGCGGGATGGTGCGGTCGACGTACGCGTCCATCTGGTCAGCCGGTGGCCGAGGTGCGCTCGCCTGAACCGAGCGCGTCACCGCGGCGAACGACCCACCAATCGAGAGCGAGCCGCCATGCGGCGGGGATGCGCAGCGCCTGACCGGTGGCGCCAAAGGAGGTGGGCTCGATGAAGATGCAGAGATGTCGCTGGCCGCGAGTCGCGCTGTCGACGAGTGCTTCCACCCAGTCGTTCGAGCGGTTCGGCGTGATCACCACCATGCCGCCCCGGCCGCGCCAGCCGTCGCCATGTTTGCTGATCGTCTCGGCGAGGCTGCGGACTCCATCGTCCGTTGCCAGCGCTAGGAAATCGAGCAGTCTGAGCCGCTGCACCTCGCCGCGTCCGGCGCCGAAGCTGGTTCCGTTCCGCGAGTTGGTCACGAGTCCGACCGCCTGGCCGCGGCGGATCGCGCCGTGCGCTACCGATGCGCACATCGCGATTGCGTACTCGAGCGACGATTCGATGCCCGAGCCGGCATGAAGGCCGCGCTGGAGGTCGAGGATGATCAGGAGGTCGGCACTCTGGCCGGTGTCGAAGGTGCGACTGATCAAGCGGCCGGTGCGTGCCGTCGAGGCCCAGTGAATGCGGCTCAGGCCATCGGTGGGCGCGTAGTCGCGGATGGTCGACACGTCAGGCGGCACATCCACCGGCTGACCACGATGGGCTTCGGCGACGCCGTTGCCGCTCCACTGGGGAACGCTGTGCAGCAGCGCGTGAATGGCCGGGTAGACGATCACCTCGTTCTCTGGCGCCACACGGATACGACGCGGAAACAGCCCGAAAGGATCCCCGAGGCGCGCCTCGAGGGGTCCGAAGCGATGCACGCCGCGGAGGTTGAACATGCCCCGCGCCGTCCAGGTGACCGATCCGCCCGCGGCCAGGGCAAACGCGCGCCCGGGCGCATACCCGGGGAGCTTGGTCCCGTCACGAACCTCGCAGTACGGCAGGCGAAGTCCGCTCTCGTTCTTGACCGTGAAGGTCTCCTCGAATGGCTCCCCCATCATGAATGACCCTCCCGGGGATTCCCTGATGACCCGGAGCTTGCGAGCGAGCAGGCGAGACCAGATGTAGGCGACCACCAGGAGCAGGACGAGCACATAGGCCAGCGTGTAGGCGAGCCGCACGCCGGTGATCCCGGCGAAAAAGGCGAGCACCGCCACGCAGGCGATCAGCGGGACGCGCGCGGTCACGGGGCGCTCCGGGCGCTCGCCGCGGTGCCGGTCACGCCAGACGCCGGCCCGTCATCGGCACCGACTCCGTCGCCAGCACCTCCTCGAGCACCGCTGCGGCGGTCATGCCGCGCAACTCGGCGTTGGGGCGGAGCATGACCCGATGTTCGAGCACGTTGGCGGCAATCTCCTTGATGTCATCGGGCAGGACGAAGTCTCTGCCCGCCAGGGCGGCACGAGCCTGTCCCGCGTGGAGCAAGCCGAGCGTGCCGCGTGGCGACGAACCGAGCGAGACGTCGCGGTGGTCGCGGGTCCGCCGGACGATCCGCACGCAATAGTCCTTGAGAGTGGTGTCGCAGTAGATGCCCCGACACACCTCCTGGGCAGCCTTGATCTCGGTGGCATCGGTGACCGGCTCGAGTGAGCTGAGCGGGCTGCCCGACTGGAAGCGATCCAGCATCGCGACCTCCTCGTCAGCAGGCAGGTAGCCCAGTCGCAGCTTCAGAAGGAAGCGATCCACCTGCGCCTCGGGCAAGGGGAACGTTCCACCCAGCTCGATCGGGTTCTGGGTCGCCAGGACCATGAAGGGATCGGGGAGTGGATGGCTGGTGCCGTCCACGGTCACCTGCCACTCCTCCATTGCCTCCAGCAGCGCCGATTGCGTTTTCGGCGTGGCTCGGTTGATCTCGTCCGCAAGCAGCACCTGGGCGAAAATCGGCCCTTTGCGGAACTCAAACGTTTGGGCCTGGGGGTTGTAGACGCTCACCCCGGTCACATCGCCGGGGAGCAGGTCTGGTGTGAATTGCACTCGCTCGAAGCTGCATCCACTGCTGCGAGCGAGCGCTTTGGCGAGGAGCGTCTTGCCGGTGCCGGGAACGTCCTCGATGAGAAGGTGACCGCGGCACAGAAGCCCCACGATGCAGAGTTCGATCTCTGCTTCCTTCCCTACGATGACTGTCCCGAGGCTCCCCTGCAGACGCCGTGCCATTGCCTGGACGTCGACGTTCATGGTGATCCTCACGCCTTCTCAACCGGGCTGGTGAGTCAGTTGACCTCGTCTGGAGTATACGTTCGGTCGATACGCTCTCAGCATCACTCAACAGGATGACCCGCACGACCCCGCCAAACCGTTGTATAACTGCACCTTGAGATCCGAGCCCGGGTCTTCATACGCTGACGGTCTGGAGGAGGAGGAATTGGCAGAGCGCGAGGAAGAGATCCTCACAACTGGAGAAGCGGCGGCACTCTGCGGTGTGTCGCGTTCGACGCTACGTCGCGCCGTCGCCCAGGGTCACTTGCGCGCCTGGCACACACCCGGAAAGCACCTTCGGTTCACGCGCGCCGCGTGCCTGGAGTTCGCCCAGTCGCTGGGCCGGGTCGATCTCATCGGCCAGTCCTACCGCGAGGCCCCCGCCTCGGGCCAGCCCGCGCCGGCAGGAGCCGTCGGGGTCTGATCTTCTGAGCGTCGCGAAGCATTCGCGGCGCCCGATGCCTCGGTTCTATCGCTTTCCGGACAGCAGGCCGCCGACCGACCCGCCGAAGAGCGCGAGCAGATCACCGCTGAAGAGATTGCCAAGGTCCATGGGGCCGAGGTCGATGAGGTGGTGACTGTTGGTGCCGAGCGACGCGGCGATGATCGACGATTCCTGGAAGAACGTGTAGATCGCGCCGACGGCGATGAAGCCGATGGCAACGACGATGCCCTGGTAGAGGCCGAAGCGGCGGGCCAGTCGTGCCGCGAGCCAGCCTCCGAGGATCACCGCCAGGAGGGTCGAGACTCCGACCACGCCACCGTCGATGTTGCCGTTGGACGTGGATCCGAAGGCCGCGTTGGTGGCGATGAGACCGACATTGCTGATCACCAGCAGGGCGACCTCGCCGACCGCGAGACCGATCAGGCAGTGCCGCCAGGAAATCGTGTGACCGGAGGACGCCGCAATCGGAGCGACCGTCTGCCTCGACCCCGTGCTCGCTGAGGTCTGACGACGCTTGGGAGACCGGGTGTCCGTGGCCATCGCGTGGAGTATACGAATCTGTCGCCAGCCGGCCGCGAACCGTTTCCGCGGCCGGCTGGGCACCTACGCTGCGCTCGCATGGCAACCCTGATCCGCGCCGCTGAACCGGCCTCGGCGCCGGAGACGCCCGACGCGCACGGCCGCGTCATCGCCTGGCTTTCGGACCCGCGCCGCGCGCTGCTGGCCGCAGTGCTCGTCCTCACCGGCGCCGTCGGTCTCGACGCGCTGAGCGACCCGGATGTCTGGTGGCACATCCGCCTCGGCGATTGGATCATCGCCCACCACCAGATCCCTGCTGGCGAGCTCTTCGCTTTCACCGCCTTCGGCAATCCGCTGGTCGCCCACGAATGGTTGTCGGAGACGATCTTCGCCGCGCTCGCCGCGATCGGCGGCCTGTTCCTGGTGACCGTGCTGATGGGACTGGTCGCGTGGAGCGCCATGCTCGCAACCGTGCTGCGCGGCAGCATCCGCGGCGCCGGGCCCATCGTTCTCGCGGTGGGACTGGCGCTCGGCGCGCGTGCGGCCGAGCCCGTCCTCGGGACACGGCCGCAGGTGTTCACGTTCGCACTCATCTGCTGGGCGCTCTGGATCGCCGAGTCGTACCTGCGCTCCGGTGGCAGGCGCCTCTGGTTGCTGCCTCCGCTCTTCCTCCTCTGGGCGAACCTGCATGCAGGTTTCATCGCAGGCATCGGCTTCCTGGTGATCGTCGTGGTCGTGGAGGCGATCAAGCACCGATGGGCGCTCGGCGCCGTCGCACCCGCGCGGCGGGTCAAGGGCCTGGCGGTCGCGGTTGGCGCATCGGTGCTCGCCGCCTGCGTGAACCCGTACGGGCCGTCGCTGTTCGTGTTCGCCGCGACCACCGGGGCCACCGAGCGGCAGAAGGGCATCATCGAGTGGCAGTCGCCGAATTTCGCGGATCCGACGATGTGGATACTCCTGGCGCTGCTGCTCTCCTTCGCGGCGCTCACCGTGACGGTGCTCGCACGGCCCGCACTGCGGCGTCATTTCGAACTTCGCGATTTCGCGCTTGCGACCGTGGGCGCAGTGCTCGCGCTGACGTCGGTGCGCAACACCGCCATCTGCGTCGCGGTCATGGTGCCACCGTGGATGGCGATGGCCGCAGGTGTTGTGGAGTCGGTCAGTGCACGGCGCGCACGGCCCCGTACCGCCGCACGATCGGGCCCGCAGCCGCGGATCATTGGGATCGCGCTCCTCACCGTCGGCGTCCTCGGACTCGGGGTTGTCGGCACGCGGGTCGCGCAGAGCGCGTCACCCCAGGGCATCGCGGTCGCCTATCCGTCCTGCGCGACCGCGCTGCTCGCGCGCAGCCCGACGACGCAGCGCGTCTTCACCGCCTATGGCGCCGGGGGATACGTCATCTATCGCCTCTGGCCGCACGCATCCGTGTACGAATACGGTGAGTCGATCTCGCTCGGGACATCGGTCTTTGCCGGCTACCAGCGCATCGCCGCCGGTGCCGTGACCACTCCGAACGCGCTGCAACTCCTCGACTCGAGCGACACGACCGCGGTGCTGTACAGCGCGGGCCCGTTGACCGACGAGCTGGCCGGGTCACCGGAGTGGACGGAGATCATCGACAACCGAGACCACGGCATGCTCCTGTTCCTCCGCGGCAACGCGTCATGGGCGGATGGCGGGTCGTGCGCGGGCCCTGCCGGCAGCTGACCGCCCGTTCGGAGCGGGCGCTGGGGTACCGTCCGGGACGATGCGACTGATCGGCGTCACCGGGGGAATCGCGACCGGCAAGAGCACGGTTGATCGCATGCTCGAGGCACACGGCGCGGCGGTCATCGACGCCGACCAGCTTGCGCGCGAGGTCGTCCGCCGCGGTGAGCCGGCATTGCACGAGGTCGCCGCGCGCTTCGGACCAGACGTGATCCAGCCCGACGGCACCCTTGACCGCGAACGTCTCGGCAAGATCGTCTTTGCCGATCCCGAGGCGCGCCGCGACCTCGATCAGATCACGCACCCTCGGATCGCCGAGCTCACCCGCGATCGCATCGCGGCTGCACTCGCGAGCCCGGCGCCCCTGGTCGCAGTCGACATCCCGCTGCTCTTCGAGAATGCGCGCGATTCGATGTTCGAGGGAGTGCTGCTCGTGTACGCGCCGCGCGAGGTTCAAGTCCGGCGGCTGCGCGAGCGAAACGGACTCGACGAGGCGGCCGCGCTGCAGCGGCTCGCCGCGCAGCTGCCGATCGACGAGAAACGCGATCGCGCAACCTGGATCATCGACAACACCCACGGGCTCGACGCGACGGCACGCGCCGTCGATGACTGGTGGGAGACCGCAGTCAGGTAGGTGAGCGCGGCGCGAGCCCGTCGAGGAGCACCTCGAGCATCTGCGTTTCGTCACCCGCGAATGCCGGCTGCTCGTCACGGCGCAGCGTCCCCATGACATAGCCGGTGAGCAGCATCTCGGCGGCACCGAAGACCACGTAGCTGGCCAGCTGCGGATCGACGCTGCTCGCGACCTCACCGCGGTCCCGGGCCTTCCGGATGATCTGTTCAATGGCTTCGAAGGCCACCATCACGGTGCCGATGTCGTGCGATTCGAGGAACTCATACGATCGCGTGACCTCGTTGATCATCACGGTCATCAGATCCGGCTCGCGCCGGTAGACCTCGACCCAGAAGTGCACGAGCCTGCGCATCTGCTCGCGAAACCCGACGTCCATGTCGCCGACCTCGTGCAGGTACGTGACGTACTGCGCCCAGCGCTCGGTGAAGATCGCGGCGAGGATGTCCTCCTTGTTGTGAAAGTAGTGGTAGACGAGCCCGTAGGCGATCCCGGCCTGCTCGGCGATATCGGCGACCTTCGCGCCGTGAAACCCGGAGCGCGCAAAGACCTCGGTGGCAGCGGCGATGATGCGTTCACGGGTCTGCGCGCTGCGGGTGGTGCGCGGAGCGTGCCGCGGGGTCTGCGTCGCCTCTCCGGCCTGGCTCACGCGATGGCCCCTGCGGCGCGCAGCGCGGCGAGTTGACCGCTGCCATAGCCTGCCTCGGTGAGCACTTCGTCGGTGTGCTCACCATATCGAGGTGCCGGCCGTCGATAGCCGGCCGGAGATCCCATGAGCCGGATGGGAAACCCGGTCTGCGCTGTCGGTCTGCCGTCACCGGCGTCAAGACGCATGCCCCGGCTCCGTGCCTGCGGATGCTCGAAGGTTTCGCCGATATCGAGCACCGGCTCGACGCACACGTCATGCCCGGCGAGCGCCTGCTCCCACTCGGCGCGCGTTCGCGTGCGCAACACGGCCTCCACCGCCGCAACCGTGCGCCGTCCTTCTTCGCCGTCCACAAGGCCGTTGCCCGCCAGCGCGGGCAGACCGATCGCCTCGACGAACTCACGCCAGAACTTGGGCTCGAGCGCACCGACTGAGAGGTACCCGTCGGCACACGGATAGATCCGATAGCACGGGTAGCGCCCCGTCAACATGCCGCCACCCGGTTCCGGGGGCTCACCGGTGGCGAAGAGCTGTGAGGCGTGCACGCCCGCCCAGCTGATCAGGCCGTCGACCATGGAGACGTCGCAGTGCTGTCCCTGACCGGTGCGAGCCGCATGGTGCAGCGCGATCATGATCGCGAGCGCGGCGTCCATGGCTCCGCCTCCGAGGTCTCCGACCTGCAGGCCGGGCATCGGTGGAG
Source organism: Candidatus Dormiibacterota bacterium (assembly GCA_003162415.1). Lineage (GTDB taxonomy): Bacteria > Chloroflexota > Dormibacteria > Aeolococcales > Aeolococcaceae > Palsa-851. Next base: position 357,761 of record PMOL01000004.1, read on the forward strand.
CGCTCCCGGAACTGCCGCCGAGCAGGAGCACACCGGCGACCGCTGCGTAGTTGAGGTCATGGCCCGCACGGTCGCGAAACGGTCCATCCTGGCCATAACCGCTGATGCTGCAGAGCACGACCCTCGGATTCACCTCGCGCAGCGCCGCGAACCCGATCCCGAGGCGATCCATCACTCCGGGCCGGAAGCTCTCGACGACCACGTCGGCCGTGGTGGCCAGGCGGAGAAACGCCTCACGCCCCAAGGGATTCTTGAGATCGATCGCCAGCGAGCGCTTGTTGCGGTTGAGCGGGTGGAACAGCGCCGAGTACTCATCGACAAGTGGCGGCATCCAGCGCATGTAATCCCCGCCGGCGGTGTCCTCGACCTTGATGACGTCGGCGCCGAAGTCGGCGAGGAGCACTGTGCAGAACGGTCCCGGGAGCAACCTGGTCAGGTCGAGGACTCGAACGTCGTCGAGTGCCGGCATGGTCGCGCGAGTGTAGCAATCACTCGACGCCCTCGATTCGCACAACCGCTGTGTTAGATTCGCGCACAGGGTTGACGTGATGAGCACCGTGAACGTCCTGCTGAGTGAGGCTCGCTGATGGACGAGCTGGTCATCAAGGTGCCCGCGCCATTCAGTGGCATCGAGGATCTTGGATTCTCCGCACGCTACCCGGCGCAGGAGCGCAGCGAGCCGCTCCGCGACATCCCGCTCTTCGTTGAAGGACCTGCCGGCCCGATGCAACTGCTGGTCGAGCGACTCGTGCTCTTCAGCGACAAGGATCGGATCGTCGGCTCGACGGCCGACGACGACCAGTACGCGTGGACCGCACCGGTGCAGCTCACCGATCAAGTCTGCGTCCTTGCCTTCCAGGACCGGAGCATGCGCAGCGGTGAAGCCGTCCTCGAGTCCGCGGAGACCGCGCAGGCGGTCCGCGGCTACATCTGGAACCTGGTGCGCCCCATGGCCTTCACCTTTCTTCGGGATTGCGTCCGCATCGGTGGACTGCGCCTCTCGGAGAGCATCGCAGTGGTGATCGAGACCGGGCATCCGCCGTCGGTGGACATCGAGATGCAGCGCTCGTCGATCACCCCAGTGAACGGCAACAGGCTGCTCTTCGCCCTCTGAGGCCGGTGACGCTCAGCCCGACGACGTTGTCGGTGTCGGGGTCGCGGTGGGCAGTGGCGTGGAGTTCGGCGGGGTGGTCGGGACCGGCGTCGGGGTAGGTGTCGGCGCTGGCGTCGGGGTCGCGCCGACGGCGGTCGGACTCGTCTTGGGCGTCGGCGTCGGGGAAGCACTCGGTGGGAGTGGCGGCGTCGGGCAGCCCTGCAGCTCCGGGTTGAACGGGGTCGGGCTCGCGATCGGGGTGGGGACCGGGGTCGGCGTCGGGGTCGCCGTGGGGGTTGCCTTTCCACTTGTGGTTGGCTTCGGCGTCGCGGTCGGCGCCGGCGTCGGCGTGACCACGTACGGGGTGTACGTCGGGCAGGGCGCTGCTGACGGGATGGGCGTGCCGTGAGCGGCGGAGACTCCCAGGGAAATCGCCACGGCGACGGCGCCGACCAGGATGGTCACGACGAAGGTGACCGCGCCCCACTCACGGCGAAGTGCGTTCAAGCGCCACCGGTGGCGTCGATGCTCGCGAAGGCGCTCTGGAACTCGGGGTGCCCGCGTGCAAGCCGCACATTCGTCGCCAGCCATCCGGCCGGCGTTCCGACATCGAGGAGCTCGCCTTCGAACTCCACGCCCCATACCTCGTCGGTCGCGAGCAGCCGGCCGATCGCGTCGGTGAGCTGGATCTCGCCGAGGGCGCCGGGCGCTGTCTCTCGCAGCGCGGGAAAGATCGCCGGGGTCAGCACGTACCTGCCCATCACGGCGAGGTCGCTCTTGGCCTCCGCGGCCGGCGGCTTCTCGACAAGACCACTCACCCGGTGCAGCTTGCCACGCGACTCGGCGATCTCGGCACACCCGTACCTGGAGATCTGGTCGCTGGGCACACGCATCAAGGCAAGGATGGGCGTCCCGAGGCGCTCATGCGCATCCCACAGCTGGCGGAGCACCGGCGGCTCGGCGAGCGAGAGGTCGTCGGGAAGCATGCAGAGGAAGGTCCTGTCCCCAACCGCGCCGGCAGCGCAGAGCACTGCGTCGCCGAGGCCGCGCGGTGACGCCTGACGGGCGACGGTGACCCGGCAGAGGTTCCCGGCCCGGCGCACCGCCTCGAGCTCAGCGGTCTTGCCGCGCTCCTCGAGCAGGCGCTCCAGCGGGGGATCGGGGCGCAGATGCGCCGCCAGCGCCTCCTTGCCCTCGGCGAGGACCAGGACGATCTCGTCGGCCCCCGATGCCACGGCCTCCTCGGCCGCCCACTGGATCACCGGGCGATCGAGAACCGGGAGCAGCTCCTTGGGAAGCTCCTTGGTGGCAGGGAGAAAGCGCGTCCCCAGGCCCGCGGCCGGGATCACGCATGGTCGCGAGTCCACGGCGGCGCATTGTCGCCCGTCGGGACGCAGGCGTGCTCCCCGTTACCCTTGCGCGATATGGCTGACACCAGGACGCTGCTCGTGAACGCCGTCCGGCGTGCCCTCGACGCTATCGGCGTCGACCCCTCCTTCGAAGTCGTGGTCGAGCGTTCGGCTCGCCCCGAGTTCGGCGACTGGTCGTCGCCCGCACCGCTCGGCCTCGCCAGGGTGCTGCGCCGCGCGCCGGCGGCGATTGCCGCAGAGCTCGCCGAGCACCTCGAGGCCGCTCCGGTACCCCGGGTACGGACCTGGACGGTGACGCCCCCGGGGTACGTCAACGCGCACCTCGACGACCGCGCCTGGGCCGGGGCGGTGCTCGCCGCGGCGACCGTCCTTGAGACGACCGGTAGCCTTGACCTGCCCGCCGATGCGGCCGCAGCCGCCGGCAAGACGCTCGTCGAGCACACCGCCACCAACCCCAACAAGGCTGCGCACATCGGGCACCTGCGCAACGCCTGCATCGGAGACACGGTTGCCCGCGTGCTCCGGCGCACCGGCCATACCGTCGAGGTGAACAACTACATAGACGACACCGGGGTCCAGGTCGCTGACGTGGTGGTCGGTATCCGCGAGCTTGGCATTGAGCCGATGCCGGACGAGCCCTTCGATCAGTACTGCTCGCGCGTGTACATCGCCGTGTCCGCGCGCTACGACACGGACCCCGACCTGCTCGAGCAGCGCCGCGCCGTGCTCCGTGAGGTCGAGGAGGGCGGGAACGGGACGTCGGTGTTCGTCAAGGACGTTGCGCGGCGCGTCGTGAACGCGCACCTCGCCACCATGCGGCGGTTCGACATCGCCTACGACCTGCTCACCTGGGAGTCGGACATCATCGGCCTCGGCTTCTGGCGCCAGGCTTTCGAGCTGTTGCGCGAGTCGGGCGCGATCGTCCTTGCCGAGACCGGCAAGCTCGCCGGTTGCTGGGTCATGCCTGGCGAGGGTACCGAGGACGAAGGGGACGACGACACCAAGGTTCTTGTCAAGTCTGACGGTATCGCCACCTACACCGCGAAGGATATCGCTTACCAGCTCTGGAAGTTCGGCCTGCTGGGGCGGGACTTCTCCTACGTGCCTTGGGAGGGTGATCCGACCCTCATGACCACGTCGTCGGTGCCGCAGCCGGGTGCGTCACCGGCTCATTTCGGAAGCGCGCAGCGCGTGATCAACGTCATCGACGCGCGCCAGGCGTACCCGCAGCGGGTCGTGCAGCGCGCCCTGCGCCGGCTGCACCACGAGAGCGAAGCCGACAACTCGATTCACCTGAGTTACGAGGTGGTCGCGCTGACACCCGCAGCTGCGGCCGAGCTGGGCGTGGAGATCGAGGAGGGCCGCGACAGCGTGGCGTTGAGCGGGCGGCGGGGCATCGAGGTGCGCGCTGACGACCTGCTCGACCGTGCCATCGCGCGGCTCACCGCCAACGCCCGCGACGCGGCCGGCGCAACCCTGGTCGCCGCCGGAGCGGTGCGCTATTACCTGCTCAAGTTCTCGCTCAACCAGATCATCGCGTTCGATTTCGACGAGGCGCTGCGCGTCACCGGTGACACCGGCGTGTACCTGCAGTACGCCCATGCGCGCGCCGCCGGCATTCTCCGCAAGGTCAGCGACGACGGAGCGGGTATCCAGGTTCCACACGAACTGCACCCGGCGGAGCGAGAGCTCCTCCACGGCATCGAGGCATACTCGCGAGCTCTGACCGAGACCGCGCTGGCGCTGTCGCCGTCGCTGCTCACCACCTACGCATTCGGTCTTGCGTCAGCCTTCAGTGACTTCTATGAGCACACTCCGGCGATCGTGCGCGAGGAGGACGCCTCGGTGCGGCGATTCCGGCGCGGCCTGGTGGCGGCGACGCGCGCCACGCTCGCCGATGCGCTGCGCACCTTGGGTATGGCGGCGCCCGACCAGGTCTGAGTCGTCTTCGGGCGCTGGTATGATCCGGGGCCTTCGGGCCCCGTTCGTCTAGTGGCCCAGGACACCGCCCTCTCAAGGCGGAGACCATCGGTTCGAATCCGATACGGGGTACCAGCTACGGAGGATTGCGGGGGGAGGGCCGGCGTCACGACCGGCATCCGAGACGTAACAAGATGGATGCCATCACCGGAATCGGGGCGGAAAGGCGACTAGGCTGGGGTCCTGGCACCGATTCGTGGGTGCCGAGGAGTTACCAACTTTGGACAAGATGAAGCCGTGGCAGCGGCTCTCACGGAAGCAGACGGGCGACAGCGGGCCTGCCGGCGGCGACCATGACGGTCTGGGCAAGTGCCTCGACGGCGAATGCTCCAAGCCTGCCACCTGCCGCTGCACCTACGTCGACCGCCGACAGGTGAAGTGTGGAACCACGTGGTGCGACGAGCACAGCCGCATTGTCCTCGGGCTCCCGTACTGCCGCCGCCACGCCACAGTGGCTCCCTCACTCTCGAACGGCTTCTTCACGCACATGCTCCCCGATGTCGAGAACCGCGCCCCGTCGCTCGCGACCTGGGTCGGTGGTGAGCTCGACACCGCGGTTCGCATCGCGCTCACCGCGGATGCTCCCCACAAGGACGCCTACGTCGTCAGCGGCGCCGTCCGCCCGGTTCGGGTTCCGGGAAGCACGATGCCCGTGTGGCTGCGCTCCTGGACGCTTGTCGATAGCACCGGCGTCCTCCAGCACGTGTCCATCGAGGTCGACGAGGAAGACGATCGCGCCGTGATCGTTCGGGTCGGCGGCGAGCCTATGGGCCGCCACCAGCCGCCGTGGATCGGCCGCCCGCGCAACGAGACCATCGCACCGGAACTCGACGCCGCGGCTCGCCAGGCCTTCCGGATCACGGTGATGCACGACATCGAGCTCGGCCTGCTCGGCGCCCGCATGGAAGTCGCCTCCTGATCTGACCCGATCAGCCGGGTTTGGGATCGCCGTGGCGGTATGCTTCACACCGCATGTTCGCAACCTCGGCTCCCGGCCTCTCGGTGGTGATCGGCATCCCGGTCGGGTTCGTGCTGCTCTCCGCGGGAGCGTGCCTGGGCCTCTTCATCCTCTGGACTCGAGCCCGATCGTAGCCCGTCCTGAGCCGCGGCTCAGGTCAGCGAGACCAGCTCGACATCGACGACCAGCGTGGCGTTGGCCGGCACATTCGCCGACGAATTCCCGGCTGCGCCGAACCCCAGCGCCGGCGGCACGATCAGCCTTCGCGTCCCCCCGACCTTCATGCCGGGCACGCCCACTCTCCAGAACGGGAGGGTCGAGGGGTTGGAGAGCTGCAGGGCGTTGACCGGCTGACTCGGACCGCGGGTGGTGATCACCAGCTTTCCCGTCGAAAGCCAGACCGTGAACTGGACGTTCACGTTCGAGGTGGTCTTGGCGACCTTCCCGCAGCCGACGCTGATATCGCCGTACTGAAGGCCCGACGCACCCGGCTGGAGCGCCACCGAGGTCCCGAATGAGTCGGAGGCGTTGACCGGGCGCGGCGTCGAGCAGTTCGGGGGCGGGGGAGTGATCTGGCTGCTCACGGTGACCAGGCTGCCGCACGCGCCGAGCGCCAGAACCGCCAGCGCTGCGCCCGCCGCGGTGCCGAGGAGACGCAACCGGAAGGTGCCGAGGTATTGAGACATCGGCGGCGAATCGTACCCCGACGCCGCGTACAATCGAGTTAGCCCACCCCTCAAGGAGCCCCAGCAGCCATGGCAAACACGATCAAGGAATCCAAAGGTGTCGCCTCCCAGCGCGACATCCTGACGCACGTCCGGTGCCCGATCTGCAACAACCTCATGCGTCAGAACGAGATCGGCGTGGAGATTGCATTCCGGCACAGTCGCCGTCCAGGCGAGCCTCGCCGCGAGCGGATCATCAAGCACACCAAGAACTGCAAAGCCGCCTAGGCGGTGAAGCGGGCGCGGACCGTCACCTGATGGCCATCGAAGTCCCGCTTTTTCCGCTTGGCACCGTGCTGTTCCCGCACATGCCGATGTCGCTCCACATCTTCGAGGAGCGCTACAAGGTGATGATGCGGGACTGCCGAAAGGCGTCGACCACTTTCGGCATCGTCGCGATCCGTTCGGGCCCGGAGACCGGAGGCGGTGCGGTCCCCTACGAGGTCGGCACCCTGGCCCAGCTCGACGAGGTCGAGGACCTCCCCGACGGCGGGTACAACCTCACGGTGGTGGGCGCGTCTCGCTTTCATATCGACTCGTACTCCCACAACCGGCCATACCTGGTCGGCTCGGTGCATTACCTCCAGGACATCCCGGCGGCGGCCGATGACACCGAGCGCCTCGCGGCCGCGGTGACCGCCGCGTTTCGCGGGTACGCCGGGCAGCTCCGCGGAATCGGCCAGGAAGATCCGTTCGAGTTCGGGCTTCCCTCCGACCCGGAGTTGCTCTCCTACCTCGTATCGGCTGCAATGCAGGTCGAGACCGCGCAGCGTCAACGACTGCTCGAGACGGACGGCACTGCGGAGCGGCTCGCCGCGTGCCTGCGCCTGCTCCGCCGTGAGGCGGCGCTGCTCGACCGCATGCTGGTCCGTTCGAAGGACCACGCCAGCACCTCCAGCCTCAACTGAGCATGAGCGTCGCCGAGCGGTTCGCTCTCGACGGGCGGGTCGCGCTGGTCACGGGCGGGAGTCGCGGCATCGGGCTGGCTATCGCCACGGCGCTCGCGGAGGCTGGGGCGACCGTGGCGCTCAACGCCCGGCACGCCGACGCATGCGAGGCCGCGGCCTCGGAACTCGTTGCGGCGGGAGGGATGGCAATCGCCGTGCCTGGGCACGTCGGCGACGCCGCGACCTGCGAAGCGGTGGTCGCCGAGGTGATGCGCCGGGCGGGGCGGCTCGACGTCCTGGTGAACAACGCTGCGACCAACCCGCAGTACGGGCCGATCCTCGACGCCGACGAGAGTGCGATCGACAAGATCTGGGACGTCAACGTGATGGGCCCGATCCGCCTCACCCGCCACGCGGTTGCCGCGTGGATGCGCGACCACGGCGGCAGCGTCATCAACATGGCCTCGGTCGCCGGGATCCGTCCGGAAGCCCTCACCGGCGCGTACAACATGAGCAAGGCGGCGCTCATCACGCTCACACGCACGATGTCGCGTGAGTTGGGACCGCTCGGGATCCGGGTCAACGCGATCGCACCGGGCCTCGTCGAGACCAAGCTCGCTCGCTACCTGGTTGAGACTACCGAGATCCACGACCACATCCTCGCGCAGACCGCGCTCGGCCGCCACGCGGTGCCGGACGAGATCGCGGGAGCCGCGCTCTTCCTCGCATCTGACGCCGCATCGTTCGTCACCGGGTCGGTCCTGGTCGTCGACGGAGGCTGGGCCGCCTAGCGAAACATTCCCCTGCGATGGATGGGAGAATCGCGAAGCGGCGACGTGGGCAATCGGAGGGTTCCAGCTATGGCGAACGACCAGGGCATCGGTTTCACGCTCAGCCGACGTGCGCAACTCAACCCGAACGACACCGCGCTGATCTTCCGCGACGAGCGGTGGACCTACAGGGAGCTCGACCAGCTCACCAACAAGATGGCTCACGGCCTCCACGCGCTGGGAGTGAACCCTGGCGACCGAGTCGGGTTCCTCGGCCTCAATCACCCACGTTTCTTCTTCACGCTCTTCGCCGCGGCCAAGCTCGATGCAATCTTCGTGCCGCTCAACTTCCGGCTGACCGGACCCGAGCTGAGCTTTATCATTCGCGACGCCGGCCTGCACACTCTCGTGTACGAGGAGGCGTTTTCGGCGATCGTCGACTCGATCCGGGACGGTCTCAGTGTTCGCGAATATGTCTGTGCCGTCGAGCAGAGTGGTACCCGCGGTTTCGACTCGCTGCTCCACGACCAGCGCGACACGAACCTTGATTACCCGGTGGCGATGAGCGACGTCGCGCTGATCATGTACACGTCCGGGACGACCGGCCGCCCCAAGGGAGCGATGCTCACCCACGGCAACATCATCTGGAACAACATCAACGCGATCCTTGCGGATGACGCGACCTCCCAGGAGATCACGCTGGTGGTGGCGCCGCTGTTCCATATCGGCGGCCTCAACGTCACCCCGCTCCTCAGCTTCTTGAAAGGTGCCACCGTGGTGCTCGAGCAGATGTTCGAGCCCGGTATGGTGCTCGAGAACATCGAGAAGTTCCACATCACGTCGATGTTCGGCGTCCCCGCCATGTATCTGTTCATGGCGCAGCATCCCGAGTTCGCCACTCGCGATCTGAGCAGCATCCGCGTGCTCTCGTGCGGCGGGGCGCCGGTCCCGGAGGCGCTGATCAAGATCTACGGCGCCCGCGGCCTCCCGTTCAACCAGGGCTATGGGCTCACCGAGACCTCGCCGTTCGCGTCCTTCCTCCCCTCGTCGATGGCGACACAGAAGCTCGGCTCTGCCGGCATCGCGCCATTCTTCACCGACGTCAAGGTCGTCGACGACGACGGTCACGACGTTCCTGATGGTGAGCGCGGAGAAATTGTCGTTCGTGGCCCAAACGTCATGAAGGGTTACTGGAATCGACCCGACGCCACCGCGGAGGTGCTGATCGACGGGTGGTTCCACACCGGTGACGTCGGCATCCGCGACGCCGACGGGTACTTCTTCATCGTCGATCGCAAGAAGGACATGATCATCACCGGCGGCGAGAACGTCTATCCCGCCGAGGTCGAGGATGCGCTGTATCAGCATCCCGGCATCAAGGAGGTCGCCGTGATCGGCGTGCAGGATCCGCGCTGGGGCGAATCGGTGCGCGCGGTGGTGGTGCCCAAGGAGGGCGCGTCCCTCACCGAGCAGGAGGTCATCGAGTTCTCACAGGACAAGCTGGCTCGCTACAAGCAGCCGAAGTCGGTTGTCTTCATCGATGTGCTGCCCCGCAATCCCGCGGGCAAGGTGCTGAAGTTCGATCTTCGCGAGCACCACGGCGCGCCCAACATCGACGCGGAAGCTCCTGCCTCGCACGAGGAGGCGAGGACCACGGCCGGATGAGGGCGCGAACTAGGTGATGTCGATGACCAGGCGACCGCCCGAGAGGTAGTAGGGGTCGAAGGCCGCATGCTTGCTCAGGGTGATCTTGAAGACCAGCCGGTCCGTGTTGCGGACCGCCGGAAGCGCCTCCACTGACACGACCACCTGGTGCGGCGGCATTGCCGCGATGTTGGATGCCCCGCTGACGCCGGTGAACTCGACGTAGAGCGTCGTCGCCCCGTCGAAACCGATCACCGTGGCCGGGTCCCCAGTCACCGTGTTCGGGAATGCCATGTCGAACACGAGGCGGAAGTCGTTGGGATGCTCCCCGTAGCGGACGTCCGCTACCGAGAAGCCACTGCTTCCGCTGCCGAGCGTTTTCGCCCCCGTGAGCTGCTGCGGCGTCGGCGCCGTCGGCAGGATCGCGATGGGCGAGAGCGTTGGAGTCGTGACGGGGAGCGGCGCCGTGGTCGGGGGGGTGGTGGTGGTTGCGTGGTGCGTCGGAGTCGAATGCGGCAAGGTCGCGGCGAGTGGCCCCGTCTGGGTGACCTGCCTGCCGACGAGCAGCCCGAGCAGCATCAGCACGACGGTGATCGCGCCGAACAGCCAGAGGCGGCGGTCGCGGTCCGCCGCACCAACGGCAGGTCCGCCGAGCGGGAGCACATGGCGACCGGTGACCGGTTGGGTTGGATTCCACTGGCGCCGATCGGGGCGTTGCGACTGCAGACGCCGCACGTGGCGCCCGGGCGCCGGCGGAGATGCGGCCTCGTCCATCAACCCAAACTGGGTCGTGTCCTCCTCGACGGTCGTGGTATCCGGCTCGGGAGCGGGCGCTGTGGCCCCCCCGGCTCCGCGGTACTCGAAGGTCGGCTCAGCGGGCTTGTCATCCATCCAGGACGACGGTTCTGCGAAGGTGCCGTTGGTAACCGGTGCATGGGGGCGCTCGAGCGGCGCAGCGAGACTCGCCACCTCACTGAGCACGTCGGCGAGCTCGGGTGGGGGCGTCGGCCCAGCCGTCTTCTGGCTTGCCTTCGCATCGTCGAGCGCGGCGACGCTCCGATCCGCCGGCTCGACGTCACGTCCGAGGTGTGTCTCGTCCGGTACTGCGTCATCGAGGTCGGCAACCGCCGGAGCCGCGGTGATGCGTGCCATGAGCCTGCTGAAGGGATTCGGTCTGGCGACGGCCGGCGACTGCGGCTCGACGACCTCGGGGGCGGGAGCAGGGGTGGCGGCGGCCATGATCGGTGGACTGTCGCTCCAATGCCGAGAACGGGCGCGCTGATCCCATCGAGGCGCACCCACCCCGCTCACGATCTCGACCTTGGAGTCGAACTCGGCTTCGCCGCGACGGCGAAGGGCGAAGCGAACTGCGACCGCGTCGCGAACACGTTGGAATGCGTTGGGCCCGGTGGCCAGACGTGGGGGCACCACCATCGGCGCCGACGTCGAGAGATCCGGTGGTTGCGGCTCTGGGGCCATGACCTCGGGTGGTTGCGGCTCGCTGAACGTGGGCTTGGGGAACGGCGACTCGGGCTCGAAGGAGGCGACCGAGTCGTGGTCGAAATGATCCACCGGTTCGGGCTCGAGCGCAGCATCGGTCGCAGGTTCGAAACCGACCAGAGCGATCGGGTACGGCTCCGGTGCCACGATCTCCGGCTCGATCTCGGGGATCGGCATGGGTTCGGGAGCGGGCACCACATGCACCGGCGGCGGCACAGGCGTCGCTGTCGCAATCTGGTCGATTGTCTCGTCCCACAACAAGAGTTCCGGCGGTTCCGCAACGGCCGTGATCGGCGAGCGCTCGCCGATCAACTCGTGCGACCGCGAGGGATCGTGCCCGGTCGGCCGAGGCGCCCACGGCAACGCTGCACCCCGTTCGGCGCCGAACCACGGCGGAGCCTCGACGGGAGCCGGTCGATCGCGATGCACAGGTCCTTCGGGCAACTCGTCGTCCTCCGCAATCAAACCGATCTGACTGAACAGGTCGTGCACTGCGTCATCGGGCACGTGGACGCGGGCGAGCGCGCCAATACGCCCCGATTCCTCACGGAGGTGGCCAATCGCCGTTCGACAGCGATCGCACGCCACGAGATGCGCCTCGAGCTCACCCGCCGGCTCCTGGTCGAGCTCGGTGTCGATGTAGCTGCTGAGCGCGAGGAGGCTGCACCTCATAGAGCAATCTCTCGATAGATGGAACCGAACTCGCGGCGGGCCGCCGCCACCAGCCGCGCCGCAGCCTCGGGTGAGCACTCGAGGGCACGAGACATCTCGTGGTAGTCGAGTCCGCAGAGGTCCCGGAGGAGCAGGGCCGCCCTGCGGTCGAAACCGAGCATCGCGAGAGCGCGCTTGACGGTATTGATGCGACCGGCGTTACCCTCGTCGACCTCGACGCGGACCGCACCGGCGCCGCGCCGGAACATCCTGCCGAAGCCCTGCGGCCGGGGTGGGAATCGCTGCCCGTGTCGGCAGGCCCTTGTCACGGCCCGATAGAGCGCCGCGCGGCCGTCGACGCGAAGGCGTGCGGGGGGGTACCTGCTCGCGTGATGGATCCCTCCGGCGACGAAGGCCACCGCGTCGGCCTGGTGATTGACCAGGTGCGTGGCATACGTGACTAGATCATCGAGCTGGTCGCGTGCGGTTGCGGCAAGCTCGCGCGCCTCGGGAGCGATGTGTGCTGAGACGTTGATCATGACGTTTGCGCTGTGGGCGCGGAGTACGGGTCGAAGGATAGCCGGGACTCGGCTCTGCGGTCAAGGGGAGATCAGGACGAAGTGTGCACCAACTCCCCGCCCGTGACACCGAGTGGTCGCTCCAGCCCCGCCCGGAGCCACGCGGTTGCGGGCATCCCGATGTCGGCAATCCAGACGGCGCCGGCGTGGGCAGCGGCGTCGCCTCGCCGCAAACCGTGCTTCATCGCCGTGAGCGTGCAGGTGAGTGCGGCGCGAACCGTCGGGTCGAAGGCCTCGCCGGTGGAGGCATCGAGACCGCTCGGGACATCGACGCTGAGGACGGGAATCCCCGACTCGTTGATGGCTCGGATTCCGCTCGCCTGGGGCTCACGTGGCGCGCTGCGCAGCCCGGTGCCGAGGATCGCGTCAATGACAAGATCGGCCTCAACGATGACTCCGCGGACGGCGTCGGGATCAGCGCTCACGACGACGTCGACGCCACACTTTCGCGCCGACAGGACGTGGTCCAGCACCACACCAGACACCCGCTCCTCCTCGGCAAGGACGAGCACCCGCAGCGCACATCCCCAGGTCGCGAGATGCCGCGCCGCCACCAGCCCGTCGCCGCCGTTGTTGCCATACCCGGCAACAACACCCAGGCTCGCGGTGCCGCCGAGGTGACGCCATGCGCATCGCGCGACCTGCCATCCGGCGATCTCCATGAGCTGAAGCGTCGACACCCCGGAGTCAGCCGCGGCCGCATCGAGGCGGGCCACCTGCTCGGACGTGAGGTCGCCGAATGTCCCGGACTCGGGGCTCGCGGTCATGCCAGCTCGACCTCGACGATATCGCCGAGGCGCGGGCCACCGACCGCAGCCGCGGCGGCGCCCCGACCGGCGACCTCGAGGTGGCCGGCGCTCCCGATCAGCGCTCCCGGGCCGCTGTCAATGTCGGCATAGGTGGTGACCAGGCCGGCGCACCCGCCTCCCGGCCAGGTCACCGCGCGGACCCTGGCGCCACCGAAGTCAGCGACACGAATGGTGGTGATCGCGTTGCCGAAGTGATCGACAACCGCGACCCGCCCGGCGGCGCGGCTCCCGCCGCGACGCGCGAAAGCCTCTCCGAGGACAACCGGGTCGTCGACGAGATCGCCCTCGACGTCGAACGTCTCCCGTGACGCGAGCACGGCGGCAAGCGGCGCGAACACGTCCCGCCCGTGAAAGGTGGGCGAGGCGCCCGATGCGATGCCCACACGCAACGCTCGGCGCTCGCCCGGCGCAGTCTCCTCCCAGAGATACGACACCAAGCCGTTGTCCGGGCCGACGCACCTGATGTCACCGGCCTGGATGGCAATGGCTCTCCGGTCGGTGCCGACGCCGGGGTCGACCACCGCGCAGAAGACCACCCCGGCCACGAACGCCCGCGCGAGGGCCTTCAACTGGTACGCGCCGGCGAGGATGTCTCCGGGCGGGATCCCGTGAGTCCCCTCGATGCACTGCGCATCGGGGTCGATGCGCCAGACAGCACCGATCAGCGCCGCCGCGTATGCGTCGTCGCGCCCATAGTCGGTGACGAAGACAATCGGCTGCCGCATGGGGGACTTCGGTACCGTACCAGTGCCATGGACAATCCGCCGAGCGCCCCCGAGCAGGCTTCCGTGGCGGCCGTCACGGGTGAGCCGGTCGTCGGGCGCCGGCGCCCCTTCTGGGGCGTGCCGGTGGTGGTGATCGCCGTGGCCGCGATCGTGGTGCTCTTCGTCGTGGGGTTCAGGGGGCTCTTCGGCAACCCTGTGCGGTCAGTCAACTCAGACGGAAGCGCGACACTCTCGGGAAGCTTCGAGCCATACGTGTGCAACACCACAACCTGCGACGGGTACATCTCTGCGGGCGCCCGGAGCGTGTTCGTCGTCTTTCCGCGAGGATGCACGCCCCCGGGGCGGGACGCAACGATCACCGTCACCGGCCGACTCGCGCCCGCCCTGGGCAACGCCGCCTACCGGGCCACCGCCTGCGCCTGACCCGCTACTCCCAGCGAAACCCTCAGGCGGCCGCCGCGATCCCTGTTAGGCGCCATCCACGATGCGCCACGAGCCATCCGCCATCGGCCACCTCATGATCCTCGTCGTCCGCGCTGGTATCGACCGAGGGGTCGCGCTCGAAAGTCCAGTCCTGGCTGATCGAGGTCGCGCCATCGATCGCGAAACGGACGACGACTCGTTCGCGACCGGCCACCACCTCGGCGGCCGTGACCTCCGCGGACGCGATGTCTGCGTCAAGGGCTGGAGCGCCCGCGGTGTGCGAATCCTGCAACACGCGGAACGTGTCTCTCGCAATGAGCAGGAACGAGTCCGCGGTGAACGCGGGGTCGACCGCGGTGACGGAGGTCAGGTCGAGATCCGGGACGGCTTCCTCTCCGCGCTCATGAAACTCACGGTCGAGGTCGGTGAGCAGCTTGCCGTCGAGGGCGTCAAGTTGCTCCTCATCGGACTCACGTTTCGATATGCGGCTCCCAATCCCGGTGACATGCAGGAATGCCGAGCCGAGTGCCTCGCCGAGAGAGTGATCCGGCAGCGCGTCGCCCATTGAAGTACCTCTGACAACCGGGGATTCGAAGCTCGAATCTAAGCAGCCGCTGGGCATGTCGATTCCGGTGTCGCCGTGTTGTAGCCGATCGTTGATCGAGTCATCGCTGCGTGACCGGATAACCACAGTGCTGGACAAAAGAAAGAGCGGCCCGGGGACCCCGGACCGCCCTTTCGGGAATCGGATCAGCTGCCGATCAGTACTCCGGCATCGGCGGACCGGCCGGTGCTCCCTTCTTCTCGGGGATATCGGTGATCAGCGCCTCGGTGGTGAGCAGCAGCGCGGCGATCGAAGCCGCGTTCTGGACCGCCGAGCGGGTGACCTTGGTCGGGTCGATGATCCCGGCCTTGACCATGTCGACGTACTCGCCCTTGGCGGCGTCGAAGCCCTGGCCCTTGGGCAGGGACTTCACCTTGTCGACGACAACGGAGCCTTCCATGCCGGCGTTCTGCGCGATCTGGCGGAGGGGCTCCTCGAGCGCGCGGCGGAGGATGTTGACGCCGGTGAGCACGTCGCCCTCGGCCTTCACCTTGTCGAGCGCGGGGATCGCGTTGACGAGCACGACGCCGCCACCAGGCACGATGCCCTCTTCGACTGCGGCGCGCGTGGCGGACACGGCGTCCTCCATGCGGTGCTTCTTCTCCTTGAGCTCGGTCTCAGTCGGGGCGCCGACCTTGATCACGGCAACACCACCACTGAGCTTGGCGAGACGCTCCTGGAGCTTCTCCTTGTCCCAGTCGCTGGTGGACTTCTCGATCTCGGCCTTGATCTGCTCGATCCGGCCCTTGATCGCGTCCTTGCTGCCGTTGCCCTCGACGATGGTGGTGTCGTCCTTGGTGATGGTCACGCTGCGGGCGCGGCCGAGCGACGTAAGCTGCGCGGAGTCGAGCTTGAGGCCGACCTCCTCGCTGATGACCTGGCCACCGGTCAGGATCGCAATGTCCTGGAGCATCGCCTTGCGACGATCACCGAAGCCTGGCGCCTTGACCGCGACGGCGTTGAAGGTGCCGCGCAGCTTGTTGACGATGAGGGTGGCCAGCGCCTCGCCCTCGACGTCCTCGGCGATCACCACGAGCGGCTTGCCGCTCTGGACGACCTTCTCGAGGATCGGGAGCAGGTCCGCAATCGCCGAGATCTTCTTGTCGGTGATGAGGATGTAGGGGTCTTCGAGCACGGCCTCCATGCGCTGGGCATTGGTGACCATGTACGCGGAGATGTAGCCCTTGTCGAACTGCATGCCCTCGACGAGCTCGAGTTCGGTCTCGAGGCCCTTCGACTCCTCGACGGTGATGACGCCGTCCTTGCCGACCTTCTCCATCGCGTCGGCGACGGTTTCGCCGATGGTGGGGTCAGCAGCGGAGATCGACGCGACCTGGGCGATCTTCTCGCGCTCGGAGATCGGGATCGACTGCTCCTTGATCGCCTTGACGATCGCCTCAACGCCGAGCTCGATGCCCTTCTTGAGCTGGATCGGGTTGGCGCCGGCGGCCACGTTCTGCAGGCCGGCTGCGATCAGGGCCTGGGCAAGAACGGTGGCGGTGGTGGTCCCGTCACCGGCGATGTCGTTGGTCTTGCTCGCCACTTCCTTGACCAGCTGGGCGCCCATATTCTCGAAGGGCTCCTCGAGCTCGATCTCCTTGGCGATCGTGACTCCGTCGTTGGTGATGGTCGGCGAGCCGAACTTCTTGTCCAGCACGACGTTCCGGCCCTTGGGGCCGATGGTGATCTTGACGGCGTCGGCCACCCGATCGACCCCTCGTTTGAGATGGGCACGGGCCTCGACGTCGAATAGCAATTGCTTGGCCATGGTTCCTCCTGGTTTGATCCTCTAGCCTAGGGTTCCAGGGCCTAGTTTAGCACTCGGGGGGTCTGACTGCTAGCGGGAGGCGGGGGTGAGTGCTAAGGGTGGGGATCCGACAGCCTCCAGTGTCAGTTCGGATTTGAGGGTGATGGCTGTGAGCGGGTTGTGCATGAAGAGAGATGGAACAAGCGGCCCTATCGATCGTTAATATAACCCCCATGCGACGGGCGCGGAAACAGTGTCGACGCTGCGGAGCACCCTCACTACCGCGTGAAGCACTCACGGCCCTGCCCGCATCGTGAAACGACGGCGAGCATCTTCGCGAGGACGCGTCCGACTGCATGGGTCGCGTCACCGAGGAACTGGTGCTGTGACGCGCCAGCTACAGATGCGCTGAGTCGATGAGCGTTTCGACGGCGGCGCGGGTGGCGGCGGCGATGTCGGGGTCGCGGTCCATGCGCGCTGTGAGGCCGGCTCCGTCGTAGAGGACGTGGAGCTGACCGCCGAGTTGGCCGGGGTCGGGGGCTCCAGCCTGTTCGGCGAGGTCGGCGAACATGGTTCGTATCCAGGTGCGGAACTCGGCGGCGTCGCGGTCTACGACTCCGCCTGCGGGTGCTTCGGCGCTGGCGGCGACGAACGCGCAGCCGTTGAAGTCGGGCTGACGGAACTGCTCGGCTTGGGTGTCGAACACGGCGAGGATCTTCTGGCGGGGATCGCTCTGTCTGGCGATGGCTTCGCTGAGCCGGATGGTGGTGCGCTCGTGGTGCCCAAGGAGGTAGGTGTGGATGAGCTGTTCTTTGCTCTCGAAGTTGTTATAGAACGATCCTCTGGATACGGCGGCGTGTTCAATGATGCGGTCGACACCGACGGTCTGTATGCCTTCGGCGTCGAACAGCTCGTTCGCGGCAACTAGGAGGCGGTCCCGGGCGGATGCCCGACGCTTAGCGACGCTCGGTTCGGTGACGGTCATGACGAACTCTCATCCTAGGGACTGGTCAGTGATGGTGACGCGATCGTCGTAGAAGGCGATATGGCCGGCGATGGCGTCGACTGCCGGGTAGGGGTGCGGGTAGTACCAGATGGCGCCCTCGAGAGTGTCGCCTTCGCCGGCGACGATGTCGTAGTAGGACGCTTCGCCTTTGTAGGGGCAGTAGGTGTGCTGTTCGCTCGACCGAATCAGCTTCTTGTTCAGGTCGTCGAAGGGGATGTAGAGCACGGGTGCGTGGCCGGCTTCGAGCATCTCGATGGCCTTGTCGGTCTGGGCGATGAGCACTGGTCCGGCGTGGACGGTCACGTGCGAGGGGTGGGCTTGGATGGTGATGGGGTGGTCGGGTCCGGGTTCGAGACGCGGGCGGGTGTCGGTCATCGAGGGCTCGGGATCGTGACGGCGAGCGGGGCGACGACCGGCGCTTCGAAGCAGGTCATATTGGTTAGATGGCCGTGCGGCCGCCGTCGACGACGACGACGGAACCGGTCATGTAGCTGGCCTTGTCGGAGGCCAGGAACGCGATGACCTCGGCTATCTCGTCGGGCTGCGCGCCCCGCCCGAGCAGCGTGGTTTTGCCCAGACCGTCGATGCGAACGGTCTGCTCCGGTGTGCTGTAGACGGGACCGGGGGCGACCGCATTGACCCGAACGCCGCGTGGGCTGAATTCGGCCGCCCACGAGCGGGTCATCGATGCCATGGCCGCTTTGGTGGCACCGTAGGCGGCACCCCCTGCCAGGCCGACGATCCCGGCCATGCTGGCCATGTTGATGATGCTGCCGCGGCCCTTCTTTGCCATGGCCGGCACCAGAGCGGCGACCAGGAAGTAGGCCGAGCGGACGTTTCCCTCGAAGAGCGAGTCGAAGCCTGGGCTGTCGAGATCGGTGGTCGGGCCGAACCACGATGCGCCGGCGTTGTTGACCAACACGTCGACCTCGCCCACCTCCTCGGCCAGGTGGTTCAGGTCCTCCAGGTTGCTTAGGTCTGCGCGGACGAAGCGGGCCCGGCCCCCCTCGGCTTCGATGGCAGCAACCACCTCGGCGCCTCGCCCGGCGTTGCGGCCGTGAACCACCACCTCCCATCCGTCGCCGGCCAGTCGCAGCGCCGCGGCCCGGCCGATCCCGGAGGTGGCCCCGGTGACCAATGCGGTTCCCAACGTGTCGGTTGCAGTGCTGGCGTTCATGGCCTTTCCTAGTTTGAGTAGAACGATCCACTCGATAGTAGAGAACGATCTACTCAACATGTCAAGGGGAATCAAGAGCGGAACCTATGAGTCGTCCCGCGTGTGACAGCACGCTACTGCCCGATTGTTCGCAGGCGCAACTGGATGGACAACCTGGTCTCCCTGTGCCGGCCGCACCACCGCCGCGTGCACGAGCAGGCTGGCGCATTCACATCGCTGAGGGCAATGCCATGGTCGAGCCGCCACCCTGAAACCAGGGACACGTCAACGTCCGAGCGCGACCCAGAGTGGTCCTTCCTCAGCCGTGCGAATCTATGACGAACCCTGAAGGCCGGCGAGCAAGTCCCGCGCCCTGGGGGTTTCTAGTTGGCTCCGACGACCGTGAAGTCCTGGTTGACGAAGATGTGGTGCGGCCAGTTGACGCCGATGTAGTGAACCTCGAACTCGCCGTTGCTCAGCTGCACGACACGGTCGACGACGCCTCCCGGGTAGGCGGCAAGCGCGGCTTCAGTCGCCTTGTTTGCCGTCGTTCCGCTGACGATCGTCCCTGACCCCTGGCTGTAGTCCGCCGGGATTTGACCGACCTGCTTTGACGTCGTGGCGGCCCCTTGCTGGAAGGGCACCACGCCTGCCGCCGCGGAAGCCGCAGATGTAGCGCCGCTGGGTTGCACGACGACCTGCGTGGCCGTGATGGTCGTTCCGCTGGTCGTCCCCAGAACGAGGACGGCTTCTCCCGTCGTGATGGCACTTGCCGACGTCGAGGTCGAGTTCTTCTCGTAGGTGGTTGAGGACGCCTCGTCAACGGTCACCTTCTGACCCGCCGGCGTCGAAACGGTGAAGCTCGACGCCGATACGCCACTGACGGTCCCGGATGATCCGCCTGCGGCCGGTCCAGACCGAGCGTTCGATCCTCCGCCGCCGGATAGAGCGCCGGCGGGGGAGCCGCTGCCGGCGGCCGTCGGCGATGGAGTGGTTGTCGCCGCGGCCGTGCCGCAGGCTGCAAGCGCTACCGCGGCAACAGTCAGCGTCAAGGCAATGATCCCTCGACCTCTTACGTGTGTCAGAAATCGCCGAACCCGAGCGGGTGCGGAATCTTGCAGGCTGGTTGAGTCGTGGTCGTCCATGGTGGGTTCCTCTTTACTTAGGTGGCTAAGTAGGAGCTTGGCAACCGTCCATTTGAGGTTTATCTGGGTTGCCTGTGCGGTCGCTGTGACTGCGGCGGCTCTCGATCAGGCGATGTCCCGACGCCCCGTGACCACGTCTGCCACGTTGCCCTCGATCGCGATGACGCGGTCCAGCACGCCCTGGCGCAGCGCCTCGAGCCCGTTGCGCACGTCGCCCGTCGCGGTCGAGATCGACGTGAGCTTCGACTTCATGCCAACGATGGCGTTCAGTTGTGCGCGGATCCCTTCGAGATCCCGACGCACGGCTGCAGCGTCGACAACATCTGCATGGTCGCGCGACCCAGCAAGTGCAAGCGCACGTCCCAGGCGCACGGCGGCGGTGAACGCAGTGTCGTCGGGATCGTCCTGATCGAACTCGCAGATGATGTGCTCGCCGTGCAGCGTGAAGGGCGCGCATCCCGACGGGGCGTTGCCGGCACGGTAGACGGCGACGGCGATGACGGCGTCGCGGTTGTGCCGCGTCTCATCGAGGTCGCGACAGAGTTTGGCGAGCCCCACGCGTCCGCTCTTCGCCTCCACCGCGACACGCACAGGGAGGCCCCGGGTCGAGGTCGGATCCAGCGTGATCAGGAAGTCGCCCTTGCGACCGCGCACGCTGTTGCCGACAGCGGTCCCGGTCGGCTCAACGAGATCGCCCGTCCCACGCAGGAGCGTGTCGAGACGAGCCTCGACGGCTTCCTCGAAATCCAGTCCCTTGGCCGTGCCCTTCTCCCGCTCGTCTGAGCGTGCGTCGCGTGAGGCCTCGAGGCGAATGAGGCGATCGCTGACGTCCTTCAGCATTTCGCGCATCTCGTCGCGGAATCCATGCAGTGGACTGGCCGCGAGCCGCGGGTCGAGCATCCGGCTGATGATCGCGCCGTCGCCGTCGAAATAGCCCGCGAGCAGAGTACGCATGCGTCCGATCGCGCTGTCGCGCCGCTCCTCGTCGAAGAGATCGTCGACCAGGCGACGCAGGGTTCCGTTCTCGCCGAGGAATTGATCAAGCGTCCGTGGGAGCTTGCCATCCTTGGTGGCGAACGTCTCGCGCAGTGCAAAGTCCAGGGCTGCCGCCGCTCTGTCGTGCGACTCGTCGGTGCGATGCAGGAGCCGCTCGAATTCACGGGCGACGAAGTCGACGTTGAGCGTGACGCCCGCATTGCGCAACGCGATGAGACCGACCTTGAGCCCCCGCTCAACCACGGCCGGCCGATCAACCTCGGGGTGATCGACGACGTACGCCGCCAGTTCGGCGTCGTACAGAGAAAGACCCGTGACGGCGATGTGGTCTCCCTCGACGCGAACGTCGCAACCGAGATTGATGGGTTCTACCTTCCTGATCATCGCTTTTCCTCACTTCGCTACCCCGCCACGGATCTTCGGATGTGAGCGTCGGGTAGTCGGGCGACAGGTGCCTGTCGCGCCAATCGCCGCAGATCAGCCCTGAATCTTCCCGCGCAACCGTTCGACCGCCTCGGCAAGGTCCCACACCATCTCGAGCGCCAGGTTGAGCTCGCTCGCCGTCGGCGGAAGCTCGTACACGCGGTGATGGCAGGCGTTGGACAGTGACTGCCAGGTCAGTGCGGCCCGGCCGCCAAGCTCCCTGTCGTTGAGCATGTCGCCGACGCAGAGCAGTTGACAGCGCGTCGACGTCCACTCGAGTCCCGGCGCCGTGACCTCCCAGAGTTGCGCCATGGCGAGTTCCAGTCCCTGTCGTGCGAGCAGCGCTGCCGCTCGGGGCCACAGGCCGGCGGTCGCGGGGTCGTCGTCCCGGATGAGGTCGCGTGCAGCTGACACGAGCGCGTGCGCGTCCACCGTCGTGCTCATACCGGTTTCAACGTTCGAGCACCTTCTTGCTCAGCTGCTCAACGCTGCGTATGAAGTCCTTCGGGTCGCCGTGCAGCTTCCCGCTGTGCGTGCCGCGGTTGCACTCCTTCACCGCATCGACAGCCCAGGGATGGTGTTTCGCGAGGAACGCGGTCACATCGCCACTGCGGTCGGGGTCGTGCAACAGCGCGAGCGCCAGCCACGTGTTGACCGTCGTCGGCCTGGCAAGGATCTCCCGAACTTCCGCGTAGGTCTTGCCCTCGCGAAGTAGGCGTCGCGTGGCCGCGAGCGATGATGCGGCCTCCAGCGCCAGCCGGCAGAAACCCGGGATCACGCGCAGTGCCTCGGTCGGAACGTCGCGGCTCATCGCAACCGCAAAGGCATCGTCGATGTATCGCTGCACCGGGTCCTGGATGCGACGCAACTCGACGACGGACTGCTCGCGTCGCACCACTTCGATAACGGTGGCCGCGATGTCGAGCGCCCTCATGGCGTCGGCAAGACGTGTGTCGTGTGTCAGCACCACCACCTGACGTTCTTTCGCAGCGCGCGCGAGCACCGTCGCGAGCCCGGCAACCTTGGCTGGATCCATCGCCTGCACCGGGTCGTCGATGACCACGAACCGGAACGGCGACTCGGGCATGGAGGCGCGTGGCAGGAACAGCGACAGTGCCAGGCAGTTGAGCTCACCCTGACTCATCACGCCGAGCGCGGATCCCTCCTCACCGTCGACTTTGACGTCGAGAGCGAGCCGGCGCTGTGTCTGAGCACCGAGCAGGCGCAGATCGCCGAGCGAGACGTTGCTGTCCTGGCGCAGCGCGGTCCAGTTCTCCTGCACGGCACCCGCGATCGGACGGAAGCGTTCCTCGCGCAACTCGTCATGCGCGTCCCTGAGCCACCGTTCTGCCTCTCTCAGACGTGCTGCATCGCCCTCGGCCTGCTGCGCCCTGCGGCCGAGCGGCAGCCACAACCCAATCGCATCCGCTGCCGGGCGCCATGCCCGCTCCAACCGTTCGAGTTCGTTGGCCGCCGCCCTGCGCAGATCGCCGACCGCGGCGATGAGCGGCGGACCGTAAGTCTCGAGATGGCTGGCCAGCGTGATTGCGTCATCATCGGCAGCAACTTCAGCCCATCGCTCCCACAGCTCGACAACCGGTGCGATGTCGATGCCAGCCCCGGCACCGTCGCGGAGCGCCACCAGAGGCGCGGCCACGAGCTGGCGGCCCTGGCGCGCCGCGCTCGCGAGCATTTCGCGAGACTTGCGCACCGCCTCCGCATCAGCACGCAGCGCGACAACCTGGTCGCGGGCCTGCACGCGCCACTGGTAGGTCAGCACGCCCTCGGTCCCGCAGACCGGGCAGCTCTCCCCCTCCGCGTGGGCGTGCAGGTCGAGCGCCTGTTGCAGGAGTGCGGCGGTCTCGTGTGCCCTCCCGGCGTCGGTGGCCCGGAGGCGCTCGGCCGCAGCGTGGGTCTGGCGGAGCTCGGTCGTCGCGGCGTTGAGCCGCTCACGATCGAGCACCGGAAGACCCGCCAGGTCGCGCAGCTTGCGGAGCACGCTGCGCTCGTCGCTCTGTGCTTCACCGCCAACCGTGCTCGCGGCAACCTCGAGGTCCCACGTCTTCGATGACAGCGCGGCGCGAACCACCGCCGCACGTTCGTCGGAGGTTCGGTCCAGGAGTCCGCGCAGCGCCGGCAGTGCGTCGCGAGCTTCCTTGGCATCGTGCTCGCGGCTCAGACGAGCCTTCTGCAGCACCTGTTGCGCCGCAGCGAGATCACCGAGCCCGAGGATGCCGGCGAGTGCGTCGTACAGCTTCGACTGCTCGCGGTCGAGCGCATGCTCGAGCTCGTTGTGTGACAGGAGCGGCGGGTATCCGGCGAGCTGCGGCGCCCACCCGAGCGACGCCGTCGACGCCGGTTTTCCGTCGACGATCAGCGTCGAGCCGTCGACACCCTCGTCGTCCTTCCAGACACGGGCGACCTCGAGCGGCTGTCTGCGCCCGTCGACGGTGAACCGTGCGGCCACTCGCGTATGGCGGTGATGGAGGTTCTGCCACCCGTCACGCCAGACCTTGACGCGCTGCTCCCAACGCTGATTGGTGCCGAGCAGGACCATCTCGAGCGCTTCCGAGAACGACGACTTCCCCGAGCCATTGCGCCCGACCACCAGGGTGAGCCCGGGTCCGGGATCGATGTGCAACGTGGTCGGAGGACCGATGCCGCGGAAGCCCTCGACCTCGATTGCGGCGAGGTACACCGCCGAAGGCGCTCCGGCCGCGCGCTGCGCGACCGAAGCCGGCGCACCAGAAGCCTCCCCGTGAAGAGCGGCATCCACAGCACCCGCCCCATCAAACGCGGCAAGGATCAGGTCCGCCGCCCCGTCTGCCGGGGCATGGGTCTCGAGCCGATCGATCACCAGGCCGAGCAGAGCGGCGTCAGGCATCAGGAGCCGGCGGCGTGCTGGTGACGCGCTTGAGCACGATCTCGTCCGGTGTCCGTCCGTGATCGACGAAGTACGTCGCTCGCGTGCCGGCCTTCTCGAGATGGACCAGCGAACCGACCTTGAACGTGTCGGCGGGCATGGTGAGAGGCGGGCTGCTCCCGGCACGGTGCTCGCGGGGCAACGACGATGCGGGCGCCACCGGCGGTACTGCGATGACCGGCGCGGGCGTCGCAACCGTACGCAACGCAACCGCAGGAGTGCTCACCAAGCCTTGCGCGCCATGCACGTGCTGGCGATGCACGGTGATGCCGACGGCGATGGCCGTGAGCACCAGCACCGGGACGCTGACGTACCAGTAGGCAATGCTGAGGGCGAGGACGACGAGCAGAACGACGAAGCCCACGCAGCCGATGCCGCCGGTCGCGTGGGCGGCTTGACGCGCAGCACGATGGGGCCGGCGCGCGTAGGTGGAGACGCCTCCCCAGAATCCCCCGGGAAGTCGATGGCCGAGAGAGAAGCGCACGCGCCATTCTGGCTCTCGTGCCACCGGTGCCTCCTTCGGAGGGCGCCATTACCCACAATGTGGCCGTGCCAGAGCGGACTCAGAGCGCGCAACCGATGAGCGGTCGGTTCGCCGCCGCGTTCGCACTGGCTTGGGCGATCCACGGCGCGCAGATGCGCAAGAAAACGGGCATCCCCTACATCGCCCACGTCATGACGGTCTGCGCGCTGGCCCTCGAGAACGGCGCTGACGAGGATGTGGCCATCGCGGCGCTGCTCCACGACGCGGTGGAGGACTCTGACGACGGCGAGGCCACTCACCATGTGATCGAGGAGCAATTCGGGGAGCGGGTCGCGCGGATCGTGATGGCCTGCAGCGATGCCGTCGCGGTCCCCGGAAAGCCGAAGCCGGACTGGCGGGAGCGGAAGGAAACCTACCTGCGCCGTCTCGCCGCCGAGGCCGACACCGCCGTCCTGCTCGTCTCAGCCTGCGACAAGGTCCACAACACGCGGTCGATCCTCGCCGACCTGCGCACCGAGGGCGACGTCGTGTGGCAGCGGTTCACCGTGCCGGATCCGAATGCGCAGCTCTGGTATTACACGAGCGTGCTGGAGATCCTCGAGCGCCGCCTGCCGGGTGCGCTCACCGACGAGCTGGCCGGCACCGTCACGGAGATCGCCGCCCGCGTCGCCTGACCCATCGACCTCGACAGAGTTGCTGCCGCCGCCGCGGGCCTATGATGCGCGCCGATGAGCGCCCATCGTCCCCTTGACGGCCGCGTGGCGGTGGTCACGGGATCCAGCCGGGGAATCGGACGCGCTATGGTGCTGCGCCTCGCTCGCGAGGGCGCGTCGGTGGTCGTCACGGGAAAGTCGGAGAGTGGCACCGACAAGCTGCCGGGAAGCATCCACACCGTCGCGGCCGAGGTCGAGGCCGCCGGCGGGTCGGCGCTCGCCGTACGCGTGGACGTGCGTCATGACGATGAGGTCAAAGCGATGGTCGACGCCACAGTCGAGCGCTTCGGCCGGCTCGACATCCTCATCAACAACGCGGGCGCGCTCTGGTGGCAGCCGATCCTGGAGACACCTCCCAAGCGCTACGACCTCATGTGGGAGATCAACGTCCGCGCCGCGTTTCTCTGCGCCTACTACGCCCTGCCTCAGATGGTGGCGAACCACTGGGGGCACGTCATCAATTGCTCGCCGCCGATCACCACCACGCCGAGCCCCGGGCATGTCGCCTACATGACGACCAAGATGGGGATGACGCGGTTGGCGATCGGGATCGCGGCCGAACATGCCGGCGACGGGATCGCCAGCAACTCGCTCTGGCCCGTGACCATCATCGAGAGCCTGGCGAGCATCAACTGGGGCCTCGGGGACCGCAGCCAGTGGCGATCGCCGGAGATCCTCTGCGACGCGATGATGGAGATCGTCACCACCGAGCCTCCGGCGCTGACCGGGCAGCAGATCCTCGATGAGCCGTTCCTCCGCGAGCGGGGCTGGACCGAGGAGCGCCTGGACGCCTACTGGCTGGAGGGCAAGCCTCCCGACCACCCGGTCTACATCGATGGGCGGTCGGGCTCGTCGATGTAGATTCCGATCGGCCGGCGGTCCCCCCGTATGATCGATCCATGAGCCCTGCCAGTCGAGGCGACAAGATCCGCCGCACGCTCGCCGTCGGAGCGGTCGGCGCGGGAGCCGTGCTGTCCGCGCGAGCCCTCCTGCGGCCGCAGCTGCAGACGCCGCGCCGCCTGGTCGACTGGGAGGACGTGCGCCGGATCGCGGTGTCGCGCAGCGGCGAGGTCGGGAGCGGTGCGGGGATCAACGCTGAGACGCTCGAGGCGGCCTACACCGAGATGGCGGCGCGGGTGGCGCCCCTGCTGGTCGAGGTCTGCCAGGTCCCGCTCACGGCCTATCCACGATTCATCGCTCTCGATCGTAGGGGCTTCATCGACGCCAACCTCGGCATGGTGCAGCGCCTGCTCGCGCCGGTCGAGCGCATCCGGGCGAGCGTTCCGGAGTCACTGGCGACCGGCATGAGCCGGCGCGTGCTCGACCGCTACGTGGGCGAGCTGTTCGGCTTGATGGCGCGCCGGGTGCTCGGCCAGTACGACCCGGTCCTCGAGCTGGAGGACGTCCCCGGGGCCACCCGTCAGGCAAGCGCGCTCTACCTCGTCGAGCCCAATATCGCCGGGATCGAACGCGACCTCCATCTCAGCGGCACCGATCTGCGCCCCTGGCTGATCCTCCACGAGCTCACCCACGCCTGGCAGTTCGAGGTCCATCCGTGGCTCGGCGACCATCTCGAGAGCGTGATGCGCGGATTGATGCTCGACGCGCTCTCCGCTGACGGTCAGACACTCCTTCCTTCAAGTCAGATGGTCCGCAGGCTGCCGGACACGGTGCGAAGCCAGGTGCAGACCATCCGCCATGTGCAGGCCGTGATGAGCGTGCTCGAGGGCTACAGCAACTTCGTCATGCACCGCGCCGGGCGGAATGCGATTCGTGGGTCGGACCGGCTCGAGGCTGCCATGCAGCAGCGCCGCCGCCAGCGAGGCCCGATCGAGCGCCTCGTGCTCACCATCACCGGCCTGGAGATGAAGATGCGCCAGTACGAGGTCGGCGAGCACTTCGCTGTCGGCGTCGTTGATCGCGCAGGGCTGAGCACGCTGAATCGCGTCTGGGAGTCCTCGGAGATGATGCCGAGCCTCGACGAGCTCCGGCATCCCGAGCGCTGGCTCAAGCGGGTGGCCTAGACCGATGCCGGCCGCAGCGGCGCCGACCGTCAAGGACCGCCTCGCCGCCCAGGGACACCGGCTGACCCTGCAGCGGATGATCGTGGCGAGCGCGCTGGCTCGCGCCCGCAGGACGGTCAGCGCGCAGGAGCTCTACGACTCCTTGCGTGGCGAGCACCCCCTCCTCGGCCGCGCAACCGTGTTTCGGACGCTCGATTTCCTTGTCGAGAACGGACTTGCCCAGCGATTCGAGGCAGAGGGTCACGTTCACGTCTACACGTCGTGCGCGGCGAACCATCACCACCACCTGGTCTGCCGCCTCTGCGGGACGACCACGGAGATCGACGACACCGCGGTCAACCAGCTCATCGATGCGGTGCGGGGTGGGTACGGGTTCGCCCTGGACCACGACGCTCTCGACTTCTACGGGACCTGCGCCGCGTGCGCTGCGAAGCTCGCCCGGTCCTGATCGCGGCCCTTCCTCAAGAGGGTCTGTGGCCTGATCAGTAGATCGGTGTCAGCCAGGCAGCGTATTTCGGGTCGCGACCGGTGACCACCTTCAGGTAGGCGTCCTGGACACGGTTGGTCAGCGGGCCGGGCTCGCCGTCACCGATGCGCCTCCGGTCGATCTCGATCACGGGTGCGACCTGCGCGCCGGTGCCCACCAGGAACACCTCGTCGGCGACATAGAGCTCGGAACGATCGATCGACCGCTCGCGGACCTCAAGGCCAAGCTCCTCCTGAGCGAGATGCATCACCTTTGCACGGGTGATGCCTTCCAGGATGTTGTCCGATGGCGGCGGCGTGATGATCTCGCCCTTGCGGACGATGAAGATGTTCTCGGCGCTGCCCTCGCAGACGTGGCCGTCGCCGGACAGCATGATCGCCTCATCGAATCCGCTTTGCAGGGCCTCGCTTTTGGCGAGTGCGGAGTTCACGTACAGGCCGGTGCACTTGGTGCGCACCGGGGCCATCGCGTCGTCGATGCGCCGCCAGGACGACACCATGCAACGGATCCCGCCATTGCCGACATAGAGGCCCATGGGAGCGGTCACGATTGCGAAGCTGTCGGGGACGTCGTGCAACTTCACCCCGATGATCTCCGCCGACTTGAAGGAGAGTGGCCGGACGTAGGCGTCCTCGCGGTACTCGTTGCGGCGCAGGAGATCGATGGTGACTGCGACCAGCTCCTCCACGCTCCACGGGATTGTCATCTGCAGAGCGCGCGTGTTCTGGTGCATGCGCTCGAAGTGCTCCGGGACGCTGAGCGCGAACAGCTGCTCACGCTCCTCGTTCCAATAGGCGCGAATGCCCTCGAAAACGCCGGTCCCATAGTTGAGACCGTGGGTGAGCAGGCCGACCTTGGCGTCTGCGTAGTGAACGACTTCACCGTTGAAGAACACCCAGGACTTCTCGCGCAGCGACGTTGCCTCTGCAATTGGCTTGGGGACCGTTTGAGTCATCAGCGACAGCCTACAACCATACGCGGCAGAAGCCGTTACCTCGGCCCACCTCGAGGGAGCCTTTGCTATGCTCGCGAGGTCCGGAAAGCCTGCCTGGAGCGACGATCGAGGTCGAGCGGGGGATCGTGACCAGGGATATTGGAGGAGTCATGTCCGCCGTCATCAATACCAATGCGAGCAGCCTCCCGGCTGCCCGCACCATCCGCTGGAACCCCTCCCCCGCGGAGTTGCGTGAATTGACGTCGCGGATGCCCAACGCACGCCACACGGAGTTCGACAACTACAACGTTCAGACCAAGGTTGTCTCGCGAAGCAAGGCCAGCACCTACGTGGTCACCGACCGGCCCGAGGAGCACTCCGACCAGACGATGAGCCGGGCCGACGCCGCCAAGATTGCCGGGCGCCAGGATGCCTACATCCACGACCAGGACATGCTCGTCATCGACGGGTACATCGGCAATGATCCCGAGTACCGCGTCGCGGCGCGGCTGTACATCGAAGCAGCCAATGCCAACGTCGCCGGCATGCAGCACTGGCTGTACTTCGAAGCCGAGGAGCCGGGACCCGACTTCGCTCCCGTGCTCACGGTCATCTACACGCCCAACCTTGACGCGCCCGGGTATCCGAACGATCGTGTGATTGCGGTCGACCTCGAGGCCGGGGTCACGCGCGTCCTCAACAGCGACTACTTCGGCGAGTCCAAGAAGGGCGGGCTGCGCATGTGGAACAAGCTCACCTACGACCAGGGTGGGCTCTCGCTGCACGCAGGATGCAAGGTTGTGCCGACCCCTCGCGGCGATCAGGCGCTGCTGATCATCGGCCTGTCGGGCACCGGGAAGACAACCACGACATTTACGCGCCAGAACGACAGCAAGCCGGTGCAGGACGACTTCGTCGCCCTCTACCCGGGCGGAAGGATCGTTGCCACCGAGAACGGTTGCTTCGCGAAAACTTTCGCGCTTGATCCGCAGTTCGAGCCGAGCATCTACGGCGCCGTCGTGAAACCGGAGGCGTACCTCGAGAACGTTTCGCAGAACGACGACGGTGTCGTCGACTTCTTCGACACCGCCTACACGCCCAACGGACGCTCTGTGTTCCGAATGGACGCGCTGGGATGGCACAAGGATGCACGCGAGGTGGCGTCGGTCGACCACTTCCTGATCCTCAATCGCAACGACAATCTCATCCCGGGCGTGGCGCGACTCAATCGAGAGCATGCGGCGCTCTACTTCATGCTCGGCGAGACGCGAGGCACCTCGGCGGGTGGCAAGGAGGAGGCCGGCAGGTTCCTGCGCGTTCCCGGCACCAACCCCTTCTTCCCGCTCCGTCACGAGCAGCAGGGGAACCGATTCCTCGAACTCATGGACAGCAGCTCATTCGAGGTCTATCTGCTCAACACCGGTCGTGTCGGCGGCACCGACGAGGATGAGCGCGGCAAGAAGGTGTCAATCCCGTACTCGAGCGCCATCGTCAAGGCGATCTCGGAGGGGACCATCGAGTGGGAGCCGGATCCCGACTTCGGGTACGAGGTCGCGGCATCGCTTCCCGGGCTCGACGACCCGGAGATCCTTCAGCCCCGCAAGCTGTACGAGCGCCAGGGCCGCATGGACGAATATCGCGCCCTGGTCGAGCGGCTCAAGGCCGAGCGTCGCGAATACCTCGCCACATTCCCCGGACTGCGCGAGGAGATCGTCAAGGCCGTCGCCTGACCGTCAGCCGTCGTGGCAGAAGTGCACCCTCTCCGGGGCGAGGGCTTTGAGGGTGCCGAGCGTGCCGCGCCACGCATCGATGTCGGCCGCCTGTCCGTCAGGCAGCGTGCCGGCGCCGGAGCTCTCCCAGATCCTCCGCGTGTACGCGGCATCGCCGATGAACAGTTCGGTGCCCAGATCGGTCGTCGCCACCACCGACTGGTGACCCGAGGTGTGACCCGGTGAGGTGACGATGCGCAGGTCGGGAGCAAGTTCGATACTGCCGTCCACGAGCTCGAAGGTTATCCCGGAAGCCTCGATCCACTCGGTGACCGCATCGCGCTCCTGGAGGATCCGCTCGTGCTCGGCGCGCTGGACCATCAGTGGCGCGTGGGCGAACGCAGGATTCTGCCCGCAGTGATCGAAGTGCAGATGCGTATTGATCACCATGGTCACGTCCGTGGGGGCGAGGCCGTGGTCGGCAAGCGCGTCGGCGACGGTGCGGTTGACGACCTTGTAGTGGCGGAGCACCTCGTCCGGTCCGCCGCAGCCGGTGTCGACGAGAACCACGCCGAGATGCTCGTGCTGGATCACATACCCATGCACCGGCCAGGCACGAGCGGTCACGTACAGGTGGCCGAGGTCGAGCCGTTTGATCTCCACGTGGTGCTCCTTTCGCTCCCGGCGCTCAGTCCGGACGCCGTCCCCACAGCAGGATGCGTCTGAACGGGTAGAAGTACGGGCGCTGATCGCCGAGTGCCGCGTGCAATCGTGCGCGGTACCGAGCGACGAACTCCTCGTACAGCGGCCCGGGCAGTCGCGACTCGTAGTCGGTCAGGAGGGTGCCCCGAACCCACTCCACGACCGCATCCGGCGACTCGAGGACATGGCCGTAGATCTGGAGGCGCACGGACTGCGCGACGAAGCCGAGCTCATGGAGCAATGTGGCGTATTCCTCGGGCGGGAGCACCGAGAACGTTCTCGTGTAGCCCTGCATCGCCTCGACAAATGGCTCCTCGTGCGCGATGTCGGCAGCGAGGGTGTGGGAGACGTGATCGAAATTGGCCGGCACCTGGACGGCCAGCTCGCCGCCCGGGGTCAGCATCGCGGTCAGCCGCGCAAACAGGGTCGGATGATCGCCGACCCATTGCAGCGCCGCGTTCGAGAAGACGACGTCGAATGGCGCATCCGGCTGCCATTTATTGATGTCGCCGCGTACGAATCGCAACCCTACGGTCTCGACGGTTCGGGCACGTTCGAGCATGGCGTCCGACGAATCGACACCAAGCGTTTCCGTAGCCTGCAGCTCGCGATGCAGGGCGGCCGTGAGCAACCCCGTTCCGCATCCGAGATCGACAACGCGACAGGCGGGCCGTCTGGTGATCAGTGCGACGAGGTCGTGAAAGGGTTGCTCCCGCTCCGCGCGAAAACGTTCGTACTGGCTCGGACTCCACGTATCGCGCGCGATCATGCGGCGGGAACAGCGATGGTGGCCGGCGTCGTGAACATCGGCCGACAGGATAGCGTTGCCCGGTGCGATCCAGACTGTGGACCAGCCGGGCATTCCGAACGCTGGCGGTGGACGCGCGGTCGCTGCGTGAGTCGCGGCCGTTCCGTCGCCTCTGGGTCGGGCAGCTCATCTCCCTGGTGGGACGCCAGATAACCCTGGTCGCGGTGCCGTTCCAGGTGTACTCGCTGACACGCTCAGCGCTCGACGTCGGCCTGCTCGGGATCGTGCAGGCCGTGCCCCTGGTCTGTGGATCGCTCGGTGGCGGCGCGATTGCCGACCGCTTCGACCGCCGCCGGGTGCTCGTGGTGACCCAGCTCTGCCTCGCGGCGTGCTCGGGGCTTCTCGCGCTGGGAGCCTTCATCGGGCACCCTCCGCTGCTCGAGATCTATGCGGTGGTGGCGCTTGCGGCACTCGTGGGCGCAGTTGACGCGCCCACCCGCACCGCGATCATTCCGAACCTGGTCGGTGTCGACCGCCTCCCCGGGGCACTCTCGCTCAACATCGTGCTGTTCCAGACGACCCTGGTCGCCGGGCCCGCCATCGGCGGATTGGTGATCGCCCACCTTGGCCTGCCGGCGGCGTACTCGGTGGATGTGGTCACGTTCAGCGCGGCGCTGACCGCGGTCGCGCTGCTGCCCCCGCAGGGCCGCTCTTCGAGCGAGCGGGAACGACCGGTGGCAGCGATCCTGCGCGGACTGAGCTTCGCTCGACGCCAGCCGGTGATCCTCGGCGGATTCGCGATGGACCTCGCGGCGATGATCTTTGGACTTCCCCGCGCGGTGTTCCCTATGCTCGCGGCGACAACCTTCCATGCCGGACCGCAGGGTCTGGGGCTGCTCTATGCGGCTCCCGGATTGGGAGCCGTCATCGCCGCGCTGACCAGCGGTAGCGTCGCTCGGTCGAAGCGTCTCGGGCGGATCATCGTGGTTGCGATCATCGCCTGGGGCCTGGCGATCATCGCGTTCGGTTTCGCCTCATCGCTCTGGGTCGCGCTGCTCCTGCTCGCGATCGCCGGCGGAGCGGACAGCTTCAGCGCGGTGTGCCGGACGACGATCATGCAGCGGATCGCGCCCGACGAATTGCGAGGCAGGCTCACAGCCCTGTACTTCATGGTGGTCGCGGGCGGCCCCAACCTCGGCGATGTCGAGACGGGCATCGTCGCGAATGCCTTCGGCGCGGAGGTCGCGATCGTCACCGGTGGCGCGCTGTGCCTGGTGGGACTCGGCGCGGCCACTGTCGCGTTCCCATCGGTGTGGCGCTATCGCAGCGACGTCTGAGGAATCAGTGCGGCGTTCGCTTCATCGCATCTCGGCGGCGAACGGCTGACGATGTCTCTAAGCCGCCATGTATCGTCCGAGGCCCGATGCCAACTCAAGATCTGACCGATGTCGGCTCGATGCCGCGCCTTGGTGCCATCCCCGCGCGGATGCACGCACAGGTCATCCGACCTGAGCGATACGGCGACCCCCAGACCGCGTTCGCGGGCGAGACCCTGGCAACGCCGAGGCCTGGCCCAGGACAG
This sequence comes from Candidatus Dormiibacterota bacterium, assembly GCA_003162415.1. Classification (GTDB taxonomy): domain Bacteria; phylum Chloroflexota; class Dormibacteria; order Aeolococcales; family Aeolococcaceae; genus Palsa-851. Next base: position 391,257 of record PMOL01000004.1, read on the forward strand.
GTCCTCGTTTACGTGATGGCGGCAGGCGTCAACTACAACAACGTGTGGGCGGCGCTGGGGCGACCGGTCGATGTAATCGCTGCGCGACGCAAGGCGGGAGAGGCAGAGAGCTTCCACATCGGCGGCAGCGACGCATCGGGCATCGTCTGGGCGGTGGGCGACGGAGTCGACAGCGTTCGCGTCGGCGACCACGTGGTCGCGCACTGCGGCGTCTGGGATCCCGCCGACCCGTGGATCACCGGCGGCGGCGACCCGATCATCGCGCCCAGCGCTCGGATCTGGGGATACGAGACCAATTGGGGGAGCTTTGCGCAGTACACGCTCGTCCAGGCGCACCAGCTCCTCCCCAAATCGCCCGACCTCAGCTGGGCGGCGGCGGGGGCATGCATGCTGGTCGGTGCAACCGCGTATCGCATGCTCTGCTCGTGGCATCCGCACTCCGTTGCCGAGAATGACGTCGTTTTGGTGTGGGGTGGTTCGGGCGGACTGGGCTCGCAGGCGATTCAGATCGCCAAGGCCAGGGGAGCGATCCCGATCGCGGTGACATCGGGCCCGGAACGTGGTCAGTACTGTGTCAACCTCGGAGCACGCGGCTACATCGACCGGCGCGAGTTCTCGCATTGGGGGGTGATCCCCGACTGGCGCGACGATGCGGCGTTCGCGACCTGGACTGCTGGGGCGCGCGCATTCGGGACAGCGCTCTGGAACGTGCTGGGAGAACGCCGCAACCCGCGAATCGTTTTCGAGCATCCGGGCGAGGACACCATCCCCACCTCCATCTTCGTCTGCGACAACGGCGGCATGGTGGTCATCTGCGCGGGGACGACCGGGTATCACGCTGCGGTGGACCTGCGCTATCTCTGGATGCGCCAGAAACGTTTGCAGGGCTCGCATTTCGCCAACGACGCGGAGTGCGCGGCGTACAACCAGATGGTTGCGCGGGGCGAGGTCGATCCCTGCCTGTCACAGACGTTCGCCTTCACCGAGGTTGGTCTCGCGCATCAGCTCATGCGGGAGAACCGCCATCCGGTGGGCAACATGTCGATCCTGGTCGGCGCGCGCGACGCGGAGCAGCGCGACTGAGCTAGGGGTGCGCGGCGAGGTAGACGAGCGCCGCCTTGACGCGACGGTGAACGTCCGGCTCCTCGGAGAGCTCCAGCTTCGAGAAGATCGCGTTGATGTGCTTCTCGACCGCGCGCTCGGTGAGAAAGAGCGCTGCGGCGATGCCGGCATTGTTCCTTCCCATCGCCACCTGCTGGAGCACATCGCGCTCGCGAGGCGTCAATTGAGCGATCGGCGAGTCACGCACCGCGCTGCGCGCCGCGACGAGCACCTCGACCACACGCGGGTCGATCACCGACCCACCCCGCGCGACCTCGCGCACCGCGCCGACGAGCTGGTCGATGTCGGAGACGCGCTCTTTCAACAGGTACGCGCGGCCGCTTGCGCCCTTCTCGAGCAGCGCCAGCGCGTACTCCGGCTCCGCGTACTGGCTCAGGACCACAACGCCCACCTCGGGACGCTCGGCACGCAGGCGTTCGGCGGCCCGAAGGCCCTCGTCGGTCCCGGTCGGTGGCATCCGGATATCGGTGATCACGACCGCAGGGCTGTGCTCCTCGATAGCGCGCTCCAGCCCGGGGAGGTCGACGCAACTCTCGATCAGCTCGATCTCGTCAGAGGTCTCGAGCAGCTGCCGGATGCCCTCTCGCAGCAGGTAATTGTCCTCGGCGAGGACGACGCGGATCGGCACGCCATGAGGATAGGGGGGAGTGGGTGCCGGGTGCCTGCATCACCCCGGAAGTGATGCAAGTACGCTTGCCACTTCTCGGCCATCGGGATACCGTTCGAGATGTTGAGATGAGTATCCGAGTGTTGATCGTCGACGACCAGGCACCGTTCCGCGACGTCGCGCGAACGGTCGTCGAGCTCACCGACGGCTTTGAGGTGGTCGGAGAGGTCGAGACTGGGGAGGACTCGGTCACCTCGGCTCGCGATCTCCGCCCCGACCTCGTCCTCATGGATGTGAATCTCCCCGGAATCAGCGGGCTCGACGCAACCCGGCAGATCCTCGCCGGAGTGGAGAATGCCAAACCGGTCGTGGTACTCGTCCTGTCGACCTATGAGGCTGACGAGTACGGGCCCCGGGCCGCCGAAGCGGGCGCCGCCGGGTTCATCTCCAAGTCCGACTTCAGTCCCGACCGGCTCGCGGAGGCGTGGGCCTCAGCGACATCCGCGTAGCGCGGGTCAGGCGAGAACAGTCTCGCGGACCGGCGCGGGAACGTCTCCGGACACGCGCGTCCCCGCACCAGGCGCCGACCTCACATCGACGCTGCCGCCCAGGGCTTCGACTCGATCCACCATGTTGGTGAGCCCCGCACCTCTCGCGACCGTGACCGTGTCGAACCCGGTGCCGTCGTCCTCGACCTCGAAGCTCGGCCCACTCGCCTCACCACGAAGACGCACCGCAACCTGGGATGCCGACGCGTACTTCTGCACGTTCTGCAATGCCTCCAGCACGCAGAAGTACACGGTGGCCTCCACGTCCTGTGCGTACCGCTCCACCCCCTGGGCATCCACGTGGACCCGTACCGTCGCTTTGCGGGCCTGTGATTCCAGCGCCGCCACCAGCCCCTTGTCGGCGAGCAGCGGTGGGTAGATCCCTCGCGCAAGGTCACGCAGAGTTTCGAGTGCCTCATCGGCGTCCGCTTTCAGCTGTACCACCGTCAACCGTGCTTTCTCCGGCGATGTGGCTGCGAGCATTTGCGCCAGCCCGAGCTTCACCTTCAAGGCCACGATGTGCTGCTGCGCGCCGTCGTGCAAATTGCGTTCGAGACGGCGACGTTCTTCGTCCTGGGCGCGCACCAGCCGCTGTCGCGAGCTGCGGAGCTCGTCGAGACGGTTGCGAAGCTCAGCCGCAAGACCCACGTTTCTCAACACCAGACCCGCCTGATGCGCCAGGTCGTCGATGAGCTTCTGCTCGGTGGGGGTCACGGGGTCACCCCTGCGCTTGACGACGCTCAGCGCGCCGAGCAGGCGGCCCTGATGCTCCACGGCAACGGAGGTGGTCGCGCCAGGGATGTCGGGCAGCGAGCTACCGGACATCGCCAGCGGTAGAGGAGGCGACGTCGCTGCATCCGGATACGTCGCAGCCGGGCGCAGGGTCGCGGGACCCTTGAGCCAGACAGTCGCAGACTGTGCACCGGTCGCTTCCTGGAGCACGCGGGCCATGCGTGGCAACACCTCATCGGCCGCGTATGCCTCCGCAACCTGGTCCGAGAACGCGGTGAGCACCTCGTACGGGGTGGCGCGATTCCCGTATACGAGCCGGTTCGCAATCTTCTGCACGCGCTCACGAACCGGTTGGAATCCAACCGCAACGATGATGGTCGCGACGATCGACAGCCAGAGATTCGGCTGGCCGCCACTGCCAACCAGGGTGCCGATGCCGACGGCGATACCGATGTAGACGGCGGTGATGAACGCCGCCAGGACGCCATAGACGAGGGTTCGGCTGATGATGACGTCGATGTCGTAGAGGCGGTATTTCAGGACGGAAACGCCGATCGCTGTGGGTACGCCCAGCACCGCAACTGACACCAGCAAACCGACCGCCCCGCCAACCAGCGGACCGGGATCGGCAAAGACCTCGCTCGGAAGGAAGTTGACGAGAAGGATCGTTACCACCAGGAAGAGGGCCGCCGAGGCGACCCATTTGATCTGGTGGCGCGTATCGGCATCCGCGCCACGAAGGCGCAGGAATACGGTCACGATGACGGCTGCGCTGAACACGTTCGAGAGCACGTTCCAGAGGTCGCCCAACGTGTTCACCAGCGGTGCTGAACCAGGAATGGCCAGGACACTCACCGGGATGGCGATGCCAGGTTGGGGGCTCGACACAACGCCCAGCGCTCCGGGAGCCGGATTGATGACGCATAAAACGAGCCCTGACAATCCGAATCCCACCACCGCATACATCAGCCAGCGCAGCTTCGGCGAAAGCAAATGGCCGTCGGGAAAGACGAGCAGCATGATGGTGAACAACACCGCCACATTCCCGCCTGGAGCATTCCAGAACGCCGAGAACAGCAGGACGTAGCCGCCCAGGCCATTGTGCGCGTCCAGGAGCACCGAGCCCACGAGCGCGGAGAGCGACCCGATGGCGAGGACGGCCGATCCGCCCATGCACAGCCAGCCCACCGGGTTGACGGGTCTGCGGATTGCGATAACGGCGCCGACGATCGTGAAAGTACAAAAGGGGAACACGAACGCGGCACTCAGGCCACCGGCGGCTCGAAACAACGCCGGTGAAGTGAGGGGAGAGTAGAAGACGACGCCGAACGCCGCGAACATGGACAGAATGACGGCGAGCAGCACCCAGGCCGTGGCCGGCCGCGCCAGCCGCCGCGTGGCCAAAGATTCGATGTGCGGCGTCGCGCGAGCAGACATCAGACCGCCGCCAGCGCCGCGATGTCGACGGACAACGTTCCACTGATGGTGGTTCCTCCGCCCGGGCTTGACGTGACCGTGAGCGAGCCCCCGAGTGCGTCGAGGCGGTCTGCCATGTTGGTGAGTCCCGCACCCTTCTTCGCGATCGCGGTGTCGAACCCGACGCCGTCGTCGCCGACCTCGAAGGTCACGCCGTCGCCGTGCCCGTGGAGCCGCACGTCGACGTGTGATGCCCGCGCGTATTTCTGCACGTTCTGCAACGCCTCCAGAACACAGAAGTACACGGTCGCCTCGACATCCTGCGAGTAACGCCCCACGCCATCGGCGCGCACACTCACGGGGACGATCGCCTTGCGCACCTGCGATTCCAGCGCCACCACCAGCCCCTTGTCGGCGAGGAGCGGCGGGTAGATCCCCCGCGCCAGGTCACGCAACGTCTCGAGCGCCTCGTCGGCGTCGCCCTTGAGCTGCTCCAGTGTCGCCATGGCTTTCGCGGGATCGCGATCAAGGAGCATCTCAGCCAACCCCAGCTTCACCTTGAGCGCGACGAGGTGTTGTTGAGCACCGTCATGCAGATTGCGTTCGAGCCGGCGGCGCTCATGGTCCTGCGCCTGCACCAGCCGTTGGCGCGACGCCCGGAGTTCGTCAAGCCGCACCTGGAGGTCAGCACTGAGCCCGACGTTCTTGAGCACCAGGCCCGCCTGGTGCGCAAGGTCATCGATAAGCTTCTCTTCGATCGGCGTCAGGCTCTCCCCGCGACGTTTGGTCACGCTCAGCGCGCCGAGCAACTCGCCCTGGTGGCGCACCTCAACCGCCCTGGTGGCGTCGCCGAGAGCCGGCAGCGCTCCATTGGGCATGGGCAAAGATGCCTGGATCGCCATGCTGGCCGGGTATGTGGATGCGGGACGCAGTTCGCCGATTCCTCGCAACCACACGGTCGCGGACTCGGCGCCGGTCCCTTCCTGCAGCACGCGGGACATACGGGGCAGCACCTCATCGGCGGCGTAGGTCTCTGCCACCCGACCCGAGAACTCACTCAGCACCTCGTAGGGTGTCGCTCGCTTTCCGTACACAAGCCGGTTGGCGACCTTCTGCACGCGCTCGCGCACCGGCTGGAACCCGATTGCCACGATGGCCGTCGCGAGGATCGACAGGGCAAGATTGGGCTTTCCTCCACTCCCCACCAGCGTCCCGATCCCTACTGCGATGCCCACGTACACGGCGGTGATGAACACCGCAAGCGAGCCGTACACCAGGGCGCGGCTGATGAACACGTCGATGTCGTACAGGCCGTAGCCGATTATCGCCACGCCGATGGTGACCGGCAGCACGACGAGGAACCCATACGTCAGCGACTCGCCGCTGACTCCCGCAATCCATGCGGGCCGGACGTTGCTGAGAAGGTATGAGACGACGACCATGACGGCGAGCACGCCCGTTACGTAGACGAACCATTTCAGCTGCTGGCGCTCCAGGCCACTCGCTCGCCTCAGCCGGACGATCAACGCCACCGCTGTGGCCCCGATGACCAGAGGCAACCCCAACCACAGCACGTCCAGCGGAGTGCTTCCGTTTCCAGCGTTGAGACCGCTCAGTGGTGCAACGGCGAACGGCGCCGGAATGCTCGGCAAACTCGATGCCGGCTGTGTCGTGCCTCCGCTGAATATGCTCATGATGAGAACGACAGCGAAATATGCGACCACGGCGCGACCGATCCACCGCCACCGCCTGCTGGGCAACCTTCCATCCGGAAAGAGCAGCGCGACGACGATCAACATGCACAAGCTCAGGAAGGACGTCCAGCCTCCCACCCACGCCGGCCACTCGACCCAACTCGTCGTGGCCGCACCACTGAGCAGACCTCTGATAGCGGTGAAGGTGGTCACGAGACTGACCGCCTGTACCGCCGCCACGGTGAGGAGCAGCCATCCGATCGCGTGATGGGCACTGCGGTTGACGATCAACACTCCGAGCGGCGCCACGACAACCGCGCTGAGGAAGCTCGACAGCAGCGCTGCGTCAGGCGATGTGATCACCCGCCAGTCGAGTGCGACGAGCACCAGGCTGACGCCCACCGCAGCGACGCAGCACGTACCGATGCCCCACGCAAGCCTCACCGCTGCGCGATCGCTCACGCTGCCACCACCGCAGCCGGCACCGGTACGCTGCCCTGAATCCGCGTGCCGCCACCGGCTCGCGACGTCACCTCGACCGAACCGGCCAGGGCGTCCACACGGTCACTCATGTTGGTCAGCCCGGCACCCTTCCTCACGGTAGCGGTGTCAAAGCCTCTGCCATCGTCTGCCACCTCGAAGTGCAGCGCACCAGCGCCATCGCGAAGCCTCACGACGACCGCGCTTGCGCTCGCGTATTTCTGCACGTTTTGCAGCGCTTCGAGCACGCAGAAATACACCGTCGCCTCGATGTCCTGGGGGTAGCGCTCGACTCTGTCGGCTTCGACGGTGACGGGAACCGTGGCCTTGCGTGCCTGCGATTGCAGCGCCACCACAAGCCCCTTGTCGGCGAGCAGTGGCGGGTAGATCCCTCGGGCCAGGTCACGCAATGTCTCCAATGCTTCGTCGGCATCGCCCTTGAGTTGCTGCAGCGTCGCAGCCGCTTTCACCGGGTCGCGGCCGAGGAGCATCTCAGCCAACCCCAGCTTCACCTTCAGGGCAACGAGGTGTTGTTGCGCCCCGTCGTGGAGGTTGCGTTCCAGGCGCCGGCGTTCCAGGTCCTGCGCCTGTACCAAGCGTTGCCGCGAGGCGCGCAGCTCCTCAAGCCGCGCCAGCAGGTCGGCGCTGAGACCGACGTTCTTGAGCACCAGACCCGCCTGGTGGGCGAGGTCGTCCACCAGCTTCTGCTCGATCGGTGTCAGTGCCTCGCCTCTGCGCTTGGTGACGCTCAATGCACCGAGCAACTCACCCTGATGGCGCACCTCCACTGCCCGGGTTGCGTCGCCCAGTGACGGCAGGCTGCCGTCGGTCATCGCGACCACCTCATGGGTCGCCATCGTGTCGGGAAAGGTCGCTGCCGCACGCAGTTCGGCCGTCCCTCGCAACCACACCGTCGCCGACTCGGCGCCGGTTCCCTCCTGGAGGACCCGAGCCATGCGCGGCAGCACCTCGTCGGCGGCATATGTGTCAGCAACGCGCCCCGAGAACTGGCTCAATACCTCATACGGCGTCGCACGTTTGCCGTAGACGACACGGTTCGCCACTTTCTGCACCCGCTCGCGCACCGGCTGGAAGCCTATCGCCACGATCGCCGTGGCAAGGACGGAGAGCGCGAGATTCGGCTTGCCACCGCTCCCCACCAGCGTGCCAATCCCAACTGCGATGCCCACGTACACCGCTGTGATGAACACCGCCAGCGACCCGTACACGAGCGCGCGGCTGATGAACACGTCGAGGTCGTACAGGCCGTACCGCATCACCGCCAGCCCGATCGTTGCCGGAATAGCCAGACCAAGCCCTAAAGCGAATCCGCCACCGCTCAGATTGTTCCCGAGCGAAGCGTTGACAGACCCAACCGCATACCCGGCCACGACCGCGATGAGGGACGCGACAGCCACGTACGTGAACCACCGTAACTGGCTTCGCTCGATATCCCGAGACTTTCGCAAGCGCACCACGATCGCAGTCAAAGCAACGACGATGAGCACGAGAGGCGCAATGGTGAAAATGGCCCCGTTGGTCAATCCGCCAAGCGCGGGCACGACGATCGGGTTAGGGATGTTGGGAAGTCGCGGTGACAACTGTGTTGTGGCGGGGGAGATCATCGATCCCGCAGCGAGCACCAACGAGGCCGCAAACGAGGCCCATGCCACCCACCTCCACCTCGGGGTGGGCAACTTGCCATTTGGGAAAAAGAAGACCAGGAAGACGAGCAAGAACGCGCCGATTCCCCCGGTCTGGCTGTAGAACCATGTGGGCCACTCGACCCAACTATTTGCGGACGCGCCAGCGAGCAGCCCGTGAATAGCGATGAAGTACGCCAGCACGTTGGTCGCGTTCCCGATTCCGATTGCCAACAGCAACCAGCCGATCGGATTCCTGGCGCGACGAGTGACAATCAGGACGCCAAGTGCTCCGACAATGATCGCATTCGCGATCCACGGGGCTTGCGATGTGTATGGCGAGTCGATCGCCTTCCAGTCGAGGACGAGCAGCACCAGGCTGGCCACGACGCACGCCGCGCAGAGAACGCCCATCCCCCACGCCAACCGCGAGGCGAGGCGCTGACTCACGACGCGAGTGCCCCCAGCCGAGTCGCGACGGCGGTCATGCCGTCGCCGAGCCCAGCCGATATGCGCCCACCGGCGTCTCGCGTCCCTTGACAAGCGCGGGTTCGATCCGCTCAGCGTCGGGTTTCTCGTCCAGCGCTTCGTAGGTCGGCTCACTCAGCACCGTCTGCCCACCCTCACCCCACTGCTGAAGGCGCTGCGCCAGGTTGACCGCGTCACCGACGAGTGAATACTCCAGCCGCTCTTCGGAACCGAGCAGAGCAGCCGCAACATCACCTGTCGAGAGGCCGATGCCGAGAAGGAACGGTGGGAGGTTCCTTACCATCCAGCGCTCGTTGACCGATTCCTGCGCAGCGTGCATTGCGAGTGCCGCCGACAGCGAACGTTGTGCGTGGTCCGGCTGGGGAAATGGCGCACCGAACACCGCCATCACCGCGTCACCCACAAACTGCATCACGGTTCCGCCTTCGGCGAGCACTGCGTGATTCATGGCGGCACGATGCTCGTTGAGCTGGCCGGCAAGCACCGAGGGGTCGGACTTCTCGGCAATCGTCGAGTAGGCACGAATGTCGGACATCAGCACCGTGACCGTGAGCCGCTCGGTCCTTCCCGGCTCGACGCCGTTCTCGCGCATCTGCTGCGCAATCCCTCCGGGCAGCATCCGGCTCAGACTCTCTCCCTGCTCCTCGCGGTCGATGATCACCTTGTGGAGCAGGCGCAACCGCTCGAGAGCGCCCTGCGTGCCGGCGCTCGCCTGCTGCGCAAGCTTGAGAAAGAGTTGCTCGATGTCGTCGGCGACCGATGTCGGGGTCGCGTGCAATGACGCCGCGATCGCCTTGATGGGTTTGCCCTCCGCGACCATGCGCAGCAGCCGCTCCTCGACGTCGTTCAAACCACCCGCGTCGCTAACGGGTCGGGTGAGCGCATCGACGATGCGTGGGTCGAGCATCGAACCTCCGGTGCTCACCTCACGCACCGCCCGAGCCAGCTGATCGCCCTCGGCGACACGATCCTTGAGCAGGTACGCGTAGCCGGCCGCGCCTTCGCTGAGTAATGAGATCGCGTATTCGGGCTCGTCGTACTGGGACAGGATCACGATCCCGGTCCCCGGATGCTGTTTGCGGACGATCCGCGCGGCGCGGATTCCTTCGTCCGTGAAGTTGGGTGGCATCCGGATATCGGTGACGACCACCTGGGGCAGGTGCTCGGCGGCTCCGGCAAGGAGCTCGTCGTAATCACCCGCCACGCCGACCACTTCGACGTCGCCTGAGATGGAGAGCAGGGCGCGAACCCCCTCCCGGACGATGAGATTGTCATCCGCCAGCACGACGCGGATCGACGGCTCCAGTGGCATGGACCCACTGTAGTCACTGCCGCGAATGTCGAAATGGGGCTGCCACCACGGTATGAGGGGGTGTCACTCACCGGAACCTGTGGTCTGTGCACCCTCGACCACGCATCTGCTACGAGCCATGATCGGCGGCACGGAGGTACGAAATGCGCATCGAATCAGCGGTCACGTCGATCTCGTGGATCCCATCCGAGGCTGTCCAGGGGGTCACCAAGGTCCCATTCGAAATCGGCCTTGCCCATTACGACGACCCGCCCCCGGATCACGTCGAGTCGCTCGACGCACTGCAGGCTGCGGATCGCTTCCGCTTCGCCAACCAGCTGACGGCGTGGATCGATGTCGTCGACGGCCACATCGTCGGCCACGGGCAGGCGGGCGGCGGGCAGATCGGGTCGACGACGATCACCCTCGGTGGCCGTGGCATGACCTTCGCGGCGGTTGCCTTTCCAGACAAACGCCCGGCGCCGGTGGTCGGCGAGGGCTGGGTACGCTTCACCCAGACCTGCGGTGGACGGACCGGAGTCCCGGCACCTCGCAGGGTGAATCGACCTCCCTTCGTCCAGATCGCCGCCCCGCTTGCATGGACGACTCTGACCCTGACGCTCCACGCCGACGGAACGTGGACCCATGAGCTGACCGGCGCCAGTCCATTCCCGCGCCACTGGGTGTACGACCGCGATCAGAACCTGACCCAGAAGTCAGGGCTGGTTGACTTCAAGAGCTGGTACCAGCACGCCTTCGGGTCTCATACCCCGTGGGGCGACGAGGATTCGCCGGCGCTGGTCACCGAGGTGGAGACGGCGCTGGAGCGCCAGCTGTCGACGCGCATCATGCGAGGCGGGGTCAAACCGCGCATCCAAACGGTCAAGCAGGGCGCGACGCTCGTGAACCAGGGCGACCTGGGGAGCGACATGTACGTGCTCCTGGATGGTGTGCTCTCGGTCGAAGTTGACGGAGCGTCAGTGGCCAATGTCGGACCGGGCGCCGTCCTGGGCGAGCGTGCACTGCTCGAGGGCGGACGGCGAACCGCGACGCTCCGCGCGTTGACGCCATGCAAGGTTGCGGCCGCAAACGGTGCCGAGGTGGCCCCGGAGATACTCAGCGAGCTGGCTGAGGGGCACCGCCGTGAAGGGGCTCAAGCCGGCTGATCGCGGCACGAACCCGATCCAGGGCGATCTCCGGCGGCAGCGTGGCCACCTCGACGCGCCGGCCGCTGAGCAGCCAGTCGATCTCGGCGGGCTCCAGGAGGGTGCCGAGATCGCGGGGCAGGCGTGCCGGGGCGCCTTCGATCACCTGATGTGCCGGCCCGTCGACGTCCCGCGGCCGCAGCCCACCGTCGACTGCCTCGACACCCGAGTCGCGAAGATCCTGCACCAGCGCGCAGCCACGCGGGGAGGCATCGTGGAACACGATCACGGCTGTCCCCGCGCGCGGCGTCCAGGCATCACTGGCCACGACCACCTCGAGCGCGCCAAGCTCCGCGCGCTCGGCGTTGGCGGCGATCATCGCGGCAGTTTCAGCCGAGTCGGTGACGATGGAGGTCGCCGCCGCGGGGCCCTCCGACCCAACCGGAGCGGTGTCCGGAGGAATCAAGCCATCCGGCTCGAGGGACCCGAAGCGACTCCGGAACTCGTCAAATGAGAGCGCGAGCAGGCGCCCGGTGAGCCTCGGGCGGCGCATTCGCCCGAGGATGCCGGTGAGGACAAGCGCGACTCCGAGCGTCACGAAGAGCGCGAAGACGACCTTGATGCCGATGAAGATCAACCCGATGAGGATCATCAGTACGCCGAGACCGATCTCGCCGTTCGAGGTGGCGTTGGAGGGAGTGGTCTCGGCGCGAGCGCAGGTCGCGTAGTACAGCTGCCGCTGCGTGTATCGCCATCCACCCGCTGCCAGCCCGGCGGCGGAGTCCTCGACGAGCAACGTGGTCACCGGAAGTGCCATCGCGGGCGAGTGTTGCACAGGTTCCGGACACTGGCCGCCGAGTTCGCGCGCTCGTGACACAGCGATATGCTGCGGCGATGGTCGTCGAACCGGATGCGTTGTCGTCCGTCACGGTGGAAGAAGGAGAACCGGACTTCATCGAGGCGCTTCTCGAGTGGCAGGACACGGTTCTCGAGCCGGCGCGGGCGCGGGGGGAGCGCAAGGATCCGTTCGGGACTGGGAGCGGCATTCCCGTGGACCCGCTCTACACCCCGGCCGATCTCAACGCCCACGACCCGCTTCGCCAGGAGGGCTTCCCCGGGGTGCCGCCGTTCACGCGCGGCATCCAGCCGACCATGTATCGCGGGCGCCTCTGGAGCATCCGCCAGTACGCGGGCTACGGCACCGCCAGCGATGCCAACGCACGTTTCCGCTACCTGCTTGCCCAAGGACAGCCGGGGCTCTCCGTGGCCTTCGACCTGCCGACCCAGATGGGCCTCGACAGCGATGATCCGCGCAGTACCGGCGAGGTCGGGCAGGTCGGCGTCGCCATCGACTCGGTGCGCGACATGGAGGACCTGTTCGAGGGCATCCCGCTCAGCGCGGTGAGCACCTCGATGACCATCAACGCACCAGCGCCGGTGCTGGTGGCGATGTACGTCGTCGCCGCGGAGCGTCAGGGCCTCGACGCGGCGTCGATCATGGGGACGGTCCAGAACGACGTGCTCAAGGAGTACGTCGCTCGCGGAACCTTCATCTATCCGCCGCGGCCGTCACTGCGCCTGGCCGCCGATCTGATCGTCTGGTGCACGAGCAACGCGCCCAAGTTCAACCCGATCTCGCTCTCCGGGTACCACATCCGCGAGGCGGGAAGCACCGCCGCACAGGAGATGGCGTTCGCCATCGCCAACGCGTGTGCCTACGTGCAGGCATCGATCGAACGCGGCATCGGCGTGGACGACTTCGCGCCCAAGCTCTCGTGGATCTTCAACACCCATATCGATTTCTTCGAGGAGATCGCCAAGTACCGAGCCCTGCGACGCCTCTGGTCGCGAACCATGGCCGAACGATTTCACGCGCGCGACCCGCGCTCGCTCATGCTGCGCACGCACACGCAGACGGGCGGTTCGACACTCACCGCCCAGCAGCCGGAGAACAACATCGTCCGGGCCGCCATCGAGGCACTCGCGGCGGTGCTCGGTGGTGTTCAGTCGCTCGCGCTGTCCTGCTACGACGAGGCGCTCTCCATCCCGACCGAGAAGGCGCAGCGCATCGCCGTGCGGACGCAGCAGATCATCGCCGAGGAGACCGGCGTGACCAACACGGTCGACCCGCTGGGTGGTTCGTACTACGTCGAATGGCTCACCGACGAGCTCGAACGTGAGGCTCGCCGGCTCCTCGACGAGATCGACGAGCGCGGCGGCGCGGTCGCGTGCATCGAAGCCGGATGGATGCAGCAGCTCATCCAGGACGAGGCCTACCGCACCGAGCGCGCGATCGCGGTCGGAGATAAGGTCATCGTCGGCGTCAACCGCTACACCGAGACCGAGGAGGGTGGAGCCCCACTGCTCTTCCGCCCTGACGAACGCGCAATGGCCGAGCAGGCCGCACGGCTCGCGGCGCATCGCGCCCGGCGTGACCGGGGAGCTGTCGACGTGGCGCTCGCGGCGGTCAAGCAGGCAGCGACGTCGGACGCGACGCTGATGCCGCGCATCCTCGACGCCGTACGTGCGGAGGCGACGCTCGGGGAGATCTGCGGGGCGCTGCGGGCCGTCTTCGGCGAGTACCATCCCCCGGCCACGATCTGATTCGCGCGAGTTGGGTTCCATCAAGCGCTGGTTCAAGAACAACCCTCGCACCGTCTTCCTGGTCGTGGTCGGCGTCGTGCTCCTCGGTCTCTTCCTCGGAGTGATCACGCCGCTCTTCGCGACCGCGGGCCCTGCCATGGCGGATATCAGCGGCGTGATCCCGGCCACTGCGACCGCTGACCAACGCCTCGAGGTGGACGTTTCCATCGACAACGTCGGTGACCCGGTCATCGGCCAGCTCTGCGTCGGGGCACTGGTGTCCGGTCCGCTGACGCCGGTTGATGTCATCTTTCAGAACATCGACAAGGAGCCGTTCGTCGACCAGCAGGGAACATGGAAGGCGTGCGGTGGTGAGCTGACGAGCCAGTCGAGCGCCCCGGTGCAGCTGTTCTTCCAGGCCGGGACTCCGGGTGCCGCTCAACTCGTCCTGTCGCCGATGAACGGCAAGCAGACCGTCGGCCAGGCGCTCACCGGATCGCTATCCGTGCAAAACCCCTGACCTCTGAGGAACCGGATACAAGGCTGTCACGCCCAATTCTCTCGGCATCTCTGCCTCTAGGCTCTTGTCTCGAGAGGGTTATGCGAAACGAGAGCGCCGCTCGGCGCTGGCTGCCAATATTCGCGACGGCGGTACTGCTCGGCATCACGTGCTGGCAACTCGTGGATTCCTCGCTCCCGCCACGGATCTGGCTCGTGGAGGCCGAGGTCGTGGTGGTCGCATCGGTGATGCTCGAGATCACGATTCGGTTACGTCGTGCCGCCCGCGTCAACGCCTCGGTCGTCGCTCTCGTGCACGGACTCACCAGTGTCGGGTTGTGCACGCTTGTCCTCGGCCTCTCCGCACCACGGTTGACCCACCCCGTCCCGCTCATCGTGCTCGGCTTCGTCGCCGTGCTGTTGACGGTCGACCCATCGGCTCGTGCCCCGGCGCTCTGGACCATCCTCGTGGCGTCGTGCGCCGGGCTCGCCGCTGTCTGGTGGTGGGGCGGGCTGATCCCCGTGTACGGAACCAACCAGCTCATTCAGATCGAAGCACTCCTGGTGGGCGTGGTCATCCTTGCCTATTCCAACTGGTCGCTGACCGACCGCCATTACCAGGCGCAGACGCGAAGGTTGAGAGCGGTTGCCGATGTGGCACGCCGGCTCGGGTTGACCACCGACTCGAGCGAGGTCGCGGCGGCGGTCCTCGGTGGCTGCCACGAAACCTACCCGGACGCGACCTGGGGACGCGTCCTGCTCTTCGAGGCCGGCGCCGGCGGCCTGGCGACGCTGCCCCTGATCCTCGGTCCCGCAGGAGTGACTCTGGCGAGTGGACCGCCGGTCATCATGGCGCCGGGAGACGGCGTCATCGGCCGGGTGTACCTCACCGGCGAGGCGTGCCTGCTCCGGACTCCCCGCGATATCAAGCAGGCGTATGCGGCAATGCCGCATTCGCGCCTCGAGGAGCTCGAGAGTCTCGGTGATGGCCGGCGCTCGAGAAGCGTCGTCGCAGCCCCGCTTCGTGCTGCCGGCGGACGTGTGATCGGCGTGCTCGTCCTCATCTCCCATGCGCGCCGCGGTGCCTGGGATGTCGACGATCTCACCGTCGTCCAGGCAATCGCCGACGAGGCCGCGGTGGCCGTCGCGCGTGCCGGTCTCTTCGAGGAGAAGGCGCTGCACGCCACCACCGATCCGCTGACCAAGGTTGGCAACCGGCGTGCATTCGAGGAGCGTCTCGGGGAATTGACCGGCGCGACCGCGGTCATCGCGATCGACGTCGACCATCTCAAGCCCATCAACGACGAGTTCGGTCACGAGGCAGGCGACATGCTGCTCATCGAGGTCGCCCGAACCCTGCGCGCCCAGCTTCGTGCCGGCGACCAGCTCCTCAGGATCGGCGGCGATGAGTTCGTGTCAATCATGGATGCAACGACCGAAGCCGAGGCGGTGGCGATCGCCGAGCGGATGCGTGTCTCGCTCCACGGCGTCGCGCTGCCCCACGGCAAGGCACGTATCAGCGCTGGGGTTTCAGCCGGCGGTGGCGGCGTGCATGCACTCTGGCTGGCCGCCGACGAGGCATTGTCGAAGGCGAAGAAGGACGGCCGCGACCGTGTCGTGATCGCTGGAGATCGGTCGATGCCGAGTCTCGTGCGTGGCGGCGGCGGCGCCGGCGAGATGCTCGACGCGATTCTCAGCAAGCGGCGCGTGATCCAGGCGATGTTCCAGCCGATCGTGCTCCTGAACGACCACCACACGATCGGGTGGGAGGCGCTCGCGCGCGTCCCCGGGCTCCGTGATCCCGTCGACGGGGTCGAGGATGTGTTCGCTCTGGCGCACCGTCGCGGCGTCACCAAGGAGATCGACTGGATCTGTAGACGGATCGCCATGTCGGCGGCGTCGGGCCTGCCCGGGTCGGATCCGCTCTTTCTCAATGTTTCGGCCGCGATGTTGCTCGATCCCCTCCACCCCGTCGACCACATGCTCCTGCTCGCCCGGTGGGCCGAGCGTGAGCCCGAGACCATCGTCCTCGAGATCACCGAGCGCGAATCGATCGCCGACCAGCAGCGACTCCGATTGGTGCTCGCCAGCTATCGGGAGCATGGCTTCCAGTTCGCCCTTGACGACATCGGCGAGGGTCACTCCACGCTGGAGTTGCTCGCCGCTGCGGTCCCTGAGTTCGTCAAGGTTGCCAAGAGCATCACCCAGGCCTGCGACGAGCGCGGCGCCCGCGCGGTCATCGAGGCGACGGTTGCGTATGCACGCAGCTCGGGATCCACGGTCATCGCCGAGGGAATCGAGGACGAGGAGACGGCGGACCGTCTCATCGCACTCGGGGTCACCGCCGGCCAGGGCTACTGGCTCGGCCGCCCGCGCGAGATGGCCGTCGACCACGAAGTCCGAGGTGAGGCGACGGCCTGACGGCCCTCGCGGTCAGCCGGTCGGCGCGGCGACAAGGTCCCAGGTGGAACCCGCCGGGGTGTCGTGCACCTCGATACCCGCATCCACCAGCAGATCGCGCAACCTGTCGGCGAGCGCGTACTCCCCCGCCCCGCGCATCTCGACGCGCAGGCTGAGAATCCGCTCAACCACAGGGCCGACCTGGTCGCGTGGATCGGCAGCGCCGTTACGGGCGAGGTCGCCAAGGCGCACCACGTACCGACGGAGGGTCTCGCGCGCACGATCCTGCTCGTCCGAGTCGAGCGTGTCCGCGGACCATTCGTGGATCTGCGAGTCGATCGCCAGGACAGCGCTGACTGCGCTGTCGACGTCGCGTGCGGCGAGCGCCGTCTCGGCGGCCCCCGACTGGCGGGTGACCTCCTCGAGAAACGGTGAGACACCGGCGGCCGGAAGCGCGTCGGGGTCGGCGCCGTTTTCGGAGGCGGCGATGGCCGGCGCACCTCCCCCAGCGATGACCGGGCCGGCGCCGAGTGCGCTCACCGGCACGGTCGTGCCGTTCTCGAATCGTTGGGAGACGCCCTTGCGGCGCCAGGTCAATCCACCGCGCCCGCGGATGCTGACGGTTCCCGCATCGATGTCGAAGATGGCCGCGGTGTGCTCGTCGACACCGAGGATATCGACGCCGTCCGGGAGCAGCTCCTCGAGCATGCGCAGCCGGCGCTCGCCCATGTAGCAGTAGCGGGTGTCGTGCGTCCCGCCCTCGGCGTTGTTGTAGTGCGGGACGACCGCGGCACGAAGGCCGGTGACGCTCAGCAGGTCGAGGCCGTCCAGCCATCGCGGCTCCTCGCCAACCTTGTACACCTCGTAGACCGGGAGCGAGCACACGCCAAGCCCGACCGCGGCCGCGCTCGCGAAGGTCACGCAGCCGCCATCCCGCAGCTTGGCGGCGAGCAGGTCCGGGACCGCAGTGCCGAGCCACTGACGGAGGGCGTAGCTCGGACTGCCCGGGCCCGCGAACACATAGCGCGCTTCGGCGACGCGGGCGAGCATGGTCTCGTACTCGAGCGCCGACGCCAGCTCGCGATTGCGAAACGTGGCGACGCTGATCGGAAACCCGACGCGGTCGCGAAAGTAGACGAGGGTGCGCTCGCTGATGTCCGCCGCGTTCTCCTGGAACCCAAACGGGGTGTCGAGCAGGACGGCGGGCACCGGGCGCGGCCCGAGGCGTGAGAGCAGATCGGCGTGCACCGACACCATCGTCGGGGTGGTCTCCCCGGATCCCATGATGGTGAGCAGGCGTGGCAGACGAGCGCCGCCGGCGGGGCCGTTCACGCCTCGATCGTACGGTGTGCGGCCCGTGCGACCATCGTCGAAGGAGGTAGCCGGCGATGGACCTGGCAGGCATCAAGGCGGATTTGCGGGAACGGGCGAGCCACGTCGGATTCGCCGCCTGCGGTGTCACCTCGGTGCGCCCGTTCACCGAAGCACGAACCCAGGCCCTCGCCGCCATCGACGCCGGCCGCATGGACGGGATGTCCTGGTACACCCGCGACCGCGTTGAGGCGTCGGCGGACATCGGTGGTCGCTACCCGTGGGCGAGGTCGATCATCGCGCTCGCGTGGCCGTATCAACCCGCCGGGTCGGATCTTCCGATTGACGACATCAGCGACGCGACGGTGCGGGGTCGATTCTCGGCCTACGCGTGCACCCGGGACGGCGGCCGTACCGTCGACTACCACGACCTCCTCGCGGAGCGTTGCGACGGATTGGTGGAGTGGCTCGGCGAGCGGGTCGAGGGCGTCCGGGCAAAGCGTTTCGTGGACCATGGGTGGGCCCTGGATCGCGCCATCGCCGAGCGAGCCGGTGTCGGATTCGCGGGAAAGCACGCCTCGGTGATCACGCTCGCGGCGGGCTCGTACGTGCTTCTCGCGTCCATCGCCGTGTCGGTGCCGCTGCCGGTCGACGCCCCATCGCGTCGAGGGTGCGGCCGGTGCACCGCTTGCATTCCATCCTGTCCGACCGGGGCAATCGTCGCGCCCGGCGTCATCGACGCCCGGCGCTGCATCTCCTACCTCACCATCGAGCACCGGGGTCCGATCCCTAACGAATTACGATCCCTGATGGGAACCTGGGCGTTCGGTTGCGACCTCTGTCAGGAGGCGTGTCCGATCAACCACCGCCTTGCGCCGCAACCGCTTGAGGTCGCTACCGCGAGCACTGTGCATGGTCCGGTGCCCCACCCTGACCTTATCGAGTGCCTGGAGCTCACCGATGCCGAGTTCACTGCCCGTTTTCGGGCCACGGCGGTCGCTCGTACGGGACGCGCCGGGTTGGCGCGGAACTGCGCGATCGCGCTCGGGAATGCCGGGGATGAGGCGGCGCTCCCGGCGCTGCAACGCAGTGCAGCTTCCGACCCGGACGAGGTGGTGCGTGAGGCCGCTCGCTGGGGGATCGCACAGCTGACCGGCTGCTGAACGCAGCCGGTTGGTCAGCGGAAGAGCAGGACTGCCGCTCCCGCGCCGATAACCAGTGGCGCTCCGACACAGGCGGCCAGCAGCGAGACCGAATCGGGTTCGCCGGGCCACCAGGCCGGGGGCAGAGCCCGGTTGATCGGCACTCGCGCGCCGCGGAGACGCGTGTTCCCGTCGAAGAGTGCGAAGGCCGCGACGCAGGCCAGAGCGATGAGGAGCGCCGCCTCGGCGAGGAGCGCCGCTGCTGCGGTGGCGCCCGCGGCATGGAGCAAGGCGCAGAGGACGAAGGTCACGATGCCGAGGCCGGCGCCGCAGGACGCGGCCAGGAAAGTGGTCGGCAGCGAGGTGCGCGGCAGGCTCGGGAGTCGCATGGCTTTCGTTCGCAGCGTAGCACTCGGGCCGACTGGATGACGGTTCACAGGGAGGGGACTCGGTTGTGACGAAACCGTTACGGCAACCGGGAACGCTTGACGCAAGCGATCTACTGTGCCTACGCTGCGTCCGCCGCCACCGGGCGGCCGGTTCCCACTTCTCTCCCAACGTCCCACTACACGAGGAACCCGATGCCGACAAGGTCTCGTCTTGCCGCTGCCGCGCTCGGCGCAACCGCCGTCGCCACCATACCCTCCGGCGTTTTCGCAACCTCATACGTGGTGCGACCCGGTGACACCGCATCGGATATCGCGGTCCGGCACGGCACCACGATCGCGGCACTCCTCGATGCAAACCGCATGGCTGCGCCGGAGCTCGTCCGAGTCGGTCAGATGCTGCAGATCCCCGACGCCTCGCTCACGCTGCCCGCCTACGCTCGCGGTGCGACCGACTCAGAGACCTATCGAGTGGGCCGCGGCGAGGGCGTGTTCGAGGTGGCTCGCCGCTTCGGCGTCGACCCGACCGCGCTCGCGCGCACCAACGGGATCGGCGTCAACGCGCCGATCGCCGAGGGCGACGAGCTCGTCGTGCCCGGTCGTCTCACGCGGATGAACGCGCTGGTGAGCTTTGTGGCCGCCGATGTCGGCGTCGATGCGAGGCTGCTGCGCGGGGTGGCCTGGGCCGAGTCCGAGTGGAGCCAGGAACAGGTCTCAGCGACCGGTGCGGTGGGCGTCATGCAGATCGAGCCCTTCACCGGGGAGTGGGTCTCGCGTCACCTGGCGGGGACGCACCTCGACATCTGGCGCGCCCAGGACAACGTCGTCGCAGGCGCAATGCTCCTTCGCCACCTGATGACCAAGCACGAGGCCGACATCTCGGCCACCCTCGCGGGGTATTACCAGGGTGATGCGAGCGTTGCCGGCCACGGCGTCTACGACGACACCCGCCGATACCAGCGCCAGGTCCAGGAGTTGATCGCTCAGGACGTCTGAGCCCTTGGGGCCGGCCAGCCACCGACCCTCGTCATCCGTCCGCTCCGGTCGACGAGCCGCGCCGGAAGCCCGGCCTGGTCCAACCACGCGGCCGCCGCGGCACCTCGGACGATCGCCGCGGTGGCGGCGATATTGGCGTCGACGCAGGTGCCGGCGACGACGCTGACCGTCCGCCACGGTCCTGCTGCGGGCAGCCCGGTGGACGGGTCGATGATGTGATGCAACTCCACGCCGCCCCGCCGCCAGCGGCGGACGGTGGTGCTCGAGGTCGCGACCCCACCGGATTGGATGGCGATCGTCTCGCCATCGGGCGTGATCGCGGCGCGGCTGTCCTCGGCGATCTGGATGTTCCAGCCGTTCTCCGGTGGGTCGCCCGCGACCGAGACGTCCCCGCCCAGGCTCACGAGCACCCCGCCGCCGCGCATGGTTTCGAGGGCCGCCCTGGCGGCGAGATCGGCAGCGAGCGCTTTCGCGGTGGCGCCGAGGTCGACCTCGACGCCGGCATCGATCTCGACGCGCCGCGACGCCGGATACAGGCGCACCCGTCGCCATCCGGGGATCGGTGACACCGTGAGTTGCAGTGGTGCCCCTTCGGCTGGAAGAGCGTCGAAGTCGACGTTGTACCCGGCGTTGCGCACCGCTTCTCCGACGGTGGGATCGACCGCGCCGTCGGTCAGCTCGGCCGCGCGCATCGCTGTGGCGAGTGCCTGCGCGAGCAGCGGCGAGACGATGCCCTCGTGCCGCCCGTCGCCCGCCTGGAAGCGGCTCAGCTCGCTGTCCTCGCGAAAGCGGCTGCACGCCATGTCGATGGCGGCGACAACATCCTCGACAGCGCTGGTCGCGCGACTGAGCGTGTCGGGATCCGTGACCACCACGTGCATCGATGTGCCGAGAGCGGTACCTCGATGCGCGGCAAGGGTCATGAGCCTCCGCTGACAGTACTCGCTGAAGATGA
This sequence comes from Candidatus Dormiibacterota bacterium, assembly GCA_003162415.1. GTDB lineage: Bacteria > Chloroflexota > Dormibacteria > Aeolococcales > Aeolococcaceae > Palsa-851. The sequence goes on from PMOL01000004.1 coordinate 412,695, forward strand.
GCTTCCGGTGCTCGCGGATCCAGTGGAAAGCGACGACGACCCGGTGCTCGTGGACGAAGACGACGAGGACGAGGACGAGGACGGAGTCGCGGTCGTCGTGGACGATGTCACCGACGACGATCCGGCGCTTGTCGACGAGGTGCCGGCGTTGGTGTGGTACGCCACGATGCCGAGCACCGCCACGGCGGTGGTCCCCATGACCCCGAAGGAGGCCGTGAGCTTCTTGCGGAGACGGAGCGCGCGATCTCGCTCGGCCGCCGTGATGCGTCGTTTTGGGGCGGGCATTACCGGACCTCCTGGGGCTGGGTTGCGTGTGCTCGCAACCCGCTGCGAGCGAACTGAGCCTGGCGGCGCATGCGAAGCACACCGCGCAGGTCGGTGAGCACTGTTCGCGGGATGTTCACGCGCGAATCCGGATCCTCGATCCACTCGACCGGTACCTCGTGAATGCGAAAGCCGTCCCGCTGTGCGACCACGAGCAGCTCGGTATCGAAAAACCATCCCTGGTCGCGAACCGCCGGCAGCAAGTGACGCGCGACCTGGGCGCGCATCGCCTTGAAGCCGCACTGCGCATCGCGAAAGCGCGTGTGCAGGACTGAACCCAGAAGAAGGTTGTACGCGCGCGATATGAGCTCGCGCTCAGCGCTCCGCCTCACACGCGCGCCGGGCGCGAGCCTGCTCCCGATGCTGATATCGCTGCATCCCGAGAGGAGCGGCGCGATCAGGGCGCCGAGCGACTCGAGTGAGGTTGAGAGGTCGACATCCATATAAGCGACCACGCGGGCATCACTCGACATCCAAGCGGTGCGGAGTGCGCGGCCGCGACCTTTCTCGGGAAGGTGCATGAAACGCACTCCGTCGAGCTGAGTTGCGACACGCATGCCGATCAGCCGGGTTCCGTCATCGCTCGCGTTGTCGACGACGGTGAGGCGGGTTGCAAAAGGCATCTCGGCGCGAACGTATGCGTGCAGCGCGCGGACACTCTGCTCGAGGACTCGTTCCTCGTTGTGCACGGGGATCGCGATATCCAGGACTGGAGCGGCTGTGACGCGCTGGTCGTTCATGAAATTCAGCGTGGAGCCCGGTGCTTGATGCCGGCCGCGAGAACTCTGGGAAGCCGCTGTGAAGGCACGGCGATCTCTGAGCGGAATCACAGGAACCTCACGCGGACCCTTCAGCAGCGCCCTCTAGAGTCCGGAGGCAAGGAGACCTGATGCCGAATACGCGACGACGCTCATTCCCTCGCCCGCGAAGCGCACGCGCATGGCTGCTCAGTGCCCTCGCCGCGGTGGTTGCGGTCGGCGCCTTGGGCGTGCTGTTCATCTACTTCGTGCTCTTCAGCCACTCAGCGCCTGCGCCACTGGCGCTCACCTCGCCGGCGGCGACCGTACAGTCCCCGGCGCTCACGTCGACGGAGATTCCCGGCGCCTGGACAGTCGCCTCGAAGTCCGTTGCCGGCTATCGCGTTCACGAACGTCTCGCGTTCCTCTCCGCACCCAGCGACGCGGTCGGTCGCACTTCGCAGATCACCGGCGGTGCGACCATCACCGGCTCCACAGGTGCGCTGACGGTCAGCGCCGCGTCATTCACCGTGAATGTGGAATCGCTGACCAGCGATCAGTCGATGCGCGACAGCCACATCCAGACGCTCGGTCTCGAGAGCGCCCAATTCCCGCACGCCACCTTCGTCCTCTCATCGCCGGTGACCTTGCCCGCGAATGTGACGTCGGGTGCCGAGATAGCGGTGGCGCTGCATGGTGCCCTGACGATCCACGGAGTCACGAAAGCGGTGACCATCCCGGTGCAGGCCCGGCTGACCGGATCGGATATCGAGGTGGTCGGTGCAATCACCTTCCCATGGGGCGAGTTCAGCATGCAGGCCCCGAATATCGGCGGCTTCGTCACTGTGGACGGCACCGCGACGATGGAGTTCGACCTCTTCCTCAAGCACAGCTGACGCGCACTCGCCGTCAGCGGCGTGAGGCGACAGCCTGAAGGCGAAGCGCGAGCGTGGGGCAGCCCGATACGGCGCGACGCGCATGTGGGAGAACGGACTGCGGGATCGGGCCGCCGCGGATGATCGGATAGCCCCAGTCGTCGAGCTCGATCAGCTCAGGTACCAGGTCGGCGCACACACCGTGCCCGTCGCACTTGATGCGATCGATGCCGAGCGTCACGCGATCGCTCATGACGCCACAGCCGCTGTGTTCACGACGCTGCAGCGCCGGTCGTGGTAGTGGAGCTGAAATTCGCCGGCAAAGACGCGAAGCGCTGAGGCGAGCAAACCCGCTGCGCCGTCCGGGTGGTGGCACGCTCCGCGTCCGGCGAGGAGTCCGGCCCACCGCTGGATGTGCTCGAGGTCACCCGGCGTCGCCGTCAGGCCGGCGACGCGTCCCGCCGCCGCCGAGATGGCACGAAGTCCGAAGGTGCACGGGCCGCACTGACGCGCGCTCTCGTGGGCGAGATAAGCGAGGATTCTCGCCGTCTCGACGACTCCGCAGCGTCCCGATGGAAGCACGGCGATCACGCCGCATCCGAGGGAATGTCCAAGCTGGCGCAGTGGATCGGCATCAAGCGACAGTCCCCAGGCGGTACCGGACTCGACCCACCCTCCGAAATATCCGCCGAGGAGTACCGCGTCACTGTCCGACGTGATACCCCCGGCTGCGTTCACCGCATCGGCAACGCTCGCGCCCTGTGGAATCTCGACGAGCACCGTTTGGGGCACCGCGCCGCCGACGGTGACCAGTGTTGTTCCAGACGCCGTGCCGATCCCAAGCGAGCGGTACCAGTCGTCACCGAATCGCGCTATGAGCGCGACGTGGGCAAGCGTCTCCACGTTCTGTACGAGCGTCGGCCGGCCATCGACCCCGCGCTCGAAGGGACGCGGTGGAATCGACATGGGAAGTGCGATCCCGTCGTTGATGAAATGAATCGCCGCCGTCTCCTCTCCAGAGATGTAGCGCACGGGTGCGCTCACCAGGCGAACTCGGGCACGCTCGGCGTCGGACCGTTCGATGACCGCTCGGTGCATCGCCTGCATGGCACCCGTGTGGTCGGCGCCGACGTAGAGCACGATGTCATCGGCATCCACTGCGGCCGCGGCCACCAGCGCACCGTCGATGACGAGGTGAGGTCGCTGTTCCATGAGCACGCGGTCCTTGCGGCTCAGCGGCTCACCCTCGCCGCCATTGGCGAGGACGACCGGTGTGCCGGACCGCTGCGACGCGACGGTCCGCCACTTGGTGGCAACCGGGAATCCCGCTCCGCCCTTGCCGCGCAGGTTGCTCCGCTCGATCGCGTCGATGAGCTGCGTTGCGGGCGGCAGCGAGCCGAGGCGTTGCTGGTGCTCCGCAAAACCCTCCATGCCTTGTGCTGGCGGCGGCCCCGCCAGAAGCGCGATGCTCATCGCCCGGTCCCGAATGACGCACGCTCCGCTGCGACGCGACGTTCGTCGGCGAGCGGGTCCGGGGGAGCCGCCACCAGGCGCCACACCAGCGCCGCCGCGACGGCGGCAACGCAGACGATATCGATGGCGAGCATCCAGACTGCGGTCCCGTCGGTGCCGGTGCCGATGCCGTGGATCACGGCCACCGGCCAGCTCAGATATGCGAGCCAGTGGATCCCGCGCCACACGCGCGCTCCGATGTGTTGACGAAGAAGGCTGGTCGCGACGATCGCGATGAGCAGCTCGAACGCGATGGTCCCGAGGCCGAGCCACACGGTGCGGTAGTACGAGCCGAAGGGGACGAGCGCGGCGACCAGACCGAGGTGCGTGAACGGGTCGACCACGGCGGTGACGATGTGGAGCAGCAGGAAGACCAGCGTCATCAGGGCGAGATCGCGATGCACGGCGGCGCTGAGGAACCGCGGCCAGCCCCGGGTCTCGAAGCGCACGCGGGCAAGCAGACCGAGGACGACAACGACGCTCAGCAGCACGAGGCTGACCGCACCGGCGCCGCGAGTGGTGTACCAGAGCAGTTGATCAGACATCGGTCGTACCTGCCGGCGCCGGAAGCTCGATCCTGAACGTTGCGCCACCGCCGGGAGTGTCGGTGAGGCTGATCCGGCCGCCGTGTGCGGTCACGACGGCAGCCGCGATGCTCAAGCCCAGCCCGCTGCCACCCTGGTCGCGGCTGCGCGCCGGATCGGCACGGTGAAACCGCTCGAAGATGCGATCCCGCTGCACGGCCGGCACACCGGGTCCGTGGTCGATGACATCGATCTCGGCTTGTCCGTTCTGCGCTTGCAGCGCAACCTCCACCGGGCTTCCGGCCGGAGTGTGCACCAGTGCATTGCGCACCAGGTTGGCCACCGCCTGACGCAAGCGCAGGTCATCACCGGTGACGGTGACCGGCTTCTCGATCTGAGCAGTCACGGCCCGTTCGGGGTCGGCGGCGCGAGCGTCACTAACAGCGTCATTGACCATCGACGTGAGGTCGACCGGCGCCCGGTCCAGTGGACGCCCCTGGTCGAGGCGCGCGAGGAGCAGCAGGTCGTCGACGAGCACGCCCATGCGCCGTGTCTCGTCCTCGATGCGGCGGACTGCCAGCAGGACATCGTCGCGGGTCATGTCCGGGTTGCGCTGTAGCAGCTCCGCATACCCGCGCATCGAGGTGAGTGGCGTGCGCAACTCGTGTGAGGCGTCGGACACAAAGTGGCGCAACTTCTGCTCGGTGACGTCGCGCTGGGCGAAGGCTCGCTCGATCTGGCTCAGCATCCCGTTGAGCGCAAGGCCGAGCTGCCCAACTTCGGTCCGTTCATTGGACGGCGAGACCCGCTTGCCGAGGTTTCCCGCGGCGATCGACCGTGCGGTCGCTCCCATGCGTTCGAGTGGGCGCATGCCGCGGCGGACCAGCAGCCAGGTGACCACCAGGACGATGATCATGATGCCGCTGCTGATGGCGATCTCGAACAGCAGCAGGGTGCTCAGCGTGCTGTTGACACCATCGAGTGGGACGGCGACAACCACGGTGAACTTCGTCGTTGAGGAGTCGGGGAACTGCGGTGGTGGCGACTGGATGCTGACCAACAACCGGTATGAGTCCCATGAGCCCTTCCCGGGTACCGTGAACGTCCCAGTCGTGTAGTTGTCAATGTTGGCCGGAATAACTGGATATGACGACGAGTCGGTGACCACGCCCCCGTCTTGAGGGGTCTGCCCCTGCACTGTGACGACGCCAGACGCATTCACAAGTTCGCCATATGTGCCACCGGGGAATGCATCCGTCGGGCCGTGAGCGCCGTGACCTCCTCCCACCGACGCAGGGGATGGGTTCAACAGTTCACCCATCACATCCGGCTCGATAACCGTGAGCTGCTTGTCGACTCCTTGAAGGAGTGAACTCTGCAGCGCCAGGTAGGTGCCAACGTCGGCTGCGGCAAGCCCGAGAATGAACAGCGGGGCCAGGGTCAGCAGCAGCCGGAGTCGCAGCGACATCTATGGCCCTGAAGACATCAGCGGCGCGCCGCTCACGCGTGCGCCGATGTGGTCCGTGGAACGCGCATCACGTATCCGACTCCGCGAACCGTGTGGATGAGTGAAGGCTCGACCTGGTCGACCTTCCGACGGAGGTAGCTGATATACGTCTCCAGCACGCTTGCATCGCCGCCGAAGTCGTAGTCCCAGACGTGGTCGAGGATCTGCGTCCGCGAGAGCACGCGCCCGGTGTTCATCATCAGGTAGCGCAACAGGCGGAACTCCGTGCGCGTCAACTCGACCGGCTCGCCGGCGCGAAAGACCTCGTGGGTCTCGTCATCGAGCTCGAGGTCGTGCAGGACGAGCTTGCCGGTCGCGGCGGCACCGTCAGGATTGTGGCGGCGGAGCACGACGCGGATCCTCGCCACCAGCTCCTCGATGCTGAAGGGCTTGGTCACGTAGTCATCGCCGCCGATGGTCAGACCGTGGACCTTCTCCTCGGTGGCGTCGCGGGCGGTGAGGAAGATCACCGGAACCTTGATGCCGTCCGTGATCATTCGCTGGACGAGCGTGAAGCCGTCGTCGTCCGGCAGCCCCACGTCGAGGATCATCAGGTCCGGCCGGAAATCCATCACGGCGTGCCGGGCCTGCTTTGCGGTCGCCGCGGTCTGCACCGAGAAGCCCTCGTACTTGAGCGCCATCGCCACCAGATCCGTGATGGCTCGCTCGTCATCGACGACGAGGACTCGATTGGGCTCTCCCGCGTTCGGCGTGGTCACCTGACCATCTTCGCGCGGATTTCTGGGAAAAGGCTCAGAGGTTCTTGGATCTACCCTGGGGCTTACCCGGCGTCACGAGCCGGTCCGCGCTCCCCGTTGCCGAGCGGCAGCGAAAGGCACCGGACACCACCGCCGGCCTTGAGAAACTCCCCCATGGGCAGGGGGATCGGGGTATACCCGGCGGCCTTCAGCGGCGCGTCCATCTGCGAGATCGTCAGCGACGAGAGCAGGAGCTGTCCCAGCGGCATCGCGTTGCAGGCAAAGCCGGCAGCCACATCGACGGGCACCTCGATCAGGTTCGGCACCAGCTCGCGAATCAAGCGAATCGAGTCGGGCGCAAAGGCGTCCGGGGCCGCCAGGACGTTGGTCGCATCGAGCGGGCAGAAGCACGTATCGAGGTGGTAGAAGCGCGGGTCGACGAGCTCCAGCGAGACCACGTCGACCTCGAGGATTCGAGCAACCGGGCGGTGGGATTCACGATCGGTCCGGAACCCGTAGCCGCAGAACAGCCGGTCGCCGACGAAGAGCGCGTCACCCGCCCCCTCGAACGACAGCGAGCGCGGTAGCTCGTGGACGTCGAAGCCGAGGCGCTCGAGCTCCTCGCGCCAGTGCTCCTCCTCCCCCTGCCGCTCGGCATGGTGAAAATTGCTCAGCACCGCCCGGTCGTCCCAGAGCACCGCCGCGTTGGCGGTGAAGACCATGTCGGGCAGACCCGAAACCGGCGGGGCCAGTTCGACCGTGACGCCAAGTTCGAGGTACTTGCGATAGAGCGCGTTCCACTGCTCCTCAGCCAGCGCATGGTCGACCCGGACCGCGATGTGCATCCACGGATTGATCTCGTATTCGATGCCGAAATGGTCCGGGCGGCACATGAGCACCGCGTCAGTCATCGACCGGCCCGGGGCAGCGCGGCGGTTTCGCCAAGCGGGAGCGGCATCAGCAGCGTCGGCGAGAATCGGGTGCCGGCGTGCAGCTCGATCGGCCCGGCCACAGCGGGCCGCTGAACGCACCAGACGGGGTCGACGTCGTCGCGGACGGCGAGGAGCGTCGGGCGCAGCAATGCCCCACCCGCGCTCCGACCCTGATAGCGGACGGTCGCGGTGAGAGCAGGCCGGAGCCACGTGGCATTGACCGGCTGCACCCCGTCCAGCGGCGCGCTCGTGACCTTCAGAGCGGAAACCTGCTGTGCCAGCCAACTCGCGACGAGCCGATCGTGCGGGCCGTCCACGTGCCCCGCGAAGGTCAGCCGGCCACCGACGTGCTCACCCAGGATCAGCCGCGTCCCGCCGCGGCGGGAAACGATGCCGGCGACGACGCACGTCGTCTGGTTCGAAAGTGCGATGCGCAGCCGGTCGGGTGAGGCGAGGCCGGGACGATATGGAGCATTCGCCCGCCGCGCGAGCAGCGCCACCAGGCCCCTGCCGGCGGCGGCAGCCGCGAGCGCTTCCCCGCGTCCGCGCACATGATCCGGCGCCTGCAGGACGTCGCTCGGTGCGGTCAGCTCGCGGAGCGCCTCGAGGCGGCGATCCAGGGGCCACGCGACCGTCGACCGCCCGTCCAGGTGCAGGACGTCAAAGCAGAGGTACACCGCCGGGAGCTCGGCGGCTGCCGCGGCACCGGCGGCGAGCCGCCGCCCGAATCCCGCGAGGTCCGGACGTCCCTCCCGATCGAGCACGGCGATAACGCCGTCCAGCACCGCGCCCCGGCCGTCCTTGATGGATGCCGTGGCGGAGACGTCGGGGAAACGCCTGGCGAGGTCGCCGACCATCTCCCCCTGGATGCGGACACTCCCACCCGGATCCAGGAAGAGGAGTGCTCGCGCTCCATCCCAATCGACGCTGAACAGCCAGTCGCGGTCGTCGAACGGCTCGGCGCATGGGACCGCGGTCTCGATCGGGATATACCCCGGCAGCTGCGGCGTCGTCGGCGAGCGGAAGGGCAATGGGTCGCCGATTGCCGCCAGGGCGGCACGAGACAGGCTTGGTCTACCAGCCACGCGTGATTTCGTGATGCGTCAGGACGCCCGGCGCCGGCGGGCCGGTTCGGCCTCTTCCGACTCGGATTCCTCGGCCTCGGCGGACTCGGTTCGCCGCGACTTCGCCGCCTCGACCGAGGCTTTGAGTGCGGCCATGAGGTCGGTGACCTTGCCAGTCTCGTGGACCTCGGGACGCTCGATCGGCTGGTTGTTGACCTTGGCCTCGACGACCTGGATCAACGCCTCGCGGTAGTCGTCGTGATAGCGCGCGGGGTCGAAGTGCGCGCTCATGTTCTCGACGAGCATCACCGCCATGTCCAGCTCTTTCTTGGCGACATCCGGCGCCTGCTCGGGAATCGACAGCTCACCGGTTGAGCGGATCTCGTCAGGCCAGTGCAGGGTGTTGAGGAGCAGGCCCTGCTCGTGGAGCGCGAGACGGCAGAGGTGCTCGCGGTCGCGGAGAGCGATCTTGCCGATGGCGACGGTGCCGGTCTTGTCGAGCGCCTCTCGAAGCAACGCGTACGGCTTGACGCCGACGGTCTCCGGCTCCAGGTAGTACGCGCTCTTGAGATAGATGCCGGCTTCGATCTCTGAATCCGGGCAGAACTCAACGATCTCGATGGTGTGCGTCGTTGTCAGCGGCAGATTGTCGAGGTCCTCGTCGTCGACGATCACGTACTCGTCCTTGCCGACCTCATAGCCGCGGAGCGCCTCGCTCCAGCCGATCTCGCGATCCTCCTCCGGGCACCAGCGCTTGTTGCGCACCGGCGTGTGGTCGTTCGGACAGAGCAACCGGAACGAGACGCTCTTCGATTCGGTCGCCAGGTACAGCCGCACGGGTATCGCCACCATGCCGAAGCTGATGGCGCCGCGCCACATGGATCGGGGCATGGCACCCCGAGTATAGGGGCGCGGGATCGCTGTGCACGCGCCCGAGCGCGCGGCCGTCGAGGCTTCGGTTCAGGCCGCGGCGAGCAGCCTGTCGTACGCCTCTTTCAGCTCCGGGTAGCGCAGGAAGATGATGTGCGCGTACTCCTGCGTCAGCGGCACGGGTTTGCGCCGCAGCGTCAGGCCGACCTCCTCTGGCCGGTGATTCGCCTTGCGCCAGTTGCACTTCCGGCACGCGATCACCACGTTGTCCCAGCGATCCGGCGCGCCGCCCCGCGACACCGGGATGACGTGGTCGACGGTGAGCTCGGTGGCGGTGCCGAGCCGGCCGCAGTACTGGCAGGTGTGATCGTCGCGAAGCAGGAGGTTGCGACGGTTGGGGCGGAGCAGGCGCCGGGGGACGTGGATGGTCCGGAGCAGGCGAACGATGACGACACCTTCGGGCAGCCTCCGCACGGCGAGCGCCTCGGCCGCGGCTCGCTCGGCCGCCTCGTCCACGAACGCCACCCGCTCCTTGGTCAGGAGCACAACCAGCCGCCGGTGACTGATCACGTTGAGCGGCTGCAGCGAGGCGTTGAGCAGCAGCACTGCCATGGCCCGAATTCTATTGGGAAGCGGGGATGTCCGCGTCGATCACGTGTAGGGAGCCGATTTGATGGGGCCCACCCTGATGGCGCCGCCGCAGACCATGCTCGAGTCGATGTCGTTGACCTGGGTCTGGAACTGTGATGTCGGCAGCGTCACCCGCCAGAACTTGGGTTGCTCTGCCTGGGCGGCGGAGCAGGTCGCGTCGGTCCAGGAGACGAGGAAATACCCGTGTCCGGTCGCGCCGGCGGTTCCGAGCGGTTGGGTGCTGGGGGGAAGGTCGGTCGGGCTCGGAGACGCCATCGAGTTGTCGTTCGTCCAGGTGGTGTTCAGGAGGCCGCCGCCGGAGTTCAGCATCTGCAGCTTCGCGTAGCCATCCTCGATGCAGTCGGTCGTCGAGGCGTTGCGAATCTCGAAGGTCGCGTAGATCGTGCCCGCGGCGCCCTGGGTGTTGAGAATGGCGACCTCGAACTGTCCGGGCATGCAGGGCCCCGACGGTGTCGCAGTCGGAGTCGACGACGTGGTGGGCGTCGGTGCGGTCTGCGCCGTGACCGCCGGGGTGGGAGTCACAGGAAAGGGGGTCGGCTCGATGACGGTGGCGGACGGAGTCGAGGACCCGCAGGCCGCGAGACCCACCGCTGACGCGAGCAGCAGGGTCGGAACGAGTGCCCGTCGCATCGCGACGCAATGTACCCGCAATTCGGCCCGGGCGCGCGTCAGGGGCGAGCCGGGAGGTCCTGGTCGGCCTGCAGGGCGGGCGCGAAGAGATCGCCCTTCTCGGCAACCCTCTGCGCGATGGTTGCGATGTTCCAGCGGTCGGGGCGAAGCTCCGGGTCGTCCAGCTCCTCCCAGGCGATCGGCGTCGACACCGGGGCGCCCGGTGTGGGGCGGAGTGAGTAGGGCGCAGCGAGGGTCTTGTTGATGATGTTCTGCGTGTAGTCGATGCGGATCCGGCCGGTGCGCTTGGCAACCGCCCACTCCCAGCTCACGCGTCCCGGTGCCGCCTGGTCGATGGCCCGGCCGACCTCCTCCACCCAGTTGCGCACCGCCGAGTAGTCGGGACCCCGGCGGATCGGGACGTAGATCTGCAGCCCGGTCTGTCCGCTCGTCTTGACGACACCGTGCATGCCGTAGTGATCCAACGCCGCCTTGACGAGCTTGGCGATGTCGATGACGTCCCCGAATGTCGCGGGCTCGAACGGATCGAGGTCGAACACCGCCCAGTCCGGCTCGTCGGGCGTATCGATGCGCGAGTGCCACGGATGCAGGTCGATGACCCCCGCGTTGGCGACCCACGCGAGCGTCGCCACCTCGTTGACCACGATGTACGTCTTGGTCTTCTCGCCGTGATACGTCCACGACTCGATCCACGCCGGAGCATGCGTCGGTTTATCCTTGCGCCAGAACGACTTTCCCTCGATCCCGTCGGGGAACACCTGCATCGACAGTGGACGATCCCGCAGGTACGGCAGCATGTACGGAGCCATCCGGACGTAGTACTCGATCATGTCCCGCTTGGTGATGCCGTCGGCCGGCCAGAGGACCTTTTGTAGATTCGTGAGCGGGAGTCTGCGGCCGCCTATCTCCCAGTGCGCGTTGCCCTTGAGCGTTCTCAGCGTGGCCAGTGCTTGCAAGTCCTCCGGGTCCTGTCGCGGTGGGGGGCCCTCGCCACCTCCGCGTCGGGTCTCCTTTGGCGTGTCGGTTTTTCTGGAGGGCGACACATCCTCGTCGCCCGGCGCTCCGGTGGCGCTATCCCCCACCGCGCCACCCGGAGGTCGCGAGTCCGTAGCGGGCGCTTGAACGTTGCGTGCTCTGCGTCGTGGGCGGGGGCCCGCCGCAGCCTCGCCGCTTTTAGGCCGGGGCGTTCTTGCCGGCTCGGTTTTGGTGGCTGGGGGTGGAGGTGCGTGAAGGAGGTGTTCTCGGATGCAGTCTTCTGGGCGTTCGTCGAGGCGAAGGGTTCGGTAGGCGGGGTGGCGGAGGATGCCGTCACGGGTCCAGCCGGCGAAGCGGACCTCGCAGACCAGCTCGGGTTTGACCCAGGTTGCGGGCTCGGAGGTCTTGGGGGTGACATCGAGCGGGCACGTCTTCACCTCGAGGGGACGAAGCCGGTCCCTGAGGTCGCGCAGAGTCTTCTCGTCGAACCCGGTGCCGACCTGGCCGCAGTGAATCAGGTGGTCGCCTTCCAGAACGGCGAGGATGAGCGCACCCAGCTGGTTGGTCCGGCGACCGCGACCGGCCGTGTAACCCGCGATGACGCAGGACTGGCTCAGCCAGGACTTGATCTTCACCCAGTCCGGGCTGCGGATCGCCGGGCGATAGAGTGAGTCGGCACGCTTCCCGACGATGCCTTCGATGCCCGACTCGCGGGCGACATCGAACAGAGAGATCCCGTCGCGCTCGACGTGCTCCGCGAAGAGGATGTACGGCGAGTCGACGACGGTTTCGCGCAGTGTCTTCTTGCGGATGCGCAGCTCGGTGCTGGGCAGGTCGCGGCCCTCCAGCTCGAGGAGGTCGAACGCGATGAAGGTCACCGGGTGTTCCGCGGCCACGCGGCGGACATCGGGCTCCCGACTGACGCCGATGCGCTGCTGGATGCGCTCGAACGACGGACGGCCGTCGGCATCGAGGACGACCAGCTCGCCGTCGACGATGGCCTGACGTGCGTGGATCCCAGCCCGGATCGCCTGTGCCTCGGGGTATCGAAGGGTCTCGTCGCCACCGCGACGGCCGGTGATGCGGACCAAGTCCCCGGCCACGGTGACCATCGCGCGGATGCCGTCGTACTTCAGCTCGAACAGCCATCCATCCCTTGAAAACGGCTGATCCATTGGGGTTGCGAGCATCGGCGGCGGCGCCTGGGCAAGGCCTGGAGGAGCCGCCGGCGGCGTGCGAGCCCTGGCGGCGCGGCGCATCTCGCGCGGGTCACCGCCTCCCTCGGAGGCGATCTCCGCCAGGCTTCTGCCGGTCTTGACTGAAACGTCGAGGTCGATGGCCTCGAAGCCCTCGACGACCGAATCGTCGCGCTTCTTGATGAGCAGCCAGTTCCTGTCACCGTCGCTGCTGCCGCCGTACTGCCGGCCGCGCTCACCGATGTGTATGAGCGCGAACTCGCCGGAGAGCTTGCTGCCATGGAGGCGGAACTTGATGTCCCCTCGGACCCGGGAACGCTCGAAATCCTCGGCGGACTCCTTGATCCACTCGTACGTCCCGATGTCCCAGAGCATCACCGTGCCCGCCCCGTATCCCGAGGGGATCACACCCTCGAATTCGCCGTAGTCGATGGGGTGATCCTCGGTCTGCACGGCCAGGCGTTTCTTGGTCGGATCCAGGCTGGGACCGCGGGGAATCGCCCACGAGAGCAGCACGCCGTTGTGCTCGAGCCGGGTGTCGAAATGCATTCGCGTGGCTCGATGTTTCTGGACGCAGAACCGGCTGCCATGAGGCAGCTGCTCCCATGCGGACGCCTCAGCTCCGGCACGCTGGATTGGGTCGCCGCTGGGCTCCGGGGTCTGATTGAAATCGCGCTTCCGGCGGTACTCTTCCAGGGTGGGAATTGCCATCTTCATCGACCCTTTCGACGAGCCCGGTCGGGAGCATCACGGACAGCGTCGTTCATGGTCCTGATGCTAGTGCAGCGCACCCCTCGAAACGAGCGAAGTGAGCCCGCAGGCTGGTAGAATAGAGGTACTTGGAACGGCCGATTTGAGCGGTCCCCGGCTGGAACAATCGAGCGGTTTCACCATTGGCCCCCTCCCTCACACTCACGTCACAACCGGAGCAGCACAGATAACCGACACCGCACGCCCCGAACGCCCCGATGAGGCGGCGAACGAGCCAGAGACGAGCCCAGGGACGAGTCATGCAAACGGCAACCCGGATCCGCGTCCGGTAGGCGCCGGCCGGGTTGGCAAGGACACGTACTCGGCCGACCAGATCCAGATCCTTGAGGGTCTCGAACCCGTTCGCCGGCGCCCGGGGATGTACATCGGATCCACGGATCTGCGTGGTCTGCACCACCTCGTCGTCGAGCTGGTCGACAACAGCATCGACGAGGCCCTCGCCGGTTGGTGCGACACCATCAAGGTCGTGCTCCACGCGGACAGATCCGTGTCGGTTCTCGACAATGGCCGCGGCATCCCGGTGGGGATGCATCCGACCGCCAGGAAGTCCGCGCTCGAGGTTGTGCTCACGACGCTCCACGCCGGTGGAAAGTTCGGCGGTGGTGGCTACAAGGTCTCGGGTGGCCTGCACGGTGTCGGTCTCTCGGTCGTCAACGCGCTGAGTGAGCGCCTGCTCGTCGAGGTGTACCTCGACGGTGAGACCCACCGTCAGGAATACACGCGTGGGGTGCCCAACGGCCCCGTGGCAGTGGTGGGAAAGTCCGACCGGCGGGGAACCTTCGTGCGATTCTGGCCTGACCCGGAGATCTTCCCCGAGATCGAGTTCTCGTGGGACACGGTCAACAATTCGCTGCGCAGCTATGCGTTCCTCAACAAGGGCATCACGATCCAGCTCGAGGACGAACGCGACGACCACGCCTACACCTTCCACTTCGAAGGTGGCATCCAGTCCTTCGTCAGGTATCTCAACGCCAACCGCAACGTCATCAACCAGAAGCCGATGTACGTGGAGCGGGAGATCGACGGCAACGTTGTCGAGATCGCGCTGCAGTACCAGAACACGGTGTTCACCGAGCACGTCCTCGCCTTCGCCAACAACGTGCACACCGAGGAAGGTGGCGCGCACGTCACCGGGTTCCGCGGCGCGCTCACCGCGACGCTCAACAAGTACGCGCGCAAGGCGGGCATCCTCAAGGAGCAGGACCCCAATCTGAGCGGTGACGACGTGCGCGACGGATTGACGGCGGTGATCAGCGTCAAGCTGCGCGAACCGCAGTTCGAGGGTCAGACCAAAACCAAGCTGGGCAACAGCGAAGTGGCCGGACAGGTCTCGACGGTGCTGAGCGAGGCGCTCATGCAGTACCTGGAGGAGAACCCTGCGGACGGTCGCAGGATCATCGACCAGTCGCTGACCGCCGCCCGAGCTCGTCAGGCCGCCGCCAAGGCACGCGACCTCGTGCAGCGCAAGTCGCTGCTCGAGTCGGCAACGTTGCCCGGCAAGCTCGTCGACTGCAGTGAGCGTGACCCGGCGCATTGCGAGATCTTCATCGTCGAGGGACTGTCAGCAGGCGGCACCGCCAAGGAGGCGCGCGAGCGCCGCAACCAGGCAATCCTTCCGCTCCGAGGCAAGATCCTCAATGTCGAGAAGGCGCGAGCCGATAAGATCCTTGGCAACGAGCAGATCAAGGATCTGATCATGGCGCTCGGCGGCGGATTCGGCGAGACGTTCAGCGTGGACAAGCTGCGCTATCACCGCATCGTGCTCATGGCCGACGCCGACGTCGACGGTTCGCACATCCGCACCCTGCTGCTGACGTTCTTCTGGCGCCACCTGCGCCCGCTGGTGGACGGTGGGTTCCTGTACCTCGCACAGCCGCCCCTGTACAAGCTCGAGAAGGGCAAAGGAAAGAACCGGCAGACGGAGTACGCATTCAGCGACGACCAGCGTGACGACAAGGTCAAGTCCATGGGCAGAGACACCGAGGTCTCTCGCTACAAGGGACTCGGCGAGATGATGTCCGAGGAGTTGTGGGCGACCACCATGGACCCCGATCGCCGGGTGCTCCTCCAGGTCGGTGTCGCCGACGCCATCAAGGCCGACGACATCTTCGACCGTCTCATGGGGTCCGACGTCGAGCCTCGCAAGCGTTTCATTCAGACCCACGCCACGAGCGTGCGCAACCTCGACGTCTGATGCCGCTTCCGATCGCGGTCGACGCGATGGGCGGCGATAATGCCCCTGCGGAAATCGTGCGCGGCGCGTTGCGCGCCCTCAACGAGCACGGCATCGCGGTCACCCTGGTCGGCCGGCGTGAGGCCGTCGAGGCGGAGCTCCGCAGCGCGGGAGCCGTGAACCCGGACGGGATCACCATCGTCGATGCCCGCGACATCATCGAGATGAACGAGCACCCTGCCAACGCGGTGCGCGCCAAGCGCGATTCGTCCCTGGTGAGCAGCTGCGCGCTGGTCGCCGGCGGCGAGGCTCGTGGCGTCGTCAGCGCCGGCAACAGCGGGGCGATGCTCGCCGCCGCACTCTTCACCATCAAGCGGATCCCCGGGGTTGCCCGCCCCGCGATCGGCGCGGCGTTCCCCAGCGAGGCGGGGCAGACATTCATCCTGGATGTCGGCGCCAACACCGACTGCAAGCCGGAGTGGCTCGCACAGTTCGCCGTGATGGGTGACATCTACGCCCGCACCATGCTCGGTATCCCGAGCCCGCGCGTCGCCCTGCTCAGCAACGGCGAGGAGTCGGAGAAGGGCTCGGACTTGGTGCAGGCCGCCCACCCGTTGATCGCGGCACTGCCGATTCAATTCGTCGGCAACGTCGAGGGCAAGGATATTTTTCGCGGCGGGTGCGACGTGGTGGTCACCGACGGTTTCACCGGCAACGTGGTGCTCAAGGTGGCCGAGGGGATCGGCGAGTTCCTGTTCGCCAGCATTGCCCGCGAGGCTCGCAAGTCGCTCGGCGGCAAGGTGGGCGGCGCGCTGCTCAAACCGAAGTTGCTTCCGTTGCGCGACCGCATCGACTACCGGAAAACCGGTGGGGCGCTGCTCCTCGGTGTCGCGGGTGAGGTGGTGATCGCCCACGGGCGCTCGGATGCCGAGGCGACCATGAATGCGATTCGGGTTGCCGCCCGCGCGGCCGATCAGGGTGTCAGCAAGGTTATCGCGGGCGCGGTGAGAAGCCCGGAGGAGGTGTCTGCGTAATGGTGGTGTTCGAGCCCGGTCAGATTCATCCCATCGAACTCGAGGCGGAGATGCGGGCGTCCTACATGGACTACGCGATGAGCGTGATCATCAGCCGCGCCCTCCCCGATATCCGCGATGGGTTGAAGCCGGCGCAGCGCCGCATTCTCTGGGCCATGCTCGACACCGGGATGACCGCCGGGGCGCGCTACCAGAAGTGTGCGGCGGTGGTCGGCGAGGTGCTCGGTAAGTACCACCCACATGGCGATTCCGCCGTCTACGACACGCTCGTCCGGCTTGCGCAGCCGTGGGTGATGCGCTACCCGCTCATCGATGGCCAGGGGAACTTCGGCTCGGTCGACGGTGATCCCCCAGCCGCGTACCGGTACACCGAGGCACGCATGACCGCCGTGGCCATGAGTCTCGTCGACGACATCGAGAAGGATACCGTCGATTTTGGCCCGAACTTCGCGAACGTCCCGGGCGTGCGCGAGCCGTCGGTGATGCCGTCGCTGCTCCCGAACCTGCTGGTCAACGGCGCGAGCGGCATCGCGGTGGGGATGGCCACCAATATCCCGCCGCACAATCTGGGGGAGATCTGCGATGCCGTGGTCCGGCTGATCGATGATCCGGAGACCACCACCGAGGACCTCATCCGGATCGTCAAGGGCCCGGACTTTCCGACCGGCGGCATCATCTACACCCGCGACATCGCCAATGTGTATGGCACCGGCCGCGGGCGGATCGTGATGCGCGCCCAGGTCGACTTCGAGGAGTCGAAGTCGGGACGCGAGCAGATCATCGTCCGCGAGCTCCCCTACCAGGTGAACAAGTCGCGCTTGATGCAGAACATCGCCGAGCTCGTCAACGACCGCAAGATCGACGGCATCGCCGACCTGCACGACGAGTCCGGGCGCGAAGAGAAGGTGCGCATCGTCATCGAGCTGAAGTCCAATGCACGGCCCCATACGGTGCTCAACAACCTCTACAAGCACACCCAGCTGCAGATGACGTTCGGCGCCCTCATGCTCGCCATCGTCGACGGCCGCCCGCAGGTGCTGAGCCTCAAGGCGATGCTCCAGCACTACATCGGCCACCGGCGCAACGTGGTCACGCGGCGCACGCAGCACGACCTGACCACGGCCCGGGAGCGGGCGCATATCCTCGAAGGGCTGACCATCGTCCTCGACAACCTCGACGAGACGATCGCGATCATCCGCGGCGCGCAGGACGAGAAGTCCGCGCAGACGGCTCTGGAGCAGCGGTTCAACCTGTCGGAGCGACAGTCGAAGGCCATCGTTGACCTGCGTCTCGGCCGGTTGACGAGGCTCGAGAGCGGCAAGCTTCGCGAGGAGTACGAGGAGCTGATCAAGAAGATCGCGCAGCTGGAGGACCTGCTCGCCAATCCGCGTCTCATCGACGGCGTCATCAAGGACGAGGTCGCCAACCTGCGCAGGCGATTCGCCGATCCGCGGCGCAGCGAGATCCGTCACGACGAGCTCGAGATGAACGAGGAAGACCTCATCCCGCAGGAGCAGGTCTTCGTGACCCTGACGCACCGCGGCTACATCAAGCGCATGTCGCTCGACATCTACCGCGCGCAACATCGTGGCGGCAAGGGCGTCGTGGGTGCGCGCCGCTCGACCGACGAGGACTACATCGAGCACTCGACGACGGCGAGCACGCACAGCGACATGCTCTTCTTCACCAACCGGGGCCGCGTGTTCCGGTTGCGCACCCACGAGATTCCCGACGTCAAACGCCAGGCCAAGGGAATCCCGATCATCAACCTCATCGAGGTTGACCAGGGCGAGAAGGTGACCGCGCTCATCGACATGGAGGTCTTCAGCGACGAGCAGTACCTGGTGATGGTCACCAAGCTCGGCCAGATCAAGAAGACCCCTGCAGCAGCCTATGCATCGGTGCGCCGCAACGGGCTCATCGCCATCAACCTGCAGGACGACGACGAGCTCAACTGGGTCCGCCGGTCCTCGGGTGGCGACGAGGTCCTGGTGGTAACCCGTCGGGGCAAGGGCTCGCGTTTCACCGAGAAGGAGGTGCGCCCGATGGGCCGCGACACCATGGGGGTCGGCGCGATCCGCCTCCGCAAGGGCGATGAGGTCGCCGGGTTCGACATCGTGAATCCGGAGGGCCACGTGCTCGTGATCACCGAGAACGGCTTCGGCAAGCTCACGCCGATGAGTGATTACCCCGTCAAGAGCCGCAACATCCAGGGCGTGTACACGGTCGATCAGACTGCGATCCCGAAGATCGGCGAGATCGTCGGGATGCGCGTGGTCGAGGACCTGTCCGAGGAGTTGATGGTGATCTCGACGTCAGGGCAGGTGATCCGAATCCCGCTCGAGCAGGTCCGCATCTCCGGACGTCAGACCCGGGGCGTGATCATCATGCGTCTCGACGATGGCGACCGGGTCGCCTCGATCGCCGGGGTCGGTGCGGTGGTTGCCCTCGAAGCGTGACCGAGGTCTTTCGTCTCGCTGACTCCTATGTCGACGACCTCTGCCGGCTCGATCCGTTCACAGCGACCGGTCTCGGGATCCCGGGACACGACGACGAGGTGACCGACTACTCCCCGGCGGGAGTCGAAGCGCAGGTCGACCTCGACCGCCGGACCCTCGGCGCGCTCGACCACGCGTCGGTCGAGAACGACGCGGATCGCATCGCCGCGGCGGTCATGCGCGATCGTCTCGGTGCGGGTTTAGAGGGATACCAGGCGGGCGCCCCGTGGCGTCAGCTCTCCAATTTCGACTCGCCGATCTCGTTCATTCGGATGGCGTTCGACCTCTGCCCCCGCGACACACCCGAAGACTGGGAGCGGATCGCCACGCGGATGAGCCGGGTTCCCGACTCGCTCGCCGGGTTCACCACGTCGCTCCGGCATGGGCTGGCGACCGGACAGATCGCCGCGCGCCGGCAGGCCCTGGTCTGCGCAGACCAGGCGTCGACGCTTGGCGGCCTCAACGGCACAGACGCGCCGTACTTCGCCGGCCTCGCCGCCGAGCGGTCGCACGACGGCGCGCTCGCCTCGAGGCTCCAGGAGGGCGCTCGGCTGGCCACAGAGGCATATGCGTCGACGGCCCGGTTCCTGCGCGAGGAGTACGCGCCGCTTGCGACCGCAACGGACGCTGTCGGGCGCGACCACTACGCCATCGGCATCCGGCGGTGGCTCGGCATGAACCGCGACCCCGAGGAGATCTACGCCTGGGGCTGGGACGAGCTGCACCGCATCGAGGCAGAGATGGTCGCGACCGCCGAGCGGATCGCCCCCGGGGCGGGTCTCGAGGGCGCTATGGCGGTGCTCCGCGATGATCCCGCCCGGAGCATCGAGGGCATCGACAACCTGCTCGGATACCTCCAGGACCTTACCGATCGCACCATCACCGAGCTCGACGGCAAGCACTTCGACATCCCCGAGCCGCTGCACCGTATCGAATGCCGCGAGGCACCTCCGGGAACGGCCGCGGCGATGTACTACACGGGGCCGTCCGCGGACTTCAGCCGGCCCGGGCGGACCTGGTACCCCGCAAAGGAAAAGACGCGATTTCCCCTCTGGACGGAGATCACCACCGCGTACCACGAGGGTGTCCCGGGACATCACCTCCAGATTGGGCTCTGCATGACCTTCCAGGACCGCCTCACGACCTTCCAGCGCCAGCTGGGGACGTATTCCGGCCACGCCGAGGGCTGGGCGCTCTACGCCGAGCGGCTGATGCAGGAGTTGGGTTATCTGGAGAACCCGGACTACCAGCTCGGGATGCTCGCGTCCCAGGCGTTCCGAGCGATGCGCGTCATCGTGGATATCGGCCTCCATCTGCAACTCCCCATCCCGATGACCGAGGAATACTGCCCCGGGCAGGTCTGGGACTGGGACACGGCGCTGCCCTTCGTCAGCAGGTACTGCGGCTTCGCCGGGCCCGGGTTCGCCCGCAGCGAGCTCGATCGGTACTGCGGGATGCCGGCCCAGGCGATCAGCTACAAGGTGGGCGAGCGAGCGTGGCTCGAGATCCGCGCCCAGCTCCGATCGAGGCTTGGCTCGTCATTCGACCTGAAGCGGTTCCATATGGAGGCGCTCAACCTCGGGTCGCTGCCGCTCGATCTGCTCGAGCAGGAGTTGCTCGAAAGCAACTGACCCGCGACCGCAATCGGCTGATCAGGTCATGGAGGTGGTGCGGGGGCGCACCCGCACCCCGTCACCAGTCCGCGTCGCCAGCCTCGGGCGAAAATACGACGAGGCCGGGCGGACGATTCGCTAGGCGGCCTTGCCGATCTTGAAGATCTTGGTACCGCAGACGGGGCAGGTGCCGGTGGTCGCCGGTTTGCCGTTCTTCATGGTGATCGCCTCAGCGCCCTTGATCTCGCGCTGTTCCTTGCATTTGAGGCAGTAGCCAGTGGCCATGTGCTCCTCCGGGGGTGGGGGTTGTTCTGCGACTGCTCGGAGGCAGGTTGCGGGCATTCTATCCACATCGGAGCCGAATTGGAGTTGAATTCAGCCGGGCGGCCGCCCGGGGCAGGGTCCGATGGCTCGCCGGCCGGGCCGAAAATGCCCCGCCGGAGGGGTCAGACCGGGGCGACCGTGGTGGCCAGGTGGGTCCGGAAAAAGGCTCGAGTCCGGTCCCAGGCGAGGCGTGCCGCATCCGGGTCGTAGACCTCAGGGCGCGTGTCATTGAAGAACGCGTGGTCCGCACCCGCGTACCAGAAGAACTCAACGTCGATACCGGCGCCGCGAAGCTCACGCTCAAGCTCCTCGATCTGCTCGTGCGTGTACGCCTCGTCCTTCTCGGCAAAGTGCCCCAGCACCGAGCCCTTGATCTTGGTGACGTCGGGCTTGGCCGCTGCGGTCACACCCATATACGGGTAGAACGGGACCACCGCCGCGAACACGTCGCTGAGCGTCGCGGCGTAGACCGCGAGAGCGCCGCCCATGCAGAACCCCACGATGCCGACGCGGTCACCGGCGGTGCGATCGCTCGCTGCCAGCCACTTGCCCGCGCCGAGCATGTCGCGCGCGGCCTCGGCGAGGTCGAGTTCCATGAGCAGCTTGCCGGCCTCGTCGGGCTCCTTGGTCTCCTTGCCGTGATACAGGTCAGGCGCCAGAGCGACGAAGCCCTCGGCCGCAAAGCGATCGCACAGATCGCGGACGTGCGCGTTCAGTCCCCACCACTCCTGGATGACCACGACACCCGGTCCGCGGCCGCTCGGTGGCGTCGCGAGATATCCGCCACAGGTATGCCCATTGCTGGGGAATTCGACCGTCTCGCCCATGTGCTAACTCCTCATGCTGCCGGATGCTCGTTGCTGTGTGACTCGATGAGCTTTTGCGCGACATGCGCCGGCACTTCTTCGTAGCTCGAGAATGACATCGAGTACCTGCCCCTGCCCTGCGTCATGGCGCGCAGCTCGACCGGGAATGTGTACATCTCGGCCTGCGGAATGTGCGCGTTGACCTCCGCACGCCCGTCACCCATCGGATTCACGCCGCCGACGCGCCCGCGCTTCGAGTTGAGCAATCCCATGATGTCGCCGGTGAAGCGCTCGGGCACGGTCACCCTGACATCCATGATCGGTTCGAGGATGACCGGCGAGGCCTTCTGCACGGCTTCGCGCATCGCCATCGCGCCGGCGATCTGAAAGGCGATGTCCTTGCCGTCGACGCTGTGCGTCGAGCCGTCGACGAGCCGTACCTTGACGTCGACGATCGGGTTCCCGGTCACCGCTCCCTGCTCCATCGTCTGGCGGACACCTTTCTCGACCGACGGCCTGAACTGGTGCGGAATCGACCCGCCGAAGATCTTGTCCTCCCATTCGTAGCCGCCACCGCGAGGCAGCGGCTCGATCTCGATGGTCGCGTCGCCATAGAGCCCGGCGCCGCCCGACTGCTTCTTGTACTTGTGGCCCACGCGCGCCGTGCCGGTGATGGTCTCGCGGTACGGGATCTTGGGAGGGTGCAGCTCGGCATCGACGCCGAACTTCCGCTTCATCCGCTCCAGGGCGACATCGAGGTGCACGTCGCCGAGGCCGTGAACGAGGACCTCGTTGGTCACCGGGTCACGGTCGGTCGAGAAGGTCGCATCCTCCTCGCAGAGCCGCGAGAGCGCGCTCATGATCTTGTCCTCGTCGCCCTTCGACCGAGCGAAGATCGCCGCCGACGCGGTCGCCGCCGGCCATGGCAGGGGCGGCATCAGGAGCGCTGCGTCCTTGGCGCAGAGCGTGTCACCGGTCTGCGTGTGGGTCAGCTTGGTGACCACACCGATGTCGCCCGCGACCACCTCGGTCACGGTCACGATCGACTTGCCGTTCGGCTGTCCGAGCTGAGCAAAGCGCTCGTCCTGACCCAGGCGAGGGGTGATCGGATGGCTGTCGCCGCGCATGGTCCCGCGGAGCACCTTGAAGAACGAGACCTTGCCGAAGGTGTCGACAGTCGTCTTGAAGACGAAGGCGCAGAGCTTGCCGTCCGGATCGCACGCCACCGCAACCTCGCTGCCCTTGGGATCGAGCGCGACACGGGTGCGCTCGGTCGGCGCGGGCAGATAGCGGACGATGCTGTCGAGCACCATCCCGGCGCCCTTCTCCGACGCCGCGGCGGCGCAGACGATCGGCACCAGTGTCCCGCGTGCCGTCGCGGCATGGAGAGCCGTCCGCACCTCCTCGTCGGTGAGCTCAGTGCCTTCGAGGTACTTCTCGAGCAGTGCGTCGTCACTCTCGGCGGCGGCATCGACGAGGGCGGCGTGCGCGCGCTCGATCTCCGAGCTCAGCTCATCCGGGACGGGCGTGTCGGTCGCGCGGCCGCGATCATCAAAAGCGTGCGCGCGGTCGTCGACGAGATCGATGTAGCCGCTGAACCCATCGGCGGCACCGATCGGCACCGCGACCGCGATCGGCTTGCGCGCGAACGCCTCGCGAAGCGCGTCGACAGTCGCCTCGTACGCCGCGTTCTCCTTGTCCATGCGGTTCACGACGATCAGGGCTGGGACGCCGGCCGCCTGGATCATCTCCCAGGCCATCTCCGCACCGACCGGCACCGTGCCTGTGGCCGCAACGACCAGCACCGCAGCGTCCGCGACCGCCAATCCCTCGACCACCTCGCCGGCGAAGTCCTGGAACCCCGGCGCGTCGATGAGGTTCACGCGGGTGCCCTCCCAGTCGCAATGCGCGACCGAGAGACCGATGCTCATCGAGTGGCGTTGCTCCTCGGGCTCGTGGTCGAAGAGCGAGGTGGCCTGCTCGGTCGAGCCCATTCGCTGCGTCGCTCCGGCGGTGTGCAGCAGGGCCTCGCACAGGGTCGTCTTCCCGTCGTGGCTGTGTCCGACGACGGCGACGGTGCGGATGCGATCAGGTGTGGGCGTCGGCATGGTGAATCAACTCCAGACAGGACTCCCGGACCGAAGGAACGAATGGTAGCCGCTCGAACCGACCCTTCAGCGGGGCGTCAGGGTCGGCGTCGTCGCGCGACGATGAGGACGGTTTCCGAGAGCGCGTGCGCAGCCGACCCGGTCCAGCCGTCGAACATCGTCACGTTGGGCAGCCCGGCGCGCGCGAACAGGCGCGGGATCGATCCGAAGGGACACAGCCAGCCACTCGTCTGCTGCACGGAAACCGACCCGTCATCGTGGATCGCGATCTCGCGCAGCACGTAGGTATGGCGGCGCTGATCGTAGACGGCATCGCCGAGGAGCAGGTGTCGCCGGTCGGAGAGCAGCGAGTTGGGCACGACGTCCCACCAGTCGATGCGGCCGGGTGGCTGCTCCGGTCGGAGGCGCAGTTCCGCGATCAGCGTTCCGTCCGGCGTCAGCGCGGTCGCGATGCGCCTGAGCACCTCGGGCTGCAGTGCTCGCGGGAAGGCCTCGAGGACGAAATACACGAGCAGCGCGGAGTCGAAGCTGTCCGGCTTCAGTGCGACGCTGCGCAGATCGCCCTTGACGAAGCGAACTTTCCCCAGAAGTTGTGCCCGGCTTGCGACTCCCCGCGCGTGGCGAAGGGCTGCTTCGCTCACGTCGACTCCGGTCACCGAGTAGCCGAGCGCGGCCAGCGGCACGGCGTAGAGCCCAGGGCCGCAGCCGGCGTCGAGGATTCGGGCCGGCGAGGACGGAAGCAACCGCCGCAGGCGACGCACCTGCCCGGCGACCACGGTGCGCCGCCGGCTCGCCCCGTCGTGGGACTGGTCTAGGTGCTCGCGAAGCAGGCGGCGCGCGTACTCGGGGTTTCCCCAGTCCAGCTCAGCCGATGAATCGAACGGCACCGGCCATGGCGGGATCGAACTCGGATGGAGCTTTCGACGCATGCTCGCGGCAGCGTAGGCCACAATCCCGGCCGTGGGCGGCGTGATCGGCCAGTGGGTGACGAGCGGAGGCTTGTTCATCGTGCTCGTGCTCATGCTGATCAACAGCTGCGGCGTGCCATTCCCGAGCGAGGTGATCATGCCGGTGGCCGGCGTGCTCGCGGCGGCCGGCCACTTCAGCATCGTCCTGGTGATCATTGCCGGCATCGCCGGGAACTGGCTGGGCGCGCTGCTGGCCTACGCACTGGCTCGACAGTTCGGCCGCCCGCTGCTCCTCGGCCCCGGGCGGCACATCGGCATCTCACCGCACCATCTAGAAATGGCCGATCGCTGGATCGATCGCTACGGCCTGCCGGCGGTCTTCTTCGGCCGCATGCTTCCCGTCATCCACACGTACATCTCGTTCCCGGCGGGGCTGGCGAAAATGCAGCCGGTGTGGTTCGCGGCGCTCTCACTCCTCGGGTCAACCGTCTGGGTGACCTTCCTCGCCGTCCTCGGGTACGAGGTCGGAGCCAACTACACCAAGGTGTCGGGGCCGATCGGGACCGCGGCGATCGCCATCGCCGTTGTGGTGGTCATCGGAGTCATCGCCTGGTATCTCCGCGGGCGGGGACGGGGCGAGGCGTCACCGACCTCCGGCGCTTAGCCGGTCAGGACATGTCCGGCCAGGGGCTCGCGGAGTCTGCTTCTCCGTCGTCACCCTCGGCCCGCTGGCGATAGCGGTCGGCGACCATCTTGTACGCGACGGTCTTGGGAAGGCCGAGCTTCACAAGGCTCTTGACCTCGTCGGCCATCACCTTGTCGCGTGCGGTCTCGATCGACGCGACCAGATCTTCAATCGAAACCGCGGAAGCGCGCTTGGACACATCTGCAGTCTACCAACGGTTCGGCTGAGCAAACCTCCTGGCGCTGATTTGTCCGGCCATGGGGCGTGGCTCCCGGGCGGATCGTGCCTCCCGGCATACTTTGAGCATGGCGTATCTCCCCAACTCCGATGCCGAGCGTCGCGAGATGCTCGAAGCGGTCGGGGCGGCGTCGGAGGCGGACCTCTTCACCACGGTTCCGGCCGCCCTGCGCAACCCGACGATCGACCTCCCTCCACCGCTCGCCGAGCAGGACCTGGTCGCCGAGCTCGAGCGGCTCGCGTCGCGCAACCGGTCGCTGAGCACGTACGACAGCTTCCTCGGCGCCGGCGTCTACCGCCGATTCAGCCCGGCGATCGTCCGCGGCACCATCTCCCGGCCTGAGTTCTACACCGCCTACACGCCGTACCAGGCCGAGGCGTCGCAGGGAACGCTGCAGACGATCTTCGAGTTCCAGTCGATGATCTGCGCACTGACCGGGCTGGATGTCGCCAATGCCTCGCTCTACGACGGCGCAACCGCGGCCGCCGAGGCGATGGTGATCGCCGTCCAGGCCACCGGTCGTACGCGCATCGCGGTGGCGGACACCGTGCATCCAGAGACCATCGCGGTGCTGCGCACGTTCGGCGAAGGGCGCCGCATCGCCGTCGACATCGTCCCGACCAGCGACGGCGTGCTCTCGCTCGAGACCGTCCGCGCCACTCTGACCGCCGAGCACTCGGCACTGCTCGTCCAGTACCCGAGCTTTGCCGGGACGATCCAGGACCTCGCGCCGCTCGCGGAGGCCGCCCACGACGCTGGGGCACTTGCCATCTGCGCGACTGACCTGCACGCGTGCGCGCTGCTCACGCCTCCCGGCGAGAGCGGGTTCGATGTCGCCGTCGGCGATGGTCAGCCGCTCGGCATCCCGGCATCCTTCGGTGGACCGCACGTCGGATTCATGGCCGTCGAGCAGGCGCAGATGCGACGCATCCCGGGTCGCCTTGTGGGCATGACGCTTGACCACGATGAGCGGCGCGCGTACACGCTGACGCTGCAGGCCCGCGAACAGCACATCCGGCGCGAGCACGCAACGTCCAACATCTGCACCAACCACGCGCTCATCGCACTCGCCGCCACCGTATACATGGCGCACATGGGTGCCGGCGGCATGCGCGCCGTCGCCGAGGTGAGCGTGCAACGCGCCCACCACCTGGCCAGTCTCCTCACGGCGATTGACGGGCTCTCGCTGACGCATGCGTCGACACCGTTTCTCTGGGAGTTCGTGATGCGCACACCGCGCAGCGCCACCGCGTTCGCGGCTGCCTTGCGTCAACGCGGCATCGTGGCGGGGTTGCCACTGGGACGTGTCGATGCAACGCGCGACGATCAGATCCTCGTGTGCTGCACCGAACTGACCTCGCCGGAGGCGATCGAGCGGTATGCGGCGGCGGCGGCGGACGTGGTGGCGTCGGAACGGGCCGTCGCGATGGCACACGCATGAACGACTCGATTCCCGCAGCGACCCGCGAAGCCGGGTGGGCGGTCGATGAGCCGCTCGTCTTCGAGCTGAGCACCAACTACACCAGCGGCCCCGCGGTCACCGCGGCGGGTGTCCCGGCGAGCAACGGCGACACTTCGGTTCCCGCGTCGCTGCTGCGCAGCACACCACCAACCGTGCCCGCGGTCCCCGAAGCGGTGCTCGCTCGCCACTTCGGACGGCTGGCGCGGCGCAACCACAATCTGCACGAGGGGATGTACCCGCTGGGTTCGTGCACGATGAAGTACAACCCGGTTGTCGACGAGCAACTCGCGTGGCTCGACGGCTTCGCGCAGTTGCACCCATACCAGGACGAGGAGGACACGCAGGGCGCGCTCCAGCTCATGTGGGAGCTCGACCGCATGCTCGCCTCGATCACGGGCATGGCGCGCATGTCGCTGCAACCAGCAGCGGGCGCGCACGGTGAGTGGACGGGGCTGCGCATGATCCAGGCGTACCACGCGGATCGCGGCGACACCGCGCGCACCCGCGTGCTCATCCCTGACTCGGCGCACGGCACCAACCCCGCGTCCGCTGCGGCATGCGGGCTCGATGTCGTGACCGTGAAGAGCAATCACGACGGTACTGTCGACGTCGACGATTTCTCGAGCCACCTGGACGAAACCGTTGCCGCGGTCATGCTGACCAACCCCAACACGCTCGGCGTCTTCGAGAAGGACATCGTGGAGATCGCGAGGCTCGCGCACGCGGCAGGAGCGCTCGTGTACTACGACGGCGCCAACCTCAATGCACTGGTCGGCATGGCGCGGCCCGGTGACATGGGCTTCGACGTCGTCCACCTCAATCTGCACAAGACGTTCTCGACGCCGCACGGTGGCGGTGGACCCGGAGCCGGCCCGGTCGGTGTGGCCGACCGCCTCATCGCCTTCCTGCCGACGCCGACCGTCGAACGCGACGGTGACCGTTTCTTCCTGGATGACAAGCGCCCCAAGAGCGTCGGAAAGGTCCGCTCGTACTACGGCAACTTCGGGATGCTCGTGCGCGCGTATGCCTACATTCGCGCCTACGGCGATCATCTTCCGTGGGTGGCGCGTGACGCGGTGCTCAATGCGCGCTACCTGCAGTCGAAGCTGACCGGTCTCTTCGCAATGGCGGTCGAGACGCCGTGCATGCACGAGTTCGTGGCGACCACCAAGGGCGGTCGTGTCGAGGGGTTGCGCGCCATGGACGTCGCCAAGCGACTGCTCGACTACGGGGTCTACGCGCCCACCGTGTACTTCCCGCTCACCGTCCCCGAGGCGTTGATGTTCGAGCCCACCGAGACGGAATCGAAGCAGAGCCTCGACGCGCTCGCCGAGATCTGCGCGGCGATCGTCGAGGAGGCGGAGAACGACCTGGCCTTCGTGAAGAACGCGCCCCACAAGACGCCCGTGAGCCGTGTCGACGAGGTGCGCGCCGCGCGCCACCCGGTGCTGCGCTGGACGCCGTGACCATCGCGACCGACACGCGTTTGCGCGACGAGTTGCGTGAGCTCGTGGCGATGCGAGCCTTCAAGTTCGGCTCATTCACCCTGACCAGCGGTCGCGCCAGCGACTACTACGTTGACGGCAAGCAGGTAACGCTTGACGGCCGCGGACTGTACCTGGTGGCGCGCTTCACGCTGGAGCACTGCCGCGACCTCGGTATCGACGCCGTCGGCGGGCTCACGCTGGGAGCGGACCCGATCGCGGCAGCCACCGCAGCGCTCAGCGGCGACACCGACCATCCGATCCCGGCCTTCATCGTTCGCAAGGAAGTCAAGGCGCACGGCACGAGCCGAGCCATCGAGGGACCGGACCTTCGCGCGGGGATGCGTGTGCTGCTCGTCGACGACACCATGACAACCGGCGGCACCTTTCTCCAGGCGCAGGAGGCCGTCATCCCCACCGGCGCGACGATTGCCGGCGCGCTCTGCGTCGTCGATCGCGAGGAAGGCGGGCGCGAGGCGCTCGAGGCCGCCGGCATCACGCTGCATGCGCTGTTCCAGCGCAGCGAGTTCAGCCCCCGAAAATCCCTCGCATGACCCCGCCCGTGACCGCGCCGGCTGCACCCGCCTCGACCGCCTGACCGGGCGAGAACTCACCGAGCGACTGCGCGAGCTTCTGCAGGGGAAGCGACTGGAGCCACACGCGTCCCGGTCCGGTGAGCAGCGCGAGGAAGATGCCGTCGCCGCCGAAGATCTTGTTCTTGATGCCCTTGACCGTCGTGATGGTGAACTGCACCGTGTCCTGGAACAGGCGCCCACATGCGCCGGATGCACGCGCAGGCTTTCGCCCGGCTTCAGGTCGTAGGTGATGATCTCGCCGCTCAGCTCGCACCACGCACGACCCTGACCGCTGATCTTCTCGAGACGGAATCCATCACCGCCGAACAGGCCGGCTCCGAGGGACTGCTGGAATCCGACTGAGAGCGTCACGCCGTGAACGCCACACACGAAGGAATGGCGGTGGCCGAGAAAGCCCATTCCGGGCTGCGGCGCCACCTCTAGCGGAAAGATCTGTCCAGGAAGACGGGCCGCGAAGGCGACCATCCCCGGTGCACCCTGCGCCGAGTACTCGGTCATAAAGATCGAGCTGCCGCCCAGGGCGCGCTTGAAGACACCGCCGACACCCCCACCGCCGCCCATCTGCGTGGAGGTCTGCATCACGATCGACTGCGTCATCCAGGAGAGCTCTCCCGATTCGGAGAAGAGTGCCTCGCCCGGGTCGAGCGTGATCTCGAGCACGGGCATTGTGGTGCCGATGATCCGGTCCTGCATCTGGTAGTCCTCCGAACGGTGAGCGTCACGCGGAGTCTATCGGGGCGCAGGGCCGTTGGTAACCCGATGCGACACCCCAGCGTTGCTCTGCCGTCTGACAGTTGATGGCCAGGAGAACTCAGGTAAGGACGATATGACGTCAACGCTAGGATCCCGCCTCGCATGGACCGTTGCTGCTCCAGTCCTGCTCCTCGTCCTGGCTGTCGCCGCGTGCGGCGCGACCACCACGACCTCGACCCCTCCAACCGCCTCCGCCACTGCAACCGCAACGGCGACGACAACCCCGGCTGCCTCAGCGTCTCCCACCGACTCTCCCGCGTCGCCGACGCCAAGCGCCACCGCTGGATGGGTGAGCTACACCAGCACGACCAACCATCTGACATTCGAGCACCCGGCGGCGATGAAGCCGCTGGAGTGTGGGTGGACCTACATCGACCCTGCAAACCCTGGTTCGTGCCCGCAAGGCGACGGCTTCTGCTGTGTCTTCTTCCGATCCTCTGACGACGGTGTGACCCAGGGCTTCTCGGACATATCGTCGAACCCAACGCTCTACGCCGGGGGCATCACCCGGAGCGTCGTCACCGTCGACGGCGTGACCGGCACACGCCTGTCCGGCACCCAGACCGAGGGTCAAGGAGGGGGACCCCAGGTCGAATACGACTTCACGAAGGACGGCCGCGCGTACAACCTCTTCGCTTATGTCGGCGGCCAGTCAGACTCGCTGATCGCATCGGCTCCGAGCGCCGGTGTCTTTGACCAGATGGTTCAGACCCTAGTGTTCACAAGCTGACTTCGGTGGTTTCTTGAGACGGTGACGTTCGACAGCTGATCCTCAGCACGACCTCAAAGTCCCAGTGCAGTCTTGGCGATGATCTCCTTCATCACCTCGTCGGTCCCGCCGCCGATGCGGATGAGCCGCGAGTCCCGAAAGTATCGCGAGATCCGGCTCTCGGCCATGTAGCCCATGCCGCCGTGCAGTTGCAGGCAGGTGTCGGCAACCTGCGTCGTCACACGCCCAACCAGGAGCTTGGCCATGGAGATCTCGGTGACCGGGTACTCGTCGCGATTCCACCGGTCAGCAACGCTGTACACGAAGTTCTTGGCAACGGTGATCTCTGTGAAGAGGTCGACGAGCTTGTGCCGGTTGACCTGGAACTTTCCGATTGGGCGCCCGAACGCCTCGCGCTCCTTGCACCACTTAAGGGTCTCCTCGAAAGCGACCTCGGCACCGGCGATGGAGCCCGCGGATCCGATGAGACGCTCCCCCTGCAGCTCCCACATCAGGTTGTAGAAACCCTGGCCCACCTCGCCGAGGACTGCATCGTCGCCGACCTCCACGTCGTTGAAGGAAAGCTCGGCGGTGTCGCTCGAATGCATCCCCAGCTTCTTGAGCTTGCGCGACACGGTAAAGCCAGGGAGGTTCTTGTCGACCAGGAACAGCGTGATCCCGTGCGCTCCGGCATCAACGGCACCGGTGCGCGCGACCAGCAGGATGAAGTCGCAGCGGACACCGTTGGTGATGTACAGCTTGCTGCCGTTGATGCGCCAGTGGCCGTCGACGCGCTCGGCACGGGTACGGATGCTCGCAACATCGCTGCCGGCGTCGGGCTCGGTGATGCCGAGTGCGGCGATCTTCTCGCCTTGGATCGCGGGCACCAGGTACCGCTGCTTCTGTTCCTCGGTGCCCCACTTGAGGATGGGAGGTGTCGCCATCTCAGTGTGCACGCTGATCGCCATGCCGACGCCACCCGAGCCGCAGCGAGCCATTTCCTCGGCAAGGACGATCGCGCTGAAGTAATCGCCGCCCTGCCCACCGTATCGCTCCGGGTATCGGAGACCGAGAAGTCCGAGCTCGCCCATCCGCTTGAATACGCTGTCCGGGAAGCCCTCCGCCTCCTCCCACTCGTCCGCGTGGGGGCGCAATTCCCTGGCGACGAAGTCACGCACTGTCTCTCGAAGCGCGTCGTGCTCAGCCGAGAAATGCACGAGCAATGCCTCCATGGGCCGAGCGGTTGACCTGAATGTCAATTCTGTCACGCGCCGATTGAGGCTGAAACTGACCCTAGGATGGTGACGATGGCCCCGCCTCGATTCCCCCTGCCCGGGCTTGCCGCGCTCGCGATGGTGCTGCTCGTTGCCTGCTCGGGCGCCCCCGCGACCACCCCGACCCTGGCGCCAACCGCGAGCGCGACGCCGGCTCCGTCACCGACGCCACTCCCACCCGACACCCTGTCGGTCGGTGTGCTCGGAATCGGCATCGGGACGTTCGACCTGGCGGCGTTCCCGGTCGCCCGCCTCCAGAACGAGGCCAAGTACCACGCTGCCGCGTCGGTGATCGTTCACTTCGTGACCCACCGCGCCGGACACACCCTTGGCTCGCTCAACTCGACTGCGGTGAACCTCGGACCGGGCGAGACACTGGCGGTGACCGGCGACTGCACCGACGCCTGCAACGGCGCCACCGGCGTTGCAGCGACTGTCACCGTGGGCTCCTGGCAGACCACCATCGGGCCCGTCTTCGCGACCGGATCGGCCACTTTCGCCTGCCAGCAGTGCCACGCGTCGCACGGCTACGGAAGCGTCAAAGGCACGCTCAGGCCATCCACGTCGGTGTCTGCCGGAGTTGCGGTGGTCGGCTTTGCGGTCTGCCAGAACAGCGCCGGCGTGATCCTCGGAGGCGGCACGGAGCAGTTCATCTGGCAGGCCGGGTCCAGCCTCACCGTGGACGTCCCGGTCGTGCTCAACGCCGCGCCGGCCTCCTGCGCACTCGGCGCATCCACCGGCTGGTGAGACGCGTTCGCTTCTTTTGAGCGAGTTGCAGGCACAAGTACCCGTTGTGGTACGGTCGCCCCCGGCTCAGATCGCCAGGTTGTCGTCGAGACGAGAGTTTCCAGATGGGCAGCAGGGGTCGAGTCGCTGACAAGCCCGGTCAGGGGAGCGATGACCGGAGCCCGACCAAACAGGAGTGACTCGCCTTGCATTTACCCAAGCGGGCACGTGGACTAGTTCTCGGCTGCCTCATGATGGTGGCCGGACCTGCGACCGCAGTGCTCATCACTACGCCCGCCCAGGGGGCGATCGCCGCGTCTGCCTCGCTGGTGCGTTCATCCGTCGGTGAGGTCAATCTCCTCACCAACGTGACCGCCCGTCCCTTGATGCTTCGGGTTCGGCAAGCCACAGTGTTCAGGGTAGCCCCGCCCAAGCCGGCGCCGGTGGTCCCGCGCCGCGTTCATGTCTTGCGCGCCCGCGTGGGTTTCGCTGTCCCGGGTGGCCTGTCGGTCAGCCAGGCGCAGGTGGTTGCGGACATCACCGCCGCCGCCGAGCACTGGGGTGTGAGCGTCTCCTGGATGCTCAAGACCGCCAACTGCGAGTCGCACTTCCACTGGAACTCGGTCAACCCGAGCGGGCCGTACATCGGGGTCTTCCAGTTCCTGATGTCGACGTTCATCGCCAACGGCGGGACTGCGGCGACGATCTGGAATCCCGCAGTGCAGGCGAACATCGCCGCCGAGATGTTCGCCCATGGCCAGTCCCGCGAGTGGTCGTGCGCCTGAATCGCTTCTAGGGGCGTCAAACTCAGAGGGTGATCACTGACACGGCTTCCGGCGACCCTGGAGCCACGGAGCACCTCCGCGAGACCCAGACCGCCCGGCGGGTCATCTACCGAGGGCGGCTGCTGAACTTCTACGAGGACGATGTGACCCTGGTGGACGGCACGCGCGCTCAGCGCGAGGTCGTGGCTCACCCCGGCGCGGTTGCGATCGTCGCGATCGATGATGACGACAAGGTCGTCCTGGTCCGGCAGTGGCGCCACGCGCTGGGCCGTGCGCTCTGGGAGTTGCCCGCGGGGACGCGTGACTCCGACGAGGCACCGGCTCGGACCGCAGAGCGCGAGCTGGCTGAGGAGACAGGGCTGCGCGCCAAGCAGATCGTCCCGCTGGCCACCGCGCCGCTCACGCCCGGGTATTCCACAGAGGTGATGCACTTCTTCCTGGCTTTTGACCTCAGCGAGGGGCCAACCGATCGTGATGCTGACGAGCGGATGGACGTCGACCGCTTCGACAGCGAAGGCATCTTGGCGCTGGTCCGGCGGGGCGAGGTGGATGTCAAGACGATGGCGGGCCTTGGGCTCGCCGGCTGGAGAACGTCCCTCGATGGCGGCTGACCGACCCCTTCGCGACCCCCTCGAAGCCGACCGTCTCATCGCGCGAGCTATCGAATCGGTCCTCGACGCCGTCCCGGAACCGCCGGGCGGGGACACGCTCGCCGCTGAGGCAAGCCCCAAGTCGCAGCCATGGGCCGAGACCGCCGCGCCGCCGGCAAGTGACAAACGGCCGCTCGAGGCGGTCCTGGCGGAGTACGAGGCTCGGGTCGCCTCAGCGCCCGGCGCTCGCGCCGGCCACCCCAACGAGCCGCATCCCGGCGAGGCCTATCTCGAGAAGCTGTCGCCGGCGCCGAAAAGCACCGGCAAGCGCTCCAAGCGACGCTGGCAGGGCGGGCGGAAGCGTCGTGGGGGCCGAGGCGGACGCGGCGGTGGCGGTGGTGGCGGTGGCGGTGGCGGTGGCGGCGGTGGCGGTGGCGGCGGTGGCGGCGGCACCGGAGGTGGCGCGCCCGCGTGAGCGAGGTTCGGGAAGGGACGGCACGCGGGCTCGACGGCATCCTCTTCGACTACGGCGAGACGCTGGTCGAATTCTCCCGTCCGCGCGAGGCGCTCGCCGAGGCGGAGGAGCGGATTGTCGACGCGCTCGTCGCCTCAGGGCGACCGGAGCCCGCGATTGCAACGCTCCGCGCGATCATGCAGCGGGTCGAGCGCGAGGTGATCGAGCACCAGCGGAGCGGCGCACTCGACGAGATCGACGTCGTCGCCGTCTCCCTGCGCTCCTACGGCGACGCCGGCCTCCATCTCGACCATGACCTGCTCGACGAGATCCTCCGCATCGAACAGGAGGCCTGGTGGCATGGGGCCCACCTCGACCCGGACGCGATCCCACTCCTCGGTTCCCTGCGAGATCGAGGCATCCGGGTGGGGCTGTGCTCGAACGCCCCGTACCGAGTCGAATCGCTCCACGGCCAGCTCGCGTTCCTGGGCCTCGAGAGCCATCTCGACGCGGTCACGTTCTCAGCCGAGGTCGGGTGGCGGAAGCCCTCGCCACGCATCTTCGAGGCGGCGATGGGAGCACTCGGGACCGGGCCCGAGCGCACCGTCATGGTGGGCGATAGCGAGGCGGCCGATGTCGCCGGCGCGCACGCGGCCGGCATGTGGGGCGTGCTCATTCGGAGGAGTGGGACCGGCGGGTCTGGCGACGCCGATGCGGTGATTGCTGCGCTTCGCGAATTGCCGGGTGCGCTGCGGAACATGGGCCTATACTCTGAATGAGCGTGGAGTTCAAGGAGTACATCAAAGAACGGTGCGCGGAGAGGGGGATTTCCCTGCACCGGCTTGCCCTTTTGTGCGATCTGAATCAGATTTATTTCTATCAGAGCGTCAACAAGAACAAGGACAATCCACCGCCGTGGGTGTTGCGTCGCGCCGCACCGCATCTCGCGGTTCCATACATGGAACTCATGATTCGCGCAGGCTACGTGCGTGAGGCGGATATCGATGAATGGAGGCAGCAGTCGGGTAGCTGACGCAGCAGCGTGTCGGGCGCGGCCGTGACCCATCGCGCGATCATTCATCTCGACCTCGACGCGTTCTATGCATCGGTCGAGCAGTTGCGCCGACCGGAGTTGCGCGGGCTTCCCGTGATCGTCGGTGGAGCGCCCTCGGGTGACGGCGGCGCGCAGTTGAACCGGGGAGTGGTCAGCGCCGCCTCGTACGAGGCGCGGGCGTTCGGAGTCCATTCCGCGATGCCACTGCGCACGGCGCTCCGGCTCTGCCCGCAGGCTGTTCTCGTGCCGGTGGACTTCCGGGCCTATCGCGACGCGTCAAGAACCGTCTTCGACATCGCTCGCGACTACACGCCGCTCATCGAGCCGCTCTCGCTCGACGAGGCGTTCCTCGAGGTCACGGGATCGATCCGCCGCTTCGGCACGGCACAGCACATCGCCGAAGAGGTTCGGGAGCGGATCCTGGCTACGAGCGGGCTCCATGCCTCCTTTGGAGTCGCCACCTGCAAGACGGTGGCCAAGATCGCCTCCGACCTGCGCAAACCGCGCGGGTTCGTGGTCGTGGAGCCCGGAGACGAGGCTTCCTTCCTTGCCCCGTTGCCGCTGCGGCGCCTGCCTGGGCTCGGGCCCGCAGCCGAGCGCGCGTTGAGCGGGCTGGGAATCTCGACGCTCGGGCAGCTCGCCGCGCTGCCGCTCGACACCGTGCAGCGTCGCACCGGTCGCGCATCGGGGACATCGCTGTGGGAGCGCGCCCAGGGGATCGACACCGCTGCCGTGAGCGTGCCCGGCGCTCCCCGGAGCGTGTCGCGTGAGGAGACCTTCGCCCGCGACGTCGCGCAGCGCGATGAGCTGCATGCGCGCATCGCGGAACTCGCCGGCGATGTTGGAGCCCGTCTGCGCTCCGGCGGATGGACGGCACGCACGGTGACCCTGAAGCTCCGGTACTCGGACTTCACGACGATCACGCGCCAGGAGACGCTGGCATCCTCCACGGCCACCGACACCACGGTTCGCAACGCCGCGCTTGCCCTGCTCGACGCCGCCTGGTCGGGTGGCGCGGTGCGGCTGCTCGGCGTCGGTGTGACCGGGCTCGCCGACGCGCCCCAGCTGGACCTGTTCGACCGCCCGGCCAACGACCGCATCGACCACACGCTCGACCGTCTGCGCGAACGCTTCGGTCAGACCGCGATCCGGCGCGGCACCGGGGAGGGACTGCACGATCTCGACTGGCGCGGCGACGACCTGCGCCGATGAGTCGGAGCCGAAGAGAGCTCGACCTATTCCTCGTCGGCGTCGTCGAGGTATTCGACGATCTCGCTGTCGTAGCGGGCCCTCGCGTCATTGAGCATCGCCCCGACGATCGCCACGCGCTCCTCCGGCCAGCCCAGCTCGGCGGCCAGCTCAAGGACCGTGGGAGTTCGCCCGAGCTCGTGCCGTGCCCGGATCTCCGCCGCCTCGTAGATCTCGGTGTCGCGAACGAAGGCCTCGTCGCTGGCCCGTTCGATCGCTGCCAGCTCCACGGTATCGTCCAGGTGCGAGGCGACCAACCGACCCACGAACCGATCCAGCCCGGAGGCGGGGCCACCCTGCCCCGCGTACTCGAGGACGGCGACGACGCCGGCGATCGTCCCCTCCTGGGTCAGGTCGCCCACCTCGACGCCTTTGCCACCACGGGCTTCGGCGAGCTGCAGGATGGCCGCCAGCTGGTGCTCGACCAGCTCGTCGAGGGAGGGACCTCGGCCGTGGGTGCGAACCTCGGCCAGCAACCGGGCAGTCGCTGATTCGGTGAGGGCCGGCAGCGATCGCACCTTGGCTTCCAGGATCTCGCGGTCGGCCAGCTCGCTCTTGGTCACCCTGCCACGCTCCTGGCGTTGTCGCTCTTGCGACCGAAGCGTGCGGCGAGCTGCTCGCAGGCTCGAGCCGTCTCCCTGCGCGCCGCGCCCTGCGAGGCGAGCTCCACAGCGCCCGCAAAGGGACGCCCGGACACCGAATACCGTGCCGACATGACCATAGTGCAACCGCCAACCACCTTGCGAATGTTGACTTCCAGGGTGAGATCCAAACCTTCCTCGAGGGTCAGCACCATGTGCTTCGGCGGCGTCAGCTCGGTGCACACCAGCACGCCGCGCAGATGTCGTCCGACGAGCCCGGCCTCGACCTCGTATCGAGCCCCAACCCCACCGGATGGCCCGCCGATATGACGCAGACGCCGGACGGCGGGCAGCCAGTCGGCGTGCTCGATGTCGGCAACGACCGCAAAGGCTTCCTCGGGTGTGACCGGCAGGGTGACGTCGGCGCTGGTCTCGATCATGGTGGGTCTGCGCTTAGTACATCACTGTGGCGAACACGTCCGTCTGTTTGAAGCCCAGGCGCTCGTAGACGCGCTGCGCGATCACGTTGTACTGGTTGACGTAGAGGCTGCAGCGCGGGACGTCCCCGAAGACGTGGGCGCACACGGCAGCGAGGCCGGCGCGCGCGACGCCCTGGCCCCGATATTTCGGTGCGGTGTACACCCCCTGGATCTGGACGACCTCGGGGGTCCACGCAGACAGCTCGGCCTTGAACAGCACCTCGTGGTCGCGCATCCACAGCCAGCTCCAGTGCCGCTCGATGAGGCTGAGCATGCGCATCCGCCAAGCAGGCGCGTCCACCGCGAGCGGATCGATCCCCATCTCCTCACGGTGCATCCGCGCTGCGGCGACGATCAACGCCTCGAGGTCGCTTCGCATCGAGAGCCGTACGTCGGGGGACGGCGTCCCCTGGAGATCGCCCCGATCAAGGGTCATCAGCGGTTGTGGATCGCGGAGCTCGCGAGCCGGCCGAGGCGGTCGAAACGCGTTGTGCAGTGCCATGACCGACGTCCGATGGCCGACGATCATCCGCGGCTGCGCGCTTGCGGCAAGCGCATGCGCAAGCGGCGCCGCCGTCTCGAGATCGGGGATGTACGGCACCACCAGCGACCACCCGAGCACCACCGAGGTGAGCTCGTTCTCCTCGAACGCACCCCACCAGTCGCCGGCCTCGAACCCGAGGCGCAGCTCGCTGCGCAGGTACACGTTGTTCACCGGCTCACGATCGATGAGCGCAGCGAGTTGCCCGGCATGTACCGGGCCGAGGCGCGCGACACGGAGCGCAGAGCGCGTTGCCATGCGGGGATTGTCCTCGCATCGATACCTGCTCAGGCGGGATCGCTCGGCTATCCTCGGTGACGTGGCCTTGCCGTCCGTCCGCACGCGCGCGCTCATCGGAGCGGGGTGCGTCGCGACCCTGCTGCTCGCGGCGTGCGGTTCACCAGCGGCGACGGTGACCCCGAGCTCGGCTGCATCAGCGCCGGCGACGGCGACTCCCGAGGCGACGCCGTTCGCCGG
Organism: Candidatus Dormiibacterota bacterium; assembly: GCA_003162415.1. Lineage (GTDB taxonomy): Bacteria > Chloroflexota > Dormibacteria > Aeolococcales > Aeolococcaceae > Palsa-851. Next base: position 451,561 of record PMOL01000004.1, read on the forward strand.
GTCGGGTTTTCGCACCAACATCCCTGAAGGCTGGCAGGACCAGACGGCCAGCCAGAGTGCTGCCTCGGCTGGGGGCGGCACTCTCCTCATGGTCCTGGCCGCTCCGGACCACGGCGTCGTGATCGCGAGGACGACGCCGCAGCCGGTAGCCGACGATCAGCTCGGGCAGTACCTGGGGACCGTCATCCCCGCGGGCGCAACCGGGATCAGCCAGGCAGAGCCCGTGGACATCGACGGTGTCTCCGGCGTGATGATCACGTTCACCGGTAGCACGCCGGGTGTGGTGCCGCGGGAGAACCAGGACATGGTGGTCAACCAGTCAGGCAACACCTACGAGATCGCGCTCACCACCCTACCGTCCGATTTCCCCACCGACTCGGCCGGTCTGCAGGAGATCCTGAACAGCTGGACGTGGGCCTGAGCCCTGCTTTTCGTAGGATCAGGCGATGTTGGTGCTCATGAACGTGCAAGCGACCCCCGAGCAGGTCGCGAATGTCATCCGGCACGTGCGTGAGCGCGGGTTCGAGCCAATCGAGCTGCCCGGCGCCGACCGCCTCGCGATCGGCGTGCTCGGGAGCAACCCGGGATCGATTCGCGACGCGCTCTGCGATCTCCCCGGAGTGGTCGACGCGATCCCGGTGAGCAAGCCGTACAAGCAGGTCACACGCGAGTGGCATCCTGAGCCGACGGTGGTCGACGTCTCAGGTGTCCGCTTCGGTGACGGGTCATTTGTCGTGATCGCAGGACCGTGCGCCGTAGAGAGCCGCGAGCAGGTGCTGGCGACTGCACGCGCGGTGGCCGGCGCGGGGGCGACCATGTTCCGCGGGGGTGCCTTCAAGCCGCGCTCGTCGCCGTATTCGTTCCGCGGTCTCGGGATCGACGGGTTGCGCCACCTCGCAGATGCACGGGAGGCGACCGGGCTGCCCGTGGTGACCGAGGTGCTCACGCCGGCGGACGTCCACATCGTGTCGGAGTACGCCGACATGCTCCAGGTGGGGACGCGCAACGCTCAGAACTTCGCGCTGCTGGAGGCGGTCGGTGGAGCCCGGCGTCCGGTGCTCCTCAAACGAGGGCTCAGCAACACCATCGAGGAATGGCTCCTCGCTGCCGAGTACGTGGTCGCCCACGGCAATCCGAACGTGGTGCTCTGCGAGCGCGGCATCCGAACGTTCGAGGCAGCGACGCGCAACACCCTCGATCTCAGCGCCGTACCGGTCGTCAAGTCGCTGTCGCACCTGCCGGTGATCGTCGATCCTTCACACGCGACCGGGCACCGCCCCCTGGTTCCCCCGATGGCCCGCGCGGGCCTCGCCGCGGGCGCGGACGGCCTCATGATCGAGGTCCATCCCGATCCCGAGAACGCGTTGAGCGATGGCGCGCAGTCCCTGACGCCGGCGGCCTTCGCGGAATTGATGGCATCGATCCGCCGCCTCGCTGTCGCACTGGATCGACAGGTCGCAACAGCTCCGTCACCGGTCTGACCGATGACCCCGGGGTAGGATCGTCCCCGTGGAGTGCCGCCGATGACCACCTTGTACGAACCCAGCCCCCAGGACAGCGGCAACGGCATCGCCGTGTCAGTGCTCAGGCCCTGCTCGCTGCGCGGGTGCACCCACACGGACGCACAGCTCTGCGCCTACCGGGATCGCCGCGGCCGCCAGTGCCCGGCCGCGTTCTGTCCCGCGCATAGCGTCGCGTTCTCCGGCATCACGTACTGCCGCCGCCACGCCGGCACCGTGCAGGCGATCGGCGAGCTGTCCAAGGATCCAAACGGCTTCCCTGACCTCAACGACCGTGCACCATCGCTGGTCAATTGGATCGCTCGCGACCTCGATCAGAGCGTCCGGCGTCTGCTCGGCCGCGCGGCTCGCAGTGGCGAGAGCGTCATCGTCGATGAAAGCGTCCGTCTGGCTCATGACCCGGCTCGCAAGGCTCGCTGGGAACGGAGCTGGCGAATCGTCGAGCACACCGGGCTCGTTCTCAAGGTGACCGTGCACGTGAGTGAGGACAACGACTCGCTCGTGCATGTCCGCGTCGGTACCGAGATGGTCGCGGACGGCGTTCCGCCCTGGATCGCACGCCGTCGCGAGGGCCAGGAGGTTGAGGCCGCGATCGACGTGTCGCAGCGCCAGCTCTTCTACAAGTTCCTCGAGGAGAACATCTCGTCGGCCGTGCTCCGCTTCCGGGCTCGCGGCGACCGCGCGCCCTGGGGTCGCTGACCGCTCAAGCCGGCACGGCCTCGGTCTCGGCGCCGAGCACGGTCATCAACCTTCCGAGCAGCTGCTGACCCTCGGTGCCAGGTCCGGCTCCCGGCGTGCCCCTCGAGAGCTCTTGCGCGATGGCGTCGAGCTCGTGGAGTGCCCCGGGTGTGTCGAGGTCGTCGTCGAGGCGCTCGAAGAACCGCTCCTCGTGGCTACGGGCCGCCTCGTGACTGATGGTGCCACCCGCCTGCATCGCCGATAGGTATCGGCTATGCCGCGCCGTGGCGACGTCGAGCTCGGCGTCGTCGTATGACCAGGACTTCCGGTAGTGATGCGCGGCGAGGAGCAGGCGCACCGCGGCGCCGGGCACGCGGGCGACCAGGTCGCGGACGAAGACGAGGTTGCCCAGGGACTTGCTCATCTTCACGCCGTCGAGGTTGACCATCGCGACGTGGGTCCAGTGCCGGACGTAGGGTGCGACCCCTCCCGCCTCGGCCTGGGCGATCTCCGACTCATGGTGCGGGTAGATCAGGTCGTCGCCGCCACCGTGAATGTCGATGGGGTGACCGAGCGCGCCGATGGACATCACGGTGCACTCGATGTGCCAGCCGGGACGCCCCGGTCCCCACGGGCTGGGCCAGTTCGGCTCGCCCTCGGCCGATGCCTGCCAGAGCACGAAGTCGAGCGGGCGCCGCTTGCGCGTGTCGTCCGGGTCGGCACCGCGTTCGCGACTGAGCTCGATCATGGTCGCGTGGTCGAGGTGGCTCAGACGGCCGTAGTCCGGGTAGGCGCCCGAGTCGAAGAAGACCCAACCGTTGACCGAGTAGGCGTAGCCGTCGTCGACGAGGCGCGCGATCCAGTGCACCATCTCCTCGACGTGGTCGGTTGCACGCGGTGCCGCGTCGACCGGCAGGAGGCCGATCCCGGCCATGTCGTGGTCGAACATGCGCACCTGCTCGCTCGCCAGGTCTTGGAAGTCGACGCCACGCTCGCGCGCGACACGCAGGATGTCGTCGTCGACGTCGGTGACGTTGCGCACACTCCGCACTGCCAGGCCGGCGTCGCGGAAGCGGCGGTTGAGCACGTCGAACACGTGATAGACAAAGGCGTGGCCGAGGTGCGCCGAGTCGTACGGGGTGATGCCGCAGACGTAGATGCCGACCCGTCCACCCCGCGGCTCGAAGGGCACCACCTCCTGGAGGGCGGTGTCGAACAATTGCATGCGGGCCCGATTCTACGGCGCGCTCGACACCGCCCCTCGTGATGGCTCGCTCTCGAGCACATGCCGTGCCGCCTCGAGAACGGACACGCTGCTCTTGAAGCTCAGCCGCGCCTTCGCATCGTCGAATCCGAACCATGCGGCCTCAGCGATCTCGGCCGGATCCGGGCGCAACTCAGCGTCTGGTGTTGCTTCGACGATGAAGTGGTGGACGCGCTTGAAGACCAGCGGGCCACCTTTGGGCTTGCGATACACGTACTCGATGGGCGGAAGCGGGGCGCGGAGGACCAGCGATGCAAGCGCTATGCCGGTCTCTTCGGAGATCTCGCGCATCGCCGCGACCTCGGGTGTCTCACCGGGTTCGATGTGGCCCTTGGGGAAACCCCAGTAGCGCCCGTCGTTGACCAGGCAGACCTCGTAGCCGTCGGGAGACCGCCGCACCACCACACCCCCTGAGGAAATCTCGTTGGGGCGCATGGGCCGGCGGGGCATGACCGCACCGTACACCGGTCCGCCCTGAGCCCGGTTGCTATCATCGGGTGCTTCGCGGCCCCGTGGTGTAGCCTGGTCTAACACGCCACCCTGTCAAGGTGGAGATCGTCGGTTCAAATCCGATCGGGGTCGCCACTCGAGGCGGGAACGAGAGAATGAGTCCTCATGGACACTGTTCCTCCGCGAGATTTGCATCCTCCAGAAGAGTTGCACGGCGAGAAGGTCACCTTGCGTCGCTATCGGCTGACCGATACCGCCGCCGTGAAGGCCGCCATCGCGGCGAGCCTCGATCGCCTTCGGGAGTGGATGCCCTGGGCGCAGTCACCGCCGACCGACCAATCGGTGATGAGCTTTCTTGGACCCGCGGTCGCGCAATTCGGCGGCAACGCAGCCGCCAACTACGCGATCACGTTGCGCGACACCGGTGAGTACGTCGGTGGCTGCAGCCTGATGCCGCGCATCGGACCGGGAGCGCTGGAAGTCGGCTACTGGGTGCACAGCGCGCATCATCGCCGTGGTATCGCGACCGAATCCGCGCGCCTGCTCACCAACACGGCGCTGGCGCTCCCCGGCATCCGAAGTGTGGAGATCCATTGCGCCGAGCGCAACATCGCCAGTGCGAGCGTCGCACGAACACTGGGATTCCGGCTCGATCGCGTGGTACCGGATTCCGCAGATCTCCCTCTCCAGACGGGCAACTCGATGATCTGGATTACCGAACGATCCGTCTGACCAGCGATCAGGTGATCGTGATCCCCGCAAGGTCGGGCGGCTCAGGATACTTCGGGTCCATCTCGGTGAGGGTCTCGATGAGCAACCGGCTCACCGCCCAGTTGCGAAACCACTTGTGATCCGCCGGGACGATGTACCACGGCGCGTCCCTGGTTGACGTGCGCGCTATCGCCTCCGAATAGGCGGCCTGATATTCCTTCCACAGCGCGCGATCCTCGAGGTCGCCGCGCTGGAACTTCCAGCGTTTCTGCGGATCCCTGAGGCGTTCCTCGAATCGCCGGCGTTGCTCATCCTTGGAGATGAGCAGGCAGCATTTCACGATGGTCGTGCCCCCTTGGTTCAGGAGCGACTCGAATGCGGTGATGTCGTCGTAGCGCTTCTTCCAGACCGGCTTCGGGACCAGCTTGCGCACGCGCGCAACCAGGACGTCCTCGTACTGCGACCGGTTGAAGATGCCGATCTGCCCCGCGTGCGGCACCGCCGCATGCACACGCCAGAGGAAATCATGCGCGAGCTCCTCCGCGGTCGGTGGCTTGAAAGCGGTGACACTCGTCCCCTGCGGATTTACTCCGCTGAACACGTGTGCAACGGTCCCGTCCTTTCCGGACGCGTCGGTGCCCTGGAGAATCAGCAACAGCGCGCGGCGGCTCTCCGCCCAGAGGCGGGTCTGCCATTCGGCGAGGGCCTGCCGGTCGCTTTCCAGCGATACGACCGCGGCGCTACGACCTCCCTTGAGTGCCCGCGTGTCCGCCGGGTCGATGCTCGAGACATCGACCTTGGACCCGGGTTTGACAGCCCACACTTCGCGCATCGCCGGCCAACTCTAGTCCACGGGTCTCGAGCAGCGTCAGAGGAGATGCGATTCCAACCAGCCGGTCAGATCGCCGATCACCTGGTCGCGTTCGGGTTCGTTGAATATCTCGTGCCAGAGACCGTCGTACATCTTGAGCGTCTTGTCGCCTGACCCTGCGCGATCGTAGACATGCGGGCCGCAGCCGGGATCCACGAGCCCGTCCGACGTTCCCTGCATGACCAGCAACGGGACGTGGAGTTCCGGCAGCCCGGCGTCGACGCGATCCATGGCATCGAGCATCTCGGCGCCCAGGCGGGCGCGGATCGGCGTGCGGAACACGAGCGGATCGTTGTTGTACGCGTCGACAACCGCTGGGTCGCGACTGATGCGGTTGAGCGGCAGGCGCAGAACGCCGGTGTTCGGCGCCACCCGTGACAGCGCGCGCCCGACCGCGAGGGTGAATCTCGAGACCTCGCGAGGACACGCCGCGGGCGCGGAGAGGACCAGACCGTCGAGCGGAACCGCCTGGCGCACCGCGAGGTCGAGAGCGATGAGACCGCCCATGCTGTGCCCCAGCAGGACGACCCGCAGCGATGGCCAGCGCGCTCGTACCTGCGCGATGACCGTGGTCAGGTCATCGACGTAGTCCTCGAAACGGACGATGCTGGTGCGCTTGCCTTCGCTGAGGCCGTGTCCGCGGTGGTCGGGTGCAACGACGGCGATGCCCGCAGCCGTCAGGCGGTCGGCCACCCCCGCGTACCTGCCGCCGTGCTCTGCGAACCCGTGGGCGATGACCACGACACCTGCCGGCGGTCGGTCGGGAAGCCATGTCCTCACATGGATCCTCAGGCCGCGGACACCGACGAAGCTCCCGTCCTCAGCGCCCGATGCGCCCTCGGTCGCGTTCACATCGCGAGCCTAGCAAGAAGCCCTTCTAACTCACCCGTACTCGTGGATCGAGGACCGCGTACAGGGCATCGACAACGATGTTCGCCGCCACGACGAAGAAGGAGGCGACAAGGACGATGCCAATGACCACGGGAAGGTTCTGCACCTGAATCGCCTGCACCACCGCGAGCCCAAGACCCGGTAAGCCGAAGATCGACTCGGTGATGATCGCTCCGCCAAGGACGGTTGCCAGGTCGATGCCGAACTGCGTGACAATGGGCGTCAACGAGCTGCGGAGTGCGTGGCGGTAAACGACGCGTCGCTCGCTGAGCCCCTTCGCACGGGCCGTCCGGATGTAATCCTCACCGAGCGTCTCGAGGAGCGAACTTCGAGTCAGCCTTGAGTAGGTTGCCGCCGTAATCAGGGCAAGGGTTATCCACGGCAATATCAGGTCGTGAGCCCACTCCAGCGGGTTCTGGGTGAACGGAGTCCAACTCCCCGGTTTGGGGAAGATCGCAATCCCGTGAATGGTCAGGAGGTAGTAGAGGACGTAGAGGAGCAGCAGCCCGAGGATGAATGTCGGCATCGACACCCCAGTGAGCACGAACACGGTCGCGCCGCGGTCCCAGAGGCTGCGTGGCCGGCGCGCCGCGAGGACGCCGACACTGATGCCGAGGATCATCCAGATGACCGCCGAGCCCACCGCGAGCGAGATGTCGATGGGCACCGCCTGAGCGATGATGGTCGTCACCGGCAGGCGGTTGTTGTTGGAGATGCCGAGGTTGAACACTCCCGGCCAGGGCACCAGCCGTTTCAGGTAGTTCCAGTACTGCACGATGACCGGCAGGTTGAACCCGTATTCCTTGTTGAGGTTGGCGAGCAGCTGGGGCGTCACCGCCCGCCCCGCGAGCTCGCGCGCCGGATCGACGCCTGGGCGCGCGTAGTACAGGATGAAGACCAGCGTGATGATCACCCACAGCGTGACGATGCCGAGGACGATGCGACGGATCAGGAAGCGAGTCATGCCGGCTTCTTCTTCCTGCGCCCGGCGAAGATGCGCTCCGTTCGGGGATCGAGGGCGTCACGCACCGCATCACCGAGGAGGTTGAAGGCGAGCGTCGTGAGGAGCAGGAACATCATCGGGAAGATGTAGAACCACCACGCCTGGAATCCAACGCCCTCCGCGTCCGAGAGCATGTTCCCCCACGACGGCGTGGGGAGCGCGATGCCGAGGCCGAGGAATGAGAGCGTTGCCTCGAAGATGATGGCGGTGGGGATGAGCAGCGTGGCGAGCACGATGACCGGCGCCACCAGGTTGGGCAGGATATCCACGAACATGATCCGGAGATTGCCCGCACCCAGAGAATGGGCGGCCTCCACGTATTCCTTCTCTCGTTGCGACAGTGCCTGCCCGCGCACGATCCTGCCGATGGCAGCGAAGGAGAAGAATGCGATGACCAGGATGGTCAATTCGAGACTTGAGCCGAACACCGAGACCAGGACGATGGCGAAGAGCACGTAGGGAAACGACAGCACCACGTCCATGATCCGGGCGAGGATGCTGTCGAGCCACCCGCCGTAGTACCCGGCAAACAGCCCGACCACCACGCCGACAATCGTTGCGATTGCGGTTGCAAGGACACCTACGAGGAGCGAGACCCGGGCGCCGAAGGCGATGCGTACCAGAATATCGCGGCCCAGGTTGTCGGTACCCAGCAGATACCCGGCACTCCCTGGCGGCAGCGGTTGACCGTTGGCGTCGGTGCCGGTGTCGACGTTCGTATCCGTCGGTCCGTGTCCAGTGATGGCGGCGATGAGCGGCGCGCCGATCGCGAGCGCGACGATGAGCACGATCACCACGATGGAAATGATCGCCACCCGATCGGTACGCAGGCGCGCGACCACGAGTTGCAGCGGCGTTCGCCCCTGAATCCCCTTGACCGCCGGATCCTCTGCCGGAACCTCGCTGGCCTTGGCCTCAACCGTGGACAGGCTCATGTGGGTGCCTCCGCTAGAAAACCCTCGACGGTATGCAGAATCGTTGCCTTCTCACTGGCGAGCTTCTCGCCATCGGCAACGGGGAAGTGGCACGCGGCCAGGTGGCCCGAGGGGTCCTGGGCCCCACGCTTCAGCAGGGGCTCCTCGGTTGAGCAGATCGGTTGCGCTTTCGGACACCGCGTATGGAAGCGGCAGCCGGAGGGCGGGTTGATAGGTGAGGGGACGTCTCCGCTGAGGATGATCCGGTCGCGAGTTCGCGCCTGGTCGGGATCGGCGACCACAGACGCAGACAGCAGCGCGTTGGTGTATGGGTGACGTGGTGTGGCGTACAAGTCCTTCACGTCCGCCACCTCGACGATCTTCCCGAGGTACATCACGGCGACGCGATCGCTGACGTGCTGCACCACGGCAAGGTCGTGGGCGATGAAGACGTAGGTGAGCCCGAATTCGCCCTGCAGGTCCTCGAGCAGGTTGATGATCTGTGCCTGGATGGAGACGTCGAGCGCTGAGACGGGCTCATCGGCGACGATCAGCTTTGGATGCAGCGCAAGGGCACGGGCGACGCCGATGCGCTGGCGCTGTCCCCCCGAGAACTCCGCGGGGAAGCGGTTGTAATGCTCGGGGTTGAGCCCGACAACCTCCATGAGCCCTTGCACGCGCTTCCTGCGCTCAACACCGCTCGCCAACTTGTGGATGGCCAGAGGGTCGCCGATGATCGATCCCACTCGGCGCCGAGAGTTGAGCGATCCGTACGGGTCCTGGAAGATCATCTGCATCCCGCGGCGGTAGGGACGCATCTGCGACCTGGAGAGGGTGCTCAGATCGGCTCCGTCGAAGGTGAGCCGCCCCGCGGTCAGCGGGAAGAGCCGCATGATGCATCGCGCCAGGGTCGATTTTCCGCACCCGGTCTCCCCCACGAGACCGAGCGTCTCCCCGCGCCGCACCTCGAAACTGACGTTATCGACGGCCTGCACGCTGCCCACCTGGTGCTTGAAGAAGATGCCTTCCTTGATCGGGAAGTGCTTGACGATGCCTTCAGCGCGAACCAGGACGTCGCCGTCTTCGGACGGATCAGGCATAGACGGTGGCTCCTTCGACGGCGGCAATGACGCCCGGAAGCTTCGCCGATCGTGCGCCGCGGTGCGTGCTCGCGTACCGCTGGCGAGCGGTATCCATGGCGATGCCAACACCCGTCATCTCAGGGGGCAGCCAGCATGCCGACGTGTGGCTCGGTCCAGCCGGAATCGGCACCAGGTCCGGTTGCTCGTCGATGCACATCTCCATGGCGAACGGGCAGCGCGGATGGAAGCCGCAGCCGGTGGGGACGCTGATCAGGCTTGGTGGCGAGCCGATGATCGGCGTCAGCCGCGTCCCGACCACCCCGGTCGCGGAGGGGACCGACCCGAGCAGGCCGCGCGTGTAAGGATGGTGCGGCGAGAAGAACGTGGTGCGCGCGTCGGCGCGTTCGGCCGCCCGCCCGGCATACATCACGAGCACCTCGTCGGCAACCGACGCGATCACGCCGAGGTCGTGGGTGATAATGATCATCGCCATCCCAAGCTCATTCTGCATCTGGACCAGGAGTTCCATGAGCTGGGCCTGCACCGTCGCGTCGAGCGCGGTCGTCGGCTCGTCGGCGATGAGGAGCTTCGGCTTCAAGGCGAGGGCCATCGCGATCATCACGCGCTGGCGCATGCCTCCCGACATCTCGTGGGGATAGGCGTCGACCCGGCGTTCGGGCTGCGGGATGTTCACCAGCCGAAGGAGTTCCACCGCCTGGCTCCGGGCATCCTGCTTGCTGACATGGGTGTGCGAGCGAATCGCCTCGGCGATCTGCCAGCCGACCCGGAAGTGAGGGTGGAGGCTCGAGAGGGGATCCTGGAAGATCATCGCGATATCGGCCCCGCGGATCTTGCGCAGGTCCTGCTGGCTCATCGTCAGCAGCTCCTGGCCGTTGAAGACTGCAGAGCCGCTGATGTCGGCGCCGGGGTTGAGGCCGAGCATCGTGAGCGCGCTCACGCTCTTCCCGGAGCCGGATTCGCCGACAACTCCGAGGGTCTTGCCGGTGTCGACCGAGAAGGACAGTCCGCGGACAGCCTGGACCGTCCCATCCGCGGTGGGAAAGGAAACGGTCAGGTTGTCAACAGCGAGCAGTGTCATCTGCGGCCTGATAGTAGTAAATGAAGATGCCCGCCGCATATGCGGCGGGCATCTTGGTAGTCGTTCCTACTCGTCGATGCCTATGACGAGAGCCAGATCTGGGTGTAGTCGTAGCCCTCGCTGAAGGGCTGGAAGATGGCGTTGTGAACGTGAGTTGACCTGAAGAGCGGGGTCAACTGGGTCTGGAAGGGGATGAACGCCGCATCCTTCATGATCAGCTGGTCGGCCTGGTGCCACAGCGAGGCGGCCGTGGAGATGCTGGTCGCAGATTCGGCCTGGTTGACGAGCGTGTCAACTGCCGGATCGTCGAAGCCACCCCAGTCGGAGCCTGGGTAGCTGAGCGCACCGTCGAGGATGTCCGGGAGGGTGGCTCGTCCGTTGGTGGGCCCGAACCAGTCGGGGATCCAACCGGGCTCGGTGATATCCCACTTGCCGGCCCGGAGTCCGCTGGGCGAGGTCACGCCGATTCCTGAGGAGCCGTAGTAGCCGGTGGCGATCGGAGTACCGACAACCGTCACGCCGCACTTCTGGAAGTCCGACTGGATCTCCTGGAAGACGGCCGGGTGGTTGCCGCTATTGCGGTAGTAGTCCTTGAGGGTGATGCCGTTCGGGTACCCCGCCGCCGCCAGGAGCGACTTGCACTTGGCAGGATTGCCCTGGCTGTTCGTCGAGGGGTAGTCGTTGAACTGCACGTAGCCCTCTGCGCCTGGTCCGATCACTTGATTGAGCGGCTGGTTGAGGGTGGCGCCACCATAGATCTTCCCGAGAGCCACCTTGTCAACCGCGTACTCCAGCGCCTGGCGAACCTTGACGTTACCGAGCGCGCCGGTGTTGTTCGGGCTCAGGACATTGAAGACCAGGTAGGGATTGGTCGTGCCCGGAGCCGGGAACGTGCCGAGCTGCGGGTTCCATGTGGGAGTCTCGAGGCCCTGAACATCGGCCGGGGGTACGTCGGTGTTCCACGAGAGATCCGCGGTGCCGGCCTGCATGTCCTGCTGGACCTCCGTCGCCGCGGCGGAGCCGGCGAGGTCGAGCTTGACGTCGATCTCGTTCACGTACTGGTGCCGGATGGTGTCAGAGCTCTGAGTCCACGCGGCGTTCCGGGTGAGGATGATCTCGTGCCCGACGTTGTAGGTGGTGATGGCGTACGGCCCATCCGAGTAGATGGTGTTGCCGGGGGTCAGCGGCGTGTACTTCATGTACTCAACCGGTGCTGCCGAAGCGAACGGGAGCGCCAGGATGCTGTCGAAGTCGGTCGCCGGCTGCGTGAGGGTGAAGACGATCGTCGAGGCGTCCGGCGTCTTGATGCCGGCCACGCTGGCCATGCCATTGTTGATGATCGTCGCGCGAGCGGCCGGGCTCTCCGCCGGGTTGGAGTTCTCGAACGCGGTGCAGAACGCCTTGAAGCCCTGGATCGTCGAGACGTAATACCCGGGGTTGCCGTTCGGGGCAAGCGTCGGATCGCAGTTGCGGAGGATGCCGCGCGCGAAGTCCTGCGACGTCACCGGCCGCGGCGTCGGCGTGTTCCACATCAAGTCCGAGCGAAGGGTGAACGTGTAGGTGAGGCCATCGGAGCTCACCGTGGGCATCGCGGTGGCGGCGTCAGGGGCGAGCGACACCGCCTTGTTGAAGTTGCTCGACGCTGGATACGAGACCAACTGCCGCGTGTACGTGCGCTCGAGCCCGAAGGCGATCGTCTCGTACTCGGCCTGGGGATCCGCCGCGGCCGAGAGGTCGGTGCTTCCCTCGACCTTCAAGGTGCCCCCCATTACCGGCGTGCCCGACGCGTTCTGGTTGGCGCCCAACCACGACACCGTCGAAGTGCTGAAGTTGGCCGGGTTGAAAAGGTCGCTGCTTGTGGACGAAGCGGTCGGCGATCCCGTCGTGCTCGCACTGCCGCAGGCCACCGCCGCGAGGGCGGCGATCCCGACGACGCCCATCCGTTTTGTCAAGCCACGAGGCGATTTCCCCGCGCCTCGAGCCAGTACGTTTCCAACGGTCATCGAAACCTCCTTGTAACCCTGCTCCTGGAGCGGTCACGAATGCGCCAGAGCCCGAATGGGCTGGCACAACCGCATCATATTCGCCCTACGCCACTAGATGCCTCCCCCTCCGGGGTGATCTTTCCTATGACCAGCGCCACGCTTCCGGGTAGATCTCCAGCAGCGGGTCGAGGGGACGGGCTCCCTTCAGGGCCTTGTTGACCTCCGCCAGCGCGTAATCCTGTACGGGGATCCAGACGGCCGGGAGATCACGAGCAACGTAGTTCTCGTAAGTGTTCATCGCCTCGATGAAGGCACCCGTTTCGGTGGCGGCAATGTCCTGCTCTGCCTGGGGGTCGCAATAACCGCCCACGTTCGAGCCGGCGTAGAGCGCGGTGCTCCCCGAGCCCGTGCAGGCCCAGAGTTGATCGCCGGACGGATAGTAATCCGGCGAGTAGATCCAGGGGCTGTCCCAGTAGGCCAGGTCCCACGAGCACGCCGTGCCTGGCGCGCAGGGCGCCGCGGTTCCGAGGACCACGTCGTAGGTGGTCTGTGAGACCTTGAGCTGGATTCCGGCCAGGGCGAAGTCTGACGCCAGCTGGTGCATCTCTTCGCCCACCATCGGCGCGCCGCTTGCGTATTCAAGGCTGAAGGATGCGGGCTGGCCCTGCTTGATACCGGCGCCGCATTCGCCCCTGCCCGTACCCGGCGAGACGCAAATGCTCACGCCGCCCGTATTGACTGTCCACCCATTGGCCTGAAGCAGCGATTGCGCGGAGGTCGGATTGTACGGATATGGATTTTTTTGCTGCTGAGCGTCTGCGAAGAGCGACGGGTCCGCGACTGGCACAGGGCCATAGGTTGGATTTGCGTAACCGAGAAACGTCGTGGCGATGAGATGGCGCTGGTCAACCAGGTATTGCATCGCCTGGCGGAAGTACAGCTGCCTGAAGATCGGCCCGCTGATCGGGTTGGTGAAGTTCAGGGGAATGTAGTTGATCGACCAGCCGCTCCACGGGTCGAGGTTGTACGTACTGCTCAATGAGGCGTTCTGCTGGGCTTCTTCGGCGGGTAGGTAGCCGAAATCCACCGAGGTGTTGGAGACCGAAGAAGCCGCTTTGAGTTTGTTCAACTCGTCGTTCGCCTGGGTGAAGGCCAGTTCGCGGAAGACTTTCAGGGTCGGTCTGACGGGTCCGCCGTATTCGGGGTTCGGGATCATCTGCACGTTGCCGGCGGTGTCCATGGATTTGAGCTTCCACGGACCGGACACCACGCTCCAGAGCGGATTGGTGTCATAGGTGGCGACACTCCTCGACTGCGAGTCCAGGAACTTGTAGACGGCTCTTGCGCCGGCCGGCGTCGCATCGTAGTTGCCCACCGTCCCGGTTGCCGACTCCTTGTCCCAGAGGTGCTGGGGCAGCGGGGTGATCTGACTGAGCTCGTTGTACGAGAAGAAATAGGATCCATACGCTTGGCTGAGAGCGAAGGTGATCTGGAGCGGGTTCTGAGGACTGATGGCCGAGCTCAGGACGTTGTCCGGGTATTCCCCGGGCACGTACGCCGGCCAGATCGCCTTGTTGGCGGTGACGAGGTTTTGCCAGAACTGGACATCCCGGGCGGTGATCGGGACTCCGTCCGACCACTTCCAGCCTTTGAGCGTGAATGTCACCGACTTGCCGCCATTTGAGTAGACCGGGGGATACGCGAGGCTCAGGGCGTCGTTGAGCTGCACCTGCCCACTGGCGCCGAACGAGTACAGCGGCCTGTACATCAGGTACTGGAACTGGAAGACGTTGGCCGCGCTGTAGAACTGACTTGACGCCAGCGGGAAGATGTAATTGGGTATCGCGCCTTGCTGCTCGGCAAACGTTGCGGAGGTCTTGGTGACGTTGGTCACCCTCGTCGAGGTACCCCCGCAGGACGCGACCGCAACCGCTCCGAGGATGGACAGCGCAGCCGTGGCCCTCGTCCGCCAATGGTCAGGCTGCACGCGCACCCGGCCAGCGTCGTTCCGATCGGGCGAGCGCCAGATCGTAGACCGGGGAGATGCGCAGGCGCCGCGACAGTGCCGGCGTCGCGAGCCGCATCGAGCGCGTCAGTCCGGAGAACGCGGCAGCGTGGACAGGAGTCCAACTGAGCCCGTAGCCGTGGCGCAAGTGGGAGGGCAGCAATCCCGTCGCGATAAACGCGAGCGTGTCCGTGCCGGGACGGAGCAGGGGCGATTTGACCGGAGGATGGAGGACGGTCTCGGCCACCTCGAGTGAGCCGGCACCGGGCTGAGCCTGGCCGCGAAGCACCTCGTCCTCAACGTAGCCGCGGAGCCCCGCGGCATCGGGCCAGCACTGGCTGCTGGGGAGCCCCATCAGGCGAGCGACCTCATCCCACTCGCGTACAAAGGTGTCTCGCTCGGCGGTGGTGAGGCCGCCGACCAGCGCGTCGTGAGCGACCAGCATGGTGTCGACGAATGACGCATGGACCCAGCGGAGCAGCGCGGGATCGCTCGCGGAATACGGCGTCCCGGCCGGCACCCTCGATGTCCCATTGCCGGCGGGCAGCAGCCCGGAGACCGGCCGGTGCAGGCTGCTCACACGACCCGAGACCCGCTCCGCCTCCTGGGTGGTCCCAAAGCAGACGATCGTGACCCACCGGACCGTCCGCTCCAGGCGCCCATATGGGTCCGACCGGTACGTGCTGTGCTCGATCGCTCCCTGGGCCACCAGCGGATTCGCCGCCTGCATGAGCAGCGCGCGACCCGCGGCAAGCAGCAGCCGCGGCTCGCGCATGACCACCCACGTCACCGAGTCCGGCCCGAAAAGGCCGGGGTCGGGCGTCCGGTCGCGCAGTGGAAAGGACCTGGACGACACCGGGGATTTGCGCGTGAGCAGGCGCTGGACGGATCGCGGGATTGGGACGCCGGGCACGGTCAGGCCTCCGCCGTCACGCCGTCCGGACGCACCCGGTGCAGTTCGGCGCGCAGGTGAGCCGCCGGCTCGCCACCATCGGTGGCCATACGAAGCGAGTAGGTCAAGACACCGCCGCTGATCTCGAAGTCGCGCTGCAGGCCGGTGACCGTCTTGGCGGTGGGCGTGCAGTTCACGGTGGTGGTGCGCAAGCGCAGGCGGTTGCCCTCCCAGCGGCCGGTCTCGATCTCGATGACGCCGATGGGATGGGCCATCGCGACCTCAACCCCGCCGTCCGCCATGGCTCGCCAGTAGCCCGTCTCGGCATGCAGCGGACGTCCGTCGTCGAGTGCGGTGGTGCGCTGCGAGTAACCGAGAAAAGGCTTGCCGTTGTGGCCGAAGGTGACCCGCTCGCGATAGCGGAAGGGCTCGCCGGCCGCCCACTGGCCTTCGCCTTCACCCTGCCAGTCACCGAGCAGCTCGGCCAGCCGCCCGAGGTCAGGATGCACGGGCTGATCGGGAGGCATGCAACGAGTGTCGCATGGGTAGGCGGGGCTCCGGCGTCCGCTTTGGCTACCATCTTTCACGTGTCAGAGATCGATGGAATCGAGCGCGTCCTGGTGGTCGTCGCCCACCCCGACGACTGCGACTTCGGCAATGCCGGAACCACCGCGAAATGGACGGACGCCGGCGTGACGGTGTCCTACTGCATCATCACCGACGGTGACGCGGGGGGCTCGGATCGGAGCATCACACGCAAGGAGATGGCCGCCATCCGGCGAGTCGAGCAGACTGAGGCCGCCGCGGCAGTCGGTGTGACCGACATCGCGTTCCTCGGCTATCCGGACGGACGGTTGATGCCGAGCATCGAGCTGCGCCGCGACATCACCCGGGTGATCCGTGAGAAGCAGCCCCAGCGCGTGATCACGCAGTCGCCGATGCGCAACTTCACGCGCATCTTCGCCAGCCACCCCGACCACCTCGCGGCCGGTGAGGCAGCGCTCTGCGCCGTCTATCCCGACTCGCGGAACCCGTTCGCGCATCCCGAGTTGCTCGAGGTCGAAGGTCTCGAACCCTACTCGGTGGCCGAGGTCTGGTTGAGTGCCGTGGCCGGAGGAAGCCCGGACGTGAAGGCGGTTGACGTGACCGATACCGCCGATCGGAAGCTTGCCGCGCTTCG
Source organism: Candidatus Dormiibacterota bacterium (assembly GCA_003162415.1). GTDB lineage: Bacteria > Chloroflexota > Dormibacteria > Aeolococcales > Aeolococcaceae > Palsa-851. The sequence goes on from PMOL01000004.1 coordinate 468,106, forward strand.
CTGCCACCGCAGCCAGTACAGCGATTGGGACGCGCTCGAGGAACGCGTGCGCGGATGGCTCGAGGCCACCGCCAAGGCGAACGGCCTGGAGCCGGGACGGCTCGCGGAGCAGTTCGTCGTCGTTCCCACCGCATGACCCTGCGGACCAGGGAGAGCGTCACACCGTCGGCCGTCTGGCCGTCTCCGATCGCGGCCCGGCACGCTGCCGCAGGCAAAGTGCGGCTCCAGGACGTCCAGCTCGCCGATGGCGACGCCTACTGGATCGAGGGCCGTCCGGTCGAGCATGGACGCTGCGTCATCGTTCGAGAGCACGACGGGGTGATCTCCGACCTGCTCGAGGCTCCGTACTCGGCTCGCACCTGGGTGCACGAGTACGGCGGCGGGGCGATGCGCGCCCACGCGGGGACCGTGTATTTCTCCAATGCGGCCGATGGGCGCGTCTACGCCCTTGTCCCGGATGTTCCGAGGGCGCCGGTTCCGGTGACACCGAAGGCTGCCGGCCTCCGCTACGCCGACATCGAGGTCGATTCCACTCGCGACCGGCTCCTGTGCGTGGTCGAGGAACATGACGGCGATTCGGTCGTGAACGACATTCGCGCGATCCCCCTGGCCGGCGGCGAGGCGGTCGCGCTCACCTCGGGCAACGACTTCTACTCGACGCCGCGGGTGAGCCCGGATGGCACGCGCCTGCTGTGGCTGACCTGGAACCACCCTAACATGCCGTGGGACGGCTGCGAGCTCTGGGTTGCCGACCTCGACGACTCGGGGATGCCTCGTGACGCGCGCCTGGTGGCCGGCGGCGAGAGCGAGTCGATCTTCCAGCCATCGTGGTCTCCGGAGTCGGTCGTGCATTTCACCTCGGACCGGACGGGCTGGTGGAACCTGTACCGATGGGACGGCGCAAACGTCGATGCGATCGCGCCGATGGAGGCGGAATGTGGGGCGCCGCAATGGGTGTTCGGCCTTTCCACCTACGCGTTCTGCGGCGACGGGCGCATCGCGCTGTGGGCGTGTCGCGACGGTGCATGGGAGTTCTTCGTGCTTGATGCATCGGGGGAGTTGGAACGTGTGAACGTTCCCGAAACGGCCTTCTCGCATCACGTCAGCGCGCAGGGGGGCGATGTCCTCTACCTCGCGGGCGGGCCAGACATCCCCAACGGCGTGGTACGCGCGAACCTCACGACCGGTGCGCACCGGGTCGTGCGGTCAGAGAGCGATGACCTGACGATCGACGACACGGTCCTGTCGAGGCCGCGCCATATCATCTTCGCCGGTTATGGCGATGCGACGGCGCACGCGTGGTACTACGCGCCGCGGAACGACGCGGTGGCCGTGGAGGCGGGGCGCAGACCACCGCTGTTGCTGCGCGCCCATGGCGGACCGACGTCGGCGACGAGTTTCGCGCTCGATCCGCAGGTGCAGTTCTGGACCAGCCGCGGCTTCGCATACCTCGACGTGGATTACGGTGGCAGCACCGGGTATGGTCGCGCCTACCGCGATCGACTCAACGAGCAATGGGGCGTCGTCGATGTCGGTGATTGCCTCGCGGGTGCGCGGCACCTCGTCGACACGGGCGAGGTCGATCCTGACCGCCTGTTCATTCACGGCGGGAGTGCCGGCGGATACGTGGTGCTGTGCGCCATGACATTCCACGACGTCTTCCAGGGGGGCGCGAGCCTCTACGGCATCGCCGACCTGGAAGCACTGTTCGCGACTCCTGGGCACAAGTTCGAGTCGCACTACGACGCGCCGCTGCCCAAGGGGCGCGGAATGTACGACCGCTCCCCGGTGCATTTCATCGACCGGGTGCGTGGAGCGGTGTTGCTCCTCCAGGGCCTCGACGATCCGGTGGTCCCGGCCAACCAGGCGGAGATGATGTTCACCGCGCTAACGGGCGCGGGAGTTCCCTGTGCGTACATCGGGTTTCCCGGCGAGCAGCACGGGTTTCGTGACGCGGCAAACATCGCTCGGGCGCTCGAGGCGGAGCTGTTCTTCTTCGCCACCGTGACCGGCATGACGCTCGCGGAGGACATCGAGCCGGTCGAGATCCTCAACCTCTGAGGGGTTACCGCGCGGTCCCACCAAACCTCGAACCCCGTCGAGGCCGGAGCTGCCAGACAGACAGCGGGATCACGACGATCGCCGTCCCTGCGATCAGCAACGCTGGGAAGAGCAGGTCGAATGGGTCGGGCGACACGGGGACCGCACCGATGACGGCTGCATTCACCGGCGCGGCGCCGAATGACGCCAGCCGGATGGCGTTGTCGCTTCCGACTCCGAGGTCATAGGTGACGCTCGCGCCGGGCGCGTTCAACGTGAGATAAGTGACGTACCCGTGCGCAGGCACCCACGCCATGTTCCTGTCGATGGACAGATCGTGGTGCAGGCTCACGTTCATCGGCTCCTCGCCGGCGACGGTGAAACCCGGGGCGCTGTCGAGCGTGGTGCCATCGGCGAGCGTCGACGTCACCGCAAGGCCGTTGGCGGTGCGGAGCGGCTGGTCGGTGAGCAGGAAGAGGTCGGCGTTCACCGGTGCTCCCGCATTGGCGAGGATCTCGAGCGGAACCCAAAGACGGGGCGTGCGCATGGTGATCAGCAAGGGCACGCCGTCACCGGATTGCTGGTGGCGCTGGAGGGCCAGTGATGTGTTGTATTTCGCCGCCATGAAGATCGGCGTCGACGACGCATATCTGAGCAGGTGGTTCTCGATCTCGGCCGCGACGAGGAACCCGTTGTGTGTGCACCAGTCGATGACCGCCTGACCGCTCCCCTTGAGAACCGTGACGTCCAGCGCCTCGACCTGCACCTGCTCGATGACGGTCGCGGGGGCAGCCGCATCCAGCGCGAGTCCCTGAGCCGCCGCAAACTCAACGGGTGGCGCGAATTCGCGTTCCAACCGCTGCAACGTCCACGCCCCCGCCTCGGTGATCGAGGTGGGGATCGCCGGCAGCGGCACGATCCAACCGACATCGGTGACGGCGCCGGTGAACGCGAAGCTGGTGACGTAGTGCTCAATACCGCTTGACCAGGCCACGAACGTCGTCGCCTTCGCCAGGCGAACGTCGCCGTCGGGCGCGACGAGGCCGCCGCACGCGAATACCTGGCCCGCCTGGAGAACCACCGCGGCGCCAACACCCATGCCGGCAAACAGGAACTTACGCATCTCGGGATCCTCCAGGCGGGTTCACATCGTGCGAAGAGGGAGACGCGGGGAAGCGCCGCCGGGTTCCCGTTGGGCGCCGGATGACGGCAGCCCGCCGCCGATCACCCGGTCGGTCCCAAGGGGGTTGCCAGAAACTTAGTTAGGCTATATAATCAATTCATCAGATGCCAGTGACCACGAAGAAGCCCGTCGAGATCGCCAACCGGCTCCGGCCGGTGCTGCTGCATCTGAACCGTCATCTCCGCCGCGAGGTACACACCTCAGGGGTCTCCCCTGGACAGCTCTCGCTCCTCGGACTGATCGAGGGCAACCCCGGGATCGGGGTCGCCGAGCTCGCGGCTCGCGAGGGCACGGCGATGCCGTCGGTGTGCAGCCACATCGACCGTCTCGAGGCATCCGGTCTGGTCACACGCCGGCAGGCCGAACGCGATCGGCGCAGGGTGGACCTTGAGGTCACACCCGAGGGCGAGCGCGTTCTCAAGGCCATCCGGTCGAAGCGGACCGCCTGGCTCTCCGCCCGGCTGAGCAGGCTCGCCGACACAGACCTCGCCGCCGTCGCCGCGGCCATCGCGCCGCTCGAGGCGCTCCTGGCCCAGGCCGAATGAGCCTCGGCATCGGCAGCGCCACCGGGCGCACCTTCATGAGCCTGCGCCGCCACTACAACTACCGGCTGTACTTCTTCGGGCAGGTGGTGTCGATCAGCGGCACCTGGATGCAGAGCGTCGCCCAGGCGTGGTTCGTCGTGCAGAACACCCACTCGCCACTCGCGGTGGGGCTCCTCGCGGTCTGCCAATTCGGCCCGTACGGGCTGTTCGGGCTCTTCGGCGGCGCGGTCGCGGACCGGATCGATCAGCGCAAGGTGCTGATGGGGACCCAGGCCGCGTTCATGGTCACCGCGGCGCTGCTCGCCGGTCTCACGCTCAGCGGGCACGCAACCGTGTGGGAGGTGTACGTGCTCGCCGGGATCACAGGGTTGATCACCGTCCTCGACAACCCGGTGCGCCAGGCCTTCACCATCCAGATGGTCGGCCGTGACGAGCTCCCCAACGCGGTAGCTCTGAACTCAAGCCTCTTCAACGCTTCGCGCATCGTCGGCCCCGCCATCGCGGGTGGCCTGATCGCGGTCGCCGGAGTGGGGATCTGCTTCCTCATCAATGCCCTGAGCTACCTGGCGGTCCTCGCGGCCCTCTGGCTCATGCGCGTGAACGACCTCTTCCCGGTGCGCAAGGATGAACGCAACCACAATCTCTTCCGCGGATCAATCGAGGGCCTGAAGTTCGCCTGGAGCCGGCCGGTGATCCGTTCGGTGCTGATGATGATGCTGGTAATCGCCACGATCAGCATCAACTTCAACGTGCTCCTCCCGGTCCTCGCCTCGCGCACGCTCAACAGCGGGCCCGAGATCTTCGGCATCCTCTCCGCGCTGTTCGGCTTCGGTGCACTTGTGGGCGCGCTCTTCTCCGCATCCCTCGGACGGGCGAGCCGGCACACCATGCTCATCGGCGCCGCGCTGTTCTCCGCGTCGGAGATCGGCCTCGCGCCCCTCCATGTCGCATGGGCGGCGGGGATCGCGCTGGTGGTGACCGGCATCGCCTTCACGCTCTACTCCTCGCAGGCAAACGCCACCCTGCAACTTGCGGTCACCGATCAGATGCGCGGCCGCGTGCTCGGGATCTACGGCTATGTCTTCTTCGGCACGGCCCCTCTCGGCGGTCTGCTCGCGGGGTGGCTCGCACAGGAAGGCGGCACCCAGCTCGCGTTTCTCGTCGCGGGGCTCGTCGGCGTCGCGGCGACCATCTACGGGTGGGCCGATACGGGGCGCGCCGCACGCGCTGCGTTGCCGTCGATCGCCCGGGTGGCATAGCCGGACCGGCTTCGCTCATCCTTTCCTGACGGGGAACGCTCGATCAGGAGGTACTGGACGTGGAGCAGCGCAGGTTGGGCACGCAGGGGTTGGAGGTCTCAGCGCTGGGCCTTGGGTGCATGGGCATGTCGGACTTCTACGGCACCGCCGAGGAGCGCGACGAGCGCGAGGCGATCTCCACCATCGACCGAGCGGCGGAGCTGGGCATCACCATGCTCGACACTGCGGACATGTACGGCCCATTCACCAACGAGTTGTTGGTCGGCAAAGCGCTCACCGGACGCCGCGACCAGTACGTCGTGGCCACCAAGTTCGGGTTCGAGCAACTGGCCGATGGTACGCAGCGGATCAACGGGCATCCGGAGTACGTGCACCGCGCGTGCGACGCATCCCTGCAGCGCCTCGATGTCGACGTCATCGACCTGTACCTCCAGCACCGCGTCGACCGCTCGGTGCCGATCGAGGAGACGGTCGGAGCTATGGCGGAGCTCGTCGAGGCCGGGAAGGTCCGGTTTCTTGGCCTGAGCGAAGCGGGGCCGGCCACGATTCGTCTGGCTCATGCGGTCCATCCCATCTCAGCGGTGCAATCGGAGTACTCCCTGTTCGCTCGTGACATCGAGGACGCGGTGCTGCCCACCGTGCGCGAGTTGGGCATCGGGTTCATCGCATACAGCCCGCTGGGCCGCGGCATCCTGACCGGGGCGATGAGCGCTGACTCGCTGGCCGCATCCGACACGCGCCGCGCCCGCTTCCCCCGCTTCGCCGAGGGCAACCTGGACGCCAACCTGGTGATCGTCGCGCGTCTCGGTGACATCGCTTCAGAAAAGGGCATCACGGCGGCGCAGCTCGCGCTCGCCTGGCTGCTCCATCGCGGACCCGACATCGTCCCGATCCCCGGGACCAAGCGGCGCGCACGGCTCGAGGAGAACGCCGGGGCAGTCGATATCGCGCTCGAAGCCGACATCATCGCCCGGCTCGAAGCGGCGGTCAGCCCCGAAAGCGTGCGCGGAGATCGACACTGGGACATGGCAGCGATCGACCGCTGACCGCGCGCTATGGTCAGCGCGAGATGAGTGCCACCGGCTCGCGCTTCGCATGGACGCCGACGCCGGAGCAGGCGGGCGAGTCTCGGCTCCGCCACTTCATCGACGCCCTCGGCGCAGACGATCTCGACGGCGTCGCACGGCTTGCACACGAGGATCCGCAGCGATTCTGGGCGTCGATGGTCGACGACATCGGTGTCGAATGGACCCGGCGATTCGACGTCGCGATGGATACGTCGCCCGGACTGCCCTGGACGCAGTTCTGGCGCGGGGGCAAGCTCAACCTCGCCCATAACGCGGTCACCCGCTGGGCGCGGAGCGCGCCGGAGCGGCCCGCGGTGGTCTGGGAGGGCGACGACGGCAGCACCGGCGAGTGGAGCTACGCCGACCTCCTCCGCCAGACCGCATATGCCGCGACCACGCTCGCCCGCCTCGGGGTCGGGACCGGCGACAGCGTCGGCCTGTGCCTGCCGATGATCCCCGAGACGGTGTCACTCTTCCTCGCCTGCGCATGGCTCGGAGCCATCGTCGTGCCGCTCTTCAGCGGGTACGGCGCAGGCGCGATAGTCTCCCGCCTGCTCGACTGCGACGCCAAGGTTCTGGTCGTTGTTGACGGATTCACGCGGCGTGGCCGCGCCGTCGCGATGAAGGCGGTCGCGGATGACGCTGCCGAGCAGCTCCCATCACTCGAGCACATCCTGGTGGTGCCCCAGCTCGGTGATGCGAGCGTGCCGATGCGGGCCGGCCGCGACGTTCTCTTCGAGGCGATGCCGGATGGATGGAGCGCGGAGCCACCGGTGGCCGACACCGACGCCGATTCGACCTTCATGATCATCTACACGAGCGGGACGACAGGCCGTCCCAAGGGAACGGTGCACGTCCACGGCGGGTTTCCCGTCAAGGCGATGCAGGACATGGCGCACTGTTTCGACATCGGCGAGCACGACCGTCTGCTCTGGTTCACGGATATCGGCTGGATGATGGGGCCGTGGGCCATCTGCGGTGCGCTGAGCATCGGCGCTACTCTCGTGCTCTTCGACGGCGTCCCTGATCATCCCGGGCCGGATCGCCTGTGGTCGGTGGTCGAGCGGCATCGCGTCTCGGTGCTGGGGATCGCGCCGACGGTGATTCGCGCGCTGATGCGTCATGGCGACGAACCCGTCGCCGCCCACGATCTTTCGTCGCTTCGAGTGCTCGGATCGACCGGCGAACCGTGGAACACCGACCCGTGGCTGTGGTACCAGCGGAAGATCGGTGGCGGCAGGCTGCCGGTGCTCAACTACTCGGGCGGCACCGAGATATCGGGCGGCATCCTCGCCGGCAACATGCTCACGCCGTTGCAGCCGTGCGCGTTTGCCGGACCGTGCCCGGGTATGGACGCCGACGTCGTCGACGAGAATGGCAGGAGCGTGCGCGGCGAGGTTGGAGAGCTGGTGATTCGCGCGCCGTGGCCGGGGATGACCCGCGGATTCTGGCGTGACCGCGAGCGATACCTCGACACATACTGGTCGCGCTGGCCCGACGTGTGGGTGCACGGTGACTGGGTCGAGGTCGACGCGGACGGGCTCTGGTACGTGCGGGGGCGAAGCGACGACACCATCAAGGTCGCGGGAAAACGCCTGGGACCCGCCGAGGTCGAGTCGGCGCTGGTGGCACATGCCGCGGTCGCGGAGGCGGCCGCAATCGGTGTCCCGGACCCGCTCAAGGGCGAGGCGCTGGTCGTGTTCGTGGTGCTCAAGCCCGGTGTCACCGACTCGCCGGAGCTGCGCGGGGCGCTGGCGCAACGCGTGGCCGAGGATCTCGGCAAGGCGCTCGCGCCGCATGCGGTCGAGATCGTGACGGAACTGCCCAAAACCCGGAACGCTAAGGTGCTCCGCCGGGTGGTGCGCTCGGTGTACCTGGGCACCGATCTCGGCGATCTCTCGTCGCTCGAGAATCACGGCGCCATCGAGGCCATCGGGCGGACGCGCACTCCCGCCTGACACCTTCGACGGCGCGCGGCCAGACGTCCCAGGAATGTCCGCTCCCTCGCTCGATGATGGGCGGCTCCGCGTCGGGATGCAGCGCCGTCGCAACGGCGGCGCCCGCCCGACGGCCTCGAGAGGGGGGCGACCATGCCCGACTCCGTTCCGCTGCGCGGCAGCGCATATCATCCCGCCGGGGGCACGCATCCCGGCCACAGACATCTCCGCAAGCTCGACGACGCGGAGCTTCATGCCGCTGCAGGCGTGACGCTCATGTTGCGTGAGCGCCGAGGCGGCCCGACGACGGCGCAGAGCCTGGCGTGGCTGCAGTCGCTTCCAGACCCGAGCGCGCGTCATCTCGACATCGCTCAGTTGACCGCACGCCACGGTTTCGACGTCGCCGACAGAGATCGCGTGGTGCGCTGGGCGACATCGGTCGGGCTGCAGGTCACCGGTGAGGATACGGCGACACGCAGGGTGATGCTGCGCGGAAGCACCGAACAGCTTGCTCGCGCATTCGAGGTCGACCTCGAGCGTTTCGCGTGGCAACGCGACGACGGCCGCAGCGTCGAGTATCGCGGTCACCACGGGCCGGTGCGTCTTCCGGCGCACCTCGACGGAATCGTCGAGGGCGTCTATGGGCTCGATGACCGCCCGCTGGCACGTTCGCACGTTCGCAGCCTCGACGACGGGCGATCAGCTGTGTTCGCGTATGACCCACCACAGCTTGCCTCGCTCTACGACTTCCCCCGGCTCGCCAACGGCGGCGAGGGCGTCGAGCTGGTGGCCGCGATGATCGAGCTCGGCGGGGTGGTACATCCCTTCGACCTGGCCGCATCGTTCGCGCGCCTCGGCCTCCCCGCGCCGGACATCACCAACGTGTGGCTGGACGGCGCCACACCGGCACCAGACCCGAACGGCGCCGACGTGGAGGTGGCACTGGACTACCAGGTCATCGGTGCAATGGTTGCCGCGATGGCTCCCAAGGCGCATCTCACCATCGTCAGCTACAACGCGCCCAACAACGAGCGCGGCTTTATCGATGCGGCCGCGACGGCCGCGAGCGACGCCATGCGCCACCCGTCGGCGGTGTCGATCTCGTGGGGCGCGCCTGAAGACCGCTGGTCGCCACAAGGGATGCGGGGGCTCGACGCCGCGTTCGCAACCGGTGCGCTGCATGGCGTGACCTTCAGCGCCGCGGCCGGCGACGCCGGGTCGACCAACGATGAGGTCGACGGATATCAGCACCCGGAGTTCCCGGCATCGAGTCCGCACGCTTGGGCATGCGGAGGAACGACGCTGCTCGCGGCACGAGGCCGGATCCGGACGGACCGAGACCGTTTGGAACGAGCTTTCACGAGGCGCCGGCGCCGCCGGGAGCGGGGTGAGCACCGTGTTCCCGGTCCCCGCGTACCAGGCCGCACTCGGCATCAGGCCGCGGTCGGCCGATGGCGGCGGACTCGGCCGGGGGCTTCCCGACGGTTCCGGCAACGCCGACCCCCTGACCGGCTGGAACGTTGTGGCGCTGCGCCGCCTCCGGTCGACTGGCGGCACCTCCGCTGTTGCGCCGATGTATACGGCCCTTGGACGCTGGTGTCCGCGCAGCTGGGGCACCGGATAGGACTACCGCCCCCGCCCTGTACGCCCAACGCGGACGGGCTTCAACGACGTGACATCCGGCGACTCCGGCGGTCCATACCGTGCCGGGCGCGGTTGGGACCTCGCCAGTGGCTGGGGCAGCCCCGACGGCCGGCAGATCGCGCGCGATCTCGGCGTGCGCGTGCAGGGTCCGGACATCGGCCGGCCTCGAGCCGGCGGTGGCGAGCGCGAGATCGCCTGAGGTCAGGAGCCGAGCAGAGCGGCCGAGCCGGTGGCGAGCGCCACCGGCCGGCCGTCGGCGCCGAGCACCTCCGCAGTCGCCACGGTCAAGGTCCTGCCTCGATGCACCACCTTGGCCCTCGCCTCGATGCGGCTGCCGTCGCCGGCCACCGGCCGCAGGAAGTTCACCTTGATATCCACCGAAGCCATCCACTCGCCCTTGGCAAGGGTCGTCTGCGTCGCGAGGGCGAGCGCGAGATCCGCGAGCAGCACGATGAATCCCCCCTGCGGCCATCCGAACGGCGTGGCGAGCCAGCCTGGCGAGCCAGCCCGTTAGGGGCATCGAGCATGACGCTGCGCCAAGCGTCGCCTCAGTCGGGACGACACCCAGAAGATGATGCAGGGGCGGCAGGGGCAGCTCTCCACGTATCTGCGCATGGATGATCTCCACGCCGCTTCGCTTCAGGAATTCGCTCTCGTCGATCCGCTCACCCGACACCGTTCGGAGGTACGGGTCAGGACCGTCGTCCGCCACAGCAGGCGCATTCGAAGAAGCCAGTGGCGGGGCGGTGCCGCCCCGCGAGTGTGCCGCGGTAGCCGCCTCCCCGAAGATGCGCATGCGCGACGTCGTGTACGCAACCAGCCGCCCGTCCCCGTCAATCACCTGGCCCGCCGACAGGCCCATGGTGCGCCCGGTGTGGATGGCGCGGCCCTTGGCGGTGATGACCGATCCGACGCGTGCGGGACGTAGGTATGTCATCGACATCTCGGCGGTCGTGTACTGCGTGTGCGGCGGCTGCAACGATTGCAGCGCGCAGCCCAGAGCGGCATCCGCCGCGAGCGCCAACGTGCCACCGAGGACAGCGCCGCGCGACCACTCGAACCACGGCGAAACCGGCAGGCTGAATGCGGCCGTCCCCGCGTCCGCACCGTCGAACGTGAGTCCGGTGAGCCGTCCCATAGGTGGTTGCGCGCGCACGCGGCGCAGTGCTTCGAGACCGCTCAGCTCGCTCGCCGACGTGTCGAGGATCTCGCCGCGCACAGGAATATCGCGCCACAGGGCGGGCTCACGGATCAGCACCCGCCGAGCTTAGTGGCGCAGTGGTATCGCGGCGAGGGAAGGGCATGTGCTGCGGCGGGCACGCGGTCGGGACGCCTTCGCCGTCCCGCCGCTCGCTCTCGCCGGGGTGTTAACCCCGGCTGCGAGACGGCCCGCCTCCGCACACGCCCTTCCCTCTCTCAGCGTGGCGGCGGCGCCGGGACCCATGCGGTCCCTGTACACGTCGATGTCGCAACGTTGGTGCCGACCACGGGAGCGGCGTAACCGGAGCCGCGCACCGTGATGGTGCTGGGGAATCCCGGCAGGGGAATGGGCAGCCGTACCACCCGGGTGACCTGCGCGTACACGCGGCATCCGTCGCTGGCGCAGACGGTTCCCTCCGGCACCTGCGGGTCGTCGGCTGTCCTCAGCACCAGTGCGTTCGCCGGGTCACAGGGTATCTGCGCCGACTGATCGCCCGCCTGGATGCATGAGCGCTCGAAGGCGTACAGGGTTCCCTCGCGATCCTGCGGGTTGATGTCGACGATCGGCACCGCGCACATCGCGCCGGGACACGATCCGGTGTCCTCGTAGAGATAGCGTGGATCGACCGAGTCCGCTCCGGATTGCGCACTCAGCTGGGCGGCGTCCTGGACGCGCCCGGACCATACGTACAGGTACGCGGTGTCTGCGACGAGGCACACGAGACTGAACAGGAACAAGGCGAATCCGAGCGCGAACACCATGAGGGTCTGGCCACGCTGATCGACACGCGCCGTTCCGGTGCTCCGGAACATCACTGACGGAACGGAGGCGGCAGCGCCTCCGCCTGCGCGTGCAACGTCGGCGTCCAGAACACGCCCCAGGCCAGTGGCGTGTTGGCGAAGTCGAGCGACGCCGATGCACTGCAGGTGACCACGTCGAGCCCGGACGGCGGATTCAGCGTCCGGTCGGCGTAGCCGGGGACGACGATGCCCCCTTTCCCGATAGAGCCGATGTCGCAGGACACTTCAGCATGTGCGGGTGACCCGGCGTATGCGACCGGTTGCACCGGCGGAGTCGCGCCGTTGCCGCTGTCACCGCCGGAAGTGCAGAGCGCCGCCGTCTGCCAGTGGATCAGGCCCGTGTCTGTGGTCATGGTTCCGTAGAAGGTTTCCGCGGCGTATCGACAGCCGGTTGGAAGGCCGGCGGTCACGAGGGTGTCGCCGTGCGCGCCGCAGCATTGGCTCCCCGCGGGATCCACCGCGTTCTCGGGCGCCTGGAACCGTGACTGCGCAGCCAGCGCGGTGGCTGAATTCAGCTGTTGATGCACGGTCACCTGCACCATCACGGCGACGAAATTGCAGACCAGGAACAGGAGGATCGGGATGACCAGCGCGGTTTCGAGGACTGCCTGAGCGTCGTCGCCACGGCGCCTCGAGCGCCTCACGGTGCGAAGCGAAGCGTGTGGGTCGTTGCCGAGATGTTGGTCGGGAGCTCGAATCCGCCGGCCCCGGGACCGAACCCCGGCGGCACCAACGACGCGGCGAAACCGATGATGCGCACGGTGATCAACGGCGAGTCGTTGCACCCGAGCGGATAGGGCGACGGCTGGCCTGGGGGTGGAGTTGTGCAGGCCGGCGGGTCGGCCTCGCTGACGCAGACCACGACCACCCGCGGGCCGTCGGCAGCCTGCACCTCCGCCGGCGTCGACGGGCACTGCTGCGTGCTGTCCGGCGCGCAGGCGCCGCTCGCCTCTACAGCGCACCAGCTTTCGACGGTGGTCCCGAACATCGAGCTGCGCAGCCGGCCGGATATCGCAGCGGAGACCGCTCGAGCATCCGGCGCCGTCTCCGAGACGGGGCTCGACCCGGCGGATGAGGCGATCATCGCCGCCTCCTCCACTGCTGATACTTCGGCGGAGGACTGCACCGCCCAGAGGCCGGCATCGAGTGCGCCGATCAGGCAGAAGAGGAACAGCGGCAGGACCACGACGAACTCGACGATCGCCTGACCGCGTCTGCGGCGCGGCATGCGTCGAAGACGCACCACTCCCTCTTCATCCCCTCCCATCGTCTCGTCATCCTAGCCGGGAGAGGGTTCCTTACGAGGGAAGCACCACGAAGGTCAGCACGACCGGCATCAGGGCCGTGACCCGCACCGGGTCCGCGGGCTGGTTGCTTGCCGGGTTGATGAGCGTCGTCCAGTTGCCTCCGGAGAAGACCTCGAGGACGTACGGACCCCCGATCGGCACATTGGCAAACGCGAAATCCCCCGAGGCGTCGGAGGTCGTGTAGAAGAAGGGCGCGCTCGTCTGGTACATCCCGTTGGGCTCCGCCTTGTAGTTCGAGCTGAGCCGGACCCGGCCGGACACCGGCGCGCCGATGCGGGTGACCAGAGTGCCGGAGACGGCCTGAGGTGCCGCGAGCAGCGCCTGCGCCTGCGCCGCCTCGGCGCTTGCCGCGAAATCGGTCACCAGCTTCTGCAGCTCGACGATCGCCTCGCTGTAGAAGTCGTGGGCGACGTCCTCCTCGCCGGCCGCGAGCAGGGCCGAGGGAAAGAGACTGTCGGCGGTCCTGGTCGCCTGCGCCGAGTGCTCACCGACCACGCTGTTCAGGATCGAGACGGCGTCGGTGGCCCGGCCGGCGATGATCAGCAGTCCCGCCTCGCCGGCCTGGTCGACGGGGAGCTGTCGCCCCGCCTGGAGACCACCCGGCGTTGTCGGCGCAAGCCTGGCGATCTCGTCCAGCCTCAGGATGGCGCTCGGGTAGTCCGCTCCGGCCGCGTCATTCGCCGAAGTCTTGAAGAGGAGCGCCGCCAGGTCGTCGAGCGCCTGCTTCCGGAGCGACGTGGCGCTGACCGATCGGTAGATGGCGACCGCCTGGTCGACCTGGCCCCTGCGGCCGAGTGCGGCCGCCCAGGCCATGAGGGTCTGCTCCGCTGCACTCGAGGCAGACGCCGCCGCGCCGGGATCGAGCACGTACAGCGGCCCGGAGCGCATCGAGATCGCTTCATCGATGGCGATGGCGCGGGCGTAGTCGCCGCCGGCGGCCAGTGTCGAGGCCGTCGATGCCGCCGCCGCGGTGCCGGTGGCCGCTCCCACCGCGACCCCGGCCACGGCCGTGACCATCCCGGCGATGACGAGCAGCACGATCGGCCAGCGCCGAGCGGGGTGGACCACGGGCTCCGGCCACACCGGCGGCGCCGCAGGAGGCGGCGGCACAGCTTCGGAGACGGGAGACATCGGGGGAGCCGGGTGCGGATCCACGTACGCATAACGTACGTGCGTGTACTACCGGCGCGTGGGTGCGGTCTCGCTGCCCGGCTCGCACACCGAGCAGGGTTCTGCCGGACGAGTAGGCTGCTCGCCGAATGATCACCGTGGATGGAGGAGCGCTGACCATCGATGCCGTGGTGCGCGCGGCTCGAAGGCGCGAACGCGTGACCCTGGATCCCGGGGTGCGGGCCAGGATGCTGCCGGCGCGCGAGGTCGTCGACCGGCTCGACCGCGAGGGCGCCGTGGTCTACGGCGTCACCACCGGGTTCGGGGCGCTCGCGGATCGCGCTGTCGATCCCGCCGATCGTGCTCTCCTCCAGCGGTCGGTCGTGCTCAGCCATGCCGCGGGGTCGGGTCCCCGCCTCGACGACGAGGTGGTCCGCGGGATGATCCTGCTCCGCGCGCGCACCCTCGCCGCCGGGCTCTCCGGAGTCCGCGTCGAGCTGGTCGAGGCGCTCCTCGGGCTGCTCGAGGCGGGCATCATCCCGTGGGTCCCCGAGCACGGATCCCTCGGCGCCTCCGGTGACCTCGCTCCGCTCGCCGCGATTGCGACGGTGTTGCTCGGGCAGGGATGGGCCGTGGCCGACGGGGGCGGTCGCGTCGACGGGGCGTGGGTGCTGCGCGAGCACGGACTGACGCCGATCGACGTCGAGCCGAAGGAGGGTCTCGCGCTCATCAACGGCACTGATGGGATGACCAGCCTGCTCGCGCTTGCCGTGCACGACATCGAGGACCTGCTTCGCCTCGCCGACATCGCCTGCGCGCTCAGCGTCGAGGCGTTGCTCGGCACAACGGTGGCGTACGACGAGCGGGTGGTCGCGCTCCGCCCGGCCGCGGGGCAGGCCGACTCCGCGGCGAACCTCCGGCTGCTCCTCGAGGGCAGCCCGATCGTCGCCTCCCATCGCCCCTCGCGACACGCTGTGCAGGACGCGTACTCGCTTCGCTGCGCGCCCCAGGTCCATGGCGCCGCACGCGACGTGGTCGGCTTCTGCCGTCAGACCGTTCAGCGCGAACTGGCCAGTGTTGTCGATAACCCGGTGGTTCTCGGCGAGGATGTCGTCAGTGCCGGGAACTTCCACGGACAGGCACTTGCGTACGCCGCCGATATGCTCGCGTCGACGTGCGCCGACGTCGCCGCCATCAGTGAGCGCCGCATCGACAGGCTGCTTGATCCAGCCCGCTCCCGTGGCCTCCCTGCCTTCCTGAGTCCCGAACCGGGGCTCAACAGCGGCCTGATGATCACCCAGTACACGGCGGCGGCGATGGTCGCCTCGCTCCGCCACGCCGCCACTCCCTTCGCGGTCCAGAGTGCCGCCACCAGCGCCGGCCAGGAGGACCATGTCTCGATGGGCTATGAGGCGGCGCTGCGCACCCGTCGCTCGGTCGCACTGCTCCGCGCCGTGCTCGCCATCGAGGTGCTCGGGGCTGCCCAGGCGATCGAGATGCGCCAGCCGCTCCGCCCGGCATCCGCCACCGGCGTGGTGATCGCGGCGCTGCGGACTCGCACGTCGCCGCTCGGCGCCGATCGCATCCTCAGCGGCGACCTCGAGGCTGCCGAAGCGTGGGCACGCGACGGCGAATGGCAGGGCGCGCTCGCCGGCGCCGGGGTGACCTTGCGGTGACCGCGGGGGCTCGACCGGTGCGCGCGCCGCACGGGAATGCGCTCACCTGCGGCAGCTGGCAGACGGAAGCACCGCTTCGCTGCCTGATGAACAACCTCGACCCGGCGGTCGCCGAGGACCCGGATTCGCTGGTCGTCTACGGCGGCACCGGGCGGGCGGCGCGCTCCTGGGAGTGCTTCGATGCCATCGTCGCAACGCTTCGCTCGCTGCGCGACGACGAGACCCTCCTGGTGCAGTCGGGAAAGCCGGTGGGCGTCGCTCGCACTCACGAGATGGCGCCGCGCGTGCTGATCGCGAACTCGCTCCTCGTGCCCCGCTGGGCAACGTGGGAGGAGTTCTGGCGGCTCGAAGCACTGGGCCTGACCATGTACGGGCAGATGACCGCCGGCTCGTGGATCTATATCGGCACCCAGGGCATCCTGCAGGGCACCTTCGAGACCTTCGAGGCGGTGGCGCGGAAGCGATTCGGCGGCAGCCTGCGGGGCCGCCTCGTGGTGACCTCCGGACTGGGCGGCATGGGAGGCGCCCAGCCGCTCGCCGTCACCATGAGTGGCGGGGTCGCGCTCTGCATCGACGTGGATCCCGCTCACATCCAGCGGCGGCTGGACACCGGTTACGTCGACGAGGTTGCCGACACGCTCGACGCGGCGGTGCGCCGATGTGACGTCGCGCGCGAGGAGGGCCGGGCCCTGTCGGTGGCGGTGTGCGCCAATGCGGCGGAAGCCCTGCCCGCGCTGCTCGAGTCGTCGCTGGCGATCGACGTCGTCACCGACCAGACCAGCGCGCACGACCCGCTCAATGGGTACGTTCCAGCCGGGCTGAGCCTCGAGGCGGCGGCGGCACTGCGCGCAAGCGATCCGGACGAATACATGCGACGGTCGCGCGAGTCGATGGCGCGCCATTGCGAGGCAATGGTCGAGTATCAGCAGCGAGGCGCCGAGGTGTTCGACTACGGCAACTCACTACGCGACCAGGCGCGTATCGGTGGCTTCGCCGGCGCGTTCGCATATCCGGGGTTCGTCCCCGCATACATCCGCGATCAGTTCTGCGAGGGACGGGGCCCATTCCGGTGGGTCGCGTTGAGCGGTGATCCCGAGGACATCGCGCGGACCGATGCGGCGATGCTCGAGTTGTTTCCGGATCACGACGGGTTGCACCGGTGGCTCAGCCTGGCCAGGGAGCGCGTGCAGTTCCAGGGGCTTCCCGCGCGCATCTGCTGGCTCGGCGCCGGGGAGCGACACCTCGCCGGCCTCCGATTCAACGACATGGTGCGCAGCGGCGAGCTCTCGGCACCTGTGGTCATCGGGCGCGACCATCTCGACAGTGGCTCGGTCGCTTCCCCGATGCGCGAGACCGAGGCGATGCGCGACGGCAGCGACGCGATCGCCGACTGGCCGGTGCTCAACGCGCTGCTGAACACCGCGAGCGGGGCGACATGGGTCGCGGTGCATCACGGTGGCGGCGTCGGCATGGGGCTCTCCATTCACGCGGGTGCGCAGGTGTGTGCCGACGGCACCGAGCTCTCGGCGCGTCGATGCGAGCTGGTCCTGACCAACGACCCGTCGACCGGTGTCATGCGTCACGCCGACGCGGGATACCCCGAGGCTCGCGTCGCGGCTCGCGAGCGGGGGGTGCGGGTGCCCATGCTTGACGTGGGTGCGCCGGGCGCGTGAACGCTCGCGAGTGGCTCGCGACCGAACCGGCCATGCCCGACCTGTTGGTGCTGGGCGCGCCGATCGCCAGGGCATCGATCACACCGGTCGAGTCATGGTCGACACCGCCGGCGTTCCGCGCGGCGCTGCAACGCTTCCCCACCTGGGACGCGGAAAGGTACGTCGACCTTGCGGAGCTGCGCGTGAAAGACCTCGGCGACGTCGAAGGTGATCGTGAGGACGTGGATGCGCGGCCAGCGCACGAGCGCATCCAGAAGGCCGCCGGGTCGGCTGCACGAACGGCCGAGCATGTTGTGGTCGTCGGTGGCGACAACTCGCTCACCCGTCCGGCACTGCTCGGGATGATGAGCGCGAAGCCCGGTGCATGGGCGCTGCTCACCATCGACGCGCACCACGACTGCCGTCCGGCGACCGACGGGTCGCGGAATGGAACCCCGGTCCGCGAGCTGATCGAAGCCGGGCTGCCCGGAGAGCGGGTGGCACAGATCGGGATCCATCCGCTCGGCAACGCCCGGGAGCACGCGGACTGGGCACGCGCGCAGGGGATTCACATCGTCTCGTTGCACACCGTTCAGCGCGATGGGATGGACGCCGTCATCGCGTCCTCGGTCGCACAGCTGGTGGCACACGGGGCCGAGCATGTCTACGTCGACTTCGACATCGACGTCGTGGATCGCGCCTTCGCGCCGGCGTGCCCCGCGAGCCTCCCGGGTGGCATGCAACCGGATGACCTGCTGCGCGCCGCCTTTCTGCTCGGTGCCGATCCACACGTGGTCGCGGCGGACCTGTGTGAGGTGGACGCGAACGCCGACGTCAATGGCATGACCGTGCGTCTGATGGCCGCGACATTCCTGAAGTTCTGCAGTGGGCTGGTGACTCGAGCCCACAACCGGTCCAGGGCATGAGCGCGATCATCGTCCACGGCATCGGCGCGCTCTGCACGTGTGATCCGATGCTCGGCGAAGGTCCCGGCGTGGTGCGCGATGCCGCTTTGGTCGCGCGCGACGGGGTCATCGTGTATGCGGGTCCCGAGGCGGGGCTTGACCGGTCCGACGTCCCGCGAGGAGCGCTCGAGGTGCACGCTCGCGGGGCTGCGGTCGTGCCCGGGTTCGTCGACGCGCACACGCACATCGTCTGGCTTGGCGACCGCGGCGATGAGTACGCGCAGCGCGCATCGGGCGCGACCTACGAGGACATCGCCGCCGCGGGCGGCGGCATCCGCGCGACAGTGCGCTCCACCGCAGCGGGGACGGTCGAGGATCTCGCGGGCGCGGGTCGGGAACGAGCGCTGCGCATGCTCGCCGACGGCACCACGACCGTCGAGGTCAAGAGCGGCTACGGATTGGAGCACGAGGCCGAGATGCGCCAGCTCGACGCTGCGGACCAGCTGCGTCGGTGGCAGGACCTGCCCGATGTCGTGGCGACCTACCTTCCGCTGCACGCGACCCCGGATGGACCGCGCGAGGCATACCTCGATGATGTGTGCACCCGCGGGGTCGACGGCGCGGGGAGGCGTGCAACATTCGTCGACGCCTTCTGCGAGGCGGGGGCGTACTCGGTCGCCGAATGCGAGCGGCTCTTCACCGCGGCCGCTGCGCATCGCCTGCGCCCGAAGATCCACGCCGAGCAGCGGTCGCACAGCGGCGGGGCGCTGCTCGCGGCGGAGGTGGGCGCGGTGAGCGCAGACCATCTCGAGCACGCGACCAACACCGATCTCGAGGCGCTCAGCAAAGCAGGCGTGGTCGGCGTGATCCTGCCGGGTGCGTCGCTGGTCCTGGGTGGCCCACCCCCGCCGGGGCGGCGTCTGCTCGATGCCGGGTGCACCGTGGCAGTGGCCACGGACTGCAACCCGGGAACCTGCTACAGCGAATCGATGCCACTGATGATCTCGCTGGCGGTCGCGCTCGGCGGCCTCACACCGGCCCAGGCGCTGGTAGCGGCCACGGCGGGCGGCGCCGCCGCCCTCGGCCTGGGCGATCGAGGCATCCTGCGTGCCGGCATGCGCTGCGACGCGGTGATCCTCAGGACGCCGAGCTGGATCGACGTCGGGTATCACCTCGGCGGAGACATCGTGGCCAGCGTGATCCTCGAGGGACGGTTGGCAGTACCCTCGAAGGCCTGATGCTCACCGAATCGTCCCGACGCACCCGTCCCGGGCGCCGCGGCGGCGCGGTCCTTCCGCGCCTCGTGGGCCAGGACCTCGAGGTGCAACTCGCCGGCGGCGAGACGCGCACCTATGTGAACCTCGACATGGCGGCGAGCACGCCGGCGATGGAGGCTGTCGCCGACGCGGTGATCGAATTCCTCCCCTGGTACTCGAGCGTGCATCGCGGCGCCGGGTTCGCCTCACAGGTGTCGACCCGGGCGTACGAGGCGGCACGCTCCGCGGTGGCGGCGTTCGCCGGCGCCCGGTCGTCTGATGCAGTCATCTTTGTCAGAAACACCACCGAGGCGATCAACCTCCTGACCCACTGCGTGGTGCTGCGCCCCGGCCATGCGGTGCTCAGCACCATCGTCGAGCATCACGCGAACATGCTGCCCTGGCGACGTCTCGCACGGGTGGAGCTGCTCGATGCGCCCCAGTCCCCGGAGCAGCTGCTCTCCGATCTGCGCCGCGCCCTCGAGGATCGCCATCGCCCCATCGGCATCGTCGCCATCACCGGAGCGAGCAACGTCACCGGCGAAGTCTTCCCGGTCGCGGAGATCGGGCGGCTGGCGCACGAGCACGGCGCGCTCCTCGCACTCGACGCGGCTCAGCTGGCGCCGCATCGGTCGATCGACATGGTCGAGATGGGGATCGACTTCCTGGCGCTCTCCGGCCACAAGATGTACGCGCCTTTCGGTGGCGGCGTGCTGATCGGGCCCTCGGCGGTGCTCGGTGATGCCGAACCGATGCTTGCCGGTGGAGGTGCGGTGACCTACGTGACCACCGATGACGTGCAATGGGCGCCTATACCCGACCGGCATGAGGCAGGCAGCCCCAACGTTGTGGGTGCGATCGCGCTGGGCGCGGCGTGCACCGTTCTCGGCCGTACCGGGATGAACCACATCGGCGCGCACGAGAAGCGCCTGCTCGCATATCTCGACGGACAGATCGACGACCTGCCGAACCTGCATCGACTCCGGTTGTGGGACGGCCCCGACGTGGATCGTCTCGGGGTGAGCACGTTCACCGTCGACGGCATGCACCATGCGCTGGTCGCCTCGGTGCTGAGCGCGGAGTACGCCATCGGCGTTCGACACGGCTGTTTCTGCGCGCACCCGTACATCACCCACCTGCTCGGCGTGAGCATCGCCGACGCGCACACGATTCGCGAGCGGCTCCGGCGCGGCGAGCACCAGGAGATCCCGGGAGCGATCCGCGCGTCCTTCGGGATCGGGACCTCTGTCGAGCACATCGACCGCCTGGTGGCCGCGCTCCGCGAGATCACCACGCGGGGCCCGCATCTCGAGTACGTCGAGGATCCGCATACCGGCGATTACCTGCCCGCCGGTGACCAGCGACGTCTGCCCGTCTTCGAATTCCTTCCTCCGCTGGAGGCGATGGCGACTCCGTCAGGCTGCGGTCAGTTCTGACCCTTCAGCCGCGAGCGGCGAGCCGGCCCTCGAGCTCGGACACCGCCGTCACCGGCGCCTCGCAGACGAACCCCCGGCACACGTAGGCGGCCGGGACGCCGTCCACGGGGTTCCGGCCGTCGAGCAGTGGTACCTCGCCCGACGGTCCCCATGCCAGCACCGTCATCGGGTCGAACCGCCGCTGCGCGACCTCGAGGAGCGCGCGAGTCCGCGCGTCGTCGGCGTCGCCGGCGATCGCGATCTCACGCATGGGCCCGACCGCGAGCTCCATCGCCGCCGCGAGCCCGGCGACCGCCAGCGGTGCGCGGGCGACCACCGTCGCCAGCGGGGCGATGATCTCCATGGCGTACGAGCGCCATCGCTCATCGCCCGTGAATGCGTGCATCCGGCAGAACAGCGTCGCGGCCACCGACTGTCCGGCGCTCACCGGATTGTCGTCGATGGTGCGGGGCCGCACGATGAGCGGCTCGGAGTCTCCCGCGGTGTCGAAATAGTTGCCGTCGGCGTCGCGATGCTGGTCGACGATGCGTCCGCAGAGCTCGAGCGCCGCCGTGAAATACCGCGGCCGGCCGGTCGCCTCGTAGAGCGTGAGCAGGCCATCGCCGAGGTTGGCGACGTCATCGAGAAATCCGGTGATCCGCCCCTCGGCTCCGTTCCAGATGCGATGGACGACGCCATCGCGCAGCAGGTGCGCGAGCACGAAATCCGCGCACGCCGACGCGACTGCGATGTAGTCCGCCCGCTCGAGTGCGGCTCCTGCTTCGGCGAACGCGCGGATGGCGAGCGCGTTCCACGCGGTGATCACCTTGCCGTCGCGCTCCGGCGCGGGACGCGACGAGCGCACGATGCGGAGTCTCGTGCGGATGCCGTCGAGGCGAGCACGCAACGCCGGCTCGTCGATCGACATCGATCGTGCCACCTGCGCCAGCGGATAGGGCATCGAGAGCACCGTCGTCCCGTGCTCGAAGTTGCCCCCGTCGACAACGCCGAACACCCGCGCGGCGACTCCGCCGTCCTCGGCGCCGAGCGCGTCGCGCAGCTGAGCCGGTGTCCACACGAAGAACGCTCCCTCACCGCCCGGGCTGTCCGCATCCTGCGACGCCGCGAATGCGCCTCCGGGGAGCAGCAGCTCACGCGCCATATAGTCGAGCGTTCGGGTGCAGACCTCGAGCAGGTCGTCACGCTCGCTCACCTGGTACGCGTGCAGATACACGGGAGCCAGCTGCGCGTTGTCGTACAGCATCTTCTCGAAGTGCGGCACCGCCCAGCGCGCGTCGACGCTGTAGCGATGGAAGCCGCCGCCGACCTGGTCGTGGATACCCCCGCGCGCCATCGCGTCCAGGGTGAGAATCGCCGCGTCCCTTACCGCGACATCGCCGGTCACCCGCGACCTGCGCAGCATCAGGTCGAGCGCCTGCGGATGCGGGAATTTCGGCGCCGCGCCGAAGCCGCCGTGCGCGCGATCGGTTTCGCTTGCGAGCTTCTTCGCCGCGTCATCGAGCAGCGCGGCAGTCGGCTCGCCCGGCGCCGGAAGCGCGCGTGGCGCAACCGCATCGCGCACCTTCTCGCCCATCGCACCGATCTCATCGCGCTGCCCGTGATAGGCGGACGCAGCGGCCTGGAGCACCGCCGGAAAGCCGTGCATCCCCTGGCGGTCCTCGGGTGGAAAGTACGTCCCGCTGTAGAAGGGCAGGCCCGCCGGCGTCAGAAAAACGGTCAGCGGCCAGCCCCCATGGACGCCCATCGCCTGCGCCGCGCCCATGTACACCGAGTCGACGTCCGGACGCTCCTCGCGATCGACCTTGATGCTGACGAACAGCTCGTTCATGAGCGACGCGATACCGGGGTTCTCGAAGGACTCGTGCGCCATCACATGGCACCAGTGGCATGCGCTGTATCCGATTGAGAGCAGCACCGGGCGGTCCTCGCTGCGCGCGCGCTCGAAGGCGGCGTCCCCCCACGGGTACCAGTCGACCGGGTTCTCCGCGTGCTGCAGCAGGTACGGGCTTGATTCAGCCGCGAGGCGATTGGCCATGCGGCCACGCTAGCCGAAGCGGTCGTAGCCGCGTGTCCGCCTCAGGCTTCGAGGCGACGCGGCACCAGGCGGATCATGGCCAGCAGTGCCACCGCGGACGCGACCAGGGTCACCGCACCGATCCCGAGCCATCGCCAGACGAGCGCCGCATCCTGGTATGCGGGAGGAGCTGGCAGGTTCTGGAGGACGTGCTCCCAGAGCCCGTCGGACGTGCCCGCATAGACGGCATGACTTCCCGAGTCCGCTGACAACGAGTACACCGAGTCGGGGAGACCGGGGCCGGCGCGGATCCAGTCGTCGCCGCCGTCGGTGCTGACGAGGACGGCATATCCGTCGGTGCCGAGATAGATAGCGTCGCTGAGCGGCGCGGTGAACGCGGTGATCGAGGTGATGCGCGGGACGCCCTGAACCAGGCTCGCCGGGAGCAGTAGGAGCGCTTCCTTCCAGTCGCCGTCCTGGCCTCGGCGCCACGCCGCGCCACTGCCGCTCACCGCAACCACGACACCGGGAAGCGCGGCCGGTGCCGCGATCAAGCCGGCCCCCGGGCCCAGGTCCGGCGAGCCCGGGTCAATCCGCGGAGCGCTGCTCACCGAGGTATCGGCTACGAGCTGCACCCGTCCGGCCGGATCGATCTCCCAGCGCTCCGTGCCGATGGTCACCTCATCGGTCGGCGGGAAGGTCGCGGTGGCGGAAGCGGTCGCGAAGGTCTTCCCGCCGTCTGCCGACAGCAGCGTCGCCCCCGTCGCGGTGCGCACCGTGATCGTGTCGCCTATGGCAGAAACGCGCGTGATCGCGATGCCGCGCAGGGCCACCGGGCTCCACCAGGCGTCGGCGGCACGAGCCGGTGCGCTGCCGATCAGCACGATGGCCAGCGCGATGCATGCGGCCACAGTCGCGGTCAGCGCCCGCCGGCGGCGATCAGAACCCATACAGACCCTGGACGATGCCGAACTGCAGCGCGATGTCCGCGACCGCGTGGATGATCACCGCAGGCCAGAGGGAGTTGGTACGGCGCACCAGCCAGCCGAACGCGAGACCGACGAGGAAGGTGATGGGCACGAACGGCGCTTCCGGTCCGCCATAGCTGATCGCCAGGTGGGCAAGGCCGAATACCGCGGCCTGGCAGACGTTCGCCCAGCGCGGGCTCATGGTTCGCTCCAGCGCGCCGAGGAGCAGACCGCGGAACTGCACCTCCTGGGAGAAGGCCTGCAGCGCGTTCGCCGGCCCCAGCAATGGGAAGTCCCGCCCGAACGCGACCGGTTGCAGCGCAACGCGTCCGAGCAGACCCGCCGGCAATGCCAGGCCGACGCCGACGAGCACCGCGCTGCCGATCACGCCGGCCGCAAGGCCTCCGAGACCGAGGTGGCGGATGCGTAGAGACGGTCGCCACGCGGGCGCGACCGTCCGCCAGGCCCCCAGCGCTATCAACAGGGTTCCCACTGCCTGCGCGACCGATGACCAGAAGACCTGAGCGTCGAAGCTGCCGGAGCGCTGACCGAACAGGTCGAAGAGGATCTGCGGTCCGGCTGACAGCAGTGTGTAGGTGGCGGCGACCGCCACGAGGGCAAACAGAATCGGGCGCGCCGGCTCGAGACGTCGTGTCAGGAGCGACGGGAGCGCTATCAGGACCGATGCGACGCTGAGTCGCGCCAGGTACGGGTCGACGCCATTCGGGTCGCTGAAGGTGATCGGGACCAGCAGCGCCGCGCCGAGGCCCAGCTCGGCGACGACCAGCGTCGCGGCGGTCGGCCACCAGGGAGCGGCGCGAAAACGTTGAAGCCGGAAGCCGGCAGCGTCAGTCGCCACTGGGTGGCGGAGCCTCCGTCGACGCGACACCGGGTCGAATCTGCTCGGCAATCGCCTCGAGCGCGGCGCGCGCGGGCTGCACGCCGTATCCGGGAGGAAAGCGAAAGCCGAAGCGGTCGTCCGCGCGACGCGGGATGAGGTGAATGTGCACGTGGGCCACCTCCTGGCCGGCGGCCTCACCATCCGCGACGTATACGCTCACCGCCTCGACTGGAAGTGGGCTCACTCTCAGGGCCCGATTGAGATCAGTCGCGACTGACCACATCCTCGCGAGGATGGAATCCTGGAGCTCAGCTATCAGCTTCGCATGCGTTCGCGGTACGACGAGGAGGTGGCCAGGCTGGACAGGCCTGATGTCCATGAATCCCACCACCAGGTCATCCTGGTAGAGGTACGTCGCTGGAGCTCCGCCGTTGACGATCGCGCAGAAGACGCAGGCGGACGACTGCGGATTGGACGTTGGCATCGTCCGAACATCGTACGGGTGCCACGTTCAAAGTCTCGACAAGCGAGGTCGCGCGCCCGACGCTGCTCGACATGGACTAAGCTAGACTAAGTTATGGAAATCGTGAACGTTCACGCAGCCAAGACGCATCTCTCCCAACTCCTCGCTCGTGTTGAAGCAGGTGAAGAGGTCGTGATCGGACGGGCCGGTCACCCCGTTGCGCGGCTCGTTCCCTTCTCCGGCCCGGCAACGCCCCGTCGTCGCTTCGGCGGATGGCGCGGACGGGGGTGGATCTCCGACGACTTCGACGCGCCTCTCCCCGAATCGATTCTGAAGGCGTTCCTCGGAGAGGAGTGAACTATCTCCTCGACACTCACGTCCTCGTCGACCTGTTGATCGCGCCGCAGCGAGTTGCGCTGGCCGTGCGTAGAGTTCTTGGAGATTCGCTCAATGACGTGGTCGTCAGTGCCGTCAGCGGATGGGAGATCGCCTTCAAGACGTCAGTAGGAAAACTCAGTCTGCCAGAGGATCTCGAGACGGAGTTGCTGCGCGCCGGGATCAGTTTGGTCGACATCACGCTTGCGGATGGGCTGAGAGCCGGCGCGCTACCCCGCCACCACAACGATCCATTCGACCGGATGCTCGTGGCTCAAGCCCAGAGACGCGGCATGACCCTGGTCACAAGAGACGCGATGCTCGCAGCGTATGGGGTGCAGATCCTCGCTGCGTGACCGATGCGAACCGCGACTAGGCGGCTCGGTCGGCCCGCTGACCCCACCAGCGCAACAGGGACATCTCTTCTTCATGCGCCGCGGCACCCAGCCACGCGCGCCATTCGCGCTCGAAGCCTTCGGGCGCCTGGAACAACGCGGCCCATTTCCACTCGGGCGGAAGCTGGGCGGTCAACTCGGTCAATGGGCTCTTGTCTGCCATGTTCTCTCTTGTTCCTGCCGGTCCAATCCCGACACTGAACAGGTTTTCCACACGGGCCTCCGGCTAAACAACCGCTCGAACCTGTCCCGTCCAGTACGCTTCCCGCCGCGATGAGCGTCACAGTTCTGGTCGGCGGTCAGTGGGGCGATGAAGGCAAGGGCAAGGTCATCGACCTGCTCGCGGACACGGTCAACATGGTCATCCGCTCGCAGGGCGGCAACAACGCCGGCCACACGGTCGTCACGGGGGGCAAGGAGCACCGCTTCCACCTGATCCCGAGCGGCATCCTCTACCCCGAGACCACCTGTGTCATCGGCCACGGGGTGGTCGTGGATCCCAAGGCGTTTCTCCAGGAGCTGGACGAGCTTCAGTCGGGCGGGATCCCGGCGCGCAACCTCGTGATCAGTGAGCGAGCTCACATGGTGATGCCGTATCACCCGGTGCTCGACCAGCTCGGCGAAGAGATGCGTGGTGACGATCGCCTCGGCACCACCTGGCGCGGCATCGGACCGGCGTACGAGGACAAGGTGCGCCGCATCGGGTTTCGGATCGGCGACCTGCAGAAGCCCGCGTTCCTCGAGAAGAAGCTCCGCTTCGTGCTCCGCCTCAAGAATGAGAGCTTGACGCGCCTGTACGGCGCCGAGCCCTTCAACGAGAAGGAGATCCTCGACGAGTACCTCGGTTACGCGGAGCGCATCGACCCATACATCCGCGACATCTATCCGCTCATCCAGGACGCGCTCAACGCCGGCAAGAGAATCCTTCTGGAGGGCGCGCAGGGTGTGATGCTCGACATCGACCTCGGCACCTACCCGTATGTGACATCCTCGTCACCAACTGCGGGCGGGGCGTGCACCGGGAGCGGGATACCGCCGTCGCGCGTCACCCGAACCGTGGGGGTCTTCAAGGCGTACACGACGCGGGTCGGCTACGGCCCCTTCCCCACCGAGCTGACCGACTCGCTCGGTGACCAGCTCCGCGAGGTCGGCGTCGAGTACGGCACCACGACGGGCCGCGCACGCCGGGTCGGCTGGTTCGATGCGGCGGTCTCCCGATACGCCGTCGCCACCAACGGCATCGATGCGATGGTCCTGACCAAGGTCGACGTCCTCGACGGGTTCGAGACCCTGAAGATCTGCACCGGCTACCTGAGCAAGGGCGAGTACTGGGACCATCCTATGGCCAACATCTCGCACCTCAAGCACGTCGAGCCAGTCTACGAGGAGTTCCCCGGGTGGAGGTCACCAACTCGGGAATGCCGGCGCTACGAGGACCTCCCCGCAGCCTGTCGCGCCTACATCGAGCGCGTCGGTGAGCTGTGCGGCGCGAAGGTCAGCGTCGTGTCCGTGGGACCGGATCGGGAGCACACACTGGTGCGCACGCCCTTGCTCGACTGACAACATGGTCGGCCCTCAAGCTCTCTGAAAAAGTGGCAGGGGGCGGAGGGCCACCCCCTGCCGGTCAGGAAGGGATAGGGAGAGTTTCGAAAAGAGCGTCGACGTCCAGCGGCGCTACCCCTGGCGCCGTTGGCCGGTGCACCAACCTACCTCTGTTGGCATTATACCAACTGCCCTAATCTCGCGGCCCCTTGCGAAGGCCCCCGCGCCGTCGCCGCGCGCGATGATGGACACCAATGACGACAACGCTCGGCCGCGTCCGCGCCCCGGAACTCCGTGGCGCGGGCCGGTGGATCAACACCGACCAACCGCTGGTGCTGCGGGATCTTCGCGGTCGCGTGGTGCTGCTCGATTTCTGGACGTTCTGCTGCATCAACTGCCTTCGCGTCATCGAGGAGCTGCGCCCGCTCGAAGCCCGTTTTGGTGATCGCCTCGTGGTCATCGGCGTGCATTCGCCGAAGTTTCCCCACGAGGCCGACCATGCGGCCGTGGGTCGGGCGGCCGGCAGGCACCGGATCAGTCACCCGGTGCTCGACGACCCAGACCTCGAGACGTGGCAGCAGTACGGCGTGCGCGCCTGGCCGACACGGGTGGTGATCGATCCCGACGGATACGTGGTCGCGATGGCCTCCGGCGAGGGCAACGGTCCCGCGCTCGAGAGGGTGGTCGCCCAGCTCCTCGAGGGCCGGACCGATCTCGCCGCCGGACCGGCGTTCACGCAGTTGCCGCTCGCACGAGCCGGAGCGCTCGCCTTTCCCGGCAAGGTGATCTCGGATGGCGGCGTCCGGTTCGCAATCGCCGACACCGGCCACGATCGCGTTCTCGTCTGCGACCTCGAGGGGAGCATCCGCCATGAGTTCCGCGGCTTCCACCAGCCGCAGGGGGTGCGCTTCGACGCCGATCGGCTGCTGGTCTGCGACACGGTGCCGGGGGAGCTGGTCGCAGTCTCCCTTCCCGGCGGCGAACGGCGGATGCTCGCCGCAGGGCTGCGCTCGCCCTGGGACGCCCTGGTGCTGCCCGACGGCAGGGTCGCGGTGGCCGAGGCCGGCCTGCACCGCATCGTCGCGATTCCAGCGAACGGTGGTGAGGCGGAGGTGCTGGCTGGAAGCCGGGCGGAGGGACTCCGCGACGGTCCGGCGCGCGATGCGCACCTAGCGCAACCGAGCGGTCTTACCCTGCTTGGCGACGGCGCCCTCGCATTCGCCGACTCCGAGGTCTCCGCGCTCCGGGTGCTTCGCGACGGCCGGGTCGAGACCATTGTCGGCAGCGGACTCTTCGACTGGGGGCGCGAGGACGGCGACCGCGCGACGGCGAGGCTGCAGCATCCGCTTGGCGTCGTGGCTCTCCCCGGCGGCGCGATCGCCGTCTCGGACACGTTCAACTCACTCGTACGGGTCTGGGAAGCCGGGGCGCTCAGGGACGATACCGCTGCGAGGCCCCTTCGGCGAGCTCGAGAGCCTCGACGAGCCCGGGGGTCTGGACGTGCTGCCGGACGGCCGCCTGCTGGTCGCGGACACCAACCATCAGCGCGTCATCACCGTCGACGTGAGCACCGGCGAGGTGACTGAGGTCCACGTCCACGACGTGGATGGCGCCACTGAGTCCGCCGGCTCCGCACTCGCCGGACGCGCCGGCGACGGACTCGTGGTGGAGTCGGACGTCGAGTGTGGTGGGCTCGATCTCGACGTTCGTCAGGGTCCGGCCGTCCACGTGAGCGTGAGCGTCGACCCTCAGACGCTCCTCGGGGCCGGGCCGCGATCCTGGGCGCTGGACAGCCTGCCGGTGCGCCTCGATCTCCGGTTGGGCACACCGGGCAGCGGCGTCCTCACCGTCGACGTGATCGCCTCTACCTGCGAAGGCGACATCTGCACCATCAAACGGAGCACCCGCGAGCACAGCCTCACGGTCTCCTAGACCCGCGTCAGGCGGAGGGCTTGTCCTCAGACTGTGCCCACTCCAGCAGCGATTCCGGCGTCGGGTGCGGCAGCCGCACGTCGATGGTGGCGATCAGGTCGCCTGCGCCATCCCCCTTGAGATGAGGCATCCCGAGCCCACGAAGCCGGAGGCGGGCACCGTTCTGCGTCCCGGCGGGAACCGACAGCTGTGCCGTGGTGCCGCGCAGTGTCGGCACGCCCTCGGTGCCACCGGCGATCGCAATGGACAGCCGCGTGGGGACGCGGACCCTCAGATCGTCGCCGTGACGGGTGAAGACCGTGTGTGGCCGGATATGGACGCGGATGAAGAGGTCGCCTCGGGGGCCGCCGTTCCGACCCTCGCCACCCTGGCCGCCGGCGCGGATGCGTGCACCCTCATGGATCCCGGCGGGGATCTTGACCTCCACCCTGCGTGGACCGTCTGCTGAGCTGAGGTCGACGGTCAGGGTCGAGCCGGCGTACGCGTCCTCGAGGCTGATCTCGGCATCGCCCTCGACGTCCTGGCCGCGGCGAGCCACCCTTCGGCGGCTGCGGGCCGAGTTGAAGCCCGACGGCGCCTCACCACCTCCGAAGAACTGCTGGAAGAAATCACTGAACGGGGCGCTGTCGCCGAACATGCCCTCGAGCTCGTCAGGTGACACCGTCCGGTACCCGAACTGCTCGTTGTTGTTCTGGAAGGGGTTGGGTCCAGGGCGGCCGGCCCGCTCCCACTGCTCGTACTCCTGCCAGCGCGGACCAAGCTCGTCGTACTTCTTCCGCTTCTCCGGGTCACCGAGGACCTCGTTGGCCTCGTTGATCTCCTTGAAACGGTCCTCGGCCGCCTTGTCGCCCTGGTTGACGTCCGGGTGATGCTTGCGCGCGAGCTTGCGGAAGGCGGTGCGGATGTCCTTCTCGGTGGCCGTCCGCGGAACGCCCAGGATCGCGTAATAGTCCTTGAAGGTGGTTGCCATCTGGTTCGCAGATACCGCGACAGGGCGGTCGCGAAACCCGGAACGCGCGGTATTCTTGGGCCGTCTCCCCGATTGCGCGCGAGACCTCGCGGCGCCGTCACTCCAACTCGACCCACTCAAGCGCCCATTAGTGAGAACTCACCCCACCCGGACCTGTCCGCCCGCCACGCCCCCGACTCGCCGGAGGCGTCGGTCCCTCGGCACCGCCTTGTTCGCCCTGGCGCTGGTTGGCGGGTTGGCATCGTTCAGCACCCCCGCCTCGGCTGCGCAGGGAGCGTTCTCGGTGACGGCACCGCTTCCCGGCCTGGGAACGGGAAAGATCTGGAGCCTCGCGATCGAACCGTCGGTACCGAGCACGCTCCTCGCCGGCACCGACCTCGGGGTCTACGTCTCCCGGGACACGGGGGCCACCTGGACCCGGACGCTGAGCGGCATCCGCGTCTGGACGGTCGGGTTCGACACCCACACGCCACCCAACGCGTTCGCCGGGACCGATGGGAAGGGCATCCTGGCGAGTGCCGACGCGGGCGCCACCTGGGCGGATGCCTCGAGCGGACTCGGCAACCTCGACGTGCGGGCTTTCGCATTCGGGCATGACGGCGTTGCCGCAGGCACCAACGCCGGCGTCGCGCTGAGCCCCAACGGGCGGATCTGGCACGACGGCGGCCTCGATCGGTATTCCATCGCCGCCGTCGCCGTGGCGGCGAACTACCCCCAGTTCACGGTGCTCGCGGGTGCCGACGGCACCACCAGCGGCACGCTCGCGTCCGGGTATCTCTTCAGCAGCACGGCTGGCGGCGCCTGGGAGGTCCTGCAATCGGGGCTGCCCACCGGGGCTGACGTGTCATCGATCACCGCCGGCCAGATCGACCGCGCCGTCCCCAAGCGGCCGCTGATCGCGGCGACCTCACAGGGAATCTTCCGGAGCGGCGACGGCGGCGCCACCTGGACCGCCGGAACGGGCGTCCCGCAGGCGCTCACGCTGACCGTGGCCCAGTTCGGTCCTCTCGACCCGAACCTCGCCTACGCGGGCGCCGACTCGGGCGGGAGCTCCGGGGGCGACTTCTATCGATCAACCGACGGCGGCCTCACGTATCACAAGGCCGATACCGGTCTGCCCAGCGGGAGCAAGAACGTCGACGCCATCGCGATCGCCAACACCACGCCGCCGGAGGTGGTGGTCGCATTGAATCCACCCACCGGCGGCAGCCACCTGTACCTCGAGAGCGACGCGAGCGCCCCGGCGCCGCCGCCGCTCGTCCCCGAAGCCCCGGGAGCGCTGGTCCCATCGTCGGTCCCGACGCCCGTGCCGACCGCGACGCCGGTCGCCCAGGCGGCCAAACCGGTGGCAACGCCGCCCGCCGTCAGCGGCATCCAGCGGTTCGCTCAGGCAGCCTTCCACTGGCCGACACCGCTGGTGTACGAGGTCTTCTTCGTACTGCTCGCGCTCTACGTCTTCATCCGCTGGCGGCAGCGTTACTACGTGGAAGGGCCTCCCTAGCGCTCGCCGACCTACGCTAGCGCGGTGATTGGGGTGACAGCGGGTCCGTCGATTCCGCTCGCGTTTCTCGCCGGACTGGTGTCGTTCCTGTCGCCGTGCGTGTTCCCGCTCATGCCCGCATATGCCGCCTATCTGAGCGGGCGCGCCGGGCAACCGGCTCTGGCGGTCGCCTCGGGCGGGACCGTCTCCACATCAGCCTTCCGCAGCACCGCGATCGCGACCGGTGTCGCGTTTGTCGTCGGTTTCAGCGTGGTGTTCATCGCCGAGTACTACCTGCTCGAGGGAGTGCTCGCCATCACGGTGTTCCAGCGCAACCTCGACCTTGTCAACCGCATCGCGGGCGCGATCATCATGGTGCTCGCGCTGCAGACCATGGGCGTGCTGCGCTTCGGCTGGCTCGAGCGGGAGCGGCGCTTCCACCTTCGGGTGTCGAGTGGCGCGGCGGGCGGGCTGCTCCTGGGACTGACCTTCGCGGCGGGATGGCTCCCATGCCTCGGTCCGCAGCTCGGCGCCATCCTCACCCTCGCGCAGAACCGCGAATTCGGCGGACTGCCGTTCATGGTCATCTACTGCCTCGGGCTGGCGGTCCCGTTCCTGCTGGTCGCGGTCCTCGCCGACAGGCTCCAGGGGGTGCTGCGCAGCATCAACCGCCACCTCCGCGTGATCAGCATCGTCGCCGGAGTGATCCTGTTCGGGTTCGGCCTGCTGATGGCGACGGGGCAGCTGACGGTGCTGAGCGGTCTCTCGTTTCAGTCGCCGTTCAATCTGTAGGGGGCGGCGGCGGAACCGGCGCGAGTGGCAGCCAGACGGTCACGGTCGTCCCGACACCTTCGGCGCTTCGGATGGCCACGTCACCTCCCTGGGCCCGTGCCAGACCCTGCACGATGCTGAGACCGAGCCCACTGCCGCCCTCCTCTCGAGCTCGAGTCTTCTCGCCTCGGTAGAAGCGCTCGAAGACATGGGGCAGATCGGTGGCGGGGATGCCGGGCCCCTCGTCACGCACCTCGAGCTTGGCCCATCCGGCATCGACGGCGGTGCTCCAGTGCTGTGCCGCGCCGTGCGCGTATTTGCAGGCGTTGACCAGCAGGTTGCGCACGATGGTGCTGACCGCGCCACGGTCGGCGCGAACGAACAGCGGTCCCGGCGCGAAGTTGCGTTGCACGACGGCGGGCATACCCGGTACGCCTTCGTTGAGCAGCGCGCCGACGGTGGCGTTGACGTCGAACTCCTCGGGATGCGTCTCGCGCTGGGCATCGAGCCGAGCGAGTGTCAGCAGGTCGAGGACGAGCACCCGCATGCGCTCGGACTCGTTGCTCATCGCCTCGAGCGCGGCGTCGAGCGCGGCGGGCTCGCGGCCGGCACCCCTCCGCAGGACGTCGATGTACCCCTTGAGCGCCGTCAGCGGGGTGCGCAGCTCGTGCGATGCGTCGGCGATGAAGCGGCGCACCTGCGCCTCGGAATCCTGCTGCGCAGTGAAGGCTTCCTGGATACGGTCGGCCATGTGGTCGAAGCTGCCCGCGAGCTGACCGACCTCGTCCCTGCTCGGCGTGAGCCGGCTTCGCGCCGCGAGATCGCCGGCGGCGAGCTGCTCGGCAGTTGTGGCGAGACGGCGCATCGGACGGAGCGTCCGGCCGGTGAGCACGACGCCGAGAACGGTCGCGAGGACCACCATCACAAGGCCCCCGGCGGTGATCAGCAGGATCTCGGCGTTCAGGACATCGGTGATCGGCGTCATCGACGCGGAGAGCTGCACGACGCCGCATGCACCGGTGCCGACGGCCACGGGAAAGCCGACGACAAGCTGATCACCGTTGCCGGTGGTGATCTGCTCCGCGCCGGAGCGCGTCCCCCTGGTCATCACCTGCTGGAGCGCATTGGCGTCGAGGTTGGGCGGGCTGGCTCCTACCGGCGCAACTGCCTCCTCAGCAAGGGAGCTGTCATAGACGGCCACCTGGACCGTCTGTCCGGTCACCGTCGACACGGCGTTTGCCACGGCCCGTGCCACGAGTGCCGGATGGCCCCGGCAGAGAGCCAGGGTGCCGGTCGTGGCCGTGGCAGCTCCCAACGCTTTCTCCTTGGCCGTGATGAGGCGTCGCGCGGAGTTGAGGTTGGCCTGCAGCTCACCGACTCGATTGCTGATCAGGCTCGCCCGCAACGTGACGTACTGGTATCCCGCGAGCAGCACCAGCAACGGCAGCAGCAGTGCGATGAAGGTGAGTGTCAACCGCCATCGCAGCGACGCGAGGGCGTGTCCGATGCGCCGCACGTTCTACCGCGCCGCGGCGTCGCTCCCGATCACAGTGCTGCGCAGCCGGTAGCCAACACCGCGCACCGTCTGGATCCGCTCGTGAGCGGTGTCGCCAAGCTTGGTGCGCAGGTAGCGGACGTAGACCTCGATGTTGTTCTCGTCGCCGAAGAAGTTGTACCCCCACACCTCATCGAGAATTCGCTGGCGTGGCAGCACCTGGTCGGCATTGCTCGCAAGGTAGAGGAGGAGATCGTATTCCCGCACCGAGAGGTCCACGGTGCGATCTCCGGCACGAACCTCGCGAGTCGCCGTGTCGATGCTCAGGTCGCCGGCGTGGATGACGCGGCTCAGATCCGGGTTTCGACGTCGCAGCACTGCGCGGATCCGGGCGAGCAACTCGGCGAAGTCAAAGGGCTTGACGAGGTAGTCGTCGGCGCCGAGCTCGAGCCCCTGGATGCGATCGCTGGCCTCGTCGCGCGCGCTGAGGATGATGATCCCGCGAGAGCGGTCGCCTGATAGCGCGCGGCAGAGCTGCCAGCCGTCGACACGCGGCATCATCAGGTCGAGCACGACCAGGTGTGGCTTGAACTCGTCGACCACACGTAGCGCGACGTGGCCGTCGGGTGCGGTCCGGACGTCGTAGCCCTCATGGCGCAACCCGAGCGCGATGAAGTCGGTGATGCTCTGCTCGTCGTCCACGACGAGGAGGCGGGTCGGCCCACTCATTGCCTCGAGTATATGAGTCGACTCGCGACAACTCCGCCACGAGATGATCGCAAAGAGCCCTTCTCAGCGCACTCTCAGCAGGCCACTACACTGGATCGATGAGCCAGAGATCGACTGCTCGCGTGAGCACCGCCGACGGCCTCGCCGCCGCCGAGATTCATGCGCACACGCTGGCGAGTGACGGGATGGTCAGCGCTGTCGAGCTGGTCCGCGCGGCGGCCGTGATCGGACTGAGGGTGCTCTGCATCACCGACCACGACACCAGCTCCGAGCTCGGGCCGGCGATCGAGGTGGGCGGCGCGCTGGGTGTCGACGTCGTGCGCGGCGAGGAGGTCACGGCGTCGTTTCCGCCCGG
Organism: Candidatus Dormiibacterota bacterium; assembly: GCA_003162415.1. Classification (GTDB taxonomy): domain Bacteria; phylum Chloroflexota; class Dormibacteria; order Aeolococcales; family Aeolococcaceae; genus Palsa-851. The sequence continues at coordinate 503,454 of PMOL01000004.1, forward strand.
CATCCACATCGTCGGGTTGTTCCTGGATCGGCAGATCCGCATGCACATGTCGGTTGAGGACACGGTTGACGCGATCCACGATGCGGGCGGCCTCGCCATCATCGCGCATCCGTTCATGCCGACCTGGTTCGCCTCGATGACTCCCGGCAGGGCACGGACCCTGCTCGAGACCCACCGGGTGGATGGCATCGAGCTGCGCCACACGGCGCCGGTGCTCCCGCGGACCTGGGGGCTGCTCGACACCTTCTACGCCGACCACCGCGACCGCCTTGGGGCGGCGCTCGGTGCCGGGGACAGCCACTTCGGGGCGCACGACCTGGGGCGGGTGCTGACCGTGTTCCCGGGAAACGGGGCGGCGGACCTGCGCAGAGCCATCGAGGATCGGACCACGTCGCCGATGTCCGGCGCGGTGGCGCCGACGGCCCCGCCACTCCGGATGCGCCTCGCCCAGCAGTACCGATCGATGGTGTGGCTCGGCGGCGAGCGCCGCGCAGGAAGGGTCGGGGGCGGAGCGGGTCCGTCCGGAGGGGCGGTGACCCCCGGTTAGAATCGGGCCCTGGCCCGTTTAGCTCAGTTGGTAGAGCAGGGGACTCTTAATCCCAAGGTCCAGGGTTCGAACCCCTGAGCGGGCACGCCTTTTGTGTATTCCTTCGGTTGATGCTTGACAAAAGGCATTCGGCTGAAGCTTTACAGGGCTTCGGCTGAGGCTTTACACCTACGTCGGTTGACGCTTGACACTCCCTCAGATGAGGGAACTGAGCGTGGCCGAGCAGCAGTGGGTTTCGCGGTCAGTCTCGGTCTTGAACCGAACCGACGACGCGCGCCGCCGTGGTCAGGATGGTGCCTTGAATATCCTTTGCGCGCGGTGCGGCTCGGAGCGTCTGATCCCGCTTACGTTCGGCGATTCGGACGACGGCGATCGCGTCTCCGAGCTACCCGCGCGTCCGATCATGAAATGCGTTGAATGCAGCGAGCTTCTCTACGCGCGGAATGTCGTCGGTGCGGACGGGGACAGCCAAACATGAGCGAGTGGACCACGTGGCACGAGGGCTACGCGCCGGGTTCGCCGCTGGCGCGGCGTCTCGCCGTCGTTCAGGGCCACGTCCGCGAAGCGTTGAACACAGCACTGCCCGGTCCCATCCGCGTGATCAGCATCTGCGCGGGAGACGGGCGCGATGTCCTGGGCGTGCTGTCGGGGCATCCACGCCGGGCCGATGTTCGCGCGCGCCTGGTCGATCTGGATCCCGAGCTTGCCCAACGGGCCCGTGAACGCGCCGCCGAGATCTCACCGGCGATCGAGGTCGTCACTGGTGACGCATCACGCACCAGCAGCTTCGCTGGTGCTGTTCCGGCGGACATCGCGCTGGTGTGCGGCATCTTCGGAAACGTGAGCGACGACGACATCCACTACACGATTGCCCACCTGCCATCGCTCTGCGCACCGAATGCGACGGTCATCTGGACACGCGGGACGTTCGCGCCAGATTTGACACCAACCATTCGGGTCTGGTTCATGGAGGCCGGCTTCACCGAGCTCGACTTCGTGGCGATCCCGAGCACGACCGCTGGGGTGGGCGCCAACCGCCTGACGGCTCCCCCGCATGCGTTCGAGCCCGACCTTCACCTCTTCACGTTCCTCCCGCGGGGGAAGCGTCCCTCGCAACGCAACGGGTCGATCAAGTTGTCGGGCTGACGCCCATCGCAGAACACCACGGTGGCGGTGGGCGAGCTGATCGCCGATGCGGAGCCCAGCCGACAGCTTACCGGCGCCCCTAAGCTCATGGGATGCCCGAACCGGAGCAACCCAGCACGCGTCCCGACCTCGCGGAAGCGCTCCGTCGCCGCAACCTGACTCGCGACGAGAGCCGCGGCGAGGTCGTCGCCGCGCGGCACGCGTCCGGACGCAGGACAGCACGCGAGAATCTCGACGACCTCTGCGATCCCGGCAGCCTAATCGAGTACGGCGGGCTGGCGATCGCGGCACAGCGCGGACGCCGCAGTGTCGACGATCTCGTGCGCCGGACACCGGCCGACGGGCTGATCGCCGGGACAGCGCGTGTGAACAGCGCGCTGGTCGGTGAGGAGCGCGCCCAGTGCGCCGTGCTCTCTTACGACTACACCGTCCTCGCCGGAACGCAGGGAGTGATGGGGCACCGGAAGAAGGACCGCCTTTTCGACGTGGTGGGACGACTCCGCCTTCCGGTCGTGCTCTTCGCCGAGGGCGGCGGCGGCAGGCCTGGCGACACCGATCACGCCGTGGTCGCCGGACTCGACGTGATGGCATTCGCGCTCTGGGCGCGGCTCTCCGGCCTCGTGCCCCGTATCGGGATCGCGTCGGGTCGATGCTTCGCCGGCAACGCGGCGCTGCTCGGCTGCTCAGATCTGATCATCGCGACACCGGACGCGAGCATCGGCATGGGCGGCCCGGCGATGATCGAGGGCGGCGGCCTCGGCGTGGTGGACGCAGACGAGGTGGGGCCGTTCGACGTGCAGGTGAAGAACGGCGTGATCGATATCGCCGCTGCCGACGAGGCCGACGCGGTGCGGCTTGCCCGCCACGCGCTGTCCTTCTTTCAGGGACCCGTGGTTGACTGGGAGGCCCCGGATCAGCTGGCTCTGCGCGACGTCGTGCCCGAGAATCGTCGGCGCGCGTACGACGTGCACCGTGCGGTCGAGATCATCGCCGACACCGGCTCGTCGCTCGAGGTGCGACCGGGGTTCGGGCGGGGCATGGTCACCACCCTCGCGCGGATCGAGGGCCACCCGGTCGGGATCGTCGCCAACAATCCAATGCATCTCGCCGGGGCGATCACCAGCGACTGCGCCGACAAGGCCGCACGCTTTCTGCAACTGTGCGAGGCGTTCCGGCTGCCCGTCCTCTTCCTCTGCGACACGCCCGGGATCATGGTTGGACCCGACGCCGAGGCCACCGCACTGGTCCGGCACGCGAGCCGGCTGTTCCTCGCCGGAGCCGCGCTCACGGTTCCCTTCATGACCGTGGTGCTGCGCAAGGGATATGGCCTCGGCGCCCAGGCCATGGCGGGAGGAAGTTTCCGCGCGCCATTGATGACGGTCGCATGGCCCACCGGCGAATTCGGCGGGATGGGACTCGAGGGTGCGGTGAAGCTCGCCTACAGAAAGGAGCTGGAGGCGATCGAGGACGCCGAGGCGCGCAGCGAACGCTTTGACGCCATGGTCGCGGACGCGTACGCACGGGGGACCGCGCTCAACACCGCAACGTATTTCGAGGTCGATGACGTGGTCGACCCGGCAACCACGCGCACCTTGGTGGCCGGCGTGATCCTCCGTCCGGAGGTCGGCGGGCCGAAGGCGCCGAGACGTCGCTTTGTCGACGCATGGTGAGCCTCAGCGTTTGGCGGCGCAAGAGCATGGCAACTGCGCAGAGCAGAACGCCGAAAAGCGCAAGTCCCTGACCGAGCCCGCCCGGGATCCATGACCGCGAGGCCGCGCCGGTGGCCGGGACCGGTGGAGTCGGTGCGGAGGCGACGGTGATCGTCACCGAGGACACGTCATTGCCGGGAACCGGGTCGGTTTGCGTCTCTCCCGATTTCGTCGCGGTGTTGGAGATGACCCCTGTTGCCGCGAGCCGGACGGTGATGTGCAGCGTCGCGGTCGCCCCAACGGCGAGGGAGCCGACTGTCCACACACCGGTCGCGGGGTCGTAGGAGCCCTGCGATGCCGTCGAGCTCACGTAGACGAGCCCATTCAGGAGCACGTCGGTCACGGTGACGCCGGTCGCGGCCAGCGGACCGTTGTCGTGCGCGGTGACCGTGTAGACGTCCTCGTCACCGATCACCGGGGTCGCGTTGCTCACCTGCTTGGTGACCGCGATGTCGGCGTATGAGCCGGGCGCGACGATCGTCAAGGGTGCCGGCGACCTCGTCACTCGGGTAGTACGTCCAGAGGTCGAGGCCCTTGGCGTCGCCGAAGCTCCCGGTGCAGGGCACGTTGGTGTTGCCACCGTTCGCCGTGCCAAAGGCGCGCTGCGTCCCGAGCGTGTCGTACCCGGTGATCGGGTTGCTGAAGTCGGCTGCCGGCGGTTCCGTGCCACAGAGGACCGTTCCAGGTGTCCCGACGGTGATTCCCGTGGTGGTCGTGTAGCCGCGGTCGTCGTAGAACCCACCCCTGCAGCCGCCGGTGAACGGCGGGCAGGCGCCGCCCGGCGGATTGAGCATCGTGATCGTCGGGCCGCCCGCGGTGTCGTTCTCGACGTCGACGAATGGGAAGTGGTATTCGCCTGCGTGCACGTCGACCTGGAACGGGTAATGCGTGCCGGGGGAATTGGCGGGAAAGTAAGCGCCGGAATTGTCCTTGCCGTCCCAGGCCACGGTCTGGGTACCGGCTCCCTTGAGGCCGCTCAGGACGCGGTTCTGCGAATTGGTCGGGTCGTAGTTGACGCCGTCTCGACTGATGACGATCTGGTAGACGCCCGGGACATTGGAGTGGTACGTGAACGTCCCGCCACTCTGGAAGAGGGTGGTGCTTCCGATCACCGTTCCGGTGAAGCCGACGTTGGTGACGACCGAGGCAACCGGGGTCAGGGGAATGCCAAGTGCGGTCAGGGTCACGTCCGCCGGCGGCGTGAAGAAGATCGGGTAGCTGGGCGGCGCAAAGATGACGCCGCCGTCCACGGAGGTGAGCTGTCCGGGGCTGCCGGTGTTGTTGGCGAGCGCATCGTGATAGAGCGGGGTGGTGCCATCCGGATCGATGAAGCCGAGCTGACTGCCGTACTGCACCCAGCCGTCCGGATCCATGCCGCGTTGGTCGACGCGGTAGCGGAACCCGTCGGTGGTGACCACGTACGTCGTCGAGCTGACCGGGAGCCCGTTGTTGCCAGTGAACAGCGAGAGCACGTAGCTGAACACGCGACCGGTCTGCGTCGAGGCGGGATTGGTCAGGCTGTCGCGAACGGTGACATCCCACGCTGCGATGGACGATCCCTGGCCTGCGTTGAAGTCACCTGGTTTGGCGAGTGCGACATCGGCGCCGACTCCACCGTCGGTGTTCGACGCCGTGCCGTCGGGTCCGATCATGGCGATGCTGTAGATCCCGGTGGATGGCGCCGGATACACGCACGGCGTGTAGCCGTTGACGATGCCCCCACCGGGCACCGTGTCCGGCCCGGCCAACTCCTCGGCGCGGCTGGTGATCTCACCCTGCGCGGGTATGAGCGATATGGCGCGTTGCGCAGCGCACGAGAACGACGGCGTTGCGGGGATCCTCGTTGCCCGGCGTGCCGGTGACCAGTCCGGGATTCCAGATGAGGATGTCCGCAACACCCTTCCCGATCGCGGTTGATCCGACCAGCAGTGATTCTCCGGTGGTCGCATATGCGTGGAGCAGCGTTCGCCGCGTTACCGCGCCTGCGCCGTACGAGCCGGTGCGCCACTCGGTGTTGGCACGGAAGCCCGGCGCGCCGCTCGGATAGAGGCTCTGCGATCCGTCGGCGAAAACGTTGACCGCACACGCGATCAGCGCGCCGACGCTCAGCAGCGCTGCAGCGAGACCCGCCGTTGCACGCGCGAATGATGCGCTATCGAGTCTTACAGATGTGAGAGCTCGCGGAACACATCGCGGAAGAAGGGACGGCCCCATAATCCGATCGAAAGCACGCCGCCAAACAGCACGACTGCGTCAACGCTCGCGCGTCCCTGCTTGGTCCAGTACACGTCCTCGAGGTCGAGCCAGAGCGCAAACTCGTCAAGCGTCAGCGCCGAGGCCCCTCCGTACAGGATCGACGTGAACTTCGCGAGGGCATCGTCGGTGCCTGAGGTCTTCCCCGCGGTGTTGACCTCGATGAGCCAGAGGTAGCCCGTGCCCAGCAGCCCGGCGATGCCGAGCACGAGGTGATGGAAGTGACGGCCGCCCACGGTCAGGTTGCGGAACGGGCCCACTCCATCACGGATCGCGTGCGTGATCGCGCGGGTTGCCGCGAAGGTCGTAAAAAATGACACCGACGACAGAAACAGCCGCTCCCGCCGCTCGTCGCTGAACGACTGGCGGTAGATCTCTGCCGCGCGGTTAGGTGTCAATGTGTGACGGCCTCGAGGCTTGCCGGCTCAGGCGTTGATCGACTTGGGCCGGGCGAAATTCGCGGCGACCACGGCGAGCAAGGTGAGCACGGTGAAGACGATCGCGTGCTTCCAATGCATCGCTGGCGGCCCCGACGCCAGGAAGCTGGTCTTCTGAGTGAAGTAGAAGATCGCCGCCAAAGCAAATACCACGGCCAGAGCCAGAAGGGCCAGTGCAAGAGGGCGGCTACCCCGCATGACAGATCTCCAGGTGAGCGCGGTTATGAGCCGCCTGAGAACACCTCTCTGAGTTCAGAATGTCAGTTCTCAGGCCTTCAGTGGATGAAAACGAGGCCCGCGGCCCCGAGAGCCGCACAGTAATACGCAAAGGGGTCCAGCCGTCCTAGGCGAAGGTAACGAAGCAGGAACCGGGCGCTTGCGTATGCCACCAGTCCGGCCAAGGCGGCGGCACCGATCCCTACTCCCAGAGTCGGCGCATCGGCCCCGAGGGTGGGCACCTCGAGCAGTCCGGCTGCGAGGATGATCGGGGTAGCCAGCAGAAACGCGAATCGTGCCGCCTCCTCGTGACGAAGGCCGGCGACGAGCCCGGCGGCCATGGTGATCCCGGAGCGTGAGATTCCCGGCAGGAGCGCGCCCACCTGGAAGAAGCCGACGATCAGGGCGGTGCGCAGGCTGAGGCCGTCGATGCCCTGATAGCCCGGGTCGTCCTCCTCGTGAGCGAGGACCTGCGTGCTGCCGACGGCCCGGCGGCGCTCGTCCCGGCGCCGGAACATCTCAGCCGCGAAGAGGATCCCGCCGTTGACGATGAGGAAGACCGACGCGGCTCGAGGATCGCCGAACAGCGACTTCAGTGGATCCTGAAGCAGGAAGCCGATGATCCCTGTGGGGATGGTCCCGACGACGAGCATGATCGCGAGGCGCTGATCTGGATCGTCGATCCGCCCCCTCACCGCAGCGCGGACGAATCCTCCGATGATCCGCACCCAGTCGCGGCGGTATAGGAAGAGGAGTGCTGTGGCGGTCCCGATATGAAGAAGAGCGAGCACCGGGACGAACGCCGGGCTGGTTTCGTTGAAATTGAGCCCGATCAGGCGAGGGACGACTACCGCATGGCCCAGCGAGGACACCGGGAAAAGCTCGGTGACTCCCTGGAGCGCGGCGAGGAAGAGGATGAGTCCGGCGCCCAGCACTGGCCAGAGCCTACCAGCCTCTCCCGCGTAGTCTGATGCGATGAGTTCCACAACGGCGCCCGCCGGCGCCTCGTTCAACCGTCAGTGGCGCCTCGCATCGCGCCCCAAGGGCCTTCCCGTGATGACGGACTGGGAATACCGCAGCGAGCCTGTCCCGGAGCCCGGCGACGGTCAGTTCCTGGTGCGAATCCTCTACATATCGCTCGACCCGGCCATGCGCGGCTGGATGAACGACGGGCGATCGTACGTGCCGCCGGTCGGTGTAGGCGAGGTGATGCGCGCCGGTGGCCTGGGGCGGGTCGTCGCCTCGAGGCATCCCGACTTCATGGCAGGCGGGCACGTGGTCGGAACATTCGGCGTACAGGATTACGCGATCAGTGACGGCCGCGGCGTCCTCCGGGTGGCAGGCGACGCCGCTCCGCTGGTTCAGTACCTCAGCGCCCTCGGGATACCGGGGATGACCGCGTATTTCGGATTGCTCGAGATCGGCCACCCGGTCGCGGGCGAGACCGTGGTCGTCTCAGCCGCCTCGGGCGCCGTTGGGCAGCTGGTCGGCCAGATCGCCCGGATCAACGGCTGCCGCGTGGTCGGGATCGCCGGTGGTGCCGAGAAGTGTCGCTTCATCGTCGAAGAGCTCGGCTTCGACGCCGCCGTCGACTACAAGAACGAGGATGTCCGTGCGGCGCTCCGCGAGCGCTGTCCGGACCGAGTGAACGTGTACTTCGACAATGTCGGGGGCGAGATCCTCGACATCGTCCTCACTCGCCTCGCGCTGCACGCGCGCGTCGTCCTCTGCGGCTCGATCTCGCAGTACAACAACGAGGGTCCGGCGCGTGGGCCGTCGAACTACATGGCACTGCTCGTCGACCGAGCCCGGATGGAGGGCTTCGTCGTCTTCGACTACGCCAAGCGCTACGCCGAGGCCGCACGCGAGATGGCTGGCTGGATCGCCGACGGACGGCTGAAATCCGTCGAGCACGTGGTCGACGGGATGGAGCACTTTCCTGACACGCTCCTGAAGCTCTACAGCGGCGAGAACTTCGGGAAGTTGATCCTCAGCGTGGGCGACGAGACAGGCTAGGCGGCGACGCGGGCTGTGACGCGGCCCGGTCCGGTCTGGAACAGCCTGGCGATGTCGCTCGGCGCCAGGATGCCCACCAGCGTTCCCCCGTCATAGACCATTGCGCGGCCGTCGGATGCCGCCCCCACGCGCTTGAGCAGATCGGTGATGTGCTCATCGGGACGCGCGATCGGCACCCGGTCGGCCGGGATGGCGATGTCGATCGCCCGCCGGGTGCTTCGCTGCCGCGGGGGCACCTGCTTGATGCCGCGCATCGTCACCAGGCCGTCGATGCGACCGTCGATGCTGTGGGTCGGGAACGACGTGAACTCGTGACCCATGACGTACTGATCGACGAGCAGCTCGACGGTGATCCAGGACGGGACGACCACCGGGCTCTTCGACATGACGTCACCGACGAGCATGCCTTCGAGCGCATGGCGCGTCTGCTCCCCGTGTGCCTCGCCACGCGCGGCGGTATGCAGGAACCAGCCGATCATCATCAACCAGAGACCGCCGATCGGGTCGAGGAAGAAGAGGTCGAGCACGCCGACCCCCATCAGCACAACCGCGAAGAAGCTGCCGGCCCTCGAGGCGGCCACGGTCGCGGTCATGCGGTTCTTGGTCCGCATCCAGAGAAAGCCGCGCAGTATCCGGCCGCCGTCGAGCGGGAACGCGGGGATCAGGTTGAAGATGAGCAGGAGCAGGTTGAGCCCCGCGAGCCACTCGGGGACGATGGTCACCAGTGTCGGGGCACCCACGCTGATCAGGAGCCATGAGGCTGCCACGAACACTCCCACCAGCAGGAAGGACACCGCCGGCCCGATCGCCGCGACCAGCATCTCGGTCCTGCCGGTCACCCAGTCGCCGCTGATCTGGGCGACGCCACCGAACAGCCAGAGCCTGATGCCGTCAACGGTGAGGCCGCGATGACGCGCGAGCAGCGCGTGGCCCATCTCGTGAGCCGCGAGCGAGGCAATCAAGAGCAGAGCCGAGATGACCCCGACCGTCCAGGCGAGCCAGAGAGCCGTCCCAGGAGCGTAGGCGGGTACAGCCCCGCCGGCGACCCCCCAGGCCAGGAGCGAACCGATGACCAGCACGCTCCAGTCCGCCGAGATCTTGATCCCAGCGATACGAGCGATCGGGACGCCGCCTCTGTTCATGGTGCTGTTCTTATCCTGCGCCCACGGCCTTTCATCTGTATGAACGTACCCATCACAACGTCAAAATTCACGCAGCGGTCCAGCCGGTGGTGACCCGGCCCTGCGGTCTCGCGCCGGCGACTGGTCCACCCCACGGTTCGATCCCTACGCCGCTGCTGATTGTGGTACCCGCTGCCGGCCGGCCACCTCAGGGCGCGCCGCCCCGGTCACAATCGCGCACCACGCCGCGGCCGTGAGCAAGAGGACCCATGGCGTCGCTCTTCCCGGCAGGCCGACGCTGTTCTGAGAGAGATCGCCGAGGCTGGCGAATGAGAGCAACACCCAGAGGCCGAGGATCCCAAGGGTCGCCGAACCCGGCCACAGGCGTTCTCCTGGTCGGCCGGCCAGCCAAGCCAGGCCTGCCACGAGCACCGGTGCGAGCAGCGTGAGGTCGTGCCCGAGCAGATGAGGCGACGCGAAGAGCGAGAGCGCCACCGCGCCGCAGAGCGAGGGCTCGAAAAGATCGGGTCGGCGATGGGCGACCGTCCCCAGCCATCCCGCCACTCCCGCAGCGGCGATCCCGGCGGCGACCGCCAGCAGGAACACGCCGGGCGCATGACCGAAGAGCGAGCCGAACAACCCGCTGGTGCCCTGCATCTGCGCGGTCGGTGAATTGCTCGGGGTTGCGATTGCCGTGATGAACGAGGTGAGCGCATGAGGTCCGGCGCCGATGAGCCCGATCACGGCCGTCACGGCGGCACCGGTGAGCGCGCCGCCGACGCCCCGCCAGTCGCGCCGTCCGACCATGTATGCCGCGACCCCGATCACCAGCTGCGGTTTGGCGATCGCCGCCGTGAAGCCGAGCGCGAAGCCGGCGGCCGCGGGCCGGTCTCGCCGCCACAGGACATACGCGGCGGCGATGCCAAGGACTGACACACCGTCCCACTGACCCTCCACCAGGAGGAGCCCGGTGCCGAAGCCCGCGAGCGCGACGAGAACGATGGCCATGCGCGGGAGCCGCGGCAGCGACGCCGGCCAGGGAGCCGCGCGGGCGACCAGAAGGAGCGAGAGCAGCATCAGCGCGAGCTGGAGCAGCGACCAGGTGCGCCACGCGGCACCGGAGCTGAGCAGGGTCAGGGGCTCGGTCACGACCGCGGCTGCAGGGGGGTTCTCGAAGGGGATGTTGTCGTGGCTCACGGGCGCGCCGCTCGCGACCAGCGCCTGCCGCTCCGCGACCACGTCGTAGATCTCAGCCGCCTCCCCCGCGCGGATCAGGTTCGAGGCGACGTAGGTCCCGGCGAAGTCGCTCGTCGGCGCCAGCGAAGACGGCACCACCGTCCAAACCTGCGCGTAGTGGGCAAGGACGATCGAGGCGATGGTGATGAGGACGGCGGCGAACCACCGTGGGCGTTCGGACAAGGCGCTCCCCACTCTATGGCCACGCCGCCCACGCCACCGTCAAGCGGGCGTCACAGGGTCCTCGCGAACACCTCGAGGTCCACGTCCGAGAAGAGCGCGAAGGTGATCTCGCGGAGGCTGGTGCCCGGAGCCTCCAGCGCCGCCGCCGCGGCGCCCATCGCGATCGGGGCGGCCAGGTCGATTGGGAATCCATAGATCCCGGTACTGATCGACGGTGCCGCCAAAGTCGTGCACGAGTGCTCCGACGCCAGCGTGAATCCGCTCCGATAGGCCTGTGCGAGCAACTCGGGCTCACCGTGGTTCCCGTCCCGCCATCGCGGGCCGACTGCATGGATGACGTATCGCGCCGGCAGCCTGCCGCCCCCGGTGATCACCGCCGACCCCGTCGGGCAGCGCTCGTATCGCTCCCGCAACTCGCGCATCAACTCCGGCCCGGCGGCTCTATGGATCGCGCCGTCGACACCGCCTCCGCCCGCAAGCGACTGGTTGGCTGCATTGACGATCGCATCCACCGTCAGCGTGGTGATGTCGGCGCGGAGGAGCGCGACCCGGCCCTCGCCCACCGGACGGATGAGCCGGTCAGACCCCATCCGTACGCGCCAGCGCCAGGCACACGTTGTGACCACCAAACCCGTACGAGGTGCTGAGCGCGAAGTCGATCCGCGCATCGCGCCCGCGGTTGGGCACGTAATCAAGGTCGCATTCGGGGTCGGGCTCATCGAGGTTTATCGTCGGCGGTACGAACTGGTCACGAATGGCCAGAACTGTGATGACCGCCTCGACCGCGCCTGCCGCTCCGAGAAGGTGGCCGTGCATCGACTTGGTTGACGACATCGGGATGGTGCCTGCCGCAGGCCCGAAAGCGGCTTTCACAGCACGGGTTTCGGCCGCGTCGTTCATCTGCGTCGAGGTGCCGTGCGCGTTGATGTAGTCGACCTCGTCAGGCTCGCGGCCGGCGCGCTTGAGTGAGCGCAGGATGCAGCGACGCGCGCCGTCACCCTGCTCGTCCGGCTGCGTGATGTGATACGCGTCGGCGGTGGCGCCGTAGCCGGCCACCTCGCCGTAGATGTGCGCCCCACGGGCCACCGCATGTCCCCAGTCTTCGACCACGAACATCCCGGCGCCCTCGCCCATGACGAAACCGTCGCGATCCTTGTCGAAGGGCCGCGAGGCACGCTCCGGCTCGTCGTTGCGCGTCGAAAGCGCCTGCATGGCATCGAAAGCGGCAACGCTGATGTTGGTGATCGACGCCTCGGTACCGCCGGTGATGATCGCGATCGCCTCACCGCGCCGGATCCATTCGGCCGCTTCACCGATGGCATGACCTGACGACGAGCAGGCGCTGACGATCGCGTAGTTCACGCCTTTGGCGCCGCAGTCGATGGCGATCGCGCCGGCCGGCATATCGATGATCATCGAGGGCACGGTGAACGGGGAAACCCGGCGCGGCCCCTGGTTGTAGAGCGCCAGGACGTTTCGTTCGATGACCTCGATGCCACCGACGCCGGAGGCGACGAGGACGCCCACGTCCTCGGCCATCGGTGCGATCTCCAGGCCGGAATCCTCCAGGGCCTGGCGCGCGGCAAAGAGCGCGAGCTGGGTGCAGCGGCTGGTACGCCGCGCCTCCTTCTTGCCGAGCACCGCTTCCGGGTCGAATCCCTTCACCTGCCCGGCGATCTGGGTGGTGAGGTGGGACGCGTCAAAGGCGGTGATCGGCCCGATGCCTCCCTGGCCGCGACGGCATGCCTGCCAGGTCGATTCGGCGTCGAGCCCGAGTGGGGTGACTGCGCCGATGCCGGTGATCGCCACGCGCGGACTGCCGTTGCTGCCGCTCATACCGTCGCCTCCGCGGTCTCGATGGACGGCGCACCCTGGGAGTGGTAACCGCCGTCGACGTGAATCATCTCGCCGGTGATGGCGCGGGAGAGGTCGCTCAGCAGGAATGCGGTCGTGTCGGCGACCGGTCCGCTGTCCGAGCTGTCCCACCCCAGTGGGGCGCGGGTCCCCCACGAAGATTTCAGAGTCTCGAATCCAGGGATCGATCGTGCGGCGATGGTCTCGAGAGGGCCCGCCGAGATGGTGTTCACCCGGATCCGACGCGGACCCAGCTCTCGGGCGAGGTAGCGGGCAATTGCCTCGAGGGCAGCTTTCGCCGGCCCCATCCAGTCGTAGACCGGCCATGCGACGCGGGCGTCGAAGGTGAGCGTCACGATCGAGCCGCCGGTCTCGGGCATCAAAGGCGCGAACGCCGCCGCGAGAGTTTTCAGCGAGTAGCTGCTCACGTGGAACGCGGTGCTCACTGAGCTCCACGGTGCCTCGAGGAACCCGCCGCCCAGACAGTCGGGAGGCGCGAATCCGACCGCGTGGACCAGCCCGTCGACGCCGCCCCAGAGCCCCCGAACGTGCTCGGCAACCGCCTGCACCTGGGCGACGTCGGTGACGTCCATCTCGAGGACTTCGGGCACCGGCTTGAGCCGCTGCGCGCTCTTCCGGGTCAGGCTCATCGCCCTCCCGAATGACGTGAGCACCACCTCGGCGCCGGCTGCCTGAGCGGCTGCGGCAATGGCGTAGGCGATGCTCCTCCGGGTCAGCACACCGGTGACGACGATTCGCTTGCCGCGGAGGAGATCGTGCAGTGGGGTCGACGGATTCTCGGTACTCACAGGCGTCGTACCTTATAAGGCTCGCACCGGGATCCGCAGTTACGCAGCAACGATCTCGAGCATCGCCGTGTGCCACGCCGGCGCGCCCGCAAGGATGTCGCCGCTGACGAACACCGCCTCGGGATCACCGGCCCAGTCGGTGACCACGCCACCTGCCTCGCGAACCAGCAGCGCCCCTGCCGCGATGTCCCAGAGTCCGAGGCCGAGCTCGAAGTATCCGTCGAACGCGCCTGCCCCGACGTAGGCGAGGTCGAGGCTCGCCGCGCCGGCACGGCGAAGGTCCTCGAAGCGCTCGAGTGCCCTGGTCATGACCGGCAGATACCGGGCAAGGCGCTCCTTGCGGCGGAATGGAAATCCGGTGGCGACCACACCCGCCCCCGGGTGAGTCGACACGGAGAGACGGCGACCCTCGCGGTCAAAGGCACCCTCGCCTTCGGCCGCGCTCCACGCCTCACCAAGAAGCGGGGCGGTCACGGCACCGATCACCGGGCGGCCGTTCTCCATCAGGGCGATGCTGACCCCGACGACCGGGAAGCCGCGCACGAAGTTGGTGGTCCCGTCGACCGGATCGATCACCCACATGCGGTCACGGCGGGTGCCGCCGGACTCCTCGGCGAGGATCGCGATATCCGGCGCGCCCGCTTGAAGCACGCGAATCGCGGCCTGCTCCGCGGAACGGTCGACCTCGGTGACGTAGTCGCCCGCGCTCTTGACCTCGGCGGTCAGCGTGCCCGGACGCGCATGCGCCCTGACGACCAGATCCCCCGCCGCCGCCGCCGCGGCAACCGCGAGCTCACGCAGAGTGTCGCGCTGGTGCACCCGGTGAGGGTACCCGCCGCGGCCGGGCAGGCTTGCGCTTGGTGGCGGCGCGTGAGGCCGGCGCGGCGCGCGTGAAGAGCGCCGGGTCGAGCCCACCCTGGCGGAGCAGCGCCTCCATCGCGTCGGCCTCGCAGGGGCGCGCGAGGTGGAACCCCTGGGCCATCCCGCAGCCGAGCTCGTTGAGTCGCTCGACCTGGAGCGGGAGCTCGACCCCCTCGGCGACCAGCGCAAGGCGGAGCGCCTCGCCGTGGCGGACCACGGTCCGGGCCAGCTCACCGCTCGAGTTGGGATCACCGAGCTCAGCGACCAGTGGGCGAGCGATCTTGAGGATGTCGATGGGGAGGCGCCGCAGGTAGGCAAGTGAGGTGTAGCCGGTGCCGACATCGTCGATGGCGACGTGGACGCCGGCTCGCTGGAGGGCGTCGAAGATCGTGATGGCTCCTTGAAGATTCTCGAGCACGGCGTTCTCGGTCACCTCGAGGATCAGGCACGCGGGGTCGACGTCGATCCTGGCCAGGCACCTGGTCACCCGCTCGACGAGCGCCCCGCGGCTGAGCTCCCCGGCGGCAACGTTCACCGACATCGCCAGCTCGGGGGTTGCCGGGTAGACGGTCTGCCACCGACGCAGCTGCTCGCACGCGGTGCGGATCACGTACTCCTCGATCCGCTCGATCAGCCCGGACTCCACCGCCAGGGGCAGGAAGTGCATTGGCGCGATGAGGCCGCGGACCGGGTGCTGCCAGCGCACCAGGGCCTCAGCCCCGAGGATGTTGCCGGTCCGCAACTCGATGATCGGCTGGTAGTGGAGGACGAGCTCTCCCTTGTTGAGTGCGGATTCGAGCTCCTCGGCGAGGTCGGGGTCCGCGGTCCTCGAGGTCACGCCGCCGTGGATGCGGTAGGTGGAGGAGCCGGCCTCACGTGCGTCCTGGGCTGCGGTGGTCGCGTGTCGGAGCAGGACCGCGGCGGACGTGTCCTCGGCGTTCGCGCAGGCGAGCCCGACCGATGCCTGGACCGACACCGATACCCCATCGCCGGCGATCGGTGCCGCGAGGGCCTCGACCACCCGCTGGGCGATCAGCTCCGCCTCACGAGGGTGGAGGACCTCGGGGAGGAGCAGCGCGAATGCGTCGCCACCGAGGCGCGCCGCCGTATCGGTTCGGCGCAGGCACTCGTGAAGGCGACGCGCGACCTCGATGAGCACCGCGTCGCCGGTCGCGTGTCCGTGCTCGGCGTTGATCCGCCTGAAGTCCTCGAGGTCGACAGAGATGACGCTGACGACGTGGCGTTCGGGGTCGCGCTCGAGCAGCGCGCGCTCGATGCGGTCGATGAAGAGGACGCGGTTGGCGAGCTGCGTGAGCGGGTCGTGAAAGGCGCGATCGGCGAGCTCGCTCTGGAGCGCGGCCAGCCTCAGCAGCGCATCGTGAAGGCGGCTGCGTTCGACGGTCAGGGCAACCAGGTTGGCGAGGTCCTGGAGGTGGCGATCGTCGGATCGGGATTCGCGACGCTCCGACGCGCGCATCCCGAGCGCCATGTACCCGACCGTGCGTGACCCATGACGCAGCGTGACGGTGACGCCTCGCGATGTCGCGAGACGCCCGCAGAGCCGCGCGACCCACGGGTCGGCTGCCGCTTCGGCGATGTGCACCACGCCATACACCGCCGGAGTCAGCGCGCCGTCCTCGTCGTCCTCGAGATCGGTCGATCGCATCACGTCGACGGGCTCGCCACCACGGACCGTGGTCCGGAAGGCGGCAGCGGTGCCGGTCTCGGGGATGAGCGTCAGCTCGCCGCAATCAGCACCAAAACGCTGGCACGCGCGCCGCAGCACGTCGACCGACGCGACGTCGAGGTCCCGGGCCTCGAGCAGCCCAAGTGCCGCGCTGTGCAGGAACCCGAACCGCGCCTTCTCGCGGCGGACCGCCGTCCAGGAGATGCCCGCAATCGCAAGGACAACCAGAGCGAGCGCCACTCCGAGGAGCCAGAAGAACATCGGCTACCCGAGCAACCTGAGTGGGGCGGCATGCCGGGAGACAACCGGCTCGGCCTCCAGGCGGGTGCGATCGATGCCCCCGTGTCGAAGCAGCTGCTCGATCTCGTTGGCGGGAAGCGGATGGCAGAGGTGATAGCCCTGACCGGCCAGGCATCCGAGGCCGAGCAGGCGGGTCACCTGCGACGCGGCTTCGATCCCCTCGGCGATGACGTGGAGCTGGAGCGCGTCCGCGATGGTGACGATGGCGCGAGTGAAGTCCTCGTCCTCACCCAATGCCAGGTCGTCGACGAAGGGCTTGGCGATCTTGAGGATGTCGACGGGAAGCCGGCGAAGGTAGCTCAACGACGAGTAGCCGGTGCCGAAGTCGTCGATGGCAACGCGAATCCCCGCTCTGCGCAATGCCTCGAGCTTCGCGGTCACGATCGCGGTGTCCTCGACGAACATCGACTCGGTCAACTCGAGGATGAGCGTGTCCGGCGCGAGCCCGGTCTCCACGACGATGGCGAGGACGTCCTCGACGAACGTCGGCGAATTCAACTGGACCACGGAGACGTTGACGCACACGGCCAGGGGCGTCGCCTGGAGCTGCTGGAACTGCAGCGTGGTAGCGCACGACGTACGGAGGACGAACTCGCCGAGCTGCATGATCAGTCCGCTTTCCTCGGCGACCGCGATGAACTCACCTGGAGCGACGATCCCGCGCAGCGGATGATGCCAGCGCACCAGCGCCTCCACGGCGGTGATCTCACCGGTGATGAGATTGACCACCGGCTGGTAGTGCAGGATGAACTGGTTCAGTTCCATCGCGCGCTCGAGCTCGCCGCGGAGCTTGCGCCGGTGCACGACGTCGCTCTCCATGCCGGGAGCGAAGAGCACATAGCGGTTCCTCCCCGCGCCCTTGGCGACGTACATGGCCACGTCGGCATGGCGCATGAGGCTCGTTGCGTTTGCGTCGGAGTTGTCTGCAACTGCGATGCCCAGCGACGCGCGAACGGTCACCGACGTTCCCGAGACGGTGAACGGTTCGCTGAGCACGGCAAGAACGCGACGCGCGACCTGCTCAGCTTCGCCGGCACTGTCGACTCCCTCGATGAGCAGCGCAAACTCGTCGCCCCCGAGGCGAGCGGCGGTGTCCGGACGGCGGAGGCAACCGCGAATGCGCGCCGCGACCTCAACGAGGAGCGCGTCACCAGCCGCGTGACCGAGGGTGTCGTTGACGCCTTTGAAATCGTCGATGTCGAGGAAGATGACGGCGACGCTCGCGGCACCCTCCGCGCTGCGTCGCAGCGCCTGGTCGATGTGCTGTCCGAAAAGCGAGCGGTTGGCCAGATCCGTGAGGGAGTCGTGGTACGCCTGGTGGGTCAGCTGCTCCTGGAGCTCGGTCAGGCGTGCGATGGAGCGCTCCATGCGGCTGTTCTCGAGGATTGCGGTGGTACGCGTGGCGAGGGTACGGAACAGGCGAAGGTCGCGCTCGTCGAAGCTGCGCGCGTCGAGGTGACCGCCGACCATCAGGCTGCCGATCATTCGTGACTCCCCGCGCAGCAGCGCCACCATGGCCTCGTCGACGTTGCGCCGGCTGAGCATCTCCGAGCTGGGATCGCCGTCCTCTCCCGCACGAACGATCACTCCGGCGGTCTCCGCTTCGAGCACGTCGTCGAGCTCGGCGAGGCCGAGCGCCACCATGACGTCATCGGGCCGGCCGTGACGGACGGTGGTGCGGAAGGCCTTCTCCGCCGGCTGCGATGGGAATACGGTGAGCTGCGCGATCTCCGCGTGGAAGATGTCCCGTGCCCGGTTGAGAAGGAGCACGATCGAGGGCTCGAGCTCACGGCCTGCAAGGGCGTCAACTGCGCCGATCAGGAACTCGGCAGCCTCGTGGTCATAGCGTTCCCGCACCCAGGCCCGCTGGGTCATCAGCACGGTGAAGGTGACCACCGCCAGCGGGACGAGCGCGTAACGATCGACGGGAATCAAGCGCACCGCGATCAGCCCGATGCACGTCGACACGATGGCGGCCACGTAGGCCGCTCGCAGGTGATTGGCGAGGTCAGTCCAGGTGCCGCGCTCGCGTGGGCGGAAGACCACGGGTTCGGTTATTGCCCGTCGGAACACCACGATGGCAGTCGCCGCGATGGCCCCGAACGCGCTTCGCCATACCGGCAGGCTGGGGGGGCCCGAGATCAAACGGAAGACCCAGATGCCGAGCGCCACGAACACCGCGAAGCGAACGATCTCGAACGCCGACTGCCAGATGGCCCATGGTCGCCGGGTCGCCACGGCGAGAGCGATGCCCACCGCATATCCACCGAGCAGCGCCGGTGGCGTCGCATGAAACAGCCCGACCACAAATGGGGCGGCGGCGAGGGTGATCGCCTGGGTCCCCCGCCGGGGACTGTCCATCGACGCCAGACGAGCCGTGATGAAGAATGCAATTGCGAATGCCCACCAGGGCAGGCTCGGCGACGAGAAGACGGGCAGGGCCGCGGCGTAGGCGGTCCACACCACCAGCGCGATCACGAGCAGCAGGGCGGCGAGAATCCACAGTCGCGCGTCTCGGCGCGTTCGCCGGTGCCAACCGACGCTCAGACGACGCTGCACGGGCGCCATCACTTCTGGGACGACTCCGCGATAACCACCACCGCCGGGATCGTATGGCCACCGGCGCCGCCAGTCTCGTCAGCTTTGGTGACGGCTTCGTTACTGTTTGCTCATATGGGCGCGCCGATTGCGGTCGGGACCTGCAATTGGGCCGACCACACTGACTTCTACCCCCCGGAACTGGAGCATGGACGCCGCCAGCGGGACAAGCTCTCCTACTACGCGGAGTTCTTTCCGATCGTGGAGATCGACACGACCTTCTATGGCATCCCGCGGCCGCAGGTGGTCGAAGGGTGGGTCGAGCGGACCCCTCCGCAGTTCCGTTTCAACATCAAGGCGTATCGCAGCCTCACCGGCCATGAGCGTGAGGACCGGATCCCCCGCAAGCCCACCGCAGAGGAGGAGCGTGACTTCATGGCCGCGCTCGTGCCGCTGCGATCGAGCGGCAAATTGGTGGCCGTCCACTACCAGTTCCCGCCATGGTTGACCAACCGGCCCGAGGCTCGCGAGTGGCTTCTCGCCGCTCGGGACCGCCACCCGGACGACCTGCTCGCCATTGAATTCCGCCACCGATCGTGGTTCGATCACGATGCGTGGCCGGCGACCGAGGACCTGCTCCGCGAGCTCGAGTGCGTCTACGTCGGCGTCGACGCTCCCCAGATCGGCTCGGCGACGGCTCCGCCGCTGCTCGCGATCACATCACCGCGGTTGTGCATCGCCCGCTTCCACGGCCGCAACCGCGAGACCTGGTACACCAGCGGGCCCACCAGCGGCGACCGGTTCAATTACCTGTACACGCCCGCGGAGCTCGAGGAGTGGGTTCCCGCGATGCGCGCCGCGAGTGATTCCGGCGTCCCCCTCCAGGTCCTGTTGAACAACAACCGGAGCAACTACGCGGTGGTCAATGCCTTCGATTTCGGGGCGATGCTCGGGCTTGGATTGCCACGCCCGCCGGAGCCCGTTATCGCGACCCTGCGGGAGCGGGACGGGCGCGTCCCGGACTGGGTCGAGGCGTCCACGCCCGTGGCCGCCCCGAGTCGCGACGAGCCCGACACGCCCGTCGAACGCGAAACCGGAAACCAGCTGACCCTCTCGCTCTGAGGGCATCCATTTGGGGGACAATGGGTTGGGCGGCCAGGCGTATGCCTGCCGGGATTCTGTTGGAGGTCTTTGCGATGGCTATGGCGTCCTCTCGACGCAACGACCGTGGGCGCCGTCCGGCGGCCAGCGGTGTCGTCATGCGCAACGAAGCCGCCACCCACGAGGTCGAGGTTTCCCGGGCTCTCAACCAGTGGGCGGTGACGGTGACCTCGCTGGCCGACAATCGGATGATCACCCAGGACTTCTTCTCGAGGCGCTGGGAAGCCGTCGCGCGAGCGGAGGATTTCGTTCGCCTGCTGAACCGCTCCGAACCGCCGCCCGGCTGGTAGCGCCTCAGCCCTTCTCCAGCGCGAGGAGCCAGCGCTTGCGAGGCAACCCGCCCCCATAGCCGCCGATCGCGCCACCGGTCCGGACAACGCGGTGACATGGCACCACGACCGGGATCGGATTGGACCCAAGCGCGTTCCCGACTGCGCGGTAGCCTCGCGGTGTCCCGACGCCCACGGCGACATCCGCGTAGCTCTCCACCGAGCCATACGGGATCCTGGCAGTGCGCCGGAGCACCTTGCGGGCAAAGTCGCCGGTGAGCGACCAGTCGATGGGCACGTTAAAGTCGCGAAGCGTGCCGGCAAAGTATCTGTCGAGCTGACGGCGGACGGCGTCGAGGCGGCGCGGCGCGTCGAGGATTCGAGGCGACAGCCGCGTGGCGACCTCGCCCAGAACCTCGTCGCGGTTCTCGTAGTCGAATGCAATGCGAACCAGCCCACGCGGCGTTGCCATGAGCAGCAGGGTGCCGACCGGGCTGTCCATGGTTGACACCGCCACATCGACGAGCCCCTTCGCCTCCGCGCGTTCGAGAAATCGGTTGGTCATGGCCAGGTCGACGGTCATCGGAGCTCCCTTCTGAGTTTCTTCAATCCCTCGTGCACGCTCTGGCGCGCCGAGTCCTGGGTGGTCGACATCACCGCCGCGATCTCGGGATAGCTCTTGTCTCCGGCAAACCTCAGGACGACGGCCTTTCGCTGCTTGCTCGGGAGACCCCGAACCTGGTCCCAGAGACCATCGTCGGGCTCGGCATGCGTGTCGACCACGGCGCCGGGATCGGGATCGGCGACCGGCGATGGCCGGCGAGCTCGGGCGCGGTGGGCGTCGATGGCCTTGCGCCGCGCGATGGTGAGCAACCAGCCGCGCAGGTTGGAGCCGTCCCCGAGCCTCGGATAGGCGCGGAGCGCGCTCAGCATCGTCTCCTGGAAGCAGTCCTCGGCCTCGGACACGCCGACCGCACCGTTGAGAAAGGTCAGCACCGCATTGGCGTGCTTTTCGAACACGAACTGGAACGGAGGCAGCGCCGTCGCTTTCACAGTGCTCACTGCATACCAAACGCCGGGCCCGCCGCGGGTGTGAGCCGGTTGCGCCCGTCAGGCGGGATTCGTTTCCCCGGCGGGAGACGTTTCGTCGGCGGGCTCTTGCGCCGGGACCTCAGCGGGGGTCTCGACTGGAAAGACCACCGCGACCTCGGAGACATCGCCCTCGCGCCAGAGGGTGAGCATCATGGTGTCGCCGGGCTGGCGCAGGGCCACCGCACGGCGAAACTGGTCGGCGCCACCGTTGACGGTGTACGGGCCGATGCCGGTGATCACATCCCCGGGCAGAATCCCGGCGGCTTCCGCGGGTGAGCCCGGCTTGACCTGGCCAACCTCCACTCCGTAGGCGGCGGGCAGGTGCTTGGCGCCGGCGATCTCGCTGGTCACCGTCCGCACCGACGCCCCGAACGAGACGTGCTGATCCTCGCTGTCCTCTCGCGGCAGGAAGCGGGCGAGTTGCACCGGGTCGTGACCGACGAGGAGTCGCTCGCCTATCTGGACGACCGGGACCACGACCCTGCCGAGACGCCCGAAGAGGATCGCGGTCGCCGACGGATCACTGAGGACGTCTCGGGTGGCGTACTTGATCCCGCGCTGATCCAGGTATCGGAGCGTCGCTTCAGAAGCGGGATCCCCGGGACGGACGAAGACCGTAACGGCGTCGCTCACGTCGGTCAGCCCTCAGGAGCGTCCCCGGCCGCGGCTGGAGCGACGGTCGGCTGCTCATCAGGAGGGGTGACGGGATTCTCCGGGTTGTCGCCCGACTGACCCGCCGGCTGGCCCAGCCCCGGGCCACGTCCACGTCCGCGACGGCGGCGTCTGCGGCGACGGCGCTGTGCGCCTTCCTGCGGCTGGCCATCGACGGCGGGCGGTGGCTGAGCGCCGGTTTCGGTGCCTGGTTCAGCCGTCCCGCCTGCGGTCACGGCGTTCGGCGCGCCCCGACGCCCGCGACGGCGACGGCGACGGCGCTTGGCAGCACGCTCCGGGTCCACCTCATCGCCGCCCTCGCCTCCCGAAGGCTGGCCGGGTGGACGCTGCTCGCCCCGGCGAGGTTTGGGTTGCGACACCAGCTCGAGGGCGCTCAACCAGCCCCCGGTCGACCGCGAAGCCTCGACGAGCATCCCGTACATCGACTCATCGCCGCTCCGAAGGGTCGCGCTGTCGCCGATGCACGCCACCAGCCGCTTGGCACGCGAGATGGCGACGTTGAGGCGGTTGGGAACTCGGAGGAAGCCGATGCGCCCGCGTTCGTTGGAGCGCACCAGCGAGATGACCACGATGTCCTCCTCGCGGCCCTCGAACGAGTCGACAGTATCGATCTTCACGGTGCGCTTGAAGCGCCGCCGGCCGAGCGCCTGGCGGAGCCGCTCCACCTGCTCGGCGTACATCGCGATGACCGCCATGCTCATCTCGCGCGGAGCGCGCTCGTCGAGGAGCCGGACGACCTGTGCCGCGACGCGCACCTCGGCCTCATTGCGCAGCGCGCCGCCAGGGCCGCGCCGCTCGCGAACGCCGCGCATTCCCTCGGTGTCGACGAAGTGCAGAGCCACCGGGAACGGCTTGCGGGTGATGTAGTCATACGCCTCGACCTCGGGGGCATTCTCGAGCTGGTTGTCGTAGGAGGCCGCCGACACGTACGCCGCGATGTCCGGGTGCATGCGGTGCTGAATGGTCAGCAGGCACTGGGCCTCGGCCAGCAATCCACCATCCCAGCACTGCTCGAAGAGGCTCCGGTTGACCAGGTCCTCGAGCGCCGGGTCGATCTCGACGATCCCGTAGAGGGCATCGTCTTCGACCGGCGGCAGCTGCTTGTGGTCGCCGACGAGCGCGAGGCTTCGACCGAGACGCAACGCCGGCAGCGCCTCGTCCGCTCGTGCCTTGTTCGCCTCGTCGAGGATGACGATGTCGAAGTTCATGTCGGTGATGCCCGACGTCGCGGCGGTCGCGCAGGTGGCGAAGTAGCAGTTGGCCTCGAGGAGACGCGGGTCGTCCTCGTCATCGCAGCGGAACTTGTCGACCGCGGGATGCACACGCTCGGCGCGAGCCACGCGGACGGCGCGCATGCCCGGCGTCCCCGCGAGCCGCTCCAGCGCGTTGTCGACGGCGAGGTTGCTGTGCGACGTCACCAGGATCCGCTCATCCGGATTGGCGGCCAGGCGGCGCTTGACGGCTTCAACGATGACCGTCGTCTTCCCGGTGCCCGGAGGTCCCTGGATGAACACCGCCTGGCCCGCGCTCAAACGGCTGAGCAAGCCCACCGCGCGGTTCTGGGGCTGGTTCGGCCGCATGCCGCTGGTGAGCCACGAGGATTCGGCGTTCGACTCGTCCTTGGGGGCGATGATCGTCTCGGGGCTGACCAGGAGTTGCGCGAGCAGCCCGACGCCGAAGTCCTTGGTGGCGATGGCCGCCAGCACCGATCGCTTCGCCTGGTAGAGCGCCTTGTTGAAGGACGGTGCGATGTACCCCTCGCTGCCCGAGTGTTCGAAGGTGCGCGTCACGATCTCGACCACGTGGCGCTGGTGATCGATCCGGGCGACCCGACCGACGAAATTGGTCTCGTCGTCAGGCTCGATCAGCACCGCGGCGTCCGGGGTCAGGTTGATCGGCTCGCCCGCGGGGATCTGGAACTCGACCTTGCCGACCTCAGGCGATTTGCGATCGGCATCGGTGAACTCGCGTCCGCAGGACGGGCATCGCTCATGGGTGTCCGGCCGCCAGAGCGCACGGCAGGTCCGGCAGCGCCAGAACTCACGCGCGCCGTTGAACCGGGTGCGCTGGGACTGAGCCCGCTGCTTCTCGGCTCGTTCGAGGCTGTCGACGAGCTTCAGGGTCGCGTAGAGCTGCTCCGACCTCGCTGCGTGCTGCGTCGAGATCCGCCAATCGAGCAGGCGGAAGGTATCGCTGACCACGCCGTTTGCCTCGGTCACCACCGGCTCGCGGGCGGTGATGGTGAGGAGCTTCGCACCCTCGGGCTGGCCGCCGGTCGGACGGATGGACAGGACCCGGAGACCCAGGTGGTCGCGGCTTCCTTCCGGTCCGGGCTGCGCGACGCATTGCAGCACGAGATCCGGAAGATCGAGGCGCAACTGGATCGGATCCTCATCGCCGAATGAGACGGAGACGTGGCCGACCTCACCGATGCGGTCGGCAAAAACGGTGCGCGGATCGGCACCGGGCTGCGAGCCATGCGCCCATGCTTCCAGGACGACCATGGCATCGCTGCCGTCGGGCACGATGAGGTGCAGACGATCGAGCGCGAGGTCTGGGGCTATCAGCGGACTGTCAACCTCGTTTGCGCGGTGGCCCTGTCCACCGGCGCAATTACTGGACTTCGGGACGGCCTCGGGCGGTGCTCTTTGACGCGGGGCGACGATCCAATCGACGTCAACCGCGGGGATGCGCGAAGCCTCCCGTCTGCCAATGACTATACCCGATCCCGGCGCGGATGCAACGTGCGCGGTTCCAAAGCGAATGTCAACTACGATCACGTCATGGGCGATGCGTCTCAACCCGGGGTTGACCTCAGTGGGATCCACCAGGAGCTCGACAGGCTGAAGTCGCAGCTGTGCCGGTGCCAGCATCAGGGCACGTGCATGGCTTGCAAGGGGTTCGAGGTGATCCGCCAGCAGGTGCAGGTGGTCGCCGCTGCCGCATCCCAGCCGGTGCTGATGCAGGTGGCCCAAGAGGTGCAGATGGAACAGCTCATGAGCCAGCTGGGCGGCCTTCAGGAGAAGCTCTCCGAGGATCCACAGCTGCAGGAGTTGATGGCGCGCATGTTCGAGCGCGTGCAGGATGACCTCGGTGGACCCGAGCAGTTCCAGCAGATGCTCGGCGGTCTGTTCGGCGGGATGGGGGGTCTCGGAGGGATGACGCAGGACGGCACCGACGTCCCTCCCGACGATCGACCGATCCCCCCTGACGACCGGCCGTCACCGCCGAAGGGCAGACCGACTCCGCCCGACGACCGGCCAACCCCCTCGAAGGAGTAGCCGAGCGTGTCGACAGCCCGTCTTCGCCGATCGGTTCTTGCCGTCCCTGGCAGCAACCCGCGGATGATGGAGAAGGCCGCGGCGAGTGACGCCGATGAGGTGTTCCTCGACCTCGAGGATGCGTGCGCCCCGCTCGAGAAGCCGGCGGCGCGGGCCAAGGTGGTCGAGGCGTTGCGTACTCACGACTGGCACGGCAAGACGCGCGTCGTGCGCATCAACCAGGTGACCAGTCGGTTTGCGTTCGACGACCTGCGCGAGGTCATCACCGGAGCCGGTGACGTTCTCGACTGCATCATGGTTCCGAAGGTGCGCAACGCCGGCGATGTCGCCTTCGTCGACCGAGCCCTCCTGCAGCTCGAGCAGGCGTTGGGCTACGAGGTCGGACGCATCGGTATCGAGGCGCAGATCGAGGACGCTGAAGGGCTGATGCGCGCTGACGAGATTGCGTTCTCGAGCAACCGCCTCGAAACCCTGACCTTCGGGCCGGCGGATTTCTCCGCGTCGATGCAGCTGCCATCGCTGTCGGTACGCAACGACTCCACGTACCCCGGCGACCTCTTTCACTACGTCCTGTTCAAGCTCGCGGTCGCGGCGCGTGCCGCCGGCATTCAGGTCATCGACGGACCGTATCTGGCCATCCACGACGTGGAGGGATACAGGGCCGCCGCCTCGCGCGCCGCCGCGCTCGGTTACGACGGGAAATGGGTGCTGCACCCGGTGCAGATCGAACCGGCGAACGAGACGTTCACGCCCGCGCAGGTCGACTTCGACAAGGCCGCACGCATCCTCGAGGCCTACCGCCAGGCGACCGAGGTGGAAGGCAAGGGTGCGGTCATGCTCGGCGACGAGATGATCGACGAGGCGTCGCGGAAGATCGCCCTGCAGTTCTACGCACGCGGTGTCGCCGCCGGCTTGACGACGTCGCCCGGGCAGGCTGAGGAGAGCGCGGCAGGCTGAGGTGGGCGCCCTCGACGACGCACGGCTCATCGCGTTTGTCCCCACGACGGACCTTCCACGTGCTCGTGCGTTTTACGCGGCGACGCTCGGCTTGCAGGTGACCGACGAAAGCCCGTACGCGTGCGTGTTCGATGCCAACGGCACGACGCTCCGGCTGACACCGGTGCGCAAGCTCTCGAAGGTTCGCTACACGGTGCTCGGCTGGGGTGTCGCCGATATCGCGTCGACGGTTGCCGCGCTCACCGCCGCGGGAGTCGCATTCGTGAGCTATCGAGGCATGGACGTCGACGAGGCGGGTATCTGGACCGCTCCGGGAGGCGACCGCGTCGCATGGTTCGAGGATCCGGACGGGAATCTGCTCTCCGTGACGCAGTTCATGGCGCGAGGCGTCGCCGGTCCAGCCTGATAGGATGCCTGTCACATTTAGGCCTTGTAGGGATGCCGCATGTCCAGCCGCCAGCCCTCGCCTCCTCCGGATTCGCCCTGGGTCGAGGCGAGTCCTCCGGCGCCTGAGGTCAAGTCAGGCGCCGACGACTCCTCCAACGTGTCGTGGCCGTGGAGGCTCTATGGCGGCCTGACCGCCTATCTCGGTCTGCCGATCATCGCGGCCTGGATCGCCGTAGCGGTCGCGGCGGTGATGTTCCTGCCCGATTTCGGAGCCGCGTCCGGCTTCGGCTTGATCCAGCTCGTCCCGTCCAATACTCCTGCCCTGCGCGCCCAGGCCACCGAGCAGCAGCTCTTCGGGTCGTCACTGGCGGACAGCCCGGCGATCGTGGTCGAGCATTCTCGGCGCAGCATCCCGGCAGCCACGCTCCTCAGGATCGGTCGCCAGGCGCAGGCTGTCGACGGCTCGCGCCCGGCGTCAGCGCCTCCGGATCAACCCAGTTTCGCGCTGCCACTGGTCAATGTCACCGCGTTGATCTCGGCCTCCCGGGTACCGGCGACCACCGTGGTCACCTTTCTCTTCTTCCCCTCGACTGCGGTCTCCGGGGACATTACGGCTGGCGCCGATCGCTACGCGGCGGCGACCTCACGCCCCGCCGGGGCTACCGTCGGGGTGACGGGGCCTGTGCCCGCGCAGATCAGCGAGGGCAACCTCATCGAGAACGCATTGGTGGTGCTGGAGATCGTGACCGTGCTGGTGATCGCGGTCCTGGTCGGTGTCATCTTCCGATCACCCGTGGCGCCTCTGGTGCCGCTGGCAGGCGCGGGGATCTCCTACATGGTCGCCCGCCACGTGCTCGGATGGGGAGCGCACCTCCTGGGTGTCGAGATTCCATCCCAGCTGTCGCCGATCATGATCGTGCTGATCCTCGGCGTGGTCACCGACTACTCGGTGTTCACCCTGACCGGAGTGCGCGCGCGACTGGGCGCCGGCGAGCGGCGGAGCATCGCGCTGCGCAACTCGTCCTCCCGGGTGGTCCCATTGGTGATCGCGGCCGCGCTGACGGTGGCTGCCGGGACGATCGCCCTGATCGGAGCGAACCTCGACTTCTTCCACGTGGTCGGGCCTGCCCTGGCGGTAGCGGTGATCATCTCCGGGCTCGTGTCGATCTCGTTCGTGCCGGCGCTGGTGGGCGTCCTCGGCCGGCTCACTTTCTGGCCGCATCTGCCCCGCAATCCCGTAAGCCCCTCGAAGAGTGAGGTTGAACCTGGCGGCAGCAGGCGGGTCGTCGCGCGCCTGGTCGGCAGGCGGTGGGCTGCCGCCGTTACCGCGGTGGTGTGCGTGGGCGCGCTGCTGGTCGGAGCCTCCGGGCTGACGCACGCTCGCCTGGGCACCAACGTGATCACCGGGCTCCCGTCCAGCAGCGGGCCTCGCCAGGCAGCCGATGCCGCGGCGGCGGGTTTCGGTCCCGGCATCGTCGGTCCGACGACGCTGATCCTCCAGGGCCCGGGCGTCGCATCGCATGCAGCGGCACTCGGTCGCCTCGAGGCGGCACTCCGGCGAAGCCCGGGGGTGAGCGCGGTGGTCGGTCCTGGCGAGCTTCCGCTGAATTTCGGGGCATCCGCGTTCGCGACATCGAGCAGGAACGCTGTGCGCCTCTTCCTCGTCCTGCGTGACGATCCCTACGACTCGGCGGCGATCGGCACGTTCACAGGCCTACAGCAGCAGATGCCGCATGTCTTGTCCGACGCGGGACTGAGCACTGCATCGATCGCCTGGTCGGGCGCCACCCCGGCAGCCGCAGATGCCGTGGCCGCAACCAATACCGATATCTGGCGGGTCGCGCTGCTCGCCGCGCTGCTGATGAGCCTCGTGCTGATGCTCTATTTCCGCGCGGTGCCCGCACCGCTGCTGCTCATCGCCTCGAGCGCTCTGGGACTTGCCGCATCGCTCGGAGTGTTCGTCGTGGTGTTCCAGGGTCCGCTTGGATACCCGGACGTCACCTTCTTCGTCCCGGTCACCGCCGGAGTCCTGCTGGTCTCCCTCGGAGCCGACTACAGCGTCTTCGTGATGGGCCGCATCTGGGAGGAGTCACGCGGTCGAGATATGGCCGCGGCGGTTGAGGCTGCACTCCCGCGGGCTTCGCGGGCTGTCTCGATCGCCGCGGTGACCCTCGCGGCGAGCTTCGGCGTCCTCGCGCTCGTGCCAGTGCAGCCCTTTCGGGAGTTCGCGTTCATCATGAGCGTGGGCGTTCTGATCGACGCATTCGTGGTGCGCTCATTCCTGCTTCCCGCGCTCCTGGTTCTGGCCGGCCCTCGCGCTTTCTGGCCTCACCGGAAGGCTGGTCGGCGGGAACCCTCGCGAGTCCGCGGCGGAGTGTGACCGGGGCTAGCGAACCGGCTCGAGCGGGTCCTGCCCCGTCGCCATGAATCTCGCCAGGCGATCCTCGGCGATGTCGACAGCACGTGCGTCGATATCCGCGCCAATGAAATCGCAGTCGCTCTGCAGTGCCGCGACGCCGGATGACCCGCTCCCGCAGAACGGATCACAGACCACGAAGCCCGGTTCGGCGCTGGCCAGGACCATGAGCTCGAACAGCCTCACGGGTTTCTGGGTCGGATACGCGGCGCGGTGGATGCGGGGGACCGACCACACATCCGGAAGGTCCCGACGAGAGAGCTTCCGCCTGCCCTTGCTCGCGAATACGATCTGTTCGTGTCGCCGCCGGAAGTAATGACCCATGCCGAGGTGGACCTTGTCCCAGACGACAACACCCTTGACGTCGAAGCAGTCGCGAACCAGGGCGCCCAGGGTGAGCATCGAGAAGCTGTCGAACATGATGTAGATGTGGCGGTTCTGACGGAGCACTCGATGGCACTCACCGAGAAACACCGCGTACGACTCGGGATCGTCCGAGAATTCGTGGAACCAGCGGGCGTTGTCGGGCTTGCCATAGTGGCCGACGATGCGGCCGTGGCCGAGGCGCAGATGGCGGTTCATCCCCGAGTACGCGGGGTCGGTGACGATCAAGTCGACTGATTCGGCAGGAAGCCCGCGAAGGAAGTCGATGCAGTCGAGGGCGCGAATGTCGAAACTCCCGCGCGCAGGGCTTGATGGCGCGGCGCCTGCTGCCCTTGAAGGGTTGCCGGCAGGGCGGGCGATCATCGCGCGAACGGCCGTTCGCTCATCGCCGTAACTGTAGCAGCGGGGCCGACACCTCGACCGCCGATTACACTGCCGCCCGCATGGCACGTGGCTTCGAGCGGCAGGTGCAGGCACGCGAGGAGTACCAGCGCCGCAACCCATCGTGGGTCGACAGCGTGAGCCTGTATCGCTCGCTCATCGCGAAGGTGTCGACGCAGGGAGCTCGCATCCTCGACCTCGGTTGCGGGCGCAACGGCCTGCACGGCGATGACCTCTCGTGCGCGCCCGGCGCGTTTGTCTCCGGCGTCGATCCCGACCCGGCGGCGCTCGCCGGCAACACGGTGATCTCGCGCCGAGTCGTGGGCTCCGGCGAGGACCTGCCGTTCGCAAGCGGCGCATTCGACATCGTGGCTTCGGCGTGGGTCCTGGAGCACCTGGATCATCCAGGTCTGGTGTTCTCCGAGGTGCACCGAGTGCTCGCGCCAGGCGGCCACTTCGTCTTTCTCACCCCGAACGCCTGGAACTACAACGCCTGGATGATCAGGGCAATCCCGCACCGGTGGCACGCCGGGCTGACGCGGCGCCTCTATGGACGCGGTGAGGGTGACGGGTACCCAGTGCGTTATCGCGCCAACAGCAGCGCATCCCTGCACCGGCTGCTCAATGCCGCCGGCTTCAGCCACGCCGACCTGACCTACAACGGCGACCCGTCGTACATCGCTTTCAACCGGCCGGTGCTCGAAGCGTCCTTCGGCATCGAACGCGTCCTCGACGCGCAGCGGCTGCGCGGCGCGCGAGTGCACATCCTTGGCGTGGCGCGAGCATGAGGGCCGCTCCCGGCGTTTAGACTCAGCCCGTGTCCATCGACATGACGACCGAGCAACGAGAGATCGTCGGCATGGTTCGCGACTTCGTGGAGCGCGAGATCCTCCCGGTGGCCCACGACCTGGACCACGACGACACCTATCCCGACAAGATCGTGGCCCAGATGAAGCAGCTGGGGTTCTTCGGCTTCGCCATCCCCGAGGCATACGGGGGCACAGGTCTCGACTACGCCACATACGCGATGGTGTGCGAGGAGATCGCGCGGGGATGGATGTCCATCACGGGAATCATCAACACGCATTTCATCGTCAGCTTCCTCATCGACAACTTCGGTACCGACGAGCAGAAGCAGCGCTTCCTCCCCCGCATGGCGACGGGCGAATTCCACGGCGGTTTCTCGATGAGCGAGCCCAACTGCGGCTCGGACGTCCAGGCGATTCAGACCCGCGCGATTCGCGACAACGGCGAATACGTCATCAACGGCACCAAGATGTGGGCCACCAACGGCGAGCACTCGACAGTCGTCGCCACCCTGGTGAAGACCGACCCCGACGCCACCCCGCCGCACCGCGGCATGTCGTGCATCCTCGCCGAGAAGCAGTACCCCGGGTTCACCTCATCGCGGCATATCGAGAAGCTCGGATACAAGGGCGTGGAGACGACGGAGCTCGTCTTCGAGAACAACCGTCAACCGGCTGCAAACCTGCTCGGCGAAATCGAAGGACAGGGATTCAAGCAGATGATGGCCGCGATCGAAGTTGGACGTGTCAACGTCGCCGCGCGTGGCGTCGGCGTCGCGCAGCGGGCGTTCGAGCTGTCGATCGCTTACGCACAGCAACGACATGCCTTCGGCGTGCCGATCGCGCAGCACGAGGCCATCCAGTTCAAGCTCGCTGACATGGCGACAAAGATCCAGGCGGCGCGGCTGCTTACCAACTACGCAGCCCGCAAGAAGGATGCGGGGGAGCGCGCCGATGTCGAGTGCGGCATGGCCAAGCTCTTCGCCAGCGAGACGTGCTTCGAAGTCGTCGGTGAAGCGCTCCGCGTCCACGGCGGCTACGGTTTCTCGAAGGAATACGAGGTCGAGCGCCTCTACCGCGATGCCCCGCTGCTGATCATCGGCGAGGGGACCAACGAGATTCAGCGCCTGATCATCGCCAAGGGCTTGCTCGAACGCCACCGCCTCACGGGGTGATCACCCGCAGCCCCGGGACATCGGCAAGTCGCGAACGCATGACCTCGATCGCCGCCGGCTGATCGTCGACGAGCAGGAACCGCCGCCCGAGCTCGGCGGCGGCGGCGCCGGTGGTTCCGCTCCCCGCGCACCAGTCGACGACGAGTTCTCCGGGACGCGACGACGCGGCCACGATCCGGCGCACGATGCCAAGCGGTTTCTGGGTTGGATATCCCGTGCGTTCGCGCGACGACGTGGGCACGATGGTGTGCCACCACACGTCGGTCGGCAGCTTGCCGCGCGCGGCCCGCTCCGGCGTCTGGAGTCGCGGTGCCATGTAGGGTTCGCGGTCGACCTGAGACGCGTCGAAGTGGTATCCGCGTGGATCCTTCACGTAGACGAGGATGACGTCGTGCTTCGCCGGCCAGCGGCGTGTGGTCCTTGCGCCGTAGTCATACGCCCACACGACCTCGTTCAGGAAGCACGCCCGTCCGAAGATGCCGTCGAGCAGCACCTTGCAGTAGTGGGACTCGCGCGGATCGATGTGGAAGTAGAGGCTCCCGTGCTGGGCGAGGATTCTCCGGGTCTCCTCCAGCCGCGGGCGCAGCCATCCGATGTAATCGTCGAACCGGTCGTGGTATCCGGCGCCGGGATGGCGTTCCACCCGATAGCGCCGTCCGGCGAACCCGAGGCGCGATGCGGTCGAGTCGGCGGTCGTGGTGGTCGTCACCCCGCTCCGCGGTCCTCCGGTGTTGAAGGGCGGGTCGATGTAGACAAGGCCGGCGCACCCGTCGGGAAGCGACTGGAGCACGTCGAGTGCCTCGCCCTGGACGATCGTCGCCGTGTCGCTCGACCAATCGGGGCGGAGTCGCTTCGCTGCCACGTACAGTAGGTTGCACCATGGACACGAAGGCACTCGGCACGGCGACCGTGCTCGACGCTGCGGGCGAGCAGGTGCGTCTGGCGGACCAATGGTCCGAACACCCGGCGGTGATCGTGTGGCTGCGTCACTTCGGCTGCGTCTTCTGTCGCGAGCAGGTCGCCGAGATCCGCGCGTCACGCGGCGACATCGAGGCTCGGGGCGCCGGGATTGCTTTCATCGGCAACGGCACCGCGCGATCGGCCGCGTGGTTCCAGAAGCGCTTTGCGCCGGATTCGACGGTGCTGACCGATCCCGACCTCGTCTCCTACAGGGCGATCGGCGCGCGGTCAGGGCTGGCGTCCACCCTGGGCCCCGCCGCGTGGGGCGCCGGCATCCGTGCGTTCCGTTCGGGGGCCCGGCAGACCATGACCAAGGGCCACGCGTACCAGCAGGGTGGACTCGTGGTCGTGGCGCCGGGGAACAAGGTGCTGTACCGGCACATCAGCCGCGCCGCCGGGGACCATGCGCCGGTGCCCGATGTCCTCGCCGCACTCGAGGCTGCCACGGCGATCCCCGTCGGGGCCTGACCGGCATGCAGTTCGGCCGCTACTACGAGGAATTCGACGTCGGGGCCACGTACAAGCACTGGCCGGGAAAAACCATCACCGAGGCGGACGACCATCTCTTCTGCCTGCTGACGATGAATCACCATCCGCTCCACAGCGACGCGCACTACGCGGAGACGAAGACCGACTTCAAGCGCAATGTGGTGGTGGGCAACCTCGTGTACAGCCTCGCGCTCGGGATGAGCGTTGCGGACATCAGCGGCAAGGCGATCGCCAACCTCGAGGTCGAGTCGCTCAAGCACGAGAACCCGACGTTTCACGGCGACACGATCTACGCGGAGACGACAGTTCTCGACAAGCGCGAGTCGTCGAGCAAGCCGGACCGCGGCATCATCACCGTCGAGACGCGCGCCTTCAATCAGCGAGGTGAGCGCGTCTGTATCTTCAAGCGTCGCGTGATGGTCCCGAAACGCGAGGCCGGCGAGCTGCAGCCGGCGGATATCCCGGCCGGCGGCAGTTGAGGTGAGCGCGGGAAGCGCTGAGGCCGCCGCGCGGTACAGCGTTCGGCCGCTGTTGCCCGGGCCCGCGGAGGCATTGCGCGACGCGGTGCTCCGGCTCGGTCTGCCCCCCGAGAGGCTGACCGTCCTCGCCCAGCGTGGCGCCGTCGAGGCGCTCGCCATTCGCGGTCTGAGCTCGGACCAGATCCGGGTCATCGAGCGCCTTGTGGCCGACGGCGGCGGTGAGGTGCTCAGCAACCCGAATGGCGATCACGCCGTGCTGCTCATGCCGCTCATGACCGCGGGCATCCTGCCGATGCAGCTCGCCGCCTGGAGTGACAACACCGGCGAGGTCGGCGCGGCGATCGCAGCCGTGCTGGTGGCTCGCGGTGCGCCGCCACCGCCGCTGGAGTTGCCGGGACACCGCCTCGTGTTCGGCAAGCGCACATTGGTGATGGGCATCCTCAACGTCACCCCTGACTCGTTCTCCGGTGACGGGGTGGGAGACGACGTGACCGCAGCCGTGAACCGCGCGCAGTCGCTGGCGGCGGAGGGCACGGACATCGTTGACGTCGGTGGCGAGAGCACCCGGCCGTCGAACACCAGGGACGAGGTCTCGGCCGACGTCGAGATGGCACGCGTCTTGCCGGTGATCCGCGAGCTCGCGGCACGCCTCCCCGTCCCGATCAGCATCGACACGCGCAAGGCGAAGGTGGCCGCAGCCGCCCTCGAGGCCGGGGCCGTGATCGTCAACGACGTCTGGGGACTGCGCGGAGATCCGGATATGGCCGGGGTGGTGGCTGCGCGTCCGGGCACCGGCGTCGTTGCCATGCACAACCAGCACGGCACCCAGTACGGCGACCTGATGGAGGACATCTGTCTCGGTTTGCGCGAGAGCCTGGCCGTCGCGGAGAGAGCCGGCATCCCGCTGTCACAGGTGATCATAGACCCCGGTTTCGGCTTCGCCAAGACACCCGCGCACAACCTCGAGCTGGTTCGCCGTCTCGGCGAGCTGATGGGCCTGGGTCAGGCGGTCCTGATCGGTCCATCGCGGAAGTCCACGACCGGCATGCTCATCGGTGAAAAGGACCAGGCGCACCGCCTCGAGCCCAGCCTCGCGCTGGCCGTGCTTTCGGTGCAGGCCGGCGCTCACATGGTCCGCGTCCACGACGTCGCCGAGACGGTGCGCGCGCTTCGCGCCGCTGACGCTGTGGTTCGCGGGACACCAGAGGCGCTGCGAGACCTGCCGATCCCCGGCCCGACCGGGTGAGCGACGGGACGGTCTCGACAGACACGGCATGGCTGTCGCTGGGCACCAACCTGGGTCATCGCGGCCGGAACCTGGCGCGACTACGCCAGGCGCTCGCGAGCGGCGGCGTGACCATCACCGCCGCGTCGCCCGAGATCCTCACGCGGCCGCTGGGGGTGACCGCACAAGGTGACTTTCACAACCAGGTGATCCGGCTGCGCAGCCCAGAGCCGTGGCCACCCCGGCGCTGGCTCGAGCACAGCAGGGCCGCCGAGGTCGCCGCGGGACGGCGGACGACCTACCGATGGGGGCCGCGGATCGCGGACGCGGACATCCTCATGCTGGGCGAGCACGGCGAGGTGCACGTCGAGGAACCGGGCCTCACCGTGCCGCATCCCGAGATCGCCAACCGTCCGTTCGAGCTGCAACTGCTCGAGGCCGCCGGCTTCCGGCCGGCGAAGCCGTAGCGGGAGGGAACCTTCCTCAGATTGGAAGGCGGTCGGCGAGCTGCGGCACCAGCTTCAGCGCTGCGTCGATCTGCTTGGCGACGGTCGCCAGGTCGGGCTGCTTCTCGAAGTCGAGGAACCACGAATGCTCAGCGGTGAATTTCTCGACGAGTGTAGTCGTGCCCAGCACCGCGATACCGACGTGCACACTCGGCTTGTCGTCCTCTGAAAACGCCTTGCCCAACAACGTCTGGACGGTTTCCACCCAGCCTCCCACCTCGTCGAGATCGTGGAGCTCGTATCCACCGTCGCCGAGCACGAACTCTGCCTCGACATCGACGAACGCCTGGGGGGTGATCTGTTGATGCGGGCAGTCCTGCGCCTCGTCGTCGTCGTGGTACAGCTCGCAGTCCGCTCCCGGACCGTATGCGGAGATGAAGGTGAGGAGCGCATCCCACGTGTAGCTCACGTGCACGTGATAACGCGGCGGCGGGTCGCCGTTGAGCCGGACGGTGCACTCGAAGCGGCGTTCGCCGAGGCCTGGCTCGAGGTGATGGCGCACGTCCTCGATGCCGAGCCCCGCGGCGTCGATCGCCTCCAGAAGATCGGACGCGAACTCCTCGTAGGACGGGAACGTCGGACGGTCTGCTCCTGCCGGCTCCGAACCCGCCTGGCCGGCGCCGGGCCGCTCAGACATCGGTCAGCGCCCCGGGCGCAGGTGGCGAACCGCCAGCCGGAGGATGTTGGCGCCGATCACGACGACGAAGAACAGCGCGATGGCGATGACCAGCGGCAGCTCGACGTGGGGGGTGGAGTACGTATACGTGGCGAGGAAGGCTGCGGCGAAGAGGGCCACCGCGATGACCGAAAGCGCTCCGACCGTGACCGCCGAGAGTGGGTCGGTCTGCCGGCTCTGGACGGTGGGCTCGCGAGGGTCGAGCATGGGAGGAGTTCGCACCATGCCGAGTGTACTTTGCGGCCCCCTCACATCCGCGAGGATCTTCAGCGTCTGAGCCCCGCGAAGCGGTACCCGATGCCCGGGACGGCGAGGATGTGGCGCGGTTGCGCCGGGTCGGGCTCGATCTTGCGGCGCAGGTTGCGCACGTGGACGTCGATCACCCTGGTCTCGATGGGATGCTCATAGCCCCACACCGCGCTGAGGATCCGCTCCCGTGAGAGCACCTTCCCGGCGTTCGAGGCCAGGTACGACAGAAGGTCGAACTCGGTGTGGGTGAGGACGATGTCGTGATCCGAGCGGGTCACTCGCCGCTCCGCGGTGTCGATGACCAGGTCCCGGAACACAAGGCGGCCATCGGCCGGCTTGTCGTCGCCGCGCAGCTCCTTGGCCCGGCGCAGCTGTGCGCCGATCCGCGCCAGCAGCTCGCGGGCCCGGAACGGCTTGGCGATGTAGTCGTCGGCGCCGATCTCCAGGCCCAGGACGACGTCGATCTCGTCGTGTTTGGCGCTGAGGATGATCACGGGCATGCGATGTCCGGCACGGCGGATCTCCCGACAGACGTCGAACCCGGACAGATCGGGAAGCACGACGTCGAGAACCACGATGTCCGGGTGGAAAACCTCGAGGCGGGCTAACGCCTCGCTGGCGCGCTCGGCCTCCTGGACTGTGTAGCCCTCGGTCTCGCAGGTGAGGCGGACGGCCCGACGCACGAGCGCGTCGTCATCGACCACGAGCACCCGCACCTGCTGTCCATCCACACCAATTCCTCGAAGTGAGCTCGGGTCATTCTGGAGTATCGAACCTCGTTCGGAACGGTGAAGGGTTGCTACTATACGGGCCGACTCCAACTCGGACCGCCTCCTCCGGGACGGTCTTCCTTCACAAAACTGGAGACCCGCACTCGTGCAGACCCAGGGTTCCCTTCATGACGGCGGGCTCGCGACGCTGCTCCAATCGATGCAAGCAGAGCGAGCCACCGGCACCCTGACCATCGACAACGGTGGCGACAGCGCCTCGCTGTACTTCCTGTTCGGACACCTGTTCCACGCGAGTGGCCCGGGGGGACAGGGCGAGGAGGTCGTCATCGATGCCCTTGGCTGGGACGACGGCTCCTATCAGTTCGACCCGCGAGCCAAGCTGCCCGCCGAGGAGACCATCAAGGCCTCCCCCGCCGAGTTGATCGCCGCCGCCGAGAGCCGCACCCCTCCTGCCACTTCATCGACGGGCGCGTCCACGTGGCCGGATGCCGCGCCGGCGTACTCGGCTCCCGAAACGTACTCCCCCGCTCCTGCGGCAAGCCTCCCCGAGCCGATCGAGGAGCCTGCATACGCGGTCGCGGGTACCCCGGCTGGGGAGTCCACCGCTGAGACGTACTCGCCGCAACCCGCCGAGCCGGCCCCTGTCCCGATGCCTGAGTTCACACCGGCCCCGGTGACCCCGGCGCCCGAGCCCGTCAGCTACACAGCGGCACCGGAACCCGTGTCGTACGAACCGGCTCCCGCAGCCACCGCGCCCGCGGCGTCGCCGGATCGCCCGGTTGGAGCGACACCCGGCGGGGCCGCCGCGAGCGCACCGACGGTGCGCGTCTATCCGCTCCCCTCGGGCCGCGCCCACTACGAGGGCCTGAAGAGCGCATTCGTCGATTTCCCGCGCCTGCTCCGTACGCTGCGGTCCGATCGACATACCGGGTACGTCAACCTGAGCGGCAACGGCTACAGCGGGGTGATCCTGCTCAATGACGGTCAGGCGCTCCAGGCCCTGTGCAGCAATGGCACAGCCGTCCAGGGCGAGGCGGCCTTCCTGCAGATCCGGAGGCACATGGACGCGGGGGATGGCGTCATCGACGTGATCGAACTCGAGGGCGAGACCGTGACCGCGCTCGCACAGCTGTTCACGTCGCCCTATCTCTACAGCGGGTTGCTCGGCCGCTTCGTCAACCTCGAGGCCCTGCTCGAATACCTCGCCGAGGAGAAGGTGAGCGGGTCGGTCGTGGTGCAAACCCCGAACGAGGCGGGGATCATCCTGCTTCGGGATGGCGACATCCTCGGCACCTATACCGAGTCGCAGCGATCCCTCGACAAGGCGACCACGGCGGTGGCTGCGCTTGCCACCGACCGCCAGTCGGTCATCGAGGTCAAGGGCGGCGACGGCGAGATCGCCGCTATCGACGTCGACGCCGCGCTCAACCGCGCGTACTAGCCGAGCCGGGCGCGCGCTCGCCTCCGGCGGAGGCCGGGGCGCACTCTGGGGAGTTGCAGCGCTGATCTGCGCCTCGCTCGCGGGGTGTTTCAGCAGTCCGCCGCAGATCATCCAGCTCGTTCCCAACCGCGGCGCCGTCGGCGTCGCCGCAGATGCACCGGTCACCGTGGAATTCGACCGTCCCGTGGTCACGGCGTCCGTGAAGGGTCGGTTCTCCGTGAATCGGCAAATCCCCTTGTGCAACCTTGACCAGGCCTTCGCTGCGGGGCCACTCGCCCCCTGCCGGATCGTCTGGCTCTCCGGGGACACCGGTTTCACGCTGCTCCACCCCCGGGCGATCTTTGC
This sequence comes from Candidatus Dormiibacterota bacterium, assembly GCA_003162415.1. Taxonomy (GTDB): domain Bacteria; phylum Chloroflexota; class Dormibacteria; order Aeolococcales; family Aeolococcaceae; genus Palsa-851. Next base: position 542,449 of record PMOL01000004.1, read on the forward strand.
CCCGAGCACCTCGTACACCTTCACGCTGGCCGGCGGCATCGGCGACCCGAGCGGGGTGGTGAACTCGGTCGACCACCAATGGACGATCACCACTGGGCCGGCGCCAGCGATACGCTCGATTCAGCCTCCGGATGGCTCCAAAGGTGTCCCGGTGGACACGTCGATCTCGGTGAGCTTCTCAACAGCCATGGCCGCCGCCGCAACCGAGGCGGCGGTCACGCTCGATCCACCGGTGCCGGGAACGCGGGTGGTGCGCAACACGCGCGACCCGAGCCGGTTCGTGGTGCTGCCGGGGGCCATCCTGCAGGCCGGGATCACCTACCGGCTGTCGGTGGCCGGGACAGCCACCGACATCGATCATCAACCGCTCCTGGCCGGCGCCGCCGCAACCTTCACGACCGCGGGGATGTCCTCCGGTTCCCACGTGTTGGTGCTTGCCGGCAAGCCGGGCGAGGGCGCGACCACCGTGCTCGTGTCGCCGCTGGCACCGGCGGTTTCGGGCGAGCCGATCTCGACCGAGGCGGTGCTGGAGTCGCCCGGCTGCCCGCGCCCCTCGGGTTGCGGGGCGGCGGCATTCGGAACGCCGCTCTACACCTACTCGGCCGCCGCCCTCTCGCCGGGCGGAGGGTGGCTGGCGGTCGTCGAGCTCGACACCACGGTCAGCGCCGCCGCGCCGATCCTGCTGGTGATCGACCCGGCCAGCGGGACCGTGGTCACCAGCTTCGCGAACTCATCACTACCGTCGTGGTCACCCGACGGTTCGACCCTCGCGTTCTCGCGAGTGGGCCGGATCTCGTTCTTCAATCCGACCACCGGCGTGCTCACCAATCTCCCCGGGGGGGATCCGCTGGTCGCACCCGCAGTCTGGAGCCCGCTTGGCGAGCAGCTCGTCCTCGATGTTGCCGGGGCGTCCGACGGCGAGCACCTCGAGCTCGCGGACTCGGTGGTGCTCGCCCGGTACCCGATCGGGGACGTGACCGGCGCATCGAGCGACCCGGCGATGTCGCCGGAGGGCTCGCAACTGGCATTCCTTCGCTCGGCGCCGGGGGTCCAGGGCACCTGGATTGCCGGCATCGGCCCGTCGTCCACAGCACCCCGCTTGCTCGACCCCCTCCTCCAGCCCGTCGGCTTCACCGCGACCGGGACGCTCCTCGGGATCCGCCGGCCACAGGCCGGCACTCCTACCCTCGTGCTCGTCAGTGTTGCCGGTGATGAACAGATCCCAGTGGCGTCAGGTCCGGCGACCGCCTCTCTCGGCACCGTGGTGGTCGCCCCCTCAGGACGTCAGTTGGTGTATCTGAACGCCGACGCCGGCGGCATCGTCCAGGCCTACATCGAGAACGCGGACGGGACCAACGTCCAGACGCTCACCGACTTCGCCCCTCGCACGCTGGTGGCAGCGTCGGTGGCGGTGAGCAGATGAAGCGGCTGCTCTTTCTCATCGCCGATACCGGCGGCGGACACCGGGCCGCGGCGACAGCCGTCGAACGGCAGACTGCCGCTGAGTTTCCCGGCGAGTTCGAGATCACGATCCTCGACCCGTTCACCAGCGCCACGCCAAAGGTGATCGGCGGCACCGCAGGGTTATATGGGCCCATCACCAGGCACGCGCGCTGGCTTTGGGGCGGCCTCTATCACTCGACCAACAGCCGGTCGGCGGTGAGCCTGCTCGAGGCGACGGTGCTCAGGTCCGTGACCGCTGCCGTCAGCGAGGCTATGGAGCGCATCGATCCCGACTGCGTCGTCTCGTTCCACCCGCTCCTGAACCACATCAGCGTGCGCGCTGTACGAAGCCGCGCTCGCCGGGCCCCGGTGATCACGGTGATCACCGACCTCGTCGACATCCATGTCGCCTGGACATGCCCGGGCGTCGACGCGGTAGTCGTTCCCTCCCCGGGAGCGCTCGACCAGTGCCGCCGGGCAGGCATCCCTTCGTCTCGCTGCCACGACTTCGGCCTCGCGGTCGACCGGCGATTCACCGAGCTCCCCAGCGACCCGGCGGGCATCGCCGGGATTCGCCGTCGCCTCGGCCAGCGAACCGACGCCTTCGTCGTGCTCGTGTGCGGCGGCGCCGATGGGTCGGGCGGGCTCGTCAAGCACGCACGAGCGATCGCCGCCGGCCCTTCCGATGTCGATGTCGTGGTCATCTGCGGGCGCAACGACCGCGCCCGATCGGCCCTCGCCGGTTTGCGCACCGGCAGGGGACGCCCCGTGCGCGTGCTCGGCTATGTGGACAACATGGCGGAATGGATGCGCTCCAGCGACGTCGTGGTCTCCAAGGCGGGACCCGGGACCATCGCCGAAGCGCTCTGCTGCGGGCTGCCCCTGCTCCTGGTCTGGTATCTGCCCGGGCAGGAGCGCGGTAACGTGGAATGGGTGGTGGACATCGGTGCCGGGCGCTACGTCCCGCGCGACGAGCAACTCGTCGACGCGGTGGCCGAGCTTGCGACTCCCGGGTCGGAGGCACTCGCCACCATGCGTGCCGCGGTGAAGGCGGCTGCCCGGCCGGAGGCGACGCGGCGCATCGCCGAGTTGATCACGTCGATGGCCGGTCGCGCCGCGTGAGCGTCGACGCGCCGACCGTGAGCGCCACGACCGAGCCCGCCGGCACCGCAGCGCCGCGCTGCGCCATCGTCCGCCTCCGTGTGCACTGCTTTCGCAACTACCCGGAGGCGACGGTGCGTTTCGGCCCCGGGCTCAATGTCATTCATGGCCAGAACGCACAGGGCAAGACCAACCTCCTCGAGGCGATCGCCACCCTCGCGCTGACGCGCTCACCACGGACCACCAGCAGCGGCGATCTCCTGCTCTGGAACGAGGACGCAGCGCTCGCGGAGGCGGACGTTGCGCGCCCGCCGGCCGACGTCACGCTCTCGGTTCGGTTTCAACGTGATCCCTCGACAGGCCGTGTGTCGAGAGTCACGGCGGTTGATGGAAAGCCCCGGCCTGCCCGGGGTGTTCTCGGTGTGTGTCCGGTGGTGCTCTTCTGGCCGGAGGATCTCGCGCTGGTGCGCGGAGGACCCGACGGACGGCGGCGCTTTCTAGACGTCATCCTTGCTCAGACCGATCAGCAGGCGGTCGCGCACATGTCGCGGTATCGCCGCGTGCTCGAGCAGCGGAACGCCTTGCTGCATCAGCTCCGCCTCGGCGGCGGCGCGCGCGATTCCCTGAACAGTTTCACCAGTGAGCTCGCCCACCATGGTGCCTGGCTCGGGGTTGCCCGTTCGCGGCTGGTCGAAGCGCTGGCGCCGCTCACGGCGCTCTCGCTGCACGACCTGAGCGGTCAGCGCGAGCGCATCTCGGTGCGCTACGCGCCGGCGCATGTCGCCTCGATCCCTGACACCGTCGAGGCCGCGGAGCAGCTGCTCCTGGGAAGCCTGCGCGACCGCTCGTCCGAGGAGGTCGCCAGAGGGATCACCCTGGCCGGCCCGCACCGCGACGACATCGCGTTCGACCTCGACGGTCGCGCAGCGCGCGGGAATGCGTCACAGGGCCAGCAGCGCAGCATCGTCCTGGCATGCAAGCTCGCCGAGGTCCGGTACCTTCAGGACGCCGCCGGCGTCGCTCCGGTCATCCTGCTCGATGATGTCCTCAGCGAGCTCGATCCGCAGCGTCGCGGGAGCCTGCTCGCGCTGCTGGCCGAGGGCCGGCACCAGGTGCTCGTGACCGCCACCGAGCCCCTCACCGAGGTGGCCGATTTTGCCGACGTGCTCCACTTCACGGTGCGGAGCGGCGTGGTCACCAGGGATGAACGCGGATGACCGAGCAGCGCCTGTCCGATCTCATCGACCCTGCGCTCCGGGGCCTGGGCGTCCGTGTCCAGGTCCGCGAAGAGCGGCTGAGGCTCGCGCTCGCGGATGTTGTCGGCGACGGCCTTGCGTCACTTTGCCGTGCTGAGCGACTCGATCGTGGCGTGCTGGTGATCGCGACCGCCAACAGCGCCCTCGCGCATCAGCTGCAGATGGAGGCACCGCGAGTCATCGATGCGCTGAATCAGCGCGTCGGACAGGACCTCGTTCGCCGGATCCGATTCAAGGCGATGTGATCCGGTGGGTCAGGCGACCCGCACCGGCATGATGATGCAGAGGTAGTCGTCCCTTCCCACAGGACGGATGACTCCAGGCTGCAGCGATCCGTTGAATGACAGCTGCACCTCATCGGAATCGAGGGCCGACAGTGCGTCGAGCATGTATCTCGCGTTGAACGCGATCTGCACGTCGTCGCCCTTCACCGTCGCCGTCAGCGGAGCCTCGTCATCGCCTACCTCCGCGGTCTGCGCAAGCAGCGTGAGCGTACCGTCGCCGATGCGCAGCCGCACCGGGTTTGCAGCGTCACGTGCGAGCACCGCAGCCGTCTTGGCCTCGCGCAAGAGTGATGCGGTCGACAGGCTCACCGTGGTGGTCGACTCACCGGGGATCACCTGCGTGTAGTTGGGATATGTCCCTTCGATGAGCCGCGACGAGATCTCGACGTCCTTCAGCGTGAAGAACACCTGGTTGCGTGCGTGCGCGAATGCGATGCCAACCGTCGGGCGGTTGGGATTCACCGCGCGTGCGACTTCCGAAAGATGGCGCGACGGGACGATCACCGACGTGACCGGCGGGGTGCCGTTCACGGTGACATCGATCGTCTTCACCGCAAGTCGGTGACGATCCGTGGCCGCAAGCGTGAGGCGGTTGCCATCGATCTGCAGCAGCACACCGGTGAGAACCGGCGAAGCCTCATCGGAGCTTGCCGCCATCACCGTCTGGGTGATCGCGTTCTGCAATGTGACCGCGTCGACCTCGATGGACGTCTCGGCGTCCCGCGCTGGGAGCGGTGGAAATTCCACCGCGTCGATGCCGTGGACATTGGCACGATGCACCCCACCGGTGAGCTTCAGCACCTGCGTCGTCGGCTCCAGCTCCATGGTGCACGGTGCATCGCCGAGTGACGAGACAAACTCTCCGAGCAACCGCGCCGGCACGGTGATCCGGCCTTCCTCGAGAACCGTTGCCGGCACGACCACCGTGATGGTGAGATCGAGATTTGTTGCCGTCACCCGCAGACCGTCGGCACCTGTCTCGAGCAGGACGTTGCTCAGCACAGGCAGCGTTGATCGAGGCGATACCGCGCGGGACACGAGCCCGAGTGCACCACTGAGTGTCGAGGACGAGACGGTCGCTTTCATGGACGATTCCTCTCTGGAGGCTGCGTTATCACCAGACTCAATAAGTATGACCTGCAGAGTCTAGAGATCAGTAGACGATGTAGTAGTGGGGATATGGGGGACAACCCGGAAAGCGATCTCATCGGGGCTTCCTGAGCGTTGCCGGCCTGTGCGCAAGTGGCATCGGTTCCGCACCGGTTGTCCACCGGCAGTGGGGTTCCGCACTTTGTCCACATGCCGTCCCGGGCTCCGGCAACAGGGTTGTCAACGGTTGTGGAGCTGCTCGCGGATGGCGCGCACCTCACCCTGGAGGCGTACGTCCTCGCGCATGAGCTCGGTGATCTTTTCGATCGCATGCAACGCCGTGGTGTGGTCCCGGCCGCCGAACGCGCTCCCGATGACCGGGAGGGACGACTCGGTTTCCTCGCGAATCAGGTACATCGCGACCTGGCGGGGGAAGACGATGTTCTTGTCGCGTCGCTTGCCCTTCATCTCCTCGACCGAGATTGCGTAGTGCGCGGCGACCGCCAGCTGAATGGTCTCGATGCTCACCGGCGTCGAGTCCTGGACGGGGATCACGTCGCGGAGAATCTGCTGAGCCGTCTCCAGGGTGATCTGCTGGCCGTTGATCGACGCGTGTGCGAGCACGCGGATCAGCGCGCCCTCGAGTTCGCGGATGTTCTTCTGAATTCGATGGGCGATGAACGAGCACACCTCGTCCGGCACCAGCTTGCTGTAGGGGCCGAGCTTGGTGGTGAGGATTGCCAGGCGGGTCTCGAAGTCCGGCGGCTGGATGTCGGCCATCAGGCCGCCCTCGAACCGGCTCCGCAAACGGTCCTCGAGGGTGGGGATGTCCTTGGGCGGCCGGTCGCTGCTCACCACGATCTGCTTCTGGAATTCCTGCAACGCGTTGAACGTATGGAAGAACTCCTCACGGGTGTGGTCCTTGCCGGCCAGGAACTGGATGTCGTCGATGAGCAGGACGTCGACACCTCGGTAGCGCATCCGGAACTCGGCGGGCCGGTTTTCGACGATCGAGGCGACCATCTCGTTCATGAATTTCTCGGAGGTGACGTAGGCCACCTTCGCGTTTCGATGCGTCTCGCGGACCGCGTGACCGATGGCATGCATCAGATGGGTCTTGCCCAGACCCACGCCGCCGTAGAGAAAGAGCGGGTTGTACGCCTTGCCAGGCGCCTCGGCCACTGCGCGACACGCAGCGTGTGCGAACCGGCTCGAATTGCCGACCACGAACGTGCTGAAGGTGAATGCGGGGTTGAGCCGTGAATCGTTGGCACCGTCCTCGGGCTCGCTCACGTGCGCGTAGGTCGGATCCGGGACGTTGGGCGGCGCCTCCGGCGGTGGCGACCGTTCCGGGTCGACCGTGATGATGACCTCGCAGTCGCGACCGAGCACCCCCGATAGGGTCTCGCGGATCAGCGGGACGTAGCGCTCACTGACCCAGTCGCGGGCGAACATGGTCGGCACACCCACGGTGAACGTGTGTCCGTCGGAGTCCACCAGGACGGCGTTGGCAAGCCATGCCTCATAGCCGGGGCGGACCACCTGGAATCGGAGCTCTTCCTGCGCAACCTGCCAGAGCTGTTGCGGATCCATGCTCGCAGTCGAATTCCCACTCTCCAGGACGGGCTCGGCCCGTGGCGCCTGGTCACCGACGACTCCCACACCGGCTGTTCGATCCACTCGTTCCTCGCCTTGGCCTGCCGATTACAGCGCAGTTATCCACAGCTTGTGCACATCAGTGGATAAATGCATGGCCGCTGGTGGCCGGGGGGCTTGGTGAGACGTGTGGAAATGCTTCCCGCTCCCGCTGCAGCCTGGGGAGTCTAACAATGCGCAGCCCCGGTCACAAGTGGAGCGAGCGCACCACGGTCCTGTGATCTCGCGACGGCAACTCCAGACCGATGAAGGGCGGTCGACCGCCGCCTTGGTATACTCGCGACGCAACCCCGTCGGGCTCAGCGGTGCCCAGAGCGCCCCCGACGCGATCAGTGTCTCGGAGAGACGGCCATCAAGCGGACGTACCAGCCCAAGAAGCGCTACCGGCGTAAGACGCATGGCTTTCGCATACGTATGGCGACGCCCGGCGGACGCCAAGTGCTCAAGGCACGCCGTCGGAAGGGCCGCAAGCGCCTGACTCCGGCTCCAACGCGATGAACCCGCGGCATCGCCTTTCCGGGCGACGCCGGATTGCGGCGGTGCGGGAGTCCGGGAGTGAGGCACGCTCGGGAGCGATTCGAGTCCGTGTTCTTCCCGGGGAGTCGACTGCGTCGCGAGTCGCCTTTGCGGTACCCGGCGCCACCGGCTCGGTGACGCGGAATCGCGCTCGTCGCCGGTTGCGTGCGGCGATCGCTCCGATCCTGATGGAGCACACTGGACTCGACATGGTCGTGAGCCTTCCCGGGCGCGCCACCGAGATGCCGTTCCCGACCCTGCGGTCGGCCCTCTCGACGGCGCTGACTGCGGCTGCCATATCGAGCAGCCAGGGAGTTCGTACGTGAGACGCGCCAGCCTGGTGTTCATCCGGATCTACCAGGTGACCATCGGCCCGCTCTTCGGGATGATGAGCTCCTGCCGGTACGAGCCCACGTGCTCGCACTATGGCTACGAGGCGATTCAGCGTTTCGGCGCCCGCCGCGGGTGGTGGCTCGCCGTGCGTCGTATCGCGCGCTGCCATCCCTTCCACGAGGGTGGTATTGATCCGGTGCCCGAGACGTACATCAGCTGGCGCGCGGCGCGGCGGGTTCATCGCGAAGCGACCCAGCACGGGAGTGCAGCATGATCGCCGCAGCCACGACCACCACGTCGTCGGGGTTCAACCCGCTTTCGATCTTCGGGATCCTGCAGGTCCCGTTCAGCTGGGTGCTGCGAGAGCTGGTCACGTTCTTCACCGGTCTGGGGCCACTCCGGGCGATCGGCGCCTTCGGGCTTGCGGTGATCGTCCTCACGATCGGCATCCGCGCGGTGCTCTTCCCGATCTTCGGCTGGCAGCTACGGACGTCACGACGCATCCAGGCGGAGCAGCGGCTGGTCGCGCCCCAGCTGCAGGAGCTGCGCAAGAAATACAAGAAAGAGCCACAACGACTGAGCCAGGAGATGAACGCGCTCTACAAGGAGCACGGCATCAGTCCCTTCTCCAGCCTCACCGGTTGCATCCCCGCGCTGGTGCAGATGCCCGTGCTGATCGGGCTCTACCAGTCGATCAGGACGGTGACCGGTACTCTGGCCGCTGCGGACAAGCATTTTCTCTGGATCCCCGACGTGACCCAGTCCGCACAGGCGGCATGCTGCAACGGCCATAACGGTCTCGCGGGTCTGCTCACGCAACCGCAGCTGCTGATCCTTCCCATCATCGCCGGCGCGTTCACCTTCGCTCAGTCGCGAATGATGATGCCCCCGTCGAGGCCAGATATGTCCGACCAGGAACGGTCGATGCAGGGCGTCACCAAGCAGATGTCGTTCATCTTCCCGGTGATGATCTTCGTGTTCAGCTTCCTGTTCCCGCAGGGGCTGGCCATCTACTGGGCAACGGGCACGATGTTCATGGTCGCGCAGCAGTACCACCTGCTGGGATGGAACGGCCTGGTGGTTCCTTCGTGGTTCCCCGGCGCCAACCGCGTGACCGCTCTGACGATTCCCCGAACGCCGGTCAAGACCGGTGCGGGCTCGGGCAAGACGACGGTTGTCGTCACACCTGGCAAGAAGTCGACGGCCCGGAGCAACGGCGCGAGGCTGGCGAGCGCCAACGGCGCCAAGCCGGATGCCGCCGAGGAACAGCCACCGGTCCGGTCGCCGAGCGCGACTGGGCGAACGCTCGCGCGACCCAATAGGCCGAACAGACGGAGGCGGCGGCGCTGAGCGCGGGCGCCGAGGGAGAAGTGGTGAGCGAGAGCAGGGTTACCGAGGTCGAAGCGCAGACCGAGGATGGAGTCGAGGCGCGCGGGTCGACCATCGAGGAGGCTGTCAGCGTCGCGCTCGGTCAGCTCGGGGCCAACCGCGAGCAGGTCGAGGTGCAGGTGCTGTCACCGGAGAGCCGCGCGCTCCCGGGTGAGCGTCTGTCCACCGGCGAGCGACGCGTGCGCGTGTACCGGATCGACGATCACGCCGCCAACGCGCGGGCGCTTCTCGAGGAGCTGCTGACCCGAATGGAGGTGCCATGCCGGGTCAGCGTTCGACGCGGAACCGGAACGGTCACGTCCTCGTCGGGCGGGCCCGTAATCCTCGACATCGCGGGCGACGACCTCGGCCTCCTCATCGGGTGGCGCGGCGAGACGCTGCGCTCGCTGCAGACCGCGCTCAACCTCATGCTCGGCGAGGAGGGCGTGGAGACCCGCCGGGTCATCCTCGACGTCGAGCGCTACCGGGCCCGCCGCGAAGACCAGGTCCGCGAGCTGGCCCAACGCCTTGCGCTGCGCGTCAAGCGCACCGGCGAGCCGTACACCCTTGACCCCATGCACGCGTATGAGCGCCGCGTCATTCACATGACCCTCGCCGACGATCCCGACGTGACCACTGAGAGCACCGGCAGGGAGCCGGCGCGACGCGTGGTCATCAATCCGACCGGTCCTGCCCAGGGTGGCCCGCCGGAGCGCTTCGAAGGAGCCCGTCCGGGCCGGTCGTCCGGGCGGCCCTACTGACCGAATTCGGCGTCACGTCACTGTCCGGGGGGACGAGGCTCACTGCCGTCCCGCTGCCCGGCCGTGCCTCGGTGGCGATTGCCTTCATGGTCGGCGTCGGGTCGCGCTACGAGTCCGAGGCAGAGAGCGGGATCAGCCACTTCGTCGAGCACATGGTGTTCAAGGGCGGCCGTCGGTTTCCGACCGCGCGCGACGTCAGTGAGGCCATCGAGGGAGTCGGCGGAGTGCTCAACGCGGCGACCGATCGCGAGGCCACAGTCTTCTGGACGCGCGTGCCGATTGCGAAGCTCGGTCTGGCCGTGTCGGTTCTCAGCGACATGCTGCTCAGCCCCGCCCTCGACCCCGAGGAGGTCGTCAAGGAACGCCAGGTGGTGATCGAAGAGCTGCGCATGTACCAAGACAATCCTCAGGACTATGTGCAGATCGCCTTCGATGCACTGATGTGGCCCGATCACCCGCTCGGCTGGGATGTCGCGGGGCGCGAGGAGACTGTCCTGTCCTTCACCGCCGAGGACTGCCGGCGTCACCTCGAGACGCACATGCTCCCGTCGACGCTGGTGATCAGCATCGCCGGCGGTTTCGAGACCGAGGCCGCCATTGCGGAGATCGACGAAGCAATCGGCCCTTGGGCGGACCGACGCCGCGGGGTTCCCGGGCCGCCGGCTCCTGCAACGCCTCCTTCCGGGCCGCCGCTCCGCGTCATCCGGCGGAGCGCCGAGCAGGCCAACATCCTGGTCGGGGCGCGCGCTCCGTCGTACAACGACCCCGATCGCCATATCGCCGAAATTCTCAATGTGATCCTCGGCGAGGGCATGTCGAGCCGGCTTTTCCTCGAGCTCCGCGAGCACCGTGGGCTGGTCTACGACGTGCACTCGTTCATGAGCCGCATGGCCGACACCGGTGTGCTCGGCATCGGCCTGGCATGCGAGCCGCGCCAGGCGGCGACGGCGCTCCAGGCGGCGGTGGTCGAGCTGCGCAAGCTCGCCGAGGAACCGGTCGGTGACGCGGAGCTGACCAAGGCCCGCGAATACGCGAAGGGCCGCCTCCTGCTCCAGCTCGAAGGCACGTCGGCCCTCTGCGAGTACGCCGGTCAGCAACTCCTGCTCCAGGGGAAGATCGTCGAGCCCGATGAGCTGGTGGCGCGCCTTGAATCGGTCGATGCCGTGCAGGTCAGCGAGCTTGCGTCGCGATTGCTCAGTGCCGGTCTGCGAGCCGCGGTGGTCGGACCGTTCCGCAGTGAGACGCGCTTCGAGAAGGCGATCGCGGTCTGATGTCGGCCTGTCAGACTTTCGCGCCGTGAGCGTGGAACGAACTCTCGTCCTGGTCAAGCCTGACGGCGTGCAGCGCCGTCTCATCGGCGAGGTGATCGGCCGTTTAGAGCGCCGAGGACTCCACCTCGTCGCGCTCAAGCTGCTGCTCATCGATCGCGACCTCGCCGAACGTCACTACGCGGAGCATCAGGGCAAGCCGTTCTTCGCGGGTCTCGTCGACTTCATCACCTCGGCGCCGGTGGTGGCCATGGTGTGGGAAGGTGACGACGCGGTCGCGCAGGTGCGCTCCATGATGGGCGCCACCAACCCCTCGGCGGCCGCCCCCGGAAGCATCCGCGGCGACCTTGCAGTCAGCATTGGCAATAACGTGGTGCACGGCAGCGACTCGCCCGGTCGGGGTGCGGAGGAGGTCGCGCTCTTCTTTCAACCCGCCGAGCTCGTCGAGTGGAGCGGCGTCGACGGCCCGTGGGTGCACGGCTGATAACGGCCGCTACAGCACCTCGTTGCCGAACCATGTGGTGAGCGCCTCGCGCAGTCCCGCGTCAGTGCCATCGCCAACCCAGGCGACGTGTCCATCGGGACGCACCAATACGGCGGTCGGTGCACCGACCTCGCCGAGTACCGGAAGTTCCCAGGTGCCGGCATACGAGGCATCGACGAGCTGAACTCTGTCGGCCCAGGGTGCGATGTCGAGGCCACCGGCGTCACCGAGGTTGAGCAGCACCGGCTTGGCGTCGTGCAACAACGAGAACACTCGCACGGTGCCATCCGCAGTCGCCAGATCCATGTCGGGCATGCGGCGCCCCAACAGCGGATGTCCCTCACCGAGGTCATACGCAACGTCGAGGCCCGCGATCATGGCGGCGATGTGCTTGCGCGGCTCGTCCATGCGCAGCAGCTCGATCACCGTGTCGCGCAGCGCAACGGACCGGGCGTCCGTTGCGCCGAGCGCCCTCTGCGCCATGGTGTTCCGCAGCACCCGCGCACCCACCGGGTGGCGTTCGGCCTGATACGTGTCGAGGAGGCTCACCGGTGATGTTCCGCTGACCACCTGGGCCAGCTTCCAGCCCAGGTTGACCGCATCCTGCACGCCAATGTTCAACCCCTGGCCTCCCATCGGGGCGTGCACATGGGCCGCGTCGCCCGCAACCAGCACGCGCCCGCTGCGATAGGCCACCGCCTGACGTGTCATGTCGGTAAAGCGAGAGATAAAGCGCGCGCTGTGCGCCCCGTAGTCCGTTCCGTCGACGCGGACGAGCGCTGCGCGGAGATCCTCCAGAGTGGGGTCATCGGTGCGGTTCGGCTCGGGTTCGATCAGGGTGACGCCCACGCGTCCCTCCTCGGCTGGGCCGATGCCACCACCGCCACGCAGGCCGAATTCCGGCACCTCCTCCATCTCGACCTCGGCAATGATCCAGCACGTTGTCGGATCCCAGCCCGCGAAATCGATGCCGGCCGCCTTGCGCACAACGCTGCGGCCCCCGTCGCAACCAATCAGAAATTTCGCCCCCACCGATGTGCCGTCGGACAGCGCGACGTCAACGCCGCTGTCGTCCTGCGTGAAACCCGTCACCTCGCGGTCGCGCAGGATGGGAATACCCAGCTCCTCGATCCAGCCCGCCATGATGCGCTCGAAGTGGCTCTGCAGCAGCGCCATCCCGTAGTTGTGGCGGGTGGGGAAATCGCTGATGTCCATCGGCACGCCGGCGAATGCCTGCACCTGCATCGTCTTTCCCTCGGCGAGAAACCGATCAACGACGCCACGCTGATCGAGCACTTCGATCGTGCGGGAGTGCAGACCTCGCGAGCGGGGGCTTTCCAGCTGGAAGCTGGCGCGTCGCTCGACGATGACCACGTCGGTCCCCGCCAACGTCAGCTCTGCCGCCAGCATCATCCCCGTCGGACCGCCTCCGGCGATCACCACCGCGTGGTCGGCCATACGTCACTCCTCGTTTCCCAGCCAGGGACGACGTTTCCCGGCTCCTAGTCGAGAGGATCGGTGCTCAGATACTCGGTGTGCGCCGCGGCCGGCCTGCGCATCCTTCGGCGCCGCCAGCGCCAGGCTTCGAATGCGGCGATGCCGAGGGCCGGAACCGCCAGCGCGGTGCTGGTCACCGGCTCCAGGGTGGGCCCCGTGCCGAGACTGCCGAAATGATCGATCGGCCAGATGCGCAGGATCGCCTTGGCGAGGATGTTCTTGCGCGGGACCAGGCCGAAGACCCGCGAGTCGCTCGAGAAGTTGCGGTTGTCGCCCATCACGAAGTACTCGCCGGACGGGATGGTGACGGGTTGCGGCGCCGATGAGGCCATGCCGGTCGACGTGCAGCAGAAGTTGAGCGTCGTCCACGGCTCCGGGAGGTAGGGCTCCTTCAGGACCTGGAACGGGCCTTTGCCGTCCGGCTTGATGAGCACCTCGGTCGGGTTGTGATGGCCGTTGATCTCGAGGACATCGCCGGGTAGTCCGATCACCCGCTTGATGAAGTCCTGCGTGGGATCTGTCGGCGGGATGAGGATCACGATGTCACCGCGCGCCGGGTTGGCGCCGAAGTCGTAGGAGATCTTGCTGGCCAGGAGCAGATCCTGATTCTGCAATGTCCCCACCATGCTCTCGCCGTCAACGCGCACGGTCTGTAGAGCGAACGCGATCGCCACATACAGGATGACCGCGATCAGGAGCACCTCGATGGTGTCTCGGACCCATGATCCTCGCCACCAGGGACTGTGCGTGCTCGTCGCTTCCGGGGGTGGGAGTACCTGAGCCACTCGGGCCGATTATGAGGGGACGGGCCGGTGGCACCACGTCGGTGGCCGGGATGCACTGCTCCATCATGGGAACGTGACAACGGGGGTTCGCCGCTTCGCGGGGGTCGTGATCGCGGCGTTCGCGGCACTCGTCATCCCGGTCGCTGCGTCGGCTCACGCGCTTCTGAGCGCGTCGTCACCCCCTGCCGGCAGCCACCTCGGCGCCGCCCCCGGGGTCGTCTCGCTCGAGTTCGATCAGCCCCTCAACGCCACCCTCTCGCAAGCCACGGTCATTGATCCGACCGGACGCGATTGGACGGGGAAGGTCGACAGCGCCTACGAGATCCGCATTCCGATGGCCACGAACGTCTCGGGGATCTACACCGTCGACTGGACCTCGGTGAGCGACTTCGACGGCCACCGCATCAGCAGCAGCTTCACCTTCGACGTCGGGATCGCGGGTCCGTCGCCCGTGCTTGCAGCCAACGCCGTTCCCGGTCCCCAGCCTTCGGATATCGCGATCGGGGTGGTCAAGTGGGTCGAAGCGCTCGCGTTGCTCTTCCTCGCCGGCCAGGTGCTCGTGAGCAACCTCGCCCTGCGATCGCCGCCGCTCGAGTGGGTGAGGCCGAGGTTCCGTGCCTCGAGCCTCGCGCTTTCCGCCGGGCTCGTGGCCGTCTGGTCCGAGGCGACGGTTGGATCCGGGGGGCACAGCCTCAGCAACTACCTCGCCTTCTTCAACGGGTGGTCCGGGGCTGCATTGATCGCCCGGCTCGTCTTTGAAGCGCTGGCGCTGATCGCGGTCGTGCGCGGGTGGCGAAGCCTGCCCCTCTGGGTCGCGGGCGCCCTGGTGATGCTGGCGGCATCCGGTCATGCCGCCGGCGTGGTTCCGGCGTGGTACGGCATCGGCCTCGACGCGGTGCACCTGCTCGCCGCGGGCCTCTGGGCGGGTGGGATCGCGGCGCTGGCCGCCCTTCGGCCACCGATGGGCTGGCGCTCGACCGATGCGCGCGTGATGCTGGCCAGATTCACGCCGGTTGCACTTGCGGCGTTCGCGGTGACGATCGTGGCCGGAGGGCTCGAAGCCATCACCCAGCTCGGATCCATCCAGGCGCTCTTCGGGACGGCATACGGGCGCGTGCTGCTGGTCAAGATGGCGTTGGTCGCCCTGATGCTTCCTCTCTCGGCGATGGCGTGGCGGCTCGAGCGGCCGCATGTCCGCATCGAGGCCGCGCTCGCCGCCGGCGTGGTCGCGGCGGCTGCACTGCTCTCCTCGTTCCCGACGCCACCGACGTCGGCCGCGCGGCAGGCCGCCGAGGATGCGGCCGCGACTCCCGCCGCGGGACTCCCCAGTGGCGACGAACTCACCATGGCGGGTGCGGCAGGGGGCGACCTGGTCGGCCTCAGCCTCTCGCCAGGGTTACCCGGGCTGAACCGCGCCACGGTCTATGTGCTCCCGATCGACGGGAGTGCCTCCGCCAAGGGCATCGCCGCGAATATCGCGGTCAACGGCGTGTACAAGGCGCTGGCCACGTGTGGAGACACGTGCCGTCAGGCGACGATCGACATGAAAGCGGGTGACCAGATCTGGGTCGACCTGCTCGACGGGGCAGGGAGCGCCGAGGCGAAGTTCACGATCCCGGCGCTCCCGGCGCAGAACGGCAATCTGCTGCTGGCGCAGCTCGAGACCGCGATGAAAGCCCTGACCGCGTACCAGGTAAGCGAGGTGCTCAACTCACCAGGGACTCCCCCCATCCACGCGCTGTATTCGTCGGACTCGCCGGACCGGACGACCTGGACCATCAGCAATGCGGGCACCACCATATGGATCGGAACGACGCAGTACACGCAGGACGGCCCCGGCCAGCCCTGGCAGCAACAACAGACTCCCGTTGCCAACACGGTCCCATCATTCGTCTGGGACTACTACAGACCGCTGACAAACGCGCACATCATCGGGCAGCAGGTGCTCGACGGCGTACCCACCACGATGGTCACGGCGTTCGGAACCTTCCTGTCAACGCCGATCTGGTTCACCTTCTGGATCGACGCCGGCGGGCGCGCGAGCAGGGTGGCCATGGATGCACCCGCTCACTTCATGACCGACACGTATACGAGCTACGACGAACCGGTGGATATCCGCGCCCCGGCCGGCTGAGTCGCGCTGCGGGATGCCGTCCCACGCTGCCAGAATGTGGGCCAACCACCACGCAGACCAGCTGAAAACACGAGGCACAAGATGGCCCTCCTGACCCAGACCCCATACAAGGCCAAGACGTTCGACCTCTCCGGGCTGACCGGCATCTCCGACAACACCCTCGAGGTCCATTTCGGACTTTATGCCGGGTATGTCAAAAACACGAATCTGCTTAACGAGCAGCTGGTCACGATGCAGCAGGCGGGCCAGGGCCTTTCATCGAATCCTGCGTATTCCGAGATCACCCGCCGGCTCGGCTTCGAGTACAACGGCATGGTCCTGCACGAGTGGTACTTCGGCAACCTCACCAAGGCGAGCGGTGGTGGCATCTCGTCATCGTCCGCGCTGGGTCGTGCGCTGGGCGAGTCGTTCGGCGACATCGACACATGGCGCAAGGACTTCACCGCGATCGGCGGGATGCGCGGTGTCGGCTGGGCGGTGACGTATCTCGACACCGCGACCGGGCGGTTGAGCAACCACTGGATCACGCTCCACGAGGACGGCAACATCGCCGGCTTCAAGCCGATCGTCGTCATGGATGTCTGGGAGCACGCGTTCCTCCTGGACTACAAGCCGGCGGATCGTCCGAAGTACATCGAGGCCTTCCTGGCCAACTTCGATGCCGACGCGTCCGAGGCACGCCTAACCGGCGCGGCGGACCGGCCCGTCGGCTGAACCGGCCGGTCGGCTCTAGAGCGGGGGGCCGCCGAGCTTGCGATAGAGCGCGTCGAGGTCGGATTCCTCAGCCCAGTCGATGACAATCCTGCCGCCACCGCCCTTACGACGCTGGAGGCGGACTGGGACGCCGAGCGCGTGCTCGAGGCCGCGACGCAACGCGACATCGTCGGGGGCCGCCTCTTCGTGGGTGGTGGCCGGCGCGCGCCGTGGCGCCGCCGATGCCCGTGTGAACCGTTCCTGGACGGCCCGCTCGGTCTCACGGACGTTCAGCCCATCGGCGATGGCGAGGGCCGCCACGGCCTCCTGATCCGCCGCAAGCGGCAGCACCAGGAGCGCTCGCGCGTGGCTGGCGGTGAGCCGGGCGTCGGCGACAGCCTCCTGGACCGGGGCAGGGAGGTCGAGCAGGCGGATGGCGTTTGAGATCCCTGACCGGCTGCGTCCCAGGCGCAGCGCGATCGCCTCGTGGGTCAGGCCGAATGCATCGGACAGTCGGGCGTACGCGGCTGCCTCCTCCATCGGATTGAGATCGGTCCGAAGCAGGTTCTCGGTGAGCGCCATCTCGAGCTGGTTGCGGCTCGACTCGGCCGCGGGGCGGACGATCGCCGGGATGCTGGACACGCCTGCGAGCTGGGCTGCTCGGAGGCGTCGTTCGCCCGCCACCAGGGTGTAGGTCTCGCCCTCACGCTGCACCACGATCGGATGGAGCAGCCCGTGGATGCGTATCGAATCGCCGAGCGCCGCGAGGGAGTCGGCTTCGAATGCGCGGCGCGGTTGTTCCGGGTTCGGTGCGACCGTGCTCGGGTCAAGGCTGATGAGTGGCGATCGCTCCTCGGCTTCAGCCTCGTTGGTGAGCAGCGCGTCGAGGCCGCGACCGAGGCCGCGGCGCCGGAATGCACGGGGCGGCGCCGTCTCGCTCATACCGGGCTTGGGATCTCCGCACCCGACAGCACCGCGCCCCCCTGGATCCGCGCATCGAGGTTGGCGCTCAACTCCCGGTAGGCGATGGCGCCGCGACAGGCCGGGTCGTAGAGCGTGATGGGCAACCCATGGCTCGGCGCCTCGCTCAGGCGCACGTTGCGGGGGATGAGCGGGGTGAGCAGCTGATCACCAAAACGGTTCCGAACCTCGTCCACAACCTGGTGGGCGAGAGCCAGGCGGGCGTCGAAGAGGGTCATCACGATGCCGGCGATCCCGAGCGTGGGGTTGAGTTCCTTGCGGAGGAGCGCGAGCGTGTGCATGAGCAGGCCGAGCCCCTCGAGGGCATAGAACTCGCACTGGATCGGGATGAGCAGGGCATCGGCAGCGACCACCGCGTTGATGGCCAGAAGGCCAAGGCTGGGGGGCGAATCGATCAGGACGTAGTCGTCGTCGGAGTCGAGAGCCTCGAGCGCGTACTGAAGGCGGCGTTCCCGGCGCGCCAGATCGACCAGTTCGATCTCCGAGCCGGCAAGCGCGATGTCCGACGGGACGACGTCGAGCCCGGGGACCGCGGTGTGCAGGCGCGCCTCGGCAAGCGATCGCCCCATCACGATGACGTCGTAGATGCTGCTCTCGACGCGGCTTCGATCGACGCCAAGGCCGGACGTGGCATTGGCCTGGGGGTCGATGTCGATCAGCAGGACCTTCCGACCCATCTCGGCGAGCGCAGCGCCCACGCTGACGGCTGTGGTGGTCTTTCCGACACCGCCCTTCTGATTGGCGACCGCGAGAATGCTAGGTGGCACGGTTAGCGGCTGATTATGGCCGGATCGTCCGGCCCGCGATCTGGACAGGGAGTTATCCCGAGTTTCCCCAGGCCACGCGCCGCCAGGGTCGGGTTCTCGCGAGTTGGAGACGCCATCCGGCCGCGCCAACCTGTGGAAAACTCTGAGGGCGCGATCCCGGCCTCCGCACCGTTGTTCCGCACACAACTTGACGGTGAAACAACTCCCCACGTATGGTTCCCCCGTGGTCACGGGAGCACCCCTTCCAGACGCCGAACCGGCCCAAACGGGCCCTGAGCAGGACGATCTCGCCGTGGGATTCCTCCTGGGCCTCCTGGTGGGCGAGGGACACTTTGGGGGTGACGGCCGGCAGCCTCAGGTCACCCTGCGGATGCACGTTCGCCACGAGGAGATCTTCGAGTGGCTGCGGCGCACCTACCCGGGGAGCGCGCTCTACGGGCCGTATCACCATGGCGGTCGCAACTACTATCAATGGTCGGCCCGCGGCAGGTACCTGCGGGAGATCCTCGCACCCCTGGTGCAGCGTCACCGCTCAATGCTCGACGCCTACACGGCTGCCCGTTTCGACACCATGTGCGAGCGCTACGCCATCGCCCTTGATGGCCCGGGCGGCGCGTCGGGAGCCTGAGCGCGCCCCGCTACAATCGGGATCGATGCTGGCTCCCTCCGCGCACCACTGGCGACTTCTCTCCGCAGCACCTCCCCGTGAGGTGTTCTCGATCATGGAGCAGATGATCGGCACGACGCCGTATCGCTTCGAAGTCATGGGTGAGAGCGAGGCACGGATCGTTGAGCATCGCCGCCGCGGGCTGTTCGGGCAGTGGGGTCGTCCCAAGATCCGCATCAGATGGGTTCGCTGCCGCGCCGTGTCGAGTACCGAGGGGACTGTGGTCGAGATCGAAGCCAGCTCGGGCGGTGGGTTGATCTCAAAGGCGATGGGCAAGGCCGATCGCGGCCCGGTGACTCGCGCGCTCCAGGTGGTCCGGCTGCTGACCGCAGGCGCGGGAGACGCCCGCACGGTCTACAGGGACCGCCGCATCCCGCCGGGCCCGGTGACACTGGTCGCGTCCTGGGCCGGAACCCCGTATCGATTGTTCCTGGAGCCACGTCGCGACGCAGGACGCGGCCGCGAGATCCTCACCGCCACCGAGGTCGTGGCGCTCGATGAGCGCAGCGGCCAGTTCGTCAAGGTCTGCGTGGCCGGCACCGACGAGGGCTGGGTCGAGAGCGACCAGATCGTCCCGGCGCCGGCCGTCTCGACCCGTGCAGCACAGGTCGAGACGGCGCGTTTCACCTAATGAAGCCGGTGAATGGCTCGAGCCGCGGCCGCGCCGCGGTTAGCGCAAATGCGTGGAGAGACCGCCTGGTGCGACGGTTTGCGCCTCTCTCCGAGTGGTGACCTGGCTCGCTGCGGTCAGCTCTCCACCACTGCGCTGGTCGGGAAGGAGGTCGTACTCGAAGAATCTGTCATGGGCTAGGTTCCTCCTTTTGCCTGAGTGCCACGGCACCGCGTCCGCATGCGTCGTGTTCGAGGCGGGGCGGGTCCGGGCCGAGAGACGCTCTCCAAGTGTATCCCGGTTCGGGCGCGTGGCGTGACTGACTCCGACCGGCTTCCGAGCCGTCCGCTCGACCTTCGTCTCGGCGCTTCGGTGCATACCGCCGACGGTCACCACGTCGGAACACTCGAACGGATCGTCGTGGATGCCGAGAGCTGGGACCCGCACGCCCTGATCGTCCGCGAGACCAACCATTTCTCGGGGAGGACCCTGGCCCCGGGAGCCGGCATGATGGTCGCCGAGGTGATCGTGCCCCTCGACGTCATCGCGGACGCGGGACCCGGCGAGATCCGGCTCAAATTGGATCGACGAGCGACGCGATCCCTGCCCCCATACCTCAGCTACCAGTACAAGACACTTGAACGGGGTGACGGTCTCCGCTTCGCGGCCGCGCTCGCAGGCGGATCGCTCGGCGTGGGCCCGATGTTCCCGCTGCTGACTGAAAGCGCGGACAAGCCCGCAGGAGACATCGAGATCAGGCACGGCGAGAACGTGATGATCGGCCACGGCGGGGAGAAGCTCGGGACGGTGCAGGACGTGCTCTTCGACGACGGTGAGCTGGTTGGGATCGTGGTCCGCGCCAACGGCTTCTTCGCGGGCGACATGGTCGTCCAGGTCCGGTTCCTTGATCGAAGCGACGACATGGCGCTCTTCGTGCGCATGACACCCGACGACGTCAAGGGCCTCTCCGAAACGCCCGCGCAGGCCTGAGAGCAGCGATCAGAGCGGCAAACGGCCCATGAAGCCCGTGTCGCGAGGATGCCAGTAGCCGATTTGCTCCTCGCCTACACGCCAGCACAGATAGACGGGCTTCCCGTCCCGAACCGCGGCGAAATCGACAAGGCCGGTGGCGGGGTCGCGCAGGATCACCCCGAGTGCATCGATCTCCGTGGTAAGGCGCTGGGCATCGTGGAACGGTCCCGAGGCCTTGATCGCGGCGGACGCGGAACCGTTCGAGGACACCGCGTGACCGTCCATCTCCGGCTCGTGGTGGAGCGACGCGTGCTGAGCGCTCAGCAACGCGGTGAGCAGCTCAGTCAGCTCGGGCAGCAGTTCCGTCGCCTCAGCATGCGTGAAGACACGTTCCACGCAGCACACCATGCCAGACCGGACCGCCGGCGTCGAGATCAGTAGATGCCGAGCTCGAGTTGGGCCTCTTCGGAGGCCATCGTGCGCGGGTCCCAGGGCGGCGTCCACACCAGGTTGATGTGCACGTCACGCACGCCCGGCAAGGGCGCGCAGACCGCGTGCGCCTGGGTCTCGATGATCGGGCCCATGGGGCAGTAGGGGGTCGTCAGCGTCATGTCGATGGTGAGCAGGCCGTCGTCGTCGATGTTGGTGTCGTAGATGAGTCCCAGCGATACGATGTCCAGGCCGATCTCCGGGTCGTAGACCTCGCCCAGCGCCGCCCGGATCAGCTCATTCGAGGCCTTGGCCTCCTTCTGCTCGGCGGCGGGCTCAGTGGTCGAAAGCGGCTCGCTCGTGCTCATCGCTCGATCCTCGTTGATGTTGCCGGTGTGGCGGCGGTCGCGGCAAGCCCCTCGAGAAGCGCGTTCCAGACGAGCGTTGCGCACTTGACACGAACCGGGTAGGCACGTACTCCACGGAGCGCCTCGAGGTCGCCGATGTCGTCACCGTCCGCTGATGGCGCACCGTCGCCGGTCAGCATCGCGCGGAATCGCTCCGCCAGCGATGCCGCTCCCTCCACGCTCATCCCGGTCACCGCCTCACAGAGCATGCTCGCCGACGCCTGGCTGATCGAGCAGCCACGGCCCATGAAACCGATCGCCGCGACCGTCCCGTTGTCGAGCCGGTAGCTGAGGTCGATCTCGTCGCCGCACAGAGGGTTGTTCGCCTCGATGACACGATCCGCCGGTTCGATGGAATGATGATGACGAGGATTGCGGTAGTGGTCGAGGATGATCTCTCGGTATAGATCGTCGTCGACGGGCGCGGAACCAAGAGCCATAACACCATCGTAGTCCAACGGTTCGCGACCAAAACCTGAGAATGGAGGGCATGGCTCGCAGCGATGTCCTCGCGCCGTCCGGAAAACGGCGGGCAGACCCTGCGTTCTGGCTGCTGGTCGGACAGTTGATCATGTTCACGGGCGTCGCCGCCGTGTTTCCGATCGCACCGCTATACGTCGCGCACCGCGGCGGAAACTCGATTGCGGTGGCGATATTCATCGCCGGGCCGCTGGTTGCCACCACGCTTGTCCAGGTACCCGCGGGAAGGCTCTGCGATCGCTGGGGGCGCAAGCCATTCCTGGTGGCTCCACGGCTCATCTACGCGTTTCTCTCGCTGTTCCTGTTCTTCAACATCGGAACACTGCCGGTGCTCACCGCAATCCGCATCCTGATGGGCGCATGCGCCGGCGCCTACGTCCCGGCGTTGCGCGCGGCGCTCACCGATCTCAGCGCCCCCGAGCAGCGGGCGCAGCGTTTCTCCCAGCTCCAGGCGTACGAGATGGTGGGCCTGCTGGTCGGACCACTCGTGGGCGGCGCTGCGGCGCTGTGGCGCGATTCCGCCGTGTTCGGGATAACCGGTCTCTCGATGTTCATTGGCCTCGGAGCGATGCTTCGTGTGCCCGAGACGCGCGCCGAGCCCAGTAGCGCGGTGGTCAAAAAGGAACGCTTCCGCTGGTGGCGCATCCGCGGGATTGTGGTGTCGATCGCGGCGCTCTTCGCGGTCGGAACCATCTGGTCGATGTACGACGTGGTCTGGCCCCAGTACCTCGCCGCACGCGGCCAGAGTCCGTTCATCATCGGGCTCTCGGTGAGCCTTTTCGCCCTCCCCATCCTGCTCCTCGCGCGCGCCGGCGGCCGCCTCGCAGATCGAGCCGACCGGCGCAAGCTGGTGACCGCCGGCCTGTGCGTCGTCGCCGCGTGTGCCGCGACCTACCCGTTTCTCCAGGTGCTGGCGGTGATCCTGACCGTGGGGGCGATTGAGGCGGTCGCCACCGTGATTCTCGAACCGAGCCTCTTCGCGGTCATCAGCGACAGCACCCCGGAAAGCGTGCGCGGACGGGCGATGGGGATCGGCGGGCTCTACCAGTTCAGTGGCATGGCTTTCGGGGCTGCGGTGCTCGGATCCCTGTACGGCGTGAACGCGGGCCTCCCTTTCTGGTGCGGGAGCGGCATCCTGCTCTGCGGCGCGCTGGTCTGCGCCACCTGGCTGCCCGGACGGCCGCCGATCTCCGAGCACACACGCCAGCCGGCAGCGTTCCAGATTCTCGAACGTGAGCAAGCGTGAAGCAGCCGTGAGCCCTCGTACGGTGCCGTCATCCGCAGCCGCGCCGCACGTGCTCCTCGGCCATGGCGCGTCGGGGACCGCGGAGTCGATGCGTCCATGGGTGGGCGAGCTTGCCAAGCACGGAGTTGGGGCAACCGCACTTGACCTGCCGAAATCGAATAACGAGCGCGCCATCGGGGTCTTCCGCAGCGCGCTCGATGCGCAATCGGGCGCGGCGATCGGCGGACATTCGTATGGCGGCCGGATGGCGAGCCTTCTCGCCGCACGGCAGCCGGTGCACGCGCTCGTGCTCCTCAGCTACCCGCTCCATCGACCGGGCCATCCTGACGAATTGCGCACCGAGCACTGGCCGCGCATCGAATGCCCGGTCCTCCTGCTCTCCGGGGATCGCGACCCGTTCGCGACCATCGACCTCCTGCGCCGGGAGGTGCAGTCACTTCCTGACGCGGAGCTGGTGATCTACCCGGGCCTCCGCCACGGTCTGCTCTCGGTTCGGGTGGATGCGGCCGCGCGCATCGCGGCGTTCCTCGTCAGCCGCGCCTAAACGCGGAAGACCCGACGCACCTCGCCAAGCCCTTCACCGAGAGCATCGATCTCCTCGTGCGTCGTGTAGAGGTACACCGACGCGCGGGCCATCGACGGCACGTCGTAGCGGGCCATGAGTGGCTGCGCGCAGTGGTGTCCGGCGCGCACCGCGATGCCGCGGCGATCCAGGATGGTGCCCACGTCGTGGGCGTGCACGTCGGCGAGGTTGAAGCTCACCACACCACCTCGTGCCTCGAGATCGCGCGGACCGAAGATCGTGATATCGCCAACTTCGTCCAGAACATCGAGGAGATGGCGGGTCAGCGACATCTCGTGCGCGTGGATGCGATCGCGACCGATGGCATCGATGTAGTCGCAGGCGGCGGAGAGGCCGACTGCGCCGGCGACGTCCGGCGTGCCCGCCTCGAACTTGTGCGGCACCGTGTTCCAGGTGGTTCGCTCGAGCGTGACCCTGCTGATCATGCTGCCGCCGCCGAGGAACGGTGGCATGCGCTCGAGCAGGTTGGGACGCGCCCACAGCACGCCGATGCCCATGGGTCCGCACATCTTGTGCCCGCTGAACGCGATGAAATCGCAGTTGAGGTCGCGTGCCGAGAAGCTCATGTGCGGCACCGATTGAGCGGCGTCGAGGCAGACGACGGCGCCGGCAGCGTGGGCTCGCGCGGTGATGGTGCGGATATCGTTGACGGTGCCGAGCACGTTGGACTGATGGCCGATCGCGACCAGGCGCGTCGGCTCGGCAAGCAGCTCGTCGAGCGTGCTCAGGTCGAGGCGTCCGTCCTCGTCGACGTCGATCGCTGCCAGCTGCAGCCCGCGCCGCTCCGCGGCAAGCTGCCACGGGACGAGGTTGCTGTGGTGCTCCATAACGGTGACCACGATGCGGTCCCCCGGCTGGAGCAGTTGCGTGGCATACGAGTAGGCGACCAGGTTGATCGCCTCGGTGGTGTTGCGCACGAAGACCACGCCCTCAGCAGGCGCATCGATGAATGCCGCGACCCGTGCTCGAGCGCGCTCGAAGGCGTCCGTCGCCTCATTGCCGAGCGTGTGCACGCCGCGGTGGACGTTGGCGTTGCTGCTCGCGTAGTACGCGTCGATGGCGTCCACGACCGCGTGCGGCTTCTGCGACGTCGCCGCCGAGTCGAGATACACCAGGGGATGGCCCCCGACGTCGCGCTGCAGGATCGGAAAGTCGGCCCGGATACGGGCGACGTCGAGTCCGGGCTCGGTAGCCATGGGTGCGCTCACTGCGCGGTGACCTCGTCCGCGAGCGCCACCCGGATCAACCCGTCGCCGGTCGTCTCGATGCGATGCACCCGCACCGGCTCAACGGCCGGCAGCGAGCGCGGCTCGCCGGTGCGCAGATCGAAGCTCGATCCGTGCAGCGGGCATTCGATGACACATCGATCGATGTCGAGGTCGCCCTCGCTCAGGGATGCCTCGGCATGGCTGCATGTGTCATCGAGGGCGTAGAAGGTGCCCTCGACGTTGAAGATCGCCACCGGCGTGTCGTCGATCTCGACCCGGGCGGCGCATCCCGGCGGGATGTCACCGATCTTCGCCACGTCGACCCAGCCGTCGCTCATGACGCTTGCGCCGCGACCCCGGTCACGGATCCACCGGCGATCTCCGCGTCGAGCAGCGTCCCGGCGAGCTCGGCGAACCCGCGGTGCGGGATCCGGTCGAGGACGTCATCCATGAAGCCGCGGACGATCAGCGCGCTCGCCTCCTCCGGCGGCACGCCCCGAGCCATGAGATAGAAGCGCTGGTCGGCGTCGACGTGCCCGGCGGTCGCCCCGTGCCCGCACTTCACATCGTTGGCGCGAATCTCGAGCCGCGGGATGGAGTCGGCCTTGGCGCCCTGGCTGAGCAGGAGGTTGCGGTTGGCAACGTAGCCGTCAGCGTGAACCGCCGTCGGCGCGACGTCGATCATGCCGCCGTACACGGAGCGCGCATGGTCGCGAACGGCCACCTTGAGCAGCAGGTTGCTCCGCGTCTCCGGACCGACATGCGCCTGGAGTGACTGGTGATCGAAATGCTGAGTGCCGTCACCGAAGCAGATACCGAGCACGTCGGCTTCGCTGCCCACACCCTCGAGCAACACCTCCCACCAGACCTTCTGGAGACGGGCACCGAGGGTGACACCCATGAAGCGGAGCTTCGCGTTGGCGTCGAGCACCGCGCGCTGCAGGCCGATGTGCCAGACGCCCTCGCCCCACTGCTGCACGGTGTTGTAGTCGAGTCGTGCATCGCGAGCCGCCGAGAGGATCACCATGGCGTCGCTGAGCAGCGCCGCCGGTCCGGTCGGTGATGCGTAGGCGTCGATGACCGTGAGGGCCGCCCCCTCGTCGAGGACGACCACCGTGGAGGGGAAGACCGCGTGGCCGTCGCCGCCGGCGGGGTGGGCGATCCACACCGGGGCCAGCGCTTCGACGCCGCGCGGGACGTACACGAAAACGCCGCCTCGCCACAATGCGTTCCAGAGCGCGACGAACTTCGACTCATCGGCGCGAACCGACGAGAACGCGCGCTGCACCAGCTCGGGGTGCACCAGCGCCGCTTCCTCGAGCGTGGTGATGATGATTCCCTGTGCGTGGAGCGTGTCCGCTCCCTCGATCGGTGCCGCGACCGGCGAGTCGATCACGAACGCGGCCGTCGGTGCTGCTCCGTCTCGCTGGGCGCGCATCGCATCCACGACGGCGGCATCGACATGGTCGATGGGCGTGAAACGCTCCGGATGGAGTGCGGCGATGTCGGTGCGCCGCCAGTCCTCATCGCGTTGCGAGGAGGGCATGGGCATCGCCTCGTACGCGTCCCACGCGATGCGGCGGCGCGCCGCGAGCCACGCCGGTGATACCTCAGCCCGCGCTGCCGCGACCGCTTGCCCGAGCGCCGCTGCGGGCGAATCGGTCAGCGGGGTCGTCACCCGATCGCGCCCTCCATGGAGAGTGCGAGCAGACGGTTGAGCTCGACCGCGTACTCCATCGGCAACTCCTTGACGAAGGGCTCGAAGAATCCGTTGACGATCAACGCAGTCGCGTCCTGCTCGGTGATACCGCGAGAGGTCAGATAGAAGATCTGATCCTCGCCGACCTTGCTGACGCTCGCCTCGTGTCCGATGGTCACGTCCGGGTTGTCGATGTCCATGTACGGATAGGTGTCACTCCGCGACTCCTCGTCGAGGAGCAGAGCGTCGCAGCGGACGCTGACCTTGACGTTGTGGGCCTTGGGAAGAACCTTGATATGACCGCGGTACGAGGTGCGCCCGGTGCCCTTGCTGATCGAGCGCGACACGATGTTGCTCGTGGTGTTCGGCGCAACGTGAATCGCCTTGCTGCCCGCGTCCTGGTGCTGGCCGTTGCCCGCGAACGCGGCGCTCATCACCTCGGCGTGAGCGCCCTCGCCCATCAGGTACACCGATGGGTACTTCATGGTGACCTTGGAGCCGAGGTTGCCGTCGATCCACTCGACGGTCGCGTTCTCGTTGGCGATGGCGCGCTTGGTGACCAGGTTGTAGACGTTGTCCGACCAGTTCTGGATGGTCGTGTAGCGGATCTTGGCGCCCTTGTGCGCGACCAGCTCCACCACCGCGCTGTGCAGCGAATCGCTGGAGTAGTTGGGCGCCGTGCAACCCTCGATGTA
The DNA here is from genome assembly GCA_003162415.1 of Candidatus Dormiibacterota bacterium. Taxonomy (GTDB): domain Bacteria; phylum Chloroflexota; class Dormibacteria; order Aeolococcales; family Aeolococcaceae; genus Palsa-851. Next base: position 569,861 of record PMOL01000004.1, read on the forward strand.
ATGGACCGACGAACCCTCGTCGGCGATGATCAGGGTCCGCTCGAACTGACCCATGTTGTCGCTGTTGATCCGGAAGTACGCCTGCAGGGGAATGTCCACCTTGACGCCCTTCGGGACGTAGACGAACGATCCGCCCGACCACACCGCGCTGTTGAGCGCCGCGAACTTGTTGTCGTTCGGGGGGATGACGGTGCCGAAGTACTTGCGGAAGAGCTCCTCGTGCTCACGCAGTCCGGTGTCGCAGTCGCTGAAGAGCACGCCCTGCTTCTCGAGGTCCTCGCGAATGCTGTGGTAGACGACCTCGGAGTCGTACTGCGCGCTGACGCCGGCGAGGAACTGGCGCTCCGCCTGCGGAATGCCGAGGCGGTCGAAGGTCTGCTTGATCGAGTCGGGGACGTCATCCCACGACCGGCTCATCTCCTCGACGGGCTTGACGTAGTAGTAGATGTTCTCGAAGTCGAGCCCCGAGAGATCCGCGCCCCAGGTCGGCATCGGCCGCTTGCGGAAGTGGTCGAGCGCCTTGAGACGGAACTTCAGCATCCACTCGGGTTCACTCTTGTGCTGCGAGATCGATGCCACGACCTCGGGCGAGAGACCTTTTGCCGTGCGGAACACGGACACGTCGATGTCGGAGAAGCCGAACTGGTAGTCCTTGGTCAGCTCTTTTGCCTGAATCGCCATGGCGGATCTCCCTTACGCGGTGGCGGCAACGGCCGTCCCGAGAATTGGCTCGTAGCCCTCGCGCTCGATCTGTCGCGCCAGGTCCGCCCCGCCGGAGGTGACCACGCGCCCGTCATGAAGGACATGCACGCGATCCGGGTGAAGGTGTTCGAGGATGCGCGGGTAATGGGTGATCACGAGCACACCCATGTCGGGCCCGCAGAGGCGCATGACGCCGTCGGCAACGGTGCGAAGCGCGTCGACGTCGAGGCCCGAGTCGGTCTCGTCGAGAATCGCTAGCTTGGGGCGCAGCATGGCCAGTTGAAGGATCTCCATGCGCTTCTTCTCGCCACCCGAGAAGCCGTCGTTGATGTAGCGCGAGCGGAAGCTCTCGTCGATCTTGAGCTCCTTCATCTCGGTGCTGAGACGGTTCAGGAACTCGCGGGCCGGCATCTCCTTCCCCTGGGCGCGCAGTGCCGCGCGGAGGAAGTTCACGGTGCTGACGCCGGGAATCGCGGTCGGGTACTGGAAGCAGAGGAACAGGCCCAGACGTGCCCGCGCGTCGGCCGTCAGGGGGAGCAGATCCTCGCCGCCAAAGGTCACCGACCCGCCGGTGACCACGTACTTGGGATGACCCATGAGGGTGTACGCGAGCGTGCTCTTGCCCGAGCCGTTGGGACCCATGAGCGCATGGATCTCGCCTTGCGCGACCTGAAGGTCGACCCCTTTCAGGATCTCCTTGCCCTCCACGGTGGCGCGGAGGCCGGAGATCGACAGAACCGTCTGGCTCACGGGCAGAGCTCCTCGGAAGCCGGTGCCATCGAGTCGATCAGCGACTGATCGGCCACCAGCTCAGCGAGCGTGGTCTGGCTGAGCACGGCGTCGATACTCCGCTTGAGGCGCATCCAGAGGCCGCGCGACGCGCACTCGCCCTCGCGCTGGCAGGTGCCGGTCACGTAGCCATGGGACACGCATTCCACAGGAGACACCTCACCCTCGATGACGGTCACCACGTCGAGGACGCTGATCTGCTCCGCCGGCCGGGTGAGCGAGTACCCGCCGTGCACGCCACGCGTGCTCTCGACGAGGCCGCCGCGGCGCAGCTGCGAGGCGAGCTGCTCGAGGTAGGCGAGCGGCAGGTGCTCGACGCGAGCCACCTCGGCGATACTCAGGGGACCGGCGCCATAGGCCTTGGCGAACTCGGTCATCATGCGCAGGCCGTAATGAGCCTTCGAGCTCACACGCATCGAAAACGAGGCGGCGGGCGGTGCGTTGGGATCGGAGGTGTGCCGGTGGGAGGCGCCCCGCGCCGTATTCGAGAGAATCCCGACTGTCATGGTCAGAATTATACCCGACCAGCCCGCAGTCCGAAGGGCAGCGACCATCGCTGCGATATTCTCGGCGAGCGCCGATGCCATTCCCCCTCGCTCGATTAACGATCGTCCTCACGGTTTCAGTTGCCCTGGTCGTGGCCTGCGGAGAATCGACGATCTCGACCTCTCCGACCCCGATCCCGCTGACACCGGCCCAGATCCAGGCCCGCTACGCGGCTGCCGCCGCCCGCTACAACCAGGCTGAGGCCCTGGTGGCCGCTACAGAGAACACCTCGTGTGACGCGATCAGCGTTGTGGTGTCGCTCGGCGGCTGTCAGACAGCCCTGAGCACCCAGCGCCAGCTGACCATCGCCTACGACAACGCGCTTCGAGCCATCCCCTTCGGTCAGACGGCCGCCACCGACGTTTCGCATCTCCTCGGAGACGATGCCGCCATCGAGAAGCTCCTCGAGCAGGCTGCGACGGCCGCGGCAATCGTGGACATCGCCATACTTCAGCAGCAGGTCACCCCGCTGCTGGCCACGGCGGCGACGGACGCGTCAGCGCTGCGATCGGCGATCGGCCTGCCGGCGGCCGCCTGACGGGCGGTGTCAGCTGCCCACGCCGGCCGGGTGGGCTCGGGTGCGATCCCGCATCCGTGCCACGGCGCCGGCGATCACCGCGGCGGCCGCCTCGATCTCCTCGGGCGTGGTCGAGCGGCCGGTGGTGCAGCGCAGGGCCGCGGCCGCGAGCTCATCGGGATAGCCCATAGCTCTGAGTACATGCGACGGCAGCGGCGCCCCGCTCGCGCAGGCGGACCCGGCGGACGCCTCGACGCCGTCCATGTCGAGGGCGGCGAGCAGGACGTCGCTCCGCACGCCGGCAATCGCGAAGGTGGCAAAGCCGGCAGCCTTGTGGGCGCCGGACGCGGTCACGATCGCCTCGGGCACCTGCGCCATTACGGCGGCGATGAGGCGCTCGCAGAGCGCCGTCTGGCGCTCGGCCTCCTCGAGGCGGACCCGCTCTGCCAGCTCGGCGGCAGCCGCGAACCCGACGATTCCCGCGACGTTCTCGGTGGCGCTCCTGCGGTTGCGCTCCTGCCCGCCGCCGGTGTTCTGAGCGGCGAGTGCGACACCGTGGCGAACCCAGAGCGCGCCGACCCCCTTGGGGCCGTAGATCTTGTGGGCCGAGATTGAGAGCAGGTCGACGCCCAGGGCGCCGGGATCGAGCTGGATCCGTCCCAAGCCCTGCACCGCATCGGTATGGACAAGGGTTGCCGGGTTGCGCCGGTGCACCGCCTCGGCGATCGCGGCCACGTCCTGGACGGCGCCCGTCTCGTTATTGACGGACATGACCGAAACCAGCACGGTCTCGGCGGTGACCGCCGCGGCCACCGATCCCGGGCTGACGCGGCAGTCGGCATCGCAGCCGGCGACGGTGAGCGTCGCCGCACCGGTGGCTTCGAGATGACGCGCGGTCTCGAGGACGGCGTCGTGCTCGATGGCACTGACTAGCAGGTGACGTCCGCGTTCCGGCCCCCAGCGCTCGAGCACGCCGCGAATCGCCAGGTTGTCCGCCTCGGTGCCCGAGCCCGTGAAGATGATCTCGCGCTGCGCGCATCCGAGCACCGCGGCGATCCGGTCCCGGGCCGCGTCGACCGCCGAGCGCGCCGCCCGCCCCGACCCGTGCACCGACGAGGGGTTCCCCTGAGTTGTCGTCAAGTACGGCAACATCTCGTCGAGCACTTGGGGGGCCAGGGGAGTGGTCGCCGCGTGGTCGAGATGGATACGGGTCACGCCGGCGTCGCGATCGCTGTTCGCACTCGCTCGATGACCGCATCGGTGAAATCGGTCGTCGAGGCCTGGCCACCCAGGTCGGAGGTGGAGATCCCCGCCCGCAGCGTCTCGAAGAGCGCGCCGCGGATGACCGCGGACGTCCGGCGGCAGCGTGCGTCCGAGACGAACCCGATCAGGGCTGCCGCCGCGAGGATCATGGCCATCGGGTTGGCGACGTTCTTTCCCTCGAGGCTCGGGGCGGTCCCGTGGGGCGCCTCGGCCATCACCACCGACGGCACCAGGGCGTCGTCGCCGAACCCGAGGAGCAGCGACTCGGCGCCGGCGATGCTGCCGAAGAGCGGCAGCACCAGGTCACTCAGGCAATCGCCGTCGCGGTTCAGCGCGGGGATGACCAGCGCGTCACCGGCGCGGCTGAAGAGCAGCGCGTAGGTTGCGTCGATCAGCTGAGGTTCGTACTCGACCTCGGGGTGGCGCTCCGCGGCGGCATCGAGCTCCTCCTTGAACATGCCCTCGTAGACCCTCGACACCGTGAACTTGGGGCCGCCGAACACCCGGGCACGGGTGCGTGCCGCGTGCATGAAGGCGAACTCGGCGACTGCCTTGCAGGTGGCGCGCGAGATGTGCTCGGTGCGATATGCGAACTCGTCACCGTCGCTCTGCTCGCGCCACTCCTTGGCGTTGTAGGCGTCGTCGACGGCCATGCGCACGATGCTGATCGGAGCGCTGACACCGGCGATCCCGGCCACTCCGGGGATGCGCCGCCCGGTGCGCAGGATCACGCGCCCACCGACGCGCTCCCGGAGCAGCGCATTGGGACTGCCGACATCGGACCGGTCCGTCGGTGTGACCGTCGCAGCCTTCAACCCGAAGCCGGCCACACGCATCGCCTCCGCAGCTTCGATGACCACGGCGTTTGCGGTCTCGCGTCGATGTGCAAGCGAGAGATCGAACGTCTGCAGCTCGAACTCCACGCCGATGACGTCGGGGTGCATCACCCGAAGCGCCTCGTCGAGCAGCTCCTGTCCGGTCTGGTCGCCGCGCAGGACGACAATCGTGGTCACCGACAAAGCGTACGTCTCCACCCGGAGGCGGCGACCGGTGGTTGCGATGGCATCATCGCCGCGTGCCGAACTCGGTGACCTCGCGAGACGACGAGCAGGAACGCCGCCCAGGCGCTGTGCTGTTCGTCTACACATGGGACCTCGCTTTGGCGATCCTCGCCCTCTTCGGGGCACTCGCATCGTTCGCCGGCGGCGTCGCCACCAGCACGGGTGGCACCGCGTCCCTCCCGCTGGCGGTCCAGATCATCGCCGCGGTGTCGGCCGCCTGCTTTGCCGCGACCCTGATCATCATCGCCTCGCTGCTCACCAGGAAGCAGGCCTGGATCCGGCGGACACAGATCGGAACCCTTGCCACCGCCATCGCGCTTGCGGCCATATCAGTGGTGGTCGGCGCGATCGTCGGGAACGGCGTGGACGCAGCCGGGTTGGCCGTCACGCTGATCTTCCTGCTGCTCGACGCCCTCGCGATCGTGATCATGACCGAGCGGCGAGTGGTGAGCTTTTACGATCAGACCGCCGGCGTCCCGGTCTACGTCTGGGCAACTCTGGCGGTCTGGATCGGCGGCCAGCTGATGATCATCGTCGTCTCGGCGCTCGCGCACTGACGCGCTGCGCTCACCGCCAATCAGATGTAGGTCAGCAGGTCCTCGACGATCTCCACCAGGTCGTCGTTGCGCACCGGTTTCATCATCACCGACGCGGCACCGAGCTGCTGCGCACGCTCGCGCGCCCCGACATCGCCGGCCGCGGTCAGGATCACGACGCCTGCACGTGGGTGCTCCGCGGCAAAACGGATCGCCTGGAAAAGCTCCAGCCCGTCGGTGTCCAGCGTGGCGTCGAGGATGAGGACATCGGGCTGGAAGCTCGAGAGCTCGGCACGCACCTCGCGAACCGCTTTCGCCCAGCGCACGTCGTGTCCCAGCAAGGTGAATCGATTGATGATCTGCTGGGCGACGGCGGCCTGATCCTCGGCGACCAGGATGCGGGCGCGGGCTGGCGGCATCACCGCGCATCGTAGGGAAACGGGCTGTCCGCGTGCCGGGCTTCATCCCGCTTACACTTGCGCCGGCGATGCCGCTGCCACCCCACATCCTGATCGGCACCGAGCGTCCCCGGCGGGGCCGTTTCGACGGTAGCCGTTTCTCTCGCTGGCTGCACCGTCCTGATCGCCGTCCCACCGCGGTGGCGGCGCCTCCGACCGCTGCGACACCGGCCCTGAAGGTAACGCAGACGGACGCCGGAACGCGCGCGTTCTGGGCCGGCAGCGAGACCGCCAATGTCACCTCGCGGCGTGCCGCCGCCCTGGTCGACGCGCACGAGCGCGGCCGCGCTCCGCTCGGCAGCCGGCCTCCGGGAAACCCCGCGTTCAGCGAGGCGCTCTTCGTCGAGTTGATGCGTGCGAACCAGTATCGCCGCGCCTTTTCGCTGCTCAGCGAGGACTGTCAGCTCAGCTGGGGATCACCCGAGGCCTTCGCGGAGGCGCAGGGCGCCTCGGCGATGCGCCGGCTGCACGGGGTGAGCGTCAAAGAGGTCCGCTACCTGCCGGAGTGGACCGAGACGTCCCGAGGCCGGACGTACCACGATGTCGCCGAGCTCGATGTCGAGTACGAGGTCGGCGACCCGGAGCCGGTGGCGAGGATCCGCAGGGTGGTGCACCTGGTCCCGGGCGGTGGCCGCTGGCGGTCGATCTGCTACCCCATGTAACAGCAGTCAACCGAACTTCGCAGCCTCAGCCGCGCGTGGGACAATCCCCAGATGCACGCCGCAGCGTCACGCTCCCAACCGGGTCCGATGGAGCGTACGTGTCTGGAAATCGCTCGCGTCGAACGTGAGGCCGCGTTCCGCCGCGAGCGGATCTCGCGAACCCGGCTCCGGGTGCGGGAGGCCGACGTGCTCATCGACCTCATCGAGGAATGCCGGCTACGGTCGTTCCGACTGATTCCCGCATCGCTCTGGAGCGCGGTGGTTCGCGCCGTGGGCGCGGTGGACCCGGGGCTGCGCGACCGCCTCGGGATCGACCGCGACCCCAACCACGTGGCCGACATCCTGTTCGAGGCCCAGGAGGTGCTCCTCATGCGCGCGCTCGAATCGCGCCGCCCGAGGCTCGCCCCGATCATCCCGCTCTTCGGCGGCCGGAACCGCACCGCGGCGGCGGGCTGAGCCCAGTTCCCAGGTGACCTGGGAGGTCGCGGTCGCCGGCACGCTGCACAGCGACGACATCACCACCCCCGCGGGGAGGCGAGACGTGCTCGGCGGATCCGCGGTGTACTTCCCCCTCGCCGCTGCCCGATACGCATCGGTCCACGTCAACGGCATCGTCGGCTCCGACACCGTCGCTGAGTACCGGCGCATCCTCTCCGACCCCAACATCGACCTCGAGGGGATGGTGGTCAGCGAGACGCCGACGTTTCGATGGCACGCCGTGCACGACTTCGAGCGCTGGGCCACCTCCCAGGAGTCCTCGGAACCCGGCTGCGACCCGGAGTGGCAGCCGGCGCTGACCGAACGTTCACGCCGTGCGCAGGTCTTCTTCGTTGGCAGCATGGACCCGAGCCTTCAGCGAACCGTGATCGATCAATCCGGCGCCGAGCTGATCGGCGCCGACTCGATGACCGTCTTCATCGAGGATCGGCTGGGTGAGGTCCGATCCGTCATCGAGCGGGTCGACGTGCTCTTTCTCACCGTGGCCGAGCTGGCGGCGCTCACCGGCTCGGACGGCTCACGAGAGGCGGCCGCCGCGCTCTGCGGCACCGGCCGGATTCGAGCTGTGGTGGTGAAGGGCGGGCCGCTCGGCGCCATGTGCGTCACCGCCATGGGCGCCGTGGAACTCCCCGCCGCACCCGTCGGCAGGGTTGTCGACCCGACGGGCGCGGGGGACGCGCTTGCCGGTGGATTCCTCGGGTACCTCGCGCACTTCGAGCGTGCGGATGAGCCGGCGCTCGGCGCGGCCCTCGCCGAAGGCATAAAGTGCGCCGCCGACGCCATTGTCGAGTTCGGGACCGACGGGCTTCGGCGGACCGGCGCCGTATGATCGCGGGCTAATGGCTCAGCGGCCCCGCGACCTCGGGACCCCGATCGACCGGAACCTTGCGCTCGAGCTGGTCCGGGTTACCGAGGGAGCGGCGATGGCCGCGGCGCGGCACATGGGGCGCAACCAGAAGGAGGTGGCCGACCAGGCCGCTGTGGATTCGATGCGCCGGAGCCTCGGATTCGTCGACATGGACGGTGTCGTCGTCATCGGCGAGGGCGAGAAGGATGAGGCGCCGATGCTCTACATCGGCGAGCAGGTCGGCAACGGCAACCCGCCGGCTGTCGACGTCGCGGTCGACCCGATCGACGGGACACGGCTGGTGGCCCGAGGCATCCCCGGCGGCATCGCGACGGTCGCGCTCGCCGAACGGGGCTCCATGTTCCACACCCATCTCCACTACATGGAGAAGCTGATCGTCGGGCCGGCGGCCGCCAAGGTGATCGACATCACGGCCCCGGTGGCGCACAACCTCAAACGGATCGCCAGGGCGGAGGACCGCCGAGTCGAGGACCTGACCGTGGTGGTGCTCGATCGTGAACGCCACGAGACCCTGCTCGAGGAGATCCGCTCGGCGGGCGCGAGGGTGAAGCTGATCATGGACGGCGACGTCGCCGCCGGCCTGATGGCGGCGATGGAGCACCGCACCGGCATTGATGTGCTCATGGGCATCGGCGGTGCTCCCGAGGCCGTGCTCGCCGCCTGCGGCATCAAGTGCATCGGGGGCGGCATGCAGGCGCGGATCTGGGTCGGCGAGACCGAGCGAAGCGTGCAGGAGCGCGAGGGCAAGCAGGCCGGCGACGTGCTCGAGCTCGACGATCTCGTCTCCGGCGACAACGTGTTCTTTGCCGCGACCGGGATCACCAGCGGCGAGCTCCTCGAGGGGGTTCGATTCCTCGGGGAGGACCGCTGTCACACCCAGAGCCTGGTGATGCGGAGCTACTCGGGGACCGCTCGCTACATCGAGGCCGAGCACAACCTTGCGAAGTTGCGCCGCCGCCGCGACCCGGTCGAGCTCGCGTCCAAGGGAGAGGCCCGCCCGAATCCAGGAAGCTGAAACCCGCTCCATCAAGGGCACGTTCAGGCCGAAGTGCCAGAATCGGAGCGCGGTATGAAGGTACGAATCCGCCCGAGCACGAACCTCATGCGCTGGTTCACGCCGGGGCTTCACGTCAAACGCTGGTTGCTTCTCCTGTTCGTGGCGATCGTGATGATCAGCCTCGCGGCGGGCTACATCCTGCGCGATCTCTACAGCGCATCCATCGTCTTCCCCTCGTGGGTGGGGGACCTCACCCTCCAGTTCCTGCCGCGTCTCGTCCGTGCGCTGCTCTTCGCCCTTGCGGGCGTCGGGCTCATCGCCCTGAGCTTCTACAAGCTCGGGCAGTCGATCCTCGGACCATTCCTGCCCGGGCACGGCAGCACGGACCGAGGGCTCGCCGAACAGCTCTTCAAGTTCCGCTCGCTGGCGAAGGGCCCCCGGCTGGTCGCCATCGGCGGCGGCACCGGCCTGTCAGCACTGCTCAGAGGTGTCAAGAAGTACACAGGGAACATCGTCGCGATCGTCACCGTCGCCGACGACGGCGGCTCGAGCGGACGGCTTCGCGAGGAATATCGCGTGCTCCCACCGGGAGACATCCGGCAGTGCCTGACCGCGCTCGCCGAGACCGAGCCCCTCATGACCGAGCTGTTCCAGTACCGGTTCGGCGGCGAAGGAGCGCTCGCGGGGCACTCGTTCGGCAACCTCTTCATCACCGCGATGGCGGAGATCACCGGAGACTTCGAGCACGCGATCCGTGAATCCGGCCGGGTCCTCGCGGTGCGCGGTCAGATCGTTCCGTCGACCCTTCACGACGTCGTCCTCTGCGCCACCGCGGGCAGCGAGGTGCGTGTCGGTGAATCGAAGGTCCCCTATGGGGTCGACCACATCGACCGCGTGTTCCTCGAGCCTCCCGATGCCCAGATCAACCCCGAGGCCGAGAACGCGATCCTCGCGGCCGAGTTGATCATCGTCGGGCCGGGGTCGCTGTACACGTCGATCCTGCCCAACCTGCTGATCGAGGGAATGGTCGAGGCGTTGCGCGCCAGCCCGGCGGTCAAGGTCTACGTCTGCAACATCGCAGGTCAACCCGGCGAGACCATGGGATTCTCGGTGAGCGAGCACCTCAAGACGATCGAAGACCACGTCGGTGTGACTCTGTTCGACTACGTGATCGTCAACAGCAACACCGGGCTCCCGCTGCCGCCGTCAGCGGTGGAGGCCGGCGTCACCCGAGTGGGGTTCGACCGCGACCAGGCAACGCTCCAGCCGGTGAACTACATCCTCGCCGACGTGGCCTCGTCGCAGATCTCCACTCACCACGATCCGGAGAAGCTCTCGAAGGTGATCATGAAGAGGATCTGGCGCTAGCGATTCCGGCCTGGAGGCATCAGTACAGCAGGTCGTGGCGGACGCGAAAGGCCCACTGATGCGCGGCGCGCTCCGCGACCGCATTCCACGCCGCAAAACGGCGCCGGCGGATGGGGAGATCCCAGGTGCCGACGTATTCGGTGATCCGCTCGCTGAATCCCGACTTGAATCGATACAGGCCGTAGAGCGGGTGTGCGGGGTTGAGCTCTGATGCCGGCGGCACCGCCACCAGGTCATAGGCTTCGACCCCTCGCGTCCTGAGCCAGCGCATCACCTCCCATTGCAGGAGATGCGGCGCCATCACCGCGGCATGCTCCTTGGTCGAGCCGCCGTCCTTGTACCAGGCCTTCTTGCCAATGTAGGTCGCGAAAACGCCGGCCAGCACCTCGCCGTCGAGTGATGCGAAGAACAACTGTCCCTGGCCGGCTGCGGCCTGGAGCCGCCAGTACTGGGAGAAGTACTCCCTGCTGCGCAGCGTGAAACCCGCTCGGTCACGCGTCGAGACCATGAGCGCGTACATGGTGTCGATGCTGGTGTCGTCAAGGGGCACCGGTACGACCGTCACTCCCCGGCGCTGTGCCAGGCGGATGTTGTAGCGGCTCTTCGGCTTGAACGACGCCAGCATCGCGTCCTCCTCCGCGCGAAGGTCGACGATGATCGTCGCCCTGCTGATCTGCACGTCGTGACGCGATTTCTCGAGTCCCATGTGTCGCAGCGCCGAGGTTGCCGCGGCGCTCTGCTCAATCTCGGGCTCCACCTTGATCGCGAACGCGTGACCCGCGGTGGCACGGAGCCCATCGAGCACCGCCGGCAACTGCGCGACGTCGGCAACGCCCGGCCCCTTGGGCACGTACTCGATGACGCCAAGTCCTGGCACCGAATGGCACAGGACGAGCACGGCGACCTGTGGTGCCTGGTCCGACAGCAGATAGCGCGGCGCCCATCGATGCGCGCGCTTGAACTCACCCCACGCTCGCGTCTGGAGGATCTGTCCGCCATCCGGATTCCGGACCACCAAATCGTCCCAGCGGCCGAGTTCCTGTGGAGTGGCGGGTCTCATCGTCCCAGGCGCCTGGCAGTCCGGTACACGCTGTAGCGCAGCGATCGGACGCCCACGTCCCACGTCCCGGCGCGCTCGACTGCAACGCCACCGAAGGAACGCTTGAACTGCGAAAACCCATCCCACGGGTGGGGAGGTGCTCCTGGTGCAGCCTCGCGACCGGGCGTCACACCCCAGAAGTCGAAGCGCGTGGCGCCCATCTCGCGTGCATCAAGGATCATCCGCCACACGAGCGGAGCCGCCGCCTGGAGCTTGCGACCTGTTTCCGGGTCGGACACGGCGTGTGCGTAATACCTGGTGCCGGCGAAGTCGAAGCACATCGCGGCTGCCACGGGCGCGCCGTCCGCTTCCGCGATGTAGAGCGCGGCCGCGCCTTCCGGCATCAGAGTGCGAGCCACGGCGCGGGGATATGCCTGCGCCTGGCCACGAAATCGCCCGGCAGCCGCGGTGCGCTCCTGGAGGCTGAGGAAGACCTCGATGTCATCGGGATCGGCGCTCATTCGGAAACTGAGCCCGCGTCGCGGCGCAGCGTTGATCGCGCCACGATGCCCGGCGCTCAAGCCGCGACGCAGCGCCGCTTCGTCGGGCGTGATGTCGAGGATCGACGTCCAGCGCGGCTGAATCGCTCTGCTCGGATGGGCGCCGGCTGCGATCAGGACGGGCAGGGCCACGTCCCCGGCGGGCTCGGCGCGGACGAAGTCGAGAGCCCGCTCGCGAGCGGCATCGACCGCCTGCGCGAGCGCGGTGGTCATCGCATCGGCCGAAACCGCGGTCGGCCCATGCGGCAGGTACACGTAGCGAGGAAAGCGACCGGCGCGAATCGCGCCTGCCCACATCCATTCCCCATCGTGAGCCCAGATGACGTCGTGTCCGAGCGCGGTCTGGACACGCTGCCACAGGGTGCTTTGCAGGAAGTGGCCGCCCATGCGCTGCAGCGCGAAGTCCCACTCCGCCGCTGCGACGCCGGCGTGCGCCGACGACACGTTGTGCGACGCTAGCACAGCGACCGACACGATCGATGTTGAGAAAGCACCTCGCTTTTCCTTACACTGGCGCCCGTTTCCCCGTCAGATTCTTGGAGAGAACGCATGGCCACAGTCGTGACACGCGATGTGCTCGCAAAGCAACTCGCAGATCGTGCAGAAATCACTGTCACCGCCGCACGCGATGAGGTGCGCTGGTTCTTCGACACGATCGCGCAGTCGTTGGAAAAGGGCGACGAGGTCCGCATCCACGGCTTCGGCAACTTCAAGACCGCACAGCGCGCCGCGCGGCTCGGCCGCAACCCGCGCACCGGCGAGGCGGTCAAGGTGCCGGCCCGTCGAGTGGTCCGGTTTTCCGCCAGCACCTCGCTCTCGAGCGCGGTCAAGGGCGCTCGGGTTTCGCGCCGGGCCAAGGCCTGATCCTTCAGGTCACGTGACGCGACGCCGTCGCGGACGCGGCGTCGCCGTTGATAGGCACGCAGGCATGCTACGGGTCGACGCGCGTATACACGCCTGATGGCAGGGTCGCGACGGACGTCGTGGGTGTGGATCGTGTTCGTCGCTATGATCGCGGCGATCGTGGTCACAGCGGCGACGTTCGTCGCCGTGAAGCTCACCGCAGCACCACCGCCCGCGACCGTGAGCATCCACGCGCCTGCCACAGTCCTGCTCGACGGCGCCGCGCCACCCCCGATCCCCACGCCCGCCAGCGGGAGTTTCGCGCTCGCGACCAGCCTCAACGGGATGATCGCGACCCGAGGTGCCACGGCCGTGCGTCCGATCGGTTCGGTCGCCAAGGCCATGACCGCCCTTGTTGTCCTGAGTGCACATCCGCTCGATCCCGCCGCAAGCGGGCCGTCGATCACCATGACCAACGCGGACGTGACCCGGTACCGGCAGGCGCTGGCCGCAGGTGGGTCGAATCTTCGCGTCCGTGCCGGCGAGGTCCTCACCGAGCGCGACCTGTTGCTCGCGCTGCTGCTGCCATCCGCAGACAACATTGCCGAAACACTGGCCGTCTGGGTGTCGGGCAACCGTTCGGCGTTCATCGCGCGTCTCAATGCAACTGCTGCGGCGATGGGCATGCATCAGACCCATTTCGCCGACCCGAGTGGTCTCAGCGTCAGAACGGTTTCGACGGCTCTGGATCTCGTGACGCTCGCCAAAGCGGTGATCGCGAACCCCGCGCTCGCCCAGCTGGTGGGAACGGCTCAGGCAGCGCTGCCCGACGGCACCGTGCTCAGGAACCTCGATATCGCGCTCAACCGCCAGGCCGGATGGCTGGGCATCAAGACCGGGTGGACCGGGGCGGCAGGTGGTTGCCTCCTGTTCGCTGACGCGACGCACTACGACACCGGGAACACGGTCGTCGTGTGGGGCGCAGTCCTCGGCCAGCCACCGGACAGCTCAGGTGACGGGGCACACCCTGAGCTCGGTCGGGCCTTTCTCTCGGCGCAGAACGCGGTGAGCGCCGCGGTCGCCGCCTACGCAGCCGTCGATCTCTCGAGGCTCTCACCCCAGGTGTCGGGATCGATCACGACGCGCTGGGGGCCCGGCGCTTCAGTGGTGCTTTCCCCCTTTGTGGCTTCCGACCTCGTCTTTATCCGCGCGGGAGCCCTGATGCGGATCCATGTGAGCGTCGTGGCGCCGCGCGCTCCGATTCCGTCCGGCGCGACCGTCGCGGAGATCACCGGCGTCGTGAACGCGAAGACCTCGATCACCTGGAAGGTGGTCAGCACCGCCCCGATTGCCGCTCCCACGCTGGATTGGAAGCTGTTCTCGTCCTGACGCTCAGGCGATCACCAGGCGGTGTCGGTTCGCTCCGCGGCGTCGTGCAGGGCCGCAAGGACCTCCGCGTCATGCCCGGCAAGGTCGGGTGCAACGCGCAGGCTCTCGACCCGCTCCTTTGCGGTGACCATCTCCAGCTCGTGGAGGCCCAGGGTCGTCCTGGTGGTCAGGTGTCCCTTGTATGCGGCCAGCGGCGCCCGCCATTTCTGCCGAAGGGCGTGGGGCGACAATTCCCCGGCCTTGACGGTGAACCCGGCTCCGCCGCGCGCCGGAAAGAGCCGGAAGCGGAACGCATTGCGTCCTGCCTTGGCGCATTGCTCGCAGCGGCCGTAACGCTCCTCAGGGATCTCCGGTCGCTTCATGCAGACGCGGCACATCCCGCGAGGATAACGTGAGTGCCAGGCCATGCCGGGGCTCTCCCGAGGCGGCCGGCGGACAGGTACATCACCGGCGAGCCGCGTTGCGTTGACGAACATACTCACAGGTGGGTATATTTGTCCGTGTGAATGTCGAGGTGAGGGCCGTCGGGTTGCGGGCGATGCGTGACAAGCATCATCTGACCCAGCGCGAGCTTGCCCGCCGCCTAGGGGTCACCCAGAACTACATCCCGGCCCTCGAGGCGGGGACACGCAACCCGGGTCCGAAGCTCCGTCAGTCGTTGATGCAGCTCTTCGGCTGTGATTTCGAGGATCTCTTCCAGGTCGTGATGGTCAACCCCGTTGACCATCACGAGCAGGTGCTGCGACCCGAGGGCGGCGTTCGCGGCGTCTGAGGCGCGGCTTGCCGCGTCCGCCGGGAGGCGCCCCGCCGTCGCGGATGTCATGCCTTCGTACAATCGCGCCGTGTCGGGTACGCCGGATCTGCTGGTTCTCGAAGGTATGTCGTTCTACGGCTACCACGGTGAAACGCAGGCCGAGCGCACGCTCGGAAATCGCTTTTACGTCGACGTCGAGCTGCGCATGGACCTCGCGGCCGCAGGCCGGACCGACGACATCAATGACACGCTCGACTACTCGCGAGCCTTCGCCATGATCCGTGCGGTCGTCGAGGAAGAGCATTACAGCCTGATCGAGGCGATTGCGGCTCGGGTCGCCGAAACCCTCCTGGCGGAGCCGCGCGTCGACAGCGTCAAGGTCCGAGTGGGCAAGCAGCCACCGATCGCCGGCGCCATCGAGCGCTCCTCGGTGATCATCGAGCGATCCTCGATCCAGTCCGAAGGGCAGCGGTGAGCGCAACCATCGTCGACGGGAGGGCGGTCGCCGCGGAGCTCCGTGCCGAGCTTGCCACCCACGTCACTGAGATGACCACCGCCGGGAGCCCGCCGCCGTCGCTCGCTGTGGTGCTCTGCGGTGACGACCCCGCTTCGGCGATCTACGTGCGCAACAAGGGCCGGGCAGCCGAGCGAGCCGGCGTGCGATTCACGCTGCACAAGCCGCCCGCGGAGAGCACCACTGAGGACCTGGTCGCGCTGGTCCGGTCGCTCGATAGCGATGAAAGCGTCGACGCGATCCTGGTCCAGCTGCCCCTGCCCGCGCAGATCGATCCCGACGCCGTGATGTCCTGCATCTCTCCGGAGAAGGATGCCGACGGCTTTCATCCGTACAACTTCGGGCGCCTCGCGGAGGGACATCCCGGCGTTGTCGCCCCGGGGACGCCGCTCGGGTGCATGGAACTGCTCCGGCGCAGCGGTGTGACTCTGCGCGGCAGCCGCGCAGTGGTCGTCGGGCGCAGCGCGATCGTCGGCCGTCCTCTGGCGCTCATGCTCACCAACGCGGATTCCACCGTGACCATCTGCCACTCGAGGACGCGCGACCTGGCCGCCGTCTGCCACGAGGCCGACATCCTGGTTGCGGCCATCGGCCGACCGCGCATGATCGACGCCTCGTATGTCAAACCCGGCGCGTTCGTCATCGACGTCGGCACGACGCCGCAGGACGGCGTGGTGGTCGGCGATGTCGACCGCGCTTCCGTGGAACCGGTCGCCGGCTGGCTCACGCCGGTGCCCGGTGGCGTCGGCCCCATGACCATCGCGATGCTGCTGCGCAACACGGTCGCGCTGGCGCGGGCTCGGCGCGGGCTCCCGCAGGTCTGACGCCGTGCCTTCTATGCGCATTCGCTGGAGCGAGCAGGAGGCGCGCAAGCCATACGCGCGCCCGTTCATGGTCACCTTCACCGGCGACGACGGCAGCGACGTCGGCAGCATCGCCCTGAACGGGGCTGATCTCCTCTACTACACGCAGTTCCAGACCGCCGTGCTGTCGCTGGCGGGAGAGCTGTTTGTCGACCCGGCGGTCGAATCGTCATCCGACCCTCAGCGAGCCTGGTTGGACCGCATCGCCGGGCTGATGCCGGCGGTCGGGCTGCTCGGGATCACCCCACGGTCGACGTTCGACGACAAACAGGGACGCGTGTTCCGGCTGATCATCAACGCCGATGGCGGCCGCGCGGCGATCGTCGATGCGTCCGGGCTCCTCGAGTACCAGGAGCTGCAGGCGGTGCTCGCTCACCAGACTGGCGGCCTCTTCCGGGACCTCGCGGTCGAGGCGGTCGAAGACCCGGCAGACCGGCGGCGTGCCTGGATCGGAGCGCTGCGCATGCTGATGAGCCGGCCGGATCCCGACGAGGCGATGAACGAGGCGTGGCACTGGGCGTGACCCCGACCGCGTATGCACGGGCGGTGGCGGCCCTCGACTCGGTCGCGTGGCGAGGCATCATGCCCGGGCTCGAACGCACATGCGCGCTTCTCGCAGCGCTCGGCAACCCCCAGGTCGGCCTTCGAGGAGCGCTCGTCGCCGGCACCAACGGGAAGGGATCCGTGTGCGCCACAGTCGATTCGGCCTGCCGCGCCGCCGGGTACCGGTCGGTTCTCCTCACCAGCCCGCACCTCATCTCGTACTGCGAGCGGATCGTCCGCAACGGCTCGCCGATCAGCGAGATGGAGTTCGCGGCGCTCATCTCCCGCGTCTGGGAGGGAGCCGAACCACTGCCGGAGGAGCTGCAGCCGACGGGGTTCGAGGTCCTGACCGCCGCGGGAATCCTGGCCGCGCGTGAGGCCGATGCCGAGGTGCTCATCTGCGAGGTGGGTCTCGGCGGAAGGCTCGACAGCACCAATGTCCTCGATCTCGGGGTGGCAGTGGTCACCAATGTCGCGCTCGACCACCAGGACCTGCTCGGCGAAACGATCCCCGAGATAGCGCGCGAGAAGGCGGCGATCATCAAGCCCGGCAACCGAGCGGTGACCGGCGCGTCCGAGCCCGGGCTCAGCGAGGTTCGAGCGCGAGCTGCCCAGGTCGGTGCCACGCTGACCGTGGTCGGAGCCGATGTGCCGTTCACCGGCACCTCAGCGGGGATGCGCGGCGTCGTGGTCGACAGCCTGTTCGATGGTCGTCCGATCTCGGTGCACGCGCCGCTGCGCGGAGCGTTTCAGGTGGCCAACATCGCCACCGCGGTGGCGGTCTGCGACGCGCTGCGCGCGACCGGCTTCGCTGTCGACGCCGGTTCCGTGGCCCGCGGGTGCGCGACGGTGCGCTGGCCGGGACGCATGGACTGGATCGACGGCGACCCACCGCTGCTGATCGACGGTGCCCACAACCCGGCCGGTATGGCTGCCATGGTTGCTTCGGCTCGCGAGCTGATCGGCAGCCGGCGTTGCGTCGCGATCTTCGCCGCGATGCGCAACAAGGACGTCGAATCCATGGCCGCCGGGCTCAGTGAGCTGACTCGCGAGATCGTGGTCACGGCTCCGGCGGTGGAACGGGCAACACCGCCTGCTGACCTCGCCGGACTTTTCGATCCGCGCGCGGAGGTTGCCGCTGACGTGAAGACGGCCCTGGACCGCGCCCGCCGGCTGGCGGGACGCGACGGCGTCGTCGTGGTTTGCGGGTCGCTCTACCTCGCCGGCGAGGTGCTGGAGCTACTCGGCGTCTGAGTGGTTCAGACGGCGGCGAGAACGGCCTGGAGCTTGGCCTCGAGCGACTGCTTCGGCTGGTAGCCGACGATTCGCTCCTCGGCCTTGCCGCCCTTGAAGATCATCAGGGTCGGAATGCTCATGATCCCGAACATGCCGGGCGTGATCGGGTTGGCATCGACGTCAACCTTGGCGACCTTGACCTGACCGTCGTACTGGGTTGCGAACTCCTCGACGATCGGGGCGATCATCTTGCAGGGGGTGCACCACGAAGCCCAGAAGTCCACCAGGACGGGCAGCTCCGAGTCCAGCACTTCTTCTTTGAAGGTGGTGTCGGTAACGGTGACGGGGTGGGACATGTGGGTCTCCTGGTTATGGGGCAGCCGCTGATCCATCGTACTCAACTGGCGGCGTCAGTCGAAGCGGTTTTCTTTGTGGGGGTTGACGAAGTGTCGGACGCGGGGGTTTTGGTCTCGGGCTTGGACGTGTCCGTCTTGGTGCCGTTGGACGTGCTCTTCGACTCGCCGCCATCCGAAGTGATCGACGAGGAGGAGGCACCGCGGCTGTCGGTCTTGTAGAAGCCCGAGCCTTTGAAGACGATGCCCGCCGGGAAGAACTGTCGCGCTGCGGCCGCACCGCACTTCGGGCAGGGAGCGCCGGGGTCGTCGCGCATGGATTGCCAGACCTCGAATTCAGTCGAGCATGTCGGGCAGCGATATCCGTACGTTGGCAATCAATGGTTCCCTGTTCGCGGTTGAACGCTTCAACTCTACCCGTTGGCGGCCTCGGCTCAAACACGCCGCGGTCACAGCCGCACGATCACACCTCGAAAAGGACCAGCCCCGTCGGTACCTTCGGATAGAAGTACGTCGACTTCTGGGGCATCATCTCGCCAGCATCGGCCACCGCGATCACGTCCCCGGGGCTCACCGGCGACACCCCGAAGGCGAGGATCGCTTCCCCGCTTCGCACCGCCGCGTCCAGTCCGTCCGGGTCACGCGTGTAGGCCAGCGCACCGCCGCTGATCATCTCGCGGGTCACGCCGGCCGGTTCGAGCACCTCGGCTTCGAGTACCGCCACGTCGAGCCGGTCACGCGGCGACCCACCGGCGCGCCGTGGCCGCCGGAGCACCGCGGCACCGTCGTGGGCGACCACGGCAAACGCGTGGTGGCTGTCCCGCATCGATGACGCCTCGGCGAGCGCGGCCCGGCCATCCGCCGCCGGTACCGTCTCGTAGACATCGTCGAGGCGTGCCCAGAGATCATCGAGGCTGAACGCGATGCCGGGTCCGGGTCGTACCAGCCGATGGGTCGGCAGGATCGTGATCCCGGGATCGTCCGCCGCCGCGAGGTAGACGAGTGCGTGCTCGAACGGGGCGTCCGGGGGTGCATCAGGCTCAGCCGCTCTCCTCTGGGCCGCATAGGCCGCAGCCGTCTCGTAGCGGTGATGGCCGTCGGCGACGTAGAGCCCTGCGCCGCGAAGGGCGCCGGCGATCGCCGCGACCTCCTGTGGGCCGGCAACCCGCCAGAGCAGCAACTTCTCCGAGGCGATCTCTCCGTCGATACGTCCTCCGAGCAACGCGTCGCCGGTCGCAAGACCCTCCAGGGCTTCGGCGATACCGCCGGCGTTGGCCCAGACAGCGAAGACCGGGCTCGTCTGTGCCCGGGTGGCGCGCATCAGCGCGAGCCGGTCTGCCTTGGGACCCCGCATGGTGCGCTCGTGCGGACGGAGATCGGACGACTCCCATGGGGTCGCGGCCACCGTTGCGAGCAGGCCCCGCCGGCGCCGCTGCGTTCCATCAGGGTGCTGAAAGTGATGATCGACGACGTAGTAGCTTGGAGGCTGATCTCGCACCAGGACGCCGAGGTCGCGCCAGGACGCCAGAAACGATGACGCGCGCGTGTAGCGGTCGTCGACTCCTTCGACATCCTCGGGGTATGAGATTCCGTAGTCGATGCGAACGACGTTGCGCAGGTCGCGACCGTACAGCTCCTCTCGCTGCGCATCGGTGATCACGTCGTATGGCGGCGCGAGCACGCCGCCGAGCTTCACGTGCTCAGGGTTGTAGCGAGTGCCCAGGAAGGGCTCTACGGTGGCCATGCGTATGCTGCCGTCCGCGGGACGGAGCGTCAGGCCTTCAGAGCCGGACCTGGCGGAGCTGATCGAGCATGGCGGTCTCGCGCACTTGATCGAGGAGCTCGGGGCCGACGGGATCGTCGATCTCCATCAGCATGACCGCGTGGCCGCGTGGCCGGTCCCGCCCCAGTTCGATGCCCGCGATGTTGATGTCGTTGCGCGCCAGCAGCGTCGAGATGGCCGCGATCACCCCGGGTCGATCCTGATGGGTCACCACCAGGAATGTGCCCGCGGGCTGCATGTCGACGCGAAAGTCATTGATGCGCGTGATCCGGGGGCCGTCGTCGAACTGCGTGCCGGCGATGCTGAGCGTCTGCTCGCCGACGACCTCCACGAGCAAGGAGCCCTCCGGGTCGACGCTGCGGGTGGTGTGGCGCTCATCGACGTCCACGCCCATCGACGTGGCCACGACCTTCGCATTGACCGGGTTGACGCGCGTCTCGGTGAAATGCGCGAAGAGGCCACGCAAAACGTGCGCGGTGATGATCGATGTGTCGATGCCGGCTAGCTCGCCCGAGTAGCTGCAGACGATGTGGCGCAACTTGCGTCCGTCCAGCTGGGCCGCGAGCGATCCGATCCTCTCTGCGAGGACGAGATATGGCTGCAAGCGAGCCAGCTCCTCGGGCAGCACGGTGGGCGCGTTGACCGCGTAGCGCGGTGTGCCGCCGGCCAGGTACTCGACGATCTGATCGGCGACGTCGAAGGCGACGTTCACCTGTGCCTCGCGAGTGCTCGCGCCGAGGTGCGGCGTCACCACCACCTTGTCGACGTGGAGCAGGGGGTTCGCAGGGTCGGGCGGCTCCCTGGTGAAGACGTCGACAGCCGCGCCGGCGATGTGACCGTCGCGGATCGCATCGGCGAGCGCCTGCTCGTCGATGATCCCGCCACGTGCGACGTTGATCAGCCGTGCGCCCTTGCGCATCCGCTTGAGCTCGGCCACGCCGATCACCCCACGAGTCGCATCGGTAAGCGGGACATGGACGGTCAGGAAGTCTGTTTCGGTCAGCAATGTCTCGAAGTCACAGAGCTCCACGCCGAGCTGGAGCGCGCGTTCGGCGGTGACCAGCGGGTCGTGCGCGAGCACGCGCATGCGCAGGCCCTCGCGGGCGATGCGAGCGACTTCGGAGCCGATCTTGCCGAGCCCGAGCACCCCGAGCGTCTTCTCGCGGAGCTCGATTCCCATGAACCTCGAGCGCTCCCAGAGACCTGCATGCAGCGAGCGGTCGGCTGCTGGCAGGTTGCGGGCCAGCGCCAGCATCATGGCGATCACGTGCTCGGTGGCGGCGATCGTGTTGCCGGTTGGCGCATTGAGGACCAGGACCCCGTGCCGGGTCGCCGCCTCGATATCGATGTTGTCGACGCCGACACCGGCGCGTCCGACCACGCGGAGCCTGGGGGCTGCGGCGAACACCTCGGCGGTGACCTTGGTCTCACTGCGAACCACGAGCGCGTCGTAATCGGCGATACGTTCGCGCAGCGCGCTCGGCTCGAGCCCCGTGATCACGTCAACCTCGCCCGCCGCGCGCAGGCGTGCGACGCCGTCCTCGGCGATCGGGTCGGCCACGAGGATCCGCGTCACCGTGCCGGTCGCGGTGGGCGGCGCCGCCGTGATGCTCACCCGACTGAGACGGGTTCCGCCGGCGCGAGCGTTCCGCGTGCCTCGGTCTGCGCAGCCGCGACGGCAAGCCCGCCACGCGTCCGCAGCCCGGTATCGATCAGTCCCGCCTCGAGCAGCGCGAGGATCGTGTACGCGTCGGCATCGTCGATGAAGCCGAGGTGGCCGATCCGGAAGATCTTTCCCTGCAGCGACTCCTGACCACCGGCCAGCACGAGGCTGTGCTCGGTCCGCAACGTCGTGAGCAGATTCTTCAGCGCCTCGGGTGTGTCCGCGGGGCTGTGCACCGCGGTGACCGTGTCGCTGCGATGGCCCTGGGCGGCAAGCAGCTTCATGCCCATCGCCTCGACCCCGGCACGGATCATCCTGCCGACGCGGGCGTGGCGGGCCCAGACATTGTCGATGCCCTCTTCGTGCAGCATGGCCAGGCCTTCCTGGAGCGCGAACATCACCGAGATCGCCGGCGTCGTGGCTGTCTGCTTCTTCTCCTGCGCCTTCTGCTCGCGTCCGAAATCGAGGTAGAAGCGCGGGCACCTGGCCGTCGCTGCGCGCTCGAATGCCGCCGCGCCGACCGCGACCATGGCGATGCCGGGAGGGGCCATCCAGCCTTTCTGCGAGCCGGTGACCAGGACATCGATGCCAAGAGCGTCAGTCTCGAGTGGGAGGCAACCGGCACCGCTCACGCTGTCGACCGCGAGCATCTTGCCGCGGCTCTTGACGACACCGGAGATCGCCGCGAGGTCGTTGATCACCCCTGTCGAGGTCTCGTTGTGGGTCACGAACACGGTGGTGATCTCGGGGTGCTCGGCGAGTGTGCGCTCGACGTCCTCGGGATCGATCGGCTCACCGAGGGGCACGGTGAGGCGCACCACGTCGGCGCCGTAGGTGTCACCGATCTTCGCCCAGCGCTCGCCGAACGAGCCCATGACGCAGAAGAGCGCCTGCTCGCCGGGACTGAGGAGGTTCACGGCGGCGGCCTCGAGCCCGCCGGTGCCACTGCACGGGTACAGGAGGATGTCGTTGTCGGTGCGCAGCGCCCAGCGCAGGCCACTGATGACGTCATCCATCACCGCGGCGAACTCCGGGCCGCGGTGGTTGATCATGGGACGGCTCGCGGAGCGGACCACGCGAGCGGGGAGCGGGGTCGGACCGGGAACGCGGAGTTGTGGTTCACCCATGCGCCGAAGTCTACTGAAGGCCGGGTTCGACACCGCCCGAGAGCGCCCCACGCGTGGTGTCAGCCCCTTCGGTGACGTGGTGCTAGCGCCATTGCGGCGGGGACGTCGCTGAATACGGTTGACCGATGGGACAGGCCGCGACGAGCCCGACCGAGATACGCGCTCGCCGTCCTGGAGCAGCGGCCGTCGTCTAGACGCGACCGCCGAAGAACACCTGCGTCTCGACCAGCCGGCCGTCGCGAACGGTGATGTACTCGGTGTTGCGGTAGCGCTCGCCCGTCGTCAACTGATACTCGTAGAGCAGAAAGACGTCGTCGTCGCCTGACGGGACGAGCGCAAGGACTTCCGACGTGGCGAAACGATTCGCTGTGGGGAAGCAGCGTTCGAGATAGGTCGCCTTGTCGATGTGGTCGTCCTGCGGGCTGGTGAAGGTGAAGTCGTCGGCAAGCAGGCGCGAGGCGGTCTCGATGTCCTGCCCGTGGTATGCGTCCAACGACGCGCGGACGGTCTCGGTGTTCGACAGGCGCGAGTTCTCCGTGCTCACAGGGGGATATCGTCGTACACCGAACCGCTTCGCTGATATGGCTGCTCAGGTCGTACGTCCGTTCTCACGCGACGGCGTCGCCGTCGCCGGCGAATCGCCGCTCGTCGCACCCACATGACTCCGCCGGCGAGCCGCATCACGAGTGCGATGATCACCACGAGCACGCGCGCAACCGCATCGCGGAAGAGCAGCACGAGTCCGACGCCGCCGATGGCGGCAAGCCATGCGATCACGGGGCCGAGCTGGAACCCGTTGGTCCCCGGCAGTGCTGCCGACGCGGGGGCGAGCGATCCCTCGGCCAGCGAACCCGAGTGGCTGCGCCACGCGCGAATGGCATCGCGCCTCGCGATGATCGCCGGCAGGTACGCCTCGACGCCGTCGCGCACGCCGATGGCCACCTCCTGACGGAACGTCGCGGTGGCCATCAGTGCGGCGTCGTTCCGGTTGCTGAGATATCCCATATCGACGGTCGCGACCGGCGCGGGGCTACGAACCCAGGCTGCATCGCCGAACACCACACCGGCACCGGGCACACCGTCAATGCTGATCTGAGCGGTGAGCGCATCACTCAGCGTCTGAGCGAAAGCGGCGCTCCCGTGGTTCGGATAGAGCACCAGCGACGCATCCGTCGCCGGATTGGCCGACGTGGCCGCATGGATGCTCACCACGAGTGCCGCGCGATGCGTGGTCGAGATCTTTTGGCGAGTTGACGCTGACAGGTAGACGTCGGTGTTGCGGGTCATGACCACGTCGACCAGGTCCGAGCGCAGCAATGACGCAAGCCGCCTGCCCACGTCGAGATCAACGTCCTTCTCCAGGAGACCGTTGGTTCCGATGGCCCCGGGATCGAAGGGGGTGCCCGGATGTGCCGTGGTTGGCTGGCCGCCGGCGCCCGGGTCGACAGTGATGACAATCGCCGCCGGCGCCTTCGACGCCGCAGCGAGGGCATGGGGCGTCGGGCCGAGGACACCCGCGACGATCGCGGCGACCGGGGCAAGGGCAAGGACGTGGAGAGGACGAGCCCGGTGATGGCGCATGCGCCTGCGGCCCAGTATAGGTGTGGCGTGTCAGCAAAACCGCAATGACAGGCGTTGGGATGGGTGTGATTGCAGCGGCGAGCGCGGTACCGGCGGGCGAGACGTTGCCCGAACGGACCTTCGAGGCCGTTGCCGTAGGGGACGCCAGGCGGCTCTACTCGCTCGCGC
The DNA here is from genome assembly GCA_003162415.1 of Candidatus Dormiibacterota bacterium. Classification (GTDB taxonomy): domain Bacteria; phylum Chloroflexota; class Dormibacteria; order Aeolococcales; family Aeolococcaceae; genus Palsa-851. Next base: position 594,542 of record PMOL01000004.1, read on the forward strand.
TCTCGATCCTTCGAGACGAGGGCGAGGCTGAGGATGCGGTTCAGGAGACGCTGCTCAAGACCTGGCGGTCCTGGGAGTCGGTCGTACGGATGGAGCATCCGGCCGCGTGGCTCACCCGCGTCTGCGTCAATCACTGCATCAGCCGGCGCCGGCACCTGCGTTCACGAGGGTGGCCGCCACTGGGACTCATCGGGGAGGCGGCTTCACCCCGCGACCCGGGCTCTGCTGCGGACCGCCTCGACGTAGATCGCGCATACCGGCGGCTCTCGCTCAGGCAGCGGGCCGCGATCACGCTCAACTACCGGCACGGCTACTCCGTCGAAGAATGCGCCGTCTTCATGGGCTGCCGGCCCGGAACCGTGCGAGCCCACCTCGCCCGAGGTCTCGTCACATTGCGAAAGGAGCTCGGCGATGGTTGACATGGATCCCGGCCTCGACACGAAGCTGCGAGCTTTCTTCGAGCACATCGAAGCGTCCACCCCGCCATCGGGGCTGACGGACATCGACCTCGCGGCGCCAGATCGCGGGCGGCGCCCGATGTTCAACCTGTTCGCCGGGCTGGCCGCTGCAGCCGTCGTTGCGGCTGGCGTTGCCGTGTTTGCCATCGAACTGAGCAGTCGAGACAACCCGGCACCGCGACCGGCTGGAAGCGGGCCGCCGTTGCCCAGGTTCACGGTCCATGCGGACTCGCGTGTACTCGTGCCGGTGACCCACGGCAAAGGCTCAGTGACCCTCCCCGCGTTTACGCTCGCACCTGGCGAGAGCTTCTATGTTCAGGTCGCCTGCAAGTCCGGCACGACTGCGGACACGGTGCAGGTAGGGCAAAACCAACGTTTCGGCTCGGAGGTCGCCGCATGCTCCTCGCCGACGGGCGGACACGGCGAGTGGTTTGAGACGGACCAAGGTGGCCCGAGCGGCGGCTCAGTGACGATGTATGTCACCGCCGGCCCCGCGGTCAGTTGGGAGATCCTGATCACCGATGGACCGCCGCCGATCCTTGCGCCCCCGGGCGGCCGGGCATTGACGCCCATTGCGTATGGCAGGGGTTCGGACAGCGTGCCAGTGTTCACCGCCGCCAAGACCTACTCCATCGCGCTCGACTGCTCCGGAGCCGGATCATTGACGATCTCGTCCAGCCTATCGCAGGCAGCGACGATCTCCTGCGCACAGTACGCCCAGTTCTCCTTCACGCCGCCTGACCAAGTCCCAGGGCACCCGGTCTCACTGTCCGTCGTGGCTCCCTCAGGTGTGGGATGGGAGGTCGAAGTCTTCGAAGACGGCGGCCCGGCACCGGGCACGTGCGCCACCTTGCGCGACGAGGGGGTTCTCCAGCCGACCCCCTGCGTCGCCTCGAGCTCTTAGCGGATCTCCGCGAATGGCAACAGGGCGATGTGCCGGGCCCGCTTGAGCGCAACCGTAAGCGAGCGCTGATGCCGGGCACACGTCCCGGTCATGCGCCGAGGCAGGATCTTGCCCCGCTCCGAGAGATAGCGGCGCAGACGCGTCACCTCTTTGTAGTCGATGAAGTCGATGTGCTCGAGGCAGAAGCTGCAGACCTTGCGGCGGCGGCGATCGAAATCAGGCATGGCTCTCCAACCTAGAACGGAATGTCATCGGGATCGACATCACCGCCCGCCGGAACCGACACGGGAACCGGAGCCGCGTTGCCGCCGTCGCCGGACGGCGCGCCTTCCTGACGGCTGGTGCTGTCCAGGAACTGGACGTCGTTGGCGTTCACCTCGGTCTTGTAGCGCTTCTGGCCACTCTGGGCGTCGTCCCAGGAGCGTGTCTGCAGGCGTCCCTCGACGTAGATGAGGCGTCCCTTCTGCAGGTACTGCGCCGTCGTCTCGGCGAGCTTGCGCGTGCCCTGGTTCCAGACGACCACGTCGTGATAGTCCGTGAATTCCTTGCGCTCACCGGTCGCCGGGTCGCTCCCGTAGCGATTGGTCGCGAGCGCGAGGTTGCAGACGGCAGTGCCGCTCGGCGTGTAGCGGAGCTCGGGGTCGCGGGTCAGCCTGCCGATGAGCATCACGCGATTGAGGGATCCCGCCATCACAAATCTCCTTCGTCGTCATCGATTGCTGAGGGAACGTCGTCTGCTTCCAGATCTTCGTCCCCGTCCACGGACCCTGCAGCGACAGTATCCGCGTCTGCGCCATCGATTTCAGCCTCGGGCTCGATGGGCCCCTGGACCTCCTCGATCTCGGCCTCGGGCTCGGGCATCGGACCCTCGTGGACGACGATCAGATGGCGGAAGACGGTGTCGTGGATCCTGAGCGCGCGCTCGATCTCGGCGACCTTGCCGCCGTCGAGGTGGAACACCACCAGGACGTAATGGCCCTCGCGAAGGCGCTTGACCTCGTAGGCCAGCCGCCGCTTGCCCCAGAGCGTCGTCTTGACGACCTCACCGCCCTGGGATTCGATCAGGGCGCGCACCGACTTCACGGCGACGCGGACCGCATCATCCTCCAGCTCCGGCCGGACGATGTACATCAGCTCGTAGTCACGCACCATGCGTGGCACCTCCTTTCCTCTGGGCTTGCGGCGCCCGGGGTGCTGCGGCTGCCGAGGTGGTCAGGCAGTCGCGATCCGGGCGCAGGAAAGCGTTATGTGGAAACGCTCCTCAGCGAGAAGCGTGCGCAGTGTAGCAGGAGCCGTTCTCAGTCCAGCCGGAACGTCTTGGGCAGCGTGGTCAGGTTCCGGCACCCGGTCTCGGTCACGACCACGAGATCCTCGATGCGGATGCCCCCGAAGCGGGGGTCGTACAGCCCCGGTTCGACGGTGATCACGTCGCCAACCTCGAGGACCACGTCAGCCTCGCTGATCCGGGGATACTCATGGATCTCGAGGCCCAGCCCGTGCCCGGTCCCGTGGATGAACCGGGCGTCGCTCTGGATGTCGCGGTAGGGCTTGGGGAGCGAGCCGTAGCCGTGCTGCTTGAAGACCTCGCAGCATGCGAAGTGAACGTCGCGTCCGTTGACGCCGGGGCGCACGGCGTCGAGACCGGCCTGCTGTGCCTCGAGCACGGCGTCCCACATGCGCATCACCTCCGGCGGCGGCGTGCCACGGACGACCGTCCGGGTCATGTCGCCCCAGTACCTGGTGCGCTTGTCGACCGGGTAGATGTCGAGCACGATCGGCAGGCCCGCACGAATGACCTCGCTCTCCGTCCGGTGCGGGTCGGACGACTCGGGTCCGCCGCAGCAGATCGAGTCAACGGTGCTGTTGCCGTTCTCGAGCAGGTGACTCTCGACGGCGAAGATGAGGTCCGCGCTCGAGAGGTTTCGACCATCCCGGACCAGCAACCCGTCGCGGATCTCGGCGGCTGCGATGACGTCGATCGCCTTCTGCAGCGCCGCCATGCCCGCGTTCTCGGTCGCGGTAATCCACTCGATCTCCTGAGCCGTCTTGATCCGGCGCCGCTGCTGGTAGATGTCGGTTCGAGGACGCACGTCGACGTCGTGCTGGCGCAGGTGGTCGGCGAGCACGGTGGGAAATTCGGCATCGACGTCGACGGCGTTGAGGCCGTGTTCGCGGCAGACAGCGGTCACGAGGGCCGCCCAGCCGTCGTACTCGTTGCCGCCGGGGCGCGGCGCCGGGATCTCGAGCTCCATGGTGCTGCGAACCTCGCCGACGGAAGCTTGCTTGCGGGCACGCCCCTCCTCGAGCGCGCTCACCCAGAGCACCGTGTCGACGCCGCCCCGGTCGACGACGACCACCGGGTCGGGCACGAGGAATCCGGTGCGATACAGGATGTTCGGGTGGTGATACGTCTCACCGAAGAGCAGGACGGGACGGTCGTCACTCATATGGCGGAGCGTACCAGCCGAGTGTCACGCTCTCGTCGTGAGCGCAGTGCCGGAGCAACGCACCCGCGGCGGCGGGGTCGGATGGTTCGTGGCCGGATACGTGGGGGTCGCCGGGTTCTTCGTCCTCGAGGCGACAACCCGGCAACGCGGTGCGGCATCGAGCCTCACCGCCTCGCACGACGACCGTGGGACCACGCGCATGATCGTCGCCGCGTACGCGATTGCGGCGGTGGCAGCGCCACTGGCGCGGGTCGTGTGGAAGCCGCGACTCCCTCGCGCTGCGGGTCCGATGGGCCTCGGCCTCGAAGCCGCCGGGCTCGCACTGCGCGCATGGTCGATGCGCACGCTCGGCCGCTCGTATTCGCGCACGCTGCGAGTCGAGCTCGCGCAACGCACCGTCGAAAGTGGGCCGTATCAATTCGTGCGCCACCCCGGGTATGCGGGCTCGCTCCTGATCTGGACAGGATTTGCACTAACGTCGCGCAGCCTTCCTGTGGTCGAGGGGGTCGGCGGGCTGCTTGCGCTTGCGTATCACCGCCGCGTCGCGGCCGAGGAAGCATTGCTGCGTCGTGAACTTCCCGGATATGACGCCTACAGCAGGCGAACGAAGCGGCTGATCCCGTTCGTGTGGTGATCACCGCCTTTTCTTGAAGCGCTGCCCGAGGAGCTAACTCGCAGCGCCCGAGGTGACGGCTTTCAGCTCGTTGAACGAATCCCGTATGAGCTGCGGGAACTCTCGTCGTTCGGTCTCGTGGACCCAGGCTTCAAATGCGGCTCTGAAGATCGCGATTCCCGTGTCGGCGGTCAGCGACGCAGCCGGGTCTGCGACGCCACGCCGACGCAACGCGTCGGCGAGCGCCGCGCCGAGGAGCGCGAGCTTGATCAACTCGCGCTCGCGCAACTCGGCATTCGCCGAGATCACGACCTGACGCAGCAGGGCGCCTTCACGGCGCTCCTGGAGCACGGCGGCAGCGGTCTCGAAAGCGGCCACGACCACATCCATGGGCGCGGCGGTCTCGGGTGCGCTCGCCACCGCGCCGACGAGGAGTTCGCGCAACGCTGCCGCCCCCCAGAACAGGACCTCACGTTTGTCGGCGAAATACCGGAAGAAGGTCCGCTCGGTCAGACCTGCGCGTGCAGCGATCTCCGCGACGGTGGTGTTCTCGAAACCACGCTCGCCGTAGAGAGCGAGCGCCGCCCGCTCGAGCCTGCCGCGGCTGTCCGGCTCCCAACGTCCCATTCTGCGATTCTAGTGGCCCCTGATGACAGTCGCTGACATTCCTGGTACAGTGATGACAGTAACTGACATCAACCCCACCCTCGTGCCTGAGGAGTGGTCGCCGAATGGAGGTCGTCTCATGCGTGTCTTCGTCACCGGCGCATCCGGCTGGATCGGCTCCGCCGTCGTTGCCGAACTCCTCACCGCAGGTCATCAGGTCATCGGCCTCGCACGCTCGGGCGAATCGGCCGCTGCGCTCACGGCAGCCGGGGCGGAGGTGCATCGAGGCAGCCTCGACGACCTCGCCGGCCTGGCGGACGGGGCTGCCGCGTCAGACGGTGTGATTCACCTCGCCTTCAAGCACGACGTGGCCTTCTCCGGAGGTTTCCAGGCTGCTGCCGATGCCGATCGCCGAGCCGTCGAGACATTCGGCGAAGCGCTCGCCGGCTCTGATCGACCACTGGTCATCGCGTCGGGAACCCTCGGGCTCGCACCGGGCCGCATTGCGACCGAGCAGGACGGGCACGTGCTCAGCCCGGAATTTGCGGCGCTGGGGGGCGGTCCGGAGACCCGGCGGGCCACTGCCGAGCTGGTGGTCTCCCTCGCTTCCCGCGGCGTCCGCTCTTCAGTTCTCCGGCTCCCTCCGACGAATCATGGCGACGGGGATAACGGCTTCATGGCGACGCTGGTTCGCATCGCCCGCGACAAGGGCGTCTCGGGCTACGTCGCGGACGGGACCAACCGCTGGCCCGCCGTGCACCGGCTCGATTCAGCGCACCTGTTCCGGCTCGCGGTCGAGAGCGCTCCGGCTGGATCAACGCTCCACGCGATCGCGGACGAGGGTGTCCCGCTCCACGACATCGCCGGCGTTATCGGCCGCCACCTGGATCTGCCGGTGGTCTCGATAGCTCCCGACAAGGCAAGCGAGCACTTTGCACCATTGGGCGGGTTCGTCGGGATCGACAGCCCTGCGTCCAGCGCGCTCACTCGCGAACTGCTGGGGTGGGAGCCGACCCAGCCCGGGCTGATCGACGATCTCGACCAGGGCCACTACTTCACACGAGTGGTGGTCAGCGGGGGACTCGAACCCTCGACCTCGCGGATGTGAACCGCGCGCTCTAACCAGCTGAGCTAGCTGACCCCGCCCAGAAGTCTAGGTCAGGCGCCGACCAGCTTCGTGTAGCCGGCCTCGTCGAGGAGGTTCCCGCCGTCGTCGCTCGCGCTGTCGAGGCGCAGCATCCAGCCTTCGCCGTAGGGGTCGGAGTTGACCAGCTCCGGTCGGTCCGTGAGGACGGCATTCACCTCGGACACGGTGCCGCTCACCGGCGCGTAGAGGTCGGACGCCGCCTTGACCGACTCGATGGCGCCGAACTTTGCGCCGGCCTTCACCTCGGTGCCCACGGCGGGAAGCTCGAGAAAGATCACGTCGCCGAGTTGCGCCTGGGCGTGATCGGTGATGCCCAGGGTGGCTTTGGAGCCCTCGACGCGGACCCACTCGTGGCTGGCGGTGAACCGGTAGTTGGAGAGGTCGGCCACGTTCAGGCTCCCTTGGGGCGGCGATAGAAGGGCAGCGGCACCACCGTTGCCGCGGCGGTGGTGCCCCTGATGTCAACGGAGAGTTCGGCGTCCGGCGGGACGTCGCCAAACAATGATGCGGTCGCGATCGAATGGTCGAGCGTGAAGCTGTACGTGCCGCTGGTGACGACGCCCGCGGCCTCACCGTCGGCGAGTACCTGCTGACCATGACGGGCGATGGCCCGTCCCTGCAACTCGATGCCGGCGAAACGGCGCGGCGGATGGGCGGGATCGAGCTGGACCAATACCGATTTCCCGATGAAATCTCCCTTCTGGAGCTTCACAGTCCAGCCGAGCGCGCAGCTGTACGGGTCAGTGGTGTCGTCCATGTCCTGGCCATAGAGCCGGAGCCCCGCCTCGAGGCGGAGCGTGTCACGCGCGCCCAGCCCGCACGGGATCAGGCCCTCCGCAGCTCCGGCCTCGAGGAGTGAATCCCAGAGGCCCGGGGCATCGGCGGCATCGACATAGAGCTCGAAGCCGTCCTCGCCGGTATATCCGGTGCGCGACACGGAGGCCTGCACGCCGGCCACCTGGCTGTCCCTGCAGTGGAAGGGACGAAGCGCGGCAACGTCGTCGGGACACATCGAGCTGACCAGCTCGACGGCCCGGGGGCCCTGCACCGCGAGCAGCGCCACCGAGTCGCCGATGTCCTCGAAGGTGCACTCCGCGCTGTGTTCGCCCATCCAGGCGACATCCTTCGGGCGGCAGGCGGCGTTGATCACCACCATATAGGCGCCGGCTTCTCGGTAGACGACGACGTCGTCGACGATTCCGCCCGCCTCATTGCACATCAAGCCGTACAGAGCTCCGCCGACCTCGAGGCGGGCGACATCGTTGGTCACCAGGCTTTGCACCACGTCGAGCGCGCGGTCGCCGCTGAACCGCACCTCGCCCATGTGTGAGAGGTCGAAGAGACCGCAGCGAGTCCTGACGGCGATGTGCTCCTCGCGTATGGTCGAGTACTGCAGCGGCATATCGAAGCCGCCGAACTCAACCATGCGCGCCCCTGCTGCGATGTGCCGGTCGTGAAGCGGAGTTCGCAAGGCCATGGGCTCGCGAGTGTAGTACGTTCCCAGACCGCCTCCAATGATCATTGCCCTCATCGTCGTGGCGGCCGTGGTGGTCGTCGCCTGCGCCGCTCTGCTGGTCGCGCGCCATCGCACCTTCGGCGTGTCCTTGCCCCGAGTGCGGGGGCGGCTCTCGCTCACCGGTCTGCTGGCGGAGGTCACCGTCGGTCGCGATCGATGGGGTGTCCCCCATATCAACGCGGTCTCGATGGAGGACGCCGCATTCGCGATGGGCGTGGTGCATGCACAGGACCGCCTCTGGCAGATGGAGGTCACGCGGCGGGTGGCGACGGGACGGATCAGCGAGTTGATCGGCACCGAGGGCGTGAACATCGACCGCTTCATCCGGCGGGTCGGGTTGCAGCGGGTCGCCCGCGAGGAGGAGCTGCGCCTCGGCCCCGAGGCTCGCCGGATGCTCAAGGCATATGCGGCCGGTGTCAACGGGATCGCGCAGTCGGGCCGGGCGCTGCCCGTCGAGTACCGGCTCCTCGGTGTGACCCCCGAGCCGTGGGAGCCGATGCATAGCCTTGCCGCCCTCAAGTTGCTGGGGCTCGGACTGAGCATGAACTGGGACACCGAGCTGCAGCGCCTGGAGCTGCTCCGCGCGATCGGTCCCGAGCATGCTGCTCGCCTCGACATCGTCTATCCCGACGCGAACCCGACCGTCCTCGCGAGCACGGTTCGCGCCGCGGGCGGCGACACCCGATCGCAACTGCTGACCATGTTCCGCGAAGCGGCGCGCTGGATCCCGACCGCCGGAGGCATGAGCAACTCCTGGGTCGTCTCCGGAGAGCGAACGGCATCGGGCCGGCCGATTCTCTGCAACGACCCGCACCTGGTCCCGGGCATGCCGTCGATCTGGTACGCCGCGCACGTCCAGGCCGGCGACGACTTCGAATCCACCGGCGTGACCATGCCCGGGATGCCGTTCGTGATCATCGGCCACAACAAGCGGATCGCCTGGGGATTCACCAACTCCTTCGCCGACTGTCAGGACCTGGTGATCGAGGAGTTCGACTCGCCGGCCGCCGATCGATTCCGGACCGAGCGGGGCTTCGAGCCAACCCGGCGGCTGCGCGAGATCATCCACGTCAAGAACTCATCCGACGTGCTGGAGGAGGTGGTGGTCACCCGCCACGGTCCGGTCGTCGAGAGGATCGAGGATCCGGAGCGCGCCATCTGGCGAGGGCTCGCCCTCCAGTGGACGGCGCTGCAACCGGGCGGCGCCGCTGAAGGGCTGCTCCGCCTGCAGCGGGCGGGCGATTGGAAGAGCTTCAAGGAAGCCTTCACGACCTTCGACGCCCCGTCCCAGAACGTCGTCTACGCGGACGTCGACGGACACATCGGCTACCTGCTCTCGGGGCGGATCCCGGTGCGCAGAGTCAAGCCGAGCGGTCTGCCGGTGCAAGGTTGGACCGGAAATGCGGTGTGGAGCCGGTACCTGACCATCGACGAGGTCCCGCAGATCTTTGACCCTCCCGAGCACCAGATCATCACCGCGAACAATCGCATCGCCGGCGACAACTTCCCCTTCTACATCGGCGCGGACTACATGTCGGGCTACCGCGCGTTGCGGATCGGCGAGCTGCTCAGCGAGCGGGTGGTCGACCTTCCCTACATGGCGCGTGCCCAGATGGACCTGGTCTGCCCTCCCGCACGCCAGGTCGTCCGCCTGCTGGGAACGATGCGCTGCACCAACCCGGCAGCCGAATCGGCGCGCCAACGCCTGGCGCAATGGGACGCGGTCATGGACCCGCGACGCGCGGAACCCACCATGTACGAGGCGTTCATGGCGCGCCTCGCGGAGCATTCGCTGAGCCCGATCTGTGGCAATGCCTGGCGGATCCTTGCGGGCGTCGACCTGTCCCATCCGGTGTTCCAGTACCCGGGGAACCTGGTCGGCCGGCTCACACCGTCGCTCATCGAGCGCTGGGAACTCGGCGATGACGGCCTGTTCGAAGGCCTGACGACCTGGGCGGAGGTGATCTCGAGATCCCTTGACGACGCGATGACCGATCTCCGAGGCCGTCTTGGTCGCAACTCGCGACGCTGGATGTGGGGCCGCGTCCACCGGCTCGAGCTCATCCACGCCTTCGGGCGCCGTCGCGGACTCGCAAGGTTCTTCAACGCCCCGTCGATCAGGGTTGGCGGCAACACCGACACGGTCCTGGCGACATCACCGGTTCCCAGCGAGCCGTTCGCGACCCGGCTGTCGGCCCCCTCCTGGCGCCAGGTCATCGACGTCGGCAAATGGGATGCGAGCGGTGGTATCCATCTCCCCGGGCAGTCCGGCCAGCCGGGATCCCGTCACTACCGCGATCTGTCCCGGCGCTGGCGGACCAACCGTCAGTTCCCTCTCTACTGGAGTCCCCAGGAGGTGCGCCGCCACGCCCGGACCCGGCTGATCCTCCATCCGGTGCCACCGGCACGCGCTGGCGAGCCTGGGGGGCGAACATAGGGGCGTGAGCCTCTCTGGCCAGCGGGGGATCGTGCGCGGGTGCTGCCTCGGGCTGCTCGTGGTCCTGATCGCCGTCGGCGGATCCGTTTACCTTGCCGATCGCGCCCTTGCGGCGCCAGTACTCGGTGCGCCGCCGGTCGGGCCGTCCCACGGGTCGACCGAGACGGCGATCGCGATTGCTCTCGGCAGCGAGATGGCGGCCCAGCTCATCCAGGGCTCGCACGGCGTGGTGGTGATGAGCGAGCAGGACCTCACCGTGCTCGCCACCACTAACAATCCGCACCCCAACGCATTCCGCGACCTCCAGGTGCGCAGCCGCGGCGGTCTCGTTGTGGTCTCGGCGAATATATCCGCCGGACCGTTCACCCCGGTCGCTGTTGCGCACATCAGCCTCTCGCTCAAGGCCGGGACGGGTGGGCCGGTGATCGCGGCGCAGCTTCCCGAGGTGGATATCGGGATGCTCGGTCTCCCTGGCTTCGCCAGCACCGGCCTGGCGTCGCAGATCGACTCGGCACTGTCCCTCGAACGTGTCTTCGCCATCGATCCGAGGCTCCGCGCGCTCCGAGCCGATATCGAGTGCGTCGCCGTGGTGCCGGGCGGGGTGGCCGTCGGGGTGCACGATCCTGGAATCCCGCCCGTCGCTTCGTCGTGTGACGCCTAGAAGTTGACGTCTGCCGGAACCACGGCGAGCACGAAGGCCGCGTGGCTCTGGACCTGCGGGTAGTTACCCAGCGGAGAGCGATCGATGGGATCGGCGACTTCGCCGAACAGCCCGAGACGTCCGCGCGTGGCGAGCGCGGCGGCGAGCCATCGCGAGCCGTCGCGCCCGGCGGCCACGAGTGCACCAGCAAGCCAGAAGGTCGGAAAGACGAAGGGCGCGCAGGGGTCTGTCGAAGTGTCCGCCCGGCTCTCGTGGCGATCGATGAGCCCGCCACGGTCGAGGCGTTCCACGATCAGGTCGAGGGTGGGACCCGTCCGCGCGGCTACGAGGTCGAGGCCCCCGAGCAGTGCGGCCTGCGCGAGGGAGGCGTCGGCACCCCAGCCATCGAGCCGGATCTCGAGTGGTCCACCGGTCATGCCGATGTCGCCGGCGATCGCCGCCGCGGTCCGTCGCCAGGCGGCCGCATCACCCCTGACTACCCGCTGGTCAGCGAGCGCTGCGGCACCCTCCAGGCCGCTTGCCGCCGTCACCAGCGAATGGGTGTAGCTGGCAGGGGCTCCGCGGATCTCCCAGATCCCGTGGTCGGGCTGGCGCCAGTGCTGCACCAGCCAGCCGGCGAGGATCGGTACTGCGGCGCCGAGTTCCTCTGGCAACGCGGATACCTCGGCCAGCGATGTTGCAAGCTCGATCACCTCGCCGGGCACGTCGAGCTGCGCCTGTCCTGCCGCGGCATTGCCGATGCGGACCGGGCGGGCGCCCCCGTAGCCGGCCAGCTCCGATATCTCGGTCTCAGCGGGCGGAAGGGTTCCATCGACACGAACCAGCGGCAATGGGCCGTGCTCGGTGACCACGTTGCCGATGAACGCTGCGAGCGATCGCGCTGTCTCGATGAGTCCGAGCCGCAGCATGGCGAGCGCTGCCAGTGAGGAATCGCGGAGCCAGCAATACCGGTAGTCCCACGTGCGCGCGGATCGCAGCCACTGCGGGAGCGATGTGGTCGGAGCCGCGACGATGCCTCCATCGCGACGGCGCAGCCCCACCAGCACCGCTGCGGTGGTTGCGAGGAGGTCATCGATGTCCGGCAGCCGGTTCGACGCGGTGATTCTTGGGATCGTCCGCCGCCACTCAGCAAGCGTCGACTCGATAAACGCATGTGCCGGCGCGCCTGTATCGCCGAGAGTGACCGTGACCGGCATCTCCCGCTCGACGATGAAATCGCAGGTGGCGCCGTTCGCCGTCGGCGTCCATGCCGCTGGAGCATGTATCGCAACGCGCGCAACGCCTTCCAGCTCGACGGATTGCCCGTGCGCCTGCACAACGCCGACAGTCCCGGGCCACGATGGCGCGATGATCCCGACCATCACTGCGACGGCTTCGCCCTCCGCCCGCATGCTGCGAACCAGGCGTGGCCCATCGCCGAGGTCGAGCGCGTCGTCCACGATCAGTCGTGCGCTGCCAACCTCCCAGACGGTTTCGAGCACCAGCGATCGAGCGTGGTACCTGCGCGACGTAACACGTGCATCCGGTCGTGCAGGACGCAGCGAGAAGGTGCCGCCCCGACCCTCGTCGAGTATCGAGAAGAACAGCGGGGTCGAATCGATCCACGGCCAGCAGAGCCACGCCACGTTGCCGTCGGGATCGACGAGTGCCGCAGTCCTCGAATCAGCGAGGAGCGCGTGCTCGCCGATGGCGTGCTGCATGCGGTCAGACTAGCCGACGCGCTCGCTGAAAACGCTGCAAGAGGGCCGCTGCCCGCAGCCTCCTGAGCAACCATCGCGTGGTGCTGAAAGGACGCGCCGATCAGGGGACGGCGAGAGGAGGAATCGTGTCCGCGATGCTGGCGATCTTCTCGGCCCAGTTGGGGTCGCTCGCGTAGTCGACGTTCATCCCGCGCAGCGTTGGCCCGTGATAGAACTGGCCGCCGAGCGTGAGGTAGTTGACCTCGATGAACTGCGCGACGTACTGGATGCACGCGTCGTAGCTCGTGAAGGTCATCGCATCACCGTTCGGGTTCGCATCGTTGGCGCCAAAGCCGAACAGGTTGTGCTTGTTCAGCGCGATCCAGCTCGAGCCCCAGCCGGATTCGAGGATCGCGTGAGCGACGAAATAGCGCGCGCTGACGTGGTACGTCGACTCCGCTTTGATGAAGCTGGCCCCGAGTCCGGCAAGTGGTGAACCGTTCAGGAATTGATCCAAGCTCGCGGCGGTCTCGCCGCTCGGGGTGGTCAGGTTGGTGTCGATCGTGAAGAGCGGTCCGGGAACCGGCTGGTAGATCGCGTCTCGTGCGCGGGCGGCGGCGAGGGCGGCAACCGCCGCGGCCAGCGCCTTCTGCGCCTGGGACACGTGAGAGTGCGCTGTGATATCGGCCTGCAGTAGGGTCTGCGTCTGCACCTTGATGATTGCCTGCTCCGTCCGCGACTGCTCCTCCTCGGCAGCGAGCTGCGCGAGCGCGGCGGTGTGGTGCGCCAGCGTGCTGGTGGCCTTCTGCTCTTCAACGCCGATCCGCGCGACCAGCTGCTGGCTCGCCGATGAGATCTCGTTCACCTGCACATCTCTCTGAATCGCGGCGGCGATCGTGTTCGCTGAGATGATGTACGCGAGCATTGCCTGCGAACCGCCGTTCTCATAGGACTGCCGGAGGTACGCGGAGAGGTGCCCGCGATCCGCATCGAGCTCCGCGTTGACGGTGTGCAGGGTCGCTGTGTCGGTGGCGATGGTGACGTTCAGCGCGCCGATCTCGGTGTTGATCTGCGCGAGATGCGCGTTCGCAGCGGCAAGCGCGCTGCGCGCCAGAGCGAGGGCGCTGTCAGCGTTGTTGGCGGCATCCTTGGCGTTCTGCGCGTCGATCTTGGCGGCGGCGGCCGCCTGCTGCGCCTGGGTAAGGCTCGGTGTCGGCGTGGGTGATGGTCCCGCAGCGGCCGGTACCGCAATCAAGGTCAGCGCCAGCGCGAACGGCAGCGCGAGCGCGAGACGGTGACGGGCGAACGAAAACCTGGGGAGACGCATCGCGGCCAGTCTCCCATCGGGGGCAGGGGCGCCCTGCCCATGTCATCGCGCCGTGACCGGCCGTGACGACGGCGTCACACGACCGCGTGCGGAACATCCGAGGAGCGCTCCCGAGGGGGACAGGACGCCACCCGCGCCACCGCAACAGGCTCCATTCTGCGACGACGGACAGGAGATCATCCGGTCCGCTGCTCAGCTTGGCCGCTCCCTCGTTCGCGCAAGCAGATTGTCGCGCTCTCTCGGTCGCTATCAAATTCGCTGCGGCCCGGACGATCTCCTGTCCGTAGGCTGCGTGGTGGCGTAGCGGCAGCGGCGCGGAGACCTCCTGTCCGTCGTCGCACGGTGAGCCATGACGCGGAGCCGAGGTGCCTCCCGTCCCCATCGCGGAGCAGAGCTAGGAGGCCTTGCGCTCCAGCAGGCGGCGACGGACCCCGTCCGATGCGACAAGCTCTACCGCGGAGCGAGGTCCGCAGCCGGGGCAGATCCGGTGCCCGCCGACCGACTCACCATCGGCGCCGTAGTACAGCACCGAGAGCATCTCGCCCTTGCAGAACGGGCAACGGTCGGAGGTTTCCGGGTTCGTCTCCATCGCTCCACTGCATGATCGCATGGAGACGGTCGGTCGGGGAGCCAATCGGGCCACCGTCACCGACCCGACACGCTCCGGCGCGGGCGCTACGCTCGGCGCCATGGGGCCGCTGCCGACCGGTGACGTGAACGCGATTCTCGACGCGTACCTCGACGAACTCGACCGGTGGTCTGCGCGGCTGAACCTCACCTCCATCCCGCGAGACCGGATGTGGGCGCGCAACATCGTCGAGGTCCAGGAGTTGCTCGACGTGGCCGCCCCACCGGCTGGAGGCAGGGTCGTGGATATCGGATCGGGGGGCGGCGTGCCGGGACTGGTGATCGCCATCCTGCGGCGCGACCTGTCGGTGACGCTGATCGATTCCGACCAGCGCAAGACCGGCTTTCTCATCCACGTCGCCGGACTGCTCGGCCTCAGCGGTGTGGTTGTCGAGGCGATGCGCGCCGAGGACGCGGGGCGCCGTGCCGGTATGCGCGAGGCGTTCGACGTGGCGACCTCCCGGGCGACCGCGCCGCCCCCGGTGCTGTGCGAGCTTGCGCTGCCGCTGGTCGGGGTCGGTGGACAGCTCTGCGCGCTGGTCACCGGCGCACCCCGGGCGCTGGCCGCCTGCGCCTTAGCAGCGTCAGCGTGCGGTGGCGGCGCTCCCGAGGCCCCCACGCTGGGCCTGCTCCGCGTCCGCAAGGTGGCACCCACCCCCGAGCAGTACCCTCGCCGGCCGGGAACCCCGAAGCGTCATCCGATCAGCTGATCCGCCGCCGGAGCGCCGCGATCACCACCGCCCGCTCATCCCACGGGACTTCGCCGGTGGCGGTCTCGAGAGTCTTCTCGTGCCCCTTCCCGGCTGCGAGCACCGTGTCGCCCGGTGCCGCATTGGCGATGGCGTAGGCGATCGCATCGACGCGGTCCGGGATGACGAACACGTTGCGGCCGCGCTCGCCGCCGGCGGCCACGGCACCCTGCGCGATCTGCTCGAGGATGAGCGTGCGGTCCTCGCCGCGCGGGTCCTCGTCGGTGATCACGCTGATATCGGCCAGCCGCGCCGCCACCGATCCCATGGCCGGCCGTTTCTCGAGGTCGCGTTCGCCGGCCGAGCCAAAGACCACCCAGAGCCGGCCCGATGTCGTCCCGCGAAGCTCGTGGAGCACAGTCTCGAGCGCGTCGGCGGTGTGCGCGTAGTCCACCACAACCGCGAACGGCTGGCCCATCTCCACCAGCTCCATGCGTCCGGTCACCGCGGCGGCCGCCTCGAGGCCTCGCACCGCACTCCCGAGATCTGCTCCGGTCGCGCAGGCCGCCGCCAGCGCCGCCAGCGCGTTGCGCACATTGAAGGTCCCGGCGATGCCGAGCCGGATCGGGACCATGCCCCACGGGGTCTGCGCGGTGAAGCGGACCGCCGAAGGCTCGGCGACGATGTCCTCAGCCCGGAGATCCGCTGGGACGCCCGGCTGGTCGGTGTACGTGAGCCGGGTGGCGACCGGGATGGCGGCGAGTTGCGGGAATCCGAACGGGTCACCTGCATCCAGCACGGCGATGCCGTCGGGTTTCGTTGAAACGCGCTCGAGGAGGCGCGCCTTGGCCGCCAGGTAGCGGTCCCGGGTGCCGTGGAGCTCGAGGTGCTCGGTCGTGATCCGGGTGAAGACCGCTGCGCGGAACTCCACGCCATCAGCGCGCTGCATCTCCAGCGCGTGAGACGAGGTCTCGAGCGCGACGTGCGTGCAGCCGGCATCACGGATACGGGCAAGCTCGCGCTGCAACTCTGGCGCCTCGGGGGTTGTCTGCCGCGAGGGATTGGTGGTGACGTCGTCGCCGGTGCGGCGGTCGACGGTGGTGACCGACGCGGCGGCAATGCCAGCGGCACGCCATGCGTGCCAGAGCAGCGTCGCGGTTGTCGTCTTTCCGTCGGTCCCGGTGATCCCGACGACGCACAGGGACCGGCTCGGGTGGTCGTAAAAGGCTGCCGCCAGCTGGGACAGCGCCAGCCTCGAGTTGCCGACCGCGATCACCGGGATTCGAGCCTCGCGAGACCCGGCCGGGACCCGCTCGGCCACCACCGCCACCGCCCCGCGCCGGATCGCGTCGTCGATGAATTGATGGCCGTCGGCGCGCAGGCCCGATATCGCAACGAAGAGGCTGCCAGGCGTCACGGCGCGTGAGTCCGATTCGATCGCGGCGACCTCGAGCCCGTCGCCCGAGGGCGGGAGCGCGCTGTCGATCCCGGCCGCGCCGAGCAGGGTCGCAAGTGGGCGCGCCGCACGCGTCGGATGCACCGTCGCAGTCTATGGTAGGGTCGCTCCGGTCATGGCTGGAAAGAAGCAGAAGCGGGATGGCGGCGCGCCGGTCTCGCTGGCAGACGCGCTGACCGCGACGCGCGCGGCTCGGCGTCGTGTCCTGGCTCTGGCGGAACGGCTGGAGGAAACGGAACGCACCATCCTCGCTGCCATGGCACCGGCCCCGGCGCCACCGGCGGTGACCACCACACCGGCGAAGCGCCCAGTCGGCAGGCCACCCAAAGCAGCAGCCAGCACCGCGACCGCCAAGCGTCCGGTCGGCAGGCCGAGGACTCGCAGCGCCCCCGCGGCAGCACCGGCGACCCGACGCAGGCCGGTTGGCCGTCCCCCGAAGAGCTGAACCGAATCCAGACCGTCTAGGTCAAGTTTCGACAGGTTTTGGGTAGACTAGTTGCATGGCCAAGTCCTCCCGCGACCTCCTCGACGACGCACGGAGCACCGTCCCGGAGGTTTCTCCGCAACAGGTTCGCGCCGCAGCGGGATCCCGGACCCTCATCGACGTCCGCGAGCGCAACGAGTTCGACGAGGGCTACATCCCCGGCGCGGTGCACCTGAGCAAGGGATTCATCGAGACGCGTATCGAGGACTCCGTCCCTAGGCGCGACACGCCGATCACCCTGTACTGCGCGGGTGGGGTTCGCTCCCTGCTCGCCGCCCGAGCCCTCCAGGAGCTCGGCTACACCGACGTGCAGTCGATGGCGGGCGGCTACGGTGCGTGGAAGCAGGCTGGCTTCGACTTCATCGTGCCGCGGGTCCTGTCCGCACAGCAGCAGCAGCGCTACAGCCGCCACCTGCTCATCCCCGAGATCGGGGTTGAGGGGCAGGCCAAGCTGCTCGACGCGCGCGTGCTCCTCATCGGCGCCGGTGGCCTCGGTAGCCCGGCCGCGCTCTATCTCGCGGCCGCGGGGGTCGGCACGATCGGATTCGTCGACTTCGATACCGTCGATCGCAGCAACCTGCAACGCCAGATCCTCCACACCGAGGATCGGATCGGGATGCTCAAGACCGCATCCGCCCGCATCGCGCTCACCGCGCTCAACAGCGACGTCCGCGTGGTCGAGCACAACGTGGTGCTCAGCGGCGAGAACGCGCGCGAGATCTTCGACCAGTACGACATCATCGTCAACGGCTGCGACAACTTCCCGACGCGATACCTCGCCAATGATGTGGCCATCTTTGCCAAAAAGCCGATGGTCGACGGCGGGATCTTCCGCTTCGAAGGACAGGTCACCACGGTGGTGCCGTTCCAGTCGCCGTGCTACCGCTGCCGTTACCCCTCGCCGCCACCGCCGGAGGAGGCTCCGTCCTGCGCCGAAGCGGGCGTGCTCGGTGTGCTTCCGGGGATCGTCGGTGTTCTCCAGGCGACCGAGGTCATCAAGCTGATCACCGGTGCCGGCGACCTGCTCGCCGGACGGCTGCTCCACATCGATGCGCTGGCCATGAAGTTCCGCGAGTTCCGCGTCCCGCGTGACCCGCAGTGCCCGGTGTGCGGGGAGAATCCCACCATCACCGAGCCCATCGACTACGAGGGGTTCTGCGCCGCTCCCGCATCGGTCGCCACCGAGGCGGTGGGCGTTCCCGCGTAAGCTCCGCACGCGACGGACTGACCCGGGGCCTGTCGGAGCGGGGACCCCTCGCCGCTCAGCTGCCCGGTCTGACTCCTCACTGCCCAGTGTTCTGGGGACGTCCTGCGCGGCGCCGGTCAACAGATCGGCGCTTCCCCCCGCTCCGCCACCCGGATCAGTCCTCGTGCTGCGTTAGGCGACGCAGACCGGCGAGGGGTCCCCGCTCCGACAGGCCCCGGGTCAGTCCGTTGCGTGCGGCGCAGCGTTTCCGTCCGGATCCAGAGTTTCGGCCTCGCTGATGAGCATCACCGGGATGCCGTTGTCGACCCGGTAGCGCAGGTGGCAGGCGTCACAGCGCAGGGACTCCGGCTCGACCACCAGCGGTCCGCGGCAGCGAGGACAGGCAAGGATGTCGAGGAGATCCTTGGGGAGCTGACTCACGGCGCCATTTTCGCCGGAACGAGGAAGCTCGCGAGCTGATCGCTGACCGCGCGGGGCAGTTCGAGGTTGCTGAGGTGCCCGCAGTCGAGCTCGACCGAGCGCGCTCCCGGGATGCCGTCAGCTATGGCAAGAACTTCAGAGGTCGGGATGATCGCATCCTGGGTGCCGGCGATGACCAGCGTCGGGACGTTGATGGACCCGAGCAGCGCGTTGCTGTCGGGGCGGGCGGCCATCGCGCGCTGCGCGAACGCGATTCCCGCGGGGGTGCATCGCCGGATACGTCCGCGTACCGGGTCGACGATGTGTGCCTCGGCCTGCGCATGCGGGCTCAGCAGGCGCGCCACCATCGGCTCGACGATCGACTCGACCGATTGCTCGCGCTCCACGCGTTCCGCCATCACCAGGCGGTCCTCGCGCGGTCCCACGGCGTCGACACCCGCGCGCGTGTTGCAGAGCGCCAGAGCCCGGATGCGTTCCGGCGCCATGCGCCATAGGGCGAAAGCGAGGTAACCGCCCATCGAGATGCCGACGACAGCGACGCGGTCAATGTGTCGTGAATCGAGTGCCTCGAGCACCGCGGTCGCGAACCCGTCGAGCGTGGGCTCGCGCTGGGGCGGCGCCGGCGAGTCGCCGCAGCCCCACAGGTCGACGCGGATGCAGCGCATGCTCTCGGAGAGCGCGGCGACCTGGTGGTCCCACTGCGAGGCGTCCAGGGTGAACGCGTGGAGGAAGAGCACCGCTTCGCCAGTTCCCGTGTCGTGGATGGCCGGCAGCATGTCTGTCCGCGCGGACTCTAGGCTTCGGCGCTGACCACGAGCGCGGGGAAATCCTCGTCGAGGGTCGCCGGCTCGATATGCGTGCGCGCATGCTTCTCCACGTCACGCAGCTTGAGGATCTCGCTGGGGGTGATCAACGTGACCGCGACGCCTGCCCGGCCGGCGCGTCCAGTCCTGCCGACGCGGTGCAGATACTCGTCCGGGGTGAGCGGTACGTCGTAGTTGATCACGTGCGAGATGTCGTCGATGTCGAGCCCGCGCGCCGCGACGTTGGTGGCGATCAGATACTTGATGTGCGAAGCCCGGAACTGCTGCATCGCACGATCCCGCTCACGCTGTGTGAGGTCTCCATGAAGGAGTCCGACCTGGTAGCCGCGCCCACCGAGCTGCGCCTGGAGCACGTCGGCAGTTCGCTTCGTCTCCACGAAGATCAGCGCCATCACCACGTCCGGCTGATCGAGGATCTGCGCGAGCGCGTCGGTCTTGTCCGCCCAGGTCGTCTGCACGTAGAGCTGACGCACCTCGGAAGGGATCTCGGGGCGGGTACTGATCTCCACGGTTTCCGGGTCATGCATGTGGCGCAGCGCGAGCCTGCGCACCCACTCGGGCATGGTCGCGCTGAAGAGCAGCGTCTGACGCTGCGGCGGGCACTGCCGAAGAATGCGTTCGACGTCCGGCGCGAAACCCATGTCGAGCATGCGGTCGGCCTCATCGAGGACGCAGACACGCACGTTGGCGAGCGTGAGAGACCGGCGCTGGATGTGGTCGCCGAGCCTGCCAGGGGTCGCCACGACGATGTGCGCGCCCTGTCGTAGCTCTTCCATCTGACGTCCAATCGAGTCGCCGCCATAGATCGCGACGCTGCGCAGCTCGTGACGCTTGCCGAGCCGCGTCAGCTCGTCATGGACCTGGACGGCCAGCTCTCGCGTTGGGCAGAGCACCAGCGCCTGCACCGGGCCGTCACGAGGATCGAGGCGCTCGATGATCGGAATGCCGAAGGCCGCGGTCTTGCCGCTCCCGGTCTGGGCCTGCCCGATGACGTCGCGCCCGGCCATCGCGAAGGGCAGTGAGCCGGCCTGGATCGGCGTCGCCATGGTGTACCCGAGCTCGGCCACCGTGTTCTGCATGGCAACGCTCAAGGCGAGCTCGCTGAAGCTGACCGGTTCGGGAATGATTGTGCTCAAGGCCTCATCGACCGGCGCCGCTGCGACGGGACGGGGCCTTGCGGCGAGCGGTCTACCAAACCGCGCGCGAGAGGACGAACGCAAGACCATGTCAGTCTACCCCGGATTGGAGCGTTCACGCCTGCGTAAGATCGCGGTGATGCCACCCACCCGCGTCAGCTTGCTCGGGGCAGGATGAGCTCGCCCGCCGACATCAGCGCGGCGCGGTCCCTTCTCGAGACGTTCGACCCTCGTGTGGTGGTGCTCGATCTCGACGGCACGACCATCGACTACCGGCAGAACCTTCAGCCTCGCGTGCGCGATGCCGTCCGCGCGGTGGCGGCGCGCATGCCGGTGATCGTCGCCACCGGACGCATGTACCGCTCTGCTCTGTACTGGGCGATTGAGCTCAACGTGGTCGAGCCGCTAGTCTGCTACCAGGGCGCGATGGTCCGGGAGATCCCTCGTCCCGATGGATCGCCGGGGAGCACCATCTTCGAGCAGCCGCTGCGCGCGGTGCCGGCGCGCCGGGCGCTGCACATCGCTCGCGAGCAGGACTGGCACTACCAGGCGTATCAAAACGACGAGCTGCTCTGCGAGCGGGACCGCCCCGAGGCGCGGCTGTACTCGCACATCAGTGGCGTGCCGTTCCGAATCGTTCCGGACCTCGACCCACTGCTGGAACACGGCACGACCAAGGCAGCCTGCGTCATCGAGGATCCCGCCGAGGTCGATCGTGCGACCGCATTGATGACGCGAGAGCTCGGCGGTGGCGCACGCGTCACCCGCTCGAACCCCGAGTTCGTCGAGATCCTCGATCCCGACATCAGCAAAGCTGTCGGCTGCGAGATGGTCTGCGCTCGGCTCGGGTACACGCTGGCAGACGCGCTCGCGATCGGCGACGCTCCCAACGATGTCGAGCTGCTGGTCGCAGCGGGGTACTCGGTGGCCGTGTCGACGTCACGCCCCGAAGTGCTCGCCGCCGCTGACGCCACCTGCGCGCCGCCGGAGGACGGTGGTGTCGCGGATGTGCTCGAGGCGTTCGCGCTGCTGTGAACCGCAGGTCCGCGGTCGCCGCATTCCGCGTCCTCTTCGCGGGACTCACCGTGGTCGCGATCGTGGTTCAGCTGGCCAGCCTCGCGGCCAAGGGAACCCTCAACCCCGTCAACTACTTCAGCTATTTCACGATCGACAGCAACCTGATCGCGATCGGTGTGCTCGTCGCCGCGGCACTGAACCGCGACCGCGCATCCACACCGAGGCTCGACCTGGTTCGCGGCGGTGCCGTCGTGTACATGAGCATCACCGGCATCGTGTTCACGCTCCTGCTCTCGAATACCGACGTCGACACCGCGATTCCCTGGGTCAACTCGGTGGTCCACGAGCTGATGCCGCTGGTGATGCTCGCCGACTGGTTGATCACGCCGCCGGCCGCTCGCCTGCGGATGCGCCAAGGCGTGCTGTGGCTCAGCTTTCCGCTCGTCTGGATCATCTACACGATCATTCGGGGCGCCATCGTCAACCTCTACCCATATCCGTTCCTCAATCCGGCGAACGGCGGATATGCGGGCGTCGCGGTCTACTGCGTCGCGATTCTCCTCGCCATGCTGGTGGTCAGCGCGCTCGTGGTCGTGCTGGCCAACGCGGCAGGAAGCGGACGTCGTCGCGTCGAGGCCACCTGATCCGCGGCGCGTTCAGGAGGACGCGCATGTGAAGCCGTCGCCGGTCTTGTTGCCGAGCCTCCCGCGTGCGACCAGGTCGCGGAGCATCTCGACCGGCTCCCAGCGCGGGTCTCCCGTCTGACGGAAGCCCTCGTCGAGAATGGCCTCGACCACGTCCAGCCCGACCAGGTCGGAGAGTCGAAACGGTCCCATCGGCCAGCCCAGCGCGTTGTGCACCGCGAGATCGCACTCCTCGACGGAGATGTAGCCACCCTGCACGAGGCGCATCGCCTCCTGGATGGCGATGAACAGGATGCGATTGGCGATGAAGCCGTATTCCTCGCGAGCCAGCCGGACCGGCGTCTTGCCGATCCCTTGGGCGAAGTCCATGGCACGCACGATGGCGTCCTCCGACGTGTGCGGACCGGGCACCACCTCCACGAGCGTCATCAGCAGCGCCGGGTTGAAGAAGTGGACGTTGAGGAAGCGCTCTGAGTGGCTCACCGCGTCCGCGAGCAGCGACGATGGCAGGGTCGACGAGTTCGTGCCGATGATGGCGGTATCGTCCGAGTGCGCGCAGATGCGCGCGTACACCTCGCGCTTGACGTCGCGGTCCTCGGCGACCGACTCGATGATCGTGCCGGCGCCGGCGACGGCCGCGAAGTCGGATCCGAGGGTCACCCTGGCGAGTGCCGACTCGCAGACGTCGCCGTCGAGCCTTCCCTTCTCGACGCGGCGTCGCAGCAGGGTCGAGCAGGACGTGCTCGCGCTGCGCAAACGGTCGTCGCTGCGGCTGATGAGCCGGACGTCGTAGCCGTGCAGCGCCGCCTGGTAGGCGATCTGCCCGCCCATCGCGCCCGCACCCACGACGGCAAGGGTGCGCCCGGCCGTCACGTCAGCCCCCGGCCGGCCCGGAGCCGCGTCCGGGGTGGGTCATCGCCTCGGGGTCGAGCAGCCGTGTCAACTCAGCTTCGTCGAGACCGCTGCGTTCGCGGGCGACCTCGCGCACCGTTCGGCCGGTGTTGTACGCCTCCTTGGCGATCGCCGCCGCGGCGTCGTAGCCGATGACCGGCGCAAGCGCGGTGCAGAGCATGAGACCGCGCTCGACCATCGCCGGGCCGTTATCGGTGGCGGTGATCCCGTCCACGCACTGGGTGGCGAGGTTGCGGGCCGATGCGGCCAGCAGCGACGCCGACTGCAGAAGGTCGTAGGCGGCGACCGGCATCATCACATTCAGCTCGAGGAGTGACCCGGCTGTCCCGCAGAAGGCGATGGTCGCGTCGTGGCCGATCACCTGTGCGGCCACCATCGTCACCGACTCGCAGATGACCGGGTTCACCTTGCCGGGCATAATCGACGAGCCCGGCTGCACCGCAGGAATCGCGATCTCCGCGATACCCGCGCGTGGGCCGCATCCGAGCAGGCGGAGGTCGTTGGCGATCTTGAACATCGACACCGCGATGGCGCGCAGGGCTCCGCTCGCCGAGACGACGGCGTCGAGGGTCGACTGCCCGCTGAAGTGATTCTCGGTCTCCCGAAATGGGATGCCCAGATCTGCCGCGAGGAGCGCGATCACCCTGGGCGGAAACGCTGGATGGGTGCCGACGCCGGTGCCGACCGCGGTTCCCCCGAGCGGCAGCTCGGCGAGCGCGGCGATCGCCTCCTCGCCGCGCAGGCGCGCCCGCTCCATCTGCCCCGCATAGCCGAGGAACTCCTGCCCGAGCCGGATCGGAGTCGCGTCCTGGAGGTGGGTGCGGCCCGTCTTGATCACCGGCCAGAACTCCTCGGACTTGCGCCGCAACGACGCCTCGAGGATCTCCAGGCCAGGGATGGTGTCCTCGCGTATCGAGACCGCCGCCGCCACCTGGATCGCCGCCGGAATCACGTCGTTGCTCGACTGCCCGAGGTTGACGTGGTCGTTGGGGTGCACCGGGGTCCGCGAGCCGCGCTCGCCGCCGAGCAGCTCGATGGCCCGGTTGGCGATCACCTCGTTGGCATTCATGTTGGTCGAAGTCCCGCTCCCGGTCTGAAACACATCGACGATGAACTCCCCGTCGAGCGCTCCGTCGATGACGTCCTGGGCGGCTCGGATGATCGCGCCCGCGAGGTTCTCGTCGAGCAATCCCAGCTCGCGATTGACCAGGGCCGCCTGCTGCTTGATCAGCCCGATGGCGCGGATGAACCCGCGGGGCAGGCGCAGATCGCTGATCGGAAAGTTGACCTTCGCGCGCATGGTGTTGGCGCCGTAATAGGCGTCATCCGGGACCTCGAACTCGCCCATTGAGTCGCGTTCGATCCTGGTCGCGGTCATGCGCTCGTCTCCTCTCGATGCAGCGGAATGGTCATATCGAACTCGGCGCCACTCCCGGGGACGCTCCGAGCCGCAACCGTTCCGCCGTGCCGCTCGGCGACCGTGCGCACGATGTATAGGCCGAGCCCGCTGCCCGGGACCTTTCGCTGCCGCTCGGCAACCGAACGGAAGTACTTGTCGAACAGGTGCCCTGTGTCAGCGATCGGGAAACCCTCTCCGTGGTCACGGACCGTGAAACGCACCGAGTCGCCGGCGCGCGCGGCGAGCACCTCGATCGGGGACCCCGTCGGGCCGTGCTTCACCGCGTTGCCGAGCAGGTTGGTGAGAGCGAGGATGAGACGCCGGCGGTCGCCCTTGATGGTCATCCCGTGGGCGCACTCGCTGCTGATCGGCGACTCACGCAGCTTCGCCTCCATGGCAACGTGCTCGATCGCCTCGGCGACCACGTCCTCCGCGTCCATGACCTCGAGCGCGAGATGGTCGTCGGGATCCTCGAGACGCGCCAGCTCCGCCAGCGCGTTGACCATGCGCACCATCATCTCGGTGCTCGCGGTGATCCCCTCGATGGCGACGATCGCCGTCTCCGGGAGGGTCCCGAGCATGCCGGCGCTGAGCAACTGCCCGTAACTGTTGAGGATGGTCAACGGGCGCCGGAGCTCGTGCATGGTGATCGACAGCGATGCCCCCCGTGCCGACGACTCCGACGTCGCGCTGGTCAGGCGGCCCTCCAGGGTTGCGACTGAGGAGGCGGCGAGGTGCTGTCCGACCGCCTCGATGTCGTCCGCGGTCATGGTCGCCATCGCCAGCGTCTCCTCGGGGTCGAGCCGCTCCTCGCGCACCGCCTCGGCGGTGACCTGGCGCAGGGCGGTGAGGTTCGCGAGCGCCTTGCCGAGACGGCGCTCGATGCCCGTCTCCGAGTCGAGATGGTGATAGGCGATCAGGGGACGGAAGTCGTCGGCGGTCAGCGCGACCAGCACGGCGTTGACGAACTGGCGCGGTCCGCGAGCGCGGTCGAGAGGTTCACCGGCGTTAGCCGGTGATATCTGCCTCGCCCACAGGTCGGCGATCCGCGCCGCGTGGGCCGCCAGGAAGTCGCTGAACTGCCGGGTCACGCCGCTGAAGTCTAGGGGTACCAGGCGTCAATCCCGCGAGCGCGGCATCCTCGATGGCGGCGATCTCGACCGCGAGCTCCACCGGGGAGCGGCTGCTCCGGCGGTGACGCGACCAGAGCACGGCGCCGAGCACGGCGAACGGGATCATCTGCAGATCGATGAGTACCGAGATCGCGCCCGCGTGCGCGATCGAGACCCCGCTGTGAGACAGCAGGGCGACCAGGACCCCCTCGCGGAGGCCGAGCCCGTTGATGCTGAAGGGCGCCAGCGCGACCAGGAGCGTGATCGGAATGCAGACCGCGAGCACCGTCCAGCTCAGGTCCACCCCGATCGCACGGGCGGCGACACTCAATGCCAGCAGGTTGAAGCCCCATCCGGCGGCGCCGACGAGCAACGACTGGGCGACGGCGTGGGGGTGGCGCCGGTATCCGGCGAACGCGTCGCTGAAGGAACGAACGCCGCGGCTCATGGCGCCCGACACTCGGGCGAGCAGCCGGTGGGGCACCAGGCGGTCGGCGCTGAGCGCCAGCAGCCAGATGATCACCACTGCCATGGCGAGTGCGGCGATCACGATCACGACCCCGGTGCCGAGCAACGCCCGGAGCAGGATCGCGGCGGCGATCCCCCAGCAGGTCATCCCCAGCATGCCCGCGAGGCGGCTGCCCGCGAGCGAGGCGAGCACGTTCCCGTGGCCGACCTGGCGGCCCATCTCGACGGTGCGCATCGCATCGCCGCCGACACCGGCGGGAAGCATCTGGGTGAAGAACATGCCCTGGAGGTACGAGGAGCTCAGACGGCGCCAGCTCAGCACCGAGCCGGGGCCGGCGCCGGCAGGCGCGTTGGAGGTGCGCAGAAGCACCCCCCACTCGACCACGCTTGCTGCGACCGCGAGCATGGTGAGCCCAAGAGCGGCGGCGATCCAGAGGGGATCGGCATGGGCGAGGCTCGCCACCGCCTGCGGCAGGTTGATGGTCCTCGCGAGGATGGCCAGCCCGACGACCGTTCCGCTCACCCGGGTCCAGGGGGACCCCAACACGGCACGGGCGATGCGCAGGGCTCGTCTCATCGGCTCCATTGAATCAGGGTGGGACCGCTCCCATGTGCCATCAGCCGTACCGTGACACGGCGACTGCTCCTTGCAACGCGAAGCGCAGACGGCGCGTTACTCGGCCGCCAGGTAGGGCTCTCGAAACGTGGTCTGTTCGGCGATGAACACCAGGGGCAGGTCATCCACGGGGCCGTTGCGGTTCTTGGCCACGATCAACTCGGTCTTGGCCCTGTCGACCTCCCGGTTGTGCATCCCCTCGCGGTAGAGGAAGAGCACCACGTCCGCGTCCTGCTCGATCGAACCGCTGTCGCGGAGGTCGCTGAGCTGCGGGCGCTTGCCTTCGCGCTGCTCGGCGGCGCGCGAGAGCTGCGAGAGTGCGAGCACCGGGATGTTGAGCTCCTTGGCGATCGACTTCAGCCCTGAGGAGATGTCCGACACCTCCTGGACCCGGGAATCGCGCCTGCCTCCCTGCATCAGCTGCAGGTAGTCGATGACGATCAGCTCGATCTTGTGCTGCGCCTTCATCCGCCGGGCGCGGGCCCGCAGGGTGTTGATGGCGAGGCCTGGCGAGTCATCGATCCAGAGGTCGGCATGGGTGAGCGTGTCCATCGCCTTGGCGATCTTCTGGAACGCCATCGAATCCGCCTGGCCGGTGCGGAGCATGTACGAGTCGACGTGCGCCTCGCTGCAGATGAGCCGCTGCACCAGCGACTGGCGCGACATCTCGAGCGAGAACACCACCACCGGCCTGCGCGCGAGCACGGCCGCATTGCGCGCGATGTTGAGGGCGAACGACGTCTTACCGACCGCCGGCCGCGCCGCCAGGATGATCAGCTCGCCGGGCTGTAGCCCCTGGGTGAGCATGTCGAGCTTCGAGAAGTTGGTGGGCACGCCGGTCACCAACTGTTTGTGCTCGATGCGCTTCTCGAGCACGTCCCACCACTCGCGCACCACCGGCGCGATGTTGCGCATCTCCGAGCCGCGACTCTCCTGGCCGATCTTGAACACTTCCTGCTCGGCCTGGTCGATCGCCTCGGCCACCGGCGTGGTGTTGTCGAACCCGAGGCGGCTCACCTTGCCCCCCGCTTCGATGAGGCGGCGGCGGAGCGCATGCGCGATGACGATGTCTGCGTAGTGCTTGACGCTTGCAGAGCTGGGCACGACCAGGGTCAGCTCGGCGATGTAGTCCATGCCGCCGGCGCGGCCGATGCCGGGACCACGCTCGAGCTGGTCGCGCAGCGTGACCGTGTCGATGGCTTCGCCACGATCATCCAGCGCCAGCGCGGCGCGATAAAGCACCGCGTGTCGCTCCGCGTAGAAGTCCTCGGGCACGAGCACGTCGCGCACGATCGACAGCGCCTCGCGGTCAATCAGGATGCCGCCGAGCACCGCCTGCTCCGCCTCGTTGTCGTGCGGCGGGACACGCATCGGCGCCGCCCCCGCAGTCGCCCCGCGTCCCACCAACTCGGTTTGCGGGAGAGAGGTCATTGGGCCGCGACGACGACCTTGAGTGTCTCCGTGACCTCCGGGTGGAGCTCGATGGTGGCCTCGTGGGGACCGAGGGAGCGGATTGGTGGATCGATCTCGATCTTCCGCTTGTCGATGTCGATCCCCGCCTCACGCTTCAATTGCTTGGCGACGTCGGCCGTGGTCACGGTGCCGAAGAGGCGCCCGGCCTCGCCGGCCTTGGCGTACACCGTGACGGTCAGCTTGCGCAGCCGCTGGGCGGTTTCCCTGGCGTCGATGAGCGCTTTCTCGACGCGCCTGCGCGTCGCCTCCTCGCGGCGGCGAATCTGGTCGACCGTGTTCTGGTCGGCGATCACCGCGAGGTGCTTGGGGAACAGGAAGTTGCGCGCGTAGCCCGGCGACACCTCGCGCACGTCGCCCGGCTTCGCCGTTCCTGCCACTTCTTTCAAAAACAAAACCTTCACGAGGTGATTGCCTCCTGCTCATCGGGACGCAGGCGCCGGTAGATCATCATGGCGATCCGCTCTCCGTTGCGAACGTCGTCATCGAAGCGGCTGCGCCGTTGGGTGATCAACATCTCCTGCTCCGCGACGACGTGACGCGGACAGGCGGCGATGAAGGCGCGGGTTGCGAGCAGGCTGAGGGCGAGGATGTCGAGCTCTCCGATGACCGGGAGCGATTCGGGCAGGTCGACCACCGGCAATGCGATCAACGCGAGGCCGCCCCCGAACGCGAGTTTCATGTATCGGGGCACACGCGGGTCGAACATCAGGCAGTACGCCAGCCGCAGCGTGCGCGGCAGGTCGACAAAAAGGCGTTTGGCGCTGCGAACCTTGCTCAACATCTCGAACCGCGCATTCTACTTTGTTGCCGTTGCGACCGATCGGGAGAGCGCTCCATTCCGCAGTTGCGCACGGGTGTGCGTTCACTCATCACGCAGGATCTCAGGATGCTCCTCGACCCACGCGCGCGCACGCGCAGGGTCGGCGGGAGGAATCGTCCCTTCGATGACCGCGTCGCGGATCGCCGCCTTGGCTCGGCCCACCCACGGACCCGGGCCGCGTCCGCCCATGGCCATGAGCTCGTCGCCAGTGAGCGGATCCGCCATCGCGGAGACCACGCCGCCGGAGTCGAGCTCTGCCATCCGCTCGTCGAGCTCGTCGAGCTCCTCCAGGGTCGGATACGCGGACGCCATGGTGTCGGCCCGCGCGAGAGCGAGCATCTTCGCGCGCAGCGGCCCGGCGTCCCTGATCAGCTTGCGCACCGCGGCGTCACTGAAGGTCTCGCGGTCGTACTGGATCGGGCGCAGGTGCAGGCGCACCAGCCGGCTGACATCGCTGATCTCGTCGTTGCTGAATCGCCAGCGGGTGAGGATCGTCCGGGCCATCTCGGCGCCGATCTGCGGATGGTCGTAGAAGGTGTGGCGGCCATCTGACGCGACCACGTGGGCTGGAGGCTTGGCGATGTCGTGGAGCAACGCCGCGGTGCGCGTCACCAGGTCAGGAGGCGCGGCATCGACGGTCAGCAGCGTGTGTCCGTAGACGTCGTGGGTGTGATAGCCACCCTGCTCGACCCCGATCCCCGCGACGAGCTCGGGCAAGAACATCTCGAGCACCCCACCGTCCAGGAGCACCGAGATGCCGGCGCTCGGGTATGGGGCGACGAGCATTCTGCGGAGCTCGTCGCTCACCCGCTCGATGGACAGGATCGACGTTCTCGAAGCCTGTGCTCGCATCGCCTCGATCGTCCCCGGGGCGAGCGTGAACCCCAGGCGGGCGACGAACCGCGCCGCCCTGAACATGCGCAGGGGGTCCTCGGCGAAAGTGTCGGCGGGATCTCCGGGTGTCCGCAGCACGCCGTCGAGGAGGTCGGTCAGCCCCTTGCCGGTGAGGTCGATCACCTCCCCGTCGAGGCTCTGACAGAGCGCGTTCACGGTGAAGTCGCGACGTGAGATGTCCTCGAGGAGCGTGCCCGGGCGGACGTCCGGGTTGCGGGACTCGGGGTCGTAGCGCTCGGCCCGGGCACGGACGCCCTCGACGATCCAGGTGCTCCCCCGGATCTGCGCGGTCCCGAAGCGCTCGAACCGCTCGGGATGATGCCAGCCGAAGACCGAGGCGACAGCCGCGAGCAGCGGCATCGGATCCATCCCCACGGTGACCAGGTCGATGTCCTTCCCCTGCGCTCCCCCGAGCAGGCGGTCCCTGACGAACCCTCCAACCAGGTAGGTCTCGACGCCGAGGCTGCGCGCCGCGGCCGCGATGACCTCGAGGAGGTCCTCGATCTCCGGGGACTCCGGCGTGACCTCACGGATGGTCGCGGTCACTGCGATGCGAGAGCCAGGCGTCCTGGGCGGCCGCGAAGCAGGGCCGCCGCCAGAGTCGCCGCCAGCGCGGCACAGAGTCCGGCGCCGAGGAACACGGTGTGCAACTCGGTGACGATCGCGGCGGTCACGTCGCGTTCATATGCGGGGCAGTTGAGCGGCGACGCCGGGCAGAGCGCCGACGGCGACGGGAACGACGACGCGGTCGTGTAGAAGATGTGCAGGCTCACCGCGGTGAGGATGGAGATGCCCACGAGCATCCCGATCATGCGCGCTACGACGACCAGCGCCGAAGCCAGCCCGTGCATCTGCTCGCGCACCGAGGCGAGCATCGAGGCGTTGACCGGGGCAATCGCGAGACCGAAGCCCAGCCCGCAGGCGACCAGCACGGGGTCGCTCGGATGCAGCCAGCTCGGTCCAAACGGCTCGCCGAGGGTCGTGGCCGTCCAGCCGGTCATCAGGAGGAAGGCACCAGTGGTGATCGCCATACCGGCGGCGGCGACCAGCCGGTTGCCCAGGCGCTGGGAGAGCCAGCCCCCGGCGATCGCCCCGATAGGCACGCCGACCAGAAGCCGGAGCAGTACCAGGGCCGCTCCAAGCTGTGAATTCGGATCCACCGTCGACCGGGCGAGGACGGGGATGTCGAGCAGTGCCGCCATCAGTGCCGCGCCCACGGCGAGGTTGGTGAGGAGCGCGCCGTACGCGCCGGGTGAGCGCAACTCCGATGCCGCGACCAGCGGCTGCCGGGCCCGCCGCTCCCTCACCACGAAGCACGCCGTGGCGACAACGCCGAGCGGGAGCAGCCAGAGCGCGGCCGGCGAGATGGCGCCGCTGGACGGATCTTGTGCGGAGAAGCTGACGATGATCGTCGAGAGCGCAACGCCGAGGAGGACCGCCCCGGGCCAGTCCACCGCCGCGGCCACAGCCGGCAGCCGGCGCACCGCGACCAGCTCCCGGGTCGACGGGTGGCCTCCCGCATCCCAGAGGATGAGTGCCGCAGCGGCGGCCGCCGCCACGAGCGCGATCGGCGTCAGCCACACCAGACCGCCGAGCGCCGTGTACGCCAGGCCGATCGTGTTGTTGTCGCGGAGCAGCCCGGGCGCTGCGATCGACAGGCACCCGGCCACGAGTGCGATGCCGGCGAGCACGATCGAGGTGCGGTCGATCCCGGGACGGTGAACGGGTGCCGTCGGGCTCGGCGGATCGGTTTGACCTGAGGCGGCGAACAGCCCGAGCGCGAGGGCGGCGGCGATCGGGATGTTCAGCCAGAAGATCGTCTGCCAGGACGTGACTGTGAGGATGAGCCCTCCGTAGAGCGGACCGAGGACGCTCCCCAACTCCTGCACACCGCCGATGACGCCGAGCGGCAGGCTGCGGCGCTCCGCCGGCCAGAAGTCCGCCACCAGTGCCAGCGTCACCGGGACCAGCCCGCCGCCGCCGAGCCCCTGGAGCGCCCGGCCCGCGACCACCGAGCCGAGGTCGGTCGCCGACGCGGTGACCAGCGAGCCTCCCGCGAAGACCGCGAGGCAGAGGATGAGCAGGGGGCGCCGGCCGTACAGGTCGGAGAGCCGCCCGAGGAGCGGCATGACCACCACGTAGCCGAGCAGGAAACCGCTGACGATCGGTGTCGCCGCCTGGAGCTGATCGACGCCGATGCCGACGTCGGCCATGATCGCGGGCAGCGCGAGCACGATGACGTAGGTGTCCATGGCGGCGACGAGCACCGAGGCCGCCGCAATGGCGAGGATCCAGCGCCGGCGCGTGTTCACCCGATGGCGGGTGGCGGCGTCACTGACACGTTCTCGCCATAGTTGGTAAGAACGAGCGTGTAGGTGGTGTCCGTGGTCTTGCTGATGAATGGCCCGGTGAGCACCACCCGGCGGAGCTGATTGGTGCCAGTGTCGATGCCGAAGGTTGCGGCGACGCTCTTCGACGGGTCAGCGCTGGTGAGCAGTGCCGCGACCGCGCTTCCCGGCAGCGAGCAACCGATCTCGTGCAACGCCTCCCCATTGTATCGATCGTCATTCTGGACCTGTGGCCACTGGCATTTGAGCAGCAGCGAGGACAGCCCGTTGTTCGGGTCGATGAGCTTGGCGGGGTCGGCGAAGCCGTAGTCGGCGGGGTTGGCGGTGGTGAACCCGGAGCCGGTCGGCAGCCTGACTGCGAAGGTCCCGCCCACCGAGACGACAGGCACGCTCACCGCCAGGCCGAAGATCGACACCTGGAGCACGCCCGACATGCTGTCCGGCCGCTTCATGTCACCGTTCCCGCCGGTGAGCTCCGCTCCGGAGCCGGCCACGTTGGCGCTGGTGAGCACGAAATGGAACGAGGACGTGCTGTCGAGGACGGTCTTGGTCGTCTTCAGCAAAGTGCTCGCGTTGAGCGACGGCCCTCCGCAGGCGCTGAGCAGCAGCGCTGCGGTCGTGACCACGGCGAGGCGGCGCAATCCCGCGATGACGTTCCCTCCGAACGGGGTCAGGTATCGCGGGCGAGTATAGGTGTGCCGATACACTGCGTCGCGTGAGTGGAGCGAGCCCCGCGTCGGCGGAGATCGATGCGGCGCAGTTCTTCGGTGTCGACATCCGCGTGGGCACGGTGGTGAGCTGCGAGGCGTTTCCGGAAGCTCGACGCCCCGCCTATCGCATGGTCATCGACTTCGGACCGCTGGGCACGAGGGACTCGTCGGCCCGGCTGACCGATCTGTATACCCCCGAACAGCTCACCGGGAGCTCCGTGGTCGCCGTCGTCAACCTTCCGCTGCGGCAGATCGGCCCGGTCCGGAGCGAGGTGCTCGTGCTCGGCGTGTACCAGGAGGGATCGGAGCGGGTGGTGCTGCTCCGTCCCGATCATCCCTGCGCTCCGGGCGATCGGGTCGGCTGAGATGACCTGTCCAGTGCCCGCGTGAGCCTGCGCTCCCTCGTCGGCGAGCCGGGCGCCCGCCGCGTCAGCCCCTTGCTACTGCTGCTGGTCATCCTCTCGTTCTTCCTGGTCTTCGCCGGGGTGTCGTGCAACCCGACGACCACCAGGGCGGCGCTCTCGTCGATCGACGCGACTCAGGGAGTGACCGGAGCCGAGGCAGCCCAGGTGAACGACTGCGTCAATGCCCTCGGCGGCACCAACATCCTCACGTACAGCGGCTGGCAGATCGCCTTCGGAAAGAACCCGCTGGTCGGGTCGGTGCCGGCGCCGTGCAACCAGAACAACGCAGCGGGCGCGGACACCTCGTCGGCGAACATCGGCCCGCAGGTGCTCGCATTTCTTGCGCTGATCAGCATCCTCCTCGCGCTGCTCACCTCCATCCTCGGGGTGCTCGGCCTCGTGGCGGCCCGGAGCAGGGCGTTGGTTACCACGATCTTTGCCGCGGGCGCGGGCGGCCTCCTCATCCTCGACCACTTCCACGTTAAAGACGTGCTGCTGTCGAAGATCTCCTCGAGTGAGGGTACGAGCATTCCCGGCCTCGATACCGCATCGCTCTTCAACATCAACGTGGGCATCGGTCTGATCGCGGCGCTGGCGATCCTCGCGGTCACAGTGGTCTACAACCTCGCGGCGCTGATCGTGACCCCGGTTCCGGCAGGCGTCGCGATTCCGGAGTCTCCGGAGCGACCCCCGCCCGAAGAATCCCCGCCGCCGGAGCAGTCGCTGCCGGAACAGCCGACGCCGGAGCAGCCGCAAACCTAGCTCAGGTCAGGTGGTTCCCCCGAGAAACGGGATGCCGTACGTCTCGGGCTGCGAGCCGACCGACGTCGACCAGACCTCGGCGATCGCGTCCGCCGTCCAGCCGCCGTCGCGATAGGCGACCGAGATCTCCTTCGGGTGCGCCCAGAGCGAGAGCTTGTCACCGCCAAGACCGACGCATTGACCGGTGACGCCCGCAGCCTCGTCAGAGCTCAGGAACACGAGCAGGGGCGCCACGTCGTCGGGCGTACCCATGCCCATCTGCTTGCGCACCGTCGCCGGAAGTGGTTCGCCCTTCTCGGCCGCCTCGACCAGCGAAGCCATCCCTGGAATCGTCGAGATCATCCGGGTGATCGCATTGGGAACGATCGCGTTGACGGTGATGTTGTGCTTCGCGCATTCCATCGCCCAGGTGCGGGCGTAGGCGGCGATGCCCGCCTTTGCGGCCGCGTAGTTGGTCTGCCCGAAGTTCCCGCGCTGCCCCGCGATCGACGACACCACGACGATGCGCCCGCCCGTTCCCTGCTCCCGCATCCGGCGAACCGCCGCACGCGCGCAGGTGAACGTGCCCCGCAGGTGGGTCTCGATCACCAGGTCGAAGTCGTCGTCGCTCATGTTCCAGAGGACGCGGTCGCGAAGGATCCCGGCGTTGGTGCACATGATGTCGAGGTGCCCGAAGGCGTTCACCGCGCCGGAGACGAGCTGGTCCGCGGCCTCCGCCGATCCGACGGCACACACCTCGGCGACGACCCTGCCTCCGGCGCGGGCGATCTCGTCGGCGGTTGCTTCGGCGACGTCGCCGTCGACGTCGTTGACGACCACTGCGCAACCCGCCTGCGCGAGCGCGAGTGCATACGAGCGGCCGATACCACGGCCGCTCCCGGTGATGACCGCGACCTTGCCTTCGAGATTCATGGCTCGGACTCTAGGCCTCGGGATCGACGGTGCGCTTGGCGAAGTCGATCTCCACGTGCTCGCCGCGCGGCTCGTATCCGGCCTGGCGGTAGATCGAGTTGGAGACAGGATTGGCCGCATCCGTGAAGAGCATGGCGTGGTGGACGCCGGGTCGCCGCAGCGCGTCGGCGGTCACCTCGTAGGTGAGACGCCGCGCATATCCATGGTTGCGATGCTCGGGAGGTGTGTAGACAGGACCGATGCGCACCACCCCGGCGGCGTTTCGGAAACCGACCATGGAGACGATCTGACCATCGTCGATCCAGACGTCCATGTGCCCGCTGCGCACCATGTGGTCAGCAACCGCGTGCGGGTTGGCCGGTACGGGGTGCTCGATCTCTGCGCTGAACGTCTGGAGCCACCCGGCGATCAACGGCACATCGTCGTCTCGGCCGGCACGGCGGACGCCGGGTGGCACCGGCACCTCGACGAGTGAGCTGAGCTCGTTGAGGAGAATCGTCCGCTCACGCTCGATAGTGTCGCCGGTGAATGCCGTCCACGCCGCGGCAACCGCGCGCGCCGACTCCGCCGGACCGGCGACGCCGGGTGGTCGCAGGCCAAGCGACATCGCACGCTTCACGGCGGCATCCGCCAGCTCTCGTGCCGCGGCTGGGGGAAGCGCTGACACCAGCAGGTTGTGCGGAGGGGTCCAGTTCGCTGCGCCGACCACGGCGACGCCGTCGGTGACCCACCAGAAGCTCGGGGCGGCGCTGTACGTGCCCGGCGCGGCCCGCACGATGTCGATGATGGTCAACAGCACGTTGCGCGCGCACGGGTCGGCCTTGAGGAACGTCTCCGCCGCGGCCGCGTACTCCTCGACATCGCCGGTCGTGTGCACCTGGATCACGGCTCGATTGTGCCGCCCTCAGAGCGCAAGGCGTCCACCGGTCGCGACCTGTGCCACCACGTATACAACCCAGGGCAGAGCCGCCAGGGCGAGCAGCGCACCTCGCGCCTGACCGCGCCAGAGCAATGCAAGGAGGAAGACCGCGGTGACCAGCGTGAGCGTGGCGCTGATGAGTCCCGCCGATCCGGGTTGCCAGGTGGTGAAGACGATACCGATTGCGGCGAGGATGCACGACTGAAACGCCGCTGAGCCTGCGACGTTTCCGAAGGCGAGCATGTCGTCATTGGTGCGAACCCAGAGCACGCTGTTGAGCGTCTCCGGAAGCTCGGTCGCAACCGGCACGATCACCAGGGCAAGCACGAGCTGGGGAATCTGCAGCGCCGACGCCGTCTGATCAAGCGCGGTGACGAAGAGCTGCGAGCCCACCACCAGCAGCCCGATGGCGATGAGGAGTTGCACCGTCACCAGTACCGGGTGTGGCTCGCCGGGACGCCAGCGCACGATGTGCAGCGGCTCTGGGCTCTCGCCCGCGGCCGCGCTGCCCCGGAGCGTCGCAACCACGTAGACGGCGTAGGCGATGAGCAGCAGCGCACCAACCGCGATCCGCGGACCGCGGGGCAGCACGCTCGAAACCACCGCCACGGTGAACGCGCCGATGAAGACGCCCAGGTCCCGGCGCGCCTGGCGCCGGTCGATCACGAGACGGCGCGCGCCACCGCGAATCACCACCGCAATGCCGGTGGCGCCCGCCCCGAGCGTCAGCAGTAGGAACGGCGAGCCCAGCACGGCACCGGTGGCCACCTTGTCGGCCCCGGGGGAGTGCGTCGCCAGCGCGACCACCGGGACGACCGTCTCGGGAAGTGAGGTGCCGAGTGCCGCGAGCAGGCTGCCAGTCGCGCCGGTGCCGAGGTTGAGCATGTGGCCAGCCCATTCGATCGCGTTGGTGAACAGTTCCGACGCGATCACGACGAGGAGCAGGCTGGCGATGAAGAGCAGTGCGGTGATCATCGGCGACGCATCAAACGGTCGAAGGGCGTGTGCAGCCACGCGGTCGCGAACCCGAGCACGTGGCGGATGGTCACCGGTTGCACGCGATGAACGGCATCGCCGCCGGCGGCAACGTCGACGGCGTCACGCACGCGCTCGCGAACCCACGGAAAGACGGTTCGCGGCAGCGCGTCCGGACGCGCCATGCGAAGCGCCCACGCCTCGATGCTGCGTCGCGGGGCCCCGCCGACGACCTCACCGAGGAAGACAACGTCACCGGCCGACCGGAGCCCGCGCCACGAGTACACGCCCACGATGCCGGCGATGCGCACCTGGTAACCGGTCTCCTCCTCGATCTCGCGCGCGCCGGTGACCGCCGGGTCTTCACCCGGCTCGACGTGACCGCCCGGAAGCTCCCAACCCGGCGGCCACGGTCGGAACTGGAGAAGCACCCGCCCCCGCTCCACGATCGCAACCTGGGCACCCTCGACCGGCCACTCCACTCCGTTGATGACGACGGCACTCATGACAGGAGGTGAAAAACGTTCGGCAGCCCGATGAAGACCGGGTGCATCCCCGGCTCGATCAGATGCTCGAACGCCAGCGTTGCGGGACCGGCCGACATCGCTGACGCCACGTCGACGGCACTGTGCGTCAGCGGCGGCGGCAGCAGCACCGCGAGGGCAGCAAGCGCGTAGATCGCGTAGCGGTACTGCTCGAGGTAGAGAAAGACGCGCGGTGCTGAGCCGAAGAGGAGCGCCCGCAGCACGGCGTAGCCGTCCAGTCCCGGCAGGGGCAGCGCGTTGAAGACGAACAGCGCGATGTTGACGAGAAATCCCTGGAGCAGCACGCCGAGGATCACGCCCTGCAGCGTGAACTGCGCGAGGATGTCGAACCCGGACGCGTCGATGCCCGATCCCTGGAGCTCCACACGCAGCGCCACGGCAAAGATCGCGGCAACCACGAGATGCGCGAGCGGCCCAACCGCGGCGACCTGCGCTCGCTGCCTGCCGGTGCGCAGATACAGCGGATCAAGCGGCACCGGACGCCCCCATCCCACCCCGGCGATGAGCAGCGCGAGGCATCCGAACGGATCGAGGTTGCGACGCGGGTCGAGAGTCATGCGTCCGTCGCGCCGCGGAGTCGGGTCGCCACAGCGGAGTGCGATTGCTGCGTGGCTGAGCTCGTGGATCACCGATCCGAACACGAACCCTGGCAGCGTGTAGAGGATGATCGCCAGGTAGGTACCGGGGCTCGTCACCCGGCGCCCGGCTACTCGAGCTCGACCCGCGACGGCCGCCGCGAGCGCTCTGTTCCGCTCCGTGAGCGTCTCCGTCCGCGCGACGGGGACTCGGTGGGTTCCGGCTCCTGGGTGTGATGGTCGATCACCGCCGCCAATGCGAGCAGCAGCTCGCGTTGCGCTATCAGGAGATGTCGCTGCGCCTCGGGAGGCACGATGTCGCTGAAGGACGTGCCGAGCAGCCGCGAAGCCTCATCGACAAGGCGTGTCACCTGCGCCCACACCGCGTCGGTCATGGCTTGCGATCCGCGAAGGTCACCGAGAGCATCCCGTCGTCGAGCCGGCCCTTGGTGACTCGCTTGCCGTTGAGCACGCGCGGCAGCGAGATCTCACGTTTATACGGCCCGACACTGACGAACAGCTCGCCCTCACGATGCTTGATGTCCACGTCCTCCTTGCCGACGAACGGGAGGTGGAGCTGAAGCTCGTACGTGTCGCCGACCTTGCGGATGCGCTGGGGCACGGAGTGATAGAAGATCTGCGAGGGATCACGGTCGCCGTAGATCGATTCGCCCATCTCGGCGAGCGAGTCGAGCCCGACGATCTCGTGATCGAACAGCTTGGTGCGAAGAGTTGGGATGGGCGAGAACGCGGTCTCCACCATCAACGAGTAGCGCTGCTGCGCCTCCCGCCATGAGTCGAAATAGGTGTCGGTGACCTCCGGAGGCAGCACACGGTTCACCACCACGAGGTCAGTGAGGTAGTCGTAGAGGCTGAGGTAGGTGAATGCGCGCTGCGCCTCCTTGACCACCATCTTCTCGAGGTTGAGCACGATTCGCGTGGTGCACACTTTGGGATCGCCGAGGATCTTCTTCATCCCCTCGAGGTCAAGGAGAAGGTCCTTCACATTGCTGAAGATCTCGTCGCTCGGCAGCGGGATGCTGATAAACGGCTGCATCATCGGGCGGGCCACCTTGTTCATCATCCGGTGGATCGGGAAGATGCGGTCGAGATACCACTTTGCGACATCGGGAAACGCAAGCAGCTGCAACGTCTCCCCGGTGGGAGCGCAATCCACGATGAGGACGTCGAACTTGCCTTCGCGCTTGTGCTTCTTGATCCACATGAGGCTCGCCACCTCCTCCATGCCTGGAGGCGATGCCATCTCCTCGGCGACGATGTCGTCGACGCCCTGGGACGCGAACAGCGACGTCAGATA
The DNA here is from genome assembly GCA_003162415.1 of Candidatus Dormiibacterota bacterium. Taxonomy (GTDB): domain Bacteria; phylum Chloroflexota; class Dormibacteria; order Aeolococcales; family Aeolococcaceae; genus Palsa-851. Next base: position 634,003 of record PMOL01000004.1, read on the forward strand.
GATGTGGATGCGATCCCAGTGCTCCTCGAGCTCGTGGAGCGCGTTGACCTCCTGTCCCCAGAGGTTCGGGGCAAGCTCCGTCGGGTGATCGCCGATCTCCTGGTCGACACTGTCGCCGAGGCTGTGCGCGGCGTCGGTGCTGATCACCAGCGTCTTGTAGCCGAGCCTCGCGCACTTGACCGCGGTTGCCGCCGCCACAGTGGTCTTGCCGACGCCACCCTTGCCTGTGTAGAGGATCACTCGCACGCGCGTGTCTTCGTGCTCACGGGTTGATGCGCGTCACCACGACCGCCGCAATGAGGATGAGCACGATCATGAGCGCGGCCATGATCGCGACACGCCGAAGGTCGCGCGGTACATAGGGAACGCGGTCGAACGGGATCGCGGCGTCGTCGCTGTCCAGCGGCAGGAACATCGCGGCGGCGCTCATCTGCCCTCTCGGCGCGCGCGGCTGCGCTGCCGGGTTGACCCGCTGCACCCGGCGGCGCGCCGAGTTCTCTGCTACCGCTGGCTGGTAGTCCTGGGTCCCGTCATCGTCGGCCGGCTCCGATTCAATTTCGAGCTCGGTACCGGGCAGTGGGAGGACGGTTTCGGGCAACAACTGGGGCTGCGCCGGTCGCGAGGCGACGGGCGCGAGACGCTGAGACGTAGGTGTGTATGCAGCAGCCTGGCGGGCGATCGCCCCAGGCCCGGACGGCGCCGGCGTCCCGGGGCGGCGCGTCGCCGCGCGTTGCTTCTGCTTGCGGGTCTTCTTGGCCATGAACTCTTCGAAGCGTATCAGGGGGTGTGGGCCCGACCCGACGTCGAAAGCCCCAAGTGGATCGACCTCAGAGCGTGGAGCTGGAGCGGGCAGCGGGCATCCGGATGAGAGCGGCCCACGATTGGAGGTATGGCCTGAGCGATGGGAGAGCCCGGCGCCCGCTGCCCGACGAGCCGAAAACGTAAGGGGTGCAGCCCTACATCTTGTGGCCTGGGCGGAACGCTAGCACATCATGCGGGGGTATTCAACCTTCAGAACCTCGCCCTCGAAGGGGTCATCAGCGGCGCGCTGGCGGCACCCTTGTTCTTCATTACGGACCACCGGCGCAGGAGCCGACCCAAGCCCCTCTGACGCACCGTCAGGGAAATGGCTGCGCCGACGCCGCCTCCTCACGCTCCGCCACCGTTGCCCCCAGCCTGACCAACCGTCCGGGGGCAGCATCTTCCATGGGCGGCCCTGGAGCGTCTACGATCGGGACAACATGGTTGAAATCGCCCACGCGTGGGTCTTGATCCCCTACGTCGCCGTGCTCGGCGGCCTTGGCTGGCTTGCCCTTCGCGGGATCGCCCGCTTCCACAGCTGGCTGCACCGACGACCCTAGGACCGTGCGAGGGGGGCCTAGTCGTCGCTGTCGACGCCGTGACCCCAGTGCAGTCAGCGAGGCGATGCATGCAGTGAGCAGGCGCCGCATCTGAGCTTGTTCGCTGACATCCAGATTGGCCAGCATGTCTTGCTCGACGCGGCGAACCGCGGCGCTGGCCACCTTAAGCTGGCGGCGCCCGCGGGCGGTCAGCTCGGTCGGCAGGGCCCTGCCGACGGGTGCCTGTGCCGGGCGGACAACGAGCCCTTGGCGTTCGAGGGCCTGCACGAGCGCATTCATCGACTGCCGGGTGACGAAGGCGCCGCGGGCAAGCTCGGAGTTGGACAGACCCGGTCGCTGGGCAAGCAGCTCCAGGCAGGCGTAGTGGGTGATCGTCATGCCAAGCGGCTTCAGCACGGCCTCCAGGGCAGAGTGCAGGGCGCTCGCGGCCGACTTCAGCATGTACCCCAGCGATGTGTCCAGCTCGACTCCGGGCTCGCCTTGACTCATGTCAGTAGTCTGACATACACTGGTGGTGTGTCAGAAGACTGACATACCATGAGGAGGCAGGAATCGTGGCCGTCACCGGACCCGACTTCATTTCACTGCAGGTGCGCGACCTGGAGCGTTCCGCCGCTTTCTACGAGCAGTACCTGGGGCTGAAGCGCTCCGACGCAGGACCGCCGCACGCCGTCGTGTTCGACACCAAGCCGATCACGTTCGCCGTCCGCGACGTCGCCGCGGGCGTCGACCTGGACGCGATCGCGCAGCCGGGGCAGGGAATGGCGCTGTGGCTGCACGCCCCCGACGCGCAGGACATCCACGACGCCCTCGCCGCCGCCGGCACGACGATCATCTCAGCGCCCGTCGACGGGCCGTTCGGCCGCACTTTCACGTTCGCGGACCCCGACGGCTACCAGGTGACCCTCCACGACCGCGGCTGAGCCGGCCGCCCGGGTGCGGCAAATCGGCTCCGTTTAAGAAGGCATCTCGAGAGCCCGCATGAACCCCGCCGCAAGCGCATCGACCAGCTCCTCGCGACTCACGTCGCGGCCAAGAAGCTCACGCACGCCGACCCCGCCGAGCGTGAGAATCGGCGCCCCACGCAGGTAAGCCGCCGCTCGAGGCGATTCCAACAACACCGAACCGTGCTGCAGCAGAGCGCCGGCGCGCCGAGCCTGGGCGCTGCCGACCAGCTTTCGGCCCTGCTCGTCGAGCAGTTCGTGGGCGGCAGGTCGGGCGAAGCAGTCCGCCACGGACGCGCCCTCGCGTGCGTCGCGCCGGAGATCGGCGGGCAGCGCGCGTGGCATGGTGCGCACCCCGAGCACCTCCAGTCCGCCGGCGACCGCCTCGTGAATCCGCGCGCAGGACTCCAGGACCCGTCCACCGAAGACAGGGTCGATCGACCGGCACACCACCGAGTAGGTCACCTCCTGGTCGTGGAGCACCGCGCGGCCGCCGCTTGGGCGCCGCACCACATCGACCCCGTCGCGAGTGCAGGCGGCGACGTCGACGTCGTCGATCGGCTGCATCCGACCGAGACTCAGACAGGCCGGCTCGAACCCGTAGAGGCGCACCGCGCCCGGAATCTCGCCCCGCGCGCATGCGTCGAGCAGCTCCAGGTCGCGACGCATGTTTTCCACACCCGGTGCCGGCGCGTCGATGATGAGTTGGAGCCGCTGCTCGGTCGCGGCGCCGGCCCCGTCAGACATTGAATCGCACATGGATAACGTCGCCGTCGCGCATGACGTAGTCGCGACCTTCGAGCCGCTGCTTGCCACGCTCACGCAGCACCGCATACGAGCCGGCGTCGAGCAACTCCTCGGCATCAGCCACCTCGGCTCGGATGAAACCGCGCGCGATGTCGGTGTGAATGCTCGCCGCGGCGTCGAGCGCGGTCTCGCCCTCGCGGAGGTTCCAGGCGCGCACCTCGGTCTCGCCCGCGGTGAAGAACGTGATCAGCCGGAGCAATCCATATGCGCTGCGCGCTACCCGGTACAGCCCCGGCTCTTCGAGATCAAGATCGTGGAGAAACGAGGCGCGGTCTGCGGCATCGAGCTCGGCGATGTCGTTCTCGATACGCGCAGACACGGCGATAGCATCGCCTCCCGCGAGCCGGGCGCGCTGCACGATCTCGTCAAGCACGGGCTCCCCCGCCAACGACTCCTCCACATTGACAACCACCATGAGCGGCTTGCCGGTGAGCAACCAGAACTCGCGGAGCATCGACTGCTCCTCTGCAGTCAGCGTCATCGTCCGCACCGGCCGGCCCTGGTCGAGGTGCTCCTGGACACCACGCAGGAGCGCGATCAACTCGGGCTCCTTCTCCTTCTGCAGGCGCGCGCTCTTCTCAGTGCGCTCCAAACGTTTGGTGACGGTCTCGAGGTCGGCGAGCTGGAGCTCGAGCTCGAGCACGTCGATGTCGCGAACCGGGTCCACGCCACCCTCGACGTGCGTGACGTCGGGATCCTCGAATGCGCGAACCACGAGCGCTGTCGCATCAGCCTCACGGATGTGTCCGAGGAAGCGGTTGCCCAGCCCTTCGCCACGGCTCGCGCCGCGCACAAGCCCGGCGATGTCGGTGAACGTGACGGTGGCAGGGATCACCTTGGGGGGCTGGAAGAGCGCGGCAAGCCGGTCGAGGCGCGTGTCGGGGACGGGCACGACGCCAGTGTTCGGTTCGATGGTGGTGAACGGGTAGTTGCCGACCGCAGCGCCGGCCTGGGTCATCGCGTTGAAGAGCGTCGACTTCCCGGCATTTGGCAGTCCGACGATGCCGACACTGAGACTCAAATCCTTTCCAGTTCGAACGCTGTATGCAGGGCACGCACGGCATCGCGGACTCGCGGACGATCGATGATGCAGGTCACGTGGATCTCGCCGGTGGCAATCATCTGGATGTTGATCTCCGCGTCGGCGAGCGCGCGGAAGATCTTCGCGTAGATCCCGGGCGTTCCCCTGAGCCCGCTGCCGATGACCGTCACCTTGGCGATGCCGGCGGTGGCCGTGTACCCCTGCGCCTGCACGCTCTTCGCCACCGACGGGAGCATGCGACGAGCCTTGGGAAGGTGCGACTCGGCGATGGTGAAGCTGAGGTCGGTGGTGCCGTCGTGGCTCACGTTCTGAAGGACGGTGTCGATGTCGATGCCCGCATCGCCGAAGGGACCGAAGACCGCCGCGGCAACGCCCGGCTTGTCAGGCACGCGAAGGATGGTCACCTTCGCGACATCGGTCTCGTGCGCGATGGCGCGCACCTTCTGGCGAATCTCCATCTTGTCCTGTCTCGCGATGATTGTCCCCGGTTCGTTGTCGAACGTGGATCGGACGCGTATCTCCATCGAATAGGCCTCGCCGATCTCGACGGCGCGCGGATGCATCACCCGAGCGCCTGCCGAGGCAAGCTCGAGCATCTCGTCGTAATCGATGGCGGCGATCACCCGGGCGTTGGGAACGATCCGCGGGTCCGCGGTGTGCACGCCGGGGACGTCGGTGAAGATCTCGCAGTGATCGGCGCGGATTGCCACCGCAAGCGCGACCGCGGTCGTATCCGACCCGCCGCGCCCGAGGGTGGTGACGTCCATGTCCTCGGTCGCGCCCTGGAACCCCGCGACCACCACCACGTTGCCGCGCTCGAGCTCGTCGAGCACTCGCTGAGGAACGATGTCGACGATGCGCGCGGTGCGGTGCGCGCTGCTGGTGCGGATGCCCGCCTGGGCGCCCGTGAGAGAGATGGCGGGCGTGCCGGCGGCATGAAGGGCCATCGCCAGCAGCGGCGCCGTGATCGTCTCCCCGCTGCTCAGCAGCATGTCCATCTCACGTGACGGCGGGTCGCCGGTGATGCGGTGGGCAAGTGCGATCAGCTCGTCGGTGGTGTCGCCCATGGCGCTGACCACCACCACGACCTCGCTCCCGGCGCCCAGCGATTCGCGGATGCGGCGCGCGACCCGGCGCAGCTTCATCGGCGTGGCGACACTCGATCCCCCGTATTTCTGAACCACCCGGGTCACGGCACGACATCCACGCGGGTCCCGTAGTTGCGCGGCGGGAGGACCATCGTCTGTCCGGCCACCCCTGCGTCCGCTGCGGCGCCAGCCATCGCCGCGACGATCGGCTCGGGCGCGAGCGGCGTCAGCGCGATCACCGATGGTCCGGCGCCCGCCAGCGCAGCGCCAGACGCACCGGCCTCGTTCGCGGCATCGACGATCTCCTGAGCCCCGGCCATGAGCGCAAACCTCGCGTCCTGGTGCCATCGATCCTGCATCGCGATGCGGAGCCCGGCCTGATCGCCGATCGCGAGCGCCCGGACCAGGAGTGCGCACCGGCTCGCGTTGAAGATCGCGTCGGCACGGCTGAAGGTGGTGGGGACCACCTGACGCGCCTCATGAGTCGTGAACGGAAGGTCGGGTATGAAGAGCACCGCGCGGAGCTCGTCGGAAACCGCCATCTGCACGGCCGGCACACCCGGCGCGCAGATGGCGAGGCCACCGAGCAATGCGGCCGCGGCATTGTCGCGGTGGCCCTCGATCGCGGCAGCGCGCTCGAGCACCGCGTCCTCGTCCCACGGCGCCTGGTGCAGTGCGGTTGCCACGAGGATGCCGGCGAGGGCCGCGGCGGCGCTCGATCCCATGCCGCGCCCGATCGGGATCCGGTTCACGCACGCGAAGTGCACGCCCGCGGCCGGAATGCCGAGCTCGGCACATGACTTCGTATAGGCAATCGTAACCAGGTTGTGCTCCGGGTCATTGAGCGCCGCGGGTGCATCCGGCCCCGCGTCGACGCTCAACGGACCGGGTCGCTGCTCGGCGCGGATGTCGTTCTGGAGCTGGAGTGCCATAGCCAGGATGTCGAACCCCGGGCCGAGGTTGGCGACGCTTGCCGGCACGGCCACCCTGACACGCACCTGCTCAGACCTCGATGGCGCGCGCCAGGGCGCCGGCGTCAGGGGCGATCTCGACGATCGGAGAAAGCGCGGCCTCAACCGCGCCCGGGTCCTTCAGACCGTTGCCGGTGAGCACGCAGACCGCATGCGTCCCGGGGGCCACACCTCCCTCGGCGATGGCGCGCTCGAGAACCGCCAGCGCTGCTGCCGAGGCGGGCTCGCAGAAGATTCCTTCGAGGCGCGCGAGGCGCCGCTGCGCGTCGAGGATCGCAGCATCGTCGACGGACGCGATCATCCCCTCGGATTGGTCGCGAGCGTCCACAGCCCCCTGCCAGGACGCCGGATTGCCGATGCGAATTGCCGTCGCCACGGTCTGGGGGTCGTCGATCGGCCGTCCCAGGACGAGTGGTGCCGCTCCCGATGCCTGGCCGCCGAACATGCGCGGCAGCCTGCTGGCGCGGCCGTCGTGGTACTCCTCGCGAAACCCGCGCCAGTAGGCGGTGATGTTGCCCGCATTGCCGACCGGGAGTGCCAGCACGTCAGGCGCGTCGCCGAGCTCGTCGACGATCTCGAAGGCGGCCGTCTTCTGGCCCTCGATCCGGTGCGGGTTCACGCTGTTGACCAGCGTCACCGGGTGGTGCTCGCAGAGCTCACGCACGACTCGCAGCGCGACGTCGAAGCCCCCTCTGATGCTCACCACGGTTGCCCCGTGGACCCGTGCCTGGACGAGCTTGCCCGAGGCGATGTGACCCTGGGGCACGACCACGACCGTGCGCAGTCCGAACCGACCCCCGTACGCGGCCGCGGATGCGCTGGTGTTCCCGGTCGAAGCGCAGATGATCGCCCTGCTCCCTTCGTGGAGGGCTGCCGCCACCGCGACCACCATGCCGCGGTCCTTGAACGAGCCGGTCGGGTTCAGACCCTCGAGCTTGAAATGCAGCGACGCGAGGCCCAGCGACGGGCCGATGGTCAGCGATTCCACACACGGGGTGCTGCCCTCGCCGAGACTGATATGCGGCGCCATGGGTGAGAGCGCGAGGCGATCCGACCAGCGGGCGATGACGCCCTGCGCGCGCTTCGTCACGGCCGCCTACGCCTCGACCCGGTCCAGGGCGCCGAGAATCTGGTCGACTGAGGTCAACGTGTCGAGCGTTTCCAGCGCGCGGTCGTGGACGGCGCGCGGAGCCAAGCCGGTGAGCACGATCAGCTCAGAGCCGGTGAGGTCGACGACCGCGTCGACGGCGACCCCGCGGTCCTCGAGTGCCTGGAGCACGAGCGCCCGCGCCTCGGGTTCGGCCGAGAGCCGGAGCCGAACGTAGCCGGCGACCTCGACATCCTCGTCGCCGAGCATCGTCGGTACGGCGGGCACGGAGCGATCCACGACCAGCGTCCCACGCTCGCGTACCGCGGTGACCACGTCGCTCACCACCGCGCTGGCAGTCGACGAGCCTCCGGCTCCGAGCCCGCGAAGCATCATCGTTCCCTCGAGATCGCTCGAGATGATGACAGCGTTGTCAGCATCATCGACGTCGTGGAGCAGGTGCCGGGGACCGACCGCGGCCGGCCGCACGCGCAGATGCACGGTGTCACCAGCCCCACGCTCGGCATGTGCCAGCAGACGCACTCGATAGCCGAGCTGGGCGAGCGCTCCCACGTCGGCCCAGGTGACGTCCCGGATCCCGCGTCGGTCCACGTCGTCGGGCGCGACGTGAACACCGAACGCGAGCCAGGCGAGGATCACCAGCTTGTGCACCGCATCCCAGCCGTCGACATCCAGCGATGGATCCGCCTCGGCAAAGCCGCGACGCCGGGCATCGCCGAGCGCATCCTCGTAGGTGACGCCGGCAGTGCGCATCTGCGTGAGGATGACGTTGGTCGTGCCGTTGATGACGCAGTCGAGTGCGGCGATGCGATCCCCGAGCAGGCTGCCCCGCAGCAACCCGATGATCGGCAGCCCCGCACCCACGCTGGCCTCGAAATACAGGTGGGCGCCGTGTTCCGTGGCGAGGGCGCTCAGTCGAGGGCCGGAGGCCGCGATCACCGCCTTGTTGGCGGTCACCACTGTCTTGCCCGCGCGCAGGGCGGTCTCGATCAGGGCGGTCGCGGGATCGGTTCCGCCCATCGCCTCGACCACGATCGCGACCGCCGGGTCGGCGACCACAGCCTGGGGGTCGCCGACAACCCGGACGTTCTTCAGGTCGAAGCCGCGCGACCGGGAGGTGTCGCGGACCGCGACGCACCGCAGGGCGGGGGTCGCACCGGCCCGCTCGCCGAGCAGTTCCCATTCGTCGATGAGACGCCTGGCGACCGCAGTGCCCACGGTTCCAAGTCCGAGCAAGCCGATACCGACCGATTCCATTGCTGGGACAGTCTATTGGGGGTTAGATGATGTGGCGTCGCCAGGCCAGCAGCACCGCCGCCGCCCGGTCCTTGCAGCCGAGCTTCTCGAGGATGTTGCTCACGTGCGTCTTCACGGTGTTCTCGCTGAGGAAGAGCAGCACGGCGATCTCCGCGTTGTTCTTGCCGTCGGCCATCAGACGCAGCACGTCACGTTCCCGCCGGGTGATCGAGGGCATGTGCTCGGCCGCATCGCTGACCAGCTGCGGGTCGAGGAGTGACTCACCCGCGGCCACCGCGCGGATGGCGCCGGCGAGCTCCTCGCGCGTCGAGTCCTTGAGGAGGTACCCGAGCGCCCCGGCCTTGAGCGAAGGAAAGATGTAGTCCTCGTTGCGGTAGGTGGTGAGCACGATCACCCGAGCCTCGGGATCGCGCGCCCGGATCTTGCGGAGCGCTTCGATACCGTCCATCACCGGCATCTGGACGTCGAGAAGGATCACGTCCGGATGAGTCCGGCGTGCCTGCTCGACCGCCTCGGCGCCGTCGGACGCCCTTCCCACCACCTTGATGTCGGGCTCGAGCTCGAGCATGGTGCAGAGGCCGTCCCGGACCACCGGATGGTCGTCGGCGACGAGAACGCTGATCACGCGCTGACCGCTTCGGCCACGGCCTCGGTGAACGGGAGCCGGGTCGTGACCGTGGTCCCGTGGCCTAGCGTGCTCACGACCGTGAGGGTGCCGCCGGCGTTGCGTGCACGCTCGGCCATGCCGTCGAGGCCGAAGCAGTCCTCGCGCGGTGCGCTCGCAGCGGGATCGAAGCCGACGCCGTCGTCACGAACCGACAGGATCAGCTCCTGCGCATGAGCGCGCAATTCGACGTCGACGTGCTCCGGATGGCCGTGCCGGGCAGCGTTGGAGAGTGCCTCCTGGCCGATGCGCAGGAGCGCCACCTCGGCAGTCGGCGAGAGCGGTGGATGGGGTGGCACTGCCCTGGCCTTGAACCGCGCGGGGATGCCGGTGCGCTCCTCCCAGGCTTCGACCTCGTGACCGATCGCAGCAACGAGGCCGGAGGCCGAGAGTGGTGACGGGCGTAGGTTCCAGACCGATCGCCGGGCCTCCTGGAGTGCGCCGCGGGCCAGCTCACGAGCCTTCTCCACCGATGTCTTCGCCCGCTGCTCCGATCCGCGATTGAGAAGCGTGTCGGCGGCTTCGAGCTCGAGGACGATGCCGGTCAGCTGCTGGGCGAGGGTGTCGTGGATCTCGCGAGCGAGCCGCGTGCGCTCCTCGAGGACCGCGTGGTCGGTGAGCGCCTGCACGGGCAGGTACATCCGTCGCGACAGAAACGTTGTGGCTATGAAGGCCAGCGCCACCAGGAGGATGAGGACGGGGAGCACCGTCACCGGGAACAGCCGGTGGACGCTGTCGTTGATGCCGATGGTGAGTGCGCTGAGGTTCGGCTCCAGCGAGCTCACGGGGATCGGCTCGAGGACGATCCAGTGGCCGCTGTACACCGGTGCGGTGAAGAGGTCGGAACTGACCTTGTTGAACCTGGCCGTGATGGGGGGGGGCGTCGTGCCGGTCGTCTCCATTCGGGCGAGGGCTTGCCGCAGGCCCGGCTGCGGCGTGTAAATCGAATTGCCGACGGTGGCATTGGGGAAATCCTTGGACGCCAGGGATGAGGCATACAACATGTGCCCAGTGGCGCTGACCACCACGGGGTCAACCGTCGCCGGAGAGCTCTGGATGAGGGGCAGCATCAGCTTGCTGAGTGACACGTCGACCCCGACCCGGATCGGCGAAGGATTCGGGCCGACCTGGTACCACGCGCTGACCCCGGTGGATCGGTCCTCGAGCAGCGGGTACGGATCCGTCCAGAAGGGACCGTCTGCACTGCGCCCGGGAGCGCCCGGCTGGTTCCACACATTCGGGGCAATGGCCGCTTTGATCCCGCCCTCGGAGTAGTTGAGAGCGCGGTCGCGGGTCGCTGGGTCATAGAGCGGGGTGGCATAGGTGGTCGACGGCGTGAATGCCCGGAAGGCACGAATGGCATCGGTGCTCGGAGCCTGGAGCCACACCGAGTTGATGACCGTGGTGGCCTTCAGGATCGCCTGCACCTGGGTGGCCAGTGCTGGATTCTCGGTGGCGAGGAGGAACCGCGTGTCAAGGGTTGCGTTGCCGGGTGCGGACTCGTCGTCGGGCAGGATCAGGGTGCTCCCATCCGCGCTCACAGACCGGTAGTGGGTGCCGAGCGGGCTGAAGGTTTCGGCCGGGCGGGTTGCGCTCGCCGGGACGCTATCCATGGCCTTTGCGAAGGCGCCAACCAGTCCCTGAACCGCGGCGTCGATGTCGGCCATGCTGGAGTCGAGCTGGCCGGCGCTATGGTCGATCGCCCTGTCCAGCAGCTGCTGCTGGCGTTGGAGGATTGCGCTCTCGGTGGCATTGGCCGTGCTCTTGGCGACTGTGTCGAGCTCGAACACCGCGAGGACGGCAAACGCGACCAGGGGCAGCAATGCCACTCCGACCATCCCCACGAGCAGGCGATTACGAAATCGCCGCCTCGGGTCGCGCCTGCGCGGCAGTCTCCCGCGGCCGATCCTCATGGCATGTCTCCAGATACCGCCGTCGTCGCGAATATCCCCATTAGCCCATCGACCACTCCGGTTCCACTATACGGGCGGGGCACAATGCACGCTCGTGTCGGTAGATCTCCCCAGAAGCCCGATGTCTCGGCGAAACCGGCGGCGCCTGGTGATGCCGCTGCTGGCGCTGCTCGGCATCCTGCTCGCGGGCTGTACGTCAACGCCGCCGGCCAAGTCGGCCACCGCCACGGCCATCGCAGGCGGCACCGCGGCCGACGGGGGGACGCTGACGGTCGGAGTCTGGCAGGCGCCCACGTCGCTGCTCGATGACGGCATCACCGGGCAGCTGCCCTTCGCGAGCGTGATCGCGGCTCCCGTGGAGGAAGGGCTGCTCTGGTATCGGTCGACGGCCGCGACGACGACCTCGACCTCGGAGGCCGACTACTGGAGTCCTGATCTCGCGACCTCGGTGCCGACCGTGGCCAACGGAGGGGTTCAGACCAGCGGATGCGCCGACACCGCGGCGGCCATGTGCGTGACCTGGCATCTCCGCCCGGGCGTCCGCTGGGACGACGGCAACAGCCTCACCTCGCATGACGTCTGCGACACCTTTCAACTGCACTGGCTCGCGTCCGGCGCGCTCGGCAAGACAAGCCCGACCCCGCTTGCTTCCACCACCGGGTGGAACCAGGTCATCAAATGCACGGAGCTGGACGCCACCACGGCGGTCGTCGACTTCCGGTCGCAGTACGGGCCATACCTGGCGCTTGGCAGCGGCGTCGACGGCATCCTTCCCGCTGCGGTGCTCGACCCGGTGCTCGCCGCTCATGGTGACCTCGAGTCGAGCTCGGCGAACCTCGACCTGACCACGGGTTCCGGCAACGCCGCCGCATTCAAGGGCACTGCGACCCTCGGCACCGCGCTCGACGGCACCGGACCGTTCGTCATGTCGAGCTACACCCCGGGATCCCAGGTGGTGCTGGTGCGCAATCCCAACTACTGGGACCAGACCGGCCTGGCGCACCTCGACAAGATCATCTTCCGGATCGAACCCGACCTTGCGACCGAGGAGAAGGACGTGCGTTCCGGTGCCGTCGAGGTCGGGCTGAACCTCGGGCTCTCCGCCCTTGCATCGCTGGACGCCGCCGTCCGCGCGCACACGGCGCCATTCACGGTCGATCCGCTGACCGGCGCCGGCGCCGAGGTGCTCGTGTTCAACGACTGCCTGTCCAACGGCGGGCTGTGCGCCAATCCGGCAGCGCTGGAGAACGAGGACACCGCGAGCGCGACCATCCGCAAGGCGATCCTGCTCGGCATCGACCGGCAGGCGATCATCAAGGCGGTTGCGCCCGGGCTCACCACGGTGCCCCCCGACTCATGGATGAATCTCGGCGCGAGCTATCTGAACAGCGCGTCGATCCCCACGACTGGATTCGATCCGACGTCGGCGAATTCGACGCTCGATGCCGCGGGCGACGCGCGCTCGACCAAGTGTGGTGCCGCCCCGGACGGCCAGGACTACCGCGCAGCCAAGGATGGGACCTGTCTGGTGGTCAACGTCGGCACCACCAGCGACGACCCGCTGCGGGTGGCGGTGGAGTCGATGATCCGCACTGATCTGGCCAACATCGGCATCAACGTGCCGGCGGCGTTCCAGCCGAATGTACCGGCGGCGACATTCTTCGCTTCATTCGCCGGAGGCGGGCCACTCGCCACACATGCGTTCGACATGGCGCTGTTGACGATGAGCCTGGGGATCCCCGGCGAGCCCGACACGTACTCCTCGAGCTGGCACGGCGATTGCGGCGGAGGATGTCTCAGTGAAGACGCGATTCCCTCCACGTCGAATCGCGGCGTCGGTATGAACTTCAGCGGGCTCAACGATGCTCAGATCGACTCGGACCTCGATCGTGCTCGCGACACAGCGGATCTAACCGTGCGTGCGCAGGATTACGCGCTCGCCGATGATCGCCTCGCGGCGCTGCTCCCCGCGGTCCCGCTCTATCAGCAGGTCATCGTCAACACCTACTCGTCGAGTCTGTCCGGCGTCGTGCAGAACGACCTCGTGCCCGATTTCAACACCGCCTCGTGGTACTGCACCGCGGGCAATTGCGCCGGTTAGACTCGAGGGTCGGCGGCATCATGGCCCGTATACTCGGCTCTCGTGCGTGACCTGAGCGAGCGAGCACTCGACGCGGCCTCGGCTGCGGGTGCGTCATACGCGGATTGCCGGGTCATCAACAGCACCGTGCAGCGACTGACCGTCAAGAACGGCGTGGTCGCCTCGGTGGAGCTGTTCGAGGACGAGGGCATCGGGATCCGTGTGATCGCAGACGGCTCCTGGGGTTTCGCCGGCGTCGACGACCTCAGCCCCGCGAGCATCGAGGAAACCGCACGCCATGCGGTGCGCATCGCCAAGGCCTCGTCGCGCGTCAACCGCACTCCCGTCCGGATGGCCCCCGCCCCGGCGCTCGTCGGCGAATACCGGACCTCGGTGGGTCGCGATCCCTTTGCGGTTTCCCTCGACGACAAGGTGGACCTGCTGATGCGAACCGACGAGGCGATGTCTCACCTCGCGCAGATTCGGGTCCGGGAATGCTCGCTCGAATTCGTGCGCGAGATCCGGCATTTCGCGAGCAGCGAGGGCGCGCGCCTCGACCAGACCATCATCGAATCCGGTGGCGGGATGGACGCCACGGCCACCAGCGACGACGAGGTGCAGACGCGGAGCTTTCCGAACAGCTTCGGGCGGCACCAGGTGTGCTCGGGCTGGGAGGCGATCGAGGCGTTCGACCTCCCCGGCAACGCCGGACGGATCGCTGAGGAGGCAGCCGCGCTGCTCACCGCGGCCCAGTGCCCGGCGGGAAGCATGACCGTCATCCTCGATGCCACCCAGGCGGCGCTCCAGGTCCACGAGTCGTGCGGTCATCCGACCGAGCTCGACCGCGTCCTCGGGCACGAGGCCGCCTACGCCGGCACCTCGTTTCTGACCCCAGACCTGCTCGGGACCTTCCGCTATGGAAGCGAGCAGGTGACCATCACCGCCGACTCGACGAGTGCGCCTGGGCTCGGCACCTTCGGCTGGGATGACGAGGGGGTTGCGGCGCAACGATCCGTGCTCGTCGACCGGGGCATGTTCACCGGCTACCTCTCATCGCGCGAGACCGCGGCGGTGATCGGTCAGGTGAGCAACGGCTGCATGCGCGCCGACGGCTGGTCGCGGCTGCCGATCATCCGCATGACCAACATCAACCTCGAGGCGGGAACATCGAGCCTCGAGGAGATGATCGCCACCACCGAGCACGGCGTCTATCTCGAGACCAACCGTTCGTGGAGCATCGATGACCGCCGCCTCAACTTTCAATTCGGTACCCAGAACGGCTGGGAGATCGTCGACGGCAAGCGGGTCCGGCTGGTGCGCAATCCCATCTACAGCGGCCAGACACCCGAGTTCTGGGGATCGTGCGACGCGGTCGCGGGGCCGGCCGAATGGCAGATGTTCGGCGTCGCGAACTGTGGCAAGGGTCAGCCATCGCAGTTGATGCATGTCGGTCACGGCGCGGCACCGTGTCGCTTCCAGAACGTGCGCGTGGAGCCGGCACGATGAGCGGCGGTGATGACCTGCTCGCCATGGGTGACGGCGCCCTCGCGTCGCTCGCTCACGGTGAAGCCGAGGTAGTCATCAGCGACACGCGGAGCGAGCTGACCCGGTTCGCCGGCAACCAGATTCACCAGAGTGTCGCCGAACGATTCCGTCATGTGCGGGTTCGGTTGATCGACGGCGGGAGAACCGGCGTCGGCGAGGTGCGCGGTCACGACGGGCGCGCCATCGAGCGTGCCTTCGCCGCGGCTGAGGACAGCCGGCGCGTCACCAGCGAGTCGGCCGTCTCGCCACTGCCTGCTCAAACTCCGGGGGACGTGGATGAGCCGGTCGCATTCGCCGAGGCGACCGCGGCTGCAACGCCACAGGGGCGCGCGGAGCTCGTCGCGATCATCACGGACGCGGCCGGCGCGCACGGGATCAATGCGTATGGGGCGTTGAGCACGAGCACGACCACCACGGCGATCGTCACCAGCGCCGGGTTGCGCCGATCCGCAACGTCCACACAGGCGAGCCTGGTGTCGGTCGCGCGGGGCGACGATGGCGGAGGCTACGCCTCACGGCATTCGCCAGACATCGACACGCTCGATGTGCCCGGGCTCGCCGCAGAGGTTGTCGACACATGCGAGCGCAACCAGGGCGCGACCGCGATCGGTCCCGGCGACTACGAGGTGATCCTCTCGCCATATGCGGTCACCGACATGCTCGAGCACCTCGCCTGGGGTGGGTTCAGCGCACTCGCGGTGCAGGAGCATCGCAGCTTCATGCGAATCGGCGAAAAGCTGATGAGCGACATGATCACCATCCGCGACGACGCGCGCACGCACGAGATCTTCGCGTTTCCCTTCGACGACGAAGGTGTGTCCACTCGACCGGTGACGCTCATCGACCGTGGCGTGTGCTCCGCGGTCGTCTACGACACGCCGACCGCGCTCCTTGACGGCGTCACCTCGACAGGACACTCGCTGCCGCAGCCGAACACCTGGGGTCCACTCCCCCGCCACGTGGCCATGGATGCCGGCAGCACGCCCTGGCAGGAGATGGTCGGCTCGGTGTCTCGCGGCCTCTACATCACCCGCTTCTGGTACGTGCGTGACGTGCATCCCTTGCGCACGGTGATCACCGGGATGACCCGCGAGGGAACGTTCCTCATCGAAAATGGCAACATCACGCGCCCCGTCAAGGATCTGCGCTTCACGCAGAGCATCGTCGAGGCGCTCGCCAACGTCGTTCAGGTAAGCCGCGAGCGTCGCCTCGAGCTCGGCGAAGGCGAATCCGGGGTACTGTCACCGTGGTTGCACATCGGTCGTTTCAGCTTCACGTCCTAGACACATCAGGAATCCTTGCCATGCCTCGATCGCCGGTGATCGGTCTCACGCTTCGCGTCCTGTACGAGAAGGGGCTTCCCGCGGACCTCGCCCGCAACCGCGCCTACTTCGACGCGCTGGAGAGCGCCGGCGGGACTCCCCTGGGAATCAGCTCATCGCTCTCCGAGCCGCGACTGCGCGCTCTCTTCGACCTGTGCGACGGGCTGTGCCTCCCCGGTGGCCCCGACGTCGAGCCCATGCTCTACGGCGAGGAGACACGCGCGGATTGCGCCGTCGAGGTGGACCACGAGCTCGATCGCGCCGAGATGCTGCTCGCCCAATGGGCGCTCGATGCGGACAAACCTGTGCTCGCGATCTGCCGCGGCGCGCAGGTGCTCAACGTCGCACTCGGCGGGACGCTCTGGCAGGACGTCGGCACGCAGGGTGCGACCGAGCACAACCATTCCCAGGACGGCTCCCGGCAGGAGCTCACCCACAACATCGACGTGACGCCGGCATCGCGGCTCCACGCCATCGCGGGCACGAAGCTCGTGGATGTCAACAGCATGCATCACCAGGCGCTGCGCAACGTGGGTCACGACCTCGTGGTCACCGCCCGCGCGCACGACGGTCTGGTCGAGGCGGTTGAGCACCCCGGGCGCCGGTTTGTCGTCGGACTCCAGTGCCACCCGGAGGAGCTCTACCTCGAGCGTGACTGGGCGCGCCGGCTGTTTGCGGATTTCGTCGCCGCCTCGGTTGCGTGACGGCTGAGCCGGACTCCGACCGGTTGCACCGCCGGCTCTGGATCGGCGCGATCGCCGTCCTCGGGGCGCTGGTAGTGATGCGCAGTCTTGTTGACCTCTCCGGGTCGCCACCGGGTCTCTATGTCGACGAGGCGTCGATCGGGTACAACGCCTGGTCGATCGCCCACTTCGGCGTCGACGAGCACGGGATCCACTTCCCGCTGTTCTTCGAGGCGTTCGGCGAATACAAGAACCCGATCTATGTCTACGCAGTCGCCGCGCTGGTCCGGTTTCTGCCGCTGACGGCGGCGGTCGAGCGCTTCCCGGCGGCGCTCTTCGGGCTCGCGGCGGTCGGATTCCTCACCGCCGCCGCGTGGCGGATGACCGGCTCCCGGTGGATCACGCTGGGCACAATCGCGCTGACCGGGTTCACCCCCTGGCTGGTCATCGAAAGCCGGGTCGGCTTCGAGACCATCTCCTGGGTGGCGCTGCTATCGGCAGCACTCTGGTGCCTCGCCGGACGGCAGCCGACACCTCGACAGTTCGGTATCGCCGGCATCCTTCTGGCGTTCGCGATCTACGGTTACACCACCGCGCGGCTCGAGGTGCTCTTGATCGCGATCGTGCTGGGGCTTGCCTGGGGACTCGCAAGGATGTCCGGCTGGTGGCGTGCGCTCGTCCCGATCACCGCCGGGTACGCCGTGCTCGGCATCTATGGGCTGCTCAACCCGGGAGCACTGACCGGGCGCTTCACCGCAATCAGCATCTGGTCCGACGGTGCCCCGCTCAGCGTGGTCGTCGATCGGTTTCTCACCAACTACCTCGCGTACTTCAGCCCCAACTTTCTCTTCACACAGGGCGACGGCAATCCTCGTCAGAACACCGGGGTCGGGGGGATGCTGCTCTGGGTGATGGCTCCGTTGCTGATCGCGGGGATCCTGATGTGCTGGCGACGGCGGCGGGAACCGTTGGTGCGATTCCTGGTCGCGTGCATCGTGCTCGCGCCGATCGCGGCAGCGCTGACCAACAACGGGACGCCACACGCGTTGCGCTCATCGGGAATGCTCCCGCTTCTCGTCGTCCTCGCCGTGCTCGGCGCCGACGGCCTCCGCGCCATGCTCACCAACCGTGTCGGTGCGAACGCCGTCGTCTTCGGAATCCTCGCGGCGGGCCTCGTCGCTCAGGCGACGTTCTTCACGATCGACCTCTACGCCGCATATCCCAATCGTGCGGCGCTGGAGTTCGACGTCGGCGAGATCGCGGCGATCACCACAGCGCGCGATGTCGCAGGCTCGAACCAGATCTATCTGTCGAACAACCTCGATCCTCCCTACATCGAGGCGCTCTTCGCGTATCTGCCCCCACCGCCGCGAGAGCAGGAGACCGACGACGCCACCCCGGGACTTGCCGCTCTGGGGATGCAGGAGATCTCGGTGGAGGCGCTGTACGCCGAGCACCCGGCCGCGGGCGACGTGCTCGTCCTCAGCGCCTACGACGTCGTCATGCAGCCGCCACCGCCGGCTGCATGGACGCTGGTGGCGCAGGAGCGGGGACCCGCGAACGCACTCGATCCGTCGGCTTCGCGACCGGTGTTGGAAGCCGTCTACCGCTTCAACGGCTGACGCGGCCGCCGCTGCTAAGGTTGGCGCCCCGGACAAACTACAGGTGAACCATGACTGACGTCGTGATCGTCGAAGCGGTGCGAACCCCGATGGGCCGCGGCAACCAGCGGAACGGCGACCTTCGTGACGTTCATCCGGTCATCCTCGCCGCCCACGTGCTGCGCGAGGTGACCGGTCGCGCGGGCATCGACCCGGCGATGGTCGAGGACGTCGTCTTCGGGTGCGTCATGCAGACCGGCGAGCAGGCGGTGAACATCGCCCGCCAGGCGGTGCTCACCGCGGGGTTCCCGATCGAGGTGCCGGCAACCACCGTCGACCGTCAGTGTGGCTCGTCGCAGCAGGCGATCCATTTCGCCGCTAACCTCATCCAGTCGGGCGTGTGCGACATCACCATCGCCGCGGGCGTCGAGAGCATGAGCCGCGTGCCCATGGGCGCGACCGTGTTCCAGGGACCCGGGACGCCGTTCCCGCCGGAGCTGCTGGAGCTCTACAACCTCGTGCCCCAGGGACTCTCCGCGGAGATGATCGCGGAGATGTGGCACATCACCCGCGACCAGGCAGACGAGTTTGCCGCTCGATCGCAGCGCCGCGCCGGTGAAGCCCAGGCGAGTGGACGGTTCGACCGCGAGATCGCGCCTGTGGTCGTGGGCGCCAACGGCGACGGCCGCGTGATCAGCCAGGACCAGGGGATCCGCCCGGATACCACTGTTGAATCACTCGCCTCCCTGCAGCCGGCATTCAGGCCGGACGGCATCCTCCACGCGGGCAACAGCTCGCAGATCACCGACGGCGCTGCGGCGGTGCTCCTGATGTCGCTGGAACGGGCCAACGCGCTTGGGATCACGCCACGTGCTCGGATTGCCGCGCAAACCGTTGTCGGGGTGGACCCGGTGACCATGCTCACCGGACCGATTCCCGCCACCGCCAGGCTGCTCGAGCGGGCCGGTCTGAAGATCGATGACATCGACCTCTTCGAGGTCAACGAGGCATTCGCGCCGGTGGTCCTCGCGTGGGAGCACGAGCACCACCCCGACATGGAGCGGGTGAACGTCAACGGCGGGGCGATCGCGCTCGGCCACCCACTCGGCGCCAGCGGGGCGCGGCTCATGACCACCCTGCTCCACGAGCTCGAGCGTCGCGACGGTCGGTACGGACTGCAGACGATGTGCTGCGGCGGTGGACTCGGAACCGGGACCCTCATCGACCGCACGATCTGATCGATGCGGCGGCGGATGGCGCCGCTGTGTCGGCGGTGCGCCGTGTGGTGACGGGTTGGTCACACCCCCCAAGAGTGCCGGAAACCCCCGTGCTATATTCGGCCGGAACCCAAAATGAGCCCAGCGACGAGTACCGCCATGAAGAAAGTCCTGATCATCGAGGACTATTACGCGCTCGCCGACATCGAATCTCTGCTCTGCACGATGGAGGGCTACGAGGTGAAGGTGGCGAAGAGCGGCGACGAAGGTCTTGCGGCCTTCGTGGAGTTCCAGCCGGACCTCGTGCTGCTTGACCTGATGCTCCCCGGGGACCTCTCCGGAACGCAGGTGCTCGAGCGGATCCGGTCCGACCACGGCAGCGACCCCAAGGTCCTGGTGGTCAGCGCCCTGGTGAATGCGTCGACCGCGCCGAAGCTCGAGGCGTACGGAAACGTCCAGACGCTCGCGAAGCCCTTCAAGATCAAGGAACTCGCCTCGCGCATCCAGTCGATGCTCGCCCCGTAAGGAGTTCTACACTCGGGGGGTCGATGCGAGCAGAACCACCACCGCCGCCTCGCGGCCGGCCAGAGCCGCAGCGCCAGTCGGCGCCGCCCCGACCGCGTGGCCGGCGTTGCCCGTACCTCGAGCAGATCATCAGGGAAAGCGCCGGCCCGTTCGGTCTGCTGACGCGCTACAAGGCTGACTGCCATGTCGACCGGAGGACCCATAAGTTCACCGGTCGCCACCCGGTGCCGCCGTGTGTGTCCGAGCCTGAATCGTGCGGGCTGTATCAGGCGGAGCACGGGGACGAGGACGACCGGATCCGACGCTACGTCGAGTAGCGACTGACCTCCCGGGCGGTCGGCTCAGGCGAGCGTCATGGGCTCGAGCCGGCCCTCGATCAACCCACGGGTTGACCGAGCTGGTTGAGGGCCTCCGAAAAGTCCAACCCAAGGGCCGACGACTTCACAGCGCCGCCGCCGAATCATGGGGAACGTCCGCTTCGGACGACACCGCAGATTCACGGAGGAGCCCCGATGACCACGACGGATTACCTGATCAACGCCGGATTCATCTTCATGGTGTGCATGCAGGCGCGCGAGCGGAGGCTGGATCGCCGGGCGCTCGTCATCCCGCTGGTCCTGGTGTTCTTCGTGGCCCAGCAGTACCTGCACACGATTCCGGTGTCTGGCAACGACCTCGTGCTAATCGGGCTGCTTGCCGGCGCCGGCGTTTCGCTTGGGCTCTTGAGCGGGTTCGCCACCCACGTTCGCCACGGCAGTGACGGTTTCGCGCTCGCCCGAGTCGGCTGGGTCGCCGGTGCCCTTCTGATCGCTGGAATCTCCTCGAGGATCGTCTTCGCCTTCATCGTGACCCACGGCGCCGAGCCCGCGATCCGCAGCTTTAGCATCTCCCACCAGATCAGCGCGGCGGCGTGGCCGGTGGCCCTCGTCTCCATGGCGATCTGCGAAGTGACTGTTCGCGTGGTGACCGTTTATCTCCGCGGCCGCCGCCTCCAGGCAGTCCCTTCGGCGACCATCACCGCCGTCGGTGCTGCCGCCTGATAGACCGCTCAATGCTGGAACGCCTCCGAACCCCTTGTGTGGGCCGGGGGCGTTCTATTGTCTCCAGCGAATGCTCGCCACCGGAGCGCTGATCAACATGACAGACCTGCCCACGGCTTCAGACCACGAGAGTCCGCGGGTCGTTGAGGCTCGCGAGCGCGCCGAGCAACGGGTACAGCGACAGCGAGACACGCTGCGACCGCTGGGACTGGCGGTGATCGTTGTCGTCGTGGCGAGCGCGATTGCCGAGCGGCCGTCCCCCGCATTCCAGGGCACCGGCCTCGGTGTGACGCTCGCGCTCGTCGCGTTCACGGGAGCGCTCGCCCAGGCGATCAGGGGTGGGTTCATCGCGCGCCACCTCTGGTTCCAGTCAGGGGTCATCACGGTCATGGGTGCGGCCGGTGCCGTCCTGGTTGCGCTGCAGCCCCAGGGCGCAACCGACCTCGCCGGTGGCGCAGCCGTATGGATGGCGCTCGTCCGTCTCCCGTTGAAGCTCGGCGTGACGATCGGCATCGCCGTTGGGATCGCGTCGGTCGGCGCCGCGGCTCTTGCCGGAACCGCGCCGGTGGCACTCCTCGCCGCCACGCTCCTGCTCGCGATGCTCGGATTCGTCGGCTATTTCATGAGGCAGTCGCGCGCGAATCAGGACCGGATCGAGTTGTTGCTCGCTCAACTCGAGGACGCACGCGACGAGCAAACGCGAGCCGCAGCGATCGGTGAGCGTAGCCGGATCGCCGGTGAGCTCCACGATGTGCTCGCGCACTCGCTCTCCGCGGCAGCCATCCAGCTCCAGGCGGCCCGGAAACTCGCCGAGCGCGATCAAGCAACCCCGCCGATGCGCGCCGCCATCGACCGTGCCGGTGAGCTGGTGAAGGACGGCCTTGCGGATGCGCGCCAAGCCGTCGGCGCATTGCGCGGCGACGAACTGCCCGGGATCGAGCAAATCGGGTCGCTGGTCACGAGCTTCAGCCACGACCTCAACGCGAAGGTGAACCTCACCGTCGAGGGGGTCGCGCGGACGATTCCCCCGGACGCCGGCCTTGCGCTGTATCGCGGTGTGCAGGAGGCGCTGACCAATGTGGCTCGCTACGCGCCCGGCGCCACGGTCGACATTCGCCTTCGCTACGACACGGATTTCACCACCCTGACCGTCGAGAACCGAGTCTCACCCGGATCCGACCCTCAAGCTGCTGAAGGCTTGAGGAATGTCGGAGGCGGTCGTGGACTTGCTGGATTGAGCGAGCGCCTCGGACGCGTGGGCGGTAGCCTGCAGGCGGGACCGATCGACAAGGGTTGGCGTGTCGAGGTCGTCGTACCCGTATGAGCGAACCGCCGATCCGCGTACTCATCGCCGACGATCAGCGCGTCGTGCGCGATGGACTGACGATGCTGGTTGGACTCATCGATGGAGTTGAAGTGGTCGCGACTGCAGCTGACGGCGTCGATGCGGTGGAGAGTGCCAAGCGCGAACGTCCGGACATCGTGCTCATGGATCTTCGAATGCCGGGGATGGAAGGTGCCGAGGCCACCCGTCACATCCGCGCGTCACTTCCCGAAACCCAGGTGCTGGTGCTCACCACCTACGCCGATGACCAGTCACTGTTTCCCGCACTCAAGGCTGGTGCGCGAGGGTATCTCACCAAAGACGCGAGCGCCGAGGAGATCGAGCAGGCGATCCGGGCTCTTGCGGCCGGGAGGACCCACCTCGATCCTGCGATTCAGCAGCGACTCATCGCCGCGGTTCTCCAGGGGCAACCCTCTATGCCCGCTCGGCCGCAGCCACCTCCCGACGGCCTGAGCTCACGCGAGGTCGAGGTCCTGAAGTTGATCGCAGCAGGGATGTCGAACGGCGAAATCGCCACGGCGCTCTTCCTCAGCAACGCCACCATCAAGACCCACATCAACCGAATCTTCTCCAAGACCGGCGCGCGCGATCGCGCCCAGGCGGTGCGCTATGCGTACCAGCACGGGATGGTCTGAGCGGTCCTCAACTTCGGAGAGACGGCGTCGCTATCCTCCAGTTGACGTCGCCGGAAGCAGTCGCATCAATTCCTCGGCGATGTCGTCGAGCGGCTGAACGTTACCTTCGGCGCGACAGAGGATGAGCGCACCCTCCATGCCGGCGAGGGTTGCAACTGCGATGCCCCGCGCGCGACGGGCGGGGAGACCGGCTTGCTCGAGCTGCTCGGCCAGGACCGCCTCCCACGAGCGAAACGTCTCGCGCGCGACGTCCATGAGACCGTCCTCGGCTCCGGTGTCGAGCGCAACGCCGGCGACGACACAGCCTGACGAAGCGTTGGAGGTCACGACGACCTGGCGCCAGAGACGGATGAACCTGGAGAGGACGGCATCGGGTGTGCTCTCGGTGCCTGCCCGCAGGTAGGCGACCACGCGATCCGAAGTCCACCGAATCGCCTCAGTCGCAAGCTGTTGCTTCCCATCTGGGAAGTGGTGGTAGATCGAGCCCCGCGGCGCGCCGCTGTCGGCAACGACGTCCGAGAAGGAGGTTGCGCTCACTCCCCTCGAGCTGATGAGAGAGGCAGCGCTCCGGATCATCCGCTCGCGGCTGTCACCAGCCATACAGATGACCCCGCCCGATTCCTTGACTATGACGACCGTCATAGTGCATGCTCCACTGCGTCACTATGACGACCACCATAACTCCTGAAGGAGCCCGGCCATGCCGATGATCGACGTCTACGCCGCCACCGGAACATTCAAGGCGAAGCACGAGCTCGCTCAGAACCTCGCCGCTGCGGTGATGCGCTGGGAGAAGGTCCCGCCACTCTCGCTGTTCAAGGACAACACCGCCGCTTTCGTCCACGAGCTGCCCGAGGACTCGCTGTCGAACGTGTCCGGTGACAGCAATTACGTTCGCGTTCAGGTCCTGACCCCCGTCGGCGTCCTCGACCGGGAGAAGCAGCTCGGCGTCGTCAAGGAGCTGACCGAGATCGTCGCATCGGCCGCCGCCGATCCCACCCTCGCGGAGCGCACCTGGGTGCTGATCACCGAATCACCCGAAGGCGGCTGGGGCATCAACGGCCACGCCAACACCGGCGCCGATATCGCAACCGCGGCCAGAGCCGAACTCGCCGCCATCGCGGCCGTGAAGGCCTCGGCCACAGCGGCGGAATAGAGGCAATTGCGGCACGGCTGATGCTTCGGTAGCGGTGACTCCAGGCCGGTCTATGAACATGCCTCGCGCTAGCATTGATGAATGAGGCGCCTGGTCACCAACGCTCTCCTTGTGGCGTCCGTGCCTATTGGTGTCGGGGTTGGTCTCTGGACGGCGCTCCTTAGCGTCGCCGTCGGTCGAGGCACCTACATCTGCAGCAGCTCTTTCTTGTGCCATGCCGCCGTTGGAACTTCCTTCGAGCGGTGGCAGTCGGCCTTGCTCGGCGCGGGCACGACGGTCGCCGTGATCCTCATCGCCCTGGCAGCGAGCCCATTCGCGTCTGCGAGGACCGCTAAGAGCGCTGCATTGGCGATGCTTGGCGCCGCGACAGGAGTTGTCACCGGTTTCTGGACAGCGTCGATGACGTACTCGTGCCCGGCTTTTTGCTTGTACGCACTACCGCGGTTTGTCGTCTGGCAGAGTTGCTTGGTCGGGGGTGCAGCGTCGGTAATCGTTCTCCTCGTTGCGGGCACGCGAGACCGGGAACTCGTCCGAGGAATCGTCCAAGGCATTCGCTACGTGTCGCGTTACCTGTTCGAGGATCTCAATCATCCACAGGTCGACACCCTTGACCAGGACGTCGTGGCTGGGATCCATAAATAACTGATCCGGGTGGCACCGCGGGGGGAAGCGCCGATCTGCTGAACCGGCGCCGCGCAAGACGTTCTCAGAACACTGAGCGATGTGGAGCAGACCGGGCAGCTGAGCGGCGAGGGGTCCCCGCGGTGACAGGCCCCGGATCAGACCTTCTCTAGACCCCAGGCGCAGACAGCACGGGCTCCGGCGCCCCGGGCGCGTCCTCCTCAACCGGCGCCCCTCCGTAGACGGCGAAGTACCGCGCCTCCGGATGGTGCATGACGATCGCGCCCGTCGACTGTTCAGGGACGAACTGGTAACCCTCGGTGAGCGTCACACCGATCTCGGAGGCCGGGACGATCCGCATCAGGGTCTCGTGGTCCTCGAGATCGGGGCATGACGGGTAGCCCCAGGAGTAGCGGCGGCCCTGGTCCTCGCCGAGGCGCAGCTCGCGACGGATCCGGTGGTGCACGTATTCGGCCGTGGCCTCCGCCATCTGGGTCGCGAAGCCATGGATCCGGAGCATGTCGTCATAGGCGCCATCGACCTGCAGGCGGTTGGACAGCTCGGACGCGCCCGGACCTGTCGTGACCACCTGGAGCGCGATCACGTCTCGCTCACCGTCTGCAGCATCCTCGGCAGGGCGGATGTAGTCCGCGAGGCAGAGCCGGTTCTGCTCGGATTGGCGCGGGAACGTGAACCGTCCCAGCTCGGCATCGATGTCGCCCGGGTCGTACACGACCACCGTATTGCCATCGGCAAGCGCCGGCCAGTAGCCGTAGACGGCCTCGAGCTGCAGCCAGCCGTCGCGCACCGCCTCCTCCATCGAGCGTTGCAGGCGCGGCTCGAGCTCGCTGCGAAGCAGCTCTTCCCACATCGCGGGATCGCGGACGCCACGGAACTGCCAACTCATCTTGTAGAGCGAGTTGCGATCGATGAACGGGTACACGTCCCAGATGGGAATGCTGCGCAGCACCCGGCCTCCCCAGAACGGGACGGTGGGGATCGGTGCATTCCGCCGGACCGCGCTGTGCGTGGGCACGGCAGCGGCCCCGGCGGCCGCAGCGTTGCGGCGCTCGAGCTTCTCCTGCTCGCGCACGCGGTGCACGCGCGCCTCTTCGACGACGCGGCTCAGCAAGGCGTCATGCCGATCCGGATCGAGCAGTTGGTCGACGGTTTCCAGTCCTTCGAACGCATCCTTGCAATAGAAGACGCCGGGCTCGTATGCCCGATCCTGGTCGAGGTACAGGATCCGTCTCCCGAATCCGCGATTGATCGCCGCGCCACCGATGATCAGCGGATAGCTCAGCCCGCGCTCGTCAAGCTCCTTGACGCATGCAGGCATCTGCTTGCTCGTGCTCACCAGCAGCGCCGACAAGCCGATCGCATCGGCGTCGACCTCGAGCGCCTTTTCGATGATGGTGTTGAGCGGCACCTGCTTGCCGAGGTCGAACACGGTGTAGCCGTTGTTGCTGAGGATGGTGTTGACCAGGTTCTTGCCAATGTCGTGCACATCTCCGTACACGGTTGCGAGCACAACCTTGCCCTTGGTATATCCCTCGCGTTTCTCCAGGTACTGCTCGAGGTGAGCCACCGCGCGCTTCATCACCTCGGCGCTCTGCAACACGAACGGCAGGATGAGCTCGCCAGAACCGAACCGATCGCCGACATCCTTCATGGCTGGCAGGAGCACGGTGTTCAGGACCGTCACCGCATCGAGATCCTGCAACGCGAGGTCGATCTGCTCCTCGATGCCATCCTTGCGCCGGTGCAGGATCTGCGCGTGGATCCGCTCCACGGTCGACATGCCCTCGTACGGGTCCGCAGTCTCGGGCAGGCCGGCCCCCCCGGTGGATGCACCGTCGTCGAAGTGGGCGATGAACTTCGTGAGCGCGTCGGGCGCGCTGTTGAAGACCAGCTCCTCGGCGAGCCGTCGTGCCTGGGGATCGATCTCCCCGTAGGGGACGACATGCGTCGGGTTGATGATCGCCGCGTCGAGGCCGGCCTCCACACAGTGGTGGAGGAAGACGCTGTTGAGGATCGGACGCGTGTGCGGCGCCAGGCCGAACGAGACGTTGGAGACACCGAGCACCGTGAGCACGCCGGGCAACTCGCGCTTGATGGCTCGGATCCCGTCGATGGTCTCGTGCGCCGAGTCGACCCACTCGGCCTCACCGGTTGCGAGCGTGAAGGTGAGGGCATCGAAGATCAGCTGGTCCGGGGTCAGCGTGTAGTCGTCACGGGCGAGGTCGTGGATGCGGCGTGCGATCTCGACCTTGCGTTCCGCCGTCCGCGCCATTCCCTGTTCGTCGATGGTCAATGCGATCACGCATGCGCCGTGGTCGCGCACCGACGGCAGCACGGCGTCGCAGCGAACGCGTCCATTCTCGAGGTTGACGCTGTTGACGATGCCGCGTCCCGGGTAGACCTCGAGCGCCGCCTTGATGACATCGGCGTCGGTGCTGTCGATGACCAGTGGCGCGTCGATGCTCATCTGCAGCGTCTTGACGACCGAACGCATCTGATCCGCCTCATCGCTGCGTTCCGTGACGGCGACGCACAGGTCGAGCGCATGCGCGCCGCCTTCCACCTGCGTCCTGGCGATGCCGAGGATGCCGTCGTAGTCGTCCGCGAGGAGCAGACGCTTGATCGCGCGCGATCCCTGCGCGTTGACCCGCTCACCGATGAGCAATGGTGCCGGCTGCTGACGCAGGTCGATCGCGTGCATGCTGCTCGCGAGACGTGGTTCCACGTCCGGCGTCACCTGTGCCCGCGAAGCCGCGCGGACGTGCGTCACCAGTTCGCGAATGTGCTCGGGAGTCGATCCGCAACAACCGCCCACGACGCTGACGCCGTACTCGCTGACGAAGCTCGCGAGCTCGGTGGCCATGGGTACCGGCTGCAGCGGATAGTGCGCCTGGCCGTCGACGTTGATCGGCAGTCCCGCATTGGGAATGCATGCGACCGGCAGCGTGGTGTGCGAGGTGATGTAGCGGATGGGTTCGCGCATGTGCTCGGGACCGGTCGAGCAGTTGAACCCCATAACGTCGACGTGCAGCGACTCGAGGATGGCGAGCACCGCCGCCGCATCGGTGCCGAGCAGCATGCGTCCGGTGACGTCGAGCGAGACCGTGGTCATGATCGCGACCGGACGTGCCGCCGCGGCAGCGGCTTCGCGAGCGCCGAAGACGGCTGCCTTGGTCTCGAGAATGTCCTGTTGCGTCTCGATGATCAGGATGTCGACCCCACCCTCGATGAGAGAGCCCGCCTGCTCGCGATAGACAGGCACCAGATCGGCGAATCCCAGCCGGCTCATCGACGGATCGCTCGAGGCAGGCAGGAAGCCGGTGGGGCCCATGCTCCCGGCGACGAAGCGCGGACGCCCGTCGGCCGCGTACTCGTCGGCGATCCGCCGGGCGAGGCGCGCGGCCGAGACGTTCAGGTCGATGGTCACGTCGCCCTGGCCCCACTCCTCGAGGCGCGGACGCGTTGCCTGGAACGTGCAGGTCTCGATGACGTCGCACCCCGCGTCGAGAAACGCGCGGTGCACCCGCTCGACGATCTGCGGCGCGTGGATGGACAGCCCGTCCATCCAGCCCTCCAGCCTGGCCCCGCCAAAATCGTCGATGCCGGGGTTCTCGGAATGGAGGCTGGTGCCCATGGCGCCGTCAAAGACGAGCACGCGGTCGCGCAGCGCATCGAGGAATGGAGACCGAACCTGGGCAGCCATCGAGATCACGTTATCAGGGAACGGCTCCGTGATACGCTCGCGAACCGCCCGATCCGATTAGAGGAGACCCTGTTTGGCACGACGCCCACCCCGTCCCGGCAGTACCCGCAGGCGCGGCCCCGTCCGTCGACGGGACGTTGCCGACGGCACTCCCAAGGTCGAGGTCAAGGAAGAGACCATCGAGATGGACGCGACGGTTGTCGAGCCGCTGCCCAACGCGATGTTCAAGGTGCGCTTGCAGACGGGTCAGGATGTGCTCGCGTACACGTCGGGGAAGATGCGTAAGTTCTACATCCGCATCCTCATCGGGGATCGCGTGCGCGTCGAGCTGAGCCCATACGACCTCTCGCGCGGGCGCATCACCTTCCGCTACAAGTAACCGGCGGGACCCGGCTGTGACGGCGATCTACGTTGTCGCCGCGCTGGTGGTGGTGCTGTTCCTGTACGGCGCCTACCGGATGATGGGAGCGGGCGCGACCGTCGAAGAAGACCCCCGCGCGGTGCTCGTCGCGGTGCTCGGCACCGCGACCGATGCCGCCCAGGTGCTCGACGGGACCCCCGGCACCGGCGAGGCCAGCTCGCCGCACGCCGTCAGGCGCCGGCTGGACGGATGCGCGCAGGCGCTGGAGCGGATTGCCGGCATGCCCGTCGATGCGACCCTTGACGAGGCGCGCACCTTGCTCGAGCTTGCCGTCGATCAGCTGATCTGGTCGGCGCGACTTGCGGAGGCACCCGGCTACGCGACGGACGACGCACTGCGCGATGCAGGTACGACCTTGCGAGGTCGCGGCTCGGCCAACCTGGAACACGCCCGGTCGCAGCTTGACGGCTAGCTCGCCGTCCTGAAGTAGTCGACCGTCGACCGCACCCCGTCCTCGAATGCGATCGAGGCGCTCCAGCCGAGACGCTCACGGGTGTCGGTGGGATCCAGGCACGAGCGCCGTTGCTCACCCGGTTTCGCCGGACCGTGCTCTGCCGCAACGGTGGCGCCGACTGCCTGCGCCAGCATCCGGTAGAGGGTGTTGACGTCGGTCTCGATGCCGGTGCCGATGTTGTAGATGCCCGCGGGGCCGTCGACGGCCGCGAGATTGGCGCGAACCACGTCGTGGACGTGGACATAGTCGCGAGTCTGCGTCCCGTCGCCGTTGATCACCACCGGCTCTCCATGCACCAGTCGGGTGGCGAAGATGGCGACCACGCCCGCCTCACCGTGCGGATCCTGGCGCGGTCCGTACACGTTGGCGTAGCGCAGCGCGACGAATTCCAGACCCGCCTGACGGCTGAACGTGCCGCCATACGCCTCCGCGCACAGCTTCGCCGTTCCGTACGGCGATTCCGGCCGGCAGGGATGATCCTCGGGTGTCGGGATGACCTCGGTGTCGCCGTAGATCGCGCCCCCGCTGGACGCGAAGACGACGCGGCGCGTCCCCGCGTCGACAGCCGCGCGCAGGACATTCACGGTGCCGACCACGTTGACGTCGGCGTCGTGCAACGGGTCGCGCACCGACTCGCGGACATCGATCTGCGCGGCGGCGTGGAAGACCACGTCGGGATGTGCCTCCACAAACGCCGCACCCAGTTCCGGCGAGGTGATGTCCAACTCGACAAAGCTTGCGCCCGCATTGACCTGCTCGCTCCTGCCGCGAGACAGATCGTCGATCACGGTCACGCTGTGACCCGCATCGATGAGCGCGTCGGTGATGTGCGAGCCGATGAACCCGGCGCCGCCGGTGACGAGCGCCCTCACCCCTGGGCTACGACCCGGTGCGTCCTGGGAGCGTGCACGTGGGTGACCACGAAGATGACGAATCCGATCACCACCAGGCTGCCGTAGCTGATGCTCCGGTCGAGGAGCGTGATCGATGCCGCCGCGGAGTTGGTGACGCCGCCGACGGTGATGAGCACGCCGATCATGCCCGCCTCGACGAGCCCGAGACCGCCGGGGAGGAACGGGACGGTGGTGAGCAGTGCCGCAACCAGAGCGATCAGCAGGAACTGTGACGGGCCGAGGTGAACGCCCACCAGGTGCAGCGAGAAGACGACGAGTCCGAGCCGTGCGCCCTCGGCCGCCCAGACCATCACGGTGAGCATCAACAGGGTGGGCAGACGGGCAAACGAGTCGACGGTGCCCATTCGGAGGCTTTCGTAGCGGTGAAAGACAGCCTCGGGAAGATGCCGCAGGACTCGCTGTCCGCGGCCCGCGCGCATCATGAGGATCACGCCGACACCCGCGAGGCAGACGACCACGCCGATGACCACGTAGGGGATGAGGATCCCGGGCGCCTTGGTGCGGAACACAACAGCACCTGCCGCGAGCAGCAGCGCCATCAGCACGATGAGATCGATGAGCCGCTCGGCGATGATCGTTCCCAGGGCCTTGCTCACCGGGACGTCCAGCTTCTGCTTGGCCAGGTATCCGCGATAGAGGTCACCCAACTTCGCCGGCACCACGCAATTGACGAAGAACGACGTGATCACGATGCCGATGAGCGACCCGGCCCGCCGGTCCTCGCCCGCGTTCTTGAGCAGCACGTGCCAGCGAATCGAACGCACCACGAATGACGCGTAATACACCGCGAGCGCCGCCAGGTACAGGAACGGGTTGGCATGACGGATGTTGTCCCAGGCCGACGCCCAGTCGATGGGCGCGCGCCAGACGGCGATGCCGACGACGACGACGGCGATGCCGATGGACGCGATGGTTCGGGGGGTGAGGAGGCGGCTTGTCAGCGAGGGGGGCGCTTCGCTGATTTCGGGCTCGCCACGCGCCAGCGTGGTGGTCACAGCGCCGACGGTAGCACGAGGTCCGAACGGGTTCTGCGCCGACGACAGACGCGCGACAGGTCCGAGATCAGGCCGAACCCGGCGGGCGTCGCATCCGCGACAGCAGCGGTCGCATCGTCGGGACGGTGCCACCTCCGGCGAGGGTCCGCTCGCGCTCCGCGAGCACTCGCGCGAGCTGATCCAGCTCGGAATGCTCGTCGCGCTCGCTCGCCGGACGGCTGTCCCACTGCCGGATCTGGTAGACGCCCTTGAGCGCGGCGTAGGGAAGCGCGATGGTGCGCATCTCGGTGGAGCCAGGTTCGACGATCCGCCATACGCCGCCATACCGGCCGAGGTGCGCGTCGGAACGGATCGACGCGCGGAGGACCGGACCATCGATGAAGTGAAACGCCGCGCGGTCCCAGGTCGCCACCTCGGCCTCCGGGGGGGCCGGTTCCGGATCGCCGACAAGGATCTGCCGGATCGCGCTCACCGGGAAGAGCGCTCGCTCGCTGTTCTGGTTGATCGATCGCAGCTCGGCATCGAGGATCGCGAGATCGAAGGTGATCTCAGGCGCATCGGCGAGAACGACCTCACCGTCGATGAAATTAATGACGACGACGGGCACGGGGAAAGTGTCACATTTCGGTCACAAGTCCAACCGAGGGCGGTCGTAGCATCGTCCCGGAGGTGCCTTGCTGATCAGACGCGCTCTCTTGATGACGGTTGCCGGCGCGTCGGTGTTCTGGATCCTGTTCGGGGCGCTGGTTGTCCCAGCCGCGGCGGCAGGAATCACATCGCCTCACGACGGCTCAGCAGATTCCGCGGGCTCGAACGGTTCGCGCGACCCCGGGCATCATTGTCACGGCCGGGGGTCCGGCGACCCGGGCGAAGGCGGCCACTGTTGCGAAGAGGGCTGCTGCGGACCGGCGCCCTCGCCACGACCGACCGAGTCGCCCGCACCGACACCGAAGCCGACCCCCGCATCTATGCCGACGTCGCATCCGGAGAGAGCCCCCTCACCGACGCCGCACGTTCCGCCGCCCCTTGCTCCAGTGATCGCGCCCCACCCCATCAGCGTCACCGCGCCGCACCCCTCGCCGCTGCCGGCGCCCCACCGGGAACCCGCGCTCGGCTCGAGGCCGCCGGTGCTCGCGCCGTCGGAGCTCACGATTCCCGCCGTTGCTCCGGTGAGTGCGAGTGGCTCGGGGGGTGTGGGCGCGGTGGGGGTGATCGCCCTCTCCACGATTCTGCTTGCCGCGACCGTTGCGGCTGTATCCCTCGTCCTGATGCGCCGATCCGGCTGAGGGACTTCAATGAGAGGGGTCCGATGGTTGACGGGCATCTGGCGAGGTGCCTCGTTCTCGTTGAAGTTCGCAGCGGTGATTCTCGTTGCAGGGATGACCATCGCAGTCGTGCCGCTGATGCTCGCCGAAGCGAGCGCCCGGACGCAGGCCGAGAACAGCGCGGCCGACAGGGCGTCCATCGCAGCCAACCTGATCGACGGCCAGCGTTCGTCACTGGCGGGCTTCATCGCCGGGGTTGGGCGGCAGCTCGCGACCGACCACGATGTCGCCACGCCCCAGGCTCTTCGGGCGACGCTCGTCGCGGACACATCGGTGATTGGAACCGGTGATGTGCTCGGGGTTGTGCCGCCAGATGGCGAGGTTGTCGCTGTGCAGGGATCGAGCGCGCTCTCCACGGCATCGGCGTATCCCATCGTCAGCGCGGTTTCGGCGAGAGCCACCACCGCGGTGGGGCCTGGCGGCCAGGCATGGCTCGTCGCCGAATCCGCAATCCCCGGAACCAACGCAACCGCCTTCGTCGCCCGTCCCCTGACGGCCGGTTTCATCACCGCAATCGCGCACAACATCGCGACGGCGGCCGACCAGGTTGGCATCCTCCTGGTCGACGGCAATCGCACGCTCGCGGCAACCGGTAGCGTGACGTCGCTCACCCCGGCACTCGCGGTCGCGATTGCCAGGCCGGTGCCGGACGTTGTGCCGCTCCACGCGCACCAGTTCGCCGTCGCATCGACACCAATCGGCTCCGGACTCACGTTGGCAGTGGCGACTCCGTTCACGGGTCCGCCGATCGCATGGCAGTCGATCCTGCTGCTGGTGGCGGTGATCCTGGTCGCGATGCTCTTCATCGTGATCGTCGTGCAGATCGATTTGCGCCGTCCGCTTCAGCGGCTCGACGCCGCGGTCGCGGCCCTGGGAAGCGGAGACTTCGACCGTCCCGTGCACACGGATTCCGTGGACGAGATCGGCAGGCTGGGCTCGAGTTTCGAGGCGATGCGAACGCAGGTCCGATCAACCGTGCGCACGGCCGCGACACGAGCCGCGGTCGCGATGGAGCTCAGCCTCGCGCAACCACTGGAAGGAGCGCTTGCCAACGTCTGCGTGGAGTTGCGTCGCGCGATCGAGGTCGACATGGCGATGATCGTGGTCAGCGGTTCTGAGATGAGCGATCCGTTCGCCGTCGCCGACGGCGGCCGTCGGATCACCTTCGATGGCTTCCTCGAAGGTCGCGGGCCACTTGGCGAGGGGTATCGGTACGCCGGCCTCGGGGCGATCATGCTCGGCGCAACTGCGACCGCACCGGAGGCGAGGCTCCTGGTGCGCGAGTTCTGCGTTGCTCCGCTCCGTCTCGGCAAGCACGTCCACGGCGTCCTTGCGGTCGCCGGTCAGGACAGCGCGTTCACCGCCGGGGACGCCGACCTGGTCGCATCAACGGCTGAGCAGATCTCGCTGGCGCTCGAGCGCTACCGCTTTCTCGCCGTGGTGCAACGCCAGGCTAGCGTGGACGACCTCACCGGCCTCTACAACCACCGCTTCCTCATCGACTCGCTCGGCCAGCAGGTGGCGCTTGCCGAGCGGTTGGGCGCGTCGCTCGCCATCCTCATGCTCGACATCGACCACTTCAAGGCGCTGAACGACACGCACGGTCATCACGCCGGCGATGTGGCGCTCACCACCTTCGCGCAGACGGTGTTCAACAACGTCCGGCGTGCGGACCTGGCCGCGCGCTACGGCGGTGAGGAGTTCGTGGTGCTGATGCCGAATACCTCGGCCGAGGAGGCGTTCGGGGTCGCCGAGAAGATCCGTGCCGCGGTCGCGGCGACCGAAGTCGAGCTTTCCGAGCGCGCCCGCGTGCGCCTCACCGTCAGCGTCGGCGTCGCCGCATACCCGGAGGACACGGACAGCGCGGCAGAGCTGTTCGGGCTTGCCGACGAAGCCCTGTACGAGGCGAAACGCATGGGTCGCGATCGGACGTGCCTGGCATCGCGAGCCCGCCCGGAGATGGTTCAGGATGCACGGGTGACCAACAGCGAGAGCAGTGTCAGTGCCAGGCATCATCGATCTTCGGAGTGACACGCTGACCGTTCCCGACGAGGGGATGCGCGCGGCGATGGCGCGTGCCGAGGTCGGTGACGATGTGTGGGGCGAGGACCCGACGGTGAACCGACTGGAGGAGGACATGGCGCGGCGCCTCGGCAAGGAAGCCGCCGTCTTCGTTCCGAGCGGGACCATGGGCAACCTGGCATGTGTCGCCGCGCAGACCCGACCGGGTGACGAGGTCATCGCCGACGCACAGGCGCACCTCGTCTTCTACGAGGTCGGCGGCACCGCGATCGTGGCCGGCGTCCAACTCCGCATTCTCGACAGCGTCGACGGTGTACCCGATGCGCCTGCGGTCACCGAGGCGGTTCGCGTGGTCGACATCCATCAGCCGGTCTCCACACTGCTGTGCATCGAGAACACGCACAACCGCCGAGGCGGCGGCGCCGTCGACGCGGACCGGGTCCACGCCGCGGCCCGCGCGGCCCACGAGTTGGGCCTCCTGGTGCACTGCGACGGAGCGCGGCTGTTCAATGCCGCCGTCGCGCTCGGCGTGACGCCCGCCGAGCTCGTTGACGAGTGCGACACCGTGACGGTCTGCGTAAGCAAGGGTCTCGGCGCGCCGGTCGGATCGGTCGTCTCCGGCGACACGCCGACCATCGAAGAGGTGCGGCGGTGGCGCAAACGTCTCGGCGGGGGGATGCGCCAGGCCGGCGTGATCGCTGCGGCCGGACTGTATGCGCTCGAACACAATCTCGAACGGCTCGCAGAGGACCACGCCAACGCCAGGGTCATCGCCGAAGGCGTCGAGGGGACTCCCGGCGCGACGCTGCGCAAGCCGGCGGTTCCCACCAACATCGTCATGTTCGATACCCGGGCTCCCGCCGCCGCACTGGCGGCCCGCATGTGCGACGAGAACATCCTGGTCAGCACGATGGGGCCGCACACGATGCGCTGCGTCACCCACCTGAACGTCGATGCCGCCGGCGCTCGCCATGCCGCCGCCGTGGTCGCCCGCGTGTTGAGCGACTGAGCCGACAGCTCTCGCCATCGCTCCGCGCTGGGTCCTCGGTGTCGCGGTGACCTGACATGAAGAAGGCCTCCGGCACGAGCCGGAGGCCTTCCAACTACGAAAGGTTGGAAGCTGAGTCTTGTCGCCTCAGCTCGGTGTGGTGGCCGCGGGCGCCGCAACGGGAGCTGCGACGACGGGCTTCGCGCGACGCGTTACCGGCTTACGCGCGGTGGTCTTGCGAGCAGCCGCCGGCTTGCGGGCCGTGGTCTTGCGTGCGGTGGTCTTACGGGCCGTGGTCTTGCGCGCGGCCGGCTTACGAGCCGTGGTCTTGCGCGCGGTGGTCTTACGGGCCCCGGTCTTACGAGCCGTGGTCTTCCGGGCCGTGGTCTTGCGCGCTGTGGTCTTACGGGCCCCGGTCTTACGAGCCGTGGTCTTCCGGGCCGTGGTCTTCTTGGCGCCGGCGCGCTTCGCGGTCGCCCGCTTCGCAG
This sequence comes from Candidatus Dormiibacterota bacterium, assembly GCA_003162415.1. Taxonomy (GTDB): domain Bacteria; phylum Chloroflexota; class Dormibacteria; order Aeolococcales; family Aeolococcaceae; genus Palsa-851. The sequence continues at coordinate 670,259 of PMOL01000004.1, forward strand.
TTGCCCGCTTCGCAGTTGCCCGCTTCGCAGTCGCCCGCTTCGCAGTTGCCCGCTTCGCAGTTGCCCGCTTGGCGGTCGCGCGCTTCGCAGTTGCCCGCTTGGCGGTCGCGCGCTTCGCAGTTGCCCGCTTGGCGGTCGCACGCTTCGCGGTTGCCCGCTTGGCGGTCGCCCGCTTCGCGGTCGCGCGCTTCGCAGTTGCCCGCTTCGCAGTCGCCCGCTTCGCGGTGCCGCGTTTTGCAGTTGCGCGTTTGGCGGTGGTGCGCTTGTTACCGCGAACTGCGGTCGACGCGCGCTTGGCTGCACCGCGGAGGCTCACTTCGAGCCGCGCGACAGTCTTCTCGAGGCCCGCAAGTCGCTTTTCCAGCTCGCCGACGGGCAATGCCTTCACGAGGTTCTGCACTGCCTTCACGAGATCGCCACCAGCGGCGGGTGCGCGACGGCGAGCGGTCGTCCCTACGCGCCTCACGGTGCGTTTGACGGCCTTCTCGACGCCGCCTCTCCTACGTCTGGTCCTGGCCATATCCTATGGGCCTCCTTGTTGTTTGTGACAGGAGGTGTCCAAAAGCTCCTTGTCGATTGCGCATAGCATGCTGGTTGTGATCGCGATTGTCAATGATTGTGTACAGCGTTGCTGCCAGGGCAGGCAACTACACGTCGTGTCGGAGTCCTAATCCGGGGTGTCC
>PMOL01000022.1 GCA_003162415.1 Candidatus Dormiibacterota bacterium
TCCAGGACTTCAAGCTCGCCGGCCTCGCGCTGGCACCGTTCGGCAAGGAAATCGTGAGTCATGACGAGGCGCAGCGTCGACGTGCCTACTACCGAACTGGAGCCGCTACCGGGTGGCAGGGACAGCCCACGCCGGCATCGCCGCCCTCACTACCTGCGCCACCTCCGACCGACGACATTAGTTTCTGAGATGGGCAGGGGCATGACCATCGACGTCGCGTTCGACTTCAGGACCGACGCCAAGGGCAAAAACCCAGACCCGGACAAGGACAGCCCTACGCTCCGCCTGTACCAACGGCTCTTGTGGAGCAAGGCACTACCCAGTGGGGCATTCTTCGATCTGTCGGAGACGACTCGAGGAGAGTACCTCTACCATCGCTCGAGCTTGGGAGAGTTCTCCTTATCGAGCGATTCGGTGATGCCGACGTTCACGAAATGGACAGCGTTGAAGGCGATCATCGACCAGTTTCCTGAGCAGGAGAACGAGGACTTCAGGACGATCGCCTACACGATCGGCGCAATGATGGTCTTCCCGGGGAAACGGGTCGATGGCAAACGGACCATCAACGGGGAGCGTGGGTGCAACGGGAAAATCTCCGATCGATTCGATCTGACCCTCGAGTGCATCCGCCGCTACTACTTGAACAACGAAAGCCCACTCGAAGAAAACCCACTCGGGCCTACGCTCTCGCGCTACGCGGACTTCTTCGCACTCTTCGGCGACTTCCGCGGCTACGTGACCTTCTTTCTGCTCGAGGATCTCGTCACCGACGAGTTCCGAGTGAAGTTCTTCATGCCGTTCGACGACTTCCGTCCGCCGTCGGTACCCAGAGATGTCGGTACCTACAAGGAGTATCGCCGCCGCTCGATCGAATTCATCGAGGCCAGAAACCACCGGATCCAACGGCTCGACATCGCCTAAAATGCGGGCTGGGTCGCCGAAGTCCGCGGCGGTCGATGCCCGCTTATGCCACGATCCGTCTGGAGTGCGTCTAGGCTAACGCCTCACGACTGATCGCGCGCTCAGGCGCTGGACTCACCACGGGGTGCCGCAGTAACTGCACACAGCCTGACCGTCGCAGCGTCGCGTCGCACCGCGACGACCGCGTGGGGGACGTCCGCAGCACGTGTCACCTCAGCGCTTACACTTTCGCCGCCGTGCGATGTGGCCCTCCATCCCTCATGATCCCGGGGTGACGCAGCGAGCCGACGTCCTGGTGCTCGAGGACAACCCGACCGAGCTCGAGGAGATCGTGACGGTCACCGAGGCGTGCGGGCTCGACACGCTGGCAACCCGCTCCCCGCAGCAGGCGATCCGCCTGCTCCGCGCCAACGACCCGGTCCTGGCCATCCTCGACTGGAACATGCGGCTGTCGCCGGATGCGGAGCGAACCGCGGAGAACGTGCTCCGCACCCTGGCCCGGGATCATCCCGAGACCTTCACCATCGTCTTCGCGCTGCGTGCCGGCAGCGACCTCGATCTGCAGAATCAGATCGCCGTGGCCCACCCCGGGGCGATCCCACACGACAAGCTCCAGGGGCTGACCAGCCTGCTGCTGCGCGTTCGCCAGCTCCTGCAACGCAAGGTCGGCGATCTCCGGGTCGATCGCGGCACCGTGGTCCACGTCCCGAGCGGAACCCGCTATCAGAACAAATGGGGGGTGCGGCTACTCTGCGGCTACCCGGAGGCGACCATGGCGAAGCGGCATTCGACCCCATACATGGCCATGTATCGCTTCGGGGTCTGGCTCCGTGATGTCGACTCCACGGTCTCCCTGGAATCCGAGGGCGCCGGCTTCTATCACCTCGAGGTCACCGGGACGCGGGCCGGTCGTGCGGCTCAGCGCCGCTGACATCGCCGCGCTGCCGCTTCCGGTGGCGCTCTTCGACCGCGACGGGTCACAGCTCGCGAGCTCAGCGGAATGGGCCGGGGGTGGTCCTGGGACTGTCGTCTACCGCCTGCCCAGCGCGTCACTCGCGGTCGGATGCGACGAGCAGGACGCCGACATGGCTGAGCTGCTGACCGAGCTGGTGACCGCGATGCGCAACGGTGCTCGGGCATGCGGGGGCGCGCAACAACTCCGCCTCGGGGCGCTGGCAAGCAGCGTTGCGCTGGTGGCCGGGATCCCCGACCTGCACGTGGGCACCACCGCCGATGTCCTCGACAATCTCACGGCACTCCTCTCGACGGTCAGCGCTCACGGCGTCACGATCGGCGAGCGCACCCCCGGGGTCGTTCCGGATGCGCCGGTGCTGGCGCTGGCGTTGCTCCAGCTGGTGATCAACGCCCGGCGTCACGACGACGCGACGGAGGTCACCGTCGACATTGACCCGGGACCGGCCTTTCGAGTCCAGTGGCACGGCGAGCTCCCGCCCCAGGGCGTCAGCACCGCGCGCCACCAAGCAGACCGCGACCGTTGGGGACTCGGCTTCGTCAGGCTGGCCATGGACGCGCTGGGCGGCGTCTCCCTCTCCCCCGCCTCCCATGGAGTCGGCCAGGTGACCGCCATCCTGTCGGTCGACCCATCACCGCGGCTGCAGCTTCCCCTGGCGGCGATCCGCAATGGCGTCGTCGATGCGGCATCGCCAGCATGGGACGAGGAGACCCAGTTGCCTCCGGGGTCGGGGCTCCCGGAGCGCTGGAGCCGGCTGGTGGATGCGGCGTCGAGTTCCCCGGGGGTCATTCAACGCGCCCGAACCGCGCGCGCCCGCGCGGCTGAGGGCACCGTGTGGATCGCCATCCCCGCGGAGGGCACCGCCGACAGGGCGCGCGACGTCATCCGTGGCCTGGAGCACGAGCGCGATCTCCTCGATGCACCGCAGCCTTTCGCGACCCTCATCGAGGGTCTCGCGGGTGTGATCGCGCTGCTGCTCGGCGACCCCGCGCACCGCGTAACCGCCGCAGCGTTCGATGAGGGGTATCCGAGCGCCGCCGAAGCTGTCGCTGCACCACCATTTTCCGGCCCCTTCACCGGGGCCGCCGCGCCCAGCCCCGCACTCATCGCCGTGCTCGCATCGCGGCTCACTGCAGACCTCTCCATGCGCGACGGACGGATCGCCATCCACGTGGCCGATGGCCATCGCGATGACGCCATCACCCGGCGACTCGGCGACGGAAGCGGAGTCATCCTGCTGCCGTAGGCGCAACAGATCAACCGAAGACTTCCGCAGGCGAGCTACTCGGTCTCCTGACTCGGAAACTCGGTGACGCCTCCAATGTCCGACTGCCGCGCTGGCGGGCGGTGCTTCGGCCTCCGGTGAGGATCCGTCACCTCTCACCCTGGCAACGCCGCTCGCTCGATCGCGGCAAGGCTGCCTGACGCTCGCCTGCGGCTCGGCCTTGCCGCGCGCTCGCGGCGCGCCTGTCGGGTGGGCGTCGGATCAACCCCACCGGAGGACACGCCATGAGCGCGTCGCACGTCCAGATCGCCGAACTGATCGAGGTGTCGCTCGACGACATCAACATCCCACCCGGTAACCATCGCCAGGATCTCGGCGATCTCAATGGGCTCGCCGAGTCCATCCGCACCATTGGGCTGGTGCAGCCGATCACCGTGCGTCAGCGCGACGCCGGGGGCTACGAGCTCGTCGCCGGGCAGCGACGGCTCGCCGCCGCGAGGCTCGCCGGACTGACCACGCTCCCGGCGGTGGTGCGCGGCTACGCCGATCTCGAGAGCCGCAAGGCGATGGCGGTGGAGAACCTGAACCGCAAGGATTTGGAACCGCTCGAGGCCGCCGCCGCGTATCAGGAGTTGCTCGATCTCGGCATCGGGAATGAAGAGGTCGCCGCCCTCGCCGGCACCTCGGCACAGCAGGTCAGCGATCACACTTCCCTGCTGAGCCTCCCCAGGAAGGTGCGTCGCGAACTTGCCGGCGGGGCCATCGACTACCCGACGGCGCTGTTGCTCACGCAGCTGGCCGACACCCCGGAACGGCTCACCCGTGCGCTGCACAACGCCCGCAACGGATGGAGCCTCACCTCTGCGGTGCAGCACGAGCTGCACGCGCGTGAGCTGGAACGCAAGACGGAGTCGAGCCGAGCCGAGCTCGAGAGGCGCGGCGTTCCCATCATCGAACGTCCGCGCGACAGCTTCTCGCCGCGCGCGAGGGTGCGGCGCCTAGGCAACGGCTGGGGGTGCATCCCACTCACGCAGGCGAAGCACGCCAGGGAGGCGTGCCACGCGGCATACATCGAGGAGCACACCGGAGACATCGTCTTTGTGTGTATCGACGTGCAGCGGCATGTCGGAGTCGTGCCGGGCATCGAGGCCCCCGCCGATGCGAAGGCCGAGCGTGCTGCCAAACGCAGTGAGCGTCAGGCGCAGCGGCGGGCGCTCGCAGAACGCCGTGCGTTGCTCACGCGGCACCTGCAGAGCGTCGAAGACACTGCCGCTGCGAACCAGCACGCACAGCGCATTTTGGTGCTCGATGTGGACGAGGCGGTTGCATCGGTGGCCTGCGAGCTGCTTAGCGAGACCGACGGCAGCGACGGGTATCACGGCCATGCGCGGTCACTCACCGCTCGAGTGGCCGCGAACCCGGGAGCGCTGGCTCAGGTGGCGCTCGCCGTGGCCATGGGGCGCGCCGAGGTCTACTCGGGACGTGAGTACATCTCGACCGACCAGCGCGCACTCGTCGCCGAGCACCTCCGCTATCTCACGGGACTGGGGTATCAGCCCACGGAATCGGAGGTCGACGTGATTCGTGAACAGGACATCACCGTCGGCGAGGAGGACACCAGCGCCAACCCCGACATGGAGCCCGCGGGCGCTTCGTAGGCACCCCATGGGGACGGCTACCCGCGCCGTGGCCGTCCCCTCGCCGCGCAGCGACAGCTCACCAGTCGCGCGCACGCAGTACGAGCACTGCGAGTGCCACCTCTCATGTGCCCGCGCTTCTGTGCATTCCTCGCCGACAGCGCATGGCCGCCGCCCATTCGCATCCGATCGTTGTGCGCACTGGACGCCTCGAAGCATCCGGCGCGTCGTACCCCGGGTAACGCCGGCCGGTCGGCGACCCCGACCACGAGGCCGAACTCCGCGCGGCCACGGGGTGTCCCCTGTCGGTGAGCCGTTGATCGCTCTCATGGCATTCGAGCACCGCGCGGCCTGCGCTGCAACCCCCAAGACATGTCGCCTGCGGCGAGGGGTTTCCGCTCCGCCCTTGTGCGCGCCGCTCCCCGAAAGCCACGCGATCAACCTCACAGGAGGACACATCCATGGCCCGGAAGCCCGACCTCGCAGCCGACGTCGATGGCGACGTCACCGACACCCCGGCGAAGTCCCGGTCGTACGGGATCAACCACTTCCGCATCCTCGGACGGATGACCGCCGATCCGGAGCAGCGGTTCACCCAGAGCGGCAAGGCCGTCGTCAACCTCGGCATCGCAACCAATGTCAACGGCTTCGCCGAGTTCCACGACGTGGTGGCCTGGGAGAAGGCCGCCGAGATCATCGGCCAGTACGGCCGCAAGGGACGCGAGATTCACGTCGAGGGGCGCATCACCTCGAGGATCCGCGACGTCGAGGGGCACCGCGTCAAGCAGCTCGACCTGGTGGTCGAGAGCTTCCAGCTGCTCGGACCCGCGCCCACCGGCGAGGCCGAGGCTTAGCAGGACGTGGGGCCGGGAAACCGGCCCCATTCCTCGTACCCGGGTCGGCCTCGTGTGCCGCGCGCGAAAAGTGGCCATCGGCCACATAAAGGCGCTCGGCTCCCTGGCTGCGCAATCCGTTCTGAAGCCCGCCGACCTCGGCCGCGCGAACGTGACCTCGTCGCGCCGCCCACCATTCCGCCGTCATGTGTGGACCGACGACCATGCCGTTCTGCACTGGGCAGGGCGGGGACACCAACCTCGACAACCTCGTACATCCCTAATACAACCCCCTAGAAGGTCGCCCAGTGAGATCAGCATCGGCTGGGCTGGAGCCTCCTCACCTCGAGGGCACCGCCAGCGCTTGAATCTCCGGCCGAAGCGGTGATGTCGCGACAGGATCTCGGGCGCGCAGGTCAGGGGCCAATGGCGACCTGGTCAATGTCCCAGCGCGGAGGTCGGCGAGACGCGGCGACGTGCAGTTTCAGCAATCGTCGAGCGCGTCGAGAATCGCCCCATCCCGCGCTGTGACTTTGCGTATGACCCACGCCCACTCCACCGGGTCGACGCGATCCTTTGCCGATGGCAGCGGCGTGAAGTCATCGAGGTCGATGCCGTAACGTTCGGCCCAATCGCGGACTGCGGGATCCCATTCCCGATCGACCCGTTGGTCCTCCTGGCGGCGGCGGGTGCGCGCGTTCGCCTTGACCTCCGACGTCGGTTCGTAGTGGGTCATGTTCGAGTGGCCGCGCTTGTGCCCGCCCTCGGTCTTGGGGTTCGCGGTCATTCCGGTGACCGGGGACGAAGCTCGGCCATGTGCCGGTCGAGTTCGTCGTCGCTCATCCCGTCGTAGGGATCGAGGAAACGCATCCGCAGCCGCGCCGTGTCGAGCATGCCCACATGACGATCCGCGAGCCACGAGCAGACGCGCGCGTGCGGCCATTGCCACCAGTGGGCGAAGATCGACCGGCAGCCGATCGTCCGGCAGATCAGCGGCGTTAGTAGCTCCATGGACGCAAGGCTACTTCGCAGACCCGCGCCATGTGTCGACGACAATGGGATGGTGCCGCATGCCTGCCCGATCGCCTGTGACCGTCCGTGAGGGTCCGGCAACTTCATATCCGCAATTTCCGCGGGTTCTCCGCTTTGGAACTCCGCCCCGGCGGGACCCACTGCGTCCTTGTTGGTGAACCGGGAGCCGGCCGCTCCGACATCATCGAGGGCCTCTCCCGCGTCCTCGCCCTCGACGTGGCCAGCAACGCGTTACCCGACGAGTACGACTTCAACGACCGCCGGCTAACACAGCGCGCGGAGGTAGAGATCACCCTCGGCGACCTCTCCGAGGAGATGAAGCACACCTTTCTCGACCGACTGGAGCTATGGAACGGAGAGGCTGCCACCCTTGTAGGCGAACTCGCCGATGCCCAGGACATGGACGCCGAACGCTTCGAGGCCGTTGTGAGGATCTGCTACCGCGCACAGTGGTCTGAGGTCGAAGAGGCAGCTACCCATTGGGTCGACTTCGCCAAGACCTCCGACCCCGCCACCGAATCGTGGGACCGCCTTGGGCGTGCCCAGCGAGCACTCCTGCCATTCGTCCGGCTGCGTCCGTCCTCGCGGACCCTTGAGCTCGCCCCCGGAACAGCCTTCCGTCACCTCGTCGAGGCGGCCGCGGGCGACGACCTCGCTGCCGCGCTCGAGGCGCTGGCCGACGCACTGGAGCAGAGCGCAGATCGCTTTGCCACCTCCGAGCAAGTGCGTGCGGCGATGGAGACGATTCTCGGTCCGGTCCGGTCGTCGCTGGCCCGGGGGGGCAACCCAGTCGACGTCAACCTCGGCTTCCTCGTTCATGGGGGCTCTCTCTTCGGCGTCCTGCGGACCCTCGAAACCGCCCTCCAGCTACCCTCCGACTCTCTGCGCTTGCCGCTCCTGCGGCACGGCTCGTCCACCGTGACCGCGATCCGGGTCGCCCAGGCGCTCGCGGTCGCCGCCTTGCCTGGTGCCGTCGCCGCCATCGACGACCTCGGCGAGGACCTCGATTCCCCGGCGACGGAGACCTTGGCCACGGTGCTTGCCAGGACGTCGAATCAGCTGTTCCTCTCGACTAGGCGCGCAGCCGCCGCGGCCGCATTCGAGGTCGACGATCTCGTTCGGCTGGCCCGGGTCGACGGCCGCCGCGTCGCGTACGTGCAGAGGCCGCCTCGGACTCGCAAGGAGCGGTCGACGGCTCGCCAGATGGCCCTCCAATTGCTGCCGGCGATGACCGCGCGCACCCTGGTTATCGTCGAAGGCCCTCACGATAGCGCCGGGTACGGTTCCCTCGGGCGGCGCCTATGCCTCGAGGAAGGCGATCCACTGCTCGCCGACTTTGGGGCCACAATGATCGACGCCGGCGGCAGCTCCGGCAGCGGCGGTGTCGGGCGGATTCCTGCACTGACGGTGATGGCACGTCGAATGGGCTTCCGCGTCGTCGCCGTCGTCGATGGCGATCCCGGTCCGCGGGGAGCTATGGAGGCGCTCGCCGCGGCGGAGGCGGCAAACGCGCTGGTGCGTCTTCCGGTGCATGACGCCCTGGAAAACGCGCTCACCGATGGCGTCGCCGAGGATGTCATCCGGGACGTCATGGTCGAGCTCTGCGCCGAGCACGCGGTCGCCTTTGACGCCGGGCTTGCGGGCAAGGATCTCCTCGACGCGGTGCGGAAGATCCTCAAGAAGGAACAGGTGCACGCGCAGCTCGTCGACGCGCTGCCCGAAGGACACCTCCCGGACCTCGGGCGTCGCGTCATGCACGGCATCATTGCCGCAGTCATGGGACAGGACGGCATCATCGACTCGTGAACCGCGACGACCTCCTCCCTGGGCAGCTGGAGGTGGTCAACAGCCGCGCGCAGGTCACCCTGGTGATTGGCGCTCCGGGCACGGGGAAGACGACCGTCGCAGCCTGGCTCGCGCGCGAGGCAATCGAGCGCGGCGAGCTCACCGCCGGCCAGCGCGCCCTGTTCCTGACCTTCTCCCGATCTGCGACTCGCCGCGCGCGAGCCCGCGCAACGAAGATCCTCGGGCCGTTGCAGGATCGGCTTGACATGGCGACGTTCCACTCGTTCGGCTATCGCCTTTTGCGCCAATTCGGTCGGTATGATGGCCATGGTCAGACGCCGTTGCCTCTCCACACCGAGGCGCGACGGGCGGCGATACTCGATCTACCGCCCGGGCTGTACTACGACGACCTCGTACCGGGCTTAGTCTCACTGCTGCGCAGTACGCGCCTGCACTCGCTGATCTGCGGGCGCTGGCCGCTCGTCATTTGCGACGAGTTCCAGGACACGCATGACGATGAGTGGAATGTACTCGTCGCGCTCGCGGAGCAGTCACGGCTCGTACTGTTCGTCGATCCCGATCAGATGATCTACGACTACGACACCGGCGTCTCCGCTCATCGCATCGAGCAGGCTCGTGAGCGCGCCGACGACGCCGTGATCACGCTGGACCGCGCGTCACTGCGCGACCCGACGATGATTATCCCCGACGCCGCGCGCGCCATTCGGTTCCAGCATTACGACGACCCAGCGGTAACCGCAGCCCTCGTCTCAGGGCGTCTTCGCGTCGTCCCGCGCGTAGCGCCGGATGGGCTCGCCGACACTGTCGTCGCCGAGGTCGAGCACTTGCGTTCCCGGGGGCGCCCAGACGTCGCCGTCATGCGCGCGACGAACGCTGAGGTCGGGCAACTCAGTCGGGAACTCCACGACCGCAGCCTCGACCACGAGATCTGCGGCCTGCCGGAGGCTCACGTGGAGGCGCTCGCAGCCATGACCGAGTTGTGCTGCTACGCGGTAGATCCATCCGACGTCGGCCGATGCCGGCGCGCGTTCGCCGTGTACATGGCCGCAGCCACCCGGTCGGGAAGGAAGAAACTCCCGGCGCTGGTCGTCAGCATGGCTTCCGGGGAGCCGCTTACCGCGCAACCGGTGCTCGAGACGGCGCTCGCCCGGCTAGAGGCCGCGCTACGTGATGCGGCGGAGGCTGGCAGCCCTGCGCTGCTCGACCTCGCTGCCGAGAGCTTCGAGGGCCTGCCGCTAGAAGTGAATCCGCGTCCGTGGCGGCTGGCTGCCGAGGAGTTCCGTCGCGCCACTGGCCTGGTACGGCGTGACCCGGTCCAGCGTTTGCCAGAACAACTCGAGGGCATCATCAACCGGCGCCGCGAGATCCACATCGACGCAGATCCGAGCACCGGCACCGGAATCCAACTCATGGTGCTCCACCAATCGAAAGGACGCGAGGTGGACGCCGTCATCATTGTCGTCGGCAAGGAATACGCATGGTCGGCCACCGCCCGCGCGTCCGTCGCCCGACAGCGGCGTGTCCTCTACGTGGCGATGACACGGGCGCGGCATGAAGTCATCGTCATACTCGCGCCCCAACCGGTGGCGTTCATACGGCCCCTCCTGACCGCCGCCAAGGCCGCCGGCGTTGCAACCTGATCCTCGTATCGGGGAGCCAGTAGCCGCACCGGGCGGCTGCGCGTACCACGGACTTCGCCAAGCGCCATCGGCAGGATACGCGCCCGAGAGGCGGTAGCTAGCGCGAGTGGCGCTGCCACCACACTGGACAACCTGGTGCTGCTGCGCTACCGGCACCACTGGTCGGTGCAAGAGGGTGGGTGGCAGTTGGTCAGGACTGAGAGTGGACGGGTACTCGCCGTTCCGCTCTCGCATATGTACCAATCGTCGACCCGAGCGCCCGATGGAGCCGCATCCGTTTACTGACCGACGCGAACGACGTTCACGGCACCGCGGCCGTTTCAAAGTGTCTGGTCGATTAGTACGCACCTCTACCGAGTCTTCCCCAAGCTCGGAATCAAATCCCGAACTCGCAGTGGCCCTCGGCCAAGTGCACGCGTGACGAAATCGTTTGTCGCGACCTGCTTTTGCGGGTGACGCGCAACCCGGATCCAGGAAGCACCTCTGACGCTCGACCACATCCGTCGCAGGCAGATGGCTCGACCACGAAAGACCTTGACGAGACCGGCACAGATCACCCTCGATGGAGCCATCCCACCACAGCCGCCGACCTCATCGCGTCAAGGGAGGCTTCGCCGCCACGGGCGCCCTTGACGCCGGCCGGCGGCGGTGGTCCTGGGAGGCCCTCGAGGGCCGGACAGGCCGGCCCCGCACGGAGGCCATCCCATGGCGACAACACGCTCCCCCCGCAGCCCGTCGGAGGTCGCGGCCATCCAGGCGCGCCTGCAGGAGCTCGCCGACCACCCCGGACGGGTCGAGCGGATGCACGGCCGCCACGAGCTCGACGGTCTTCTCGGCCTGCCTCAGGACAGCCGTCGTTCGACCGAGCCCGAGAGCATCGCTCGATTCGCCGCCGACTACGGCTCCGCCCCTGAGGACCAGTCGGTCAATTACGGGAGCGGACTCCTGTGAACGCCGCGGTGACCCGCGACGATCTGCTCAGCCAGCTCACCGAGGGCATCCGGCGGCTCACCACGTCGGAGGCGTGGCTTGCATGGATGCGCACGCAGAGCCGCTTCTACCGGTACAGCTTCGGCAACACGCTGCTCATCGGCTGGCAGCGGCCCGATGCATCACTGGTGGCGGGATACCGGCGCTGGCTCGAGCTGGGCCGCCAGGTGCGCAAGGGCGAGACCGGCATCCGCATCCTCGCACCCTGCCGGTATCGCAGCGAACGTCACGGAGACAACGACGACGACGGCGCCGACCTTGTCGAGACGGTGCGCAGCTTTCGCGTTGCGGTGGTGTTCGCGCTCGAGCAGACCGATGGCGAACCGCTGACCGAACTGCCGATCGCACGCGTGTCGGGTGACGACCCGACCGGGTGCTTCGACGCGCTCAGCGACCACGCCCGCGAGCTCGGCTACCAGGTTGCTCTCGACTCCTTCGATTCCCCGAGCAAGTGCGGAGAGACCAACTTCGCGACGCGGACGGTGACGATTCGACACGATCTTTCACCCGCGCATCGCGTGAAGACGATGTTCCATGAGCTGGCGCACATCGCACTCGAGCACGGCGGCTGCGCGTTCGGTGCGCGCAGCGTCGCCGAGCTTGAGGCGGAATCCGTTGCGTGGATCTGCTGCGACGCAGTCGGCATTGTTTCAGACGGGTACTCGTTCGCCTACGTGGCCTCATGGGCTGGCGGTGGTGATGCAGCCATCGCCGGGATCAGGGATTCCGCGCAGCGCATCCAGCGCGTGAGCAAGCGCCTGATCGAACGGCTCGCCGACGGTGAGAGCGAGGCGCCGCAAGACACCGCTCGCGCAACCGGCTGAACCGCACGTTCGGATGCGTCGAGTTGTCTGTGTGGCAGCGGACACGGACCCGATGTCGGTTCGATCTCGGGTGCGTGGATCAGCGTCTCCCGCACACGCGGGCCTGATATGTGACCGAGCCCCTTACGCAGTCGCTGGTCGGAGCCACGAACCGGTACGCCCGGACTCTCCGTGTGGATTCACCTCCGCCACCGTGGCAGATGTCGCCTGTTCGCGCTGCAAGGCCCAAGACGAGCTCGCCTGCGGCTCGGGCCTGTTCCGCGCCGGCGACACCTGCCGGCACGTGAGCGTCGAATCCACACCCACGGAGAGCCACCATGCCCGCAGTTCGGGTCACCACCCGCCGCTACTCGTTCTCGGTCGTTCGCGACGCCGATGCGACCTACCCCAACCACGCGCCAGTCAACAGTCCCCGTGAGGCTGTCGACATCGCCCGGCACATCATCGGCGAGGAGATCACCGAGTGCATCCTCGTGCTCTTCGTCAACGCCCGGAATCGCATCAGCGGCTATGCCGAGGTGGCGCGAGGCACGATCAATGCAGCCCGCCTGCAACCGCGCGACGTGCTGGTGCCAGCGCTCTGCGCCAACGCGGCGGGGCTCATCGTCTGCCACAACCATCCATCTGCCGACGCGACACCATCGCGTGCGGATCGCGTCGTCACCGCGGCGCTGCGCAATGCCGCCCAGATCGTCGGTCTCCCGCTGTTGGATCACATCATCGTGACCGACACCGAGCACTTCTCCTTCCGCTCCGAGGAGAGCTGGGAGTGAGGTGCCCGCTGCGCATCGAAGCGAGACGCCAGCACGCTCGCGGGCAACGCGCCGGGGAACGCCGTGCGATTGCGTCTTTGCTCCTCCGACCGACCGACGCATGACAGCAGGGTCCCTCCCGCCGCTGCTCCTTCTGTCAAGGGTGACGTGCTGCGCACCGGGTTCGAGCTGACGCACGAACCGCGCCCCTGACAGCGCAGCGGCGTCCGGGCCTGGAGCTTGCATGCATCAACCGCTCGAAGGAGACCCGAGATGACTGCAACGATCATCCCCGACGACCGCTCTGACCAGTCGTGGAATCAGTGCATCGCCTGCCATGGGGTGCGCAGCAGCCGGTTCTTCTGCCGAGAATGCCTCGACGCGGGGCTGGATGAGGAACTCAACCGCGACAATCCCATCCTCCACCGCCACGACGTCGATGCGGCACGCACCGACCGCAGATCCCATCGATCGTCTCGCTGACCTTCGGCCCGAACGGTGCACCCGGAAACGGGGCCTACCCTCAGCGATTGCGCCCGACCGTGGTCGTCCGCACCCAGACCAGGCGTTCACGAGGACCGCCGATCGAGACCCGACGCCAGTGCCCTGCTCGCTGGTGCTCGCGAGGTGACGAATGTGTTCCCACGGAGGCGCTGGGCTCCGTTCCACCCGGCACGTCCCCCATCGGCCACAACTCTCGCGCCACCACGATCACGCGGTTCCTGTGGTCACGTTGCACAGTGCCGGTCACGAAGATTTGCTGGCCCACGCCGAGCGCCAGCCCCACTTCTGTGACCGACCGCGCGACGACAACACGATGGCGCTCGCGGAACGCTCGATCGCCTCCAGCGGTGACGACAAGAACTGATGCCAACGATGACTCCTGGTCCCACGTCGGACGGACAGCCACCAAGCCGATGAGACACACGGCATTGACACTCACCGACTCAGCCTAGCCGAGCACGACGCGTGCCGGGCAGAAATGTAAGCGCTCTGTGAGCGCGCAGACGCTATCGTGGTCGCTGAACCTCGCGACACCGCGGATGCCGCGATGTTCGCGACTCTCGCGGGATTCGCGAGGCCGACGATATGGGAGGCATCGCCGCCATGCGCACCATCGCCACCGTCAATCACAAGGGCGGCTCCGGCAAGACCACCACCGCCGTCAGCCTCAGCGCCGCGCTGGCTGAGACCGGACGGCGCGTCCTCCTGATCGACCTCGATCCTCAGGCGTCGGCCTCGGCGTGGGTGGCCGCGCCCACTGAATCGCGCACGCTGCTCGACGCGCTCCTCGGGGGAAGTCGGCTGTCCGATGCCGTCTACCACACCGGCACCCCCGGGCTCGACATCGTGCCGTCGTCGATGTGGCTCCTGGGCGCCGAGCGCAGGCTGGCCGAGATACGCGCCGGGGAGGGGCGGCTCGCCCAGCTCATCGGCGACCTCCCCGACCGCTGGGACTACTTGATGGTGGACTGCCCGCCGGCGCTCGGCGCGCTCACGGCCAACGCCCTCGCCAGCGTCGAGGAGCTGCTCATTCCGGTTGAGGCACACGTCATGGCGGTGGCCGGCCTGGTGCAGCTGCTGCGCGGTGTCGAGGCCGCCCGTGAGCGCGTTAACCCGCGGCTGCACGTCAGCGGCATCGTGATGTGCCGGGTCGACTCCCGCACCCGGCACGGCCCCGAGGTGGTGGAGCGTCTGCGCGGACGCTTCGGCGACATGGTCTGCAGCACGGTCATTCGCGAGAACGTGCGCCTCGCGGAGTGTCCGTCATTCCGGAAGCCCATCACCCAGTACGACCCGCGCTGCAGCGGCGCCATCGACTATCGCAGCCTAGCCTGCGAGGTGATCGCTCAGGAGGTGCGCCATGCGCCCGCGGCGTAGCAGCACGCTGGGGGACGACCCCCTCGCTGCGGTGTTTCCACCTTCCTCCACAGGACCGGCGGCGCACCAGGAAGTGCCGCGTTCCGCGCGGGCGATCACAGTCGGCGTGTCGCTCGACCCCGAGGTACTCGAGCGCGCCCGCAACGCCGTGTACTGGACTCCGGGGCTGACGTTGACCGCTCTCGCGACGAAGGCGCTGGCTGCGGCGGTCGATGACCTGGAGCACGAGCGCGGGCAGCCATTCGCCGCACGCGCCGGCTACGCGAGCCTCCGACGTCCCGTCGGGGCGCTGGGCGCCAGCCCCCAGGACCCCGCACCCCATACGATCTGACCCGAGCTGCCGCGCTGCTGCGCGCTGGCTGGACATGGGTCGCCGTATCGCCGACGTGCGCGTCGAGGGCATCGTTCGCACACTGCTGATGTCGCGCCGGGTGCTCGTCGCGCGCATCGTCTCAACCGTGCGAACTCAGCGCATCTCGCGTCGTTCGCGAATGTCGCATCGTCCGCGAGTGCCGCCTGGTTCGCGGACCGCGCGTGTTCCGCAGGTCTCGCGTATGCCGCCAACCACGCATGTCTCGCGCGTCTCGTACATCTCGCGTGTCTCGCGCATCTCGCGGATGCCGCTACCATCGCCGAGGTCGCGCATCTTGCGTATCTCGCGAGGCTGGCGTTATCCGCGCCTCGATGCGATGTCGCGGAGCTCGCGCTCCTCGCGAGAGTCGCGGACTCCGCGACGTCCGCACACGCCGCGTCCGTGACGGTAGGTATCCACCCGGGACACACGGGCGGTTAGTGCAGCGACCAGCCCCGCTGGTTGGCCGCGTCGAACTGGGTGCGTGTCACGGGAATGACTGAGCCGAGGTGGACGTGGCCCTCCTCGCCGGCAATGCACTGCTGCGAGTAGCAGCGGCACCAGCGATAGCCGCGCTGATACAGCGAGCGCTCCTCGGGATCGGCAGCGATCCAGCGCTCGGTCTCATCGATTGGCGTGACCTCGCCGAACACGAAGAGTCCGCCGGGGTGCGGCGCGACGAATTGGGCCGGCTCGCGGGCGATGCGGGTGATCGGCCAGCCGGTGAACTCTGCGACGGACTCCACGACATCGCCCACGTGCTCGGGTTGCAGCCAGGACGACTCGGCCTCATCGCCCATGCCAGCGTATGTTCGCCATTGGGCCAGCTCGATCTCCTCGGGAAGCGCACGGCGAGCGGCTACGCCGACCAGACTCCCGGCGCTCACGCCGTTGTCCGCCCACGTCCGCCCCGCCACACGTACGCATACGAGCCAGCCGTAACTGGGATGCGCGATCACCTGCCCGGGGGCCGGCGCATCGCCGGCGAGGACGGGGATCAGCCAGGGCGGCTGCTCGATCGCAACCCACGCGCATCCCGGGTGGTACGGATGGCGCTCGAGCCGGTCGTAGGTGATGCGGGT
>PMOL01000014.1 GCA_003162415.1 Candidatus Dormiibacterota bacterium
ACACTCCGTTCGAGGCTCGTAACCGTTAGCGCCACGTGAGTAATCGCAGGGAACTCTGGCATGTCTTTTCGGCACCTCGTGAAGGCAGCGAATGCCTCGTCTTTTGGCTGGCAACTCTCTGGGAGTAGAAGCTATCTGGCAGCACAAGGCCCCGTCGGTATGGAGCCGACGCATCGCCAACCTCCCCCTTTTGACCTGCCGTCACGGACAGATCCCCGCTCCGGACGGTAGCAGTTCAGCTCAGTGCTTTGCGCAGCCGTCCCTGCCACCTATGTGCCGGTCGGGGGCACCTTTCTCGGGTGACATTAACGAACCCTGCCATGGGCGTGGCATCCGTCCTCTGAGCTTCGCCATCCCGATACCGTCGCACTCCCGGGCTATGCTGATCCCCATGGACGAGCGGTCGGTGAAGGCAGCGCGGCGCCGCGTCGCCTTGCTGATGCTTCCTGCTCTCATCATCGCCCTGCTCTTGGCCATCCTTATTGCGATGGCGCTCTGGACGGCCTACCACCCCGACATCTGAAACCGACCCACTATCGCCATGCCGAAGCCGTCTGAGTGCAGCAGTCGCGAGGCCGCGCGTTGGACCGTCGCTCTGGGTACTGGGATGATGTCACCGAGGACCTCTCAGGCACGGACTGACCCTTCTAGGTACCGGCGCATTGCCTTCCCAATGATTCGTCGTTCGTGACTTGGGAGGCCCTTGTTGGGGCAATCAGCGGGGCGAACGTGACCTGATAGGAGCCTGTGCAAGAGGCCCGTCCCAGTACTGTCCGTCCACCTGCCGCTGACGCACCAACCTCATTCCCCGCATCACGAGGACGAGGATGACAGGCGTCAGGATCGCACAGAGAACCGAGCGTGTCGTCGTGGGAGTCGACACCCACGCAGATCTTCATGTCGCCGCGGCGCTCGACTCGCTTGGGCGCATGTTGGGGCGTCTCGAGGTCGGGACGAGCGCGCGTGGCTATGCGCAATTGCTCGAGTGGGCGCACACGTTCAGTCCGACAACAACATTTGGTGTCGAAGGAACCGGCGCGTACGGCGCCGGATTGGCTCGTTTCCTCGTCGACGCTGGCTGCGAGGTCATCGAGATCAATCGGCCGGATCGTCGAGCCCGTCGCGGACACGGCAAGTCAGATCCCATCGACGCCGAAGCCGCAGCGCGATCGGTGCTGGCTGGTGGTCCGCTCTGCATCGCCAAGCGTGACCACGACCGGGTCGGCATGATCCGCACCCTCCGGGTCGCACGTCGCTCCGCGATCAAGATGCGAACCCAGGTGGGGAACCAGATGCGCGCGTTGGTGGTCACGGCTCCGGATTCACTTCGCCATCAGCTCCGAGAGCTGTCACTCGACAAGCTGGTCGCGGTCACCGCAGCTGCGCGACCGGGAACCGTCACAACACCGAGCGCGGCCAGCAAGCTGGCCCTGCGCTCGCTGGCGATTCGCCATCAGGCGCTGACCGCGGAGCTCATCGTGTTGGACCGTGAGCTCGGCCGCCTGACCATGGAAGCCGCACCCGCGCTCTGCGACCTCACCGGCGTTGGTCCGGACGTTGCTGGGGCGCTCCTGGTGGCCGCCGGCGACAATCCCGAGCGCCTCCGTTCCGACGCCGCGTTCGCCAGCTTGTGCGGCGTATCACCGGTGCCCGCCTCGTCCGGAAAGACCAACCGACATCGCCTCAACCGCGGTGGCGATCGCATCGCCAACAACGCACTCTGGCGCATCGTCATGGTGCGCCTCACCTGTGATCAGCGCACCACGACCTACGTCGCCCGTCGCACCGCAGAGGGAATGGCCAAGCGCGACATCGTCCGTTGTCTCAAGCGCTACGTCGCCCGTGAGGTGTTCCACGCGCTCCTGGCGACGGCCCCAGCGTTGACGCGCATGAGTGCTTGACAAGGCATAGGAGCATCATTGGCGGATGCTGGCGTGCGCTAGGCATCTCTGCTTCGAGATTTGAGCTCGCTAGTCCCGACGAACCTGATCGTGCACGCGTGCGGCAGGTATTTGCGACCTGCGGTCGACCCCTTCTCCAGCAGGGCGTCGCCGACTCATAACCTTATGCACGCGCCTAATCGTTCCGCGCGTATTGTTCGCGCCACAGAAGCGGCGGGGGGTGGTCGTGAGTCACGACCGGTCCGTCGAGAGAGGTTTAGGCGAATGCGTCATTCCCTGTTGAGGCAACCTTTGGTGTTGCTCACCGCGATCGGGACAGTGGGCTTTGCTCTAGGAGGCGCCACATCCGTAGCCGCGGCCGGTGCGACCCCGTCCGGCCACACCTTGTACGTCGCTCCCAACGGCAGTGACACGAACGCCTGCACCCAACGCGCACCGTGCGCCACGGTCACGCATGCGGTGTCAGTGGCTCACTCGGGAAACACTGTCCTGGTAGCTCCTGGAACATATGCCGGGACGATCACGGTCACGAAGAAGCTCGATCTCGAGGCGGCGGCACCCGGGGTGGTGATCGATGCCACCGGCGATTTCAACGGTATCGGGCTCGGCCTGGTTTTCCTCAGCCCGACCTCGGTCATGCCGGAGGGAAACGCGTCGGGATCGACGGTGCACGGCTTCACCGTCGAGAACGCAAATCAGGAAGGCATCGTGTTGGTCGGAGACCATCTGACGATCACTGGCAACATCGCTGCCCACGATGACCTGGGCGCGTTCGTGCCCAATGCGACCGGCGAGTGCGCGGCAAGCGGGAACACCCCAGGTGACTGCGGCGAGGCAATCCACTTGGGGGGGGTCACCCACTCGCGCATCAGCGACAACTACGTTACCGGAAATACGGGCGGCATCCTCGTGAGCGACGAGCTTGGACCCACCGCTTGGAACACGATCAGCCACAACAC
>PMOL01000018.1 GCA_003162415.1 Candidatus Dormiibacterota bacterium
CGGGTGGCCTGGGTGAGGGTGCGCATGGCACCGGGCCTGAGCGTCTCCGCCGCTCCCACCAGGATGCGCTCCAGCGGCGCCACCTGCTCCACGCCGACATCCTCGGCGAGGTGGGCGATCATGGTCACGTTGCTGAAGGAGGCCCGATCGGCACGGGCGCTGTCGAGCGTGGCCGGCAAGTCGCCCAGTGTCCGCGCCAGATGGACGCGGTAGGCGGCGGCCTTCGCCGTCATGCCGCAGGAGGCTCGCAGCCAGGACACCGTGCTCCCCCCGCCATCGGCCTGTGCTCCGCGCCCGTGATGAAAACGGTGCAAGCGACGGAGGAACTCTGCTTCGAGCCGATCGATCGAGCGCCGGATGTCGATCAGGTCCGCGCCCAGGGCATATGTCGAGACATCGTCAACGGACTCATCGACGAGTGCATCGACAGCCGCATCGACACGCTCTCGCGCATCCGGCATCACGAACGCTTCCATGCACACATTCTACCAAACACCTGTTCGCCACAGCACGGACAATGTGGTCCCGTTTGCAGGTTATCGCCATGTCCGGCAATAACTCCGATGCGCGCCCTGCTCGGCGGTACCTACTCGGCCCCGGCCGCCGCCTCGACAGCGGGGTGCACCCCGTTGGCCCCCTCGGCCTCACGCACCTGGACGAGATACTCGTCGACGAGCTGACGGCCACGCTCCGGGTCGGCAACGCTCGCGATCACGTGGTACGCAGGCTCATCGGGATCGGGCCGCACCAGCACGAATCCGTCATCGACGTACACCTTGATGCCGTCGACGAGGTCTACCGAGTCGGTGCGATGGCGGTCGAGCAGGATACGCATCACTCGACCTTTCGCCTCCCAAGGGCAGAACTCGGTCGCGGTGATATACGCAACCTGCGGCAGCGCCGCCCGAGCCTGGCTGAGAGTCACACCGACCCTGGCACGCAGCTCGAGCAGCTTCACCAGCGTGTACATGGCGTCGAACGCGCCCAGGTGACCTGGCCACGCGAAGCCACCTTCACCGTCTGAGGCGATGCTCGTTCCCGACACGGTCGACGCGCGAAGCACCGATGCCGGGTCGCCCGGCGTCGCGCTGAAGGTGCCGCCCTCGTTGCGCACCAGGTCGCTGATCCACATCGGCGTCGCGGCGGGAGCGAGCACGGTTCCGGGGTTGGAGCGCACCCACCACGAGGCGAGCAGTCCCAGGCACTCGTGCGGCGAGAGCACCACGCCCTTGTCATCGATGATCGTGATGCGCTCGCCGGTCGGGCTGATCATGCAACCGACGTCGGCGCGAACCGTCTTGCTGATCAGGGCGGTCTCGTCGGGCACCGTGCGGTGATGTTCGCCCTCGCGCATGCCGGCGTTGAGCGGGATGGTGGTGACGCCGAGCTCGTTGAGAATCTGGGGCAGCACCGCCGACGCGTCGCTGTAGTCGTAATCGATGAGCACCCGGAAGCCGGCGTTGCGAATGATGTCCGCGTCCACCGTCTCGAAGAGATGCTTGACGTAGCCGGGGATCGGCTCGCCGTACTCGATGTCACCCATCTCGTAGAACCCGGCGCGGCGAAAGTCCTCGCGGAACAGCAGGTTCTCGAGCTTGCGCTCGGCGCGCTTGTCGATCTGCAGTCCCTGTGAGTCGAAGAACCGGATGTCGGCGCTGCGCTGGTCGAGTGGCGAGACCAGCACGTGGATGCCGGCCGAGCACTCGGCGTCGAGCGTCGCCCACTGGGTCACCGGAACGGGCAGCTCGCGCACATCGCGAGCCTTTGCACCGGCACTGACGATGCCGCTGACGATCGCGCGTTTGATCATGCGCGAAGAACGCGCATGATCCTGTCCCACGACGACGCACGCCCCCTTCGACAGAGTCGCGCCGAAGGCAGCACCGAGGCGCGCACAGAACTCCGGCGTCAGCTCCACGTTGATCAGCCCGCCGAGCCCGTAGGACGAGAACAGTCCGCTCCGCCACTCGCCAGCCCAGATCACCGACTCGTTCACCGTGGATCCGGCCTCGACGGTCTTGCTCGGCCAGATCTTGACGCCGGCGCGGATCTGCGATCCCCTCCCGAGCACGCACTCGTCGGCGATCACCGAGTTCTCCTCGAGCAGCGAATCGTTCTTGATGGTCACGTTGCGACAGACGATCGCCTGGCGCAACCGGCAGCGCTCGCCGATGTACGAGTGCGGCCACACCACGCTGTTGCTCACCTTGGTGTTGTCGTCGATGACGCTGTAGCGGTCGATGACTCCGTGCTCGTTGACATGCGCGCCGGCCTTGAGCTTCACCTCATCGCCGATGAAAGCCGGCCCGTCGAGCTGGACGCCGATGCCGATCTCCACGCCCTCGCCCATCCACACGTTGCCCTCGCGGCGCCCGGAGATGTGGCAGCGGACCTTGCCGTCGAGCGCGTCCCAGTTCGCCTGCATGTACGACTGGATCGACCCGATGTCGCACCAGTAGTCGTCGACGACGACTCCGTGCAGCGGCTCGTGGCGGCGGAGCATGGTCGGGAACACGTCCTGCGACCAGTCGGCGTTGGCACCTTCCTTGATGTGGTCGAGCACCTTCGGCTCGATCACGTAGATGCCGGTGTTGGCATGGTCACTGAAGACCTCACCCCACGACGGCTTCTCGAGGAAGCGCTTGATGTTTCCCTCGTCGTCGGTCACCACGACCCCGTACTCGAGCGGGTTCGGCACGGAGTGGAGCACGATCGTGGCGTGGGAGCCGCGCTCCTTGTGGGCACGGATCACCGAGGTGAGGTCGATGTCGGTGAGCGCGTCGCCGCTGATCACCAGGAAGGTGTCGTCGAGCAGGTGCGCGGCGTTGCGCACGCTGCCGGCGGTGCCGAGCGGACGGTCCTCGACGACGTACTCGATCTCCATGTCGAGGTCCGAACCATCGCCGAGGTGATTGCGAATCTCGGCGCCCAGGTAGGCGAGCGTCACCACCACCTGGGTGATGCCGTGCTCCTTGAGCAGGCGAAGGATGTGCTCGAGCACCGGGGCGCCCACCACGGGAACGAGCGGCTTGGGGAGACGGCTGGTCAGTGGACGCAGTCGCGCCCCTTCACCTCCCGCCATGACCACTGCCTTCACACAGCCACCTCCTCGGCACCGGTCTGCCGGTGAAGATCATATGGCGCGCTGCAAAGAATTACGCGCGCGGGGGTGTTCCCTCGACGGGAAGTACGACACGCTGGTGCAGGCACATGAAGCGAAGCCGCTCGAGCAACCCGTCGATGACCACCGGCCAGGCAAAGTCGGCGGCATCCCGGCGAGCTGCAACGCGCAGGCGCTCGCCAAGCGCCGGCTGCTCGACGAGACCGCGCAGCGCGCTGGCGATCTCGGCCGGGTCGTCGGTCTCGACGACGATCGCGTTGCCATAGGGGCGGGCATACTCCTCGCCGGTCGCCCCGACCATCGCGACCCCGCCGGCGGCCATCACCTCGAGGCCGACCAGACCGAAGGGCTCGTGCCCGGAGTTGGCGAGCACGGCCGTCGCTGCCACGTTGATCTCGGTGACGACCTGGTCGGGGAGGAAGCGGCGCAGGTGCACGATCGGTGCACCGCGGGTATCGGTGAGCGCGCGCACGATGCCACCGGCATCGCCGACCGGCTCATACCAGTCGACCACCTCGAGCCCGCATTCGGCCGCGAAAGCGAGCACGGTCGCCCCGTAGGGCTCCATGCCACCACGCATGAGCATCCGAGCGGGCACGCCTTCCGACCGAAGCTCGGCGATCGCCGCGACCGCCTGGTTCCAGCGTTTGTCAGGGCTGAAGCGGCCGATCTTGAACGTGAGGCACGGCGTCCCTGCCGCAGCCCGGATCGCTCGCGCAGCCGGCAGGTCGATCTCGACGAGCGCGCCCTCCGGGATGCCGTTGGGGATGACCACGGGATTGACGCCGTAGGGCCACATCAGGTGCTTCATGTACTTGCTGACCGTGGTGATCGAGGCGACGAACTCGAGCACCGGCCAGTCGATGGCCTCGAAGCCGAAGAGGTTGTTGGCGTTCCAGAGCAGCACCGCGTTCTGACGCATCCCCAGGACGTGCAGCCGGTCGCTGAGCGCCTTGCAGAACCACGCCGTGTGCCATTCCTCGCACAGGACCGCCGTGGTTCTCCCCGCCTCCACCGCCGGGCGGATGATGCTGTCGATGAGTGCATCAGGGAGCGTTGCGGTCAGGTCGCGGATCTTGGCCAGCTCCCCCTCGTAGACGCCGTTTCGGTACCGATCGCTGATCTGCTGGCACCAGCGGACCAGCTGCACGCCCTGGTCGAGCTCGACGCCGGGCTTGTCCGGGTCACCGACGAAGGCGAGCGTGGTGCGATACCCGAGTGCGGCAAAGGCGCGGCAGAGCTCACGGGCGCGCACGCCGAGGCCACCGGCCTGGCTGTACTGATCCGGCCCTTCGAACGACACCATGACGATGTCGAGGGTTTCAGGAGTGAACATCGCTGCACAGTGTGCGAAACCGGCGACCTGGGGCGCCGGCTTCGAAGCGCACCCGTTCCCTCATCGGAGCGTCGGTTGCGGCCACGGACGGGGGCCGAAGCCCCCGATCCTGGTCACGAAAGAGGCGAAGGACCGGCTGGCGGGCGCCGGTTTCTCCGCCCACAGAGAGTGTCGCAAAGGGCACGAACATAGGCTCCGATGCTGGGACACAGATTCGTAACGGAAGGGGCACGTTGTCACAGACCAAGCAGGCGCGCGGCGTTGCCGCCCATCACCAGGTCGCGCTCGAAAGGGGTGAATTCCGCCTGCGCAAAGGCATCGATGTATCGTCGCGCCGGAAGCAGCGGATGGTCCGATCCGAAGAGCAGCCGGTCGGCACCGCAGAGATCGATCACCGCGCGATACGCCGTCGGGGCGAAGAGGTAGGGGCCGGCGGCGGTGTCGAAGCAGAGCCTCCGGCAGAGCTCAGCCACCTCGGGCATGTGCGCGTAGAACGGGAGCCCGCCACCGAGGTGCGCGCAGACTAGGTGCAGCTCGGGGTGACGCAGGGCAAATGCCGCGACCTTCCCCGGGGTCGCCGTGCCCTTGCCGGGGTAGTCGTGCCCGACCGGTTCGCTGCAGTGCAACACGAGGGGGATCCCGAGGTCGGTGCATGCGGCCGCCACCTCGTCAATGGCGGACGAGGAAAGGTCGAAACCCTGGGCATCCGCGTTGAGCTCGCCGGCTCCGCGCAGGCCCTCCTCCGCGCACCTGCGCAGCTCGGCGACCGCGCCCGGTCGCGCGGGGCTCACCGTCGCGAAGCACGTGAGCCGGTCGGGATGGCCCCGCTGCACTGCGATGAGGTGGTCGTTGACCTCCGCGCAGTGCGCCGGGTCGGCGAACGGCCAGCCGAAGCAGATCGATCGGTCGATACCGGTGGCGTCCATGGTTGCCAGCAGCTCGTCGGCGGTGACGATGGAGCGCCCTCCCCGATGGCACATTTCGAACCACGGGTCGAGGCCGGCGATCGCGTCTCGCGAGTCGCGCATGCTCGGCGGCAGGACGTGGACGTGGCTGTCGATGATCATCCGAGCCACCGTCCCTGGGCAAAGATCCACGTGCCCGCGCACATGAGCACGGCGCTGGCGCCGAGCATCGCCGGGCGGGCGCGGGGGAAACGCTGGGTGAGGTCGGAGACGAGCAACACCGCAGGGAACAGCGCAAGGCTGTAGCGGGGCTGGGAGCGCCAGAAGGGCAAGGACGCGGTCATCAACCACGCGATGGTGCAGTACAGCGCCAGCGACCGGGGGATCCGCGACGACATCCACATCCCGGCACAGAGCCCCAGACCGAGCAGGCCGTAGGCGACCTCGCGAGCGAAGATCGAACGGGTCTCGCCATCGAACGCCGTGAACAGGGTGTGCCACGTTGCGGCGAATCCAGTCCACGGCGGGGTTGGCTGCAGGCCGAAGGACGGCAGGTGGTCGGCGTGGAGGAGCGCCAGTGCGTCGCCGATGTGGATCTGCATGTAGACGCCATAGAGCACCAGCGGGAGCGTGGCAAGCAGGACCAGGAGCATGTCCGGGCGGGGTCGCCATCCGGTTCTTCGCAGCTCCTCCACGGCGAGAGCGGGGATCAGGGCAAGGCCGGTGAGCCGGAACGCGCAGGCGAGGGCCGCAGCGACGATCGCCTTGCGCGACTGGCCGGCGCGCGCGTAGTACAGGCTGGCGGCCGCCGACGCGATGAACGTGCTCTCACTGAACGGTGCGATGAGAAAGAGTGCCGTCGGAGCCAGCGCGAGCAGCCACACCGAGAATGCCGCCGCAGGCTTGTCGCGCTCCCCGAGCACCAGGCGCCCGAGGTACCAGAGTGCGATCGTCTCGGCGACGGCGTTCACCAGCCACGAGGCGATCACGCCGTCCTGGGTGACCAGCGTCACCGCGCGAACCAGCAGCGGGAAGCCGGGGAGAAATGCGTCCCGATAGTCGAGCTGTGCCGGGTAGCCGTGGCCGGCGATCGACAGGAAGCTGATCGCGTCCCACGAGACCAGGTGATTGTGGAGCCCGGTCAGCAGCGGAGTCCCCGGGAAATCGATGGTGAGCACCGCTATGAACACGCCGAGCCAGAGCAGCCGCGACACCGCGACCGCCGCCAGCGCCGAACCCCACAGCGACGATGTGGCCGGCCGCGCGGTCACACCGGCGGTTCGAGCCCGTCGAGCATCGCCGGGTCGTTGCGCAGCTGCCACAGCTCGCGGAATGCGCGCAACACCACGCGGATGTCGGCACCGGTCGCGCGACCGGTGGTGCGCGGGTAGTGATGCACGCCGACCTCCATGAGCTGGTAGCCACTCCGGCGCGCGCGCACCAACAACTCGGTGGACACGAGTGCTCCGTCGGCGTGCAGTCCCTGGCCGACAGCGCGTGGAAACAACTTGAAGGCGCAGTTGACATCGCGCGTTGTGGGCCCGAATCCGAGCCGCACCAGCCCGAAGAATGCCGTGTGGTAGAAGCGTCGGAGCCACGTGTCCCGGCGCCGGATGCGATATCCGCAGATGACGCGGTCCGGTCCGTAGAGCGCAAGGAGCCGTGCGATCTCGGTGGGATCGAACTGCCCATCGCTGTCCATCAGAAAGACCGCGTCACGCGTTGCGGCGTCGAACCCGGTGCGCAGCGCGCCACCGTAGCCTCGGTTGCGCGGATGCGAGATCACCCGGAGGCGCGTGCCCAGGCCATCAACGGCCGCCGCTCGCGCTGCGGTGGCATCGCTGCTGCCGTCATCGATGACCAGAATCTCGAAATCGACGACCCCCAGCTCGGTGAGCGCCGCGGCGGTGCGCCGCACCGTCTCGGCGATCACCGCCTCCTCGTTGTACGCCGGCAGCACCGCGCTGACCGAGGGGTGGACACGCATGAGCGTCACGTTCTCGGTCACGTCAGCCCCGGCCGCGGACGTCGTAGACGGTGATGTGGTCGGTGCGTCCAACGATGGGAAGCCCCTGATCCGCCCACCAGCCGATGCCCTCCTGGGGGTCGATCGCTCCCGGGTCGGTGAGCCGGTCGTCGATCTCCACGTAGCTGATGCCGTACTTGTGGAGCAGGGCGAAGACGGGACACGTGGCCGCGTCTGCGGCACACCCCGTGTACATGGTCTGCACGTCCGTGTAGCGGGTCTCGAACGTGATGCCGTAGCTCCAGAGCCAGCCGCCATAGCCCATCACACCGATGCGGCCGGACACCGCGAGCACCGGATCGTTGGGGCGGCCGAAGGTGAGCACCACCGAGCCTTTGGGAGTCACGCGGTCGATTGTCGATGCAAGCTGCAGTTCCTGCGTGTTCGCAATCGTGTACGGTCCGGTGACCGCATCCTGCGGAGGCGTCCAGGGCAGGAGCCGGAGCACGACCAGCGCACCGGTGAGCAGCACCGGTGCCACGAGCACTATCGCCGCCACCCTCGGCCACGTACCCCGCCACCAGGCGGCTGCGAGCGCCCCGATCAGCAGCGCGATGACCAGGTACCAGTACACCAGCAGCTTGGTGTTGTCCCAGTTCCACGATTGGAAGACAACGAGGTTGCATGCGGCGAAGATGATCAGCGCGCCAAGTGTCAGTTCGAGCAGGGGCACCGGGAAAGCGCCGGTCAGCACGCGCCCAACTCTGCCGCCGGCGAGCCGGATGGCGACGGCGATGGCGACGAAGCCGAGGAGCGGCACCGCAATCCCGAGGTTGGCGAGCCAGAACCCCCACCAATCGGCGGTGCCGATCATGCCCACCGCCTGGATCGCGCCACCGAACAGATTGCCGATCGAGAGACTCAGACGGCCACTCGGGTTGGCAGCGTTGCCGGCGTTCGCCAGCCATCCCGGCTCGAGCCACGGATACGCATCGCTGCCATAGGGCGTCACCACGGCGCCGTGCTGCGAGAACACGAGCTGCGCAAGCCGGATGCCACCGATCAGCACCGCCACTCCGGCCAGGGCAAACCACTCGCGCCGGCGCCTGCGCCAGAGGAGCACGAAGAGCAGGATCGACAGGGCGATCAGGGTCTGGAGGTGGACGATCGGCAGCAGGCCGATAAGCACGCCGGCGAGCGCGAACGGCTCCCAGCTCGGGCCGTTCGACGTCGCACCCGCGAGGACGAGCAGCAGCACCGAGATCGCCGCCGCGAAGCCGAAGAGGAGCGTGCGCTGCGGCAGCCACCAGGCCATGAGCGGCGTGTACCACTGCATGTTCGGAAGCGGCGGAGTGCCGCCGTCTGACGGCAGCCCGTCATACGCCCGATGTTGCGCGGCGACCGTGCCGGGAAGATCGTGCAGCGTCCATCCCACGATGGACACCCCCGTGCCGGGGTGCGTCACGACGTACTGCAAAGTGCACTGGGTCGCGGTGAACCCGTGGCTGGTGCACGCGTCGGAGAACGCGCCGATGAATCCCAGCCCGCCACCGATGAAGCAGATGAGGAGTGCGATCACTCCGGCTCCGGTGCCGAGTCCGAGGCGCCGCCCGAGCGCGACCACCAGGAGGCCGATGACCACCATGAGCATGCCGCCGGGAATCGCCAGCGCCAGGCCGGGTGCGAGGCCGAGCGTGATCAACGTCGCCGCCTGAAAGTCGGGCAGGAAGGGATAGAGCAGCGTCGTCCCGCTGAACAGCGGGTTGACCGGGGGGATGTTGCCTCCCACCGCGAAGCTCGATGCGGTGGTGAGGTGCTGCGACCAGTCCGCCCACACCGTTGGATAGCCCGCCTCGAGACCGCCCGCATCGGAGTACACGGTGTGCGCAAAGATCGCGACGACGACGGCTGTTCCGCCGGCCAGCGCAAGGATCGAGAACCACGGAATGCGCTGCGCCCAGCGGTCTCGCGACTCCACCCACGAGGCGTGCCATGTCGCCCGCGGGTTGACGGTCAGCAGCGACACCGCAAGCGCGACCGCGAGGGTGAGCGCCGGTCCGATGAGCACCGTGGCGGTATTGAGCCCCAGAAGCAGGGAAAGGCCATACGTGGCGGCCGTACCCACCAGCAGCCCGCTGGTTAAGCCGATGAGCGCCCGCTCGGCAAATGTGAGGTGCGTCCTCACCAGACCGGCGAGTGCCGCTCCGGCCGCGAAGGTCAGAGCAGCGTCGAGAACGACGAGGAATGCGGTCACCCGACGTCGACCCAGACCCTCATCTGTTGGTCTGCGGAGCTCTGCGGCATGGCCGTCCACATCGGGTAGAAGAAGATGAACGCGGCAAGTACGCTCCCGATGACCGCATAGGAGACCGGAGCCAGCGAAATCTGCCCGTCACCGAAGCGGACACGAATGCGCCGGATCGCGGTCAGCGCATAGGCGAGCGCGAGCGCAGTAAAGAGCAGCATGCCGAGCGCGTGATAGAAGAACAGCACTCGCCGCTCATTCCCGGGCACCCACATCATCCACGAGGCGACGTAGCCGAGAACGATGAACGCCGGCACGAACCGGCGCGAGATTGCCGCGGACACAGTGACCAGCCCGGCGAAGACGATCATCCCGACGAACGCGAACGCGAACCAGAACCCCGGATACGTTCGCGCTATCTCGTACTGCGACGACGGATCCATGTGAAACAGCGCCGTGAACTGCGACGCCGTGTACGACGTGTTGAAGTTGCTGGGATTGTGATATCGCACCGCCGCCTGGTACAGGATGATCATGGCGACGAGCGACCCGAGGCCGATCAGCGCCACCAGCAGGCGCCACCAGTTCGGTCCTCTCGTCAGGCGCCACACGCAGAACAGCAATGCGAGGATGCCGAGCCACCAGATCGCTGGGTTGCCCATGTCGGTGATCTGCGCCACCGCTCCATTGTTGGGCTGAGATGTCGCATAGAACAGCACCGGGTGCTCCATGACCGGCCATGTCAGCCAGAGTGATGAATAGGGATGGCTGTGGCATTCCTCGGCGTGATACCGCAGCGATGCCGCGGTGATCTGCACGATGTTGTCGATCGCCTCGACTGGGTTGGGCACCGTCAGCGAACCGACGTGCATCACCGGGACGTTGAGTGTCTTCGGTGTTCCCGGCAGCCCTGAGACGGCCGGGTCGCATCCCGTGAAGAAGTACACGTCCTGATGCGGGATCGTCTCGTAGCGCGAGAACGAGGCACCGAAGATCGCCAGTGCGATGAGGCCCGCGCTGATGTAGTGGAGGATCGCGCGTGATCCCGCGGCACGCCGCCACAGCATTGTCTCCGCCCTGCCCGGCCCCGCGATGCGGCGCAGCCACGGGATGAATCCCGCGAGGTATGGAGCGATGCCCCGGACGATGATCAGCCCGGCGGCGACCACGAGCGGGGCGACCGCGGTCAGCTTGGCGGCGAATGCCAGCCCGGCGACGCCTGCCATCACATAGAGCGTGGTTCGCCACTGCGCGCGGGTCCGAGCCTGCCAGTGCAGCAGGAAGACGTAATAGAAGAGCGCGACGAAGAAGATCGCGATGATGTCGATGACGCCAGTACGCGACTCCACGAAGGCGAGCCCGTCGAAGCAGATGAAGAGCGCTGTGACCAGCGCGAAGAAGCGGTCGCGGCGGAGGCGCAGGGCGACCAGGTACATGAGCCCAACCAGCAGGCTGCCGAAGAGGGTCGTGCTCAGGCGCCAGGTCCAGCTGTTGAAGCCGAAGAAGGCGATCGGCGGCGTCATGAGGAGCTTGGCCAGCGGTGGCTCGGGGTCGAAGTACGACTCGGCCGGCTGGCGAAGGTCCTTGGCGGCGTCGACGGGAAAGTAGACCTCGTCGAACACGTAGCCGCAGGCGTTCACGTCGGTGTGGTTGACCTTCACCCCACCCGCGACGCCGGGCGGCCCGATGGGCACCGTGGTGCACTCGGCGCTCGAACCCTGTGTGGTCGGATAGCCGACCCCTAGGGCGGTGATGTTCCCGCCGCCGCTCAGGAAGTTGGGGAAGATCGGGCTTGCGAAGCGGAGGCCGAAGGCCACGAGCACCAGGACGATGACCGCGATGACGTCGAACCTACCGAGCTCCAGGAAGCCTCGAAGGCCCGCTCGGACGAGCGGCGGGCCGCCATCGGACTCAAGTTTGGTAGGCTCTGAGCTCAGGGGTTCGGTTGACATCTGTTTACAAGAATTGGGAGTTCCTTTACTGCTATCCTGGTAGGCGAGGGTTACAGTCAAGGTCGCGGTCCGCAGGCTGCATTGTTTGAAACTCATTCCCTTCCTGAAAGGCCGGAGGGTTCCCCCTCCGGTCTTTTTTTTGCCCGTCGGGGGTCGCGGAAGCCGCGGCTCGACGTGCGCGTGCTCCGGGGAATGCGTTCACGCGAGGGATGCTGACATAGGCGTCAGCCCCACGGACGTGTCCGGGCTCAGGCGGCGGTGGAGATCCGGGGAGCGCCGGCTGGCGTGATGTCGAGCATCCGATCGATCGCGCCCTTCGCCTGGGCGGCGATGACCGGGTCGACGGTCACCCGAGGCGCCATGTGCTCAAGGGAACGCGCGACCTTCTCGAGGGTGATCTTCTTCATGTAGGGGCACACCGCCGCCTCGGAGGCGGCGAGGAACCGCTTGCCCGGCGAGTCCGCCTGCATCCGGTGGAGGATGCCGACCTCGGTGGCGACGATGAAGGTCGACGCGGGGGATTCGGCCGCCCGGCGGACCATGCCCTCGGTGGAGGTGACCACCGTCGCCGGCCCGGCGATGTCTCCCGACGACATCCGGTAGAGCGTCGACGAGGTGCATCCGCACTCGGGGTGGACCAGCAGCTCCGCATCCGGGTGTTCGCGGCGCATCGCGTCGAGCCGCTCCGGAACGATGCCCGCGTGCACGTGGCACTCCCCCATCCAGATGCGCAGCTTGCGACCGGTGACCCGCTCGAGGTGAGCCCCGAGAAACATGTCCGGGCAGAAGAGGATCTCCCGATCCGCGGGGATCGAGCGGATGATCGCCTCGGCGTTGGATGAGGTGCAGCAGTAGTCGGAGAGCGCCTTGACCTCGGCGGTGGTGTTGACGTACGAGACCACGACCGCCCCCGGGTGCTCGGCCTTCCAGGCGCGCAATTGATCGGCGTCGATGGTCGCCGCCAGCGAGCAGCCCGCCTCGAGATCGGGAAGAAGGACGGTCTT
This sequence comes from Candidatus Dormiibacterota bacterium, assembly GCA_003162415.1. Lineage (GTDB taxonomy): Bacteria > Chloroflexota > Dormibacteria > Aeolococcales > Aeolococcaceae > Palsa-851. The sequence goes on from PMOL01000018.1 coordinate 12,530, forward strand.
CCTCGGCGAGAGGATGGCGGCCGTCTCCGCCATGAAGTGGACGCCGCAGAAGACGATGACCGAGGCGTCGGTGGCTGCGGCCTGCTGCGACAGGCCGAGCGAGTCGCCGACGAAATCGGCGATGTCCTGGACCTCGGGTCGCTGGTAGTTGTGCGCCAGGATCACCGCGTTGCGGTCATGCCGCAACCGATCGATCCTCTCGATGAGCCGAGCCCGGCTCTCTGTCGCAACGTCCCGCTCTGCTGTGATCATCCCGCCACCTGTCCCGGTTCCATCGGGTTCTGTGGATTTAGGTCAGATTGACCTAAGCAAGTATAGCAGGGTGGGGCGGGCCTGCCAGGGACAGGTTCACAACCCAGGTTCTTCGTCTACCGTTGGTGCGGTGACGGTGATCGGGGTCGTGGTCAGGCCGAGAAGCACCTTCGCCGCACTGGCGGCCTCGCCACGTCTCCCGCTCGGTTTCGCCGCGGTTCTTGGCAGCGGTCTTGTCGCGCTCGTGCTCGGCCTTATCTCCGATCGCATCGGCTCCGGGGGGACGCCGGGCCTGGTCACCTCGCTGTTGCTCCCGGTGCTCTTCCTCATCTATTGGGGTGCTGCGGCGCTCATCATCGATGCCGGCGCGCGACTGACCGCTCGGGCTGGACGCTGGCGAACCTACCTCGCGGTCAGCGGCTTCACCTTCATACCCTGGGCTGCGTTCGGGGTGTTGTCGGTGGTGGAGGCGATTGCGGGGTCCGGCTCCGCAGCGGAATCGGTGGTCGCCTGGCTGACCCTGCCGCTCCTGGTGTGGTTTCTCTATCTCACCGCGCTCGCAGTCCACACGGTGTTCGAGGTTTCGCCATTCCTGGCGCTCGCGCTGGCGATGCTCCCCGACGCTGTGCTGCTCTTCCTGCTGATCGTGCTGCTCGTTGCAGCGAGCCTCTGAATGACCATCGCACCATCTCGATGACGCGCCTGCGCGGGCGCGTGCCTGCCGGCGTGGTCGTCGCAGCGGTTTACGTCGTCATCGCATTCCTGCTGACGATCGCGACCTGGCGGGCGCCCTCGACCACCTATGTCGGCGAGGGGCCGGATCCCGTCCAGGGGATGTGGGGGATCGGTTGGGTGCCGTTCGCCGCAACGCACGGTCTCAATCCGCTGGTTTCCACCTCAATGAACACGCCCGCCGGGCTGAATCTGCTCTGGGGGGACGCATTCGCGGTTCCGATGGGCGCCGTGCTCTGGCCGGTGACGCTGACCCTCGGCGCGACCGCCACCTACAACCTCGTGATCACGCTGAGCCTCGCTCTTGCAGCATTCTTCGCGTACCTGGTGACTCGCCGATGGGTTCCGGGCAGCGTCGCCGCAGCGTTCGGCGGCCTTCTCTATGGGTTCTCGCCGTACATGACCGCGCAGTACTTTGGTCACGTCAGCCTGGTCCTCAGCGCCGTCACTCCCCCGCTCGCGCTGATGCTCGTGGACGAGGTGGTGGTGCGACAGCGCCGGCGTCCGCTGACGCTCGGCCTGCTCACCGCAGCGCTTGCGGTTCTGCAGTTCTTCATCTCCCAGGAAGTGCTGCTGACCGAGGTGATCGCCGCAGCTGCGGTGATCATCGTCGTGGCAATCTCATACCCCGGCAGGGTGCGCACGCATGCAGGGTTTGTCGTGCGCACCCTTGGTATCGCTGCGATTGCGGGGGTGGTGGTGCTGGCGTATCCGACCTGGCTGCAGTTCCTCGGACCCGACCACCTTGCCATCCATGGCGCGGTGCACGGCACCGATATCTACGTCACCGACGCCGCGAACTTCTTCGTTCCCACGGTCACCCAGCTGATATCGCCACAGAGTGCGATCAATATCTCGTCGCATTTCAGCGGCAACGCCTCGGAGTGGGACGCATACCTGGGGATCCCACTGGTCCTGATCTTCGTGGTCGCGACGGTGCGTTTCTGGGGAATTCCGGTGATACGGACGGCTGGGATCGTCGCAGCGATCATCGCCCTGTTGTCACTGGGACCGCATCTGCACGTCGCGGGCCATCAGCTCGCGCTGCCACTGCCGTGGTGGATCCCCGCGCACCTGCCGGTGTTGCAGAACATCCTTCCCGCCCGGCTGATGATCTACGTGTTCCTCGCCGCAGGGATCACGTTCGCATTTCTGCTGCGCATGCTCTGGCTCATTCGCTCGAGCCTTGCACTCAACGCGCTCGTGGCGCTGGCCGTGCTCCTTCCACTGGTGCCGACCCTCCCGGCGCCGGCGACAACGCTGTTGACGCGCGCGCCGTTCACCTCCGAAACCGCAGCGCAGGCGTTTCGCGGCGCAAACGTTCTCTTCGAGCCGTTCCCCAGCGTCGACTATCCGCAGGCGATGGTGTGGCAGCGAACCGCGAACTACAGCTTCACGATGCTCGGCGGCTACGTGATCGGGCCCTACGCGCCGGGTGTCCAGGCGTTTCAGCAGAGGATCCACGACCTGGTTGCGCGGTCGGTGACGGGCACGCTCTCGTCATCCGAACAACAGGCGCTCCTCTCGCAATTGCACGACTTCGGGGTCACCGTCGTGATCGTCGATCCCACCGTCGTGCCGCCGGGAACGCGCTCGCTGTTCACCAATCTTCTCGGCGCACCTCCCGTCGCTGAGGACGGGTACCTGGTGTGGCGGGTCGCACCGCGATAGTTCGCCGGGCGTCGACACCGATCGGTGACGACCGGTGACCGGTCCGGCGATTCGCGCCTATTCTGTGCCGGTGACCCCCGAACGGCCGCGTGGCGGCGCGCCAGTCGTCAGCCTGGTCATTCCCACGCGCAACGAGGCGAACAACGTCCAGCCCCTGGTGAACAGAGTCACCGCCGCGCTCGGGGCCACGCCGGTCGAGATCTGCTTCGTCGACGACAGCGACGACAACACCGGCGATCTGCTCCTCGACCTCGCCCAATCCAATCCGTCGATCCGCGCCCTGCTGCGCCAGGGAGCCGACCGCAAGGGGGGCCTGAGCACCGCCGTCGTGGCGGGGCTGCACATGGCCCGCGGCCAGTACGTCTGCGTGATGGACGCCGACCTCCAGCATCCTCCCGAGCTGATCCCGGTGCTCCTCGCCGAGGCCGAACGTGGTGCGGACCTCGTGGTAGCGAGCCGGTATGCGCCCGGCGGAAGCCACGAGGGTCTCGGGACCCCGGTGCGCCGCCTGGTGAGCCGCGAGGCGACGGTGGTTGCACGGGTGCTGTTCAAGGAGGCGCGCCAGAGCTCCGATCCCCTCTCGGGCTACTTCCTCTGCCGCCGCTCCCTGATCGACGGGATCGAGTTCCGTCCTGTCGGTTTCAAGATCCTGCTCGAGCTGCTCGTCTGCGTCCCCGACCTGCGCGTCGTCGATGTCCCGGTGACCCAGGCGACCCGCGCCGAGGGGGTGAGCAAGGCGACCGCTCGCCAGGGACTTCTCTACCTGCGCCATCTCTGGTCGCTGTTCTTCGACGTCCCGGGTTCGGCCCGGGTCTGGAAGTTCGGACTGGTCGGGCTCAGCGGGCTCTGCGTGTTCCTTCCAGTGCTGGCCGCCCTGATCGGGGTCGCCGGCCTCAACCCGCTGATCGCGTTCATCCCAGCCTTCGCGCTCAGCGCCGCCTGGAACACCGCGTTGAACTGGCGGCTCACCTTCGGAGACCAGCGTCGTGGCGGTCAGGGGCCGCGCCACTACCTCGAGTTCGCGCTCCTGAGCGGCTGCGTCATGTTCTGCGTCTTCGCCGTGCTCGTCGACATCGGGGTGCCGAGCGTCGTCGCCGGTCTCGCCGCCGCGCTGGTGGCGATGCTCCTCAACGGCCTCGTCAACCGCGCACACCTCCATCACAGCCCGTCGATGTGGGCCTCGGTCGCGATCGACCACGGCGTGCAGGGCGGCCTTGCGCGCCTCGCGGATGAGGTCGGGGCAGATCGCGCCTATCTGCTGCCGGCGCGAGGGGACGCTTCGTCCGGCCTCCCCGAGGGTCTGCTCGCCCACGTCATCGCCCACCGCCGGCCGGTGCTGCTCACCGAGGCGGCGTCATATCGCGCGCAGCGGCGGTCCAATATCGAGACCGCCTCGCGGATGCTCCTCCCGGTGGTGCGCGACGATCGTGTGGCGGCGGTGGTCGTGTGCGAGCGCTTCGCGCCGGGTGGCTTCGAGGCCGCTGCGCTCGAGACCGCGACACTCGCGGTGGCCGCGATCGAGCCGCTCCTTACGGCGGCATCCAGCGATCAGCCGGAGCGACCCGAGGTTGCAGCGGCGCGAGCCGCGCCCGGACCGGCGAGGTAGTTCCGACGACGGCGGGGGCGTTCGTTGCCGATCGCGATCGGATCGCCGTCCACGGACGGGGGGCGATACGCGCCGCGCTCTGCGTCACCGGGATCGTCGCCGCCGCGGTGCTCCGCGCCGCCGTCGGCGCGCCGGACACCGCAGCGTCGATGCCCGCCGGCGTCGTGTTCGCGCTGGCGCTTCTCGTGGTGGCGATCGCTGCCGGATGGCGACCGGGGCGACCGAGGGTGGCGGCCGCCGGACTCGGCGTGGTGGGAGGCGGCGTGCTCGCCGGGGCCTGGCTGCTCTCCCATGGCTCGCCCGGTGTCCAGATCGCGCCGCTCAATGCGGGGCTCGCCCTCTGGACGCCGATCGTCGCCCTGGTGGCGATCGCCGAGGAGGTCGTGCTTCGCGGGGCGCTGTTCAACGGGGTGCGAGCCGGATTCGGCGACTGTGCCGCGCTCGTCGTGACGACGCTGCTCTTCGCGGTGATGCACGTGCCCCTCTACGGGATCGGCTCGCTGCCGCTGGATCTTGCGGTCGGGCTGCTGCTCGGCGGCCTGCGCATCGTCAGCGGCGGCGTGCTCGCTCCGGCGGTGGCACATGTCATCGCCGACGTGGCGGGCGGGTGGTTGCTGTGACCGCCCGCCGCGGCTGGGCCGTGATCCTCGGGTCGGTCATCGCGCTGACCCTGGTCTGGCGGTTCCTCCCCGCCGGCTCGCCGCCGATCTACGACGGGCAGTGCATCGCCAACCCGTACGAGGCTCTCGGCGGGAGCCCGGCGCCTCGAGCGGCAACCATGACGTACCCCAAGGCAGCCGCATTCCCGCCCGCCGAGGTGTACACGGGCGAGACGCCACCGCAGGCGCAGATCCTGATGGAGGCGGGCACCTTCGACAGTTCAACGGCGGTCACGGTGAGCATCACGCCGGTGGCCTCGCCATCGGTGAAACCGCCAAACGGCACCATCGAAGGCAACGTCTACCGGATCACGGCGGTCAACGCATCCGGTACCCAGCTCGACCCACTCTCGCGGTCAAATCCCGTATACATCATCCTGCGGGCGCTGGCATCGTCCCCAGCCCCGACCATCGAGCTGTTCAACGGCACCTCGTGGACGCCGCTGGCGACCTTGAACTCCGGGTGCGGCAACACGTTCGAGGGGACCTCCACCCGGATGGGCGATTTCGCCGCGGTGAGGCCGGGAGGCGGCAGTGTGACCCAGCCACCGTCGTCGGGTGGCGGCATTCCGATAGCCGCAATCATCGGGGGACTGGCGTTGCTGCTGATCATCGTCGTGGTCGTGCTCTTCAGCCTCGACCGCAGACGGAACGCCGCGCGCTGACCTCAGGCGCGGAGCCGTGGAGTGCCGAGCCAGCTCTCCATCTCGATGAGCCAGCGTTCACCCGGCGGCCCCATGCCGGCACCGGGAACGCCGAGCCGTTGCAGCAGCGTGCGCCGCCCGCCGAGGCGGAGAGTCAGGTGATGTGGAAGTGCGGCCAGGTCCTGAGCCGCCTCGAGCGCGGTGTCCTCGTCGTCGGCGAGACCATCGATGAGCCCGAGCTCGACCGCACGCGTCCCCAGCCACACCTCGCCGGTCGTGACCCGTGCCAGGCTCTCGTCGTCGTAGCCCCGAGCCGCTCGGACCGCGCCGGTGAACCGCTGGAAGATCGCATCGACAAGCTCGCGCTCGTGCGCGTCGTCCTCTTCGGTGGGCTCCCTCCACGGTGCGCCGAGATCCTTGAACTGACCGGTCTTGGTGACGGCGACGCGCGCCCCGGCGCGGCGAAGCGCATCGACGACGATCGGTCGAACGCTGATCACCCCGATCGACCCGACCAGGGCGCTGGGAAACGCCAGCACCCGGGTGGCCGCGCAGGCCAGGAAGTAGGCGCCCGAAGCGCCGACCCCCTTGATCCACGCAACCACGGGCTTGCGCGCGGCCAGCCGCCGGACCGCGACGTAGAGCTGCTCGGACGCGATCGCGGTGCCGCCGGGTGAGTCGATCTCGAGGAGGACGGCGCGGACCCGCGCGTTCCGGCGCGCCTGGCCGATCGTGTGGATCAGGTCATCGGTGCGCGCCGCGCCGCCGATCGCGCCACGGACCTGCACCACGGCGATCCGTCTGCGATCGGTGAGGCCCGCGAGACGTTCCGAGAAGCCGCGCTCAGAGATCACCACTGCATGCTAGTCGGCCTGGACCGACCAGGTGCGTGAGCGTCAGTGCTCGCCGGCACCCCGTGCGGCTTCGGCCTCGTGAAGAGTCGCGCTCACGGTCTGGGCGCTGACCGCCATGACCAGCCCGATCGTGTCGCCGTCATCCCACCCACAGAGCGAGAGCGCGGTCAGCGGCGCCGGGCCGCTCGCGGGTGAGCAGATGAAGTTGCTGCCGCCGGTCGTGGTGGCGACCATCTCGGTGCGGTCGACAGTCACTCCCTGGGTCTTGAGCCCGGCAGCGAAATCGGTGAAGAACTGCGTGGTGGTGGTCTCGATGTTCGGCCCCTGGGCGAGCAGCACGACCAGCGCGGCTCGTCCGGCCTGGCCGTAGACGCCGCTCACCACGCTGGTGGCTCCGTCCTGCTGCATCACCGCCTGCATCTGCCGCGTGACGGCGACGGTCGCAGGGGTGTGAATCGCGACCAGCGAGCCAACCGCGACCGGAGTTGTGATGGTGTGATCGGGATGCGCCCGACCGTTGATCCATTCATAGCCGGCGAAGCCCAGGATGGCAACCAGCATTAGTGAGAGCGCGATTCCCAGGAACTTCCGGCTCGAGCGCGAGCGCCTGCGCGGGGCCTCCGGCACCGCCCATGCGGAACGATCCGTGGTGGGCAGTGTCCTCGGTTGCCAGACAGCCCCTTCGCCCGCATCGCCGCCCCCGCGATTGGGGAGAAACACCCCATCGCGACTGCGAACGTTCCACCCGGCGCCGCCGGGACGGACCGCGCCGGTCACGTCCGAGGGTTCGGGGCGAATGCCAATGGTGGGTGTGGAGAGTCGCTGCTGCGCGACTGCGACCGATGCCGGGACCGCCTCGAATGCAGGCGACCTCGAACCAGAGTCAAGGTTGACCGGTGCGGCCGGCGCAGGCGCGGGTGGGGAGGTCTTCAGCGTTCGGGGATCGGGTGCGGTGCCGGGCGCGGCCGGCTGACGCGGAGCGGCCTCGAACGCGAGGTTGGGTCCACCGGTGTTTGGTGCAGGCTCGCGCGGCGCTGGGGCGCGTTCGAAGTGCGCCGGGTCTTCGACCTTCTTGAACGAGAGGGGAGGTCCGCCGCCCTCTGGGGTGTTATCGGTCATGGTCTTCCATCCATCCCGCATGGCGTACGGCCTGGCAAATCGAGATGCTCGCAGCCTATGACGGTGGTAACGCACAGCACGGCGCATGTCAGGGCACTGCTGCCGGAGTGTCACGGATGTGTCACGCCCCGCCCACGGCATATGGCGATCACCAACAGCAGTCAGCGATAGTCGTGCGAACCGTGAAACCCGGTGTCCTGGGGAGCCGGTCCCGGGTGGGCGATCGGATCGCCGTCCGGGGTGAGCGCGGTGACTCGCTCAACCAGCACATTGACCCGGCCGTGCTCGACCTGGAGGCGGCCGTCGACCATGAGCAGGGGGTGCCGGCTCACCTCGAGCGTTCGCTGCACCACCGGAGGACGGAACACCAGGTCGAGGTGGGCACGCTCATCCGCCAGAGTGAAGAACCTGAAGCCGCGCGCCGTTGACGGTTGCTGACGGGTGATCACCAGTCCCGCGACGCGAATCCTCATGCCGTCCGCGAGATCGCGCACCTTTTCCAGTGGCACGCAGCCCAGCGATTCGAGCCGTTCGCGCATGAACGACACCAGGTGGGGTCCGGTGCTCACCTCGGTGAGCGCGTACTCGGTGTTCACTCGGGTGCGCTCGTCCATCTCGGGCAGCGCCGGGGGCTGTGCGGGCAGCGATACCAGGGGTGGCACCGGGTCGGTGCTCTGATCGTGCGGTGTGTGGGGCACGTCGCCGAGCCGATTGCCGGCGATCGCGCCACTCCCCCGCGGAGGACCGGTGACCACCGCGGCGGCGACGACGGATTGATCTGCCGGTGCGACGGTCGCCCTCCGGCGTTTCCGTGGCGGCAGCGACTCCTCGTTCTCCTTCAACGTCCAGAGCAGTTGACGGCGTGATCTGCCGGCGGCCACGGCGTCGAATGCGCCGACGCGGATGAGGTTCTCCATGGCCACACGCGGCAGCAGCGTGTGCTTCCAGAAATCCGCGACCGAGGTGTTGGCCCCGGCAACCACCGCGTCGTCGCACGCAGCGCGCGCCGAGGGTCCCAGTCCGCGCACGTAGGCGAATCCGAGCCGTATCCCGAAGTCCGCCGGTCCGACCGCCTCGACAAGGCAGCGCGCCAGGCTCCTGGTGACGTCGACCGGGAGGATCTGCACGCCGTGTCGCTTGACATCGTCGACGAGGACCGACGGATGGTAGAAGCCCATCGGCTGCGCGTTGAGGAGCGCGCACGTGTAGTGCGCCGGGTAGGTCATGCGCAGCCATGCGGTCTCATACGCGGTGCGCGCGAACGCAGCGGCGTGCGACTTGCAGAAGCCGAACTCCGCGAAGCCGGCGACGCTCTTGAAGATCTGCTGCGCCACCGGCTCACCGAGGTCGTGCTCGACGCAGCGGCGGATGAAGCCGTCGCGGAGCTCCTCCATCTCCACCCGTGAACGGTGCCGGTTCATCGCCCGCCGGAATCGATCCGCCTCCCCGGCGCTGTACCCAGCGATCTCCATGACGATGCGCAGGATCTGCTCCTGGTAGAGGACCACCCCACATGTTTCCGCCAGAATCGGCTCTAACTTGGGATGCAGGTAGGTCACCGGCTCGAGCCCCTGACGCCTGCGGAGATAGGGATGGACCGCATCGCCCTGGATCGGACCGGGACGGATGATCGCCACCTGCACGATCAGGTCGTTGAAACAGCGCGGCTGCGACTGCCAGAGCGACTGTTGCTGAGCGCGCGACTCGATCTGGAAAAGGCCGATGGTGTCGACCTTGCAGATCACGTCGTAGACGCGCTGGTCGTCGAGGGGCAGCGCGTCGAGGTCGGGCCGCCGTCCCGTGGTCTGCTCGATGAGGTCGAGGCACTCCGCGATCGCCGACAACGTCCGCAGCCCGAGCAGATCCATCTTGATGAGCCCGAGATCCTCGATGTCATCCTTGTCGAACTGCACGACGACCCGTCCCGGCATGGTTGCCCGTTCCACCGGCACGACATCGACGAGCGGCTCTCCGGTGACGAGCATGCCGCCGACGTGAATGCTGAGATGGCGAGGGGTGCCCTCGATCCGACGGAGGATGTCGACGAACTGCTGCCACGCGCGGTTGGACACCGCGGGGGCTGGTGACGGCGGTGCGGGCACATCGTCGGTTGGTGACGACAGCTTCAATGCATTGACGGCCGGGTCCTGTCGTCGCGGGGGCCCCTCCGTCCCGGCTTCCGTGAACACGCCGGGCCGGCACCCCCCCGCGACGCCACCCGGCCTCGTGGTGCTTGCACGGCCGTCACCAGGCCTCGTGGTGCCTGCACTGCCGTCACCGGGCCTCCTTGTGTCCACACCGCTCGATGTCAGCACCGTCTCCACGTCGGCCATGTACCAGCTATCCGTATGGATGCCGAGCTTGTCGATCAACGTTTCCGGGAAACCCATGGCGGCACCCACCTGGCGGATGGCCATGCGTGGGCGGAAGGTGACGACGTTGGCGACCATTCCGGTGCGGTCGGGACCGTACTTGTCGTAGACGTACTGGAGCACCTGCTCGCGATGGTCGGTGGAGAAATCGATGTCGATGTCGGGCGTGCCCTGGTGATCCTCGTGCAGGAATCGTTCGAAGAGCAGGTCGTGCGCGACGGGATCGACACGCGTGATGCCGAGCAGGTAGGCAACGATCGAGTCCGCCGCGCTGCCACGTCCCTGTCCGGGGATGCCGTGCTCGCGGGCGAATCGCATGATGTCCCAGGTGATCAGGAAGAATTCCGCGAGGCGCGTCTTCTCGATGACGTCGAGCTCGCGCTGCAATCGTGCTGCGACCGCGCGCGTCATCGGGTGGTATTTCTGCTGCACCGCCTCCTGGCAAAGCCGGTAGAGCACGGAGAACGGTGTCTCCCCTTCCGGTACGGGATAGCCCGGGAATCGCACGTCGCTGAAGTCGAGCGACACTTCGCACGCAGCCGCGATGCGCGCCGCATTGTCGAATGCCTCGGGAAGGTCGGGAAGCAGCGCACGAAGCTCCGCCTCGCCATGGAGGCGATGCTCGCTGTTGGGCAGCAGCAGCCCGTGCGCCGCCGCCTGGTCGAGGGTGGTGCGGTGGCGGATCGCGGTGAGCACGTCGAGCAGCGGTTTGTCGTCGGCGGTGGCGTGGTCCGGCGTCGCACTCGCCACCAGCGCGATGTCCGCCGCACGTGCGATCGCCGCGCATTCCGCGACCAGCCAGCGATCAGCGGGATGCAGGTGATTGCTCACCAGCATCGCCGTGCGCTCGCGCCCGAAGCACTCCCTGACCAGCTGCGCATGGCGGAGCGCCTCGCGCCGATCACCATGAACCAAGGCATCGACAACCGCGCTGCGCGACCCACCGATCAGCGCGATGCAATCGTCCAGCTCCGCCGGATCAACGCGAGCCGGCTCACTCTCGACCAGCAACGTCGTGGACGGCAACCCCGGCCACCCTTGAGGGAACGGCCCAGCAGTCGGACGGAGCGAAGCCGGTCGCTCGGGTGGGAGCAACGTCGGATGACGGGATTTCAACGGCCCCGGCCGTGGGACTCCCGATCCAGGAGATCCGGACGGGTCCTGCCGTAGCGGGGGGACGCCGCCTGTGCGAGTTGACCCGAGCACGGGCCCAGTGATCCCCGCGACGGCAGGACCCGTCCGGATCGCACTCGAGCGCGTGCCGGAACCCACGACCGGCCCGCCTGTGGAAAGCCCGTCGATCATCAATCGCGGCTGCCCCTTGACGCCCGCGAGCTGCGAAGCGCTCACCGCACGGCACAACTGGCGGTACCCGGTGCGACTGCGCGCCAGTAGACGGATTCGCGAACCGCCGGCGAGTTCGAGGTCGGTCCCGATGATCGGATGGATCCCCTGGGCCTTCGCAGCCTGGATCAGCTCGACGGCTCCGTAGAGGCCGTTGCGATCGCAGAGGCCGAGCGCGGAGATCCCGAGCCGCGCGGCGGTCTCGACCATTTTCTTGGGCGATGCCGCTCCTTCCAGGAAGGAATAGTGGGAACGGGCGGCGAGTTCGGCAAACCCGGGTATCGGCACGGTGTGGCGGCTTGACAACTACTACAATTTTGTGTAACTATCGGTCGGGTCAGCCCACCACCGCAAGCGGCACCAGCGGGTGCTCACCCCAGGCCTTCTCCCCTTTCCCGGCCGCCGGTTCCCCTCAACCGGCGGCCACCAGGGAGGGGCGGCACACGGTTCAGCCATCACGTTCAGTCATAGCGACGCTCCCGATGCCACGCTCCGGTCTCGAGGTCCCGGTAGAGATCGACGCACTCCCCATCGTTGAGGAGGCATCGCACGTAGTCGCGGCCCACCGGGATCCGCCACCAGTCGGTCTCCACTCGCCAGGTGTTCACCACCTCTGCCACCCGTCCCCACGCCTGCCCGTTGCGGATCGCGACCGGCAGTCCGTCTGCGCCGGTGCGCACTTCGATGGTGCCCTCGAGCAACTCGGTCACCGGGTCGCCCCCGCCACGACCGGCGCCTCCCACGTGAACCGTCGCTCGGGAAGGTCGCCGGGATCGAGTGCGAGCCTGGGCCGGCGAACCGTGGCGGCACCGAACCGGCTTCGCAGTCGCTCCGCCGTGGCGACCACTGCCTCCCGAGCGCCGTCGCCGGGGCGGAGCAGATCTGCCTGCCGCCCGGCCGCCGGGGTCAGCCGGGTCACCCCGACCCGAACAGCGGCAACCGGCGCCTGGGGCTTGAGCTCGCCGAGGAGTCCGAGCGCCGCCGTCCAGAGCTCACCCGCATTCCCCGACGGTGCCGCGGGCACCATCGACACCGAGATCGCCTCGGCTTCCTCGATCTCGAACACCACGCTTACCTCGCCGGCCGCGAGGGCCTCGGCGGTAAGCCGGCCGCCGAGTGCTGTGGCGCAGTGCCGGACACCTCCGAGCAGGATCTCGAGATCACCGGTGGCGCCGTCGAGCACGAGCCGTTCACTCCATGCCCGCTGTGCCGGCACCGAGTGGCCCCCCCCGCTGTCCTTGCCGCGCGCCAGCCGGTAGATCCGGAGCCCGTCGGGCCCGAACTGACGCTGCAGATCGGCCGGGCCCAGGCCGGCGACCGCGCCGAGGCAGTCGAGTCCGAAGGCCGCGAGCCGGGCGGTGACCGCCGGGTCGACGGGCAGCACGTCGAGCGGCAGCGGCGCCAGGAAGACTGCTTCCTCACCGGAGCGAACCCGGCGGATCCGGCCGGGATGGCTCGCCCGAGCTGCCAGTCGGGCGACGAACCGCGACCCCGCCACGCCCACGGCGATCTCCACGTCGAGCACCCCGCGCAATCCGCGAGCCAGGGCGGACGCCCAGGTGGCTTCGTCAGGAAACTCGGCGTGACGGCCGGAGAGATCGCCGAATGCCTCCTCGTCACCGGCTTCCACCGTCGGCGAGAGCCGGTGGAGCTCGGCACAGACGGCGGCGCGCAACCGTGCGATCCCGGCGAGGTCGAGCGGGACGAACACCGCGGCAGGACAGGATTGCTGTGCCTGGCGGAGGGGTTGCCCCACCCGCACTCCGGCGGCCAGCGCTGCCGCCGAAGCGGCGACCACCGGGAGACGCAACTCCGGAGCACCGCCGAGGATCACCGGCTCGCCGCGCAACTCCGGGTAGCGGCGAAGGGCGGCCAGCAGCCCGAGGTGCGGATGGCGAGCGCAGAGAACGCGCACCTCAACCTCGAGCCGCCACGCCGGCCACATCGGGAATCGGCAGGACGATCAGCTGCAAGCGCGGTACGACGACGCTGGGCAGGCCGACCACCTCGGCAGTGGCGTACGGGCGGGGATAGCGGAGCAGCACGGTTGCCTCGGCACCGGGCGCGCCGAGCTTGCTCTTGCCGGTGGTGAGCCGCACCCGCAGCCCAGCCACGTCGCCGTTGGCGCGTTGCCAGCCCGCGGCCGCACAGACGAGCGTGAGCGACGAGGCGTGGCGAAGCGGGGCCGCGACCGGGGCCGGGGTGGCGATGACGCAGATCGCGCCGCGCTTGGCCACGGCTTCGGCAAGCGCGGCGAGCGCGTGCTCCCAGAGCGATGGCCGGGACTGCTCCCCGCCGAGCGCGACGCCGACCCAGGGCATGCCCGCAGTCACCAAAGCGCGTGCCATGACCAGCCCTCGCTCCCACCTCGCGGGCCCCGGGGAGATCACCAGGCAGGCGTCGAGATCCGCTCCGAGGTCGGCAAGGAACCCGGGGTCGAGCGTGCCCGCGAGATCCACATAGCCGGTGTCATGCGAGCGACTGGCCAGCGCGGCCAGCGACTGCAGCAGCGTCAGCCGTCCCGAGGGTCCGCGTCCGGCCGCGGCAAGCAGGGTGACCCGTCCGTGCGGCAGCCCGCCGGGAGTGAGCACATCATCGAGGACCGGTACCGCGGTTGACCACGTGCCCGCCTGCTCCGGCGTCCCGCCACGGCGAAGTGCCTGGGGACCGTAGCGGGATCGAAGTGTCGCCAGAGCGGCGGACAGGGAATCGGACATCGCTCCTCACTGGAAATGGCCGCCGCCTGATGGGACGGAAAGCAGGAGCGCCGAGGCGGGACGTCAGTGTAGCGAACAGATGTTCGATTCGCAAGCGCTGAGGAGGAGAATGGCGAAGTCGCGGTAATGGTCCCGGTGCTGATAATTGCGCTCGCAGGTATGGCATGAGGGCACAGCGGTATCGGAGTCGGTCAGATGGTTGAGATGCTCGCCAGCTACGTCGCCGGCCAGTGGTACACCGCGCCCGACGAGGGCACGTTGGTGCTCGACGCGTCCACGAGCGAGCCCGTCGCGCGTGTGTCAACAACCGGCCTCGACACGCGAGCGATGGTCGACCACGCGCGTCGTGCCGGCGGTCCAGCGCTCCGCCGACTGACCTTCCAGCAGCGCGCCGCGGCGCTCAAGGAGCTGGCAACGTACCTCGACGCCAACAAGGCCACCTACCATGAGCTTTCCCTCGCAACCGGCGCGACGCGGCGCGACGGGACCGGCGACATCGACGGCGGGATCGGGACCACCTTTGTCTTCAGCAGCCGCGCAAAACGCGAGCTACCCGACGGCTATGTCCTGACCGACGGCGACGTCGAGCCGATCGGCAAGGGCGGCACCTTCGTCGGACAGCACGTGTACACGTCGTTGCCGGGTGTTGCGCTGCAGATCAATGCCTTCAACTTCCCGGTCTGGGGCATGCTCGAGAAGCTGGCTCCGGCAGTGCTCGCGGACGTTCCGAGCATCGTGAAACCGGCGACGCAGACCGCGTATCTCACCGCCGCGGTGATCCGCGACATCATCGCGTCGGGCGCCCTCCCGGAAGGTGCCGTGCAGTTCGTGTGCGGCGGTGTGGGCGACCTGCTCGACCACCTGGGCGGTGAGGATGTGATCGCCTTCACCGGGAGTGCGAGCACCGCGGCGGTGTTGCGCGCCAACCACGCAGTCACCGCACGCGCGGCACGCTTCAACGCCGAGACCGACTCGCTCAACTGCTCGATCCTGGGGCCGGACGCCACAGTGGGAACGCCGGAATTCGACCTGTACGTCAAGGAAGTCTCGCGAGAGATCACCACCAAAGCCGGACAGCGATGCACCTGCATCCGCCGAGCGCTGGTTCCCGAATCGATGGTTGACGAGGTGACCGCCGGTCTCCGCGCGCGGCTCGACAAAGTGGTGGTCGGCAACCCTCGCAACGAGACGGTGACCATGGGTGCGCTGGTGAGCCTGCACCAGCGCGACGAGGTCCGCGACGCGGTTACCGCACTTATGCGCGCGACCGAGGTCGTGTACGGCGATCCCATGTCGGTCAATCCCGTGGACGCCGACCCGGAGCGCGGCGCGTTCATGGCGCCGGTGGTGCTCCTGGCGACCGGCGACCGCCCCGAACCGCACGAGGTCGAAGCATTCGGCCCGGTCACCACCCTCATCCCCTACTCGGCGCCGGCCGATCTCGGCGCCCTGGCGGCGCGCGGCGGGGGCAGCCTCGTCGGCTCGATCCTCTCCCACGATCCAGACTTTGTTCGCGCGGTGGTGGCCGGTGCGGCGCCGTATCACGGCCGTCTGCTCATCCTCGATCGTGACTGCGCCGCGGGATCGACTGGGCACGGCACCCCGATGCCGCAACTGGTCCACGGCGGCCCCGGACGTGCCGGCGGCGGCGAGGAGCTGGGCGGCATGCGCGCCGTCAAGCACTTCATGCAGCACACGGCGCTGGAGGGCTCACCGGCGGTGATCGCCGCGCTGGGCGGGGGCTCGTAATCGCGGGGCACGCGCGGCGGCCCTGCCCGTAAACTCGCGGGCGAACGTCCCAGCCCGGCGAGGAGGAACTGCGTGCGCGTTGCGGTGACCGGTGGTACCGGCTTCGTCGGCATCCACACCGTTCGGGCGCTCAAGGATGCCGGCCACGAGGTGGTCATCGTGGCCCGTGGGACCACACGCCGCCCCAAGGGCGAGCGGGTCACTTTCGTCCAGGCCGACCTGACCAGCGCGACCCAGCTGGCCGACACCTTCGCTGGCTGCGACGCGCTCGTCCACCTGGTGGCGATCATCCAGGAGCGCGGCCGCCAGACCTTCGACCGGGTGAACCGCGAGGGCACCGAGCGGGTGCTCGAAGCGGCCACGAAAGCCAAGGTCAAGCACTTCGTCCACCAGGGAGCGCTCGGGGCCGACCCCGACCCGCGGTACCCGTACCTGCTGAGCAAGTGGCAGGGCGAGCAAGCGGTGCGCGCCAGTGGCCTGCCCTACACCGCGCTGCGTCCGGGCCTCATCTTCGGCCCGGGCGACGGCTTCTTCACGTTGCTCACCCGGATGATGCGGATCAACCCGGTCATCCCCATCGCCGGCGACGGCAGGACCCTCTTCCAGCCCATCTCCGTCGGCGACGTGACCCGCTGCATCGTCCTCGCCCTCGAGCGCGGACCCGCTTTGCGCGTGTACGAGATCGGCGGCCCGGACCAGATGAGCTACGAGGACATCGTCCGCACCATCAAGACGTCGCTCGGCCTGCACCGCAAGATCGTCCACGTCCCGGTGCCGATGATGATGCCGGCCGCGTTCTTCATGGAGAAGCTGCTCCGGCATCCGCCGGTGACTCGCGACCAGCTCCGCATGCTTGGCCGCAACAACATCACCCGCGTCGACTCAGTGCGTGTCGGATTCGGTTTCGATGCGGAGAGCTTCCTGGACAACTGCGACTACCTCCAGGACTACTGACCGTGGGTGTTGACGATCGTCTCGCCGAGCTCCACATCGTCATCCCGGAGACCACGACGCCGGTTGCCAACTACGTGACCGCGCGGCGGGCCGGCAGTCTGCTCTTCTTCTCCGGCCACCTCGCGAAGCGCGACGGCGCGGTCGTGACCGGGAGGGTCGGCGACGACGTTGACACCGACACCGCGTACGACCTGGCGCGCCGCGCGGCCATCGATCTCCTGGGGACCGCCCGCGCGGCACTCGGCACGCTCGACACCGTGGCGGTGATCAAGCTGACCGGTTTCGTGCAGAGCACGCCGGCATTCACCGAGCAGTCCGCGGTGATCAACGGGGCGTCCGACCTGCTGGTGGCCGTCTTCGGCCCGGACCGCGGACGGCATGCCCGGAGCGCGGTCGGGGTCGTGCAGCTGCCGCTGGGAGCCGCCGTCGAACTCGAGGCGATCTTCGAGGTCATCGGCGCACCGGCCTAGGGTCGAACCGCTAGGCTCTGGACGTGCGACCGTACAAACAACTCGGCGACGTGCCCCGCAAGCGGCACATGCGCTTCTCGGATGACGGGCGGCTGGCATATGAGGAACTCTTCGGACGCGAGGGTTTCAGCGGGCCGTCGTCGCTGCTCTACCACCGCGGCATGCCCGAGGGCGCGCAGGACGTGAGCGAAGGACCCGCCGACCTCATGACCCCCGAGCACGAGCAGGTGCACACCAACGCGCACCTCAAGGGATTCGACCTTCCGTCGCAGGGCGACGTCATCACCGGGAGGCGCTGGTTGCTCGTCAACGACGACGTGCATATCGGTCTGGTCGCTCCGGTGACCGTGCAGCAGGTGCTCTACGTCAACGGCTCCGCGGACGAGGTCCTCTTCGTGCACAGGGGCAGTGGTGTGCTGCGCAGCCAGTTCGGCCATCTCGCTTTCAAGAAGCACGACTACATCGTGATTCCACGCGGCACCATCTACCGCATCGACTTCGACGACCTCGCGGACGTGCGCCTGCTCTGCATGGAGGTCACGGGGTTGGTCGATGTGCCGGATCGCTATCGCGCGCGCAACGGCCAGCTGACCGAGTTCGCGCCGTACAGCGAGCGCGACTTTCACGGTCCCGACTCGCTCGAGAGCAACGACCAGGGACCCGTGGAGATCTGGCTCAAGCGCTCCAACCACGTGAGCCGCTACGTGCTCGACCACCACCCGTTCGACGTCATCGGATGGGACGGAACCATCTACCCGGTGACCTTCAACATCCATGACTTCGAACCGCGCGCGGGTCGATTCCACGTGCCGCCGCCGATCCACCAGACCTTCCAGGCGCACAACCTGGTCATCTGCTCCTTCGTGCCGCGCAAGCTCGACTGGGACCCGGAAGCGATCCATCTCCCCTACCACCACAGCAACCTCGACTCGGATGAGGTGCTGTACTACGTCGAGGGCAACTACGCGGCACGCCGCGGGATCAGTCAGGGCTCGTTCACCCACCATGTCGGTGGACTCCCGCACGGCCCGCAACCCGGTGCGCTTGAGGCATCGCTCGATCGACCGCGTGAGACCGACGAGCTGGCCGTGATGGTCGACACCTTCCGGCCGTTGCACCGCACCGCAATTGCGCGGCAGATCTTCGACCGCGACTATCCGTTCAGCTGGCACACCGGCGGCGTCTCCGGCACCACGAGCATCGCGTAGCTGATCGCATTGCGGGATTGACATGAGCATCTCGCGCTGGTCGCGCGCACAACTTCAGGACGGGGGCTGGATCCGGCGGATGTTCATGGAGGGGGAACGGCTTCGCGCCGAATTCGGCGAGAGCACGGTGGCGGACCTGTCAATCGGGCAGCCGCTGGAGGCGCCGGAGGCGATCGTCGAGGCGTTTGCCGCGGCCAGCCGCGAGCGATTCCGCGGTCGCTTCGGATACATGCCGAACCTCGGGTACCCGGACGTGCGCGAGCGCGCCGCTGAGGACGTCGACTTTCCGGGGATCACCAGCGACTCGATCGCCATGACGGCCGGCGCCGCATGCGCGATCACCGCCGCGATCCGAACCTTCGTCGACCCGGGTGATGACGTGATCGGCGTTGCTCCGTACTTCCCGGAATTCCGCCTGTATTGCGAGACGGCATCTGCGCGGTTCGTGCCTGTGCCCACCGGCCCCGACCTGCGGCTCGACCTCGACGGCATCAGCGGCGCGCTCTCCGCGCACACTGCGGCGGTGATCGTCAACTCGCCGTGCAATCCGAGTGGCCACGTCCTCGACGGCGGCGAGCTGTCGGGCCTCGCATCCGTGCTCGATGCACACAACAACCGGCACGACCGCAAGGTGCTGCTGATCATCGACGAGGTGTATCGACGGCTGACGTACCCACCGCATCAGCGTGTCGAGCCGTTCAACCTCTACGAGCACACCGTGCTCGCGAGATCCTTCTCGAAGGACCTCGGAGTGGCAGGGGAGCGCATCGGCTATCTCGTGCTGCACCCGTCGCTCGCCAATGCCGAGACGCACCGCGGGCTTGCCCAGGCGTTGCGCGCACTCGGCTTTGTCAACGCGCCGGCCACCGCGCAACGCGCGCTGCTTCATCTCGACTCGTGGGAGATCAACGCGGTCCCCTATCGGGAGCGCCGGGACATCGTCATGGATCGAGTCCGTGCCGACGGCCTCGAGGCGATGGAACCAGAGGGCGGCCTCTACCTGTGGGTGCACAGCCCGTGGCCGGATACGTTGCGCCTCATCGATGCCCTGGCGGCGCGGCGCGTGCTCCTCACCCCGGGGATCGCCTTCGGTGTGCCCTCGCACCTGCGCCTCTGTTTCAGCGCGCCGCGCCCCAAGTTGACGATGGCCATGGACGCGCTCGCCGAGCTCGCGATGGAGCCGCTCTCCGCCTGACGTCGCGGCGCTAGCTGGGGAAGATAAGCAGGTTGAAGTAGTGGTTCGCCGTGGGCATGGGCGCGCCATTCTCATTGTTGACGGCAGCGATGTCGGTTGGGCTCGAGATGTAGAGCACTCCCGTCGGCGCCACGTCGCCGGCGCCGAAATGGAAGCCGGGGTCAGCGTTCTGGGTCTCGAAGATCACCGCATTGGGGTTGCCGGTCGTCTCCGAGTTGCTCACGAAGGTGTTGCTACCGAAGGTATTGGCTGACGTGCCGCTGAGCAGCACCGCACTTCCGCCGTTGGTCGGGCCGCCGCCCACCATGACGTTGAAATGGGCGCCGACGGGCATCGCAGCGTTGTCGACGTTCTGGATGGCCCACTCATTGCCACTCGGGCCCAGGCCGTACACAACCCCGATCGGGTGAGCGTCGTCAACTGAACCGAACGGCCCATTGGGGAGGGACTCGGTGACTTGCAACAGAGCGTTCGGTTTGCCGTTGATCGCCGTTGAGTTGATGACCATGCCGTTCGCGGTGACGTCCTGTGACGTCGCGGTGGCCACAAAGACGCGTGAGCTCGGTTTCTGCACGACCAGAACGTTGAATGCAGCCCCGACTGGCATGTTCGAGATATCGGCGTTATAGACGGTCCACTTGTTGGCGCCCCCTGCCCAGGCCACTCCGACCGGCGCCGGGTCGGTGACGCAGCCACAGACGCCGCCGGGGTCGTAGCTGGAAGTCACGAACAGCAGAGCACCGGGGTCACCGTTGGTGGTGCCGTTGTTGATGAAGCTGAACGCTATGCTCACGTTGGACGGCGTCGTCGTCCAGATGAAGTGGGACGTCACCGTGACCGCCGCTGATGCGGGCAGCGCCGTCGAGGCGAAGACCGAGATGAACAACGTCGCGGCGGCGACGACGATTCTGATTCTCGTCTGAATGCTGGTCCTCATCTGGCTGCCTCCTGTCGACGAACGGCTTCATCGGCAAGGCTAGAGGGAGGGCTTTGGGTCGCCTTAAGGTGGGATGAAGGGAGCCCTCGAGGGGCCGTCGGAGGAGGCGGCAGCGCCGCCCCCTCCGGGCCCTGAGGTCAGATCCCCGCGAGCGCTGGGATGAAGACCGCTCCATCGATAGTGCCAAGACCGCTCGCCATGTCGTAGCCGGCGCCGGCGTTGTAACCCCGCACCGTGACCACAGCGTTGCCACGGTGGGCGTCTGGGAACGTCATCTCGTTACCGCCCTTGGTGACATCGACGATGCCGCTGTTTGCAGTCTGTGCAAGTGCGTACAGGCGAGGATTCAACTGGCCAAGGTCGTGTCCTGCCATCTGATCCGCCATGGCCACGATGCCAGAGAACATCGGGCTGGCTCCCAGCCCACCCGTGCGACCTGGCGGAGCTATCGCCTTCTCGATCGATCTGAGCCGCCGTCACACGCTCGCAATATCAGAACCGAACCCGAGGTGTAGGTTGTCGCCACCCAGGTCAATACGAGGTGTTCAATCATGGTGGACGGCGAAATCCCCGAGTGTCCGGAGTGCAGTTCAACCGAAGTGGTCGTGCACAAGCGCGATGTCGCCACCTCCGGCGACACCACCCGGGCGTTCGTTTCCGGCTGTGAATGCGTCGAGTGTGGGCGCCGCTGGCAGCCCGACACCGAGTTGACGGGCCAGACGCGCAAGCTGATCGGGCGCTTTTCCTGACCTCCATTGCCGACGCCTTGATGGCCGGCGTCGCTCCTCGGCCACGATCAGCTGGGATCTCTGCTGCGTGGCCTGCCGCTCTCCTTCGAGTGGGTCGCGGCCGACCGCGCATCGCGCGACTCCAATGACACGCCCAGCCGCTTCATGGAGCGCACCAGTCCCGCGACGTCCCGATCAGTCAAGGCGCTTCCGAATGTCGATGCCAGCAAGGCATGGTGCGTCTCCCGCGCGCGTCGCACCCGTGACCGACCACTCGGAGTGAGCACCGCGAACCACGATCGCGCGTCTCGTGGGTCCGGCTCGCGGACGATCAGGCCGGACGATTCCATGCGATCGAGCAATTTCGACAAGCCGGACGGCGAGAGCCAGATCCGCGCGGCCAGGTCGCTGAGTCCGAGACGCCCGCCGGCCAGATCGAGCTGCGCGAGCACGTCGTAGCGCGGCAGGGTCAAGCCGTGCTCGCGGCGTATCTCTGACTCGACGTAGTCGACGTATCGTGGGTACACCCGGAGCAGGGCCATCCAGGCCGGGAGCCAGCGGTCGAGGTCGGCATCGCTCATGCCGAGATCATATCGCACAGGTACTTGACATGCCAACTATGACCCGATTACGATACTTGGCATAACAAATAACTCCCGCTCTAGCCGGGGGGTGGAGGACAGGACATGCTTGGTACCTCGATGGTCGTAGCCACGATCCCGGTCACCGATCTCGACCGCGCTCGGCACTTCTACGGGGACACCCTGGGGCTCACATTGCTCTGGGACAACCCGGCATCAGTTCGCTTCGGCTGTGGCGCCGGGACCGAGCTCTCGATCTTCCGTCGCGGACCGAGCACCGCGGACCACACCGTCGCGCATTTCGAGGTATCCGACATTGAGGCCGTGATTCGCGGGCTCGAGGACCACGGCGTCGCCTTTATCGACTATACCGAGGGACCCTTGCAAACCACCGGGCACATCGCACAGCTTGGCCCAGCGCGGGTGGCGTGGTTCCACGACCCGGACGGGAACACCCTCGGACTGCGGCAAGGCTGAGACACCGGGTCGAGGTGCCCTAGAGGAGATGTCGCTGCTGAGCGTCCGGATCGACGGATGCTAGGATCCCGGCACCGTGCAGACGTCGCTGCCGTGAACCCCGACGTGGGATGCTGCCGGGTACCTGGACGTGTGACCCAAATGGCGAGGAGCGAACGATGACCTTCAAAGACTTCTGCATCGTCGTCAGCTTCACTTTGTTCCTGGTGGCCGGCGTGGTTGAGCTGACCACGAATGCAGTGCTTTCCAGGACCGCAGTTGCGCTGACACTCTTCGCGATCGCCTTCTACGTGCTCTCGCGGATCGGTCCGATCGCGCTCCCAACGGTCAAGGGACCGCCCCCTCCCGGCTGACCGATATGGCAGCCGGGACCGTCATCATCGGAGCCGGGATGTGTGGCGGCAATGCTGCCGCGACACTGCGCGAAGAGGGTTATCCGGAACGCGTGGTGCTGGTCGGCGACGAACCCACGGCACCGTTTGGACGTCCCCCACTTTCGAAGACGTACCTCCGCGGCGAAGAGGACTGGACGGCATGGACGGTCAAATCCCCGGAGTGGTATGAGCAGAATAACGTCGAGCGCGCGCACGAGCGCGTCGAGTCGATTGACCTGCAGGCGCGCGAAGTCGTGTTCGAGGGCTCGGGCCAGCGGACCGCGTACGACCGGCTCTTACTGGCGACCGGCGGTCGCAATCGGCGCTTGTCGATCCCCGGCGCAACTCTCCCGGGGGTGCTCGGGCTGCGCACTCTGGCCGACTGCGACGCCATCAAGGAGCTGGCCGTGCCCGGGAGCCGTGCGGTCGTGGTCGGGATGGGATTCATCGGCAGCGAGGTGGCGGCGTCGCTCCGCCAGCTGGGCGTCAGCGTAAGCGCGGTGTTGGGCGGCGTCGGCCCGCTGGCAGGGGTGCTCGGCGACGAGATCGGTTCCGTGATGGCCGGCATCCATCGTGAGAAGGGCGTCGAACTGCTCCTCGATGATCGTGTCGTCGCGTTCACGGGAGACGGGCACGTGGAACACGTCGTGACCAGTCGTGGGTTGACGGTTTCGTGCGATTTCGCAGTGACGGGAATCGGCATCGAGCCCTCCGTGGAGCTCGCGCACCAGAGGGGTGTCCCCGTCGATAACGGGATCATCGTCGACGAATGCTGCCGCACCAATCTTGCGGGTGTGTTTGCTGCCGGGGACGTGGCCAACCACCTGCATCCGGTGTTCGGTCGTCTACGGGTTGAGCACTTCAACAATGCGGAGCGCCAGGGGCGCGCAGCGGCACGCTCCATGCTAGGAAGCACGGAGCCCTACGCAGACCTCCACTCGTTCTGGTCAGATCAATACGAGCATGCGCTTGAATACGTCGGGTACGCACGAAGCTGGGATAGTTTCGTGGTGCGCGGGAGCCTCGAGCAGCGCCGATTCCTCGGCTTTTATCTCGAGCAGGGCCGGGTCCTGGCGGTGATGGGGCTGAACCGCGGCGGTGATCCGGAGCTGGACGAGGGCGGCGAGCTCTTCGTGGCCAAGGCTCTGGTCGGCAAACGCCTCGGCGCTCCTCCAGCCGCGTTGGAAGATGAGAGGACCGACCTCCGCAGCCTTTGTGCATGAAGCGTCCGACGTGCCACGCTTGAGGAGCCGATGAGCCCCACTGGTCCCGTCCTGCGTGTGTGCCGGCGTGAGTCGTTCGACGCCGCGCACCAACTGTGCGACGCGCGGCTCTCTGCGGAGGAGAACCGCGCCCTCTACGGCAAGTGCGTCAATCTTCACGGCCATCGCTACCAGCTCGAGGTCATCGTCGCGGGCGATATGGACGACGCATCGGGCTACGTCGTCGACCTCAAGCAGCTCGCCGATGTCATCAAGGCGGAAGTGATCCAGCACGTCGATCACCACAACCTGAACACCGACGTGAGCTGGCTGGAGGGGCGGATTCCGACCGCCGAGAACCTCGCCGCGGTGTTCTTCGAGAGACTCGAGCCGCACATCACGCGCGGCACGCTCCACGCCGTGCGGCTGTGGGAGACGGAGAAGAACTGGGCTGAATGCACCCGCGGCGGCTGACACCGGTGGAGACGGTACGGCGGACGATCGAGCTGGCCCAACGCTACAGCGTCGGTGATGTCCGCGTCTTCTCCTCGGCGGAGCGAGCGAGATTCCTCCCGGGTGGGATCCCGGACCTGCCCCTCGACCGGTCGCTCTCGTTCGAGCTGCTCTACCGGCTCGAGCCCGAACTATATGAGCGACTGGTCGCAGCCGAGCGCATTCACCCCGCCGTGCTCGAGTGGCTCCCGAGTGTCGAGCGCGTGGTGGAGATTGGAGCCGGCACGGGGCGCCTCACCACCGCTCTCTTGACGCGTTGCGCTCACCTCGTCGCGGTGGAACCCGCGCGGCCATTGCGCGAGCGTCTTCGGACCGCCGTGCCGTCGGAGGCGTCGCGCAAGATCGACATCGTCGATGGCTTGTTTGACGCGCTGCCGGTACCCGACGCCTCAGCCGACCTGGTCGTGACCTGCTCGGCGCTCGACCGCGATGGCGCTCACGGAGGCGACGCCGGCCTGGCGGAAATGGAGCGCGTGTGTGCGCCCGGCGGCGTGATGGTTGTGGTGTGGCCGAATCACCTGGACTGGCTGGGCGCTCACGGATACACCCACATGAGCTTTCCGGGCGAGATGTGGATGGAGTTCCGAGACGCCGAGGAGGCAGTCGAGATGACCGAGATCTTCTACCCACATGCCGCCGGAGAGGTCCGTGCCCGAAGCCTCGCGCGGGTCTCGTACGACGTGCTCGGCGTGAATCCTCCACGTGACCTCGCATTCAAGGTGAACCGAAGTTGAGGCTCGCATTGATCGCGTCGCTCGTGTCGCCGATTCGCGAGCCGCAATGCGGCGGAGCGCAGGCGTTTCTTGCAGATCTCGCCACGGGACTGGTCAGGCATGGGCACGACGTCGACGTCTTCGCAGCCTCGGGATCGGAGATCGATGGCGCTCGCGTTGTCGATGTCGGAGTCGATGCATCCACCTTGCAGCAGTTCCTCTATCGCGCCGGCTCCTCTCCGCCGGCCGACCCGGCGCCGTTCGCCGCTGCGTACGCGCGAGTCTTCGACGCGCTCGGCACGCGTTCGTATGACGTCGTGCACAACCACGCATTCGACGCTCCTGCGATTCGATCTGCGATCGGGATCGCGGTACCCGTGATCCATACGCTGCACCTTCCACCCGAGAGCTCCGTCGCCAATGCTCTTCGCGACGCGTCGCGAGCGCAGCATCCACCGGTCATCGCCACCGTTTCGCCGGCGCAGGCTGACGCGTGGCGAGAATCCATTGAAGTCGACATGGTCCTCCGCGCGGGAGTCGCCACCGAGCGGATCCCCTGGTCTGCGATACCTGGTTCGGGAGCAGTCTTCGCCGGCCGCTTCAGTCCGGAGAAGGGCGCCGTCGACGCCATTGCGATCTCGCGGCGAGCGGGGATGTCAATCGACCTGTATGGCGATGGCTACGACGACCGCTACGCTGAGCGCGTGGTCGATGCCGCGGACCGGCAGCCCGATGTGCGCGTTCATCCTGCGGTTCCGAGGGCGACCCTCTGGCGGGCCGTCGCTGCCGCCGCGACGGTGCTCTGCCCCGCGAGCTGGGACGAGCCGTTCGGTCTGGTTGCCGCTGAGGCGCAGGCGTGCGGTACCCCGGTGGTCGCGTACCGGCGCGGCGGGCTCCAGGACGTCATTGTCGACGGCGTCACCGGGTTCCTGGTCGAGCCCGGCGATATCGATGCTGCTGCGGCAGCACTCGGTCACGCCGGTGAGCTTGACCGCACCGCCTGTCGCAGACACGCGGAAGCGCACCTCGATCTCGAGGCAGTGATCGACGCTCACGAGCGCGTATACCGCGGCATCCTCACATCGACGCTCGCGGCCCCGCGTGTCTGAACGCGCACACTGGCTCGCCGGCCGGGTGGCCGTGGTCACCGGCGCGAGCCGCGGTATCGGTCGAGCCACCGCACTGGCGATCGCCAACGAGGGAGCGCACACCATCGTCGCTGCCAGAGACGCCGCCGCCCTCGACGCAACCGTTGGGGCGATCCGCGATGCCGGCGGCGGAGCGACCGGCGTGCCCACCGACGTCAGCAATGCTGCCGACGTCGATCAGCTGTTCAGAATAGCGTCCGGAATCGGGCCACCCGTCGCACTGGTCTGCGCCGCCGCAACGTTGGAACGCGAACTGTTCGACGAGATCAGTCTCGCTTCTTGGGAGCACACGATCAGCGTCAATCTCACCGGCGTCTTCAACTGTTGCCGCGCCGCCTTCACGCCGATGCGCAACGCCGGGGAGGGGCGCATCGTCAACATCGCTTCGCTGTCAGGCGTGTACGCGACCGAGAAGTTCGCGGGTCTGGCTGCATACAACGCGTCGAAGTACGGTGTGATCGGCCTCACCGAGGGAATCGCGGTCGAGGGCAAACCGTTTGGCATCACCGCCATC
Organism: Candidatus Dormiibacterota bacterium; assembly: GCA_003162415.1. GTDB lineage: Bacteria > Chloroflexota > Dormibacteria > Aeolococcales > Aeolococcaceae > Palsa-851. Next base: position 39,263 of record PMOL01000018.1, read on the forward strand.
TCGGTGAGCCCGGGCGCAGTGGACACCGATATGCTCCGCCGGGCCAACCCTGCGCTCCGCGCGACCCTGGTTCCTCATCAGGTTGCGGCGATGATCGTCGCCCTGCTCGACAGCCCGCTCAGTGTCGCCAGCGGCGCCAACATTCCACTCTTCTCGAATGCATAAGCCGTCCATGGCCAATGTCGGGAGATTCAGGACCGTTGCGACGCTCACAGCTGTCCTCATCGCGGCCTGCACCTCAACAGCAGCGCATCCGAGCCCTCTGTCGATCAGGTCGCCAACGGTCACAGCATCAGCACACCCTCTCGCAGCGCGCGCACCGGTCGCGTCCAAAGCATTGCTCGAAACCATCTATCTCACCTTTGATGACGGCCCCAATCCCACGAGGACACCGGCAATCCTCACCGTGCCGCTCGCCGCGCTCGTGCGCGCCTCCCCCAAACGCCTCACCAAAACGATCTATCTCACCTTCGACGACGGTCCCGATCCGACGTGGACTCCGGAAATTCTCTCCCTCCTGGAGAAGTACGCTGCGCGTGCGAGTTTCTTCGTCGTCGGCGAGAACGCAAAGAGGTGGCCGGGGCTGGTGGAGCGAGAAGTTCGGGACGGCGATACGGTCGGCGACCATACGTGGTCACACCCGCCGCTCACCAACCTGCCGGCGAGTGCCGTCTACGTCGAGCTCGGCCGGGACCGGAACCTGGTCACAACGCTCACCGGAGAGACACCGACATTGTGGCGTCCCCCGTATGAAGCCTTCAACGCATCGGTTGTCGGGATTGCATCCGGGTTGAGGATGAAGATGCAGCTGTGGACCGTGGACACGGGAGATTGGCAGCTTCCCGGGACCGAGGTCATCGTGTTGCGCGTCATGGCCGCGCTCCACAACGGGATGGTTGTGCTGCTGCACGACGGGGGCGGCTACACGAGGAGTGAGACAGTTGCCGCAGTGGCCGTCTTGATACCCGAGTTGGAGGCGGCAGGGTACCGGCTCGCAGCGCTGCCACCTGAGGGGATTGGCCAGTAGGGACCGCGCCGGGACGGTACTCACCGCCTTGCAGGCTCGGGTCGATCCCCCGGTGCGCCCGCTTCGTAGGTCGCCCCGAAGCCCTGTCGCCAGCTGGGGTACCGGAGCATCCATCCGAGCTCGCGTTTCGCCTTCGCGTTCGACGCGCCACGCGCCTCGGACATCATCGTCATCCCGTCCACGCCGCCGATGAGCCGAGCAAGCCAGGAGGGAACGTGACGAGGTGGCTTGGCACCAACCGCCTTCGCAAGCACGGGGAGCCACTCGCGTGCGGGAGCGGGCTCGTCGTCGACGATGTTGTAGATGCCGCCTCCTTCGCGTTCGAGCGCAAGCACCGTCGCGGCAGCGGCGTCGTCGAGATGGATCCAGGACAAGACGCCGCCGCCGTCGCCGATGATCGGGAAATACCGTCGGCGCACGAGCTTGACCAGCTGGTCGTTGTGGGCGCCGTAGAAGCCGCCGTAGCGAAGCGCGTACCCGCCTGAGGCCGTGACCGCTTCATCGATGTGAAGCATCGCGGCGTTGGTCTGACGTGTCGATGCAGGCGGGTCCGGGTCGAGGGGATCGTCCTCGGTCTTGACCGGTCCGCCTTCCCGCGCGTAGCGGTAATTGGCGAAGCTCTGCGCGATGAACCGGCGCACGCCGACCTCGCGGGCAGCAGCCAAGAGCGCGTCGGTACCCTCGGTCCGAAGCCGGTTGGTGGGCGCAAAGGTGCTGTCGAGCTTCCTGCCAAACCGCGCATTCGCCAGTGACGTTGCCTGGTGGATGATCGCCTCGGGCTTGGCATACAGCACGGCTGCGCGTACGGCCTGCGCGTCGAGCAGGTCGAGCGCGATCGCCTCCGCCCCAAGCGACTGCAAGCGCTCACCATTCCCCGGCGACCGAAATGTCCCGATCACCTCATGCCCTCGATCGATCAGCTGTGGAACGAGCCGGGTGCCGATGGCACCGCTCGCCCCAGCGACGAAAACCCGCATCGTGTGCCTCCTGGTGGCTTGGCCTGTCACATCTCTGACACCCGAAAAGGGCGGAATGTGACCTGAATGGCCAAGCCGGCATGGCTGGCGGACCGGCCCGCCGGTGCCGCGTTGCCGGCAGGTGAGCGTCGAGGGTCCGCGGCAGCGTGCGGTCGTGTCAGCAGTCGAACGCAAACCAGCACAGCTCGTTGCGCAGCCGCTGGTCGTCGAGCACAAGTTCTCGGATCTCATCGGGGAGTTGGGCTCGCTGCCACTGGCACTCCGAACGGCCGGCCTCCACGCGTTCGTTTTCACTCACTGCCGCCCGCGCAGCCTTGATCGCGTAGGCTGCGGCTCCGAGTTCGTGGGCCGCGACATGGCCTACCGCCGCGGCCTGGCCGGCAGCGTACGCGGCATGCCGGGCCGCCCCACTCAGGTCTCTGGCCGCGGCGTTTGCATGTCCGGCCGCTGTACGGGCCTCCCGCCACTTGATCTCATCCCGCGCCCAGGTACGCCCGAGGTCGATCGCCCGACGTGGACGGTCGTCCGTCGGCCGTACCTGCTCGAAGTGGTGCAGCACGTGCTCCGCGCAGTCCGCCGCCCACATCGCGAGGAGACGATGATCGTCGTCTTGGAGGATCCCGCCGCGACGCACAGTGATGAATCGCGGATCCCGGATCTTGGGGAGGATCATCAGTTTGAAAGTCGCCAGGACCCTAGCAGAAGCCGGCCTGGCGGGAAGGGGGGGATTCGAACCCCCGGAGGGACTTAAGATCCCTCACCCGCTTAGCAGGCGGGCGCTTTCAGCCTCTCAGCCACCTCCCCAGGCCGGGGCCAGTATATGTCGTGTCCGGCTCGCAACCACCCGAAATGTGCCTCCTCGTACAGTAGCTGCGTGGTCCATGTGCGGAGGGGGACAGCGACGATCATCGCCCTCGGCATGGGCGTCGTTTGCCTGGCGGCGGTCCCGGTCACGGCGGAGGCGGCGTTGTTCCGGCTTCCCGTCGGAACCCAGCGGATGCAGATGCCGCTCGACTGCGAGGCGACGTCGCTGACGATCGCCCTCGGGTCGGTCGGCATCCACACCACCCAGCAGTACGTGCAGGGTCACTTTCCCACCGACACCCGTGCGCCCGTGATCGGCGCCGACAGCCTTCCCGCGAAATGGGGCGACCCCTACACGGACTTCGTCGGCCATGTCATGGGTTCGGAGCCGGGCAGCAATCCCCACTGGACCGCGTACGCGGGGTGGGGAGCCTATGCGCCCGTCGTCGCGCGAGCTGCAGAATCCCTCGGCGTCCCCGTCGCCGCCCAGCTCACCGGCTGGAACCCCGCTGCGCTCTACGCCGCCGTCGAGGCCGGCCATCCGGTGCTCGTCTGGACGACGGTGGACTACTCGTCGCAGACCGCCAGGAGCTGGACCGCCTGGGATGGCCGGACCGTGCCCTGGACGGAGGCCGGCCATGTCGTCGTGCTGATGGGCGTGAACACGTCTGCGGGGACGCTCGAGTTCAGCGATCCCCTCACCGGCTCGTACAACGGGACGACCATGGCGCAGTTCGCTCGAACCTTCACCATCTACGGCAGCATGGCGATCGTCATCGAACGCACCGCGCGCGCAGCAACACCTCACCCGATCGTGCGGCGCGTGGTTGCGGCCGTCCACCACGCCGCTCCGGTCGTTGTGGTCCATCCCACTACCACGCCGGTTCTATGGACGCCAATGCGTCATGGGCTCACGTCGAACGCCTTCGGCACCGAGGACAGCGCCGGGATCGCAGCCGCGAGCCTCGGTGTTAGTCGCGTGACTGTGGCGTCAACGCAGGGCAACGGGGTCATGGCACCGCTCATCGTCATGGGAGTCCTCGCTGTCGCAGCTGGTTCGTTGCTGGCTGTGCGGACACGAAGGCGACGGCGTCAATGCGCTGGGTGACGTTCACCCAGCCCACATCCGCCGGCGATCGCACCGGGATGTTGGTCGACGGACATATCCATGCGTGCGCTCCTGGGACCACACTGCTCAACCTTCTCGGCGACGACGGCACGCGCCTCGCCGCGGAAGGCGACCAATTGCGTCGAGATCCACAGGACGTGGTCGAGCTCGACGCCGTCCGAGTGCTCGCCCCGATACCCCGACCACCGACGGTGCGCGACTTCTACGCGTTCGAGCAGCACGTGCGCACCGCGCGCCAGCGACGCGGGCTCGAGATGGATCCCGATTGGTACGAACTGCCCGTCTTCTACTTCAGCAACCCCTATGCGATCTCCGGACCGGACGTTGATGTCGCGATCCCGCCGGGATGCATGGAGATGGACTACGAACTGGAGGTCGCGGCGGTGGTCGGCGTAGGCGGCGCTGACCTCGATCCCGAGACCGCGGAGCAGAGCATCGCCGGCTACTGCGTGATGAACGACTGGAGTGCGCGTGACATTCAGCGCCGCGAGATGAAGCTGAGCATGGGGCCGGTGAAGGGCAAGGACTTTGCAACATCACTTGGACCGGTCTTCGTCACGCCCGACGAGCTCGAGGACACGCGGCGCAACAAGAGCTTCGACCTCGAGATGACCGCAAGCGTGAATGGCGTCGAGTATTCGCGCGCGTCGCTTGCGGATATCTACTGGAGCTTCGGCGAGATGATCGCGTACGCGTCGCGCGGAACCCGTGTGGAGACGGGAGACATCATCGGCTCCGGCACGTGCGGAACAGGGTGCATCCTCGAGCTGTCGCTGGTGCACGGCGTCGAACGGTATCCGTGGTTGCAGCCCGGCGATGTCGTTGAGCTGAGCGTCGAGCGGTTGGGAACACTCCGCAATCGGGTGGTTGCCGGCTCGGCGTTGCGTCCGCTGCGATGAGCACCGCCGACGTGTACCTCGCGCGCCTCGACACCGTCGAAGCCCGCCTCGTCGCGGCTTCTGCAGCTGAGCCGCCGCCCGGCTCGCTCACCGGTGTTGATGCCGACACTGGCGAGCGTTGGGAACGCGGCCAGGTCTGGGCGCATCTTTCCGAGTTCATCCCGTACTGGATCGCCGAGGCGCGGCCGCTGCTCCAGGAGCAGCCGTCCGATGGCCTCGTACCATTCGGGCGGACCAAGCGCGACCCCGAGCGCATCGGCGCAATCGAGCGAAACCGGCATCAGCCGGTGTCGGTGCTGTGGGCCGACACGCGCACGGACATCGCCGCGCTTCGCGTTTTCCTGGCGATGATCGGGCCCGACCAGTGGGCGATCAACGGCATGCATCCGACACTCGGGCCGATGACCGTTGACGAGCTTGTGGAGCGGTTCCTGGTCGGCCACCTCGAGGAGCACGCCGATCAACTCGAAGGGATGGTCACCGCCGGGAGTTAGTGGTGCTTCTTGCGGCGATGCCCCCGCGGGAGCGCTTCCGGTGGGGCGGTCGGTTCCGCCGCTGGGAGCGGCGCGTCAACCAAACCGGCAGCCTCAAGCGCGCCCGGCTCGTCCATCCAACTCCGAGCCTTGAGCGGTGGGCGGAACAAACGCGTGAGACGTCGATGCGCGTTGCGGCGGAATATCTCCGCCTCGCTGACCGTGAAGTCGGGCAGGTACGGGGGGGCGTCCGAGCCCGGGCCCGTCGGCCCTACTCCGTCTGGATACGGCCGGTTGGTCCCGATCGCAGGGTCGGTGTTCGACTCGCCCTTGAGCCCGTACCAGAACAGCAGCAACAGGAACGCGAGGATGCATCCGACCAAAACGAGCAGGGCGACCACATCAGCCATGGTCACCGTCTGGGGCCTCGACGTCAACGAGCAGGCTGACGCCGCTTAGACTGGCATGAGCCCACGCGGAGGGATGCCGGAGCGGTTGAACGGAGCGGTCTTGAAAACCGCAGGGGCCGCCAAGCCCCCGGGGGTTCGAATCCCTCTCCCTCCGCCAAAAACCCTTGTCGAATAAGGGTTTCCGCCATTAGTAGACAGTACCGCTAGTTTGTAAATCCTACCTCGGATACCCAGCGTACCCCAATTGTACCCCAGTTTCAGGTATGCTCTGGGCGATGACTGCCACGCGACGCGGCAACCTTGAAGGGAGCATCCGCCAGCGGTCCACGGGTCTCTGGGAGGCCCGCGTTGCACTCGGGACAAATCCGGACGGGACCAACCGTCGCCGGTCCTTTTACGGCCGCACGCGCAAGGAGGTCCTTGAAAAGCTTCAGGACAGTCTGACCGCAGAACGCCGCGGCATCCCTTCCCCAGGCGGGTCCAAGACCGTAGCTGCCTTCCTTAGCGAGTGGCTTCAAGAGGTGGAGCGGTCGCTTGCCCCCAAGACCTTTCGCCGTTACCGGGAGCTGATCGAGCACCACATCGTGCCGGAGGTCGGACGCCTCAAGCTCGGCAAGCTCACCCCGCACGACGTGACCATGATGATGCGGCGCAAGCAAGACATGGGCCTGGCCCCCCGCACCATCCATCACATGCGCGCCGTCTTGCGGCGTGCTCTCAACGTAGGCATACGACGTGGCGAACTGCACCGCAACGCCGCCGGCCTCGCCGAGCCGGTAAAGGTCACGGACCTCGACGTCGCGCTCATGCCCCCAGGTGAGGCACAGGACATCCTCGCCGCGTTCCGCGATCATCCCCTCGAACCGATCGTCGCGCTCGCTCTCTGGACCGGGTTGCGGCAGGGCGAGATCCTCGGACTCCGATGGCGCGACGTCGACGTGGAACGGCGGACGATCACCGTCGCCGGTTCGCTCCAGCGGCTCGGGGGTGAGTGGCGGTTGCTGCCACCGAAGACACGACGATCGGCGCGAACAATCGCGATGCCGGCGCCGCTCGCCCCCGTGCTCACTGCCCATCGCGATCGACAGAACCAGCAGAGACTTCGGCTCGGACTGGCGTGGCATGAGGAGATCCCCGACCTGGTGTTTACGACTGCGATTGGGACACCGTTGACTGGCACGACCGTCACCAATCGGTTCCAGTGGACGCTGAAATCCAAGGACCTACCCGTCCGTCGCTTTCACGATCTGCGCCACGGCTGCGCGACGCTGCTGCTCGCCAGTGGCGTCGACCTCAAGACGGTCTCAGCAATCCTCGGACACAGTACGATCGCGATCACGGCCAACACGTATGCCGGTGTCCTTCACTCGCTCCATGCGGATGCGGCTGACCGCATCACGCGCCTGCTTGCGCCAGCGACCGCGTGAACGTTGCAGAGATCACCGCCGCACCGCCGCGTTAGCGCGACCCGAAACCGTTGCCCGAGGATACCTGGTCTACGGATGTGCAGTGCTCCTCGATCCAGCGGCAGAGTCCGTCTCGAGGCACTCTCACGGCGCGCCCCACCCTAATCACTGGGATCTCCCCGGAGCGGAGCAATGCGTACGTCCGGGTGCGGCCGAGCCGAAGTGCGACCGCAACGTCGCGCACCGTCAGTAGCATCGACATCGGTGCCGGCAAATACGTCCCGTTGGCCCGCGCGTGGGCGCCAAACTCAGTCGCGGGCGCAGCCACGGGCAGCGGGGTAGCGGAGTAGGTCTCTGAGCGAGTACGCCCACCCCGGCGACCTTCCGGAGTCGCCGGAACGGGTGGGGTATCCACGGGGAAACTGAGCTGCCGCGACATGATCACCGACGACTCCATCGAGCGACACCCCGCACTATTGCAACGCGAGGAGTCGTCCCGGGCGCGCGGCGCCCAGCTATTGGACCTTCGTGCACCTGTCTCCAGGAGCGCGACCAGATCTGCAGCATGTTCTGAGCATGCCAGGTTTTTGCTCACAGACTGCTTACATTTTTCGCGGTGCCAATGTAGCCCCCTTCCGACGCCATTGAATCCCCCTAGTGCGTCCATCATGACGGCATGCGTCTGTGCTGCCGCCGTGTATGCGCTGCCAGTCACGGTCGCGAGGGTCGCAAGTCTCGCGTCTTTCGCAGGCTTTGCTATTCAAGCGGACATCGCGCATCAGATGCATCGCGCGCATGCCGCTTGGCACGCGGAGTGCGCGCGGTCAGCGTGCCACGCTGATCAAGTGGATTGCGCGAACGTCGCTCACCACGCGAAGGACGCGCGTTCAGCGGAGTTCGCGTCATCCGCGAACCGCGCCCGGGAAAGGCCACAGCGACAATCGACGGTCTGCAGGGTCGGAGGCTTCGGCAGCGCCTCGGGCTTCCTCAGCACCATCTCTCAGTCTTGGGCCAACCGGCCATCTCCTCTCCACTTCCGACAAACGCACCTGCATCACACCTCTTGTCACCGCCTTCACGACCTCGCCCACACACATCGACCACCCTGACACGCACACAGTTGCATCGCTGATTTCTTCCAGATCAAACGTACCGAAAAAGTAAGCGCTCTGTAGGCGTTTTCTCCCTACGCTGAAGCTCGTGCAGGACGCGTTTCCGCGATGATCTCGATCGGCAAGCTCACCAGCGTCGAGCAGGCGGTGCGGTACCTGCGCGAGGCGGTTGCGCAGCAGCAACTCGAGTACTACACCGCCCGCGGTGAGTCGCCGGGACGCTGGACAGGACGCGGCGCGGAGGCGCTGGGACTGCGCGGCGAGGTGACTGACACCGACTTCGCGGCGGTGCTCGCCGGCACGCACCCGCGCACGGGTGAGGACCTCGGCAAACACTGGCAGAGACAGAGTGTCGTCGCCTTCGACGTGACCGTGTCAGCACCCAAGGACGTGAGCATCCTCTACGCGCTCGGTGACGAGCGCACGCGGTCCACCATCCTGCGCATCCACGGCGAGGGCGTCCAGGCTGCCGCCGACTATCTCCAGGCCAACGCAGGCTGGGCGCGCCAGTACAACGCTGACACCAAGACCACCGAGGCGGTGCGCGCCAGGCTGGTCATGCCCGAGTTCGTGCACCGCACCGCCCGCCCGGTCACCGATCCCACAACCGGCATCGTCACCGTCGATCCACAGCTGCACACGCACATCACCGTTCCCACCTGGGTGCAGCGGCCCGACGGGACTTGGAGCCAGCTGCACAGCGAGCCCTTGTACCAGCACGCCGCCGCTGCCGGAGCCATCGCCCAGGCGGAATGGCGCGACCGTCTGGTCCGCGAGCTGGGCATCTCGACCGAGGTCGACGGCAAGGGGTGCTTCTCGATCGTCGGCATCACCGACGCGCAGCAGCGCGAGTTCTCGCGCAGGTCGCTCCAGATCCACGCCGCCGCGGCCGCATATGACGTGACCACTCGGTCCGGGCGCGAGGTGGCCACGCTCGACACCCGCGAGGGCAAGCACGAGGTCGCGGCCTCCGAGGACCTGTTCGCCCGATGGCACGACCGTGCCGAGGGCGTCGGGCTCGACGGCGAGACGGTGCAGGCGGTGTTCGGCCGCGAGCAGGGTGCGCTGGAGCCCCGCTTCCTCGACGTGCAGCGGTCGGCGGACATCCTCGGCGTGCATGGGCTCACCGCCCGGCAGGCAACCTTCACCCGGCGCGACCTCATCCGCTCCGTGGCCTCGCATGCACCCCTCGGCATGAGCCGCGAACAGCTGGAGAGCACCGTCGAGTGGATCCTCGCCGACCGTGCCGCTGTGCAGCCCCTGCCACCGCGGCTTCGCGAGGGCGAGACCGAGCCCGAGGCGATGCTGCGCTGGACCGAGACCGGCCATGACCTCCGCTACACCACGCCGGAGATGCTCGCATTGGAGCGCGGCATGGTGGCAACGGCCCACGCGCGTGCCGGCGCGGGCGTCGGGGTGGCCCGCGCCGACACGGTCGCGGCGGCGATGGCTACGCGTCGGACGCTGACCCGCGATCAGCGAACGATGATCGAGGAGGTCTGCCTCAGCCCCGCCGGCGTGCTCGTCATCGAGGGTGACGCCGGGGTGGGCAAGACGTACGCGCTCGAGGTCTGCCGCGAAGCGTTCGATGCCTCCGGGATCGACGTCGTCGGCTGTGCCCTGGCGGGACGTGCCGCCGAGCTCCTCGAGGAGGGATCGGACATCGCCTCGACCACCGTGGCGGCGACGCTCCATCAGCTCCAGGTCGAGCGGCTCCCCTACGGTGGCGTCCTCGTCGTCGACGAGGCCGGCATGCTCGGCGACCGCCAGCTCGCCGAGCTGGTCTCCCTGGCGGCGCGCGACGAGGCCAAGCTGGTCGTGATCGGCGATCCCTCCCAGCTCCAGCCCATCGAAGCGGGAGCACCCATGCGCACCCTGAGCGACCACATCGGCAGGGTGGAGCTTCACGAGAACATCCGCCAGCAGGACGCCTGGGAGCGGGCGACACTGCAGCTGCTCCGCGACGGTGAGGCACGCGCCGCGTACCGCGAGTACGAACGTTACGACCGCATCCACGATGCCCACTCGGTGGCTGAGCGCCGGGTCCAGGTGATCGAGGACCACGCCCGACTCGAGGCGGGGGGACTCGACACGGTCATCCTCGCCCGGCGTCGTGATGAGGTTGCGGCGCTCAACGAGCTGGCTCACGCCCGGTCGGTGGCCGAGGGGCGAGTCCACGGCCCGGCACTCAGCGTCGGTGACAAGGAGTACCAGGTCGGCGACCGGGTCATCTGTCTCGCCAACGAGCGCCGCGGCGCGGTCAGCAACGGCACCCGCGGCGTGGTGACCGAGGTCGACGTCGAGCGCCACACGCTCACCCTGGAGCGTCCCGACAAACGCCAGCTCACCCTCGACACCACCCACTACGACGCCATCGACCGCGGCTATGCCCTCACCGTGCACAAGGCGCAGGGGATGACCGCCGACATCGCTCTGGTGGTGGGATCCGAGGGCGCCACCCGGGAATGGGCGTACACGGCGATGTCGCGCGCCACCCTGGCGACCCACTACTACCAGGTGTTCGCCCGGCCCGAGCGCGACACCCTCGGCGTGGAGCACTGGAAAGAAGAGAGCCGATCCGCCGAGGAGCGCACCGTGCAGGCGTGGACCCGCAGCGAGTTGAAGGAGTCGGCGCTCGACTACCCGGAGCGCTACGAGACGCCCGAGCGAATCACCGTCGAGGACGACCTCCGGGCGCTGGCCACCGATCGACAACGTGCCCTGGTCGAGATGCTCGGCGGATCCGAGCTGGCCCAGGAGGCGACCCGGGTGGAGGCCGGGGAGGAGATTGACCGCCTGGTGGCTCAGCGTGCCTACGACCAGGTGGAAGGCTGGATGCGCGAGATGGGCATGTCCGAGGATGCCGCGCACGAACTGCTTGCCCGCGCGGTGGACCGCATCGACGCGGAGGACGCCGCCGGCGGGCCGCACGACCACCTCGAGGGCACGGCCGTCGCCGGTTGGCTCACCCCCGAGATCGATGCGCAGCTGGAGGCGGCGCAACTGGAGTTCGAGCGCGAGGAGGGGATGTCACCAGAGCTCACGGCGTGGTAGGCGATCATCGACGAGCGTGGAACCCAAGGAGCGCCAAACGCAGCGTCACACTCGAGTCGCTGGAGAGGCGCCACGCTGCGGGCGAGAGCGTCCCAGGTGCATGCCCGCTCTGAGAAGCTGATCACCAGATCGAAATTAGCGAATCATCGCCGGTCCGGTTATGTAGCGCAAACGGACGTTTACGCAACATTGCGGGGGCTTGGGAAGTTCATGTCCTGCAACAGATTTCCCCTCGCCCCGTCGCGTCAGAACCTGGCCCGCTGGTCCCGGACAGCGTGCCTGATCCTGCGTTGCCGCCCGCGGCGTGCGAGCGCCGATGCCAGCAGGAGGCCGGCAACCGCAGGGGTGAGCGTTACCACAAAGAGCACAAGGAACAACCCGGAGACAGCGACGACCACCACGGACGTGCTGCTGTTCCCAACTCCGGTGACGTTGACGAGGACGATGAGGAGCAGCAGCAGACCCAAGGTGACCACGGGCGACCAGACCATCGCGTTGCGCTTCTGACGCGCCGTCCACGACGCGCTGCTGCGCACCAGCAGCCCTCCGAGGATCCCGCTGACGACCGGGATGACGAAGGCGCCGACAACGAGCAGCAGCAGCGCGATCACCTCGCGAAGGCCCACTGGGGCAGGCTCCACGACGTCGAAGCGCTGACGAGCCTCGGCGCCGATGATGCCTGGGTCACCCAGACGGTCGAGCAGGTTGAGCAGGTCCGCGTCGGTCTCGGTGGGATAGGCTGCGCGAGCGTCGCGGATGTGCGCCTCGACCTCGGCGATGATCTCCTCACGCCGGGATCGGGGCAGCTGCTGGAGCTCCTCATCGAGACGGCGGCGGTAGCCGCCGAGGATGGTGTCGGCGTGCGGTGCACTCATGGCTGTCCCCCGGTGAGGACGTGGTCGACGGCGTCGCTGAACCGCGACCACTCCTCACGGAAATTGGCAAGGGACCGCTGCCCCGCGGGGGACAGGCGGTAGTAGCGGCGGGGGGGTCCCGCCTCGGACTCGCGCCAGGTGGTCTCGACCAGGCCGTCACGGCGCAGGCGGGAGAGCAGCGGATAGATCGTGCCCTCGCTGGTGACCAGCCCACCCTCCGCCTCCAGGGCCTGGACCAGCTTGAGCCCGTAACGCTCCTCGTGCTCCAGCAGGGCCATGACACAGAACTCGAGGGCCCCGCGACGCATCTGACTGATCAGCGCCACGTTACTGTCGGCGCCAGATACCATGTACTGCATGGTAGCTGGCCGAACAAGGCTGGGTCAAGCGGAGCGGGCGAACGGTCCTGCGACGAGCTGGCCTGCTGCCCTACGACTCGAGCGCGGCGACCCCGTCGTATACTGATCGAATGATCAAGTCAAATGATCAGATTACTGCGGTTTCGAAACCAAAGGGCGAGCGGCGTCGACCCGGAGATTCCCGCGCGCGTATTCCGGGCGCATCCACGGCGACATATGGCAAGCACCCGTTCCTCGCCGGCGTCCACAAGCGGCGTCAGCGGCGCAACGAGGCGGGTGATGAGATGCGGTCGCGCATCGTGGACGCGGCATTGCGCACCGTGGTCAGTGGGGGCTATGCCTCGACATCGGTGCGCGCGATCGCCGCCACCGGTGGCTTCAGTCCCGCGCTCGTCTTCTA
>PMOL01000006.1 GCA_003162415.1 Candidatus Dormiibacterota bacterium
CGGAAGGCGTCTAAGCGCTCAATCTCGGCGAGGAATGTCGCTGCGCTCATCTGCAGCGTTTGACCACCCATCGGTGATACGGCTCGGACGCAGCTAACTCCGGCTGGGATGAGAGGCACCCCGACAATCCCCTCATTCCCAATGGTCGCCACCTGGACGATGCCGTCGGCTAACGGAGTGACCAGGGAAATGACGCCGTCGAGCGGAAAGTGGACCGACTCGATCGCCTCGCCAGGCTCGAAGAGCACCGTCTTTACGGACAGAGCAGTCGGGCGAAGATGGGCAAGCAACGTATCCCGTTCCAGGGGGGGCAGTGCCTGAAGGAGAAGGTTCCTGGACGGTGCGTATGGGGAGCTCATCACGTTCAACTCGAGGGTGTGGTCAGGAGCGCGCAGCGTCGCGCTGACGCTCCTGCCGGAATCAGTTGGAGGTAGGCGCGAAGGACCCCAGCTGATTGAGAGCGGCGACCCCAAACTCGTACTGCCACTCGACGAACTTGGTGACGATGTGGAAGTTGCGATCCACCACGGTGTCGATGGCCGGGATGAGCTTCTCAGAGTTGGGAAGCATGAACACGCTGAGCGGAACCAGGACGGAGGTGATGCTCTTGAGGACCTCGGTGGCCGCGAGCTTGATCTCCGTTGTCTGCTGGAGGGCTTCCGCGATTGCAGCATTGGCGGTGCGGGTGTTGTCGGCGTAGTCGCTCATGACTGTTTCCTCGTCACCTCCAGGTCCCGGTGGGGTCCTACTTGAGAGGCTGTGCTAAGTATACCAAGCAGATGCTAGATTGTCAAACTAACCTTGCTCTCGCCGCCAGCGATCCACCAACACTTGCGCTCCTTGGGTTCGAATCGCTGGCTCAGAAAACTGAGCGGAGAACCACTCTTCCTCCCACCATTGCAATGCCGACCAGCGCGAGCGGCGCAGCTGCGGTTCACCTCGCATCAGGTGGCACCTCCCCTGCAACCCACCGACATGGACAAGGTCAGCGCCGTGTGGTTTGGCCATTCAGCGCTCGTCCCGCTGAGGTCAGCCCTCGAGAACGTCCAACCAAACCCAACACACGCTGTGCCACCGGCCGAGCGGGAAGCGCGCGCAGCACGCGCCGGGAGACCTCCTCGACCGAGCCGATGCCTTCGATCTCCGCGACCAGCCCTTGCTTGCGGTAGTGGTCGAGCACTGGCAACGTCTTCTCCAGGTAGACCGCAATACGGCGCTGGGCGGTCTCCGGCCGGTCGTCCGCGCGCACGATGAGGTCCCTGCCGTCCGCCTCGCAGCCCAACGGTCGGGGCTGGTCAGGCTCGAACCCGTAGCTTCGGCCGCAGCCCGGGCAGGTCAGCCTGGTCGTGATGCGCCGGATCAGCTCAGCCTCGGACACGTTCAGGTACAGGACGCGGTCGAAGCCAGTCGCCATCGACGCCGCTAGCGCATCGAGCGCTCGGGCTTGCGGCACGGTGCGGGGGAAGCCGTCGAGTAGGAAGCCGTCCCGGCGGTCGCTCCCCCGTAGGCGCTCCCTAATGATGTCGATCATCAGCGCGTCCGGAACCAGGTCGCCGCGCTGCATGTAGGCTTGGACGCGCAGCCCCAGCTCGGTCCGCTCGGCCAGCTCGGCGCGCAGGATGTTCCCCGTCGCGATCGCGGGAATGTCGAGGCGCGCGGCTAAAAGGTCCGCCTGCGTCCCCTTACCACTGGCCGGCGCCCCGAGGAGCAGCAGATTCAGCCGCGGCCCGTCGCCGGGGACCCATGGTAGTGCTCGCTCCATCGGCCAGTCGCATTCAGTGGCACGAATACGTGCATTGGGGAGTCCGGACGCCTGGGGGCTGACGGCGGCTTCGACGACCAACGGGGTTAGGATCGGTCGTTCCTCGACGATGATTGCGGGCTTGAACCAGTGCACGACGGCAGCTTTCATGGGGCGACTCCTCGCGAATCAGTTGGCTTCGGCCCGGCTTGGACGAATCCCAGTAAACGCTTGTGGCCATGACCGGACCAGGGCCGTTGGTCACGTGACTGGCGGCGAAGGTCCCGCAGTTTGCGGCGCTTCCAGAGTTCGGCCGTCGCCGCGTGCGGCGCCGTCCGTCACGCCAGCGACGCCGGCACTCCGCGCTGGTCAGCCGCTCGAGGAGGTGCTAGGTGCGGTCGACCGCCATGGCGATGCCCTGGCCACCGCCGATGCACATAGCCGCAATGCCCAACTCCACGTCGCGGCGCGCCATCTCGTACAGGAGCGTGGTGAGAATGCGTGTCCCGCTGGCACCGATCGGATGGCCCAGCGCAAGGGCGCCTCCGTTGACGTTGACCCTGTCCACAGGGACGGCCAGCTCCCGACCTGCGGATCCGGGCCAGCGGAGTCAGCCCCTGGGCCTTGGCGCGTGATGCGCTCATCGCCACCATGGCAGCTGCGCCGTCGTTGATACCGCTTGCGTTGCCGGCCCTGACGCTTACCGTCCTCTGTGAAGGCAGAGCGCAGGCCCGACAGGACGTCCGAGTGGTGGCGGGACGCGGATGCTCATCTGTGTCGACCAGAACGGTCTGCTTGCGGCGGGCTACCCGCTGCGAGGCCACCGCAAAGCCATCCTGATCGGCCCAGCTCACCTCCCATTCTTTGGCCACGTTCTCTGCGGTAATGCCCATATGGCAGTCGGTGAAGGCGCACCAGAGTCCGTCGCGGATAATCACGACCACCAGTTGCCCATGGCCGACGCGATAGCCGCAACGCCCGCTGTCCATCAGGTACGGCGCGCGCGACACGTTCTCCATGCCACCCGCCACCATGCAATCGGCATCGCCGAGGCGGATCGCCTGAGCGGCTAATGCCACCGTCTTCAATCCAGAGCCGTACACCTCGTTGACGGTCATGGCTGGGACGGCCGTCGACAGATTGGCCCCTAGCGCCCCCTGCCGCGCCGGGTTCTGGCCGAAGCCTGCCTGTAGTACGTTCCCCATGAGGAATCTCCTCGACCTGGTCGGCGTCGATGGCGGCGCGTCGGATGGCCTCCTTCACGACGATGGCACCGCGCGTCGTCGCCGGAACCTCGGTGGTGGTGGACGCCGGCTGATTTCCCACTGATGCCGATGACCGGCAAGCATCGCGTTTCAGAAAGAAATCATGCGGAAGGGATTACACGTCGTGTCACAATCGCGACGATCCGCATGATGCCGTGAGGCTTTCCCAAGGGGACCGATGTCGCGCACTCCGTCGACCCGCCACGTCCGCGTTACGGTCGGCCTTTCGATTTTGTGTGGAGTTGTCCTGGCCGCGTGCGGCTCGGCCTCCCCGTCGGCGTCATCGAGTGGGGCGGCCACGTCGCCGGCCACACCAACAAGTTCTGGCGCGGGGAGTTCCTCAGGGAACAGCGCGGTACCAACAACCTGTCCAACCCAGGCGGCTGTATCGGCGGCTGCCGGCATGACGTATCCGGCACCGAGCCAGGAGGCGTCCTCAGGCAGCCTCTTCTGCACCTACGCCGATCCGACATCCGGCGCGAACCTGGTGATGGTGATCACAGCGGCGCCTGGCACCACCGCGTCGGTACTCCAGGCCGTTGCGCAGAGTCAGGCCACGGCGCAGCACGTCACGGCCAGCTCCGTGTCTGGCCTCGGGGACGCCGCGTACAGCATGACGCTCGACGACGCAACGACGAACTCCCTCCACGTGGCCACATCGATCGTGGTGGCCCTCAAGGGCTCGGTCACCTATGACGTCACCGCCGAAGCGACGCTCCCTCAGGTGGAGGCGGTGGTTCGCCTGCTGCTCGGCTGATCAGGCTCGCACGCGCCGACTCAACCGATCAGGGCAGGTGAAATAACTCCCCGCGGTTTCGTACGCCAGGCCGTGTTGGTCGCTCGATGGCGCGCGAGTAACTCGAAGCGCATCTGATGGGCGTAGCAGTAGATCCGAGGCCTGCCTGGGGCCGTAGGGCACCCTTCTACGGCGCATGTAGTTGCCCGTGGCATTTCGGCTCCGGAGAGTTTCACGATCTGTCGGGTCCGCTCTCGCGTGATTCCTAGGCTTGCGCCGATTCTCGTCAAGGTCTCACCCGCCGCGTAGGGACGTGCTATGTCAGCGTTTCGCTGTTTAAAGCTTGGGCGCGGTTTACCGGCAGCGGGTTGACGTACGTCGTGCATATCTCGAGCGTGGGACGAAAATCCAGGCCATAGTGGCCAGCTCGTAGTCTCGAGGACCAGAGCCTCGACATCCGGCCACTTCAGATGTCCCAGTCATTCGCATCGCGCTTATATGTCGCGCTGTGGGTGGCGTCGCGACCAAGCCAGGAAGATTCGTCTCGTACACCCGAGCGTCTTGTCACCTGACGTGATTTCTCGCGCCGCAGCCTGCCGTTGAGCCGGCGAATCCAGGTCCAACGCAGACCCAACGCGGGTGCATTCGCCTGCCTCGTGGTGCCCTCAGCTACTGAAATTTGAATACGCGGTGCCGCCTGGGCCTGCACCTCCCTCCCGAGACCTGGAAATGCGGTATACCGCGTCAAGCGGTATCGAGGGTTCGAATCCCTCTCGCTCCGCGTTTCCTATATAGGGCCTCAAGTTCGCGGTCGTCCGCTGGGTGATCGTACCAGCAAAACCGGGGGCCTCGTGCACCCCGATGCTAACGGTGATGCCAACCGGTGCCAAGAGAGCGTATGCGCGCTGCCGATGAGTAAGCGCACCAATGGCGAGGGCACAGTCGGTTCGCGACCGTTGGTTGACGGCCGCCGGCAGGGCTCGCTACACGACCACCGATGGGGCGGGGAGAGTCGTTCGCAAGGCCGTCTACGCAACCCGAGAAGTGGTCGAGAACAGAAGGCTCGGCGACGAGGTGGTAGGAGATGCATTGACAGACCATCCCTCGAGGCCGCGAGCGCCTAGCGTGGGGGCCGCTTGTGTCCCCGAGGATCTTGTTGACGGGTGATGTCCGACAGCGCTGACGAGTACATCGCGCGCGCGGACCATCGCATGATTTCCATGGCGTCATCGCTGGAGAGGCCGGCGACGTCAGTCAGCCACACGCGCGCTTCGATCCCTGTGGCGCTACGTATCGCGAGGACCAGTCGGCGTAGTTCCTTCGCCGAGAGCCGGCTACGCAGCGGTGACAACGCATCGTCGATCCAACCGATCGCTCGGCCCTGCCGCAGGACTCCGGCGGTCTGCTCCGATGGACCCGCCTGAAGCGAGAGCCGCAGCATGGTTCGCTGCTGGGGTTCAGTGTCGGCGACGAGGCTGGTGAATGCTTCAACGACAAGATCGAGGCGGGCGCCCGGGTCGTCGGGTGCGTCTGGCGGAAGGAGTGACATCGCGCGAATCTCGGGATGAGCGGCGAGGAGCAGGGCTCGCTGGCTTGGGAAGTAGCGGTAGGCCGTCGTCCGCGAGATCCCGGTCGCCGCTGCCGCATCGTCGATCGTAATCGGGATCCCTTGGGCGACCAGGTCGCGGGCGACCGCGATCAATGCGCTGCGGGTGCGCGCCTTCTGCCGGGTCCGCCCTGTTGCCTCATATGGGACTAGTTGTTCCATTATGGTACTCTGCTTTCATTATGGGACTTGAATCCCACAAAGATCGTGGGGTGTATCGATGACACGTCGTCGGCCGATGGTAGATGACCGCGGCTCGAGCGAAGCGCGAACCGGCGTAGCGGGGAAGCGCTCTGCGTGGAAGGCGAACCCCGAAGTGAAGACTGGCGGGCATCTTTTCTTCGGAAGGGGTGCGATCGGCATTCTCGCCGCTGTAGCGATTGTCGCCTGCGGCGCGGGTGCCCGATCCGCCGCTACGAATTCGGGTAGGGCGACACCTGCGCCGGCAACATCAGCTGCGGCACCGGTCTCGACGCCACCAGCTCTGCCCCCAACGGGTGGCCCGGCACCGTCCCAGTTGATCGGCAACTGGTATCAGGTGGCCTCGAGCACGATAGTCCTCACCCTCACGGCCACCGGCTATGTCCTTCGAGACACGGCTGAACAGGGTAGTGGCGATATCGTCGTCCATGCCAACGAGATCGACTTCTTCAGCGGTACCCTCTGCTCACTCGTTCTGCCACAAGGTGTGGGTCGTTATCACTGGACGCTGCAAGGCGCTCAGCTGCACCTTGCCCCTCTCAACACGGACCCCTGCGGACGCATTGCTCTGCTCACCAACCAGAGCTACACCAAGCCTGTCAGCTGAGCCGATTCGCCCGCAACGCTTCAGGTCTCGACATGAGAGGACGTATCCAAAGAAGAATCTGAAGAACAGCGGTCTTGCCCGGGCCAGCATCCGGGAATGATGCTCCTATGCCTTGTCAAGCACTGATGCGCGTTAACGCCGGGGCCGTCGCCAGGAGCGCGTGGAACACCTCGCGGGCGACGTAGCGTTTGAGACAACGGACGATGTCGCGCTTGGCCATCTCCTCTGCGGTGCGACGGGCGACGTAGGTCGTGGTGCGCTGATCACAGGTGAGGCGCACCATGACGATGCGCCAGAGTGCGTTGTTGGCGATGCGATCGCCTCCGCGGTTGAGGCGATGTCGGTTGGTCTTCCCGGACGAGGCCGGCACCGGTGACACGCCGCACAAGCTGGCGAACGCGGCGTCGGAACGGAGGCGCTCGGGATTGTCGCCGGCGGCCACCAGGAGAGCCCCAGCAACGTCCGGACCAACGCCGGTGAGGCCGCACAGCGCGGGTGCGGCTTAAATGGTCAGGCGGCCGAGCTCACGGTCCAGCACGACGAGCTCCGCGGTGAGCCCTTGACGGCGGATCGCCAGCGATCGGAGGGCCAGCTTGCTTGCAGCGCTCGGTGTCGTGACGGTTCCCGGTCGCGCAGCTGCGGTGACGGCGACCTGCTTATCGAGGGGAAGATCGCGAAGCTGATGGCGGAGCGAATCCGGAGCGGTGACTACCAGCGCTCGCATCTGGTTCCCCACCTGGGTTCGCATCTTGATCGCGGAGCGACGTGCGACCCGGAGGGTCCGGATCATGCCGACCCGGTCGTGGTCACGCTTGGCGATGCAGAGCGGGCCACCAGCCAGCACCGATCGCGCTGCTGCTTCGGCGTCGATCGGATCTGACTTGCCATGTCCGCGACGGGCGCGACGATCCGGCCGATTCATCTCGATGACCTCGCAGCCAGCGTGGACGAGGAAACGAGCCAAGCCGGCGCCGTACGCGCCGGTCCCCTCGACACCAAATGTTGTCGTCGGACTGAACGTGTGCGCCCACTTGAGCAATTGCGCGTACCCACGCGTACTCGTCCCGCCCTCGAGACGGCTCAACATGCGCCCGAGCGGGTCGAGCGCCGCGGCGATGTGAAGATCTGCGTGGGTGTCGACTCCCACGACGACACGCTCGGTTCTCTGTGCGATCCTGACGGCTGTCATCCTCGTCCTCGTGATGCGGGGAATGAGGTTGGTGCGTCAGCGGCAGGTGGACGGACAGTACTGGGACGGGCCTCTTGCACAGGCTCCTATCAGGTCACGTTCGCCCCGCTGATTGCCCCAACAAGGGCCTCCCAAGTCACGAACCACGAATCATTCGAAAGGCAATGCGCCGGAAACGGTGCTCCAACGGTACGTGCTTCAGCCCGGAATAAGACACCCCTTCTCGGTATCATTCGGACCGCGTTCGACGTGGCCATCCATGGGAGGATCCGGTGCGTGGCTGATCCCATCTCGCGCCGCCCGCCCCGATGGTTGAAGTATGCCAACCGGCTGAACGTGGGCTTATTGCGCAGGGGCATCGGCCCTCACTCGCAGCAATTGCTCACCCTGCCGGGACGCACTACCCGACTCCCGCGGACCACCCCAGTCGCCGTTGTGGCTCTCAACGGCGAGCGCTACATCGTCGCTGGCTATGAGACGTCCGACTGGGTGAGGAACGCCCGCAAAGCAGGATGGGCTCTCATCGGCCGGGGTACCAGAAAGGAGCGCGTCGTTCTGACCGAGATGCCCGCCGATCAAAGCGTCCCGATACTGCGCGAATTTGCCCGGACTGTCCGGGGCGGGCGCTCATTCCTTACGGTGAAGGCGCTTGCAACCGACGAGGAGTTTGCCGCGGCGAGTCACCATCATCCGGTCTTCCATCTGACCTGACGACCTCACTCTCGCGGCGCACGGATTCCGCGCTTCTCGATGACCGCTCTCGCGATCGCAGGTTACGGCGATCGTCCGGTCCCGCGATGAGCCGCCTAGTGGATGCTCGCTTGGCCACGCCAGCATCCGCCAACCACCCTAGAGTTAGAGTGTCCGAGTGCTGGGCGATCGCCCCGAATGGGTAGAACCGCTATGTCGGATCGCCATGATCTGGCATCAGGAAAGTCGACTCTGCAGACCTTTCGGGACGCCGCACCGGATCTAAGTGACCCGTCGCGTCTGCGGTCGTTGGTATGTGATTACCTCACGGTGCATCCTGATCTGATCGACGCTTGGCAGGGTTACTCATACGACAAACGCACGTCATCCGGCCTTACCTCGACAGGAAGAAGGTGGGGTATTTCGACGGGGAGCGCCAGCAGGACGTGCGCCAGTACCACGATCGAGCTCGCGCGTGCGCTGACTGCATCTGCCGGGAGGCCGTTGCGGTTCTTGAACATCAGCGACCTACGCCACCCGCACGTGGCGGATCCTGGCCTTTCTAGGACGCGGCCCTAGCCCACACGAGCGTCCTGTCACCTGACGCTGGATGTTTGGCGAGCGTGGTCTCGAATGTGCGGGTTCGCGCGGGAACTCCACCGACTTCCCGAGACGCGACGCCGATTCCTTCGCCTGCCTCGAGTGCAATTAGCAGCGTCGCCGCGGGTCCAGCTAAACGGTGCGGCGGGGCAGCACGCATCCTGACCCTCGGGTGATGCCAACGCCGATGCCAATTGGGAGTCGGAGCCCGTCGGTTGCTGTCGGTCCGATGGGCCGGCGCGTATTCAGGAGACGGTCCCAGTCGGTGCCAGTCAGGCTCCGTACGCTTTCTGGAAATGCGGTTGGGGGGGAAACCCGCCACGAGGATTCGAATCCCTCTCGCTCCGAATTTCCATTAGCAGATAAGGCATTTGGACCACCCGCATTGCAAAACATCGCGTCCCAAGCCGACTCATAAGTGGCTTGGTTCGGAGTTTCGACGGCGACGGCCTGGCGAGCTACACGGTCCGCGGTCGCGCCGCGTCAGCGGAAGATTCGGAAGGCGACGCGCGCGAGCGACTTTTACGCCGACTTGATAGGCGCTGTCGCACCCCGCTCGCCCGACGACAGGTGATGCTCGACAGCGTCTAGGTCGCTCGACCGAAGGCTGCTCTGTAACACCGACTTTCCTGTCGATTGTGAGCGCCTGTCGCGACGAGTTGGGGGACCTTCTAGATACCCGCGCAGATCATGGTCGCGCCTGAACATCAGTGTCTGGGCGGCAGGAACAGCGCCGTAGCCGCGGTGCGCGTATGCACGTCGAGTCGCTCGTAGATCTGCTCGAGATGCTTCTTGACGGTCGTCGCCGCGACGCCGAGGGCGGCGCCGACTGCCGCGTCAGTCGCACCCGACGCGACGTGCTCCAGGATCTCAAGCTGGCGCGCGGTCAGACGGTCGAGACGAACGTCGCGTTCGCCGAGGAGAAGGAGGAGTATTCCAGCGGATCTAGCGGCGCGCACCGTCAAGCGCTGTCCGTCGCGCTCGATCGAGACGGCATTGCGCGACCCGCGCAAGATGGCGTGGAGCGCCTGAGGCAGGGTTCCCTTCGCAGATCCGAAGTAGGTGGCGAGAAGGCGCCTCGACCGGGGCGACGCGAACTCCATCACGCCCGTAGCCGAACACAGCACGACATCGGAGAAGTCGTCTGTCCCTCCTTCCTCGAGCTTCGCGAGGGCGTCGGCTGCCTCGGCTGCTGTTCTCGAGTGGTCGAACCGCTGCTGGAGATGGGGCTGCAGAAGGTCGAGCACGAGCCGGTCGTGCTCGTCGAAGTCACAGTCGCCTCGTGTGAAGATGAACACTCGCGTCCGAGGGCCGCTCGGCGCGATCCCGACGTCCATCCAGTAGCGAACGCCGTCGTGCCGATAGAGCTCGTTCCAGATTTCGGTTCGCTCGAAATCGCGCTGGGACGAGAAGTCCGAGACTTTGCGAACGGACGTCCAGTCGTCTGTGCGCGTGCGGTGGCTGCAGACGGGATGCTCGTTGACCAACCGGAAGTACTCTCGTGCTGTGTCTTCGGGGGGCGCGTCGCTCTCGTCTCCCTCGGAACTCGCCTCGAAAATCGACCGCTGCCGCAGACGGTCGAGCTCGCTGTAGGAGACATCGGCGCCGCCGACTAAGTCGCCGAGGCGCCGAAGAAGGTCGGGGGGAAAGAGACGGACGTCCTCGAGCGAGGCGATCTCTGCGACCACCGAGAGGAGGCCCGTTACATCGCGCTCGGCCAAGGTGCGCACGGCCCACGAGCATACGCCATTTGACGTATGGACTCCATCGCTCGCCGGGAAGAAACTCTGCAGACCTGCCTTTTCGCTGCCGATGCGGCGGGGCTCAATCGACTACGGAGGAAGGCTTCGAATGAGACCGCCGGGAACCGCTGCGCTGAGGCTGACCGGAGTGGCTATGAGCGTTATCCTCGCGATCGCGGCATTCGCCGGCGCGTCGACCAAAGCGGAGGGCGCCTCCGAGGGATCCGCCGCCACTGCACTCGACTGGAACATCATCGCCGTGAACACGGTGCGAGCCGCGACGCCGCCGATTTTCCAAGTCGAGGGCCTCATCTACATGTCTTACGTGCAGGCGTCCGTCTACGACGCCGTCACGAAGATTGAGGGGCGCTATCAGCCGTACCACCAGTTCAGGGCGCCGGTGGACAAGGAAGGCGCTTCACCCGACGCGGCAGTGGCCGCAGCCTCCTACACCGCCCTCGCCTACTATTTCCCGGCGCAGGCAGGGACGCTAGGGACGACGTACACGTCCTATCTTGCCGGCCTTCCTGCCGCGGGCAAAAACGCCGGCGTCGCGATCGGCGTGGCTGCAGCGGAAGACATCATCGCGCTCAGAACGGGCGACGGACGCGACGCTCCCATCTCGACTCCATACGGGCAGGGCCCCTTGACGCCGGGTGTCTGGATCTTCGCGCCGCCCCCATCGGCCCAGTCGGCGCAGACGCCCTGGGTCGCGTTCATGAAGCCGTTCATGCTCAAGAGCCCGTCCCAGTTCCGGCCGGGCCCGCCGCTGCAGCTCACGAGCAAGAAGTACGCGACCCAACTCGCCGAGCTGCAGGCGTACGGCAGCGCAACGAGCACGGTCAGAACGGACGAGCAGACGGCCATCGCGGAGTTCTGGAACGCGAACGCGATCAATCAGATCAATCAAACGCAGCGCGACCTCGATAGCGCGCACCGATTCGACCTCGTCGAAACGGCGCGCGGGCTCGCGATGGCGAACCTCACCGACAGCGACGCGGGGATCGCCTGCTTCGACGCGAAGTACTACTACACGTTCTGGCGGCCGGTGACCGCGATTCAGCACGCCGACATCGACGGAAACCCCCTGACGACGGCCGACCCGACGTGGACGCCGCTGCTGATAACGCCAAACCATCCCGAGTACCCAGCTGCCCACGGCTGCCTGACATCGTCTGATGCAGAGGTGGCGGCGGAGCTGCTGGGCACAAACCGGATCGAGATCAACATCGCTGGTGCCGTCGGCCAGAACGTCACGACGCTGACCACATCGCGGCACTATGCAACGGTCGAAGATCTCGATCGCCAGATCGTCAATGCCCGCGTCTGGGCCGGCCTCCACTTCCGCGACTCTGGCGAGGTTGGAGTCGAGCTCGGTCGGGACGTGGCCGATTGGGCGCTCGACCGGTACTTCCTGCCGACGGACTGATCTGCGAGAGATCCCGAGCGAAGGGGCGCGTTCGAGCGCCCCTTCGCACGTTCCTTCGAGTGAGTGGAGGCGGCGGTGTGTGGTTTCACCACATAGTGCCCACCGCTGCGGCCGCATGTCTCAGGACATGGTGCCTACCAAAAGAGGTGGGCCATGGGCGTGGAGCGGTACGCCGTCGAAGCGGTCGTCCGAGACGGCCGAAGCCATCGCGAGGTGGTTGTGCCCCACGGAGACCCGACGCTGGTGCCTTCGCCTGCCTCGCGTGCAATCAGCGGCGTCATCGCGGGTGTACGTAAACCGTGAGGCGGAGCAGCGTCCATTCTGAGCCCTCGGGTGATGCCAACGCCGATGCCAATCGGGAGTCGGAGCCCGTCGGTTGCTGTCGGTTCGATGGGCCGGAGCGTATTCACGAGACGGCCCTAGGCGGGCCCAGTCAGGCTCCGTACGCTTTCTGGAAATGCGGTATACCGCGTCAAGCGGTATCGAGGGTTCGAATCCCTAGCGCTCCGGATTCCTTTATAGAATAAGGGATATCCGCGCTGACTCCACGCGAGGTTCGGCACGGCTGGTGCTCAATTGCTCGGCACGCGGCAGCAGGGCCCACTGCTGGCGCCACCATCTCACCAAGGGGCAACTGTTCCGTCCCAGGAGAAAAGCTGCCCCGTTGGTCCGTTATCGGGAAGCAGCGCGAGCCTGATGGCCGCCGCGGCAGCCTCGCTCGGGTCCCCGCCCGCCGCTATGGCTTTGGGGTTGAGGTTGGTGGCCCGCAACCCGGGCGCGAGAGCGTTGACCTTGATCCCGTCGTCCGCAAGTGCCTGCGCGTAGAAGACGGTTAGCGCGTTCAGGGCCGTTTTCGACGAACGATACGCGGCTCCCGCCCCTCTACTGGCGGCCCGAAAATCGAACTGCGGGTTCGCGGCGGTGCTCCAGGTCAGGGACCCGGTGCCACTTGAGACGTTCACAATCCGCGGGTGGGCGGAGCAGCGCAGTGATGGCAGAAATGCGTTGGTCACCGCCACGACACCAAACACGTTGGTCTCGTAGGTTCGCCGAAAAGCGTCAACGTCGGTCTCTGTGACGACCGTCCCCGTGTCCGGGGCGATGCCAGCATTGTTGATCAGGACGTCGAGTTTGGACACCGATCCAGCAGCAGCCGCGACGCTCAGCGGGTCAGTGACATCGAGTAGCAACAGCTGACCACCCACCTCGGCCACCGCCTTGGCGCCGCGCGCACTGTCCCGGGCGCCAACCAGCACGCTCCAGCCAGCGGCGCCAAGTTGGCGAGCGATCTCTTTTCCGATGCCGCTTGTGGCGCCTGTTACCAGCGCGACCGATGCCTTCGCGTCCATTTGGGGCATGTTTACATGAATACTGAGAGGGTCGCGCCATGACGAAGAGCCCCTTGGTGTGGCGGTCGACCAGAGCGGGCCATCGGATAGTCGCGAGCTCGCTCACCCCAGCGTGCAATTGACGTATGAGAGACTGATTCGTGAGGAAGTCTCGGTAACTTCGCGTCACCCGCGTTGGCCGTTCACTAGAGTGAGCAGCCCGTTCGGTCGATGGTCAGCCTCGACAGGTACTCTCGGCCCTCGCAGTAAGGCGACTGTCGCCGACTCCCCGCTGTCTCTTAGCGGCAACGCAGAACAGGCATGGAGGCCTCGGAGAGTGAACGCGCGATCGGCGGTGGCGTCCCGGACAGCCGACGACGAGGTCGTCGTTGCCGCTGAGATCCTCATCATTCGCGGCAAGGAGCAGGGGCGCCTATCCCCTGACGACGTTCTCCAGGGCCTTCCCGTCGTCGAAGCTGAACCCGATCAACTGGAGCGCGTCTTCCAGGTCTTCCGGGAGATGGGCATCGCGATCGGCGACAGCGACGACGACGCCGGGGAGGGCGACGATCCGGAGGACCAGAGGGGCAGCACCGAGGCGGTCGACGCGTTCTCCCTCGATGACCCGATCCGCATGTACCTCAAGGAGATCGGGCGCATTGCCCTCCTGCGCAAGGAACAGGAGGTCGAGTACGCGCAACTCATCGAACTGGGAGACCACGACGCCCGGGACAAGCTGACCGAGGCCAACCTCCGCTTGGTCGTGTCCATCGCCAAGAAATACATCGGCCGTGGGATGCCCTTCCTTGACCTCATCCAGGAGGGCAATACCGGCTTGATGCGCGCGGTTGTGAAGTTCGACTATCGAAGAGGCTACAAGTTCTCGACCTACGCGACCTGGTGGATTCGCCAGGCAGTCAGCAGGGCCCTGGCCGACCAGTCCCGCACCATCCGCGTCCCGGTGCACATGGGCGAAGTCATCAACAAGCTCGTCCGTGTTTCGAGGCGTCTCTTTCAGGAGCTCGGCCGCGAGCCCGATGACGAGGAGATCGCGGAGGAGATGGCTCTCACGCCCGAAAAGGTGCGGGAGGTGCTCAGGATCTCTCGGGAGCCCGTGTCACTGTCCAGCCCGATCGGGGAGGAGGGGGACGCACAGCTCGGCGACTTCGTCGAGGACGTACAAGCGATCGCGCCGTCGGAGGCGGCGTCACTGACGATGTTGCACATCGAAGTTGAGAACATCCTCGACACGTTGACCCCGCGCGAACGTCGTGTCCTGCAGCTCCGCTTCGGCCTCATCGACGCCCGTCAGCTGACATTGGAGGAGGTCGGCAAGCGATTCGGCGTCACTCGCGAACGCATTCGTCAGATTGAGGCCAAGGCGCTGCGCAAGCTACGCCACCCATCTCGCAGCAAGAGGTTGACCGACTTCCTCGAATAGCTGACATGGCACGGCGCCGTGTTGCGGAACGCAGAGGATCCTCGGACACCCCAGCGTGCAATTCGCACAGCAGAACATCAGGTGCTTCGAAGGTGTCGGGTGGTCTGGCGTGCAGAACGGGGAGTCGAAATCTACCTCGAACCGGGCGCGTGTGATCGCCGAGTAGCGGGTGAGCGTGCGAAGGTCAGCCCCTTGGTGGTGAGAGCGAGACGGATCAGATCGACCGCCTTGGGCCCGATGCCGCACAGGCGCCGTTGGCCGCCCCGGCCGACATGCGGCACAGCGCCGGACCGGGTTTTTCGAGGTCGGCAGCCAGTAGGAGGAAGACAAACGATGGACCTGCCACAGGGGTGCGCCGCCGGGACGACGGCGTCGACGCCGTCTGGGCACTCTCATGGCCAGAGCAGCGTGCCACCGGTATCAACCCAATCATCATCCGAGCCTTCTACAGTGCCCGAGCTCATCACCCGCATCTGCAGGGTGGGACCGTCGGCGATTGGGCGCTCAACCTATTCGACGAGGAGCAAGCAGCGGCAGAGCTGCCAAACCTGCGTGCCATAGCGTCGGCCGACATCCACAACCTGTTCTTCCAGCGCGACTATCGCATCATCCCGGCGATCGTGAGCGGACTCAGACGGTGACCATTCGGCCGTCACCCACCGCGCGACGAGGGCGGCTTCGAGGTCACCGCCGGCTTTCGGATCGCCGCGGGTGAGCGCGGGCTCCGCCACCGGGGCGCGTGCCGCTCGCGTCGTGTTTCGTTCCCACGATGCACCGCGCCACGCCCGGAACCCGGACCTTGCCGTCCTTCTCGAACGCGCTCACCTTCGCAAGAGCGTTGGCCCGAATCCGCTCCCGCGCCGGTCCGTCGACCTGCTGTAGCGCCGCAACTGCGAGCGAGACGTGCCCGCTGATCATCTCCCAATACTACTCGGGCGATCGCGTCACGAGTTCGACGTCGACGTCCCACTCGACAACGTCGCGCAGCCCCGCGCCCTTGTACAGGGTACTGACATATGCGGGGGCAGCGCACCGAAACATATTCGGTCCGTCCCGGTCGGGTGGCGCCACCACCGCCTCGGTCGCGATTGCCTGCATGGCGATCGTCGTCCACGGATTTTCCTCGGGCTTGACCCATACCGACGAGCAGAGACGTCCGCCCGGCTTGAGCACACGCGCGAACTCGGCCGTCGCCGTGGCCACGTCGGGGAAGAACATGTACCCAAAACGTACGGAGACGCTATCGAATGTGGCGTCGTTGAACGGCAGATCATCGGCGCTGCACACCNNTCGTCTCGATATTGGCGATCCCTTGCGCCCTGGCTCGTCGCGCGGCTATGTCCAGCATCTCCGCTACGAGGTCGGTCAGCACGACGCGTCCCTTCGGCGACAGTCTCGCGATGCTCAAACCCGGCTCACCCGTGCCTGCGGCAATGTCGAGATGCTGATGATCTTCGGCGATGTCGAGACGCTCGATAATCGCTGCGCCGACCGGGCCCAGTTGATCCATGATGACCGAGTCCCACTTCTCCCAGCCCGCAGAGAGCCCGGCCCACGTCACTCGCTGAACGTCTCGGATCTCATCGGCGCTCGACATCGGCCCTCCCGCTATCGATACATCCACCGAACACGATGGCACTCCTTGGCCGGAGTGCATGATACCCGCTCTCTGGCGCCCTCACGCCAGCACGCCTACGCGCACATAGAGATGTCCGCCGAGCGCTGGGTCGGAGCCAGCGGTCGCCTAATAAGGCAAATGTTGGCTGACTCGGCACTAAGACAGTCGACGTGGAAGGGGAGGGCGTGCGCATTAGCAAGGTACTTCGAGCGATCCTCGGGTTGGGCCGTGAGGTCATGACTATGTCCGTCGAGACCGAGGGTCGGCCACGGCTGCGAGTCCATGTGCGATCGACGTCTGATGCCAATGGCGATGCCGATCACCCGGCAAAGGCGTGTGTGTTGACGAAACGACGCCGCCTGCGCCCCTACTTCCTGAGGGGTGCTAAATGTCGAGCAGTTCCGCGCGCTCGATGCCGGCTCGATCGGAAGCGATAGCGATGACATCACCAGGGACGCCCGCGGACTCGGCCTCATCGAAGCCGTCGTAGATGTCATATGTCGATCTGGGCCTGTGCGCGTCGCCCCAGATCACCATCTTCCCATTGGCGGTCTCGGCGACGGCGAACGTAGTGCCGCCCATCACCTGAGTCCCGCTACTTAGGTCATCACCCTCGTGCACTGAGCGGTAATGCTCGTCCGGTTCGATGAGCCATCTCCCGACAAACGCCTTGCTCAGCAGCTCGCCGGTCGAGCGATCCTCGTATTCGATGCCCTGTTGCTCCATTGGATTACCCTCCGGCTGCTCACGTCAGCCCGCAGCGCTTCGGTTATGGGGCGAGACGTACGTGCCTCGCCAACTAGTTTCTCCGCGTAGTTCCCAGATGTTCTCGTGTTGGTCGCGGATGCAGACGTTGATGTAGACGTTGGAGAGTGGCTGACTGCGAGTTCAAGCTCACGAGGTGCCGACCTCCTCCATGCGCGCCCGCATCCGGTTGGTAGGCTTCGAGTTCGGATCACTCGCGATGGCCCAGCGTAGCGTCGCCTCGTCGCAGGTCTCGCCCTCGACCTGGAGCACCTGCCGACCGTCATACACCTCATCGATAACCGGCGCATTGCTCCACAAGATTTGCGTCGGCTCTTTCAATTCGGCGAGGCTGGCCTTCGACGTCTCGCCACTGGCACGCGTGCCAACCGTCAGCGCCTTCGCCGGGCCGGCCATCGGGACAGCCGTGTCGACGTCCGTCGTGGTCAGCCTGCGTAGCACTCTCGACATCGCGGAATCCTCCTGAGCGCCGCAGCAACGCCCGCACAACGAGTCTACCCATCCCGTCGGGACCTCAGACGTGCTAACCCCCGCGGTGACCCCTACCGGGGCGCGTCAAAATGCCGAAACGCGCCTGTCAGTGCGCACCTCCCGAATACATACGGGCTCTGGCGAATAGGGGAGGCCGGGTTCAATACCCAGCGCACACATGGCGAATGCCAGCCGGTCCGAGACCCATACGGACTACCGGCAGCAGCTCGAGTACCTCGACGGAGAGCCGGAATGGATCGACGTCAACTACGCCGAATACGTCGAAAGCCGCTGGGGGGCAGCTAGTACCGCGCCCCGCAGACAGCCCGCTATTGCACCGTCGGGGCAATGCCCAGGAAACGCCGCGCGTTGTTGCGCGTCAAACCCTCGCTCACCTCAGCTCCCAGGTCCAGCGCACGCACGTCGTTGAGATGTTCGAGGGGGTCGAACATCGGGTAGTCACTACCGAAGCAGACCTGGGCGCGCAGTCTTCCCTTCAGTTCGCGCACGAACGGGACGGGTAGATACTTGGCCTTCCAGCCGGAGATGTCGACGTAGACGTTCGACTTGTGAAGCGCCATGGCAATGGTTTCGGCCTCCCACGGGGCTCCGATGTGGGCGAGCATGATCGGCATCTCCGGAAATTGCGCAGCCACCCGATCGAAAAGAGCTGGGCGCGCCAGGTCAATCCGAAGTCCCTGGCCGCCCGGCCGGGCAGCCCCGAGGGCGCTCATGCCGGCGTGGGTGATGACTCGCAGGTGAAGGCGGGCGGCGGCTTCGAAAAACGGCTGCACGTCGTCACTGCTCGGGTCGAACGCCTGCACGGTGGGATGGACCTTGAGGCCAGTCAGCCCAAGGTCGGGGAACCTCTCGAGCTCGGCCACCGCGTTGGGGCGGAGCGGATCGACCGATCCGAAGCCGACGAACTGGTCGCCGAAACGCCTGCAGATGGCCGCGATCAGGTCGTTGGGGATCCCCGGCCGTCCACTGGAGCGCTCGGCGTCCCAACCCAGAAGGATCCCGCGCATTCCGGCGGCCTCGTACTCCGCCGCCATGGTCTCGACCGACCTGATCAGGATCGGTCGACGAAAATACTCCTCGACGGACGCGCGATAGGGCCCGAGCGAACCGTCGATCCATGCCTCGGTCGCGAGGTGCACATGCGAGTCGATGATCAGTTGCCGCTCAGCCACTCTGGTTGATCTGGTTGCTCTTGATGAGTTCGGATGTCAGGGGGAAGTCTAGTGATGGAGGAGGGCTCCCATGGAGAGAATCCCAACGGCTCATTTGTTTCCAGTCAGCTCAGCCTCGGCTTTCGGGCGAGGTAACCTGCCACATCGATCTGCGCTCGGAGGGGCAGTCCGTCTCGAATACGCGCGTGCGCCTCTTGAGTCGCAGCAGCGATGAACGCTGCCTCGCCAACGTTCTGCATTGCTTCAAACGCGGGACCGGTCGACGCGAGAGCGCGAGCGTACATGTCCGGGTCTGAGAACTCCCATGCAAAGGGCACGGCGACCCGTTCGACGTCGACAAAGCCATAGCGAGCAAGCAGATCCTCACCCGCGCCAGGCCGACCCAGTGACACCATCGCCGCCTGGTTCTCGACCTTCGCTGCTGCTGCCATCCTGAACGGCACCATCGCCCAAGCCCCGGGCGAGGCCTTGATGTGACCCCACACGGTGAGTCCGAGACGGCCGCCAGGCGCCAGGACACGATGGATCTCACCCAGTGCGGCCGGTGTCGTTCCCCAGACACCGCGGAAGCTGGTCGCCACGTCAAAGCTCCCGTCAGCCCACGGCATTGCGTGCATGTCGCCCACCCGGACATCGGCATCGGGATTCCTGTCGCGTGCGACGGCGACGAGCCGTGAGGACGCGTCGATGCCTGCGCATGTGGCTCCGCGCGCACGCGCCAGTTCAATGGCGAAGCCCGCGCCACAGGCAACATCGACGAGGTGATCGCGGTCGCTCACGCCAAGTCGCTGGTGCATCGCGACGTACTCGCGCGAGTTGCCCGGCTCGCTCAGGACCGCGAAGTCGACCGCTTTGCGGCCCCAGCCTTCGTCGACGACTGTCCAATCGCCGTTCATGGCGGTCCTGGTCACTGTTTCCGTCCGCATTCGCTCTATTTGCGCTTGCGGGCGAGTGTGACCAGGTATTCGCTCGGGGCACGGAAGTGATCGTCACCGGCGGCGTTCATGTCGTTGCTGAGGGCGATGAGCTCACCGCGAAGTGCATCCCAGCGACCGGACGCCGTGAGCTTGTTGCGCGCTTGCAGCAACGGCCCGTAGTAGTCGGCCAGGGTATCGATGAACGCCGCGGGTGAGGCCGCGTCGAACTCGAGGACACACCGCTCAGAGGTCACCTCGACCGGGTAATCGGCGAACAGCCGCTCGACGTGATCGGCTCGACCCCAATTGGCCGGCGGTGACGCATAGTCGGGTGGCGGCGGGAGGTACGGGCCCATGATCGTCCAGAACCGCCCGATGTAGCCGTCGGCGGCCCAGTTGCCGAGAGCGATGGTTCCACCGCTGCGGCAGACGCGCACGAGCTCGCCGGCAACGACCTCGTGACGGGGGGCGAACTGCACGCCCAGACTCGAGACCACATAGTCGAACCGCTCGGCTTCGAAAGGCAGATCCTCTGCGTCCGCGGCAAGCCACTCGATCTCGACGCCGGCCTCGCTCGCGCGCCGGCGGCCGGTAGTGAAGAGCTCGGGTGTGAGGTCCGTGGCGGTGACTCGAGCGCCGGCGCGGGCGGCGGGGATCGAGGCGTTGCCAGTACCTGCGGCCACATCCAGTACTTCCGAGCCACGCCGCACCCCGGCGCGTTCCACAACTCGCTCGCCGACGTCGGTGACCAGCTCGGCGATCCTCGCATAGTCACCAGATGCCCAGGTCCTCCGGTGGGTGTCCTTTAAAGCTTGTATGTCGACTGTGCTGAGAGACATTGGACTCCCTCCGATTTGTTTGGTCACGCGATTGCTGATGCGTTGGACCGGTCGTTGACCAACCAGTCCATTTGCAATCTACAAGCTCGCCGCTGGCACGTCATCGAGCGTCTGTGCCATCTTGCGATGGCCCGATCGGGCCATCGACGCTCCGCTTATGGAGTCAGAGCAGTCCGGCGCGCGCGGCGTGCGCGGCAGCGGCGGCTCGTGTGGGAACCTGCAGCTTCGCCAGGATGTTCGCCACATGGCGATGCACGGTATGCGGGCTGATCACGAGGCGGGCGGCAACCTGCGCATCGCTCAGGCCCTGCGCGACAAGCCCGAGCACCTCTCGCTCGCGCTTGCTCAGCTCATCCAGTGCGTCGGCACGCAACTCCCGGGCCAGGGCGGCCGGCGCCTTGATGCCGAGGAACGGGGCTATAGCGCGCAGGACAGCGTCACTGTCGCCATGCCATGGCAGGTGGTTATCACCGGGCAGCGTCACGAGCTCAGCACTTGGCAGCAGCGCAGCGACCTCGCGTCCGCCCCTCAGCCGCATCGCCCGATCGTGCTCACGATGGACGACGAGCGCCGGTGCGCGCACGCTCGGCAGGTCCTCGCGCACGTCGGTCTCGTAGATGAGCTCGAGCAAACTCGCGGCGACTCGAGCATCGGCAGAAGCGCGTTGGGACGCGGTGAATGCCGCGCGAGTCTCGGGCGACCAGCTCGGTCCGAACATGTCCGCCAACACCCGGCTCCCCAACCCCCAGTGCGAACGAACGATGTCGACCATTCCGCTGCGCGCCGCCGCAGGCCCGAGCGCGTGCCCGTCGGCGTAGCTGCCGTAGAGCACCATCCGATCAACCCGCTCAGGCGACTTGGCGGCAAAGCTCACGGCGACACAGCCCCCGCATGAGATGCCCACCAGGGACACACGCTCCAGCCCGAGCTCGTCAAGCACAGCGTCGAGCGTCGCCGCCTCGAACTCCATGGTGAATGTCTGATCCTGCCGCTCCCGATCAGAGACGCCCGTCCCGACACGGTCGTAGCGAACCACCATGCGCTCGGCCGCCAGGCCCTCCACAAAGCGACGAAACGGGTCGGAACGCCAGTCCTCGACGACGTTGGACACCCACCACGCGGGCAGAACCACCGCCGGACCGCTCCCAACTACGGCAAAGGCGACACGTCCTCCATCCGGCATCCGCGCAAAGCCAGTGGTCTGTCGCACTGGCCCACTGTAGTCGTCGAGCAGCGTCGACGCCGTCAAAACGACTGAGCCGGCGCCCTCTGCGTCCCGGCTGGCAGCGGCTGTTATCGGACCAGCCCTTGTGCGCGACAACATCTGCCCCGCCGGCTTCCGTGCATACCTCGTTCGGCCGGACCCGTCATCGTTTCCGCCGCCCCGTCAGCTTGCGCAGGGCGGGTAAGGCCGCTACCACAGCAGCGTGATCGGTCACTGACAGCGCATCGAGATAGGACTGCAGCACCGCCGTTCGGCCTGCGATCAATTGGCTCGCGATCCGCTCCCCGGCGGGAGTGAGGCGATCGATGACGGCACGGAGGTCGTCTTTATCCTCGAGCCGGCGCACCCAGCCAAGGCCCTCCATGCGGATGAGGACCGCAGACATGGTCGGTTGCTTGAGATGATCCAACCGCGCCAAGTCCGTCACCCGCTGCGGTCCGGCATCGTGAAGTGCCAGCAGGGTCCGGGCCTGCGCTGAGTTCATCCCCGGTGGCAGCACGGCCTCGCGGAGGACGTTGGTCAGGCGCGTGAGCGCGACACCCAACTGGTCGGCGACTCGAGTACTGGTCATCCTGCTCACATTGTATATAGAGAATCTATGAAGGCACGGGAGCCGAGTCGTGAGCCGAGCTTGCATTGCACCGACAGTCTATATAGACTATCTATATAGAACGGAGCGAGACGAGTGCGGTTTCAGCTGCGGGTGCCGCGGCAAGGAGGTGCACATCATGGTTCAGGCTGCTCTTGATCCGGCGGCGGCGGCTTGGCGCCGGCGCGTCACCGGTCCGGTGTTGCTCGCCGATCGCGGATCCGATGACGCCGAGATGGCACGACGCGCGGCTGCGGACGTGGCCGCTCACGAAGGTGTGCCGTTGCGTCTCGTCACCGCCTGGGCGGTTCCAGCGATGGGGAGAGTCACACCGACGGCCGGCGAGCTGGATGTCTCCGGCGTGTATGAGAACTCAGCCCGCGCAGCGCAGAAAGGGGTCCGGGAGCACCTCGGCTCGCTGGGGAAGCGAGTCGGCGCAGGGTACGTCGCCGAAGGCAGCGCCGTCACAGTCGTCGCGCAGACCGCCGATATGATCGACGCGTCACTCGTGGTCATCGGCAGCCGCGCTGGGAGCGGGGTGCGGGGTCACCTCATGGGGTTGCTCCCGGAGGCGTTCGTTCGGGGGGTGCATCGCCCGGTGCTCGTGGTCCGAGGGCAATCTGCGGACTGGCCTCCGAGGTCGATCATCATCGTGGATGCCGACGGATCTGACGATCCGGCTGTCGCCGCCGAGGGGGCCAGACTCGCCCGCGTGCTCAAGGTCCCGGCCGCTCTTGTACGTGTGAGTTCAGAGCGTGGAGCAGCCGCCTCCGACAGGAGGGATGAAGCTCCCCTGAAGTCCATGCGCGAGGACGTTCGGTGTTGCGCTTCGCGGTTGGAGGCGGAGAGCGGCGCTGAGGTCACGTCGTGGGTGACCACCGGCGAGCCGGTCGGGGTTCTCCTCGGACTCGCCTCGGATCCGCGAGTTCTTGTCGTTGCCGGTCGACGGGCGAAGCACCACGGCCTGGGCAGTATCGTGTCCGCGCTTCTGCACGAGGCCGCCGGGCCGGTGCTCATTGTGCCCGAGCGGAGCCCCAATATCTGGTGGGCCGACTACGCCTCGATCCACCCACGCAGCCGCGAGAGCGGCGCGATCTGACCGACCCGCTTTTCCGCCGCCGATCTACGTCGCGCAGAACTCGTTGCCCTCGGGGTCTTGCATGACCCACCAGCGCCCTGCAGGTCCCTTGTTGATCTCGCGGACACGTGTTGCCCCGAGGTCTTCCAGCCGTGCCACCAGCGTCTCGAGGCCGCCGGGCTCGCTGTGGATGTCCACGTGCAGGCGGTTCTTACCGGACTTGGCCTCAGGCACGTCCTGGAAGAGTAGCCGTCGCCCGTGCCCGACGCCGCTTGTCTCGTCGAACGGATCACCGGGGTGGCGGACTGCGGCGTAGCCGCGGAAGATCTTGTGGCCGCGGTGCTCGACGACCGCTTCCTCGTCGATATGGCCAGCGGCAAGCAAACGCTCGATGAGGGCGCTGGGGTCTTCTACCTGGTAGTCGAGCGCCGCGGCCCAGAAGTCCGCGAGATAAGGTGCGTTCGCGGAGTCGATGACGAGCTTCCAACTGAGCGGCATATGACCCGCCAAACTACCGGCTAGATGCGCTCGCCCGCAACCCGAGCCACAGTGTGGCTGTGGAACCCCAAGCGCTGAACAACCAGGAGGCAATGTAAACGTGGCGGATCAGACGCCCGATTCGACAACCCGACACACCTTCAACCTGGAGGCGATCCGCGGCGCGAATGTCGTTGCGGCGATCGACTTCCACCGGACACTGATTTACCCGCTCGGCGGAGCTGGGGCGGAGTCGCCAGAGCGAATCGAGGATGTGGATGCACAGGGTCATGCCCACGAGATTGCCCACAAGGCCGGCAATCCCGGTGGGACGTATGAGGCCGGGAATCCTGACTACTGGCAGGAGATCAGCGAGGCCCTGTCCCCAGCCCGGGCGATCCTCCTCCTTGGCCACGGCAATGGGAAGGCAAATGCCTCGCACCAATGGGTCGCCTATGCGGAGCAGCATCGTAAGGACGTGGCCGCGAAGGTCATCGCCGACGTTCGCGCGGATATCGATGACCTCAGCGGCCACCAGGTCGTCCAACTCGCACATCACTACTTCGCGATCCAACGAGTCTGGAGCGGGGGCTGACGCCTTCGATACGTAGACCTCTCGCGAACGTCGACCGACCGGGTATCAGCGAAGACGACCGCCCTATCTCGTCCGGCTCGCGCCGACGTGGCCCTTGGTCCGGTTGGACCGCTGGACGCTGACCCGAAGCATGACGATGACCACGAGCGGCATGACCACCCACACAGGGAACTGCCCGCGGTTGAGGAGGCCCGTCACCATGAGGCCGATCGCGACCGACGCCGCCACCGTCCAATCGTCGCCGATGATGAACCGATACCAGAACCGGCCAAAGCCGACCAGCCACGACGTGACGCGGGTCATCGCGCCACCTCACTGAGATTCATGGTCAGTCTGCCTCGGTGAGCACCACGGCGCTCGACGGCGATATTGATCACTGCAGTGAGCAGGTAGAGCGCCAGCAGCCCGAGGATGGCCACGTCACCTCCGGGCCAACTGACCCCAAGACCCTCGGTCGCCCAGAACGAGCCGAAGGTCGTGAGGAGGAGGCCCACGACGAGTTGCAGGAAGCTGCGCGGAATTCGTGCCACGAGACGTGACAGGACCGCGCCGATCGCACCAACCACCAGGAGCGCGGCCGCACCACTGGCCACGGCGGGTCCAAGCTGGCCCGCGGTGGCACCGACCGAGACGACGATGAACGCGACCTCTAGTCCCTCCAGCAACACGCCCTTGAAGGACAAGACGAAAGCGGTCCAGTCGACGCCCTTCCCGGTCCACACTTCGGTGTCCTGATTGGTGTCGACCTGCATGCCTGCGAATCCACGAGCGGCGACCCGAACGACACCCTTTCGTAGCCACTGCAACCCGAAGACCAGCAGCAGCGCGCCGATAACGAGTCTGAGCGGAGCGATCGGAATCGCGCTCAGCGCCAGGCCAAAGACGGCGACGATGACCGCCAGCACGACGAAACCGGCTGCCGCTCCCAACAAGGTGGAGCGCCACCCGCGGGTTGCGCCGAGACCCACAACGATAGTGACCATCTCGATCGCCTCGACCGACGACGCCAGGAACACCGTGATCAGAATCGGCAGGATCGCGGTCATGCCGGCATCCCAGCTTGGTGCCAGGCATACGCACTGGAGAGCACACCGGGTTCCGCCAGCCCTGACCCGGCCCTCGTCCTGCGGAGCGCGCGGACGATCTCCCCGAGATCCTCTGCGGAGAACCGGATCGTTGCCGCTTCCACCCAACCGTCGACCTGTGCTGGATCCCGCGCCCCCACGATGGCGCCGGTCACGCCCGGCCATGCCAGCGTCCAAGCCACCGCCACCGCCGACACGGAGGTGCCGTTGCGATACGCCACCGGCCGCAGTGCGTCGCGCAGGGCGAGATTGCGCGACAAGCTCGGCTCCAGAAAATCCGCGGAACGGCGACGCCAGTCGTCGTCTGCCATCGCCGCGAGGCGCTTTGCCGAGAAGGCGTCGGTGAGAATACCCGACTGCATCGGGCTGTAAACGATCACCCCCGTGCTATGCGCGGCCGCCCAGGGGATGACGTCAGCTCCGGAGGCACGGCGGATCAGCGAGAAGGGAGGCTGCACCGCATCGACATGGCGAACCGTCTCGGCGCGCTCCAGAAGAGAGACGTCAAAGTTCGAGAGACCGGCGGCGCGGACCTTTCCCTCGTCGACGAGCCGTGCCATCTCACCCCAGGACTCTTCGATCGGAGTGCCGGTCTCGTCGGGCCAGTGAAACTGATACAGGTCAATTCGCTCGACGCCGAGGCGCTCGAGCGACGCCTCGACCTCACCTCGTATTGACGCGGGCTTGAGGCTGCGCTTCGGCTCGTCGAACGGCCTGGCGAGATCGCGAATCATGCCACCCTTCGTGAAGACGAACGGCCGCTCCGATGCGGGAATCTCACGTAAGGCGCGGCCAACGACCTCTTCCGAGTGACCAAGGCCATAGATCGCTGCCGTGTCGATCCAATTCACTCCGCGATCGATGGCGTGGAGGATGGCCGCGATGGAGTCCGCATCGTCTTTCGGTCCCCAGCCGTGTGCCCAACCGCCACCGCCGATCGCCCAGGCCCCGAGTCCGACCGTCGTGAGCTCGAGGCCAGTGGATCCCAATTGCCGAGTGGTGAGTGTCCGAGTCGCTGTCGCCATCGCAGCTGCTCCCTATGGGTAAATCCTTCGACGTGAAGATACTTTAGGACATAGTACGTTGTCAAGTATCTTCACGTCGAGGTATAATCGTGCGCATGCAAGAAGATGCGATCGATCGGATCGTTCACCAATGGAATCGCGAGCGTCCCCAACTTGACGTGTCGGCAACCCATGTTCTCCAGCGAATCTCGCGGATCTTTCTGCTCCAGGCTGCAAGTTTCGCGACGGTCTTCGATCGCTACGGCATCACCTTCGGCGAATTCGAGCTGCTGGCGGCACTCCTCCGATCGGGGCCCCCGTACCAGATGAGTCCGACCCGCCTGGTCGACGCCGTCGTGCTCTCGTCCGGTGCGATGACCAACCGGATCGATCGAGTCGAAGCCCTGGGGCTGGTCGAACGTCTTCCGGATCCGGGTGACCGACGAGGCACGCTCGTGGCTCTCACCAGGGCAGGACAGCAGACCGTCGATGCGGCTGTCGTCGAGCACCTTGCGAACGAGGAGCACCTTCTTGGCGCGCTCTCCTCGGCTCAGCGCGAAACGCTCTCCCGCCTGCTGCGCACGTTGCTCCTATCGGATGCCTTCGCTGCGCACGACGCTGCTCGAACCGGAGACGATGGCGTCAGGACGACGCGCCGGCGGCGTGGTAACGACGGGCTCAAGAAGGTGCGGGTGGCTCGGGTCGGCTAGGCCTCGGGTGAGAAGCCTCGCCGACATCGGCGACGCGCGGAACTGCTCGGCTGCGTATCGTCGTTGACTCGCCTCAAGCACTGTCGCTACAATCCCGGGCCCTGAACTTGGACTTCAGGAGGGCTCAGGATGATGGGACGCACGCTTTCGATCCTCTTTGTGGCTGCGGCCTCGGTGATCTCCGCCACCAGCGCTGAGGCGGCCGCTCCCGTCGCAACGCATGGGACGTTCGTAGCCGTCGATGAGCCGCACGCCGGAGATGCCACTGGGCAGGGGACCTTCGTCACCGGCATCAACGACCGGGGGGTAATCGTCGGGAACTACTCCACTAGCAAGAACCTGACACATAGTTTTCGGTACAGCGACGGAGAATTCGTCGAATTCAATGACCCGCGCGCAGGGTCAGGTCCCTTTCAGGGTACCGATGCGATCGACCTCAATGATTGGGGTGCGATCGCCGGCTACTACCTGGTAGCGCCAACGTCATCCACGGGTTCGTCTGGCGTTCAGGTCATTATCAGACGATCGACGATCCCAAAGCGGGCACGGCTTCCGGCCAGGGTACGTACGCCTTCGGTATCAACGACCACGGCGTGATCGTCGGGACGTACATCGACTCCGCGGGGGTCGAGCACGGCTACATTCTCCGAGGTGGCGATTACCGCACGGTCGATGATGCTTCGGCCGGCGGCGCAAGCGGGGAGGGGACCGCCCTTGGCGGCATAAGCAACAACGGTGCGCTTGCGGGCGCCTACATCGACAGCCAGGGCGTGAACCATGGATTCATCGACCGATCGGGCGACTTCTCCGTGGTTGCCGATCCGAACGCAAGCCACGCCAAGGGTGACGGCACGCTGGCCTACTGTGTCAATGACAGCGGCGCGGTCGCCGGCACGTACTTCGGGGCGAGTGGGGCGGCCCACGGATTCCGATTCGAGCACGGCTCGTATCAGACTCTCGACGATCCGTCCGCCACCGCGGGCACCAGCGTTCAATGCATCAACGATCACCGTGTCATCGTGGGTTTTTACATTGACGGGCAGGGTGCGTACCACGGATTCTTCGTCCGCCCACAGGACAGTTGATCATGAGAACGCTGAGCGCAGTGCCGGCGTTTATCGCTCTATCGGTGAATGCCCGACGTCTACTTGCCGTTGGTCAACGCGGCATCCAGCAGTAAGCTCTGCTGCATCCCGGACTGACGGCGCAATCCGAGGGTCGCGGTGGTCCATGCGAGCGGAGACTCCAGCGCCGTCATACAGAAGGGGTTGGGACGTCCCTGGTATTCGGCACAGCCGTCAGCGGAGGCCTCCTCGCGGGACGTTGGTTTGGGATGCAGGTGTGCCACCTTCGCGACGGTGACCGCGTGTTTGAGACCTACTGGACCTCCGGCCGCGCCGCCGAGAAAATGGCACCGACCTACGGGCTCCTCGATATGACGGTATACGGGCGTCAAGAGAGCTGGGAGGACTCCCCAGACGGTTGGCCCCAGCCTTCGCAACGAACGGCGACCAGTTCCGTACCGACGGACGTCCCACCGCTCAATGGTCCCGCCTCGAGGAGGGCGCTCAGACGATCTCATCGTCGCAGCGGAGATAGCGTCCGGCTGAGACCACTGGCGAGCGTGTAAGGCCGCGCCGAACGTGCGGCTCAGTCAGAGCACGCCGCAGTCGGCGTCAACGCGTTCCGCGCTTACGAACCCGAGCACGGCGCTTGCCGATTTCAGTACGGTGCGGTACAACTTATGTATAGCCCTGATATAACGTTTTGAGGTGCGCGACCGTGCCGTCAGTGACCCGCGAGGCGAATTCGACTCTCTGGAGAGGTGCACGGGTTGGCTGACGTCGTGCGATCGTTGCCGGACGAGGTAGTGGAGATCGTCCACGATCTTCGAGCGCCACTCGGTGTCGCGAGTGGATATCTCTCGATGCTGAAGGACGGTAGCTTCGGATCGGCACCTGAAGAGTGGGGCGCGCCGCTCGAGGTGCTCAGCTTGAAACTGGAGGAGGCTCGGGTCCTCGTCGACGCCATTCTGGCGCTCCGTCGCATCGATAGCACCGCGTCCATTCACATGCGCGACGACCACATCAATCTCACAG
The DNA here is from genome assembly GCA_003162415.1 of Candidatus Dormiibacterota bacterium. Taxonomy (GTDB): domain Bacteria; phylum Chloroflexota; class Dormibacteria; order Aeolococcales; family Aeolococcaceae; genus Palsa-851. Next base: position 29,241 of record PMOL01000006.1, read on the forward strand.
AGGTCGCCCGGACGGCAGCCAAACGAGCGCAGCCGCGCGCCCGTCTGCTCCACGGCAGTGTTGTCGTCGATCCGGACCGCATCGGGTCGGCGGTTGCTCAGGGTGACCAGGATCGGACGCTGCGCATTCTGGACAACTTGATCAATAACGCGCTCGTGTACTCGGGCGACGCGCGCCGGGTGGTGCTGCGCGTCGAGGACGTGGGCGGTCTTCAGGTCGCTGTCGAGGACTCGGGCGCCGGCATTCCGGAAGAGCGCCGCGTGCACCTCTTCGAACCCTTCTCTCGTGACGATGAGTCGACAGAAGTCGGGAGTGGACTGGGCCTCTTTATCAGTCGAACGCTGGCCCGCGAGATGGGCGGCGATCTCACGCTCGACGATCGCCCGGGCGCGCGTGGCAGCCGGTTCGTGCTCCACCTGCGACCGGCCGGAACACCTGGCTAAGCTTGGACACGGCAAGGTGTGCGGAGGAATGACGATGAAAGCAGGGATCATCGGCGCCGGGAACGCGAATAACGCTGTGCAGATCGCCGGATCGCGATCGGGAGCGCTGCGATGACCAAGGTTGCGATTCTTGGGACCGGAAAGATGGGCGGTGCGATGGCGCGGCGCCTCGCGAGGGCCGGCTTCGACATCACGCTGTGGAACCGTTCGGCCGCCAGGGCCGAGGAATTGCACATCGGTCGCCTGGCGGCGACGCCGGCCGAGGCCGTGCACGAGGCAGACGTGGTCATCAGCAGTCTGACCAACGACGCCGCTGTTCGCGATGTCTACCTCGGCGAGGACGGAGTGCTGCGTGCCGCCGCCGGCAGGCTGGTCGTCGACACCAGCACGGCCGGCCCGGATATCGCCGAGGAGATTGGCCGCGAGGCGCAGGCAAACGGCGTACGGTTTCTCGCCGCTCCGGTGGTGGGCAGCGTGCCGGCGATCGAGAGCGGAAAGCTGCTCATCCTTGCCGGCGGAGATCGAGCCGATGCCGAGCGGGCGCGTCCGGTGCTGGAACACCTGGGCGACGTTCTGTACGTCGGTGACCGCGCCAGTGCTCAGCGGTTGAAGCTGGTGGCCAACAGCATGCTGGGTATCACCAGCGCCGCCGCAGCCGAGTTACTTGCCGCAGGGACAGCCGTCGGGCTCGACCGCGCCCAGGTGTTCTCGATCCTGGTCCGTTTCGCGCCGGGACTCGCGGTCCGTGAGCGCGGGTTCCTTCATGACCAGCACACGCCGACGATGTTCGCCGTACGCGACATCTTCAAGGACCTTGATCTCGCCCTCCGTGCCTTCGATGAGCAAGGCGCCAGTACGCCGCTCGTTCGTGAGACGCGTGAGCTCTACGGAGAGGCGGTGGGGGATTCCGCGGATCTCGACATCACGGCCATCACCCGAGTTTCCGCTCGAGCGCCGTCAACCGTCGACGCGAAGCCACCGTGATCCCGCCCTTCCGAGTGCGCGGCTCGCCGTCGCCACCACCGCAAGCACTACCACAGCGATGATCAGCGGATAGACGGAGCGCACGTAGAGGACCAGTGCGGCCCCGACTACTGCACCGCACAGCATCGCAGCGACCGCAACCAGGCGCCGTCCAGCCTTGGATCCCGGCCCACCGGCGATCTTGCTGTCTGCGGCGATGCCCGTGAGCGTCAGGGTGAGCACGGTCGTGGTCAGATCGGGCACCGCAAGCTTCCGGGTTGCGGCGTTCTGAATCCCCATCGCGATCGCGAGAACGGCGATCAGCGGATACCGATATCCATCGGGGATTGGAGTGCCGGCCAGGAGTGTGAGAATCAGCGCGGCGACGAGAAAGGCTCCCTGGAGCGCCGCCGCGGTCGTCAACAGGTGGCACGGTGCTGGGCGAACGAGGCGCCTATTCGCCCTCCGACCACCGCACCGAAACCGAACGACGCCATGGACACCACCGACGCGGCGACGGAGAAGCCGGGCGCCGCCACCAACGCAAATCCCAGCAGCACCACGTTCCCGGTCATGTTGGCGACGAAGACGTGTCCGAGAAGGAGGTAGCTGAAGGCATCCACGAGCCCGGTGACAAAGGTCAGCGCGACCAGCAATGGCGGGAGCGGGCCATGCTTCGAGTCGCGAGCCGGAAGGAGCGTCTGCCGGAGCTCGGGAAGGAGGCTCATGGACCCAGTGTTATAGCCTCATCCCGGTCGGTTCGCGACCGTACCGTCGTGGCTCACCTCGGCCAGCGATGATTCTTCCGGCGACCCGCGACAGGTGTTCCACCACGGCCGCGGGTCGCTGCCGCGGCGCCCGAGCCCGCCGGCTCGCTGGTCACCGGGTACTGCAGGCATCCGACGATTGCAATCCGCATCCGGTCCGTGAGACGAGGCATGCGTCTGCCGAGCGCGCCGTCATCGTGGACGGGCGTGGCCCTGGGTTGAAGGTTATATACTTGCCAGCAATCAACTAACGTTGGATGGCCCGAGACTGAGCATCGACAAACGCCCGAACGTGGAGTCGGGAGACGACCTGAACGCTGCGCTGCTGCGGAGCGCGGTGAACCGTGTGTCGCGCCGGCTCCGGCCGACTGCTGCGGCCGGGACCCTGACAACGACCGAGGTCGACATCCTCGTTGCCGCGGAACGACAGGGACCGATTCGCCTTTCTGATCTTGCGAACTTCGCCGGCCTCAACCCGACGATGCTCTCGCGCCTCATTCCGAAACTGGAATCGGCCGGTCTTGTGCGTCGCATCCGCGACGGGGTCGATAAGCGCGTCTGTCGCGTGACCGCGACGCCCAAAGGGAGCCGGCTGCTCGATCGGATCCGCTCGGAACGGAACGATGCGCTGTCCCGACGGCTCCGGGATCTCGATGCGAGTGACCGTGCCACCCTCGCACTCGCGCTTCCCATCCTGGAGGACCTGGCGGAGCGACTCCGTTCTGGATGGGCCGCGAGCGACGAGCGACCGCCGACTCGATGACCGGCCTGATGGCGATCAGTCGCCGAACATTCTCCGCACTCGCAATACCAAACTTCCGGCGGTTCTTCTTTGGGCAGAGCACGTCACTCGTCGGGACATGGATGCAGTCCGTCGCTCAGTCCTGGCTGGTGTTCACGGTCACCCATTCGCCCACCGCGATCGGATTCGTGCTGGCACTGCAGACGCTTCCCGTACTACTCCTCGCGCCATATGGCGGGGTCATCGCGGATCGAGTCGACAAGCGTCGCTTCCTGATCGTCCTGCAGTCGCTCATGGGAGTCCAGGCGCTTGTGCTCGGGATCCTCGTTGTCACGCACAGCGTGATGTTCTGGGAGATCTGCGTGCTTGCGATGGTGCTCGGCCTCAACAACTGCTTCGAGAACCCTGCACGCCAGGCGTTCATGCTCGAGATGGTCGGTCCCGCTCATGTCCGCAACGCGGTCAGCCTCAATTCCACGATGGTAAACGCAGCGCGAGCCGTCGGTCCGGCGGTGGCCGGGCTGCTCATCGCGACGGTGGGCGTCGGCGTGTGTTTCCTCATCAACGCCGTGAGCTTTGTTGCGGTCGTCTACTCGCTCACGTCGATGGATCCGAAGGCTCTCAAGCCGAGCCCGCCCGCTCAGCGCGCAAAGGGCCAGCTGCGCGAGGGCCTTCGCTACGTCGCGGGAGAGCCGCTGCTCTGGGTGCCGCTCGTCATGGCGGGGATCGTCGGCACGCTGGCCTACGAATTCCAGGTGACGTTGCCCGTGGTGGCAAAGCAGACCTTTGGTGGCAATGCGGCGACGTATGGATTTCTCACCGCCGCCATGGGGTTCGGCGCCGTCTTCGGCGGGCTGTTCACCGCAACGCGGGGTCGGACCGGGCTTCGCACCATGACGTTCGCCGCCGCCGGTTTCGGCCTTGCGATGCTCTGCGTCGCGCTCGCGCCGACGCTGGCGATCGGCTTCGTCGCGATGGCGGTGACGGGATTTGCAGCGATCTGCTTCATGTCCACCGGCAATGCGACGCTCCAACTCGAGGCAACCCCGTCGATGCGCGGTCGCGTGATGTCACTCTGGGCTGTCGGATTCATGGGTTCGACACCGATCGGTGGTCCACTCGTGGGCTGGGTGGTGGAGGTGGCAGGTGCGCGGAGTGGTCTGGCGGTCGGCGGATTGTCATGCCTCGTCGCCGCCGTGATCGGCGTCGTTGCGATGAGGAAGCTCAACAGGCGCCGAGCCGCCAGGGCGATGTCGCCCGGCGTCGAGGAGGCCCTTGACTCACTCAGACCGTTGGTGACCGCGGAGACGGACTGAGGACTCCAGTCCCCGTTAGACCGGAGGCGGGGCCGGCGCTCCCAGGTAGTAGCCCTGCGCGCATTCGACGCCCAGGGATTTCAGCGTCTGCATCTCCTCGACAGTCTCGACTCCTTCGGCGATCAGATGAGCACCGATCTGCGAGGCGAACCCGACCAGCGCCGCTGTGAGCGCCTGCTTGACCGCGTCAGCCTCGATATCGCGGGTCAGCGACAGGTCGAGCTTCATGAACTCGGGCAGCAGCTTGACGATGTGCATGAAGCTGGCGAACCCGGTCCCCAGGTCATCGATCGCCAGCCGGACGCCGCGCGCGCGAAACTGGTCGATGGCACGCTTGAGCTCGTCGTAATCCTCGACGGCGGAGTGCTCGGTGACCTCGACTACCAGGGGCTCGCCGTCCAGGCTCTGGAGAAGCGCGGCGAAACCTTGACTGAGCAGTGTTTTCGGCGAGACGTTGACTGACAGATACGTGCCCGTGGGCAGACGATGCCGGCTCTTGATCGCAGAGCGAATCGCGTGCATCTCCAGCTCAGGTCCAAGGCCGGCGGCGTCGGCTTCCGCAAACCACTGATCCGGTGGCCGGAGTGGGTCGAGCTGGAAGCGGGACAGTGCCTCGTATCCGCGGGTTGCACCGGTGCGGAGATCCACGATCGGCTGATACACCGCGACCAGGCGGCGATACTCGAACGCCATCCGGACCCGCGTCAGCCGCGCGCTGAGAAACCGCAGATCCTGCGCCTCGGCGGCCGCACGGGTTTCTCGCTCGGCGATCTCGCCCTCGTACGCATGGAGCCGTCGGGCGAAGGTGAGATCGAGTGGTTTGCGACGGTGGGTCCGGCTCGACGCCCGCGGCGGGCGCTCATGCCTCTGGTCGAGGCCACGAACCGATAACTCCTGCATATCTTTCCTATCCCCGGGATGGCGCCGCAAGTGCACTGCTAACGATGTGCATGCTGCGATGCAGACGGCCGGTGACGACGCGGTGTCGGTTCACTCGTTACCTCGCCGCATCGTGGCCCACGACATCACCACATCGGCTGGCTGGGTGTGACGAGATCGACCGGCGCAGAGGCTGCAGGGGGCGCCGCGGTAGACGCATGATCACCTGCATGGAGGACGGGTCGGTTGGGGTGATCGGGCGTGACCCTGAGCTGGCTGCCGTTTCGCCGGCACCATGAAGGGCGTCCTGTCAGATGGTTAGAGTCGACCGGTGATCGGAGACATGGTTGAGGTCATCGTCGATGCGGGGACCGGCAGCGCGAGAACGTTCGAGGTCTCGGCGACACGTGCCGGCAGGCGCGTCGAGGTGACCACTGCACGCGGCATCGTCGAGGTGGCCGAACTCACTCGCAGTGGGAACCCGGTGCGTGTGGGCCGTTTCATGGCGACCCGCGTGATCGCAATTGTCGAGCACCCCGCATCTGACAACAAAGCCGGACAGGAGCGCCGCAGAAGCAGGCGAGTGGAGCAGGAGGAAACGCTCCTCTGACCCATGCGGTGCCGCGGACCTGCGTGTCAGTTACGAGGTCGCCGGTCCTCGCCACAGGTCGATGCCGCTCTCGACCGCGTATTGATCGATCTCCGCGAGCTCGTCCGCGGAGAACTCAGGATGGTCGAGGGCTTTGACGTTCTGTTCGAGCTGGTCGACGCTGGATGCGCCGATGACCACAGACGTGACCCGCGGGTCCCGTAACGCCCAGGCGAGGGCCATCTGAGCGAGGCTCTGGCCGCGCCGTTCCGCGATGGAGCTGAGTGCCCTCACGTGAGCCAGGATGTCGTCGCTGAGCATGTTCTCGCTGAGTGACGAGTTCTCGCGAGCGCGTGAGTCCTCGGGGATGCCGTGGAGGTACCGGTCGGTCAGGACCCCCTGCGCCAAGGGCGAGAACGCGATGCAGCCCACTCCCTCGGTGCCGAGCACGTCGAGGAGACCGTGCTCGATCCAGCGGTTGAGCATCGAGTACGACGGCTGGTGGATGAGGAGAGGAGTGCCGAGGCTTCGCAGGATCGCGATCGCTTCAGCGGTTCGCTTGTCCGAATAGGAAGAGATTCCAACGTAGAGCGCCTTGCCCTGCTGAACTGCGGAGTGCAGGGCACCGAGCGTTTCCTCGAGGGGGGTGTTGGGGTCGAAACGATGGTGATAGAAGATGTCGACGTAGTCGACGCCGAGGCGTTGCAGGCTCTGGTCGAGGCTGGCCAGAAGGTACTTGCGAGAGCCAAGGTCGCCATACGGACCGGGCCACATATCCCACCCGGCTTTCGTCGATATGACCAGCTGATCGCGGTACCCGCGAAAGTCGCTGCGCAGGATCCGGCCGAAATTGGCTTCGGCGCTCCCATACGGCGGACCGTAGTTGTTGGCCAGGTCGAAGTGGGTGACGCCAAGGTCGAACGCACGACGGAGGATGGCGCGCTGGCGGTCGACAGAGCGATCGTCGCCGAAGTTGTGCCACAGGCCCAGCGACATGGCGGGGAGGAGGATGCCGCTGCGCCCGCAGCGGCGGTAGCTCATTGCTGAATAACGGTCGTCGGCAGGGTGGTAGTCGGTTGGCTCAGTCACCGCTCGATTTTCGCTGGTCGGGTCTCATCTTGGGAAACCCCCTTGCAGAGCGAGGCGGGGAGGGCTATCATCCCGCCCAGTCTGTAAGCGCTTACTCGTAAGCGCTTACAGGGAAACTCGACGTCCCAGGCACTGGAGGCGCCAGCCCTCATGACGGAAGCAAAGCGGTCGAAGGGAACGCTGACGATCTACGACGTCGCCCGTCTGGCCGGCGTCTCGATCGCGTCGGTGTCGCGGGTCCTCAACGGCCAGGGGACGCCTCGCCCGGAGACACGGGAGCGCGTGATGCGAGCGGTGGGGGAGCTCAGCTTTGTTCCAGACGCGTCGGCCCGGGCACTCTCCAACGGTCTCAAGGAGGTGGTGGGGGTCGTCTTCCGCCGCGGCGGGGAGGCGACCTTCGAGGATGAGGACGAAAGCCTGCTCTTCATCGATGGCATCAACCGCGGCGTTGAGGTTGCCGCTCAGCGGCGGAGCTACGACGTCCTGGTGAGCTCGGTCGGAGTCCACGACTCGCATGCGTCCACTCGGATCGCCGGCGTCGCCGGCAAATCGGACGGCATCATCCTCCACGACCGGATGCTGTCAGCGGTCGGCATCGCTCGCCTGGCGGAGATGATCCCGATCGTCACCCTGGCGGGCAGCCCGACCCGCGCCTCGGTAAACGTCGGCTGCGACAACGACTCCGGCATGCGAGCCCTGGTCAACCACCTCGCCGGTGACCATGGCTATCGTCACCTCGCCTATCTTTCCGGGCACGCCGACAGCCCGGACAACCGAGCCCGGGCCCGGGTGTTCGAAGCGGCTGCCACAGCCGTGGGCGCCCAGATCCAGACCGGACCGGATTGGCAGGGGAACTACAGCGCCTCGGGTGGGGCCCAGGTGATCGCCTCCCTGCTCGCCCGGGGTGGCGCCCTGCCCCGCGCGATCGTGTGCGCGAACGATCAGACCGCACTCGGGGTGATTCACGCCCTCGCCCGACAGGGCTTGAGGGTGCCCGACGATGTCGCCGTCACCGGCTTTGACGACGTGCCGGTCGCCCGTCATCTCCATCCGTCGCTCACGACCATCCGGCAGCCCATCGAGCAGATGGGCGCCACCGCCTTCGAGGTCCTCTACTCGAGGATCAGCGGGCAGGGCGGCGAATCCAACATCGTCCTGCCGGTTCGACTCATGCTCCGCGAGAGCTGCGGTTGCGCACCGGCCTCGCCGGTCACGCCCTCGCTTGGGGTCGGCGGCTAGCCATGCGGGCGTTACTCCGTCGTCTGGGCGTGTACCTCCTCGCTGCCTGGGTTGCGATCACGGTCAGCTTCCTGCTCCCGAGGGCGGTCCCCGGCAACCCGGTCGCCGGCGCCATCGCACGCGCTCAGTCGTCCGGCATTTGCAATTCCTTCTGCGTCAAGGCCATCGAGGAGCAACTGGGCTTCAATGTCCACACCAGCCTCTGGGTGCAGTACGTGCAGTACCTGGGGAACCTCGTGCACGGGAACCTCGGCTTCTCGTGGTCGGAGAACGCGCAAGTGACGAGCCTGATCGTCTCGTATCTGCCATGGACGCTGGGGCTGCTTGGCGTTGCAACCATCATGAGCTTTGTCGTCGGCACGCTGATCGGTGTCGTCATGGCCTGGCGGCGCGGGTCCTGGCTGGACTGGTTGATGCCCGCCGCGACCTTCTTTCAAGCGATTCCGTACTTCTTTCTCGCTTTGGTCCTGGTGCTGATTTTCGGGGAGACCGGAAGCTTGCTCAAGTGGTTCCCGAGCCTGTATGGGTTCGACATCTACGGCGTCGACCCGGGCATGAACCTGCCGTACATCGCCAGCATCCTCGGGCACGCCGTGCTGCCGGCTTTGACCGTGATCCTCGCATCGATGGGCGGATTCATCCTGTCAATGCGCAACCAGATGGTCACCACCATGGATGAGGACTTCGTCCTGGTCGCACGAGCCAAAGGCTTGCGCACCGGAAAGGTCGTCTGGTATGCGGCGCGAAATGCGCTGTTGCCATGCGTGTCGAACTTCTCGGTGGCGATCAGCATCGTCGTCGCCGGGCAGATTTTAGTCGAAATTGTCTTCAACTACCCGGGGATTGGCTATCACCTCTACGGCGCACTCGGGGCACTGGACTACACGCTGGTCCAGGGAATCTTCGTCGTGATCACGCTCGTCGTCCTCGCCGCAAACCTGCTCGCGGATGTGGTCTACGTACTGATCGACCCGCGGGCTCGGCAGGAGGCCTGACCGATGGCACTCAACACGACCATTCTCAGCGAGCCAAATCCGCCCGCCGGCGCGGCAGCGGGGACCCCCCGAGCATTGCGCTTGCCGCGCTCGCCCAAGGTGATTGCCGGTCTCGTCATCCTCGTGGTGTTCGCGGTGGTCGCCGTGATCGGTGCCTGGATCGCGCCGTACTCCCCAAATCTCACGAACGAAAGCTGGGTGCAGCACGTCTTGGTCGCGGGCACAGGTCCGGGGACGCATATCAAGGCTGACTACTACCCACTCCCGCTGCCGCCATCGGGCGCCCATTGGCTGGGCACCACCGTCTTTGCACAGGACGTCTGGTCGCAGCTCCTGGTGTCAACCCAGGCCACGGTCGCGGTTGGACTGCTTGCCGCCGCGATCTCCACGGCGCTCTCGATCATCGTCGGTGTCACCGCCGGCTACCTCGGCGGCGGCGCCGACGAGGGTCTCTCATTGGTGGGCAATGTCTTTCTCGCCATCCCCGGCCTTCCCCTGCTCATCGTGCTGGCCGACTACGTACCAGCGGCGGGCACCAGCATCTTCCTGGTGAGCCTCATCATCGCCATCACCGCCTGGGCGTACAGCTCACGGGTGCTGAGGGCGCAGACCCTCTCGTTGCGGAATCGGGATTTCGTGGAGGCCGCACGCGTTTCGGGCGAGGGGAGGGTTCGCATCATCATCGTCGAGATCCTGCCGAACCTCATCCCAATCGTGGCCGCGTCGTTTCTCTTCACGACGCTGTACGCAATCGGCGCCTACGTTGCCATCTCGTTCCTCGGCCTCGCCGGGTCACCGACATCGTCGCCACCAGGTCTCTGGAACTGGGGGTACATGCTCCGGGAAACATTTGCGAACGACGCGGTGCGCGGTGGGTGGTGGTGGTGGTGGGCGCCTCCGGGCCTGTGTATTGCCCTGCTCGGCACCGGCTTGGCCTTGCTCAACTTCGGCATCGACGAATTCGTCAATCCCCGGCTTCGGGTCGCCGGACTGTCTCGGAAGGCTGCGCGCAGGCTGGGCATCAGCCGCCGGCCAAAGCTTGGCCTCACGCCCGTGGTACGCCGGAACGTGATTAACGTCACCAGCGCCGAGTCGAGGACGCCATGAGCCTCCCAGGCGCGAGCGCCATGACAAGCCCGGGAAGCCTGGCTGCGCCTGGGGCCGCTCCCGATCGGGGTGTGGATCCGGTGCTCGAGATCCGAGGGCTGTGCGTCGACTACGGCTTCGGCGACGACGCAGCGCACGCGGTGGCCGATTGCGATCTCACGCTCGGACGCGGCCGCGTCCTCGGTCTCGCCGGAGAGAGCGGCAGCGGCAAATCGACGCTAGCGATGGCCGCGATCCGTCTGCTCCGCTCGCCGGGGGTCATCACCGGCGGCGAAGTGCTCTTCCATCCCAGGCCCGCGTCGGATGGCGAGCCGGCGACAACCCTGGATCTGCTGGCGGCAGGTGAGCAGGAGCTCCGAGCCATCCGATGGTCGGAGATCGCGATCGTTCTGCAGAGTGCGTTGAACGCTCTCAACCCGGTGAGCACGATCGGCGCGCAGTTTGACGAGCTGCTGGCCACCCACCGTCCCGGGCTTGGCCGAGCCTCGAGGCGAGACCGGGCCGGGGATCTGCTTGAGCTGGTTGGAATGACCCCGGACCGGCTGCGCAGCTATCCCCACGAGATGTCAGGTGGCATGCGCCAGCGGGCGATGATCGCAATGGCGCTCGCGCTGGATCCCCAGGTCATGATCCTCGACGAGCCCACGACTGCTCTCGACGTGGTGACCCAGCGCGAGATCCTCGAGGAGTTGATGGGATTGCGCGACCGGCTGGGTTTCGCCGCCCTCTTCATCACGCACGACCTCTCGCTGCTCGTCGAGTTTGCTGACGACATCGCGGTGATGTATGCCGGCCGGCTGATGGAGCGGGCGCCGGCGGCGTCGCTGTTTCGGTCGCCCCGTCTCCCATACACGTACGGCCTGCTCCACTGCTTCCCGCCGATGCACGGGGAGCGCCACCGAATGGACGGTATTCCGGGTTCGCCGCCCGACCTGAGGGACCTCCCGCCAGGATGCGCGTTCCATCCGCGCTGCCAGTGGGCGATTCCCCGATGCCGCCAGGATGTGCCAAAACTCGAGCCGTTGACAGGATCGCATCGGGAGGTTGCGTGCTGGCTCCATCGAGACAACGCAACAGCTCCACCTGAACTGATGCGTCCGGATCCCGCGGTGGCGCAGCCCCGCACTGCAGCGGTCAGCGATACGAGCGCGGAGAGAGCTGTATGACCACGCTCGCCGTTGTTCCGAAGGGCGCGATCGAAACGCCCGTGCTCGAGGGGCGTGACCTCACCAAGTCTTTCCGGGTCAAGCGCGGTAGCGGGCTCCTGGCGCGGCGCTCGCGTCTCCATGCTGTGGATCAGGTTTCAGTGCAGCTCATGGCAGGGGCGGTGAGTGCCGTCGTGGGTGAGAGCGGATCCGGGAAGACGACCGTCGCTCGGTTGCTCGCCAGGATCGTGAAACCAGATACGGGCGAGGTACTGCTCGACGGTCACGTGGTCGCCGGAGCACGCTCTCGAAGGTTCGCGGCTCAGGTGCAGATGGTGTTCCAGGACCCATTCTCATCGCTCAATCCCGTGCACCGCGTTCGGCATCATCTGGCCCGTCCGCTACAGATTCATCACACCGCCGACGGTGATGTCGACGAGGCGGTGATGCAGCTGCTGCACCGGGTCGCGCTCGACCCGCCCGCGAGGTTCGCCGACAAGTTTCCCCACGAACTTTCAGGTGGCCAGCGGCAGCGAGTCGCGATCGCCCGAGCGCTTGCGGTGCGGCCCCGCGTTTTGCTGGCCGATGAGCCGGTGTCGATGCTCGACGTGTCGATCCGCCTCGGAGTGCTCAACCTGCTCGCCGATCTTCGCGACCGTGAGCGGCTCGCAATCCTCTACGTCACCCACGACATCGCCTCGGCGCGATACATGGCCGACACCATCGTGGTCATGTACGCCGGCCAGCTGGTCGAGGCGGCACCGAGTGTCGGGCTCACCGACTCCCCGGCGCACCCGTACACACAACTCTTGCTGTCAGCCGCTCCCGATCCGGAACGGCTCGAGCGGCCGGCGCTGGCCGCTCGAGGAGCACCGCCGAGCCTGCTTGCTCCGCCGCCTGGATGCCGCTTTCACCCCCGCTGCCCGCACGTCATGGAGATATGCAAACGAATGGCACCACCAACTGTGACTGTCGCGCCCGACCACACCGCCGCCTGCTGGCTGCATGTCGATTCCGGCGAGCGCGTCCTCGACGGTGCCGGCATGGGACCCGCAACCTCGCCCAGCCCTCAACGTGAAGCCGAGGTGCAACGCCCTCCCTAACGCACTCCCTCATTTCAGCGAAGGCGCACCCGCGCTGCCAATCAGCGCAGTGCTTCACGGAAATCACAAGAAGAATGGAGGAATCACAACATGAGCCGGAGAGCATTCATCGGAGTTCTCGGCGTCACGACCATCGTGGTCGCGGCGTGCTCGAGCGCCGGGCCAACCTCGCATGCAACTGCGGGCAAGCCGCTCATCTACGAACCGACCACCGGGGTCACCTTCTCGGACGACTTCAACCCGTATGATCCCAACTCGGTCGCTTCCAGTGTCGGCATGAAAAGTATCGTGTACGAGCCGCTGGTCGAGTTCGATCAACTCGATCCGACTGCCGCGGGCACGCACTACTGGTTGGCGACGGCGTACACCTTCCAGAATGGCGGCAAGGATCTGCAGATCACCGTGCGAACCGGAGTGAAATTCAGCGACGGCTCGGCCTTCGGCCCCAAGGACGTCGCCGCCACATTCACGGCGATGAACAACCCGAAGGCTGACATTCCCGGGGTCGCGCCGCAGGCATCGGCGCCGACGATCTCGGGTAACACGGTGACCCTGCATTTCAGCACGCCGCAGTTCACCGGCCTTTGGGCAATCCTGGGGACGACTTACGTCATGCAGGCATCGGTGGCGACCCAGATAGCCCAGAACCCCACCCTGCAGATCACCCATCCGGTCGGGACTGGACCCTTCGAGCTGGACAGCTACTCCACCTCACTGATCAAGTTCAAGCCCAATCCCCACTACTGGGGCGGCACACCACCGGAGTCCGAGGTCGAGGTGCCGTCGGTCGCCACCAATGCGGCGGCCAGCGATGCGCTGGTGAGCGACCAGCTGGACTGGGCCGGTAACGACATCCCGAATATTTACGCGAGCTTCGTGAACCTGAACCCTCAAACCAACCATGCCTGGTTCGCATCCGGCAGTACCGTTGCGCTCCGGTTCAACCTGAGCCCGGGCAATGGCGGCGCGACCGGGATCGGCGACGTGGCCGTGCGCAAGGCGGTTAGCTACGGCATCGATCGCAATGCACTCGCGCTGCTGGGAGAGTCGGGCTACGAAGTGCCGGCGACCTCCTCGGGTGGACTGATCCTGCCCGCCCAGAAGGCGTTCCTTCCCTCAGACGGCAGTCTCACCAATGATCTGTCGACCACCGGTAATGTCCCCGATGCTGCGACGGCCAAGACAGACAAGCTGCCGGCTGGTGACGACGTCTACGACATCCTCACTGCCGGAGGGTGGAAGGCGCCTGCTAGTTCCAGCTACAACAGCGGGAGCGGCACCTACAAGTCGAGCGGGAACTGCGACGGCACGAACGTTGCAAACTGCTGGACCAAGGGCGGCGAGATCATCAAGTTCTCGGTGTACGACCCCGTTCCATTCTCCGACTACTGGGAGGATGCTTCGCTCATCTCACAGGAACTCCAGGCGCTCGGCATGGATGTGACCACCAAGCCGGCGCAGGGGTACTCGGACTGGAACGCCAATATCACCGGCACCGCTTCGGCGTGGCAGACGGCGATCCACTGGGGTCAGGGTGGCCAGATCCCGTATACGCAGTACGAGGACTGGCTCGACGGCTCCAGCTCGACCACCGCGGCGCATGACGAGGGGTATTCGAACGCGAGCGCCGCGTCAGCCCTTCAGACCTACGCGGGCACCGATCCCTCCGATACCGCGACGCTCTATCCCGCGGTCCAGCAGCTCGAGAAGATCATGTCAACGGACGTGCCCGAGGCCCCACTACTCTATGGAGCGGACTGGAACGTGTACAGCAGCGCCAAATATGTCGGATGGCCTGATCAGTCGCAGCCGTACATGGATCCGTCGCCGAGCGATCCTCAGATGCCCTACATCCTGATGCAACTCAAGCCAGTGGCCTGAGCCGCACAAGGAACGATGCGCACCCATCACCCTGATGGGCGGATCCGTCCGGCCGGCACCGCGCCGGCCGGACGCGGGGATCCGCTTTCAACAAAGGACAACCAGCCATGAACGCGACCGCAACCGGCACCCGCGGCGACGAGTCCAGCCTGTTGGCACGGCTCAGTCTCGAGCAGAAGGTGCGCCTGCTGACCGGTGCCGATGCGTGGTCGCTCTACGCCATCAACGCCGTCGGACTGCGCTCGATGATCGTCTCCGACGGCCCGTCGGGCGTGCGTGGACGCCGCTTCGACCCGGGTAACCCCTCCTCCTCGCTGCCGTGTCCGGTGGCACTTGGCGCCACGTGGGATGAGGATCTCGTCCTGGAGGTGGCGCGGGCGCTCGGCGAGGAGGCGCGCTCCCGCGGGGTCGACGTGCTTCTGGCCCCGACCGTCAACATCGTCCGGACGCCGCTCAGTGGGCGCGGCTTCGAGTGTTTCTCCGAGGACCCGGTCCTCACCGCACGCATCGCTGTCGCCTACGTGCGCGGTGTGCAGGAGTCGGGGGTTGGCGCGACCGCCAAGCACTACGTTGCCAATGATTCCGAGACCGACCGGCGCACCTATGACGCGCGGATCAGTGACCAGGTGTTGCGAGAGCTATACCTCGCGCCGTTCGAGGCTTGCGTCTTCGAGGCCGACGTGGCCATGGTGATGGCCGCGTACAACTCGGTCAACGGACACACCATGACCGCCAACCCAACCCTGCTCCGCGATCTGCTCAAGGACGAGTGGGGGTTTCAGGGGGTCGTCATTTCGGACTGGTCGGCCACGAGGACGACCGGTCCGACCGCACTGGCGGGTCTCGACCTCGTGATGCCCGGACCTCGGGGACCGTGGGGCGACCAGCTGGTCGCGGCGGTGCGCGAGGGCACGGTGCCCGAGGTGGTCGTCGACGACAAGGTCTCGCGGTTGCTGCGCCTCGCCCGCCGCGTGGGTGCGCTCAACGGGGTGTCGCAGATTGATTCGCCGGACAGCGCCGACGGGCATCACTCCGAGCCGATGACGGCGGGTCGAACGTTCATCGATCCAACGCTCCTGCGTGAGGTCACCTCGCGGTCTTTCGTGCTGCTGCGCAACCAGGATGGGCTGCTGCCCCTGAAACCCACCGACATGCGGCGAGTGGCACTGATCGGTCCCAATGCGATCGAGCCGCAGACCCAGGGCGGCGGTAGCGTCCGCGTGCTTCCCGTTGTCCGCCCGGGACTGGCTGATTCGCTGCTCACGCTGGGTGAGTTCGATGCGGTGGACGTGCACCAGGGGTGCGTGACGTGGGCAACGATTCCGCAGCCCCGGGATGGCAATCTGCGCGACCCGGTGTCCGGAGCGCCCGGCGTGCATGTCGAGGTTCGCGACGCCGATGGAACCCTGCGCCACGACAATTCGAGCCCGAGGAGCGTGCTCACGTGGTGGGATGGCCTGCCTTCGGCAGTGCATCAGCCAGGCTCGGAGCTGGTCATGCGCGCACGCTATCGGGCGTCGGTGGACGGACCACACGTCGTCGGTGTCGCCGGCGTTGGGGTGCTGAGCATCGCCATCGACGGATCGGTGCTCGCGGAGGCAACGACCCTCCATCCCACCGAGGTCGTCGAGGCCTTATCGCGCCCACCCGAACTGCGTGTGCCCATCGAGCTGAATGCGGGTGGGGAGGTGGAGATCCGAGCCGCGTACCGGCCCAATGTCCGCGGGCCGGAGGCGGGCTTTGTCACGATGCGGCTCGGAGTCACCCCGCGACTCGACGAGAGCCAATTGCTCGACGAGGCGGTTGCCTCCGCACGTGAAGCCGACGTCGCGGTGGTCGTGGTCGGGTCGGCGGAGGGGACGGAGAGCGAGGGGTACGACCGGGACACCCTGTCGCTTCCGGGGCGGCAGGACGAGCTCGTCAGACGGGTTGCCGCGGTGCAACCGAACACTGTGGTCATCGTCAATTCGGGGATGCCGGTGCTGATGCCCTGGGTTGACGATGTCGCAGCGCTTATCCAGGTCTGGCTCCCGGGCCAGGCGTTCGGCGAGGCACTGACCGACTGCTTGCTCGGCGTTGTCGAGCCGGGGGGCCGCCTCCCCATCTCGATTCCTCGTGGAGCCGCCGATTCACCGGTTCTCGACGCCACCCCTAAGGGCGGAGAGATCGCGTACTCGGAGGGCCTGCTGGTCGGCTACCGCGGCTATGACCGCAGCGAGCGCGAGCCACTTTTCTGCTTCGGCCATGGCCTCAGCTACACCGAATGGAGCTACGACTCGCTCGTGCTGGAATCCGATGCGCTGCAACGAGATCAGGACCTGCCCGTGGTGGTCACCGTGCGCAACGCCGGTCAGCGTGCCGGCCGCGACGTCGTGCAGGTCTACCTTGAGACCCCCGACGATGATCCCAGCCGGCCGCTACGAGTCCTTGCGGCGTTCGCCACCGTCGAAGCCGATGCCGGTCAGACGGCGGAAGCACGGATGGTGATCCCGGCTCGCGCGTTCGCCCGTTTCGATACAGGCGCGGGCGGCTGGGTCTGGCCGCCGGCCTCGTACCTGGTGCGGGTGGGAAGGTCGTCCCGCGATCTCCGCCTGGCTCAGCCCGTGCAACTCGGAGCCGGTTAGCCGCCCATTGTCGACCCGGTCGTCTTGACCCGCGCGGTCCTGGCGGAGTAGCGTCGGCGCCCTGACGCCGTCGGCGTGATCACGGGGGTTGCACCATGCATTGCGGGCAAACGACACGACGGAGCCGACTGGCAGTCGTGTGCGCCATCGCACTCGGAGCGGGAACTCTGGCATTCGGCGCCGCGCCCACCGTCCTGGCATCAGGGCACGCTCGGACACTCACGGGGACGCTGCACGACGGTGCCACCTACCTGATCCAGGTTCCAGCCAACTGGAATGGCACGCTCGTCCTCTACAGCCACGGCTACGTCACGCCCGGGAGCCCGAACCCGGCGACCGACGTGGGCGACCCGCTCACTGGCCAATGGCTGCTGAGCAACGGCTACGCGCTTGCAGGATCGTCCTACGCAACAACGGGCTGGGCGCTCCAGCAGGCGATTCCGGATCAGCTCTCGACGTTGAACACCTTCGACCGGCGAGTCGGCACCCCCACCCGGACGATCGCCTGGGGCCATTCGCTCGGTGGAATGATCACGGCTGCCCTGCTCCAGGTCGCACCTGATCGCTTCATCGCGGCGCTCCCGATGTGCGGCGTGGTTGGAGGAGGCGTGGGCACGTGGAACGTTGCGCTGGATGCGGCGGTTGCCGTGCAGCAACTCCTCGGCCCGGCCTCCGGCCTGCAGGTGGTCAACATCACCGACCCGACCACCAACCTCGGGATCGCCGAGACCTTGTTCGCCGCGGCGCAGGCCACGCCGCAGGGGAGAGCTCGCATCGCTCTCGCCAGCGCGCTCGGCGACGTTCCGGGCTGGTTCAACCCGGCGAGCCCTGAGCCCGCCCCGACCGACTACGTCACCCAGGAGGCGAATCAGTTCCTCTGGCAGACACAGGTCGACGGTCCATTTGCGTATCTTCTCCGGGCCGAGCTGGAGGCGCGGGCGGGCGGCAACGTGTCCTGGACCACCGGCGTCAACTTCACGCAGCAGCTCGCGATGTCCTCTGATTACGCGGAGGTCCAGGGGTTGTATTCATCCGCCGGCCTGAGCCTGAGCGCCGATCTCGCGAACCTCCAGGCCTCGAAGCCGATCGCCGCGGCCCCCACGGCAGTGAAGTACCTGACCAAGTACATCACCTTCAACGGCGATCTCGATCGTCCGGTGCTCACCCTCCACACGACCGGCGACGGTCTGGTCGTCAACCAGGCGGAGCAGGCCTATCGGGCGGTCGCCCAGGACGCGGGCGACGCCCAGAATCTCCGCGAGGGATACGTGAGTCGCGCCGGTCACTGCACCTTTACGCCGGCGGAGACGATCGCCGCATTCCAGACGCTGATCCACCGCGTGGACACCGGCATGTGGGGCGACAGCACGGCGGCGGATGATCTGGAGGCTGCGGCAACCGCGCTCGGCCCCACCTACAACACCGTGCCTGCGGCCTTCATCGTGTTCCAGCCGACCCGCTTCCTCCGTCCGTTCGACCTCGGTCAGAACTGAGCCGGATCGGGTCATCGGCCACCGGGGCTGCGCGGGTTCGACCGCGCGCCTCGGTGGTCGCCGTGGACGTGACCGACGAGGCATGCTAGACGGCATGCGTGGCTTCAGCAAGCCGGGCGTGGCCCGATGAGCATCGTGGTGCTGCTCGCCACCGCTCTCGCGGCGGGGGTCGAGTGGGTCGAGGCACTGACCATCGTCCTCGCCGTCGGCCTTTTCAAAGGGTGGCGGAGCGCATTCGTGGGGATGGCAGTCGGCTTCGTGGCACTCGCTGTCCTGGTGGCCGTCTTCGGGATCACGATCACCTCAAGGGTGTCGATCGATGCCGCCCGGACGGTGGTCGGCGTCTTTCTTCTCCTCTTCGGGCTGAAGTGGCTCCACAAGGCCATCCTCCGCTCGAGTGGCCTGAAATCGTCGCACGACGAGGCCAAGATCTTTGAAGAGACGAAGGAGGTGCTCACGGCATCGGGGTCGGTCTCGTCCGGGCTCGATCGGGCAGGCGTGACCACTGCCCTGAGCGGGGTGTTCCTTGAAGGTCTCGAGGTGGTTTTCATCGTCGTGGCACTTGGCGGCCTGCAGGACATCCCCTCGGCCGTGATCGGCGCGGTCGTTGCACTGGTCATCGTCGCGGGCGCGGGCATTGCCTTCCGGCGTCCGCTGACGCGAGTCCCGGAGAACGCGATGAAGTACGTGGTCGGGATCATGCTGACCTCGTTCGGCACCTTCTTCAGCGGCGAAGGCATCGGCGTCCACTGGTGGGGCGACGACCTCAGCCTGCTGATCCTCGTGGCCGCCTACGGCCTCGCATCGCTCGCCTTCGTCTGGTTCCTGCGGCGACCGCGTAGTCAGGCGTCGTCAGGAGGCGGAGTGGAGCGAGTGATCCGAGCGATCGCCCTGGAGATCTGGGGACTGTTCGTCGACGACGGCGCGGTCGCGGTCGTCGCGGTGGTCGCTCTGCTAGCGGTTGCTCTGTTCGTGCAGCATCAGGGCGACGGGCACAGCATCGCCGGGATCGTGCTGATCGCGGGCGTGCTGATCGCCGTCTGGGTGGGTCTGTCGAGCGCAGCCAAGGCATCCCGCAAGCCGGTCAGCACTGTGTCCCCCGAGCACGTTGCGCAGCCGCCTGTACCTGATGACACACTCGTCGCACCTGAGACACGGGACGCCGCGCTCATCGGCCCGCCCGCGGACCGATAAGGGAAGGGGACGCGTCACCGGCTAACCAGCCGATCCAACCTGCATGCCCACGGCCATGCAGAACAGAGTGAACGCGGGTCCGTTAGGCGCATTTGGGCGGATCCCGCGCCGCGAATGCCCACGGGCTGGGTGGGCGCGACGAACCGATGCACAGCGTCCGGCCGCCGCTCGAATCATTACCGCGAGAGATGGATGTCGGGCGCTCGATCTACGTTTCTGCGTGCAATCCTCGACTGCGCAAGTCTGCGCAAACAGTCGCGCAAACCCCTTGCGATTGTGCGCAGCGCGGGACGCCAGACGAGGGGGCTTGACGGAACCCCTATAACACCGCGATCATGTCGCCGTCAGTACGAACCGGCAGCCTGTTGAGTGGAGAACTGGTGCCCGGATTCATCGCTTCCTCGGCGTCGCGGGTCTGGCTGAGCGCGCTGGCTCGGCACAGTGGCCGTCTCCACGCGACGTTCCCCGCGGTAGTCCGCTTCGACGGTGTTGCTTCCGCCATGGCCGCGTACATATAGAGGTATAGGCACACATGCGATCGAGAATCTGGATCCTCGTGGCCGGCGTGGTCGTAGCGGGCGTGCTCGTCGGGTTCTTCGTGACACGCTTCCTGAATCCGACGCCCGAACAGATCACAGCGACATCCACCTCCGCGACGATCCAGGGAAAACCGGTCGTCAACTTCACGCTCACGACAGTCGGCACTATCGGGTACGGACCGCATCCGGCGTGGGTGTCCTATCTGCCCACCACGTACCTCAAGGTCCCGGCCGGAGCGGTGGTGCACATTACCATCGACCAGCAGGACAGCCCGTCCGGGCTGCGCAACCCCTACTTCTCGCTGGTCCGAGGCACGGTCAACAACGAGATGACAGTCAACGGCAAGGTGATGCAGGCGCTCGACCCGACCACCCCGGCACACACCTTTACCGTTCCCGATCTCGGGGTCAGCGTTCCTCTCGAGGGTATCTCCGGGAGTGCGACGCAGAATGTGGTCGAGTTCGATTTCGTTGTTCCTGATCAGAAGGGACTCTTCCGCTGGCAGTGTTTCGTCCCGTGCGGGGCCGGCACACTCTATGGGAACGGCGGCCCGATGCAGACACTCGGCTACATGGCCGGCGAGCTCCAGGTGGGCTGACCGATGAGAAACAGAGCCACCGCAACGCGGGTCGTCCTCATCGTCTGGATCGTCGCCGCCGTGGGCGGCGATGTGGCCCTGGCGTTTGGTCCGATCCCGCCAGGGCAAGCGTCGGACCTAGCGTCGAGCGAGAGTCTAACCATCCTGCTCTTGGCTGAGGCGGCTTGGCCGGTGTTCTCGGCGGTGCTCGCGGCGCTCTTTTTCACCCTCGTGGTCAACAAGATTGCTCCACCGACCGCCGAGGTGAGCGCCTCGGCATTGCGAGGGAACACCCGGGTGCAGACCGTCTGGATCGTTACCACGCTCGTGGTCGTGTTGAGCATTGCTGTCTACGGCACCGTGGCGCTGGCGATCGACGTGCCGGGGACCGGTATCTCAACCACCTCCGCGTCGCTGCCGATGCCGACGTCCACGGATCAACCGCTCGAGGTCCAGGTGATCGCCCAGCAGTGGTGGTTCACGTACCGATACCCAGCCTATGGCGGCATCGAGACCGCGCAACTGGTGCTGCCGGTCAACCAGAAGATCCAGTTCCACGTCACGTCGCTCGACGTCATCCACTCCTTCAATTTCTACGCACTCGGCGTCAAGGCTGACGCGGTTCCCCTCAACGACAACGTCATCACGGCGACGCCCACGCAGGTCGGAACCTACCGCGTCCAGTGCACGGAACTCTGCGGGCTCTGGCACGGGAACATGGCCGACAACACCGCGATGGTGGTCAGCGCCTCGGATTTCTCGGCCTGGATTCAGGAGCAGACGGCTCTGGACGCCCCGATCATGAAGTACCTCCCGCCGTACAGCCACACGTACAGTGGTTCGAACCTACCGCAGCCCGGGGTGTACGCACCGTGACCGCATTCGACTCGCCAACAAACACGAGGGAGCTGATGTGGACGTTGTAAGCACCGCGCGGCCGCTGATGTCGGCACGGCCGACCCTGGCACGACGGCTCAATGAGTGGGGGCTGCTGCTCGGACTGATCGGCGCCGTCATCGGCTTCATCGCCGGATACGCCCTCGGCAGTGGTGCCATATCCAACTTCTATGGAGGCGGCGGCGAACCGACCTCGCTTGGCTCTGATCCCGGGATCCTCCTCGGCTACGCGATGAGCGCGCTCGGGTTCCTCACCGGCATGGGGTTCTTGAACTACCCGATCGGCCGCCTTCTTGGCGCCAAGAGGCCCACCGAGGAGGACAACGCGTACCTGCACGGTGAGGGCGGTGGCCTCGGCCGGTACTTCCGTATGACGACCGATCACAAGGTGATCGGAATGCAGTACCTCGTGATGATCCTCGCGTTCCTGTTCATCGGTGGGCTGGGGGCGATGTTCATCCGGACCGAGCTGCTCACCCCGGTGCCGTCGGTAGCGAACGCCCAGTCATACCTGACCCTGGTCGGCTTGCACAGCACGCTGATGATCTTCATGGCATCGGCGGCGATCATGGGACCGTTCGCCAACTACTTCCTGCCGATCATGATCGGCACGCGGAACATGGCGTTTCCTCGCCTCGAGGCGATGACGTTCTGGCTCCTGCCTCCGGCCGGGTTGATCCTGCTGTCCACCGTCTTCCTCGGCGGCTTCACCACCGGTTGGACGGGCTACGCACCGCTCGCCGATCAGAACGTGCTCGGCATGGACTCATACCTCATGGGATTCGCCCTGATCGGCCTCTCGATCGGCCTCGCTGGCATGAACATGATCGCGACGATCATGACCATGCGTGCCCCGGGGATGGCGTTGAGTCGCATGCCGGTCTTCGTGTGGTCCGTTCTCGTTACGTCATTCCTCGGCGCGCTCGCAGCGCCAGCACTGATCGCCGCGGTACTCATGGAGATGTTCAGCCGCACTTATCAGGCGACGTTCTTCATTCCTGCGGGCGGCGGCTCCCCCTACCTGTGGGAGAACCTCTTCTGGTTCTTCGGCCACCCTGAGGTTTACATCTTTATGGTCCCGGCGTTTGGCCTGGTCATGGAGATGCTCCCGGCCTTCGCCAGAAAGCCGCTCTGGGGACGTCGCGTGGGAATCGGCGGCATGGTCGGGGTCGGCGTGCTGAGCTTCGTGGTCTGGCAGCACCACCTGTTTGTCAGCGGCATCGCACCCTCGCTGCGACCCTTCTACATGTTCTCCACGGAGATGATCTCGGTGCCGACCGGCATCATCTACCTGGTGGCGTTGGGAACACTGTGGCGTGCGCACACCCGATTCTCGACTCCAATGCTGTTCATCTTCGCCTTCTTCTTCAACTTCCTGATCGGTGGGTTCACAGGCGTCTTCCTCTCTGACGTCCCGAGCGACTTCACGCTCCATGCCAGCTACTTCGTCCAGGCTCACTTCCACTACACGATCATGGGTGGTGAGGTCTTCGCGCTGATGGGCGCGATCGTCTACTACCTCCCGAAGATGACGGGTCGCACCATGGACATCAGGCTGCTGCGCTTCCAGTTCTGGGCAGTGTTCATCACGTTCAATGGGACGTTCATCTCCCTCATCGCGGTCGGCATCATGGGCATGACACGCCGCGTCATCAGCTACGCAGCATATCTGCAACCGCTCAACGACAGCGCGACCATATTCGCGTACGGACTGGGCCTGTCGATGGCGCTCTTCCTGGGCATTCTCATCTGGGAGGTGGTCATCAAGCAGCGGGTTGCCGCCTTCAATCCGTGGGAATCGTTGGGAGTCGAATGGCAGGTGCCCACGCCGGTGCCCACCTTCAACTTTGATCGGATGCCGGTTTCGTGGTCGCTCCCAGACAATTACGACACTGGGAAGCCCGCCGCGGACTTCGGACCCACCGTCCCGGCATTGAGTGGAGCTGAGCATGAGTGACGCCAGTCCCACGGGGCTATCCGTTATCGACGAGACTCAAGGTGGCGGGCATACGCTCATCTTCAGCTCCCGGCTGGTGATGGCGGCCAATACGACGCTTCAGTTGAGCCTGCTCTTCGCATTCCTGTATCTGCGAGCCAACAACTTCGGGAGCATGTGGCACCCGAGTGGCGTCGGTACGCCGCCGCAGGTGCTCGCGCTGATCGCGCTCGCGTTCCCGGTCGTCGGGGTGGTCGCTCTCCTAGCGGTTTCGAATGCTGTCAGCAGCGCACGCGAATCCAGCGCGGTCACGGGATTGCTCTGGTTGGCATTCCTGGCCACAGTGCTCACGGGCGCCGTGAGGATCCTGCTCATGTACCAGTTCAACTGGACGCTCAACAGCGCTGGGACGTACGCCGACGTGTCGACGCTCTGGTATGCGGTCTTGCTTGCTGAGTTCATCGGAGTCAGCGCCTGGTTGCTCAGCCTGGTCATGGGGCACGTGCGCGGCACCGATCGCCTCGGTTCGGCGCATGCCCGGGCCATCCTGGAGCAGTGGACCTACATTACCGGCGTCTCCATCGCGGTATACCTGCTGATCCAGTACGCCTCATAGGCCGGCATGCTCTGGCCACCGCTGCTCAACTGGAGTTTCGAACCAGTACCGATCGTGGGATGCGCGACGGCCGCCTATCTCTACTGGCGCGGGCGGAGGACGGCGTCGCCGGCGCTCGGCCGTGCCGCATCATGGGATAACGGGGACACGGCGTTCGCACTCGGCATCGCGGCGCTCCTGCTCGCCCTCGTGTCGCCGATCTCGTACTTCGACACGACGTTCCAGTGGGACCACATGGTGCAGCATGTGCTCCTCCTGCTGGTCGCTCCACCGCTCATCCTGCTTGCCGATCCGTTTCGAACTGCGTGGGCCGGTTATCTCGCCGCGCAGGGAAGGCCCATCTCGGTCGAGGGAACCTGGCCGGCACGCGCGATGCGGGTGCTCCACGCTGGGCCTAAAGCCGCGACCATTGTTGTGCTCGCGTTCAGCGTCGACCTCCTGGTCTGGCACCTCCCGAGCATCTACAACGCCACGCTCCGGCTTGCGTCAGTGCACGATGTCGAGCATCTGACGTTTCTCGTCGCCGGCCTTCTGTTCTGGGACCAGGTGATCAGCCCCGTCAAAGCGGCTGGGCGGCTCTCGATGCTCGGACGCGCGGTCGTGGTCATGGTGGGGATGTTCGTGAGCTGGGGCCTCGCCATCGTCATCGGATATGCGACCCAACCGCTGTACGCGTACCCGGTGCACACGGGTGGATTGAGCCTGCTGGGGGACCAGGAGATCGCCGCGGGAGTGATGTGGGTACCGGGAGGCACCCCGTTCCTCATCGCATTGCTCTACCTCGGCATCCGGTGGTTCGAGATCGACGACCGCTCAACGACGAGCGCCGCGATCGTGCAGTCGTGAACAGCAAGCGGCGCGTCGTGTTCGGCTGCGCGGTCGCGTTGCTCGTCGCCGGCTGCGGCGCATCCCAGTCGCCTGCGAAGGCGCCTCAGCAGGTCACCGCATCGGGTGGCCCGACGCTCACGGGGAAGGTTGTGAGTATCACGTCATTCCACGGCCATCCTGTTGTCCTGATCTTCTGGGCGTCGTGGTGCGGGCCCTGCCATGATGAGCAACCAGCGTTGAACACCGCATATGCGACATGGTCGCCACGTGGCGTTGTGTTCCTCGGCATCGACCTCCGCGATACGACCACTCCCGCCCTGGCGTTTGAAAGAGAGCTCAAGGTGCCGTATCCCAGCATCGTCGACACCAACGCAACCCTTGCGGTCGATTACCGGATCCCGTCGGCGCCCGCGTTGATCTTCCTCGATGCCAAGGGAAAGGTCGGCGATGTCGTGCTCGGCGCGCTGGGGACCATGACCTCCGCTGATTTCAACGCCGAGATCGCAAAGCTCCTGGGCACCGCGAACACGGGCAGCGCGTAGGAGAGGGTATGCAGACCAGCGCAGACATCGTCCTGAGCCCACCGGATGCCATCGCCGCGTCCGGCGTTGCTCGCACACGCTCGACGCAGGTCCGCGCCACCGCTCGTGACTACATCAGCCTGGCCAAGCCCCGGATCATCGTGCTGCTGCTCATCACTGAAGTTGCGACCATGGTCATCGCCGCTCGTGGCATCCCCTCGCTTGCGCTGCTCTTCTGGGCCGCGCTCGGCGGTGCGCTAGCGTCGGGTGGCTCGGGCGCAATCAATTGCTGGTACGACCGCGATATCGACCGGGTTATGGCGAGGACCTGCAGCCGCCCGCTCCCGTCCGGCCGGATCCTTCCGTGGCAGGCGCTGACCTTCGGCGTCTCGCTGATCGCCGCATCGGTCCTCGTCTTCAGCCTGGCCGTGAACACACTGGCAGCCGCGCTGGCACTCGCGGGGGGCCTGTTCTACGTCTTCATCTACACGATGCTGCTCAAGCGCAGAACGCCGCTCAACATCGTCATCGGCGGAGCCGCCGGTGCGTTCCCACCACTGGTCGGGTGGGCCGCCGTGACCGGGACCGTCGGCTGGCTTGCATTCGTGCTCTTCGCGCTGGTATTCCTGTGGACGCCGCCGCACTTCTGGTCGCTCGCACTGCTCCTACGGCGCGACTACCGCAACGCGAGCGTGCCAATGCTCCCGGGAATCATCGGGACGGCCCGGACTCACCGGCGGATCCTGCTGTACCTGCTCGCGCTGATCACTGCGAGCCTGCTCCCTGGGCTCACGCTCGGCATCGGCTACAGCATCGGCGCCGTCTTGCTCGGCGGCTGCTACCTTGCGCTCGCGCTCTGGGCTCGCGCCAAAGGCTCATCCCACGCGGCGGCAGTGCTGTTCCACTACTCGCTGGCCTACCTCGCCCTGATCTTCGTGGTGGGCGCGGTCACCGCAGTGGTGCTGGGCTAGCGCGAGAGGGCGACCTCACCCCAAGACCATCCCAGTCCCGGTCGCGGTGAAGATGCTGCCGCGCCGCTCGTCGGCGGCGAATTCGATCGCTCCGTCTTGAATGCGCCGACGGCCAGCCCGGCTCCCGGTTCGGAGCCGGACCGGCCGTGCGCGATGAGAGTACTAGTGACCGAGAGCGGTCGTGGCCTGCGTGTCCATGGTCGACTCGAGCGTCGAAACGTTCGAAGACGTTGGGTTCTGCAGGAACTGGAGCAGGTCGGCCCACATATGCGGCTCCCAACTTCCCTGGAGGTCGTCGAGGCTGAAGACGAAGCTGCTCGCGCTGACCAGCGCCTGTGCATCGGCCTGGGTCACGGGATCCGGGTACGCGCTCGACTTGACCTGGTTGTTCGGGCTTGCGAAGCCGCCGAGGTGCGCCCAGATTGTGCCGCCCTCGGGACCGGCGAGGTACTTGATAAGGGCTGTCGACTGCGGGGTCGCAGTCAGCTGCATCGCCACGTCGCCGGCGCCCTGGATCGCGGAGTTGTTTGCGCTATCTGCTGCCGGCGCCGGGAATGGGAAGAAGTCGAAGCACGGGGTCTTCGAGGCGTCTGCTGTGCACGCGGCGCTGCCAGTGCCGGTCGTGCCCGGCGCGTAGTTGGAAGAGTTGCCCGTGATCTCGCTGACCACGAAGTCACCCTCGAACACCATGGCGGCCTTCGGCTGTGTGGGTGGTTTCGGGAAGACCTTGTCCACGCATGCGGGATATGCATTGGAAAGCGACCCCGAGAGGCCACCGACCAGATACGAGGGCTGGCTGAAGAGCTGACCCAGCGTGGTGAACGCTGTGGTCACTGTCGGATCGTTCCACTTGAGAGTGTGCGTCGCTAGCTTGTTGTAGTCAGCTGCGCCGGCGGTCTTGAGATACACGTTCTGCCACATGTCGGCGACCGGCCAGCCGACGTCGGTGCAGAGCGAGAACGGCGTGGTGCCAGCCGCCTTCAGCTGTGCCGCGTCGGTGAGCAGCTGTTCCCACGTCGTGGGCGGCGACGAGATGCCTGCCGCGGTGAACAGCGCGGGGTTGTACCAGATGGTGTTCTTGTTGGCGCCCTTGAACCACACGCCGTACTGCTTGCCGTTGTAGCTGGCGAGCGTGTTCCAGGCTGTGCCGAAGTTGGACGTCAGACCGCCCAGGACGCTTGTGAGGTCCTTGATCGAACCACCCTTGGCGAGCACGTCGAGGGTGCCCGGGTCCGGAACGAGCGCCACATCCGGTGGCGAACCGCCCGACACCGCCGCAGTCAGGGCAGTATCCATGTTGTTGCCCTTGCCCTGGTAGTTCACGGTGATACCGGTTTCGGCTGTGAACGGAGCCAGCGCAGCCAGGAAGTCCTGCTGCTCCTGTGCGGTCCATTCGGCCCAGACCGTCACCGAGCCGCCGATCTTCCCGCTCGATGAGCTGGAACTCGCAGATGGTGATGTCGCGTTTGACGTCGAACCGCAAGCGGTCGCGATTCCCAGGACTCCGGCCGTCACCACCGCCAGCTTGCCCAGCGTGCTGACTTGCGTCATATAGATCCTCCTCACAGGGACATGCGTCGAACGTCCCCTGGCGAGGCAGTTCGTAATGGACCGGTGTACTCCACCTGTCCGGGAAACGCAACTGCATCAGCTCGTTCTCATACCAATGGGTGAGGCGACGCACCGGGTTGCGGTCTCCCGTCCGTGGACGTAGGATCACCGGCACTGTGGTGAGGGCCTAACGTGGCGGTTGCTGCTCCGACCTCTGACTCCGCTCGGGCTGAGCCCGTGGGAGAAATCCTCCCGACGACGAGCAAGCACGCGGGCGGCGGCGGTTTCCGCAGTCACCTGGGATCGCTCCTCTTCCTGGCGCCAGGAGCCGTCTGGCTGGCTCTGATCGTCGTGTACCCGCTGATCGCCACGGTGATCCGTAGCCTGTTCGACGCCAGTGGTCAGAACTTCATCGCCCTCGGCAACTACAAGGCGATCTTCTCGACGACTGAGATCATCGTCGCGCTGAAGAACAACGTGGTGTGGGTGGTGCTCTTTCCGTTCCTGGTCACGTTCTTCGGTCTGGTCTTCGCCGTGCTCACCGAGCGGATCCGCTGGTCGACAGCCTTCAAGACCATCGTCTTCATGCCCCTCGTCTTCAGTGCGACAGCGGCCGGTCTGACCTGGGCATCGATCTTCTTCATCGACCCGCATACGGGGATGGTGAACGCGGCGATCCAGGGTACCGCCAACGCGATCAACCCTCCGGGGCTCTACCCGATCGACCCGGCCAGCGGTCAGACCGTGTCCAGCCTCGCTGCTACGGGGGTGCAGCTCGGGCCGTCCGGCTCCCTGGAGAGCAAGACGACGGTGAGCCCGGGAAGCACTGTTCAGCTCGGGATGATCGCCATCGCTCCGACCACACTCCAGGCGAACGGAGCCGTCCCGGCGGTCGCACCCACAGCGTCGTCGGGAGCGATCACGGGGCTGGTATGGCGCGACTTCTCTCCGACGCATCCACTGGTTCGTGGACAGGTGTTCCCCGACGAAGACGGCATTCCCGGGTTGAAGCTCGCGCTGCTGAACGGGAGCGGTTCTTCCGTTGCCACGGCCACAACGGCCAAGAACGGCACCTTCACATTCGCCAATCCCGGATCTGGCAACTACCGTGTGCAGATCACGGCCAACAACTTCGGCGCGGGCTTCAACGGCATCTTCTTCCTCGGCACGCAGTCGCTCACTCCGACGAGCTCGCTGAGCCCGACGTTGCAGGCGATCTTCAGCCTGCCGATCGTCGACATCGCGATGATCATCGCCTACCTCTGGATCTGGGCAGGCTTCGCGATGGTGGTTATCGGCGCCGGGCTCGCGGCCTTGAATCGCGAGGTACTCGAGGCCGCGCAGATCGATGGTGCCAGTGAGTGGCAGACGCTGCGCCGGGTGACGGTTCCCATGCTGGCGCCGGTGCTCGTCGTGGTCTTCGTCACGATGCTGATCAACGTCCTCAAGATCTTCGACATCATCCTCAACATGCCCGCGCCTTCATCGCAGAGCGGTGCGGCAACCCTCGCGGTCAACATGTACTACGACTTCTCGACTGCCACGGGGCAGGGCCTGGCCGCTGCGCTGGCGGTGGTGCTGTTTGTCCTGGTCATTCCCGCCATGCTGTTCAACCTCAAGAGGATTCGCGGATGAGTGTGCAGGCCGCATCGATGCCGGTGGCTGCTCAACCGAAGAAGCAGGGTTTCCGGGTGCGCCCGTCGCGCATTCTGATCAACGTCGTCCTTGCGGCGATCGCGATTTTCTGGCTCGTGCCCACGATCGGGATCGCGATCATCTCGCTGCGCCCCAACAGCTCCTTCCAGCAGTCCGGGTGGTGGACGGTGTTCACGGCCCCTGCGCAGTTGACGTTCAGCAACTACCAGCAACTGTTCTCGGCGGGTTTCAGGGCAGGAGGCGTGCTCGACTCGCTGACCACCTCCATCGCCATCACCGTGCCGGTCACCATCCTGGTCACGCTGATCTCGAGCCTCACCGCGTACTCGCTGGTGTTCGGCAGATGGCGCGGGCGGACGGTGGTCTTCCTGCTCATCGTTGCGATGCTCGTGCTGCCACTGCAGATGGCATTGATTCCAGTCGCCAGTCTCTACAAGGTGTTCGACACTACGACCGGCCTGCAGGTGTTCGGCTCGGTGATCGGCGCGATCATCTTTCACGTGGCGTTCGGGCTGCCGTTCGGGATCTTCCTGATGCGCAATTTCTATTCGGGCATCCCGCACGACCTGCTCGAAGCTGGACGGATCGATGGAGCAGGGGAGTGGACCCTCTTCCGCAAGGTGGTCATGCCAATCGGGATCCCCGCACTCGCTTCGCTTGCCATCTTCCAGTTCATCTGGGTGTGGAACGACCTGCTCGTCGCCCTGATCTTCCTGTCGGGCAATACGCATCAAACGTTGACGCTGTTCCTGTACGGACAGACACGGGCGCTCTCATCCAACTACTGGATCATCTCCACAGGGGCGATGATCTCGATCATTATCCCGTTGATCGTGTTCTTTGCCTTCCAGCGATATTTCGTCCGAGGCGTGCTCGCCGGGGCGGTCAAATGAGGAGCGTGTCATGGCCGGCGTAGTCCTCGACGATCTGACCAAGCGTTACGACGGTGGGGCGCTCGCGGTCGACAAGCTCAACCTGGACATCCATGACGGCGAGTTCGTCTGCCTGGTCGGACCGTCGGGATGTGGCAAGACAACGGCGCTGCGCATGATCGCCGGGCTTGAGGAGATCACCAGCGGTGAGGTGCGGATCGCCGATCGCGTGGTCAACAACCTGCCGCCCCGTGACCGCGACATCGCCATGGTCTTCCAGAGCTACGCGCTCTATCCGCACATGAGCGTGCGCGACAACATGGCATTCGGTCTGCAGCTGCGCAAGACGCCGAAGGCCGACATCGACAAGGCGGTGGTCGAGGCGGCGCGCATCCTCGACCTCGAACGCTTCCTCGACCGGAAGCCTGGGCAGCTGTCCGGAGGGCAACGCCAGCGCGTGGCCCTCGGCCGGGCCATCGTTCGCGAGCCGGCCGTGTTCCTCATGGACGAGCCGCTCTCGAACCTGGATGCGAAGTTGCGCGTCCAGACGCGTGCCGAAATCGCGCGGATGCACACGCGCCTCGCGGCCACGATGATCTACGTCACCCACGACCAGGTCGAGGCCATGACAATGGGTGACCGCATCGCGGTCATCAACGAGGGCGTCCTGCAGCAGGCGGGGAGCCCCAAGGAGTTGTACGAGCTCCCCCAGAATCGCTTCGTCGCGGGCTTCATCGGCTCGCCGTCGATGAACTTCGTCGACCTCAAGGTTTCGCAGGAGGGTGGCGTGGTCCGTCTTGCCGGCGAAGGGGCGGAGATGCGCCCGGACGATACTCAGTCGGCGCTGCTGCGCGACCTCGGCACCGACACGGTGGCAGTCGGATTCCGGCCGGAGCATCTCGAGCTTGCACCGCTCACCGGGCCCGGCCTCAGCGTGACCGTCGTGGTCGACGTCGTCGAGTTCCTCGGCAATGACGAGCTCATCCACGGCAGCAGCGACGGGCGTGACATGGTGGCAATCATCAACGCCGACAACACGCTGACGGTGGGTCAGTCGGTCACCCTGTCGTGCCCGCCGCGACGTCTCCACCTCTTCAATCCCACGACCGGCCTCCGGATCGCGAAGGACGGTGTGTCCGGGAACAGCATGGTGGCGTATCGCGTCACGACGGGGTGATCCGGTGGGGTTTGGCGACCCCGATATTGTGCTACAATCTGCTACAGGATCAATCCCCCTGGAGCAATTGTGATGACATCAGTATTCTGGCTCACGCTGCGCGCCCTCTACGAGATGGAGACCGGGCGCCCGTGCCGTTCCTGCGGCGAGCCCATCTCCCACCGTGACGCGTTCGGAACCAGTGAAGGCGTCTGCCGTCGCTGCCGCGATCGCGCGGAGGTCTAACCCGGCGAACTCGCAACTGAGCGGGCCGGCTTGGCATCGTCGTTCGCGGCGATGATGCGCCGGCAGACGACCTCACGCGTCGAGACCCTAGAGGACGAAGTCGAGCGTCAGGTGCTCGACGGGCGGTTCAAGCCCGGGGAGCATCTCGGTGAGATCGCGCTTGCCGAGGAGTTCGATGTCGGGCGGAACACGCTGCGTGCCGCGTTCGACGGCCTTGTGCGGCGGGGGCTGCTCGTCAAGTCGCGTAACCGCGGCGTCTTCGTGCGGGCGCTGACTGCACATGACCTCGCCGAGATCTACCAACTGCGAACGGCCCTCGAGGTGCAGGCCGCGCGGATGCTCGCGCTGCGCCGGATGGTGCCCGAAGCCGCTCGAACCGCGCTGACACAGCACCAGCGCCTCGGTCCGAGCTCATCGCAGCGGGTCGTCGTCGAGGCGGATCTCGCCTTTCACCGTGCGCTGGTCATTGGCACCGGCAACGCCCGCCTCATCCGTGCGCACAAGAATCTCGAGATCGAGATCCTGCTCTGCCTGGCGCAGCTGGTACAGGGCTACGCGACGGTGGGTCAGCTCGCCGGCGAGCACGGCGCGCTGCTCGAGGCCATTGAAAGGGGTCAGACCGCGGCTGCGGAGACGGTCATCCGGCACCACCTCGAGAGCGCCACGTCGTGGCTGGTCGAGCGTGCGTCGGCTCCGGACGACGGCGTCTATGCGGTCGGCCGCACCGCCGCCAGCGCGTCCAGCGACCTCGGGTAGACCTCGTCGATCAGCGGGCTGGAGAGCACGAAGTCGGCGGTCGCCCGATTGCATGCCATCGGGATGTTGTGCACCACCGCGATCCGCAGGAGCGCCTTGACGTCGACGTCGTGGGGATGGGGTTCGAGCGGATCCCAGAAGAAGATGATCACGTCGATCCTCCCCTCCGCAATCGCCGCCCCAACCTGCTGATCGCCGCCGAGCGGACCCGTCAGAAACCGGTGCACCGGGAGGCCCAGCTCGTTCGCGACCATCGCCCCGGTCGTCCCCGTCCCGAGGAGGTCATGACGCGACAGCGTGTCACGGTTGAAGCGCGCCCACTCGAGCATGTCCGCCTTCTTGTTGTCGTGGGCGATCAGCACGATCTGCTTCCGCCCGGGGCCTGAACGTGACACGGCGCCTACTCTATCGCGGTGCCGAGAGTCGCCCGCGGCGCGGCGTTCTTTTCGTTCCCGAATGCGGGAACCCCAACGCCCTCCGAGTTCGCGCGTCGCTTTCGCGCCGCGTTGCCGGGCAGCCCTGCCAGACTCATGGGGTGAATGAGGCGTCCTCGACTTCGTGAGCATCGCCGAAGCTGACCGGGCGGATCCAGATCTCGAGCGGATCGTCTGAGCGTGGTCACGACCAGCGAAACGGCACCGCGGGGGAGCTCCACCCGAGGCAGGCGCGGCGACGGCTACAAGTGGGTCGCGCTCTCCAACACGACGGTCGGCGTGCTGCTGGCCACCATCGACGCCTCGATCATGCTGATCGCGATGCCCGACATCTTTCGCGGCATCGGTCTCGATCCGCTCGACCCTGCGAACAGCTTCTACCTGCTCTGGATGATCCTCGGCTTCCTCATCGTCAGCAGCGTACTGGTGGTGGGGCTCGGGCGACTCGGCGACATCGTCGGTCGAGTGCGCATCTACAACCTCGGTTTTGTCATCTACACGGTGGCGTCGCTGCTCCTGACGATCGACTGGATGACCGGGCC
Organism: Candidatus Dormiibacterota bacterium; assembly: GCA_003162415.1. Classification (GTDB taxonomy): domain Bacteria; phylum Chloroflexota; class Dormibacteria; order Aeolococcales; family Aeolococcaceae; genus Palsa-851. Next base: position 62,909 of record PMOL01000006.1, read on the forward strand.
GCCCGGTGCGATCTGGTTGATGATCTTTCGTGTCGTGCAGGGCATCGGCGCCGCCTGCCTCATCGGCAACTCGGCGGCGATTCTCACCGATGCGTTCCCGGTGAACCAGCGAGGTCTTGCCCTCGGGATCAACAACATCGCGGGCATCAGCGGTGTCTTCATCGGGCTCGTGCTTGGTGGGCTGCTCGCGCCGATCAACTGGCGGCTGGTGTTCCTCGTCTCGGTCCCGTTCGGAATCTTCGGCACTGTGTGGGCATACCTCAAGCTCGAGGAGCGCGGCGTGCGTCGCCGGGTTCCCATCGACTGGCTCGGCAACCTGACCTTCGCCATCGGCCTCATCCTGGTGATGATCGGGATCACCTACGGCATCGAACCGTACAGGTCCGACCCGATGGGATGGACGAGCCCATTGGTGCTCTCGGCACTTGTGCTCGGCGCCGCGTTCCTCGCCGGTTTCGCACTGGTCGAGAGTCGCGTCGAGAACCCGATGTTCCGCCTCGGTTTGTTCCGCATTCGGGCGTTCACGTTTGGGACGCTCTCGAGCTTTCTCGCCGCGGTCGGGCGCGGTGGACTCATGTTCATGCTGATCATCTGGCTGCAGGGGATCTGGTTACCCGAGCACGGATACAGCTTCACGTCGACGCCGCTCTGGGCGGGCATCTACATGATTCCGCTGACGGTGGGCTTCCTGCTCGCCGGACCGCTGTCCGGTTTCCTGTCGGATCGATTCGGCTCGCGCCCGTTTGCGACCGGCGGAATGCTCGGCGCGGCGGCGAGCTTCCTGTTCCTCCAGCTGCTGCCGATCGATTTTCCGTATCAGCTGTTTGCCCTGATCCTCTTCCTCAACGGTCTCTCCATGGGCGCGTTCGCATCACCCAACCGCGCGGGCGTGATGAACAGCCTGCCCCCCGGGGACCGCGGCGCTGGGGGCGGAATGAACGCGACCTTCCAGAGCTCGGCGCAGGTGCTCTCGATCGGCATCTTCTTCACGCTGATGATCACCGGATTGGCGGCGACCCTGTCGACGACCATGACCTCGGGCCTCGAAGCCCACGGGGTTCCTACGGCGGTGGCGCTGCACGTAGGTCATCTGCCACCCGTGTCGATCCTGTTCGCGGCCTTCCTCGGATACAACCCGATTCAGTCCCTGGTGGGTGCCCACGTTCTCTCGCACCTATCGGCGGCAAATGCGTCGGCACTCACCGGCCGCCAGTTCTTCCCGGAATTGATCTCCGGACCCTTTGCGGCCGGACTCCACCAGGCCTTCACGTTCTCGCTGGTGGTCTGCCTGGTCGCGGCACTCGCCTCATGGTCACGAGGGAAGCGTGTCGAGCCGGCCCAGCCGGCCATCGAGAGCGGGGTCGGCGCGCCGGAACTCTGACCCGCGAGCGGCTAGCGCAGGCTGAGCGCCGGTCCGGTCAACGCGAAGGGGACATGGCCCGACGCGGCGAAGAGCGCAAAGAGCGCGAGAGCGGCGCCGAGCAGCGAGACATCGCGGTAGAAGCCCGCCTCGTGCGTCCGTCGGGCGGCCGGGTCGGTCTGGCTCCAGAACGGGTGGAAGAGAACCGCGGCGGGGATGAGAAACGCGGCGATCATCAGCGAGCCGAGATCAGCCCAGATGCCGACGACGATGGAGATTGCGGCCACCAGCAACCAGACGCCCGCGGGCCACCCGGCGAGCACCGGGAAGGGGAGTTTCTTGCCCGAGCCCTCCACATAACGAGGGTGGTTCTGGATGTGCCCGCGCGCCGCGGACACGAACAGTGCGACGAACAGGATTCTGCCGACGAGCAGGATGACGCCACCGAGCGTGCTCATGGCATCCGCCGTGAGCGGGTGTCTCGCCCGGGCTTCAATCCGCGACCTTGAGGAGGATGCGGCCGCGGCCGTGGCCGGTTTCCGAGGCTGCCTGCGCCTGCGCCGCCTGCTCGAGCGGGAAGACCTGCTGGATCTCGGGCTGCAAGGTTCCGGACGCCACGAGCGTGCCGAGCTGCTCCAGGATCGGGCGCGTCTCGGTGGGGTGGCCCACCGCCTCGGTGCGCACCCCTCGCGCGGCGGCGGTCTCGGCGTCGGCCATGCCGACGACGGTCACGAGGAGGCCACCCGGCTTGAGGACGCTCCAGGAGTGGGCGATGACCTCACCGCCGACGGTGTCGACCACGACATCGACGTCGTGGACGGCGTCTTCGACATTCACCGCGGTGTAGTCGATGACCTCGTCAGCACCGATCGTGCGCACGAAGTCGACGTTGGCAGTCGAGGCGGTTGCGATCACGTGCGCGCCCTTCCAGTGTCCGAGCTGGACCGCGATGGAGCCGACGCCGCCGGCGCCGCCCTGGACGAGGAGGCGCTGGCCGGCCTCGAGGTGCGCGTTGTCGAAGAGCGCGACCCAGGCGGTGACCCCGCCGACGTGAAGCGTGGCCGCCTGCTCGAAGGACACGCCGTCGGGGATGTGAGCGATCGTCGCCACCGGCGCAACGGCGAACTCGGCGTACGTGGCCGCTCCCCGGCCGAAGACCTTGTCGCCGACGGAGAACCCGGTGACGTCTTCGCCAATCGCCTCAATGGTGCCGGCAACGTCGAGCCCCGGCGTGGCCGGTAGCGTGATCGGCATGTACCGCTGTATATGGCCGGCCCGAAGCTTCCAGTCGATCGGGTTCACCCCGGCGAGGCGAACGCGGATGAGCACCTCGCCGGCCTTTGGTGCCGGACGCTCGATGGTATCGACCACCAGCACCGACGGCGGTCCGTACTCGTGGAACCGCACCGCTCGCATCGTCTGGGTTGCCATCTTGTGTCCCGCCTTCGACCTGTGCATTAGGCTAGTAATTCAATAGGAACATCATATTCTAGCACGGAGGCGGGCGCCCGCCCGCCGCTACAGCACCTTGGACAGAAACGACTTGGTGCGTTCGTGCTGGGGATTGGCGATCATCTCGCGAGGGTTGCCCGACTCGACGATGACGCCGCCGTCCATGAAAGCGAGCGAGTCGCCGACCTCGCGCGCGAATCCCATCTCGTGGGTCACGACGACCATGGTCATGCCGTCCTGGGCGAGGGCACGCATCACGTCGAGCACCTCGCCGACCAGCTCCGGGTCCAGCGCGGACGTCGGCTCATCGAACAGCATGAGCTTCGGTTGCATCGCCAGGGCCCGCGCGATGGCGACGCGCTGCTGCTGGCCGCCCGAGAGCTGATTCGGATAGACGTCCACCTTGTCCGCGAGGCCGACTCGGGCGAGCAGGGCACGGCCGCGCTCTTCAACAGCCTTCTGCGGCTCACCCTTGACGCGCAGGGGGGCTTCCATGATGTTCTCCAGCGCGGTCATGTGCGGGAAGAGGTTGAATCGTTGGAACACCATGCCGATCTCGGCGCGCTTGCGGCACACCTCGCGATCCGGCAGCTCGTAGATCTTGTCTCCGCGCTGCTGGTAGCCGACCAACTCGCCGTCAACCGACAGCCTGCCGGCGTCGATCTTCTCGAGATGGTTGATGCAGCGCAGGAACGTGCTCTTGCCCGACCCCGACGGACCCACGACGCAGAGCACCTCGCGGGGCGCCACGCTGAGGTTGATGCCGCGGAGCACCTCGAGGCGGCCGTAGCACTTGTGGACACCTTCGGCGAGAACCATTGGGGTTGCCATCACACGACTCGATCGTCGTGGTGGGTGGTGTACAGGGGCAGCGGTTCGAACGGCCCGACTGGGGGAGGGTCGTGAAAGTGGAAAAGCAAGCGGCGGAAGCGCTGCAACGGTGTCGGCGGCAGCATTCGCGATGCCCCTCGCGCGAAATACCGCTCCAGGTAGTACTGCCCGAAGGTGAGCACGGAGGTCATTGCCAGGTACCAGATGCTCGCGACGATGACGAGCTCGATGATGTCGTAGTTGAAGTTCGAGATCTCCTTCTGTATGAAGAAGAGCTCACCGACGGTCGCGATGTATGCCAGCGACGACGTCTTGAGCATGGAGATGGTCTCGTTGCCCGTTGGGGGGATGATCACGCGCATCGCCTGCGGCAGCACGATCCGGCGCATCACCAGGACGCGGGTCATGCCCAGCGCCTGGGCGGCTTCGCTCTGGCCCGTGTCCACCGAGATGATGCCGGCACGAACGATCTCGGACATGTAGGCGGCCTCGTTAAGGCCGAGACCGAGGATCGCGGCGAGGAGCGGCGTGACGATCTTGTTGGTCGTCCCCACCCAGACGAGGTGCGTGAATGGGATCCCCAAATGCAGGTAGGGCAGGATCGAGCCGATGTTGAACCAGAAGAAGATCTGCACCAGGACCGGGGTGCCTCGGAAGAACCAGATGTAGAACCAGCTGACTGTCGAGACCACCGGGTTCACCGACAGACGCATCACCGCGAGGATCACGCCGAGGATGACCCCGATCACCATCGCGATCACTGTCAGTTCCAGCGTCACCAGGACGCCGCGAGCGACTTCCGGAAAGAAGAGAAAGGTGCCGACGACGCTCCACTGCAGATCCGGAGCGGTGGCGAAGGTATAGACGACAGCCCCCGCAAACGCGAGGACGACGACCGCGGCAACCCAGCGCCACGGGTGGCGCACGGGGATGGCCTTGATCGCGTCCGGTCGCGTGCTCATCGCCACAGGCTCAACCGGTCAACGCCGGCGTGGTTGTGCGGCTGGATCAGTACGCGGGCACGCAGGTCGCGCCCACCGAGTTGTTGTCGTTCACCCCGACAGCGGCGCTCGTGATCGCGCCGTCCTGCACGCCCCACTGAGTGAGGATCGGCGTGTAGAAATTGTTGTCGATCAGGTACTTGATCGCATCCTCGACCGCCTGGTCGAGACCGAGGGTCTTCACGATCGCCACGCCGTAGGGGTAGACGCTGCACGCTGTTCCGCCGATCTTGAGCTTGCCGCTCTCGAGCTTCACCTGGTAGTCGGCGACCGGCTGATCGGCCCAGCCGAAGTCGGCGCGACCGGAGAGCAGCGCTGCGTTTGCCTCGGTCTGCGTGTCGAAGGGGGCGACGGTGATGTCCTGCTTTCCCGCTGCGGTGCAGTGGTCGGTGTAATCGCCCTTGAGGGCGGCCCCGCCCGGCTGCTTGCCCATGTAGCCCCAGGCGTCTGCCTCCTCCGTCGTCCCGGCCTCGACCGCGACGGTGTGTCCGCACATGTCCGCGGCCGTCGAGATGGTCGCGCCGCCCACCTTGACCAACCACGCCTCGCCGGCCTGGTAGTAGGTGACGAAGTCGATGCCCTTGGCCTCACGAGCAGGGGTGGGCGAGTAGCTCGAGAAGCTCATCTGATACTTCGATGGTGTCTCGAGGAGGGCCGGGATGATGTCGGAGAAGGTGACGTTGTTGATGGTGCAGGCGACGCCGAGCACCTTGCATACGTCCTTGGCCAGGTCGATGTCCCAGCCGACGACGTTGCCGTTCAGATCGACGAATTCGTTCGGGGCGTACGAGGCGTCGGTGGCGATCTGAATGGGCGCGGCCGCTTTGATCGCCGCCGGCACCTCGGCGGCGATGGACGCCTGGGTCGCCGGCGCGGCGGCGCCTGGGCTCGCGGTCGAACCGCCGCTCGACCCACCGCACGCCGCCAGCAGGGCGGCAGGGAGGAGGAGCGCGACCCCGGCGCGACGCGAGTATTTGACGGTGCGACCCATGTGAGACCCCCAAGCCGAGAACTGATCAGGTGGGCGCCATTGTGGACTTTCGCCATGGCCGTGTCCACAAGCGCTTGACCCTTCCCTGCGGCGAATGTAAGCATGAGGCGCCGTCGCTTTCCCTTCTGTCCGGGAGGATGTCCATGACGCAGTCGGTCGCAATGACCATCAATGGCAGGCGGAGGGAGGACCACGTTGAGCCGCGCCTCCTCCTCGTGCACTACCTGCGCGAGGTGGCTGGACTCACCGGGACGCACATCGCGTGCGACACCAGCCAGTGCGGCGCATGTACCGTCCTGATCGACGGCGAGGCGGTGAAGTCGTGCAGCGTCTTCACGGTGCAGGCGAACGGACGGCAGGTGACCACCATCGAAGGGCTCGCGGAGGACGGCGTCCTGCACCCGGTGCAGCAGGCGTTCTGGAACGAGCACGGTCTCCAGTGCGGCTTCTGCACCCCGGGATTCATCATGGCCGCCGCCTATCTCCTGAAGCAGAACCCATCGCCCACCGACGAGGAGATCGAGCGAGGCCTCGAGGGCAACCTCTGCCGGTGCACCGGCTACGAGAACATCAGGAAGGCAGTCCGCTCCGCGTCCCAGGCGATGAACGGCACGGCTGCCGAGCCGTCAGCGCAGCTTGTCGGATCGGCTGCGGCCCCGGTGGAGGACTAGCGATGGCCGTGACCACCATGATCGGCGCTCGTATCCAGCGTCGCGAGGATCCCAAGCTCATCACCGGGCACGGCAACTTCATCGACGACGTCAATCTCGTGAACATGGCGCACATGTCGGTGGTGCGCAGTCCTCATGCTCACGCCCGCATCCGCTCGATCGATATATCCGCGGCGCTGGCGTCCAAGGGGGTCGTCGCGGTGCTCACCGCCGCCGACTTCAAGGCGGTCATCGGTGGCCCGCTTCCGGTCACGAACGCATTTGTCCCGGACAAGAGGCAGGTGCCTGAGCAGTTCCCGATTGCCGCAGACGAGGTGGCCTATGCCGGCGAGCCGGTTGCAGTGGTGGTCGCCGAGGACCGCTACCTGGCCGACGATGCCGCGCAGCTGGTCATGGTCGACTACGAGCCGCTCCCGGCAGTGATGGATATCGAGAAGGCGATGGAGCCGGGCAGTCCCCTGGTGAAGAGCGATCGCTCCGACAACATTGGATGGGATGCCGCGTTTCCCGGCGGCGACATCGACGCGGCGTTCGCCGAAGCTGACGTTGTTCTCAAGCAGCGCATCGGTCAGCAGCGAGTGTTTCCGACCGCAATGGAGACGCGCGGCTGTGTCGCGGATTACATCCCCTACGACAACCGCTGCACGCTCTGGACGTCAACCCAGGTACCGCACTTCATCAGGCTCTTCGTCGGGGGTGCGCTGGGCGTCCCCGAGTCGCAGTTTCGAGTGGTGAGCCATGATGTGGGAGGCGGATTCGGCGCGAAACTCCGCCCCTACCCTGAGGAATACCTCGCGACGGCTGCGTCGAAGCTCACGGAACGACCTGTGAAGTGGATCGAGGATCGCACCGAGAGCCTGCAGGCCACGACGCAGGGACGCGGGCAGATCTTCGACGTCGAGGTGGCGGCCAAGCGTGATGGCACCCTCCTGGGACTCAAGTTCACCCAGCTGCTGGACATCGGCGCCTACCACGGCGTCTTCAGCGCGTTCCAGGTGGTCGCGTGCCTCCTCGGCGGCGGGTGCTACACCTGGAAAGCCATCAATGCACGCAGCATCGGTGTCTTCACCAACCGCATGTCGACCGACCCGTATCGCGGCGCAGGACGTCCGGAGGCCACGCACCTGGTCGAGCGAATCGTCGACCTGGTCGCGCTCGAGCTGGGCATGGATCCGGCCGAGGTTCGGCGCAAGAACTTCATCACATCCTTCCCGCACACCAACAACTTCGGGCTCGTCTACGACTCCGGCGAATACGCGAAGTCGCTGGATCGCGCGATGGCGAACATCGACTACCCGGCGCTGCGCAAGCGCCAGGAGGAGTTGCGCGCGAAGGGGCGCTACACCGGCATCGGATTCTCCACGTACGTCGAGATCTGCGGGCTCGGTCCGAGCTCGGCGACTGCGCCTGCAGCCGGCATTGCGCTCGTCGAATCATCCATGGTGCGGGTGCATCCCGCGGGGTCGGTCACGGTCTCGGTCGGGACGCACGCGCACGGGCAGGGTCACGAGACGACCTTCGCGCAGATCGTCGCCGACACCCTCGGTGTCCCCTACGACTCGGTGGAGATCCGCCACGGCGACACCGGTGACACGCCATTCGGCTATGGCACCTACGGCTCGCGCAGTCTTGCCGTTGGTGGCATGGCGATCATGGCGTCCTGCCACAAGGTCGTCGAGAAGGCGAAGAAGCTGGCGGCCCACGCATTCGAAGCGTCCGAAGAGGACATCGTCGTCGATCAGGGACGCTATTCCGTGCGCGGCAACCCGGGGGAGGCGAAAGCCCTTGCGGAGCTTGCCTTTGCCTCATATGGCGCCGGCCTTCCCGAGGGCATGGAGCATGGCCTCGAGGCGGTCTCGTATTTCGACCCGCCCAACTTCGTATGGCCGTTCGGCTGCCACATCTGTGCTGTCGAGGTCGACCCTGAGACCGGCGCGGTGAGCATCGATCGATACGTCGCCGTCGACGATTGCGGCAACGTCATCAATCCGATGGTGGTGGACGGGCAGCTGCACGGCGGGATCGCGCAGGGAATATCCCAGGCGCTGTTCGAGGAGGTGCAGTACGACGATGAGACCGGACAGATGCTCACCGGCACCATGCTGGACTACCTCATCCCGACGATGGCCGAGATGCCGCACTTCGAGCTGGATCGCACGGTGACCCCGAGCCCGACCAATGAGCTGGGCGTCAAGGGCATCGGTGAAGCCGGAACCATCGCCTCGAGCATCGCCGTGATCAACGCGATCACCGATGCGCTGACGCCCTTCGGTATCAAGCACGTGGAGATGCCCGCCCGTCCGGATCGCCTCTGGTCGATGATCAAGGAGGCACGCGCATGATCACCGCGCCGTTCGAATACGCTCGCCCCGGGTCGGTCGATGAGACGCAGTCGCTGCTCAACAAATACGGCAGCGACGCCAAGGTCATCGCCGGTGGTCAGAGCCTCATCCCGCTGATGCGCCTGCGCCTCAGCCAGCCAACCGCGCTCATCGACATTCAAGGCATTCCAGGTCTCAACGAGGTTCGTCGCGACAACGGGAGCGTGGAGATCGGAGCGCTGGTACGTCATGTCGACATCCAGCGCAATGCGATGCTGCGCGAGTCGCTCCCGATCCTCGTGGAGATGTCCAACGATGTCGGCGACAACCAGGTCCGCAATCTCGGGACGATCGGAGGCGTGATCGCCCACGGCGACGCGGCAGGCGATTACAACGCCGCCGCGCTGATGCTCGACGCAGAGATCATCACCAACAAGCGGCGTCACCAGGCGCGCGACTTCTACCGCGACATCTTCACCACCGCACTCGAGCACGACGAGGTGGTCACGGCGGTGCGCTTCCCGGTCTCGACGGGGAGATTCGCGTACACGAAGTTCCGGCGCCGGCTGTACGACTGGGCCATCGCCGGCGTTGCGGTGCAGGAGACCGGTTCGTCGTGGCGCGTGGGCTATGTCAACCTGGCGACGACACCGCGCAGAGGCTCGGCGGTGGAGGCGGCGCTTGCCGGTGGAGCCTCGGCGGCAGATGCCGCGGCGCAGAGTGGGTCCGACATCGATCCGACCAGCGACGTCCGGGCCACCGCCGAGTACAAGCGGCATCTCACCCAGGTGCTTACCGTGAGGACGTTGCAGAAGGCGACAATGGCCGCTTGAAGCGGATCAGTCACTGGATCGGTGGCCAGGTAGTCGCGGGCACGTCCGGCAAGCGGGGCCCCGTCTTCAACCCGGCCACGGGCGAACAGACCGGCGACGTCGACCTCGCCTCCGCGGCGGAGGTCGACGCCGCCGTCGAAACCGCTGCCGGGGCGTTCCGCGAGTGGCGTGCCGCGTCGCTGTCGCAGCGAACGACGATTCTGTTCGCCTTCCGCGAGCTGCTCGACCGGCACCGAGACGACCTCGCCGCGATCATCACGTCCGAGCATGGCAAGGTGCTCTCGGACGCCAAGGGTGAGGTGGCCCGTGGCATCGAGAACGTCGAGTTCGCCTGCGGCGTTCCCCATCTGCTCAAGGGCGGCTTCTCGGAGCAACCGTCACGCGGGGTCGACGTCTACTCGATCCGGCAACCGCTCGGCGTGGTCGCCGGGATCACGCCCTTCAACTTTCCGGCGATGGTGCCGATGTGGATGTTCGCCAACGCGATCGCCTGCGGGAACACCTTCATCCTCAAGCCGAGCGAGAAGGACCCCTCGCCGTCGTTGTTCTTCGCCGAGCTCTGGCGCCAGGCCGGGCTCCCCGACGGCGTGTTCTCGGTGGTCCAGGGGGCGCGCGAGGCGGTCGATCGCCTGCTCGACCATCCCGAGGTCGCGGCGCTCTCGTTTGTAGGGTCGACGCCGGTCGCGAGGCACATCTACGAGACGGGAACCCGCAACGGCAAGCGCGTGCAGGCGTTGGGCGGGGCCAAGAACCACATGGTCGTCCTGCCCGACGCTGATATCGAAGCTGCCGCCGATGCGGCCGTGTCCGCCGGATATGGCTCGGCCGGCGAGCGCTGCATGGCGATCTCCACCGTTGTCGCCGTCGGTGACGTGGGGGAACGCCTGGTCGAGGCGATCGCGGCGCGCATCCCGGCGGTGAAGGTCGGCGCGGGCAACGATCCAACCTCCGAGATGGGGCCGCTGGTCACCCGCGAGCATCGGGACAAGGTGGCGACCTATCTCGAGGATCAGTCACTCGGCGGGGCCCGCCTCGTGGTCGACGGGCGGGGCAACACGCCGGAAGGCGACGGGTTCTTCCTCGGCCCGTCGCTGGTGGATGGTGTCACGCCCGGTTCCAAGGTGTACGACGATGAGATCTTCGGACCCGTCCTCTCGGTCGTACGCGTCGACACGTACGACGAGGCGATCCGCCTCGTTAATGACAATCAGTACGGAAACGGGGTGGCCATCTTCACGCGGGACGGTGGCGCGGCGCGCAAGTTCCAGTTCGAGGTCCAGGTCGGCATGGTCGGCGTCAATGTGCCGATCCCGGTGCCGGTTGCGTATTACAGCTTTGGTGGCTGGAAGGCATCCCTGTTCGGTGATACGCACATGTACGGCCCCGACGGGATTCACTTCTACACGCGTACCAAGGTGGTGACCTCCCGCTGGCCCGAGCCCGGGCCGGGCAGGGTCGACCTTGCGTTTCCCAGCAACAACACCTGAGCGTGACGCAGGCGCCCTGCTAGGCTTCAGCGACGATGACTGAATGGACCGGAGTGCGGGACAAGCGTGTCCTGATCACCGGCGCCACGCGTGGCATCGGCCTTGCGGCGGCTCAGGCGCTGGCGCGGCGTGGGGCGCAACTGGCGATTGTCGCGAGAGACGACGCACGCGGCGCGGAGGCCGTCAAGAGCATCGAGGGTGTGGGCGGTTCGAAGGTCGACGTCCTCCATGCCGAGCTCACCTCGCAGGCGTCAGTGCGCGCGCTCGGGGACGAGGCGCTCGCGCGCTACCCGAGCATCGATGTGCTGATCAATAACGCGGGCGCGACCTTCACCACACGCCAGTTGACCGTCGACGGCATCGAGCGCACCTGGGCGCTCAACCACCTCGCGCCGTTCCTGCTCACCGCGCTGCTGCTCGACCGGCTCAAGGAGTCGGCACCCGCTCGGATCATCACCACGTCGTCCGATGCGCACAAGGGAAAGCTGATCCCCTTCGACGATCTGAATGCCGAGCGGTCGTGGAAGGGCCGCGGCTTCACACGGTATGGCGAGACCAAGCTGGCGAATATCCTGTTCACCCGGGAGCTCGCACGCCGTCTCGATGGCACCGGGGTCACCGCGTACACCTTCCATCCGGGCCTGGTGGCCACGGGGTTCAACCGCAACAACGGCGCACTGATGACCACCGCGATGACGATCATCGCCCCGTTTGCGCGAAGCCCCAGGAAAGCGGCGCAAACGCTGGTGTGGCTTGCTGATTCACCCGATGTGTCCAAGCAGAGCGGCGGCTACTACGAGGACCGAGCGCTCGCGGTCTCGAGCCGCCAGGCGCAGGATCCGGGACTCGCGCGGCGGTTATGGGAGATCAGCGAGGAGCAGGTGCGCCCGAAGGCGGCTGCGGGGACCGCGACCGGCTGATCAGTGGCCGCCGATGCGGAGGAACCATGGCTTGCGTCGCCAGACCAGCTCGCTCGAGAGTGTCTCGTTGCGGACGAGCTCGCTGTGCAGCACGGTGACCAGCTCGCGCTCGCGACGAACCGCCTCACGCTGGTCGACGCCGCGCTGGGTGTGCTCGTCGATGGCGCGGGCGCGCCACATGTCGACCTCGCTGGTGAGCGCGGCCAGCTGAGCATCGCGTTCCTGGACGACCTCACGGAGCTGGATGATGTCGACGAGGTTGTCCATCGCGAGCAGGCGCAGGGCGCGGACGGTATCCGGGCTGTATGGCTCGTCGACGGACTCGGTCTGGAAGAGTGCCTCGGCCAGCCGCTGCTCGCTGCGACCCACGAGGTGGAGCGTTGGGACGTCATCCTCGACCTCGAGCGGAGGAGGCTCGGGCGCGGGTGTGGGGTTCAGCGGAATCCCGATGGTCCCTGCGGGCAGGACTCGAACGGCCATGACGGGCGACCTCCTGGGAAGACGTGGAGTGAGACGACGAGAGTTCGCTTGGGGAAGGCTACACCGGATGCAGCCCGAGTGGCCGCCACACTAGGCTTCGGGCATGCCTGAGAACGACCTCGACGCCTATTGCGCCGCAAACCAGCAGCGCCACGTGGACGAGCTCATCGAGTTCCTCCGCATCCCGAGCATCTCCGCCGATCCGGCCCACGCGGCCGACGTCCGCCGCAACGCCGAATACCTCGCCGACGCGGCCCGCACCGCCGGCTTTCAGCACGCCGAGATCATCGAGACGGCCGGCCACCCCGCCGTCTACGCCGAGCGAATCGTCGATCCAAAGCTGCCCACAGCCCTCATCTACGGCCACCACGACGTGCAGCCGGTCGACCCGCTCGACGAGTGGCACACCTCGCCGTTCGAGCCGGAGGTTCGCGGCGGGAATCTCTATGGGCGCGGTGCGGTCGACGACAAGGGCCAGGTGTGGATGCACCTCAAGGGCGTCGAATCGGTGCTCGCGGTGCGCGGGGAGCTCCCGCTCAACCTCAAGCTGATCGTTGAAGGCGAGGAGGAGTCGGGGTCCGTCCACTTCGAGGACATCGTCGAGTCTGAGCAGGCCCGCCTTCGTGCAGACATCCTGGTGGTGTCGGACACCTCCATCGTCGCGCCGGGCATCCCCTCGCTCTGCACGGGGCTGCGCGGCCTCGCCGGTGTCGAGGTGCATGTCCAGGGTCCGGCACTCGACCTGCACTCGGGTCGCTTCGGCGGCGCGGTCGCCAACCCCATCGCGGCGCTTGCCGAGATCCTGGCCTCACTGCACGACCCGGTCACCTGGCGAGTCACCGTCCCCGGCTTCTACGACGACGTGCGCGAACCCTCGCCCGAGGAGCGCCAGTTGTTCGCCAGCGTCCCGTACGACGTCGATGAGTTCCGCGCCGAGGCGGGAGACGTGCCCGCGACCATCGGCGAGGCCGGCTGGACCGACCGCGAGCGCCTCTGGGCGCGCCCGACTCTCGAGTTCAATGGGATCTGGGGCGGGTACTCGGGACCCGGCCAGAAGACGATCATCCCGGCCAGCGCCGGCGCCAAGATCACCTGCCGGCTGGTCCCCAACCAGGATCCAGCGCGCATCGCCGACCTGGTGCGCGACGCGGTCCTCGCGGCTGCTCCGGTCGGCGTCACGGTAACCGCCGAGGCCAAGGCCGGAGGTAGACCGGTGGTCACCTCCATCGATCATCCCGCGGTGCAGGCAGCGTCGCGCGCCATGGAGAGCGTCTTCGGCATCACGCCTGCGCTGACCCGCGAGGGCGGCTCGATCCCGCCTGTGGAATCGTTCGCACGCATCATGGGATTGCAGGCGGTGCTCGTCGGCCTCGGCCTGCCCGATGATCAGATCCATGCGCCGAACGAGAAGTTCACCCTCGACATGTACTTCAAGGGCATTCGCGTGCTCGGCCGCCTCTGGGACGAGCTGGCCGTGGCGTTGAGGACGCGATGACCAGGATCGAGGCGATCACCGGGCTCGAGATCCTGGATTCGCGTGGCAACCCAACTCTTGAGTGTGTCGTCACGCTCAATGACGGCTCCCACGGAGGTGCCCGGGTGCCGAGTGGCGCGAGCACCGGGGTGCACGAAGCCGTGGAGTTGCGCGACGGCGATCCGGCGCGCTTCGATGGCAAGGGCGTGCTCAAGGCACTGGCCAACATCGAGGCGGTGATCGGACCGGAGCTGATCGGGTTCGACGCGGCCGATCAGCCCGGGCTCGACGCGAAGCTCTGTGACCTCGACGGCACCCCGAACAAAGCCAATCTGGGCGCCAACGCCATCCTCGCGGTGAGCCTTGCCTCGAGCAACGCAGCCGCAGCTTCGAGCGGCGTCCCCCTCTACCGTCATCTTGGCGGTGATGGAGCACATGTGCTCCCGGTGCCGCTCTTCAACGTGCTCAACGGCGGCGCACACGCCCAGACGCGCGTCGACTTCCAGGAGTTCATGTTCCTGCCCATCGGGCTCCCGACGTTCCGGGAAGCGCTGCGCGCCGGCGCCGAGTGCTTCCACGCGCTCCGCAAGATCCTGCACGAGCGAGGATTGGGCACAGGACAGGGTGACGAGGGCGGCTACGCCCCGGATCTGGACCACAACGAGGCAGCCATGGAGCTGTTGATGGAGGCGATCGGCGCCGCAGGCTACGCGCCCGGGCGGGACGTCGCCATCGGGCTCGACCCGGCGACCTCGGAGCTCTACAGGGACGGCCGCTACGTGCTTGCCGGCGAGGGGATCACGCTCGATTCGGCAGGCCTCGTCGATCGCTGGGAGAGCTGGGTCGACAAGTACCCGATCGTCTCCCTCGAGGACGGCATGGCGGAGGACGATTGGGACGGCTGGAAGCTGCTCACCGATCGTCTGGGTGGACGCGTACAGCTGGTGGGAGACGACATCTTCGTCACCAACAGCGCGCGCCTGCAGCTCGGCATGGACCGCGGCGTCGCCAACTCCATCCTCGTCAAGCTCAACCAGATCGGCACGGTGACCGAGACGCTCGCGACCATCGACCTGGCGACCGCGAACAACTACTCGAGCGTGATCAGTCATCGCAGCGGCGAGACCGAGGACACGTCGATCGCCGACCTTGCAGTTGCTGTCAATGCCGGCCAGATCAAGACGGGTGCGCCGTCCCGTTCGGAGCGGGTCGCCAAGTACAACCGGCTGTTGCGCATCGAGCATGAGCTCGGCGATGCAGCCGTCTACGCGGGTGCGGCGCCGTTCTTCCGGACCGTGCCGCAGCCGGCCTAGCCATGACCAGACGCGTCCATCCGTCCACCTCGACCGCCCGCGCCGGGCTCGGCGTCGGCGACACCGGTGACGGGGTCGACCTGGTCGCGCCGCTCAGCCTCGCCTCCGTCCGCGCGTACGCGGATCTGCCGTCGGTGGACGAGGCGATGGAAGGGCGCAACACATACCGACGCTACGGGGGAGGCAACCCGCAACGCCTCGAGGAGGCGATGATCGAGCTCGAGACCGTCGCGGGCCGGACCTCACCGGTGGCTCGGGTCACCTCCAGCGGCCAGGCGGCGATGCTCCTCGCGGCGACGCTGGTGGCGGGTCCGTCGCGGTCAAGGATCGTGGTGGTGAGGCCCTGCTACGGCGGCACGGATTCGCTGCTCGCCGGGCCGCTCGGTAACCTCGGCGTGCGCGTCTCGACCGTCGATCTCCCCGCTGACGGCGGAGGGAATCATGGGGAGCTGGTCGCCGCCGCCCTCGGTCCGGATGTCGCTGCGGTCGTGATCGAGGTGATCACCAATCCGCTGATCGGCCTCAACGATGTCCCTGCGGTTGCAGCCGCGGCACACGACGTTGGAGCGGCGGTCATCGTCGATTCGACGTTTACGCCGCCGTTTCTCTTCCAGGCCTTCGCGCACGGCGCCGACCTGGTGATCCACAGCCTCACCAAACACCTTGCCGGGCACAGCGACGTGTGCGGCGGTGTCCTCCTTGTGGACAGCGAACACGAGGCAAGCGACTGGCTCGACGCTCACGCCCGGCTGCTGGGCGTGAATCTCGCGCCTTTCGACGCCTGGCTGGCGCTTCGCGGACTTCGAACCGCAGCGCTGCGCCTCGAGCGATGCAGTGAGAACGCCGCGGCGCTCGCGACTTTCTTTGCCGACCGGCCCGAGCTCCGGTCGGTGCACTACCCGGGTGTGCGCGGGGCCCGGGACGTGGCCCTCGCGGAGCGGCTGTTGCCTCGCGGCCGGGGCGCGATGCTCAGCATCGACCTTCGGGGCGGCGGGAACGCGGCGGACGCCTTCATCAGAGGACTCGACGGAATCCGCCTGGCGCCGAGCCTCGGCGACGTCGCGACCACCGTGAGCTACCCGGCGAGCACCTCACACCGGGCACTGAGCCCCCAGCAGCGAGCCGCGCTGGGCATCACCGATGGGCTGGTGCGGATCAGCGTCGGCATCGAGCACATCGGCGACCTCAAAGCCGAGTTCGACTCGGCGCTCATCGCCGCGTCTGCGGGCTGAGGCTCGAGACCGCCCTAAGCGCACGGACCCGGTACTCTAGGAGACATATGGCACACGTACGTCTCGCAAACGGTGGTGACCTCTCGGTGAAGCTCACCGTCGAGGAGATCACCGCCAAGCTCAATGCTTCGAGTGGTTCGGGTTTCGTCGAGCTTCCAGGCGAGGACGGGCCGTTCCTGGTTCGCCCTGAGGCGGTCCTCGCAGTCATCGCCGATCAGCGGCGCGGGTCAGCCGGATTTCGGGTGGCGCAGGGAGCAGAGGCCAGCTGATCGGCGTGACCACGCCGCAGCACCCGGCGCAGCCGGCGTTGACGCTCGTACCGAGGGCGATGGGGGAGACGATCACCGAACGCATCGGCAATACCCCGTTGCTGCGCATCCGTCTGTTCGAGGGCGAATGCTCGGACGTTGCCGTATTTGCCAAGGCCGAGTTCCTCAACCCCGGGGGCTCGGTCAAGGACCGGCCCGCGCTGCGGATGATCGAGGACGGGGAGCGCTCCGGCCGGCTCACGCGCGGACGGACGATCATCGACAGCACCAGTGGGAACACCGGCATCGCCTACGCGATGATCTGTGCCGCCAAGGGCTATCGCGTCCGTCTGGTGATGCCCGGCAACGTCAGCGACGAGCGACGCCAGCTGGTCAGCGCGTACGGCGCCGAGGTGGAGTACAGCGATCCTCTCGAGGGGAGCGACGGCGCGATCCGGCTGGTTCGTGCCATGTACGACGAGAACCCGGACGCCTACTTCATGCCCGACCAGTACAACAACGACGCCAACTGGCTCGCCCATTACGATGGGACGGGCGTCGAGATCTGGGAGCAGACCAGAGGAACCGTGACCCATTTCGTCGCAGCGATGGGAACCAGTGGCACGTTCATGGGGGTGACCCGGCGTCTGAAGGAGATGAATCCCGAGGTCCAGTGCATCAGCGTGCAACCCGCCGAGCCGTGGCACGGCCTCGAGGGCCTGAAGCACATGGAGACGTCGATCGTGCCCGGGATCTACGACCCGTCGCTTGCCGACGAGGACATGGGCGTCGAGACCGAGCCCGCATACGATCTCGCCCGGGAGCTGGCTCGCACCGAGGGGATTCTCGCGGGGCACTCCAGCGGCGCGGCCCTCTGGGCGTGCGGCGAGATCGCACGACGGATCGGCCGCGGCGTGATCGTCACCGTGCTCCCCGACGGCGGTGATCGGTACCTCTCGACCGGGCTCTACCGGCGGCCCGCGCGTTGAACCTGCGCTCTGCGACCGTCGCGCCGGCCGCCGAGCAGCGGGTTCGAGACCTGGCCGTCGCCGCCTACCCCCACGAGGGATGCGGTGTGCTCCTGGGTCGGCGGGATGGAACGCGCATGGTCATCGTCGACGTCACTTCGGCTCGCAACATGTGGACCGAGCGTGCTGCAGATCGCTACGACCTGGACCCGGTCGACTTCATGAAGGCCGATCGCGACGGACGCTCACGGGGCCTCGACGTCGCGGGTATCTGGCACAGCCACCCGGATCACCCCGCCCAGCCGTCGCAGTTCGACACCGACCATGCGTGGGTCGATTACGTCTACATCATCTGCCGCACCACGACCTCGGGCGCGGAGGACGTCAACGCCTTTGCGCTGAAGGATGAGGGCGGGCTGTTCGCGCAGATCTCGATGGACATCTCGCCGGTCCCCGGCGAGGGGAAATGAGCCCGGCCGGCGCCACCCGCCGGCGCCAGCGCGAGGAGGGGGATCCGATTGCGCCGGCGGTCGGAGTGGTCGCGATCGTCGGACGTCCCAACGTCGGGAAGTCGACGCTGTTCAACCGCCTCACCGGCACGCGGCGGGCGATAGTCGATGCCTTCGCGGGTCTGACCCGCGATCGGCTGTACGGCGTCGTCGAGTGGGGAGGAAAGCGTTTCACCGTCGTCGACACGGCTGGGCTCGACGTGCCCTTGCCGCGCGATGCCGCCCCCGACATCGCAGCGCTGACTAGGGCGACGCGAGAGCAGGCCCAGATGGCGATCACCGAAGCCGATGTCTGCTGCTTCATGGTCGATGTTCGCGATGGCATCACCGCGCTCGACGAGGAGATCGCGCAGACGCTGCGTCGCGGCGGACACCCCGTGATCCTGGTGGGCAACAAGGCGGACAGCCAGGTGGACCCCTACCGTGCCGACGAGCTCTACCGCCTCGGGCTGGGCGATCCCGTGCTGATCTCGGCGCTCCAGGGGACCGACACCGGAGATCTGCTCGACCGTTTCGTCGCAGAGCTTCCGGAGAACGGCGCCGCCGGGACCGAGCCGGCCGCGGGCGAGGTGAGTGTCGCGATTATCGGTCGCCCCAACACCGGGAAGTCATCGCTGCTCAACGGGCTGGTGGGGTCGGAGCGCGCTCTGGTCTCGCCGGTCGCGGGGACGACGCGCGACGTTGTGGATACCGTTGTCTCGCTGGACGGCCGCAAGATCCGCCTCGTCGATACCGCCGGGATCCGCCGGCGCGGCATCGTCACCGAGAACGTCGAGCGTTACAGCCTGCTGCGATCGCTCCGCGCCCTGCAGCGCAGCGATATCGGCCTGCTGGTCATCGATGCATCCGAGGGCGCCAGCGCACAGGACCGGCATATCGCGGGGTATGCCGTCGAGGCTGGGGCGGGGCTCGTCGTTGCCGCGAACAAGTGGGACCTCGTGAAGCACGAGGACCGCGTTGATGCGGGATTCCTCAAGAAGTTGCAGGATTCGTTCTCGTTCGTGCCCGGCGTGCCGGTGCTGACGCTGTCGGCGACCGAGCACCGCAATCTGAAGCGGGTGATGCCCGCGGTGCTCGCGGTCGCCGACGCGCGATCGGTGCACATCCCAACGCCGGCGCTGAACAACCTGATCCGCAATGCGCTTGACGAGCATCCGCCCCGGACTCATAAGGGACGGCGCCTCAAGATCCTCTACGCGACCCAGGCCCGCAGCCCCGTGCCCACCATCGTGCTCTTCGTCAACGATCCCGAGCTGATGCACTTCGCGTACCAGCGATATCTGGAGAACCGGATCCGCGCGGTGTTCGGCTTCGCAGGAGTGCGTTTGCGGATCGTCACCCGGCATCGCGACGAGAGCGACGACTGAGGCGTTTTCGGCCTCGTTGGCCTGGGGCGGTAGAGTCCCTATGCGCGCCTCGGGGAGTAGCTCAGATGGTTAGAGTACTGGTCTGGGGGACCAGGGGTCGCAGGTTCGAGTCCTGTCTCCCCGACGGACGCGCAATTTGATCTCAGTGCAGGGATTTCCAGTGCCATCCATTTGGCTCAATCCTGCGGGGACTAGCCCTCATCTTCGGATTGATGACTTTTCCAGCAAAACCTCTCATACTTCCCAGTATCAGCACGACAATCGATGGACACCTGAAGCCGCTGCGGCGGCGCGCTCCCGCCAGCCCGCCGCCGACCAGCAGGAGGGTCTCCATCGACCGCTGCGTCGACCTCATGGCGACGCGCTATCAGTGGGCCGACACCACCCGAGTCAACGCTCGCGACTACCTCGCCCGTGGTCGTTTCCTCGCCTTCTGCAATGCCCGGGGCATCGAGACCGTCGATCAACTCAGCAATGAGGCGGTGCTCGACTTCATCGGTGATGTCCGAGACCGTGTGGGTGTCAGCCGCAACACACTGCGCCGCTACCGCAACTACCTCCGACGCCTTGCTGACTTCTGCGCCACCACGCCTGGGTTCGAGAATCCCTACTTCACCTCCAGCGCCGTGCCGAATGCTCCGAAGGAACCGCGGCGAAGACGCTCCGACGCGCTGACCCACAGCGAAGAGCAGGCCCTCGTCGCTGCCCTCGTCGGACATCGCCGTGACAGCCTGATCGTCCGTGTGCTGTTGGCATGCGGCCTGCGCGTGAGCGAGCTCTGCGCGCTCTGCGTGGATGACGTGAAACTCACCGCTCGGCCGCCGCGCATACTCGTGTCCAAGGGACACCGTGACATGACCAAGAGTGGCGTCGATCGCCAGGTGACCTTTCGACAGCCCTACGCTCGCGAACTGGTCCGAGACCTCGAAGCGTGGATCGACCGACACCGGCCGGAGTCGCTCCACCCCGATCTCTTTATCTCCGAACGGAGTTCTTCGGGCGAACCAATCACCACGACCGCCGTCCAGCAGATGCTGCAGCGAGCTTCCCTGCGGGCCGGTCTTCGACCGATCCATCCACATCTCCTTCGGCGCACGTGGGCGACGCGCCTCGCCGACGCCGGCGCCACGGTAACGGACCTCATGCAGCAGGCTGGGTGGAGCAGCATCGAGATGGTGACCGTGTACTACGCCGGATCTGAGGAGCGCGCAATCGAGCGAGTCGCAGGTCTGCGCGTCGAGGGCTGATCAGGGAGCTTGGGTTCCGCGAGCGTTATCCATCGGTCAAGGCCAGCACGACGTGTAGAGTTGGCTGCACGCTTGCGAGCGCCTCGAGGATCAGTCGCGCCGTGCGCAGCCGCACCGGCCTGCCGTGCAGAGCGTTGTATGACGTCCCGAGACTGACGCCGGCCGCATCTGCGAGAGTTACGGCGGTCAGCCCTCGAGCGAGCATCGCTGCCCGGAGGTGCCTGGTGTTGAACGACTGACCGACCCCGTCCCAGATGCGGCGCGGCTCTCGCTCCGATGTACGGGTATCCTCCCGTGAGCGATTCGGCAGTTCTTCGGTACCTGGAGGTGGAGCTCTGATAGGTAGTCAGTTTAGTCGTGGCCTGCTTACGAGACGCCTACACTTTTGGGAGGGTGAGCCGATTGGGCGGCAGTCCAACCTCAACTCCTGCGGTTTGGCCTCCGTTGCCACGACGTTGAAAATCGTGTGGTCGCGGCTGAGTTGGCGGGAGTGGACCTGCCTCGCACCAGCTCATGCCGCGAGCGCATTGGCCCTTGGCTAGAGGTCCGCTCGGCGCCACCGACGGTGTCGCGAAGGAGCGATACCGAGGTGGGCGGGACACCCGAGTCTCCAAAGTTGACAGCCGCGTATGTCAATCGCTCAAGCTAGGCGGTGATTGGCCACACTGGCCATTCGGCCCCGTGGCCGCTCTAGAGCTCGCTCTGCGGATGGAATCGCTCGATGAAGACGGATCACCAGAACGCCCCACGTCGGACGTTGGTCGCGCCTTGAGTCTCCGTTTCGGATGGACGGGGTTGGTAAGCGTCATCCTAAGCACCGCGCTCGGAAGCGCGAGGGCGGTAATGCATGTTCAGCCTATGGCTGATGCCTCTCGGGGTCGCCTCAGGGTAGAGCATCGGACAGCGGATGCCGAAGCGATGACCGCGACCGATGCTCGTGCCTGAGAAGCGCCTTTTGGCACGTCCTTTCCTCCGCTGGCCGGGAGGGAAGAGATGGTTGGCCCCGATGATCGAACACTTCGTTGATCCCCTTCGGTTTGTCAGATACATCGAGCCTTTCCTCGGCGGCGGAGCGCTATTCTTCCGTTTGGGCTGCGCGCCCGCCATCCTGGCCGACCTCAACTCAGACCTCATCGATACATATCGGCAGGTGCGTGACGACCCCATTTCGCTTGAGTTGTCGTTGCGAGCCCTGGAAGTCAATCCGGGTACGTTCGAGCGAATGCGAGAAGCGCGCCCGGAAGCTCCCTTGGAGATAGCAACACGCTTTCTGTATTTGAACCGTACGGCGTTTTCGGGTCTCTACCGACTAAACCGCGCAGGCCGATTCAATGTGCCGTATGCGGGTGACCGCGCGATGTCGACGCTCTGGGATCGGGACTTGCTGACACTGGCCTCCCGCGCGCTTCAGGGCGCTAAGCTCGTAGTATCCGATTTCGAACCAACATTAGCCGAGGCCGGAAGGGGTGACATCGTCTACTGTGACCCGACGTATACGGTCAGTCATGACAACAACGGTTTTCTGCGGTACAACGAGTCGATTTTTTCCTGGGCTGATCAAGTGCGGCTCGCGAAGGCAGCTCGGGCGGCGTCGATGAGGGGCGCAGCAATACTCGTTAGCAACGCGGCGCACCCTGACCTGAACGGTCTCTATCCTGAAGCAAGCTGTCTTACGGTTCGACGCTATTGCGGACTCGCTGCCGATGAAAAGCACCGCGGCTCTCGGACTGAGTATGTCTTCTTCATAGCCCCGGCACCGTCAGATCGGTGAGCTCAGAGCCATGAAGCGAATCGTCCTCTACCAGCTGAGCGACGTCCATTATCCAGAGCACCGGAACGAACGCGCCCTTGACGTGAAGGATCCTGGAGTGCCATCCGCCCTTTTGGAAGCAATAGCGCCGCCGCGTCTCGTCGGCGCTCTGCGCGAGTTGCTGCGTCGAATGGGTTCCGACCCCGGATGCGGGATTGTGATCTGCGGTGACCTCACAACGGTCGGCTCGCTGTCGGGATACCAGCAGTGCGTCGAATACTTGGTAACAGGACTCGCACTTGGATCCAATGAGTGGCCTCTGACTTCTCTGCAGGTTGTCCCTGGCAATCACGACGTCAATAGACTCTCCGTGCCGACCGAAGATCACGATCCGATCGCCAAATTTGATCCGCTGGTAGACGCGTGGATCGCGCATAGCGTGCCCGTGCTTGCCGCCCGTCTCCGGACGACGCAGATGCGCAGTGGAGGGTATGGATTAGACCTCTACGGACTCAATTCGTGCGTCGGGTGTGGAGAGTGGCGGGAGCTTCCGGACGATCTGCGCGATAAGTTAGCGCCGATCTTCAAGGATGACGCCGAGACAGCCCAGGCGAGTGACGATCGAGGTCGTTGGGAGCGACTTGATACGCCGGCTTTCCTCGAAGGTGACGTGGACGAGGTAGTGGCAGCGGTCCGGACGTCCGCCCGAGACAGGTTGGCTGTTGTCATCGCGCATCACAATCTGCTCCCACAGTTCATGCCACGCATCTCGCCATACTCCGAGCTACTAAATGGCGGAATGCTCCGAGAGAGGCTTTGCCGGTTGGACCGGCCCATCCTATACTTGCACGGTCACATACACACGTCGCCTGTGGAAGTGTTGCTACAGCCTGCTTTCCCACAGGGGCGGCTAGTGAGCGTAGCCGCGCCCGTGTTTGTGCAAGGGTTCAACCGGCTGGCGATTGACTTTGCTGCGGATGGCCAACCGCTCGGTGTCGAAGTACTGCCGATTCGAGTCCAAGATGCTGGTGGCTTCGAGAACGGTACGCCGCTGCGTGTGTCCCTCAACCTTCGTGTTGGGCAGTGGTCACCCCTTACGGAGGCGATTATTGAGCTGCTCGAGACAGCGGGACAGAAGCAGAGGTACATCGATATCAGGGATGCCGTCAGGATCAATGGGAGGCGGCCTGCGGAGCCTCGGCTGCAGGATGCCCTGAGGGAAGCCGAATGGCTAGGATGGCTGCGGCTCGTCGGACGCGACGAGGACGCACGATTCTGGCAGGTCGAGTTGGTGGGGAGATAGCAACGATGGATCGATCGCCTTTCTCCCAGCAGCGCTATGAGCTCGAGACCTCGCACAGCTACTTCCTGCCTCCGGGTCTGTTGAGCAGACTTGAAGCCCCACGACCGACTTACCTTGTCGGGACGCGGGGAACAGGGAAGACGACGCTCCTTAAGGCGATGAGTTCCCATGAGCGTCTGCATAATGAGTCGCTGAAGCGACAGCTAGGTGGACGGCCCTTCGAGGGGAGATACATTGGAGTCTATTTCAAGCTTCCAGATACGCAACTGCGCCTCATGAACGAGTGGCTGGACGAATCCAGCCAGTCAGTGTACGAGAGTGTGATGTCGCTATACGTCGACCTGATCTTTCTCGAGCTGCTGAGTGAGGCTATTGCCGATCTGATCGTGGAGCGAGTGATTAGCGTCTCCGGAACCAGCGAAAGCGCACTCTTGAACGAGGCAGTAGCGCAATATCGATCGCCTGATCTTCTGGGCCGGTTCCTCCCATCGAACGAGGACATGACGGCGAGATCGCTTCATGGCAGTATGCGTATAGCGCGGCGGTTTCTAGAGCGGCACGCCGCTCAACGGCTCCCCCTAACACCGCTTCTGGAGCGCCTCCCAATCCAGCAAGCAGGCAAATTGGTGCGAGATGTGTCCCCCGGCTTGGCGCAGGTATGCGCATCCCTCGAGGACGAACCATGGCGCTTCTATGTGTGCATGGACGAAGGCGAGAACGTTAGTGATCGGCAGCAACAGTTGGTAAATACTATTGTCCGGCTGGCCGCCGCACCGACGTATCCGATAGTCGCCTATGTGCGGGCACCTTCGGCCGTCGAGTTCATACCACAAGCTCGGTTGACCCGAGCCGATCGAGAGTTGATTCGGCTGGATGACATGCCAGCGATTGAGTTCCGCAACCTAATTGAGGGTATCAGCACTGCTCGCATTCGAACGATCCTTAAGCGAGACGATGTGACGTTTGATACTGGGGTCGTACTTGGCGATAGCCGGCTGGATGATCTACTGGCCGCCACCCTCAACCAGTCCGAGGCGCCTCGCGCTCGTCAGCTTCTCGATGACGCGATGGCTTTGCGATCGCGAAGCGGCTCGCTCGGGCGTGATAAGGCGCCGCCAATCATTCAGGCGTTCCTGGAGTCGATTTCTGGAAGGAGCAGTGCCCAAATCACTGACGGTCGAGAAAGACGGCGCGACGCCAGCGCACATCGCCGGAAGAGGATCGTCGCGGCTTATCTGACGATCTGCCACGAGTTCCACATGACGCCTCGGTACGCCTCCGCAGCCATTCTGCTACAGCTGTGCGATGTCTGCGTCAGGGACTTCTTGTGGCAGATGGACGAGATCTTCCGCGCGAGCCAGCTGTCAGTCGACGCGTTCACCAATACCCGGATTAGCGATGAGATTCAGGACGTTGCGCTCCACAACGCAAGCGCCAGCAAGTTTGATAGAGCTGACGAAGCGCTCTTGGAGGATCCTGAATCAGCGAAGCGGCTTGTCCTTGCCCTTGGGGAAATCACCGCGGCGGCGCAAAGTTGGAGTAGGGACGGCAGTCACCTACGCTCGCCGGAACGCGGAGTCTTCGTCGTGCGACCAGATCTGCGACGAAAGACCGGGGTTCGGTTGCCGTTGCTCCGAGAGGCTGTTGAGTCCGGATACCTGCAATTTGCTCCAAAGCACACCGCGCGAGAGTGGCGCTTCCGCCTGCATACCTCGCTCGCGCCGCGATTCGGATCATCATATCGTGGAGCCTACTATCCAATCGTTATGACCGCACAGGAGCTGAATGAACTCTGCTACACGGCGGATCCAGGGTCGTTCAGCTTGGCCTTGCGACGAGCAGTCAGCAGGGTACAAGGCGGCAGCGAATTGTCAAGCGATCTGACGTTGGCAATTGAGTGAACACCGCGAGCGCGTTTGCAGCCGGTTCGATATCGGGTGAGTCAGCGCGATCCACAGACCTGGGTGGACTAGTTCCGTCGAGCGTCGACTTTCTTATGGGGGCGTCCGGTTGGGATGATCGGTGTCTTCGACTCACCACCGTGGCGGGTCTTGCCGCGCGTCGGAGCGTGTTGCTGCTCTTCAAGAATAAGGGTACGACAGGACGAGCTCAGCGGAATGACGCGGTCCTTCGCAAGTACTACTCCACGCGCGGAGGTGAGGCGACTCATGTCGAGGAGAGCGCAGAAGATCTTGGAGGAATTTGGGCTCGGCTAAGCAAGGAGCTGATCAGGTCTTGGGAGGAGAAAGGTGCTCCATTGGACATTCTTCTCGATCTCTCTGCGTGCCCCCGCTACTTTCCGCTCGGGTTGCTGGCCTCGGGTTTCGCCGCCGGGATCGTCCGTCGCGCCACCCTCATCTACAACGAGGCTGAGTACACGGACGTTCAAAGCGCCGATCTGTTCACAGCTGGCAGCTGGGAGGCTACCAATATCCCGGGCTTCACGGGGGCGTTCGAGCCGGGACGACCTCGTCTATACGTCCTATCGTTGGGCTTCGAGGGCGCGAAAACTCTTCGGTTCGTAAACCGCGCTGACCCGGATCGGGTAGCGATTCTGTTTCCCAATCCTGGGTACCGCAGCGAATACCCGGAGAGAACCTGGCGGCAGAACCATACGCTTCTCTCAGATTATGCAGTGGGAAATCTGGACTCGCCAGTAGTCGTAAGCGCTCCCGCTGGGGACGCTATCCAAGCATGGCGAGCACTGACTGAGCGACGGGTGGAACGGTTCGGGAACGAGAATATCTACTATCTGTGCTGTGGCACGAAGCCCCATTCGCTTTCGCTTGCGTTGCGTGCCATTGCTACTGGAGTCGGGATGCTCCTGTATCCGAAGCCGTCGGCTCATCGGGAGAGCGCGATACGGCCGGCCCCGGAATTCTGGCGCTATACAATCGAGGATAGGAGCCTGCCGCGAGTCGCGGTCGAAATGGCGTGAATGCGACATCACCGGAAGTTCACATCATTGCTCGTCCAGCGATTGACTGGCCCGCCGTTGAAGCGTACCTCCACTCTGTTGGAGGAGAGGGGTGGATCGCAAAGAGCCGGGATGCCGACGCTCCGGAGGCTGAGGCGCTTGTGGAGTTCGCCGGGCGCCTCTGCTATAGGTCGTGGGAGCCTGGACTCAATCTGAACATTAGCCGCATCCGGACGGATCGCGCAAAATATCTCAGAAATATCCTCGCCTCCGGCCACGGGTCAGTCCTGGAGCACGCGCAGTTCACATTCGTATTTCATGATGTCTCGCGAGTATTTACCCATGAATTGGTCAGGCACCGTGCGGGAGTGGCGATAAGTCAGGAGAGTTTGAGATACGTTCGTCTCACGAGTCTCGGCTTCCGGGTTCCCGAGGTCCTCGGGGAGATGCGCGACGAGATAGTGCACTTGGTTGAGACACTTGAGGACTTTCAGCGTACCGCAGCGGACAGGTACAGACTGAATGACAGCGAGTTACCCTTCGCCGTAAAAAAGGAAGTGACGTCCGCTCTTCGGCGTCTCGCGCCGCTGGGGCTGTCGACTGATCTCCTGTGGTCGGCAAACGTAAGAACCCTTCGCCACGTACTAGAGATGCGGACCGCTAATGAAGCCGAGGAAGAGATGCGGTTGGTTTTCGGGCGGGTCGGCGAAGCGATGAAGAGAGAGTGCCCGATCCTCTTTGACGACTTCATCGTAGATGAAGGCGGTCAGTGGGTGCCCGCATTTCATAAGGTCTAAGTGGGGCGGTCATGTGGCGCGACTCTCAGATGGGTTGCGATTTAGTCGGCGTTCTGTCGGAGCACGCGAAGGTCGTTTGGCGGATCCACGGTGATCGCGTCGAGGGGCGGCGCGTCACGATGCGTGCTCAGGCACCGCTGAGCGATGTGTCGAGCGGATTGTGCGTCGACTCGGTGCAGCGCCTCGCTCCATCGGATTGCCGAGCTGGGGTCCGTGGTCAGGTCCGTGCGAAGGGCAACGTGCCAGCGACGGAGCGAGTGCATCTCGAACACCAGCCCTTGGTGGCGATACCAGCAACTCGGCCAACGCTCGGAGAGGTCGAACGCCATCGCCACCCAGTTCACCCAGGCTGCCAATGCGGTCAGTTCGACGCTCTCGTGGTCGCCATACGTTGGCGGAACGATCGCGTCCGCGGCAACGGACGCGTCTGACTGCACGGCTGCGTTGAGCAGACGGTCTCGCGCCGCGGCCTCGGACGTGGTGAGAGGACGGTCACGTTCGCCCGTCCTCAGGCTGTCGATCAGCCATCGTCGAGCATCTGCAACGAAGGCGTCGATCCCTTCAAGGCGAAGTTCGATCCCCGCCAGCCGTCGCTCCGCGTCGTCGGCTCGCGCTGTCATGGAGAGAGTTCTCCGGGGGCGAGCGACGCTTCGTACTCCAGCTGGGCTGCTTCGAGCATGGCATCCACGGTTGGCGTGATGACGCCAGCAGTCGTTCTGCTCTCGACCATCTTGCGCACGTCGGCCGCCTTGGCCTGATCCACATCGTCCGCGGCGCGCCGGATCAACGCATGTGCCGGTTGCTCGGAGACGCCCATGTCACGCAGCCACCCCTCGAGGCGACGACCCTCTCGCTCAACGAACTGATGGTCGATCTCCAATGTCGCATCCACCCAGGTCGCGTCCGGAGGAAAATCAGGTACGTCGAGCATCTCCAGCAGGGCTCGTTGCGCGTCGGTCGCCTGCGCTTCGAGGTGGGCACGCCCGGCGGTACGGTCATGGTCGGCCTGCTCGTAGCGCTCGGGATAGTCGAGCGCCGACTCCTTCTCCTCGCTGCGGCTCCAGGCCTGCAAGGTCCGTTCCTCCGCGGTTGGCGATGGCTCCTGCCAGTGCATGATCCCGAGGGGGTCTCGCTCACGTGGCGTCGCCACCTCATAGTGGTGCGTGGCGAGGGTTGCCCTCGACATCGCCGTGTACGTCCACTCGCGGCTGGCGCCGTCCGAACCCACCACCATCGCGATGTCCGCGGTCATGCCCTGGGCCTTATGGACGGTGAGGGCGTAGCCGCGGTCGAGAGCGTCGTATTGCCTGGTATCGATGGTCACCTGACCGTGGTCCGGACGCTCGAGGGTGAGCGTGCTCCGTTCAGGATCGACGCTGATGACAACGCCACGGGTGCCGTTGCGTACCCCGGCGTGACGATCGTTGGTCAGGCAGACGATCCGGTCGCCAGCCTGGTAGGCCTTGTCTCTCACGCTCAGCGCCGGTCCGTGCACGCGTCCCTCCTCCACGGACCTGGCACGGGCGAGCTCGTTGAGAGTCTCCACCTCGTCCCGGCGGCGGGCGAGCATGATCGCGTCGAGGCCGCTGGCGCTCAGAGCGCTGTGATGCGCGACCACCTCCGCCCGACGCTCCGGTGCCGACGGTGCAATGTGGACCCGGTCGTAACGCATGTACTCGCGGTACGCTGCGCGCGCTTCGGCGTCGCGCAGCAGGGCGAGCGTCGCGCGTTCCCAGGGGTCGACCTGGCGGATGTTCTCGGTGAGCTCGACCTTGCCGATGCGCTCGCCAAGGGTGCGCAATGGCGCCCCGGCCTCAATGGGCTGCAGCTGTTTTGGGTCGCCGACCAGCACCAGCTTGGCGTCGTCCCTCGCCGAGAGCGAGACGAGCTCGGCGAGCTGGCGGTCGCCGAGCATCCCAGCCTCGTCGACGACGAGCACGCCCCCAAAGGGGAGGTGGTCCATCTGCAGTTCGTTGAGCATCCCCGCCACCGTCCACGACGGAATGGCCGAACCCTCCTCGAGCCCCTGGGCCGCCTTGCCGGCGAGCGCACAGCCGACCACCTGAATGCCGCTCGCCTGCAGGGCGTCGCGGCACGCCTCGAGCGCATACGTCTTGCCGACCCCCGCAGCGCCCTCAATGACCACGACCCCGGCGGACGTGCGGCAGACGGCATCGACCATCGTCCGCTGATCGCGGGTCAGCGTCGGCCGCGATGCAACCGCTGCCGCGACGTGCACATCGCGCGCCACACCGACGTCGGCGTGTGTCCGCTCCTGGGCGGTGCTGAGCATCCGCTCCTCGAGGAGGAGCATCTCTGGCGTGGTGTAGCGGAGGTCCCGGCCGGACTCGATCCAACGCGTGATCGTGTCGCCCTCCATCTCGCCGTCGCGCGCCGTGGGGAGCAGCGCCACCACCGCGTCGCGGTCGGCCAGGATGTCGTCGGCCGTCGTCTCGACGCGACTCCGGCTCATGCCCAGGGGTGTGTGCGCGGCGATGCCGCGGATCAGGTCGCGGCGGGTGAAGGTTGCCGATTGGGCGGTGAGGCCGTGGACACCGAGGATCTCGATGGGATCGCGCACGTCGAGCTGGCGCGGCAGCAGAGCATCGGGTTCGCGGTGCATCAGGTCGCCCACGCTCGCGCTGTCGAGTCCGACGCTGCCCGCACGCTCACGCCATCGTGCGAAGAGATCCTCGGTGGCAGCGATCTCGTGCTTGCTCTCCCGGGTGTCGAGCGTGGCCACCTCCCGGCCGCTGGCCGACTCGATGGCCATCGCCCTTGCCGCGGCGTCGATCTGCTGGGACCGCCGCGAGAACTCGCGGCGCTGCGCCTCCGTGATCCCGACGACGGCGAAGTACCCCTTGCCGTCGACCACGGTCGAGATCCCCAGTTCTCGCACGAGGCGGTCGCGCCACTCCGCCTGCGCGATCGCGCCGGCAGCGGCCGCGTGACGGTACACGGGCTCGCTGTACAGCTGCCCCCAGGTGCCGTCGGCCCGCCGCGCCCAGTTGGGCACCGTCAGGTGAGTGTGCAATTGCGGGTCGACCGTGACAATGCCGGTGTCCGGATCGGTCACGGGCCGCGCGGTGCGGTGCACGAACTCGGCCATCACCAGGTGCGCGCGCACCGGTTCCGCGCGCCTGCTCTCGGGGTTGAACTGGCGCGCCCAGCCGGCGTGGGCCTGGAGGTACTCGGCGGCGGCGCGCACGCCCTCGTCGTGGATGCGCAGGATAGTCGCGCGAGTGTGGTCGTCTCCGAGCGCGTAGAGGATGCTCACGTCCTTGGGTGCCGACACGGCGACGTCGAAGGCGACCACGTGCTGGCGCGACCAGTGGCGTCCCAGATCCTCCGAGGTGGTCGGGTGCTTCCCGCTCAGGACCGCGGCGAAGTCGGTGTCGGTGACCTCGCCGCGAAGGCCGAGCGCCTCTGCCCCGGGCCCCCGCCACCTGCCCGGCGACTCGCCACGGGCGGTGTAGTACTCGAGCTGCTGATCGGCCACGGCCTCGCGCAGGTAGCGGACCGCCTGCTCGACGCTGGTGAGTTTGCCGATGGAGATCACGCCTCCGAGCGTACTGGTAAAGCGCTCACAGATCGCTTACACTTTGGGTCGAAAACGGGGTCAAAACCGCAGGTGAAAGTATGTGTGAGATATAGGCGTGGGGCGGTGCTGCAGGGATGCGGAGGGCGGAGCTGATGGAGTGTCGGGTGACGGTGAGCGTGAGGAGTTGAGGTGGTGATGGCGGTGGAGATGGTGATGCCGGAGACGCTGCAGGGAGTGGCGGGGCTGGAGCGGGACTGGAAGGGCCCGGGTCCCCGCTTCGTCCAGATCACCGCGCGCTTCCACAACCGCTGTGGCGGCTGCGGCGGTGAGGCGCAGGTCGGCACCCGCATCACCTACGACCGGCTCGAGCGCCATCCGTACCACCCGGGATGCGCGTGGGTTGCGATCGAGCGGCCGCCCTGGCTGATCCCCGTCCTCGCCGGCGATGCGCCGGCCCCCGGGCAGGTGATCGCGCATCCCAGTTACGGCTGGCTCGTGTGCGTGCGTGTGGCGGGGCGGACGTGGGCGGACTACGGTGTGAGCGCTGGGAGTGTCGTCGGCGTGGCCGCTCGGCGGGCGCTCCCCGAAGAGGTCGAGCTGGCGCAATGGCGAGCGTACGCTGGCATGGGCGATGAGGCCGAGTGGTCCTGGCTGCAGCCCGAGCACGTGGGCGACGTCGCAGAGTCCGTCGCCGAGTGCACCGGCTGGCCGATCACGCGCACGGCACGCGAGCCCACACACTTCGTTGCGCCTCACCCCGGCGGGCTGTTCGTGTTCGGCGAAGTCACCCGGCTCGATGAGACCGAGCGCTGGATCGCCGCGGATCCCGAGGAGCGCTCGCTGTATCAGCGCGGCTATCGCTGGTGCCGCTGCTACTCGGTGCAGTGCCTCTCCGGCGAGGAGGGCCACGTCCACCTCGGCTCGGTCATTCCCGTGACACGCACTCAGTTCGACGCCGCTAACCAGCGGGGCTGGTCGCTGCACTAACCGCCCATGTGCCCGGGTGGATGCGTGCCGTCGCGAACGCGGCGTGTGCGGGCGTCGCGGAGTCCGCGACTCTCGCGGGGAGCGCGAGCTCCGCGACATTGCATCAATGCGCGGATTACGGGAGTCTCGCGAGTTACGCAAGATGCGCGATCTAGGCGATGGCAGCGGCACGCGCGAGATGCGCGAGATGCGCGAGATGCGCGAGACATGCGTGCTTTGCGGCGTGCGCAAGAACCGCCGAACGCGCGCGGTCCGCGAACTAGGCGACACTCGCGAACGATGCGACATTCGCGAACGACGCGAGATGCGCGGAGTTCGCACAGTCGAGTCGATGCGCGCGATGAGCGCCGGGCGCGACATCAGCAGTGTGCGAACGATGCCCTCGACGCGCGCTTCGGCGATCCGGCGACCCATGTCCGTCCAGCGCGCAGGTGCGCGGCAGCGCGGGTCAGATCCTGTGGTCTATGGGGTCCTGGGGGTTGATGCCCTGCGCCCCGACGAGACGTCGGAGGCTCGCCTTGCCGGCGCGTGCCGGGAATGGCTGCCCGCGCTCGTGCTCCAGGTCATCGACCGCCGCAGCCAGCGCCTTCGTCGCGAGAGCGGTCAACGTCAGCCCCGGAGTCCAGTACACGGCGTTGCGGGCGCGCTCGAGTACCTCGGGGTCGAGCGACACGCCGACTGTGATCGCCCGCGCGGAACGCGGCACTTCCTGGTGCGCCGCCGGTCCTGTGGTGGAAGGTGGGAACACCGCAGCGAGGGGGTCGTCCCCCAGCGTGCTTCTACGCCGCGGGCGCATGGCGCACCTCCTGAGCGATCACCTCACAGGCAAGGCTGCGATAGTCGGCCGCGCCGCTGCAGCGCGGGTCGTACTGGGTGATGGGCTGCCCGAACGACGGGCACTCTGCGAGGCGCACGTTCTCGCGAATGACCGTGCTGCAGACCAGGTCGCCGAAGCGTCCGCGGAGGCGCTCCACCACCTCGGGACCGTGCCGGGTACGGGCGTCGACCCGGCATGCCACGATGCCGCTCACGCGCAGCCGCGGGTTGACGCGCTCACGGGCGGCCTCAACGCCGCGCAACAGCTGCACCAGGCCGGCCACCGCCATCACATGTGCCTCAACCGGGATGAACAGCTCCTCGACGCTGGCGAGGGCGTTGGCGGTGAGCGCACCGAGCGCCGGCGGACAGTCGACCACCAGGTAGTCCCACTGGTCGGGGAGGTCGCCGATGAGCTGGGCGAGCCGCCCCTCCCCGGCGCCTATCTCGGCCAGCCGGCGCTCGGCGCCCAGAAGCCACATCGACGACGGCACGATGTCGAGCCCGAGGGTGCCGGTGTGGTGGACGGCATCGGACAGCCGAGCTCCACCGAGGAGGGCGTCGAGCAGCGTGCGCGATTCCGTGGGGGCGGCCACCCACGCCGAGGCGGACGCCTGAGGATCGAGGTCGATCAGGAGGACGCGCCGTCCGGTCTCGGCCAGCGCGGCGCTGAGGCTGACGGCGGTGGTGGTCTTGCCGGAACCGCCCTTGTGATTGACGGTGGCGATGGTGCGCATGGCGGCGATGCCTCCCATATCGTCGGCCTCGCGAATCCCGCGAGAGTCGCGAACATCGCGAGATCCGCGGTGTCGCGAGGTTCAGCGACCACGATAACGCCCGCGCGCTCACAGAGCGCTTACATTTCTATCCGGTACGTACCGTGCTCGGGTAGGCTGAGTCGGTGAGCGTCAATGCCGTGTGTCTGATCGGCTTGGTGGCTGTCCGTCCGATGTGGGACCAGGAGGCGTCGTTGGCATCGGTGCTCGTCGTCACGGCCGGAGGCGATCGAGCGTTCCGCGAGCGCCATCGCGTTGTGGTCGAGCCGTCGATGGCGGGTGCGGTGCTGGCGCTCGGCGTCGGGCAACAAATCTTCGTGACCGGCACCGTGCAACGCGACCACAGGACCCGCGTGATCGTGGTAGCACGAGACCTGTGGCCGATCGGGGACGTGCCAAGCGAGACGACGGCCGGCGTTTCGGTGGGAACGCATGCGTCACCTCGCGAGCACCAGCGAGCAGGGCACTGGCGTCGCGTCTCGATCGGCGGTCCTCGAGAACGCCTGGTCTGGGTGCGGACGACCACCGTCGGGCGCGATCGCTGAGGGTGGGCCCCGTTTCCGGGTGCACCGTTCGGCCGCGCCGTCAGCGAGACGGTCGATGGGATCTGCGGTCGGTGCTTGCGGCATAGAAGTCGTGGCGGTGGAGGATGGGATTGTCGCGGTTCAGTTCCTCATCCAGCCCCGCATCGAGGCATTCGCGGCAGAAGAACCGGCTGCTGCGCACCCCATGGCAGGCGATGCACTGATTCCACGACTGGTCAGTGCGGTGATCGGGGATGATCGTTGCAGTCATCTCGGGTCTCCTTCGAGCGGTTGATGCATGCGAGCTCCAGACCCGGACGCCGCTGCGCTGTCAGGGGCGCGGTTCGTGCGTCAGCTCGAACCCGGTGCGCAGCACGTCACCCTTGACAGAAGGAGCAGCGGCGGGAGGGAACCTGCTGTCATGCGTCGGTCGGTCGGAGGAGCCAAGACGCAATTGCACGGCGTTCCCCGGCGCGTTGTCTGCGAGCGTTCTGGCGTCCCGCATCGATGCGCGGGCTGGCGCCTCACTCCCAGCCCTCCTCGGAGCGGAAGGAGAAGTGCTCGGTGTCGGTCACGATGATGTGATCCAACAGCGGGAGACCGACGATCTGGGCGGCGTTGCGCAGCGCGGCGGTAACGACACGATCCGCACGCGATGGTGTCGCGTCGGCAGATGGATGGTTGTGGCAGACGATCAGCCCCGCAGCGTTCGCGCAGAGTGCCGGCACGAGCACGTCGCGGGGTTGCAGGCGGGCCGCATTGATCGTGCCTCGCGCCACCTCGGCATAGCCGCTGATGCGATTCCGGGCGTTGACGAAGAGCACCAGGATGCACTCGGTAATCTCCTCGCCGATGATGTGCCGGGCGATGTCGACAGCCTCGCGCGGACTGTTGACCGGCGCGTGGTTGGGATAGGTCGCATCGGCGTCGCGAACGACCGAGAACGAGTAGCGGCGGGTGGTGACCCGAACTGCGGGCATGGGGGCTCTCCGTGGGTGTGGATTCGACGCCCACGGGCCGGCAGGTGTCGCCGGCGCGGAAGAGGCCCGAGCCGCAGGCGAGCTTGCCTTGGGCCTTGCAGCGCCAAGAGGCGGCATCTGCCACGGTGGCGGAGGTGAATCCACACCGAGAGTCCGGGCATCCCGGTTCGTGGCTCCCATCAACGGCGGAAGGTCGGTCGCA
This sequence comes from Candidatus Dormiibacterota bacterium, assembly GCA_003162415.1. GTDB lineage: Bacteria > Chloroflexota > Dormibacteria > Aeolococcales > Aeolococcaceae > Palsa-851. The sequence goes on from PMOL01000006.1 coordinate 98,207, forward strand.
TATCGGGCCCCGCCAGTGCGAGTGACCCGATCCACCCAATCGAGGTCGTGCAGACATCGGACCCGTGTCGGTTGTCACCCCGACAACTCGGTGCATCCAGATCTGCGGTGTCAGCCCGTGGCGCGAGCGGCACCTTGCGGCGCCCCACCCTCGCCGGTGAGCCGTTCGAGCAGGCTCTTGCTCACGCGCTGGATGCGCTGCGCTGAGTCGCTGATCCCGGCGATGGCCGCATCACCACCGCCCGCCCATGAGGCCACGTAGGCGAACGAGTACCCGTCCGAAACGATGCCGACCGCGTCGCAGCAGATCCACGCAACGGACTCGGCTTCGAGTTCGGCGACACTGCGCGCACCGAACGCGCAGGTGTCGTGCTCGAGTGCGATGTGTGCCAGCTCGTGGAACATCGTCTTCACGCGATGGGCGGGTGAGAGATCATGTCGAATCGTCACCATCCGCGTCGCGAAGTTGGTCTCACCGCACTTGTTCGGGGAATCCAAGGAGTCGAGAGCAACCTGGTAGCCGAGCTCGCGAGCATGGTTGCTGAGCGCGTCGAAGCACCCGGTCGGGTCGTCACCCGACAAGCGTGCGATCGGCAATTCGGGCAGCGGTTCGCCGACCGTCTGCTCGAGCGCGAATACGACGGCAACGCGAAAGCTGCGCACCGTCTCGACAAGGTCGGCGCCGTCGTCGTCGCTGTCTCCGTGACGTGCGCTGCGATACCGGCAGGGCGCGAGGATGCGGATGCCGGTCTCGCCCTTGCGCACCTGGCGGCCCAGTTCGAGCCAGCGCCGGTATCCTGCAACTAGTGATGCGTCCGGCCGCTGCCAGGCGATGAGCAGTGTGTTGCCGAAGCTGTACTTGTAGAAGCGGCTCTGGGTGCGCATCCATTCAAGCCACGCCTCGGACGTGGTGAGCCGGCGGATGCCCTCGGTGAGCTGGCTGAGCAGGTCGTCGCGGGTCACCGCGGCGTTCACAGGAGTCCGCTCCCGTAGTTGACCGACTGGTCCTCGGGGGCGGGGCCGTAGTCGGCGGCGAAGCGAGCGATGCTCTCCGGCTCGGTCGGACGACGGCTGTCCTGAGGCAGGCCGGGGATGCCGTCGAGCTCGTGCCGCCCATGCATCCGCTCGATCCGTCCGGGGTGGTCGGCGAGCTCCTGCAGGCGCTCCTGGATAGCCGCGACCTCCGCCGGGCTGCGGGGAGTGCGTGTCGTCGCCATGGGATGACCTCCGTGCGGGGCCGGCCTGGGAGGCCCTCGAGGGCCTCCCAGGACCACCGCCGCCGGCCGGCGTCAAGGGCGCCCGTGGCGGCGAAGCCTCCCTTGACGCGATGAGGTCGGCGGCTGTGGTGGGATGGCTCCGTCGAGGGCGACCCGTGCCGGCCTTGGCATAGGTCTTTCCGTGTCGAGCGATCTGCATGCAACGGCCGTGGTCGAGCGTCAGAAGTGCTCCCTGGACCAAGGGGTGCCCGTCAATCCATAAATGTATGTTCAGCCGAGGAGGATCGAGCGAGATCACGCTTGCGCAGCCCAGCCATCCCGAATTTCACTCGAGGCGGTGATCGTCGCTCCGGTCAGGCCCGCCGGAGTGCACGGCCGGCTACACCGCGGATGCGAGGGCCATCGGCCTATGGGAGCCGTCCCCAAACGTCTGTTTGCTATAGTCAGCGGTTCTTCATCCATTGCCACATACAGGGTTACTCGCATGGCCGTCGCTCCCGATCCCGAGCAGGAGATCAGCTCCGCGCTTCTCGCGCTCGACGCAGAGACCGACGCCCTCACGGACGTCTGGGAGGAGCGGCCAGGCCTGCTCGCGCGGCTGGTCGAGCGCGCTGAGGCCGCAGGCTGTGTCGAACTCCTCCAGCAGCTGCGATGGGAGGCGATGCTCGCATACGCCTACACGAGCAACGCCGCCATACCCGGCAACGACCGCTCCCGCTTCATCGACTTCGACTCCGATCTTCTGGCCGATGACGCCCTCGACTACCTGGTGGGCCGCTCCGGTCATGCCAGTGCGTACGTGCGCAGCAGGATTCTCGATTTCCTCTGGGAATACGGTGGCGCCGCCCGGCGCAGGCACGCCGTCGATGCTGGGGCGGCGTACCTGGCCGTGGCCGATCTCGAGGTTGTCAAGGTCGCCACGGAGAACATCAGCTGGGAGCGGGTAGGGGACGCGGTCGTGCGCGCCGCGCAACTCGTCAGGGCGGCGAACCAGCGCGCAACGTATCGAGCGGTCGCTGACCGCGCTCTCTCGCTGGTGCAGCAGCTCATGACGTCCGGCGCGATCCGCTACGTGTTCGATATGGCGTTAGCCCTCGTCGAGCTCGCCGAAGTGCTCACCGACACCGAGAAGCTAGACGTCGATGCCGCCTTGACCGAGGCCTCGCAGAGCTTCGCGGCAGTCGATGACTACCATTTCTCGCGCGTTGCGTTGTCGCTGCGCCGTCAGTTCGCGGCCTCCTGCAAGCAGACGGCTGCAGCCGTCCATGACATCGACGTCGCCATCGTCCACACATTGCTCGATGAAGGCGACCGCCGCGCGCGCGGCGGCGCTCAGTTGGTCGCGAGCATGGCGTACGGCGAAGCACTGAAGCTGCTCGAGAAGATCGGTTCCGAAACCGCGCTCATTGCCCAAGCCCGGAGTGCGGTCCGGCGCTCGCGCGAGGCTGGTATGGCGGAAATGACGCGTATCTCCAGTGGACCGATCCAGCTGACCTCTGAACATGAAGAACAGATCACGCGCGTTATTGAGACGGTGTCCGCCGCACCGGTGCCCGACTGCTTCGAGCTTGTCGCTCGTCATCCTGCCCTTCTGGTGACGCGTGCCGAGGCAGAGCGGTCGGACCAAGCCTTCCGCCAAGCCTCTCCATTGAGCTTCGCGCTCCCTCGGGTCATCATGCGCAGCGGCGGGCAGGTGCTGGCGCCCGAGGATCCGGTCCAAGCCGCGCGCCTGCAGCTGATGCAGACAGCGATCCGCATCGTGCGCATGCAGGACGGCCTGATGCTCAACACCATCGTCGAACGGCTCATCGCGCGCACCGACGTGGGTCCCGATGACCTCATCGGTTACCTCGACCGCAGCGGTCACATCCCTGCGAGTTCCCTGCCGATCATCGCGCAGGGCGTGCGGCGGGTATGGGCGGGAGACTGGGTCAGCACACTCCACATCCTCGTACCCCGGCTTGAGGAGGTGATGCGGTCCATGCTGCGTGCCGGTGGCCACGACACGATGCGGAGCCACAAGAGCCTCGCCGGGGTGACCGTCGAGGTGCCGCTCAGTGTCGTGCTCGACAGGCTGGCCGCAATGATCCTCGACGACGACGTCAACTTCATGCTCGCTGTCAACCTCGACTTCTACGGGCTCAACATGCGCAACGCCGTCGGGCACGGCTTGATCGACATGGGGGACTGCACCATCGACAACGTCGCCAGGGTTCTCCAGCTGTACTGCATCCTCGCGGGACTCCGACGGTCGGGGGCGGCACCCGCCCCGCCCCCGCCGCCACCGTCGTCGCCCTGACGACGGTCAGCATCGTGACGGACTCGACGATCTGGGCTCCAGTCGCGGCGGCACTCGGTGCGTCGCTGCTGACGGGTTTGCTGCTCTTCGGCGTGGAGAAGTGGCGAGCACATCTCGGCGAGAACTCCGCAAAGCAAGAACGACGGGCACGGGCCTACGCGTCGCTCCTCTCGGCGTCAGCCGTGATCCTCATCAGCACCGCCGGCGGGCTGCGCCTGGCACGGAAGACACGAACCGGCGTTGCGGAAGGTGTGGCCGTCACAACGCGCATGCGCAAGCTCATGGATCCGCTCGAGTTCACTGACTGGATCCGACGAGACACGATGCCGTTGTTCGAGGCCTGGGCAGAGATCTGGGTGATCGGGACGCCGAACGCGGTCGACGCTGCCAACGACATCGTGAGCCGCTGCGCATCGATCATCGGCTTGGCCAGTGAGCAGGGCTCCGGCCGAGTAGGCGTTGCACGCTGGCTCCTCGGTGAAGAGCCGGCAGCTGATCAAGTCGAGCGGTTCAATGCCGAGGTCAAGCTTCTCGCCCTCGCGCGCAAGAGTCTCGGCGACATCGCCCGTCGAGAGGCGGGCGCAGCCGGCGCCCATCTGCTCCCCGAGGAGGATGGCGCGAATGGCGTCTAGGGCCACCGATTCTTGGGAATGCTGACCCTGTGCCGCTGACCGTCGACACGTCCCACGCCCTCCGCACAGTTCCGGAGTTGCACGCGCTCGTCGACGCCACCTTCAACGGCCGCAAGGACGACGAAGACGACGCGGTGGAGTGGAAGGGGGAGATCGACGATGTTGGCGCCAAGCGCTGGACAGTCGAGGTTGCTCGGCACGCCATCGGCATGGGCAACCGTGACCCGGACTCGGTCGCCACCACCTTCGATGGCTGCGGCTACGTCGTGTTGGGCGTGGAGCCGGGACGATACTGGGGAGTCCGCGCTCTCGATCCCGCCGATGCCGACAACAAACTCGCGCCTTACCTAGGGACTGCCGGTATACGATGCCGATGGGATACAGTCAAGATTGGCAGTTTCGGCGTCGCTGTTGTTACCGTTGAGGCGCCGCGGTGGGGAGACCCCATCCGTTGTTTGGAGAAGGGGTACACCGAACGCGGTTACCAGAAGGGGACCGTGTTCGTTCGCCGTAATGGCAAGACCGAGCAGGCAAGTCCCGACGAGCTCCGAGCTCTCACTCGGCGCGCGGCGCTGCAGCGCGAACGGCTCGATATCCGTGTGGAACTGCAATCCGACGGGCCGTTGACTGTTGTCGATGACAGTCCAGGAGCCATTCGGCAGTGGGTCGAGGATCAGAGGACGCAGGCCATCGCGGCCGCAAAGCTGCGCTTGTCGCCCCCCGCGTCGCCAACTCTGCCCATGGCAGCACTTGTGAACAGTCTCGCCCAGACCATGGCTGCGTTCAGTCGACCAGAGACGCGTTCGCTCGAAGAATTCGAGGAGGAGTACGCGTCTTGGGTGGCACGAGCTCGCGAAGTCGCACCAGCCTTCGTCAGACGCGTCGTCGTGAGCGCAGGTGCCGCACGGATCAGGCCGGCGATCATCAACGTCACCGACCGCAACTTCACGAGAGTCGATGTCGAACTGCGGGTGCTCACCCCCGGCGTGACTCTTCACGTGGCGAACGGGCGACCTGTGCTGAAGATGCCTTCACAGCCGCGATCCTACGGTCCCCGGCCGACCGACTTCGTCGGGCCACTCTTCGCCGGCGCGCTACCAGTTTTCGCCGCCGCCCCCCTGGCGTCGGACGTTTGGCTGGATTCCGCCGACCCGACGTTGGTTCACTTCGCCACGCGGGACGTGCGCCCCCAGAGCACCACTCGTCTCGGCTTGCTGACCATCCTCGGAACGCGTGAACTCGCCGGCGGTTCCGTCCAGGTCGAGTGGTCGGCCACCGCAATCAATGTCGATGGCAGGCTCTCCGGAACACACACCCTGCCTTTCACGTCATCTGTGCTCTCAGCCCCGGATGTACTCGATGCCGAGCAGGCTGCTGATGCGGATGATGACGAACCAGCTGAGGACTGACCCGGGTACATCGTGGTCGGAGGGAGCTCCTCGTTAGGTAAGACCGCCGCGTCCTTCGTGAACGCTGAGTTCTCTTGGCATACACTGCTTCGGCCGCCCGCACCGACAACGGGACGGTCCGAGGAACCTTAGCGTCGACACTGCTTGCTCGCCCTGTTCAAGGGGTGTGTTAACGATTGACGTGGTTCTCCAGTGCGGTGTCCCCGCCCTGGGCCCAGTGCACGAGGTGGCCATCAGTCCATACATGACGAGGGCACCAATGCGTGGCCGAGGTCGGTGGCGGCACGACGGACTGAGGGCCGGGATGTGAGCGCGGTGATGTGACCACAGCCACTCTTGAGCACGGAACTCGAGGCCGGCCGGGGTCTGAGGCATGGGGCCGGTTTCCCGGCCCCATGTCCTGCTAGGCCTCGGCCTCGCCGGTGGGCGCGGGTCCGAGCAGCTGGAAGCTCTCGACCACGAGGTCGAGCTGCTTGACGCGGTGCCCCTCAACGTCGCGGATCCTCGAGGTGATGCGCCCCTCGACGTGAATCTCGCGTCCCTTGCGGCCGTACTGGCCGATGATCTCGGCGGCCTTCTCCCACGCCACCACGTCGTGGAACTCGGCGAAGCCGTTGACGTTGGTGGCGATGCCCAGGTTGACGACGGCCTTGCCGCTCTGGGTGAACCGCTGCTCCGGATCGGCGGTCATCCGTCCGAGGATGCGGAAGTGGTTGATCCCGTACGACCGGGACTTCGCCGGGGTGTCGGTGACGTCGCCATCGACGTCGGCTGCGAGGTCGGGCTTCCGGGCCATGGATGTGTCCTCCTGTGAGGTTGATCGCGTGGCTTTCGGGAAGCGGCGCGCACAAGGTCGGAGCGGAAACCCCTCGCCGCAGGCGACATGTCTTGGGGGTTGCAGCGCAGGCCGCGCGGTGCTCGAATGCCATGAGAGCGATCAACGGCTCACCGACAAGGGGACACCCCGTGGCCGCGCAGAGGTTCGGCCTGGTGGTCGGGGTCGCCGGCCGGCTGGCGCCATCCGGGGTACGAAGCGCCGGATGCTTCGAGGCGTCCAATGCGCAGAACGATCGGATGCGAATGGCGGCGGCTCTGCGCTGTCGTCGGGGAATGCAGGAGTGCGCGCGCACACGAGTGGTGGCACTCACAGTGCTCGTGCTGCGAGGACGCGAGTTGTGAGCTGTCGCTGCGCGGCGAGGGGACGGCCACCGCGCGGGCAGCCGTCCCCTGGGGCGCCTACGAAGCGCGTACGCGCTCAATGTCGGGGTTGGCGCTGGCGTCTTCCTCGCCGACGGTGATGTCCTGCTCACGGATCATGTCGAGCTCCAACTCCGTGGGCTGGTACCCCAGTCCCGTGAGATAGCGAAGGTGCTCGGCGACGAGTGCGCGCTGATCGGGCGAGATGTACTCGCGTCCCGAGTAGACCTCGGCACGCCCCATGGCCACGGCGAGCGCCACTTGAGCCAGCTCTACCGGGTTCGCGGCCACTCGAGCGGTGAGCGACCGCGCGTGGCCGTGATACCCGTCGCTGCCGTCGGTCTCGCCAAGCAGCTCGCAGGCCACCGATGCAACCGCCCTCGTCCACATCGAGCACCGAGATGCGCTGTGCGTGGTGGTTCGCAGCGGCAGCGTCGTCGACGCCCTGCAGGTGCCGCGTGAGCAACGCACGGCGTTCCGCGAGCGCCCGCCGCTGCGCCTGACGCTCGCTGCGTTTGGCAGCACGCTCGGCCTTCGCATCGGCGGGTGCCTCGATGCCCGGCACGACTCCGACATGGCGCTGCACGTCGATGCACACGAAGACGATGTCTCCGGTGTGCTCCTCGATGTATGCCGCGTGGCACGCCTCCCGCGCGTGCTTCGCCTGCGTGAGTGGGATGCACCCCCAGCCATTGCCCAGGCGCCTCACCCTCGCGCACGGCGAGAAGCTGTCGCGCGGACGCTCGATGATGGGAACCCCGCGCTTCTCGAGCTCGGCCCGGCTCGACTCGGTCTTGCGCTCCAGCTCACGTTCGTGCAGCTCGTGCTGCACCGCGGAGGTGAGGCTCCATCCGTTGCGGGCGTTGTGCAGCGCACGAGTGAGCCGCTCCGGCGTGTCGGCCAGCTGCGTGAGCAACAGCGCCGTCGCGTAGTCGATGGCCCCGCCGGCAAGTTCGCGACGCACCTTCCTGGGGAGGCTCAGCAGGGAAGTGTGATCGCTGACCTGCTGTGTCGAAGTGCCGGCGAGGGCGGCGACCTCTTCATTCCCGATCCCGAGATCGAGCAACTCCTGATACGCGGCGGCGGCCTCGAGCGGTTCCAAATCCTTGCGGTTCAGGTTCTCCACCGCCATCGCTTTGCGGCTCTCGACATCGGCGTAGCCGCGCACCACAGCCGGGAGCGTGGTCAGTCCGGCGAGCCTCGCGGCGGCGAGCCGTCGCTGCCCGGCGACGAGCTCGTAGCCCCCGGCGTCTCGCTGGCGCACGGTGATCGGCTGCACCAGCCCGATGGTGCGGATGGACTCGGCGAGCCCATTGAGATCGCCGAGATCCTGGCGATGGTTACCGGGCGGGATGTTGATGTCATCGAGCGACACCTCGATCAGCTCGGCGATCTGGACATGCGACGCGCTCATGGCGTCTCCTCCGGTGGGGTTGATCCGACGCCCACCGACAGGCGCGCCGCGAACGCGCGGCAAGACCGAGCCGCAGGCGAGCGTCAGGCAGCCTTGCCGCGATCGAGCGAGCGGCGCAGCCAGGGTGCGGGGTGGCGGATCCCCACCGGAAGCCGAAGCACCGCCCGGCTGCGCAGCAGTCAGCCATCGGACGCGTGACCGAGTTTCCGAGACAGGAGATCGAGTAGATCGCCGGCGGAAGTCTTGAGTTGCTCTATTGCGCCTACGGCAGCAGGATGACTCCGCTTCCGTCGCCGAGTCGCCGAGTGATGGCGTCGTCGCGATGGCCGTCGGCCACGTGGATGGCGATCCGTCCGTCGCGCATGGAGAGGTCTGCAGTGAGCCGCGATGCGAGCACGGCGATGAGTGCGGGGCTGGGCGCGGCGGCCCCGGTGAAGCGGCCGGGAAATGGTGGTGCAGCGACAGCTTCGGCGGCGTTCGGATACCCCTCATCGAACGCCGCGGCGGTCACGCGGTGCGCGGGGTCGCCGAGCAGCAGCGCGATCACACCCGCGAGACCCTCGATGAGGGTCGCGAACGGCTGCGGTGCATCGAGGAGATCGCGCTCGTGCTCCAGGCCACGGATGACGTCGCGCGCCCTGTCGGCGGTGCCCTCCGCGGGGATGGCGATCCACACGGTGCCCTCAGCCGCACGGGCGCGCGCGGTTCGGGCGCGTTGAATGACCCCGGGGGAACTCGACGCCGCATCCACCAGCCGGCTCCAGCGCTCCGGGAGCCCCGACCCCGGAGGCAACTGGGTCTCCTCGTCCCATGCCTGCGATGCCGCATCGACGACGCCATTGCGGATCGCCGCCAGGGGAAGCTGCAGCCGCGGCGATGGGTCGACCGACAGGATGGCGGTCACCTGGCCGACTCCATGGGAGGCGGGGGAGAGGGAGACGCCGCCCAGCGCGTCCATGGCCAGCCTGACGAAGCCGAGTCCCCAGCGGTCGCGGTCTGCTTGGTGGCGCGCGGTGCTGACGCCCTGGTGCGGGAGCTCGCCGTGCCACTGGACTCGAAAGGCCGGTCCGGGGTCAATGTCGATGGTGACCTCCGTCGCGTCGTCGTGACGGCGGGCGTTGATCACCAGCTGGAGCAACGCCAGCGCCAGCACCGGCGCATCCGGAACGACCCCGGGGGTGCGCTCGCCGATCGTGACGCCGTGAGCGCTGACCGTCGAGAGCAGTGCCGTGAGATTGTCGAGGACATCGGCGGTGGTGCCCACGTGCAGGTCGGAGATCCCGGCCACCAGCGCAACGCTGCTCGCCAGCGCACCGAGGCGGAGTTGTTGTGCGCCCCCGCAGGCCTGAGCACCCTCGCGCATCGCGGTCACCAGCTCGGTCAACAGGCCAGCGATGTCGGCATCCTGCTCGTCGCATCCGACGGCGAGCGACGCGGCGGGCAGGCGGTAGACGACGGTCCCGGGACCACCCCCAGCCCATTCCGCAGAGCTCGCGAGCAACGCCCCGTCACGGTCGAAGAGCGCCACCGGAAGCGGCAGCGCGGCGACGTCAGCGGCGCTGAGCCGCACGACCGGACCGCGTCCCGGTGACCTCGAGGTGATAGAAGCCGGCGCCCTCGGATTCCAGCGAGACAGTGGAGTCGACATCACGGAGCCAGACCCCGAAGCGATACATGGCCATGTACGGGGTCGAGTGCCGCTTCGCCATGGTCGCCTCCGGGTAGCCACAGAGCAGCCGCACTCCCCATTTGTTCTGATAGCGGGTTCCGCTCGGAACGTGGACCACGGTGCCGCGATCGACCCGGAGATCGCCGACCTTGCGCTGCAGGAGTTGGCGAACGCGCAGCAGCAGGCTGGTCAGCCCCTGGAGCTTGTCGTGTGGGATCGCCCCGGGGTGGGCCACGGCGATCTGGTTCTGCAGATCGAGGTCGCTGCCGGCGCGCAGCGCGAAGACGATGGTGAAGGTCTCGGGATGATCCCGGGCCAGCGTGCGGAGCACGTTCTCCGCGGTTCGCTCCGCATCCGGCGACAGCCGCATGTTCCAGTCGAGGATGGCCAGGACCGGGTCGTTGGCGCGGAGCAGGCGGATGGCCTGCTGCGGGGAGCGGGTTGCCAGCGTGTCGAGCCCGCACGCCTCCGTGACCGTCACGATCTCCTCGAGCTCGGCCGGGTTGTCCTCGAGCACCAGGACGTCGGCTCGCTGCGTCACCCCGGGATCATGAGGGATGGAGGGCGAGAGCGCACGGCGGCGAAAGTGTAAGCGCATCGCTGACGGCCGCTCCGGACTGCTGCGTCCCCGCCGCGGGGGGCAGCCGCCGTTGCAACGATCGGGGCGCGATGCCGGTGGCTGGGTCGCCTCGTGGTGAGTCCGGCTCGGGTATCAAAGCCGCGGAGCAACACCGGCGGCATGTGGCGGCTCGGTGATCCGGGAGGTGTAGCGGAAAAAAATGTAAGCGCTCTGTGAGCGAAAAGTCTCTAGGGTTTCCGGCATGCGCATCGTGCGGTTCACCGTCGACGTCTCGGCCATTCGGCAGTTGCGGCACCGGCAACCCCTCCAGCCGGCCCACGTGACCACTGCGCCGCAGCAGCCGCCTCCGGGTGACCCGACNNCCTCCCGGCGGTGGGCCCACGATGCGCACCAACAAACCCGGCGATCTGGAAGCGCGGCCGTGATCGCATCCATGCGGGCGATGCTCGCAGATAGCAGTTCCGCCCTGGCCGAGCTCTTCTATGCGCACTTCCTCCTGCCCTTTGCCGACGTAGCCCAGGTGCTGGTGTTCGTGGCCATGATCGCCACGGCGCTGCAGCGCGGTCTGGTCCAGCAGGACGAACACTGGGGCCACGCCATCCTCCGGCCGGTCGGCATCGGTCTCGCCGGCCTCGGGGTGATCGAGGTCTGCAAGCTGGCGGCGAGCGCCATGCTCTCCGGCTCACTGAGCCTGTAGCGGCGACCGTGGCCACCTCGTCCGCGCCGATCCTTCTCGCCGGTCAGATCGTCATCCCCGTCCCCTCAGCCAGCTGCCCCGGCGTCGGCGGCAGCGGTCCCGACCTGAACCCCATCGACTACGTCCCGATCATCGGCGACGTCGCCCACCTGGTCAGCGCGCTGACCGGGATCCTCAGCACCGTGCTCGGCTGGATCGCCGTCCCGGGCCAGGCGGCGCACGACATCCTGGGGTGGGTCACGTGGAACACGGTGGGCTGGAACCCCGCGTCGCCCAACTGCTACGACCCCACCTCGGCATACGGCTTCGCCCGGTCGGTGATCGGCGGTGATGTGCAACTCGACGCCTCCAGCCTGTATCACGACGC
>PMOL01000013.1 GCA_003162415.1 Candidatus Dormiibacterota bacterium
CTATGAAACCCGGGGCGGTTCACGGAGCGCGCCCTACGTAGACGGCAGCTGCAGCACAGCTGAGTTGCGACTCGGGGGATCTTCGTCACTAAGCAACTCACTAGCAGCGCAGGCGAGCATCCGGCAATGTACCTCGACGGACGGGGCTCACTGTCACCGTCGTAACCGGTCTCAGAAGAGCTACGCTGACTGGATGAGGCAGTGGGAGCGCCTACTAGCGATAGGTCTACTCATTTCTGCGGCCGTCGTGATGACTATATACTACCTTGGGTTCGTCGCAATATCGGTTGCCTTCCCTGTCGCGAGCGTCCTTGCGATCACTGGGGGCGTCGGCCTCAGTGGTTCGAAGCGCAGGTCGAAGCCGAGTTCAATTTGAGGGCTGCGCCGTCGCCCAGTGACGTCTCCACAGCGCAGGCCAGCATCCGCCAATGTCGCCAGAGCCGACCCGATGGGTGCTGCTCCAATCGGAGTCTCGCTCCCAGCAGGGCAACGAACTCGGGTACTTGTCCGTGCCTGCAGCCAGTCGCTAGGAGTCAGACACTCTGTCAAATAAGCCAAAGAAAGCATTGAGGAGTCCGATCGGCCAATGAGCACGAAGCCGCTTGTCAAGCAAGAGTGACAGCTGCCCCGTATCGATGTCCGAGCGCATAGTCTTGAGCGCGTTCAGAGCCTTACGACGCCATTCAAGGTCTTTCCACGTCACCACGTCGGCATACGCTCGGGCGACAGCCGCTCGGGCATCGACGACTAGCAGGTAATGCGGTGCTATGGGCATCCGCTGATCGATGAGGTCTATCCCTCCCCGGAACGCCGGGCCCACAAGGTCGCAGGCACTGAAATCGTTGCGTGCGATTTCGTTCTTCCCAAATGAGCCGTCTCCGCCAGGATCTTGAGGGTCCGATGCCCAGAATACGGCGTCTCGTAGCTGTCCGGAAAACGTGCATTGCACAAGATCCACCCTGCGAGCGAGCCACGCGTTTGCGCGAAACCGCAGAAACGAACACCTCTCGAATCGCACCTTGCCGAGAGATGTCGAACCCCATTGCGAACCGTTGAACGTACAGTCCCGGATGATGGTGCGATTCGGACCGCCACCGATCTGCGCCGCCTCGACGCGTTGCTCGTCGAAGGAGCACCGGTCGACCGTCGAGCCCCAGATTGCGAGCTGCACCCACTTATGCTCAGCGAAGCTGCGGTCTTGGACGACCTGATCGCCCAGAAGAAGTCGCTCCGAATCAGCGACCATCCTTCGGCCGACAAGCCGAGCGCGAACCTCATTACCCACCTTATCCACCGAATCGTAAGTCATTCCCTCGTCGAGCTCCTCGCCGAGCGTCCCTGACGAGTCTCGACCTCGCAGCACCGATCGAGGGTCATCATGTTCAATCGCTCCTGGCCCATCAACGGACGCCCAGGTCGCCCAGGCGAGTATCCGCAAAAGTACCTTGACGAGTGCCGCGATCCCCGGGCAACCCCCGCCTGGGTCAGGTTTTGCTCGTTCGTACGCCTCCCCCAGGGCATCGCTGCCAGGCGGCGTATCTTGAGCTCTCGATATGGAGTCGATTCGAAACGATGTAGACGACTTTTTCGACGGCTACAGTGACGAACTTGCCACGTTCGACGTGCCCGGTGACGACTGGACCCTCGGGTCTGAAAAGGCAAACAGCCGGATCGGCACGCTTTGGCGGAGATCCGGGATCGGCGCGGCGTTCGAGCGCTGGGATTCAACTCCGGATCGCGAGCGTACGCTCGATGCGGCGAGAACCGATCCGACGGCGTTGAAAGACCAGTCATCACGCCTCGTCTGGGAAGCACTCGCATCGATCGTCACCAAGGATGCATTTGACGAAGTCGCTCTCGTTGCCGAAGCGGATGCAGCTGCCCGCCTCGCAAACGAACTCCGAGCCCGGCTACTTGCCGACAAGGATGGGACGCTCGCCGCGATAGTGCCACGATGGTCGACCGGTATCTCCCTGAATCCCGTGTCGGGCAAGAGTCCTGATTGACGACCACAGGTAGCCGGTCTACATCCATCGTCGCCTCAACGCCACTTCAACGTGTGACATGCGAATCGCCGTCATGGCGCGCGCCCAGTCAAGACGAGCGGAGGAGCGGTCGTCCGGTACCTGGCACGGATGAGAGGACGGTCGGTCAGGCGAGTATCCGTAAATGTACCTTGGCCAGGGGGGGGTCGCCGCCGCTCATAATCGATTGAGTTGGGCACTGAACCATGCGTCGTCCCTTCCTCGTCCTCCTGACCGTCGTGCTGGTGCTCGTCACCGCCTGCGGGTCGGCGACGGCCGCGGGCGACTCGGCCACCCCCGCGCCAACTCCCTACCCCACGCCAGTCGGCGGCCTCGGTCATCGCCCCTCCTCGCCGGCCAAGATCACCCTGCTTTCGCCAACCAATGGCGAGGTCGTGCACGGGACGTCGCTGCTTGTCCGGGTGTCGATCGTCGGCGGAGCCATTACCCCCACAACCAGCGCGATCATCTCGCCGACCAAGGGCCACGTCCATCTGTACCTCAACAACCAGCTGATCCCCATGCTGTACTCGCTGTCGGAGTCGATCACCGTAGAGCCGGGTCTCGAGTACGCGATGTATGCCGAGTACGTCGCCCAGGATCACTACCCGTTCAGCCCACGGGACGTGACACCGACGATCTTCTTCACTGTCCCGGGCTAATGTGCTGCGCTTCCGAAGCGCCACCCGAAACACTCGGGACTTGTCTCGTCGGTGCTTTCCGAGAATACATATCCTCAGATAGGGCGGGGGAGGTGACGGCCACCCAGGCCAGACATCCGCGAATGTACCCCGAGCGGCGGCAGCCTGACTGAACCTTGAGGGCGCCGAGCCCAAAACGCAGCGTCGCTTTCAGAGGGCTGAGGGAAGTGAACCTGGTCTAGAGTCCGAACGCTCCGCGAATGGCCTCCGGGTTAACTCCCGTTGCTGCGTTCACAAACGTGACGAAATCGCACCCGGTGGCGTCATTTACGGTCGGCGGTGGGTTCGGGCGACCTTGCGGACCTATCAGGTCACAGTTGACATTCGTCCACGTCATGGCCCACACCAACTCACCTTGGATACCCATGCCGGTGTCGGTCAAGAGGCCGAGCTCCACCGACCTGGGCTGGCCTGTCTCGCACGCCACGCCGGATTGTGGAATGGAGCAAAACCCGAGGACCGACGCGGCCGACAGCGATGGACGCAGCGTCCCGGGAGGATCGATTTGGGCACCCGCCCCAGCGTAGGTCACAGGCGTAGATAGCGTTGCTGTCAGGACCGTTTTGACTGCTTGAGGAGACCGCTCGATTGTTGATGCGTGGGATGCCAGTGAAGACATCCGCGTTGGGCTTCGTCCCGCCGCCGATCCTCCGCAGGCAGCGATGGTACAAGCACCCAATGCAGCCACAGTTAAGACCTGACGCATGCTCATAGAACGTTTAGCGCGCCCCCAAGGTTCCCGGCCTTGGACCGGAGTGAGGCAAACATGTACTGTCCGACCGTGTGAGGGACTCTGGAATGTGCCTAACGAGCTTACCGCCGGGGGCTCGAGGAGGTGACAGTTCCCCAGGGGAGGGTCATCTCCCTCGGCCCCAGAGCGCTCGGTTCACCGATCGTTGGTGCCATTACATGACAGCGGCGGATTTCGTAGGCCGTGTGCCGCCATCGAGGCTCAGGCGCACGAGCGCTCCCAGTAAAGGTTGGGTTTCCACCGCGTGGCTGCCTATATACGGGTGTGTGGACGTCAATCAAGCGCCAGCAGCATTCCTCTCCACCCCGTGAGGCTCAACCACCTACCGCGGTTCGCGGTCTCGGCGTCGATTACCTCGGCGGAAGTACGGCTGACGCCAGTTCATCAGCAAGATCGCCGGCGACTCTAGCGGTGGCTTCTGCGGTCGCAGTTCGTCCGGTCGTCGGAGGAGTGGCACCGCTACCGAAGGCCGAATGCCGTATATCTGTCGCGGACTTCGATCGCAGGGCCGAGTTGAAACGGCTCGCCGCGGAATGGGCTGAGCGCACGGCCATCGAGCAGGACCTGCCCGCTACGATCGAGGATGAAGCCACGCTGCAAGAGGTCGCGACGCTGCTCTGCGCTGAGCGAGACGACGTTCGCAGGATCAGGACGGATGCACCAACGCTGCCGTGCGCGGCCGGCGCCCATGCATCCGCGAACGAGGCGTGGGGCCACCGAGCTAGAGCTGCTGTGCGGTCGACACTTCGGCGAGTGCAGTTCGAGGAGTGAGCTCGCGATCCGCGTTGGTAGCAGTGAGCCAATCTGACAACCGGCTTTATTCTCGACGGCTCCGAAACCTGACCATTACGTGGCGAGCAAAACGTGGCGCGTTGCGAGAGTCGAGCTCCACCTCGTACGTGCCGCCCGGCTAGAGCCTGGCAGGACGTTCAGCACGCGCATCTCGGTTGTTTTGCTGCTTTCAGGAGTTGCGATAGCGTCCCCAGCCACGAGCGTCGCCGCGTGTTCCGCAGCCAGTGCCACGATCTAACCGCGACACAACCCGACGTGGAGCTGTCGCATCACTTCCGCGGCGAGCGAACGTGCCGCGCTGTTAAGCAGGCTTGATCACGGCGAGCGCGGACGAAGTTACCTCGCCCAAGACGGCGACCGCCGACACCGCCTCGGTCCCGGAGGTGGTCGACACTGACGGGACCCATGATCATCTCGAACGAGGTGCTCCGCCCCGCTCCCGATGGCCGGCGGCCCCGGCGTCGCGCTGCGTCGCGAGCGTGGCCCTCGCCGCCACCAAGGGCGCCAGGGTCAGGCCGAACTGGCGGCCAAAGCCAAGTCGCTAACCACGAGCTGGCCGAGGCCGAGACCGCCGACCACGCCTGCCACCCAACGGATGAGCCTCCCGGGTCGTCATGCGCTTCGCTGCGTTCCTCCTCGCGAGCAGCGGTGCTCGTCGCTTGAGGCAGAACCCGGACTAGGCTCCGGCGTGGACAGGCATATGAGACCGAGACGGAGGCGTGAGCTCCACGGCGGTTACGGGCTCGGGCACTCACTGTGGCCCCACAGCTCGTCAACGAGTACCTCGATGGCGCGGTTGGCATCGGGGTCCCCGACTCGGATCTCTATTCGCTTGCCACATCCTCTCGGACAGGGGTAGGTCAAGCGGAAGACGGCCGCGGCAGCGTTCCACCCCTCAGCGTATGCAGGCTTCCGCGCCGCCGCCTCGCCGACCTTCTTGCCCGCCTCCAGGCCCCGCTGGTAACCGCGCACGAGAATGGTCGTCACCTCAGCTTCGAGGGAATCGAGCGCGCCGCGGACGAGTTGGTTGAGGCTCAGCCCGGTGGCCTTCCGGAGGGCGATTAGTCGGTTGTAGACGTCCATGGGGAAATGCACGGTGATCGCAGGGTGGCTGGCCGCGTACTTGAGCTTCGAGGCAGAGCGGCGTTTCGGGGGAGGCTTCATGGCAGGTCATCTCCTCAGTGCGGGTGGTCGTTGACGGGTTCTTGCCGGAACACAACACCGATGGCCCCTTCGCGCGCGTAGGGCGCGCGCGTCCGCGCGCGCGAAGGAGACCCGATTGCCCTGGCTGAACGGGGGCGGTCTGAACGGGGTACCTGAACCGCGGGGCTGAACGGGGTACCTGCACGGGGTCGCCGAACCGGGGTCCGCCTCCCCGCCACGCGTGTCGCTCAGCGCTCTCACGGTCGGCCTGATGGATGTCGCCGCTGTCGTCCGAGATTCCATCCGGGATCGTCACTCCCGGCAGCGCGAGCCCGGAGGACCAAGCGACCGCGGTCCGTCCATCCGCGCCATCGAGGCGCAGACGCGTCGATGTCTCAAGCCGGCGGGGAAGTCGGTTCTGCTCGCGGTCGGCCGACCCCGAGACCCGACGCCGATCCTTCACGGCAGGCGCACCGATATCGCCGAGGCCCCGTGCCATGGGCAGGGCACCGACATCGTGTTGGCGATAGCGCGACGATGCATCGCGGTCACGGATTGGCCGGATCCCTCGGCGACCGGCCAGGCGGGACTGGGGTTGAGGTCTGCGCTCCAGCAACTCGATCTCCGCGCGTTGGGATCGGCGCCAGCCGCACCGAATTGCAGTTGAGGGTGCCTCCGTGCTTGGGGCGAACCGCGGCGTCGCCTTGCTCGGATGTCTGCCGGACGCGGGCGGCGAGGCGGCTGAGGACCGTGAGATCAGTGATCTGTCGACCCAGGCCCTGCTGCATCCGCTCCGCGGCCACTCGCGCCGCGAGGTCTCCATCGCGGACACCCGCGCGGTCGTCCCGGCGGCGAGCCGCGGCCGGCGCGGCTTCTTCGCCCTGGCAATTAGCGTTGAGTATCCGGGCCGGTGGCTTGCCTCGGGGTGCCTGATCATGAGCCATCTCCCGAAATGTATGCTTGGATCTTCGTCGCGCCTAGTCGTATTATTTTCATGAGGACCAATACCTGATGAGCACTAATCGGCGTGCTGAAGCAATCAAAGAACGTAAAAAGCGACGCCGAATTTCCTCTTCAGAAGAGGCCACCTGGCTGCAGGCCGCGGAGGCGGGAGATGCCCTGGCTGGGATCGCCAAGCGTGCTGGCGTCGACGTCCGCACTGTTCGCCAGCATGTCGACCGCGCGAAGCTCGAGAAGGAGGTGGGAGCGGTTCGGCTCAGCATGGTTCGGGCCGCCGCCGACCTCCATCAGCAGGATCTCCTTGGCGTCGCTGCTTCGTTGGAGGCCGCGCTCGATCCCTCCATCCACTCGCTGCACGCCTCGTTGGAACTGACCCCCGGCGCGGTTCGGTCCGCGGGCAAGCGGTACACGGCCCTGGTCGGGCACACGAAGGGTTCGGGGCTGCCTCACGCCCTGTCGCTGTGGGAGGCTGCGGCAGGACGTTACGCAACCGCGGTGGCGCAGCTTCGACAGCTGCTCGAGGGCGAGATCGGCGACACGACCCTTAGCCCCGAAGGCACCGTAGACCAGATGCTCGTCCGCCTCGCCCAGTGCGCGGACTACGGGGCCGTGGCCCCAGACCGCCTGGTGTGGCGTGTCGAGGCCGGCAGCCTGCGCAAGGGGGCGTATCACATCGTGGCCGATGTCTCGGCGATGGATGAACCTCGTGCGGTCGACGCCCAAGAGCAGCACGCTCTGCTCTGGACGACGATCAGCGCGGCGCCGCCGGTGGCGGACCTCTGCGCCCTGCGTTCGGCTGAAGCGACCCGCGAACGGGTGCGCGACCTGCTGGAGGATCTACGCCTGCGCCGATATCTCGGGCCGGGAACCTGCCGGTGGTGCCCCGGAGCGCCAGCGACCCCGCGCCGAAAGACCGGCAACCGCGCGAAGCCGGAAAGCAAACGGGGAGGATGACCGCAAACTCCGACGCGCAACGAGCCGCGTCGGCAAGCGTGCGCATTCCCGCCGCGGCGACGCTCGTCACGTGAACTCGCGGGTTAGATATTCCAGATGAGACCGACCCGGCTGGGGTCGTAGCGGTTGAGCCCTCGAACCGCCGATCCCACCCGGACCTCAGCGATCAGGTCGGTGACAGTGGCGCGGCGTTGGGTGGGGGTGAAGGCCGACCAGACGGCCCCGAGCGGGCGCGGCAGGGTCGCCAGCGAACCCTTGCCCCGGGCCGCGTCGTAGCGACTCTGGGCATCCGCCACGCGGGCGACCAGTTCCGGGCGCATCACCCGCCACTCCGCGTCGGTGAGTTCCTCCCGAGCTCGCTCGGACGCCAGGGCGGTCAGCCGATCTTGGCTCGCGAGCAGCACGTCGCGGGCGGCCGCCGCGTCAGCGCCATCTGAGGCTGTGAGGATCGCCTCGAGTTCGCCCTCGTCCACCGCGACCAGGAGCCGAGCCGACACGTCCTGCTCGAGCTCGTCGGCGAGGATGCGGATGCCGCCGCAGCCATTGAAGCCGGGACCCGAGGCACAGACGTAGCAGCGACGTCGGTCGGCGCGCGGGCGGGCAACTAAGCCCTTGCCGCAGAGCCCGCAGCGCGCCACTCCCCGGAGCAAGTAGCTGCGCTGCGTCGAGCCCGAGTTCATGCGCCGGCTGGGATTGGTCAGCAGCGACCGGAGCGCGTCGCTGTCGGCGGTGCTGATGACCGGTTCCCACTGGCCGTCGACGCAGGTGATCGGGGCGAGCACAGTGCCGCGGCCACGTCCGTTGCGCCGGCCGTGCTCCCTGCGCCCGCTGATTCGCGCCGACGTGAGCAGGTTGCGCAGGACCGTGGGTGCCCAGGGACCCCCGCTGACGGTCGCGATGCCCCGAGCCGTGAAGTCCCGACACACCGACCGGATCGACTCGCCCTCGAGGACCCGCCGGGCCGCCTCACGCAGGTAATCCGCCTCGGTCGGATGCAAGGTGCGCCGGTCCTGGTTGTATCCGAAGGGGCGGGTGCCGCCGCCTGCCAGCCGCCCCTGGTCGGCGAGCTGCTGGTGCTTGCGCCGCTGCCGATCCGACTTGTGTTCGCTCTCGTAGCGGGCAACTACCCCAAGCTGCCGCGCGACCATGCGCCCCGACGGGGTGGAGAGATCCAGGGCTCCCGCTCGAGCGGTTTCGACGTCGATGCCGGCACGCTCGACGATGGCGATGAACTCCTCCAGTTCAAGCGGAGAGCGGTGTAGCCGATCCGGGTGCCAGGCGGTGACTAAGGTGATCTCGCCTCCCGCGATGTCATTAAGGAGTTGCTCGTACTTGGCCCGTCGCTTGCCGTTGTATGCGGAGGTGTCGTTGTCCTCGTAGAGGCGGATGCGCTCGGGCGGGTATCCGCGCCGGAGGCAGATCGGTCGGCAGTCCGCGTCTTGCCGAGCCGTGCCCAAGCCCGCCCCCGCGCGATCCTCGGAGATTCGCACGTAGATGGCCGCGATACCAGGAGGCTGATCGCCATCGGGTTCGCGCATCGACGGGGCGGTCACCAGGCACCCAACGGACCGATCTTCGCTCGAAATGAACCGACGCAGCACCCTGCCAGCACTGAAGCGCGTCCGGATCCGAGTGAACGCGTCATGTGTGCAGATTGTACGCTCGAGCACAAGGGCGTCCTCTTTCTCGATGAGCTCTGCGAGTTCTCCCGGCAGCATCTCGAGGCGCTCCGGCAACCGCTCGAGGAGCACTCGGTCACCGTGGCTCGGGCTCGCGCCGCGGTCACGTACCCGGCCGACTTCATGCTCATCGGCGCCTCCAACCCATGCCCGTGCGGGCATCTCGGTGATGCTCAGGGCTGCACCTGCGAACCGCGCCAGCTGAGTGCATATGGGAACAAGATCAGCGGACCGATCAAGGACCGCATCGACCTGGTCGTTTCGGTCCCGCGCCAGGAGTACCGCGACATCTTCGCCGGTGCCGACGAGGAGCCCTCTGCGGCAGTGCGCGACCGTGTCGAAGCTGCCCGCCGCCGCCGCGGCGAGGGTGCCGGGCATGGGAACGCGGCGCTCACCGGACGCGAGATTCTCGCGGCGGCCCGGGCCACCGCTCCCGCCCGCCGGCTGCTGGCGCTGTCCGGCGAACGCCTCCACCTCAGTGCGCGAGGCTTCTTCCGAGTACTACGCGTCGCCCGGACCATCTCCGACCTCGCGGGTGAGGATCGGGTGGGCGAGGACGCGCTCGCCGAAGCCCTGCACTACCGGATCGAGATGGCCGGATGATCCAACCCGCTGGATCGATCCGGCCTCCCCCGACTGGCCGGCGCGCCTCATGCACCTGGATTCACCGCCGCGGGGGTTCTGGCAACTCGGGACGGTCGGTGCAACCACACCGTGCGTTGCCATCGTCGGCTCGCGCCGCGCGACGTTCGCCGGCTTCGAGATCGCGACCTCGATCGCACGCGAGCTTGGATTGGCCGGCATTCAGGTCGTCAGCGGCATGGCCCTGGGCATTGATGCCGCTGCGCACACCGGTGCCCTCGACGCCGGAGGGTCGACGATCGCGGTGCTCGGCTGCGGGATCGACGTCTGCTATCCACCCCGGCATGCCGGGCTGCGCGCGCGCATCGTCGGCTCTGGCTCCTTGATCAGCGAGGAGCCGGCGGGCACGCCGCCCTTCAGGTACAACTTTCCGAAGCGCAACCGCATCATCGCGGCGCTCGCCCAGGCGGTGGTGGTGGTGGAGGCCACCGAACGCAGCGGCGCGTTGAGCACGGCCCGCTGGGCCGCCGACCTCGGCCGCGAGGTGCTGGCCGTTCCCGGCTCGATCCGAGCGCGTCAGAGCAGTGGCACCAATCTGCTGATACGGGATGGCGTCCGGCCATTTCTCGGCATCGCCGACCTCCTCGAAGCCGTCCCCGAGCTTCGCTCGGCGGTCCCGCAAGGCGCCTTCGACACCCTGCCGGGCGGACCCGGCGGAGGGCTCGAGCGTTTCAGCCCACCGCTCCGGGAGATACTGGCACGCATGGGAACACAGCCTGTCCACCCGGACCAGGTCGGGTTTGCCCTCGGGCTCTCGCCGTCGCTGGTCGCCAGCCGGTTGGGTGCGCTGGAGCTTGCCGGAGCCGTAATGTCCCTGCCCGGAGGCCTCGTGGCCCGTACCGTATAACCGGCGCCAGAGCCCCATAGGAAGTCCAGAAGTGTCACGTCTGATCATCGTCGAGTCGCCCAGCAAGGCGAGAACGCTCGCCCGTTTTCTCGGGTCCGAGTACATCGTGCTCGCCTCCATGGGGCACGTCCGCGATCTTCCGAAGTCGAAGATTGGGGTCGACGTCGAGGACGGGTTCACGCCGCAGTACGAGCTCATCAAAGGCAAGGAGAAGCAGATCCGCGATCTGCGCGCGGCGGTGAAGAAGGCATCCTCGACGCTCCTCGCGGCCGACCCCGATCGCGAGGGCGAGGCCATCGCCTGGCATCTTGCCGAGGCGCTCGGACTCAGCGATCCCGACAGGATCGTCTTCCACGAGATCACCAAGCTCGCCGTCGACGCAGCGCTCGCGCATCCGCGAAAGATCGACCGTTCACTCGTCGCCGCGCAGGAGGCGCGCCGGGTGATCGACCGCCTGGTCGGGTACCGGCTCTCGCCGCTGCTGTGGCGCAAGGTGCGTGCCGGGCTCTCCGCCGGTCGCGTGCAATCCGTCGCGGTTCGCCTGGTCGTCGACCGCGAGACCGAAATTGACGCGTTCGTCCCCGTCGAGTCGTGGACTATCGATGCTCTTCTCGCCAAAGATGGCAGCAACCCCTTCAGCGCGCGGCTCGTGGGGCGGCGTGGCGACACTGATGCCGCAGAGCGGGAGAAGCTGGAGCTCGGCACCGAGGCTGAGGCAGCCGAGGTCATCGCCGCGCTCGGGCTCGACGCCAAGGGTGCGGTCACGGAGCGGACGCCGGCGTTCGTCGTGCGCTCCATCGAGGTCAAGGAGACCACGCGCCGTCCCCTCCCACCACACACCACGAGCACGCTGCAGCAGGACGCGAGCTCACGGCTGCGCATGTCCCCGAAGCGCACCATGAGCATCGCCCAGGAGCTGTACGAAGGCGTCGAGCTCGGCAGCGCGGGATCGATGGGCCTGATCACGTACATGCGCACCGACTCGATCCGCATCAGCGATGCGGCGCGTGACGATGCGGCCAAGCACATCACGGCGGCATTCGGAAAGGACTACGTCGGGACCGGGGCCGTCCGGCGCAAGGTCGGCGTGAACGTCCAGGACGCGCACGAGGCGATCCGCCCCACCGATGTGAACCGCACGCCGGACTCGGTCGGGGCGAACCTGTCCCCCGGACAGCTCAAGGTATACGACCTCATCTGGCGTCGCTTCGTCGCGAGTCAGATGAGCCCGGCGAAATACCTGAACACCACGGCGATGATCGATGCCGCGGACTATGTGTTCCGTGCATCCGGTTCGCTGATCACCTTCGAGGGATTCCAGAAGGTCTGGAAACGCGACGAGGACAAGGACAAGGATTCGACCCTCCCGGCACTCGCCGAGCGCGAGGCGCTCAAGTGCCTCGAGATCACCTCCGAGCAGCACTTCACCCAGCCACCGCCGCGATTCACCGAGGCAACGCTGATCAAGGAGCTCGAGGAGCGGGGCATCGGCCGGCCGTCGACGTATGCCGCCACCATCGAGGTGATCCAGGAGCGCCAGTACGTGCGCCAGCTCGAGCGACGTCTCCATCCGACCGAGCTCGGCAAGACCGTCGACGCCGTCCTCCGGCAGAACTTCCCTGAGATCGTCGACGTCGCCTTCACGGCCGACCTCGAGAAGCGGCTCGACTCGGTGGAGGAGGGCACCCGCGCCTACGAGCCGACGGTGCGCGAATGGTACGAGCCGTTCGCGGAGACCCTGGAGCGCGCCGAGCGATCGATGGAGCGGGTCCGTGTCCCGGCACGCGAGACCGGTGAGGAATGCCCTGAATGCGAGATCGGCCGCCTGGTCGTGCGCGAGGGGAAGTTCGGCGAGTTCGTCGGCTGTTCCCGGTTCCCCGAGTGCAAGTACATCAAGGATCGCAAGACCGCCGAGGCGCTGGCGACGGGGGAGATGTGCCCGCGCTGCGGCAAGCCGCTGGTCACCCGCCAAGGGCGGCGCGGACCGTTCGTCGGCTGCTCCGGCTACCCCAGCTGCACCTATATCAAGGACGATCGCACGCCCGCCGACGGCGAGGCCGAGGGTGCCCCGGCCGAGGAGCTTGGGGCCTGCCCGCAATGCGGCAAACCGCTCCGCCGCCGGTCCGGACGGCGCGGAACCTTCGTCGGCTGCACCGGCTACCCCGACTGCAAGTACATCCAGCCGGGAGCGCCTGGAGCCCGGGTCGCGGGCCCTGCCCCCGAGCCGACCGGCGAGGAGTGCCCCGAGTGTGGCAAGCCACTGGTCACCCGCAAGGGCCGATACGGACCCTTCGTGAGCTGCTCCGGGTACCCCGCCTGCAAGTACCGCCCGCCGAAGGTCGCGCTGGTATGACCGGCGCGCACGCGACGACCGTCGTGGCGGTGCAGCGCAACGGAACGGTTGCAGTTGCCGGCGATGGCCAGGTGACGGTCGGCGACATCGTGATGAAGGCGCGAGCTTCCAAGGTTCGGCGGCTGTTCCACGGCCAGGTGGTCTGCGGATTCGCCGGGGCCGTCGCCGATGCTTTGACCCTGTTCGACAAGTTCGAGCAGCACCTCGACAAGCACCAGGGCAACCTGGTGCGCGCCGCCATCGGCCTGAGCAAGGAGTGGCGTACCGACAAGTACCTGCGCCGCCTCGAGGCGATGCTCATCGTCGCCGACGCCAATCGGATCCTGCTGCTCAGCGGCGACGGCGAGGTCATCGAACCTGACGACGGCGACGGTGTCGTCGCGATCGGCAGCGGTGGCCCGTACGCGCATGCCGCCGCGGCGGCGCTCATGGACAGCACCGACCTCGGCGCCGAGGAGATCGCCCGGCGCGCGCTGCTCATCGCCGCGCGACTCTGCATCTACACGAACGACAACATCACCGTGGAAACTCTCGAGCTCGCCACACCGGCGCCGGCTGCGCCCGTCCCGGCGTGACCAGCGCCGCAGCCGTCGACCCCGGCCCCGCGGAGATCGAGGCGGCACCCCACGACCTCCTGCAGGCGGTGGCCGGGGAGACGCTCCGCCCTGCGGAGGTCGTGCGCCGGCTCGACGAATACATCATTGGCCAGCACGACGCGAAGCGCTCGGTGGCGATCGCGTTGCGCAACCGGGTTCGCCGCCGGATGCTCCCCGAGGACATGCGGAACGAGGTGCTGCCCAAGAACATCCTGATGATCGGACCGACCGGCGTCGGCAAGACCGAGATCGCGCGACGGGTTGCGCGTCTGACCGAGTCGCCGTTCATCAAGGTGGAGGCCACCAAGTTCACCGAGGTCGGCTACGTCGGCCGTGACGTCGAATCGATCCTGCGCGACCTGCTCGAGCAGACCATCACGGAGCTGCACGAGGACCGAGTTGCCGAGGCCGAGCAACGGGCGCGCGGTCTCGCCGACGCCCGGCTCGTCGAGACCTTGCACGAGGCGAACGAGCGGCAGCGCGCGGCGCGCGCTCTGCCCGGCGCGACCGCGCCTGAAGCAGGTCAGACCGCGGCCGAGGCACGTCGAGCCCGTGCCCGGCGGCGCCGGCTCGCCCGCCGGCTGGCCACAGGCGCCCTCGAGGACGCCAGTGTCGAGATCGAGGTGGAGGAACCCTTCCAGCCGGCGTTCGAAGGGTTCACGGGTACCGGCCTCGAGGAGGTCGGCGTCTCGCTCTCCGACTTCTTCTCCCAGCTCGCGCCGTCGCGCAAGCGCAAGAAGCTCATGAGCGTGGCGGAGGCCCGCGACGTGCTCATCGACGAGGAGACCGACCGGCTCATCGACATGGACCGGGTGTACGACGACGCCATTCACCTGGTCGAGGATTCAGGGGTGGTGTTCATCGACGAGGTCGACAAGATCTGCGGGCCTGCATCCGACCGCGGACCCGATGTCAGTGGCGAGGGCGTGCAGCGCGACCTGCTCCCGATCCTCGAGGGCTCGACCGTGCACACACGGTACGGGCCGGTGCGCACCGACCACGTCCTGTTCATCGCCGCCGGCGCTTTCACCGCGGCGCGGCCCAGCGACCTGATCCCCGAGTTCCAGGGTCGATTCCCCATCCGTGTCGAGCTGAAGCCACTGAGCGAGGACGATCTCGTCCGGATCCTCACCGAGCCCGGCAACGCGCTGACCAGGCAGTACGCCGCCCTGCTCGGCACCGAACAGGTCACGCTCGATTTCACCCCAGACGGCATCCGCGAGCTCGCCGCCCAGGCATATCGCGTCAACGAGGAGGACGAGAACCTCGGCGCCCGCCGCCTCTTCACGATCATGGAGAAGGTGCTCGAGGACGTGTCCTTCGGCGCCGAGGAGCTCGCCGGGACAACCGTGGTGGTGGATGCGGCCTACGTGGGCGAGCGGCTCGGCGACCTGGTGCTCAACCAGGACCTCCGTCGCTACGTCCTCTGATCTCGCCGGCTCGGGTGTAGGCAGCGGGCCAGGCTGGTACACTCCGGTCATCTCACACGTCCGGTTTCACGCGGCCGGCGGGTGCCCGGTGCCCCCGGGTCGCCGCCGCGGTTCACCCCGGACGGAGGCACCACACCACCCCAACAGGAGCGACCGCCCATGCCGGCAGTAACACTGCGCCAGCTGCTGGAGGCCGGAGTTCACTTCGGCCACCAGACAAGCCGGTGGAACCCCCGGATGCGCCCGTACATCTTCACGGCGCGCAACGGAATCCACATCATCGACCTCGAGCAAACCCAGAAGCAGCTCGACGTCGCCTGCGAATACTTGAGGGACATCGTCGGGAGCGGACAGAAGGTCCTCTTCGTCGGCACCAAGAAGCAGGCCCAGGACGTCATCGAGGAGGTCTGCAGGAACACCGGGCAGGCCTATGTCACCCACCGCTGGATGGGCGGCATGCTCACCAACTTCCAGGTCATCCAGCGCCGCCTCCGCCGGCTCGCCGAGCTGCGGGTCATGCAGTCGAAGGGCGACTTCGAGCGCATGAGCGGCAAGGAGGCCAACGACGCGAAGGATGACCTCGAGCGCCTCGAGAACAACTTTGCGGGTATGGCTGATATGAAGCGGCTTCCGGGAGCAGTCTTTGTGATCGACTGCAAGAAGGAACGCATCGCGGTCACCGAGGCCAACAAGCTGAACATCCCGATTGTCGCCATCGTCGACACGAACTGCGACCCCGACGACATCCAGGTCGTGATCCCGGGCAACGACGACGCCATGCGAAGCTGCCGGCTGATCGTCAGCGAAATCGGCAAGGCGATCGCCGAGGGGTTGCAGCAATTCAGCGAGCGCGAGTTGCAGGAACGTCAGGAGGCCGAGCAGCGCGAGCGCGACGCGGCCATCGCTGCCGAAGCGGCAGCGGTCGTCGCAGCCGAGCAGGCTGCCGCAGCCGCGGCGCACGCTGATGCGATTGCCGCCGAGCAGGCAGCAGCCGCTCCCGCAGAGGAACCTGCCGCGGTCGGTGCGTCAGCGTCTGACGGGGAGGCCGGCGGCTGATGGCAGAAGTCACAGCCGCAATGGTCAAGGCCTTGCGGGAGCGCACCGGCGCGGGCATGATGGACTGCAAACGTGCCCTGGTCGAGTGCGACGGCGACATGGACAAGGCAGAGGACTGGTTGCGAGCAAAGGGGTTCTCCCGTGCAGCGGCGAAGGCCGGACGCAGCACCAACGAGGGCATCGTCGAGGCGTATGTCCACCATTCCGGCGGGCTCGCCAAGCAGGGCGCGCTCATCGAGATCAACTGCGAGTCGGACTTCGTCGCCAAGACGGACGACTTCAAGCATCTCGCACACACCCTCGCGCTCCAGGTTGTCGGCATGGCGCCGACGTACGTCCGGCGCGAGGACGTGCCCGCGGAACTGGTCGAGCGCGAACGCGCCGTCTACCGGGAGCAGGTGCAGGGCAAACCCGAGAACATCGTCGAGAAGATCCTCACCGGAAAGCTCGATGCGTTCTACGCACAGATCTGTTTGCTCGAGCAGCCCTGGATCAAGGACGACAAGAAGAAGGTCGGCGACCTGGTGACCGAAGCGATCGCAAAGCTCGGCGAGAACATCTCGGTGGCGCGGTTCGCCCGCTTCGCGGTGGGCGCCGAGAGTACGGAGAGTGACGGCGCGGCCGCTCCCGCGGCCGAGTGAGCATCGGAGTCACGAACGTGGAGCTTGCCGCGGTCGAGGGACGAGCCGGCGACGGACGCCGGCCAGTCTTTGGACGGGTCATCCTCAAGCTCGGCGGCGAGGCGCTCCTTGGCACCGCCGGGTACGGCATCGACTACGGGGCGGCGCGCCACATCGCGGAGCAACTGACCCACGTCGTCGAGCGCGGCGTTCAAGTGGCGATCGTCGTCGGTGGCGGGAACATCGTGCGCGGCACCGAAGCCGCCCAGCACGGGATCGACCGGGTCACCGCCGACTACATGGGAATGCTGGCGACGGTCATCAATGCCCTTGCCCTGCGCGACGCCATCGAGCAGTTCGGCATCGACTGCCGGATGCAGACCGCGATCGCGATGCAGCAGCTCGCTGAGCCATTCATCCCGAGGCGCGCGATACGGCACCTCGAGAAGGGACGCGTGGTGATCCTTGCCGCGGGCACCGGGAACCCGTTCTTCACCACGGACACGACCGCTGCGCTGCGCGCGGTCGAGATCGGCGCCGACGTGCTCCTCAAGGCGACCAAGGTCGACGGCATCTACAGCGCCGACCCCAACAAGGTCACAACCGCGACCCGCCTGCCCAACCTGACCTACCTGGACGTGCTCAATCGCGGCCTCGCCATCATGGACAGCACCGCGGTGACGCTCTGCATGGACAACCGCATGCCCATCATCGTGTTCGACCTCTTCACCCAGGGCAATATCGAGCGCGTGATCCTCGGTGAGCAGATCGGGACACGCGTCGACGCGGAGGGTGACGCCGAGTGACCGATCGCGACAAGGCAGACGATCCAGAGCAACAGATCGCGCAACGGATCGCGGACGCGAACCAGCGAATGGAGAAGAGCGTCGAGGCCCTCCATCGCGAGCTGATGACGGTGCGCACCGGGCGCGCGTCGCCCGCGCTGCTGGAACGGTTGCACGTCGACTACTACGGATCCCCGACCCCACTCCAGAGCATCGCCGGGATCAGCGTTCCTGAGGCGAGCATGCTGGTCATCCAGCCATACGACCGTACCTCGCTCGGTGCCATCGAGAAGGCGATCCAGAAAAGCGATCTGGGCCTCAACCCGAGCAACGACGGCCAGGTGATCCGGGTCGCCATCCCGCAGCTCACCGAGGAGCGGCGCAAGGACCTGGTAAAGGTGATTCACCGCAAGGCCGAGGAGGCGCGCGTCGCGGTGCGCAACATCCGCCGGGACGAGGTGGACCATCTCCGCCGCGTCGAGAAGGACGGCCACGTGAGCAAGGACGAGGTGGCCACCAAGCTCACCGATGTCCAGAAGATCACCGATCAGTTCATCGCCAGGATCGACGACGCCACCCACCGGAAGGAGGCCGAGATCCTCGAGGTCTGACGGAGACCCGCGCCGAAACGGCCGAAGCCTTCGGGGCGTTCTGACCCCGAGCACCATGATGCAGCGCCCACCCGCTCCCGCCGCGATCCCGCTCCCCGCAAGGCCAGACCTTCCACGCCACGTGGGCATCATCATGGACGGCAACGGGCGTTGGGCTCGCCAGCGCCACCTGCCGCGGGTAGCGGGTCACCGCGCGGGCGTCCGTGCGATCCGCCCGGTCATGGAAGCGTGTCACCAGGCGGGGGTGCACATCCTCACGCTCTATGCGTTCAGCACCGAGAACTGGCAGCGGCCTCGCGGCGAGGTCACCGCCCTCATGCGGCTCTTCGGCGAGACCATCGACCGCGAGGTCGGCGAGCTGCACGACAACGGCGTCCAGATCCGCGTCCTCGGGGACCGGTCTGCGCTCAGCGAGTCGCTGCAGCGGAAGGTCGCCCAGGCTGAGGCGCTCACCGCAGGCGACACGGCCGCGATCCTCAACGTTGCAATCAACTACGGGGGCAGACGCGAGATCGTCGATGCCATCCGCGAGCTGGCCGCGTCCAGAGCCGATCTCAGCTCGCTCGACGAGCCGGCGATCAGTGACGCGCTCTACACCCGCGGCCTGCCTGACCCGGACCTGATCGTGCGCACCGCCGGCGAGCTCCGGATCAGCAACTTCCTGCTCTGGCAGGCCGCCTACGCCGAGCTCTACGTCACCGACACGCTCTGGCCCGATTTCGGCGAGAAAGCCATCCACGACGCGCTCGTCGACTACTCGAGCCGCGAGCGGAAGTTCGGGGCAATCCCCGAGCCGATCGAGCGCATCCCCGTCCACGCCGGCAGCGCGCAGCGAGCCATCCGGCAGGAATGAATCTCGCCCTCAGGGTGGTATCGGGGGTGGTGCTGGTGGCGGTCATCGCCGCCGCCCTCTGGATCGGCACGCCCGCTGTCGCCGCTCTGGTGGGTGCCGGCGCACTGATCGGGGCCTGGGAGTTGCGCGGACTCCTCGGGCGGATGGGGCCGACCCCGCCCGTGTGGGTGATCCTGCCGCTCAGCGTCTGGCTCGGCATCCGTTTCGTGCTGCCCGCGTCCGACATGGCCACCGAGTGGGCATTCGCCGCCGCCGTCGTGGTCGGCCTCCTCGCGGGGCTGGGAACCCGCCAGCGCTTTGCCGGCTGGGCGCTCGCGGTCGGGGGCGCCACCTATGTCGGACTCTGCCTGGGCTTCTGGGTCGCGATCTATCGCTGGGACGTCCCGGACCCGAATCACCTGGGGTTCCGGCTCGTCGCCCTGGCGCTCGCCGGTGCGGTCGTGGGTGACAGCGCGGCGTACTTCGTCGGATCCGCGATCGGCCGGCATCCGTTCTTCCACTCGATCTCGCCGCGCAAGTCGATGGAGGGTGCGGTGGCTGGGGCGGTGGCGTCGGTGCTCGTCGGAGCGCTCGCCGGCCCCTGGCTGATCGGCATCAGCGTCCCCCTCGGTGCCGGCCTCGGCGCGCTGATGACCATTGCCGCCCAGGGCGGCGACCTCATCGAGTCGGCGATCAAGCGTGAGGCCGGAGTGAAGGACTCGGGAACACTGATCCCCGGGCACGGCGGCCTCCTCGACAGGGCCGACAGCCTTGTATTGCTCGCGCCAGTCGTATATTGCTATCTGAAGCTGATCGCATTCTCGTAACCCCGTGGAAAGCGCCGGCGTGGTCTGATCTACTGCGAACCGAGGCATCTGCAGCACAAGTGACATACCCCACGCCCCGCCGACGAGTCGTCCTGCTCGGCGCCACCGGTTCGATCGGCCGTCAGGCGTGCGACGTCATCGCCAGGTTCCCTGATCGCTTCGAGCTGGTCGGCGCGGTCGCGGGACGCGACGGCGCGGCGCTCGAGGCCATCGTCAGGCGGTTCGGCGTCACCCGTACCGCGCTGGTGCACCCCGATCCATCCGCCATCCTCCCGGAGGGATGCGCGACCGGCATGGACGCGGCATGCGAGATCGCCGCGATGGACGCCGACGTGGTGTGCGTGGCGATCACCGGGGCCGCGGCAATCCGGCCGACCCTCGCCGCGATCGATGCCGGGGCGACCGTGGCAAGCGCCACCAAGGAAGTCCTGGTCATGGCGGGCGAGCTCGTCAAAGCCCGCGCGGCTGCCTCAGGCGCTCGCATCATCACGATCGACAGCGAGCATTCCGCCCTCTGGCAGTGCTTGCGCGGCGAGAACCCGGCGGCGGTGTCCAGGCTCGTGCTCACCGCCAGCGGTGGCCCGTTTCTGCGGCGGCCGCTCGATACGTTCGCGTCGATCACGCCGGCGGAGGCGATGGCGCACCCGACCTGGAACATGGGACCGAAGATCACCATCGATTCGGCCACGATGATGAACAAGGGGCTCGAGATCATCGAGGCGCACTTCCTCTTCGACGTGCCGTACTCGTCGATCGATGTCGCCATCCAGCCGACCAGCATCATCCACAGTTGGGTCGAGTTCCGCGACGGGGCGGTCATCGCTCAACTGGGCGTTCCGGACATGCGGGTGCCGATCGCCCTCGCGCTGGCCGACGGGGAACGGCTGCCCGGGGTCGGCCCCCGCCTCGACCTCCGCGACGCCTCGCCGCTGGAGGTTCTTGCCCTGGATGGCAATCGGTTCCCCGCCATCGGGCTCGCGCGCGCGACAGGAGAACGCGGTGGCCTTGCGCCATGCGTCTTCAATGCCGCGAACGAGGAGGCCGTCACGGCGTTCACGTCCGGACACTGCCGGTTCGACGAGATCGTGCCCCTGGTCGGCGCGGCGCTGGCAGCGTTCGACGGCGGTGACGCGTCGACGCTCGAGCGGGTGCTCGACGCCGACGCATGGGCGCGCGGCTTCGTCCGCGCGAACACCGCGGGAGCGGTGCCTGCCCGATGACTCAGTTCCTGATCTACGCGGGCGCGTTCATCCTGGTGCTCGTCTCGGTGATCACCGTCCACGAGTTCGGACACTTCGCCGTCGGCAAGCTTTCGGGCATCAAGGTCGAGGAATTCTCCATCGGGTTCGGTCCCAAGCTGTACTCGCGCACCGTCGGCGAGACCCTGTACGCGATCCGCGCGATCCCGGCCGGCGGCTTCGTGCGCATGGCCGGCATGCTCGGCCTCACCGGCGAAAGTGATGCCGGAGACCGCAACTTCTATCGCGCATCGCGCCCGCGCCGGTTCGCGACCGTTTCAGCCGGGATCATCTCGAACTTCATCTTCGGCGCACTGATCTTCGCGATCGTCGGCATGCAGCCGACGCCGTACAACTTCGACTCCAAAGCGGCTGCGGGTCTGGCCGGGCTCAAGACCGGAGACACCATCGTCTCGATCAATAGCTCGACGATCCGGCAGGACAACCTGTCCGAGGTGACGACCGACCTGCACAACGCCACCACCGCAAGCCAGGGCCGGCCGATGACCGTCGTCTATCGCGCCTCGGACGGCAGCGAGCACACGACCACGCTCACACCGACGCTCACCATCTCCAACATCCTCACCAACCAGGCGAACGTGGCCGGCGGCAAGCTCCCGGTCGGGGGCCTGGCGGTGACGTCGATCAACGGGTCGCCAGTCGGCACCGGCGACCCGGCGACGCTCCTCGGCAGCGGCTCGACGGTGACGATCAGCGGCTACCTCGAGAACGCGAACGGCTCGCCGTCCGAGTACTTCAACAACGTCACGGTATCGGCCATCAAGGACGGCTACCCGGCCAACAACGCGATCCACACTGCGTGGATCATGGGCGTGGTGCCGGGCTACAACGGCGAGACCCCACCCGCTGCCTTGGTGGACGGGTTCCGCGCGATTCCGGGATTCGTCTGGGCGGAGGTCACCGGCATCTACGGGCTGATCGTGCATCCACCCCAGGGCGGGATCAATGGCCCGCAGGGCTTCACCGGTCCGGTCGGCATCGCCCAGGAGACGGCCACGGCCACCAACAACGGGTTCCTCGGACCCAATGGCCTGGTCTGGTGGATCGGGTTCATCAGCCTCAACCTCGGGTTCGTGAACATGCTGCCGATTCCATTCCTCGACGGCGGCAAACTGCTGTTCATCGCCATCGAATCGGTGCGCCGGCGCCGCCTCAATCCGAAGGTCGAAGCCGCCATCACGGCGGTCGGACTGGCCGTGATCGTCGTGTTTGCCGTCTATGTCACCATCGGAGATGTGAGCAGGCTATGACCGACGGGGGCTCGCCGACCAAGGCACGCCGGCCGACCGTTCCGGTTCGCGTCGGGTCGGTCGTCATCGGCGGAGCCGCACCGATTGCGGTGCAGACCATGACCAAGACCCAGACCGAGGACGCCGCCGCAACCATCGCGCAGATCCAGCGCGCCGCCAAAGCCGGCGCCGACATCATTCGGGTCACCTGCGACACGCGCGAGGCTGCTGCCTCGCTGCACGAGATCGTGCGCGAATCGCCGATCCCGGTGGTCGCCGACATTCACTACGACGCCCCACTCGCGCTGCTCGCGCTCGAAGCGGGGGTGCACTGCCTGCGCCTCAACCCGGGCAACATCACCGACAGCGCCAAGGTCGCCGACATCGCGCGCGAGGCGAAGGCGCGCAACGTACCGATCCGCATCGGCGTCAACGCCGGGAGCATCCCGCAGCGCAAGGAGCTGACGCGAGGACGCGGCGGATCCATCGAGGAGACGGCGCAGAACATGGTCGCAGCGGCGCTCACGCATATCCGGGTGCTCGAGGGGCTCGAATTCCGCGACATCAAGGTCTCGCTCAAGGCCAGCGACGTGCTCACCAACCTGGCCGCAAACCGCGCCTTCGTCGCCCTGGGCAACCGCTATCCGTTGCATCTCGGGCTCACCGAGGCCGGACCGGTCGACACCGGGAGCATCAAGAGCGCGCTCGGCATCGGACTCCTCCTCGCCGAGGGGATCGGGGACACCATCCGGGTCTCGCTGGTCGGATCCCCGGAGGAAGAGGTGCGGGTCGCGCGTCAGATCCTCGCCAACCTGCAGGAAAAGGGTGACGGTCCCAACCTGGTCGCGTGCCCGACCTGCGGCCGGCTCGAGATCGACATGATGCCGATGGTCGCGCAGGTCTCCAAGGCGCTCGAGGGCGTGAAGCGAACCATCACCGTCTCGGTGATGGGCTGCGTCGTCAACGGACCGGGGGAGGGCATGCATGCCGACATCGGCATCGCCGGTGGCCGCCAGAAGGGCATTCTCTATCGCAACGGCAAGGTGGTCTCGACGCTGCCCGAAGGCGAGCTCGTCAACGCGCTCCTCGAGGAATTGCACGAGATCGCCGCAGAAGACGCGCGATTGATCGCCGACGGAAAGCCGTTGCCGGTCGGTTTGAGCGAGCGCGAGGGCGTCCTCACGTAGACTGCTCCGCCATGGCCGACGAAAAGCGGATCACGGCGCAGAGCGAGGATTTCGACCGCTGGTACACGGACGTGGTCCGTCGTGCCGAGCTTGCCGACTACTCGCCGGTACGCGGTTGCATGGTCATCCGTCCGTACGGCTATGCGTTGTGGGAGAACATCCAGCGCGCGCTCGACGACATGATCAAGCGCACCGGCCACGAGAACATGTACTTCCCGCTCTTCATCCCGGAGTCGTACCTGCAGAAGGAGGCAGACCACGTCGAGGGCTTCGACCCTCAGGTCGCGTGGGTGACCCGCGGGGGCGGCAAGGATCTCGAGGAGCGCCTCGCAGTGCGTCCCACCAGCGAGACGATCATCTGCTCCATGTATGCCGACTGGATCCATTCATGGCGCGATCTCCCGGTGAAGATCAACCAGTGGTGCAACGTCGTGCGCTGGGAACATCGCACCCGACTCTTCCTGCGCACGACCGAGTTTCTCTGGCAGGAGGGCCACACCTTTCATCAGCTCGACAGCGAGGCCGCCAAGGAAGTCGACACCATGCTCGACTGCTACCGCGAGCTCACCGAGGACTGGCTGGCAATTCCGGTGATCAAGGGACGCAAGACCGAATCGGAGAAGTTCCCCGGCGCAGAGTACACCGTGAGCATCGAGGCGATGATGTCCGACGGGTGGGCACTGCAATCGGGCACGTCGCATCATCTTGGTCAGAATTTCACGCGCGCATACGGCATCGCGTACAGCGACCGCGACAACCAGCGTCAGCATCCATTTCAGACCTCGTGGGGCCTGTCGGCGCGGACCGTCGGGGCCGTGATCATGGCGCATGGCGATGACATGGGACTGATCCTCCCGCCGAAGGTCGCGCCGATCCAGGTGGTCGTGGTGCCGATCACGCGCAGCAATGACGAGGCCGGCGCAGCGACGGTGGAGGAGGCGACGGCGCGGCTCGAGAGCGAATGCCCCGCAGGTGTTCGCATGCGCATCGACCGCCGTGAGGGCATGCGCCCCGGTGAGAAGTACGCGCATTGGGAGTTGCGCGGTGTGCCACTGCGCATCATCGTCGGCGCGAAGGACCTCGCCGGGGGCAACGTCACAGTGGTGCGGCGCGTCGACGGTGCGCAGGACACCGTGCCGCTCGACGGGCTCGCCGCCCAGCTCCCGCAGCTGCTCGAGGCGGCGCAGCAGGCGATCCTCGAACGTGCGCGCAAGCGACTCGAAGAGCGCAGCGTCGATGTGTCGAGCCTCGATGAGCTGGTCGCGGCCTTTGCTGAGCGGCCGGTCTTCGCCACCGCACCGATGTGCAACACCGCAGAATGCGAGACCGCGGTCAAGGCCGCGGTGCATGCGCTGACGGTTCGCGTGCTCCGTTCCGACCGGCCGTCGGACGGAGCGCCGTGCATCGCGTGCGGGAAGCCCGCCGACTTCTACGCGCTGCTCGCCCGTTCGTACTGAGGCGATCCTCAGGACTGGTCGACGGCGATCCGCTTGAGGTGCGCCCAGAACGCCTCGACCGCAGGAGTGTGCAGGTCCCGGCGTCGCGCGGCGGCGAACGATTGCGAGACGCTCCGCCCGGGAAGCGGGATGACCACCAGCCGGCCGTCGGCGATGTCCTGCTCCACAACCGAACGAGGCATCGCGGCGAACCCGAGCCCGGCGAGAAGCGCCGCATGCAACGCGCCCTCCTCGAGCTCGAGGGTGTTCTCGGGGTCGACGTGCGTTCCCAGCGCGTGGGCGGCAAGCGCTTCGGTCGCGCTGCCGCGCTCATGGGCGAGGTGGCGATGGGCGACGAGGTCGCGCACCGCGGTGCGGCTCGAAGCCAGCGGATGGTGAGCCGCGACCACAGTGACCAGCTGAGTGTGCTCGAGGACCACGGTCTCGATGCCGGGCTCGCGGACCGATGATCCCGCGAGGATGATGTCGGCCCGGCCCTCGACGAGCATGGTGACCAGTGATCGCATCGGCGCCAGCGCCAGTCGTACGTTGATCTCGGGATGGTCGGCGACAAAGGGCGCGAGCCAGCCCGCCAGGCGGTGCGCGCCCATGACGCGCCCTGCCGCGACGGTCAGCTCGCCGCGCTCGAAGGCGAGATACCCGACCCGCAACTCCTCGATCTGGCCGACGTCCTCGAGCACACGGACTGCGAGCTGGCGGAGCGCCCGGCCAACGTCGGTGAGCTGCACGTTGCGCCCAACCCGCTGGAGCAGCGGCAACCCGAGGGTGGCTTCAAGGCGGCGCACCACACCACTGACCGAGCCCTGGGAGAGGCCGAGTGCCTCGGCGGCAGCGGTCACGTGCTCGCGTTCAGCGACAGCGAGAAACGTGTGCAGCTGATCGAGGGTGATCCGGGGCCGCGGATGTCGAGGACGCGACTGCGGCGTGCGCATCGCGGCGCTAGCTGCGAGGCGCCGGTTCTGGGAGGAGGCCGCTTGCGTCGATGGCTGCGAGGACCGCGGCAACCGACTCGTCAACGGTCTGGGTGCCGCTGTCGACGATCACGTCCGGGGCGTCTGGCGCCTCGTACGGATCCGACACACCCGTGAAGTGCTCGATCTCACCGGCAAGTGCTCGCTTGTACAGGCCCTTGACGTCGCGCTCCGAGAGCACGTCGATGCTGCAGCTCACGTAGACCTCGACGAAGCGGCCGATCCGCCGGCGCACCTCTGCACGAGTGTCCTTGTACGGAGAGATGGCCGCCGTGATCGCCACAACGCCGTTGCGCGTGAGCAGCTCGGCGACGAATCCGATGCGCCGGATGTTGATGTCGCGATCCTCTTTGGAGAATCCGAGCCCGGCACTGAGGGTCTGACGCACCTCGTCTCCGTCGAGGACCTCGACCCGCAGGCCGCGATCGCGGAGCTCGGTCGCGACACGCTGGCCGATCGTCGACTTGCCGGCGCCGGAGAGACCGGTGAACCAGATCGTGAGACCGGCGGTCATCCAGCGACCGGAGCCGCGACGGCGTAGGCGGCGCGAAGGATCTCCGCAACCTCGGGCCTGGTGAACTCGTGCGGGATGGGATCACCGCGGGTGAGCATCTCGCGGACCCGCGTCCCGCTCAGGATCACGCGATCGTCGGCGCCGTGCGGGCAGGTCTTGGTGCTGGCCATGCTCTCGCATGCCCGGCAGTAGAAGGAATGCTCGAACTTGTACGCGGCGAAGCCAAGACGTTCGGCACCTCCGAGCTCGTCGAACAGCGTCTGTGCGTCGTAGGTGCCGTAGTAGTTGCCGACCCCGGCAGCATCACGCCCGATGATGAAGTGCGAACAGCCGTAGTTGCGGCGGACCTGCCCGTGGTAGATGGCCTCGCGCGGTCCCGCATAGCGCATCGCACCCGGGAAGATGCCCAGCACCACGCGATTCGGCGGGTAATACCCGTCGAGCAGGACGCGGTAGCACCGCATCCGGACATCGAATGGCACGTCATCACCCTTGGTCACCCCGGAGAGGGGATGGAGCAGCAGTCCGTCGACCTGCTCGAGCGCGACCTTGGTCAGGTACTCGTGCGCGCGGTGCACGGGGTTGCGCGTCTGGAATCCGACGACCGTCGACCAGCCACGGTCGGCGAGCGCCGCGCGCGTCTCGGCCGGTGCGGACGGGACATCACCGGGGGCCTGCGCGGCGACTCGAACCGGGCCGGCGACAACCGTCGGTCCCTGCGCGAACAGCGCGGCGACACCGGGATGGGCCTGGTCGGTCGTCCGGTACACCTCCCGCGCCTCGGCCTCGAGGTCGCGATCGTAGATCTCGGTCACGGTGAGCGCGCCGAGGACGTGACCGCTCTCATCGCGCAGCACGACGACGGCGCCTTCCTGGAGCGAACGCGCCTGATCCCCCGCGGGAAGCGTGATCGGCAGCGTCCAGGGCGTTCCATCACCGAGTGCTGCGTGCGCGACGACGCTTTCATAGTCGCGGCGTCCCTGGAAACCGTCGAGCGGCGAGTAGGCGCCATTGCCGAGAAGCGCGAGATCGGCGGATGCCGTCTCCGAAACACGCAGCGAGATGAGCTCGTCGGCGCGCGCGCTCAGGTCAGCAAGCTCGTCTGCTGTCATCAGCAGATCGACAAGCGGTCCCCCGAGCGGTGAGATCAGGGTTGCCTCTTTCTCGTCCACTCGGGGTTCGCTTGATTCCAGGGTCATCGCGGTGAGTCTACCGGGTCATGCCCTCAGGACAGCTTCGCGTCCCATCGCCGGTGGCAATCAGTCGCGGGAATTCACTCGTTGGACATACTCTCGTTACATCGTGTTTGATCCAAGCGTTGCGGCTCTACACTCGTAAAGGCCGTGCCTATCACCGAGCTCATGGCCCGCGTGGAGTACCTCCCCAAGGAGGACCAGACCTCGATCCGGCGCGCCTTTGACGTGGCCGATCGTGCCCACACTGGGCAATCGAGGCTCACTGGCGAGGCCTACATCGAGCATCCGCTCGCGGTGGCGGGCATCCTCGCGGACCTTCGTCTCGACCCCGAGACGCTCATGGCCGCACTGCTCCACGACACCGTCGAGGACACGGAGGTCACCCGCGAGGAGGTGCGCAGCCTCTTCGGTGACCAGGTCGCCAAGCTCGTCGACGGGGTGACCAAGCTCGGCAAGATCCACGTTCGCAGCGCCGAGGAGCACCAGGCCGAGAACATCCGCAAGATGCTCGTGGCCATGGCCGAGGACGTGCGCGTGGTGCTCATCAAGCTCGGCGATCGACTCCACAACATGCGCACCATCAGCGCGCACACCACCGAGCGCCGCCTGCGCATCAGCAGGGAGACGCTCGACATCTATGCGCCGCTCGCGCATCGCCTGGGAATCTGGGAGATCAAGGGCGAGCTGGAAGATCTCGCGTTCGTGCAGCTCGATCCCGACAACTACCACCTCATCGAGGCGCGGTTGGCGAGCAGTCGTGAGCAGCGCGATGCCTTCGTGCGCGATGTCACCGAGATTCTCGGTCGCGAGTTCGCCCCGCTCGGCATGCAGGCGGAGATCGCCGGACGCACCAAGCACACCTACAGCATCCACGAGAAGATGATCCGCGGCCAGAAAGAGTTCGGCGAGATCTACGACATCATCGCCATCCGCGTCCTCGTGGATTCCATCAAGGACTGCTACGGCGCGCTCGGCATCGTGCACTCCCTGTGGAAGCCGCTGCCCGGCCGTTTCAAGGACTACATCGCCATGCCCAAGGGCAATGGCTATCAGTCGTTGCACACCACCGTGCTCTCGCACACCGGTGAGCCGATGGAGGTGCAGATCCGCACCCAGGACATGCATGAGACGTCCGAGTACGGCGTCGCGGCGCACTGGCGCTACAAGGGCGGGCAGGACGGCGCCCGCATCGACGAGCGGTTCACGTGGCTGCGTCTACTGATGGACTGGCAGAAGGAGGTGCTCGACGCCGAGGCCTTCGTCAACACCGTCAAGGTCGACATCTTCCAGGATGAGGTGTTCGTCTTCACCCCGCGTGGTGATGTGCGCTCGCTGCCGCAGGGATCGACACCGGTGGACTTCGCCTATCGCATCCACACCGACGTGGGGCACAGCTGCATCGGGGCCAAGGTGAATGGGCGGATGGTGCCGCTCGATCATCGCCTGGAGAACGGCGAAATCGTCGAGGTGCTCACCACCAAGGCGCCGCACGGACCGTCGCGCGACTGGCTGAATTTCGTGAAGACCTCGAGCGCCCGCGAAAAGATCCGCCAGTGGTTCAAGCGCGAACGTCGCGACGAGAATATTCAGAAGGGCCGCGAGATGCTGGACAAGGAGTTTCGGCGTCTCCGCCAGATGTCGCTCAGCGGCGTCAAGGAGGATCAACTCCTCGAGCTGGCCCAGGAATTCAAGGTCGCGACCGTCGACGACTTCGTCGCGGCGATCGGCTACGGAGATATCAGCGCCCGCAGCGCCGTGCTGAAGTTCGGCGCCGACGAGCAGCAGACCGACGACGATCGCATTCTCGGGATTCCGCTCACCAGCACTCCCGCGCCGACCGGAACCGTGCGCGTGCACGGCCACGTCGACATGCTCACCACCCTGGCGCACTGCTGCAAACCGGTTGCGGGCGATGCGATCCGCGGGTACGTGACCCGCGGCAAGGGTGTGACCGTGCACCGCGCCGACTGCGTGAACGTCCGCAATGCCGGCGACGTCGAGCGCATCGTCGACGTCGAGTGGGAGACGGGTGCGCGCCAGGTGTTCCCGGTGAGCATCAAGATCGAGGCATGGGACCGAACTGGCCTGCTCCGCGACATCGCGGCGGTCATCGCGGAATCGAAGATCAACCTGAGCGGCGCAGATGTGCAGGTGTACGACGACAAGACCGCGGTGATCAGCACCATCGTCGAGATCCAGAACCTCTCGCAGTTGAGCCGTCTCCTCGAGCGCCTCGAGTCGGTTCGCGACGTCCACACGGTGGCTCGCGACACCGTCTGAACCGGCGCGACAACCAGCTGTCGCGCGCGCTCGCGACACTCGCCTGGTGGACAGGCCGACTCGAATCCGGATGCTCGAGCTGGCGACCGCTGAGCTCCTCGAGTCGGAAACCAACGTGTCGCTTCGCATCGGCGTGGAGGGGAGACGGTGCGACGCGCTCGTGATCACCGCGGCAGGCTGCGCCCTCGTTGTCGGCGTCGAGTACGGCGCCCAGGTGCTGCTCAACGCGCGTGCGCCGGACGGCAGCCGGGACCGCGGGCCGCGGGCCCTCGCGACTCGCTGTGAGGCGACGCTTCGCCGCCTCCATGGCCTCGCCGACGACTTCGTCCCGACCCTCGCGTTCGACAATCCGGCCAATGCCGCGCGATTCCGGGAGCGCCTCGGCTGACGCGGGGCGCGAGGTTTCATCGACGCCGTTAGCCCGTACACTCGAACGCCAATGCCCCAGATCGCTGCGCCGCGAGGCACGCGCGACATCCTTCCCGACGAGTTTGCTGCCCGCCGATGGCTGCTCGACGCCCACAGCGCCGTCGCCGAATCCTTCGGATACCGCGGGATCGAGACGCCGATCATCGAATCGAGCGAGCTGT
Organism: Candidatus Dormiibacterota bacterium; assembly: GCA_003162415.1. Taxonomy (GTDB): domain Bacteria; phylum Chloroflexota; class Dormibacteria; order Aeolococcales; family Aeolococcaceae; genus Palsa-851. The sequence goes on from PMOL01000013.1 coordinate 30,287, forward strand.
TCAGCCGCGGCGTGGGCACGGACACCGACATCGTCGAAAAGCAGATGTTCACCTTCGACGACCGTGGTGGGCGCTCGTTGACGCTCCGCCCGGAGGGAACGGCCGGCTCGCTGCGCGCGGTGGTGGGCGCACATCTTGACCAGGAGATCCGGCCCGTGCGCGTGCACTACGCCGGGCCGTTCTTCCGCGCCGAACGGCCCCAGGCGGGACGGCAGCACCAGTTCACCCAGGTCGGTATCGAATGCATCGGGGAAAGCTCCCCCGCGCTCGACGCCGAGATCATCGAGGTCGCCTGGCAGTTCTACAAAGCGCTCGGCATCACCGGAATCCAGCTGCAGGTGAACTCCCTCGGCAGCGCGTCGGACCGGGTCCGGTACCGCGCTGCCCTGGTCGCGTACTACACCCCGCTGGAGGCATCCCTGTGCGACGACTGCCGTCGCCGCCTCCATACCAACCCGCTCCGTCTGCTCGACTGCAAGCGCGACGCCCGGTTTGTCGAGGGCGCCCCGCTGCTGTGGGACTCCCTGGACCGGCCCAGCCGCGACCACTTCACCGCCGTCCTCCGCGATCTCGAGGCGGCCGGCATCGAGGCGATTCGCAACGACCGGTTGGTGCGCGGGCTCGACTATTACAGCGACACCGTCTTCGAGTTCTGGCACGACGTCCTCCAGGGGGCCCAGGGCTCGCTTGGTGGGGGAGGCCGGTACGACGGGCTCGCCGAATTGCTCGGCTTCCCGGCAACCCCGGCGACCGGTTATGCCCTCGGGGTCGAGCGAACCCTCATGGTTGCCCGTGCTCTGGGGACGATTCCACAGGCCCCGGCGGCGGCCGATGTGCTCGTCTGCTCAGTGGAACCTGCGGAGGCCGACGCGGCCGCGGGCATCGCCCGGCTCATCCGCGCCGCGGGGACACGCACCGTCCTCGACGTCGCTGAACGGAGACTCGACCGCAAGCTGCGCGGTGCCGGTCGCATCGGCACGCGAGTTGCAGTCATCGTTGGCGAGAACGAAGTGGCCGGCGACAGCGCCGTGGTTCGCGATCTCGACGGACACAGCCAGCAGACGGTGCCGATCGCCGAGCTCGCGGCGACCGTCACCCGCATCCTCGGAGGAGCGTCGTGACCACTGACCGCACCTACTGCGGCACGCCGCGTGCCGGGGACGCGGGAAGACCGGCGACCGCGTTCGGGTGGGTGGACCGCCGCCGTGACCATGGCGGACTCATCTTCATCGACCTGCGCGACCACACCGGCATCCTCCAGGTGGTCATCGATCCCAACGACGCGCCGGAGGCCCATGGGGCGGCGCGCGAGGCGCGTCTTGAATGGGTGCTGCGCTTCGAGGGTGAGATCAGGCTGCGGTCCCCGGAGAACGTGAATCCCAAGCGCGAGACCGGGGAGATCGAGTTGCGCGTCAGGGCGTGCAGCGTGCTCGCCGTCGCCAGGACACCGCCGTTTCCGGTCAACGAGGACACCGAGGTCGATGAGCAGCTGCGCCTGCGCCATCGATATCTCGACCTGCGCCGTGTGCACCTGCAGCGCAACCTGCGGACTCGCGCGAAATTCTGCACGGAGCTGCGCACGGCGATGGCGGAGATCGGGTTTCTGGAGATCGAGACCCCGATGATGATCCGGGCCACACCCGAGGGGGCTCGCGACTACCTCGTGCCCAGCCGCCTGTTCCCCGGCAGCTTCTATGCGCTCCCTCAATCGCCCCAGCTGTACAAACAGCTTTCCATGGTGGCCGGCTTCGACAGGTATTTCCAGCTGGCTCGATGCATGCGCGATGAGGATCTGCGCGCCGACCGCCAGCCCGAGTTCACGCAGCTCGACATCGAGATGTCGTTCGTTGATGAGGACGACATCTTCGCTGCGCTCGAGCACGCCATCCCGAGCGCATGGGAGGCGTGCGACTTTCGTGGTGGGCACCTCACCGTGCCGTTCCCACGCATGACCTGGCGGGAGGCCGTGGACAGCTACGGGGTCGACAAGCCCGACACCCGCTTCGAGCTGCTGCTCCGCGACCTCACCGGCATCGTCGGAACCTCGGGCTTCCGGGTCTTCGCCGACGCGGTCGCCGCCGGCGGCATCGTGAAGGGCATCTGCGTGAAGGGCGGCGACGATCTCAGCCGGAGCGACATCGAAGGCCCGTTGACCGAGGTTGCACGTGGCGCCAGGGCACGTGGTCTCGCATACCTCTGGAAGCGCGCGGAGGGCTGGCAGGGGGGCATCGCGAAGTTCTTCAGTGCCGACGAGCTCGACGCGATCGGCGCGGCCACCGGTGCCGACACCGGCGACTGCGTGCTCATGGTGGCCGACCGTCCGAGCGTGGTGAACGGCGCGCTCGGCGCAGTTCGCAACCATCTTGGGCGAGTGCGCCGTCTCTACGACGACGCGCGCATCGACATGCTCTGGATCACGGAGTTCCCGATGTTCGAGCGAAGCGACGAGACCGGTGAGATCAGTGCCGCCCACCACCCGTTCACCATGATCCATGCCGACGACCTGGATCTCCTCGAGTCGGATCCGCTCGCGGTGCGCTCGCGCGCCTACGACCTCGTCGTCAACGGCCGTGAGATCGGCAGCGGCAGCATCCGCATCACCGATCGCGCCATCCAGCAGCGCGTGCTCGCCGCGCTCGGCATCGACGCTGAGGAGGCGCAGCGCAAGTTCGGCTTCCTGCTCGAGGCTTTCGAATATGGTGTCCCACCGCACGGCGGTTGGGCCGGCGGCATCGATCGCATGGTCATGGAAGGTCTCGGCACGGACAACATCCGCGACGTGATCGCCTATCCGAAGAACCAGCAGGCGCAGGAGCCGATGACCGATGCGCCTGCCCCGGTCGACCCCGGTCAGCTTCGCGACCTGGGCATCGCGATCCTTCCGAACACGCGGATGCCGTGAGCCCGGGGCTCGGCCTCGCGATCCTCTTCGTGCTGATCGGTACAACAATGTCGGCGCTGGTGATGCCCCGGCGCGGCTCAGTCCTCCTCGCGTTCGTTCTCGCCGCGGCCGGCGTGGTCGCCGGTGAGCTCGTGGCCATCGCGACCCGAGCCGGGGGGCCGCAGCTCGGCGCGCTGCATCCGGTCGCCGACGCGATCGGTGTCGTGCTCTTCGAGGTCACCGGCGCAGTCCTCGCGCCGGCCCGGCGCCGAGGCTCATAATCACCGAGTCGGCAATTCGGGAGGCTCGTGGAATGCGCGTTCCGTTCGGTAAAAAAGGACTTGTGGCTACAGGCGCGGCCGTGACCGGTGCTGTGTTCTTCTGGCGCGTCCGGGCACGCCGCCGGGAAGAGGCTGAAGCACGCGAGTGGGAGGCCGAGATCGCCGGCGCCGTCGATGAGGGCCGTGCTGCCGGCGCCGCAGCGCCGTCGGTGCCTTCCTCCGAACCATCCGGCGCCTGAGCCTCCGGTAGCGGCGGTTTCGGCGCCCGCATCGTGGGGTATGTGAAGAGCGCCATGGGAACCGTCTCCGAGCTCCGGCTGCCGGCTGATCGCGAGCATGTCCTCGTTGCCAAGCGAGCGGCCGGCGCTTTCGGATCGCTCGCCGGGTTCGACATGGATGCCATCGACGATCTGACCATCGCCGTCGCGCAGGCCTGCGAGAACGCGATCCGCTGCCTGGAGGGCTCAGGGTCGATCGCCGGCCAGGTGCGCATCGTCTTCAAGATGAGCGACACAGGGCTCGAGGTCACGGTCCGGAGCACCGTGAACCGAGAGGCCGAGCTCAGAGCTCGGGCCGAGCAAGCAGGGCTCGGGCGGGAGGGAGAGCTTGTCGCCGCCACCGACCTGGCGCTCCGCCTCATGGGGCTCTTTGTCGATGACAGCACGTATCGGGTCGACGAGCGAACTGGGAGCCTGCGCGTCCGGCTGACCAAATACAAGGCGTCGTGACCCCCTCGCCGGTTCGCGGCGACGGTGTGGCGACCCGCGAGCGAACGATCGCGAAGCCGGCGGAGACGGCTGAGCGGGCCGAGATGCGGCGTCTGCTCCGCGAATTCAACAAGACGCGCGACCCGCGAATTCGCGAACGCCTCGTCGAGCTCAACAGCGATCTCGTCCATTACATCGCCCGCCGGTTCGCCAATCGCGGCGAGCCCCTCGAGGACATCGAGCAGGTCGGGTTCCTCGGCCTGATTCAGGCGATTGAGCGTTTCGACCCGTCGCTGGAGAACGAGTTCAGCACCTTCGCCACGCCGACCATCGCCGGCGAGATCCGCCGCCACTTCCGGGACCGGTCCTGGGCGGTACGGGTTCCGCGGCGCCTCCAGGAGAACCTGGCGAAGGTGAACGCGGCCACCCAGCAGCTCCAGAACGAGCTGGGCAGGTCGCCGTCGGTCGCCGAGATCGGGGCGAAGGTCGGGCTCGAGCCCGACCAGGTCCTTGCCGCCATGGAGGTCGCCCCGGCGCAGCACACCGTCTCCCTGGACGGCCCGGTCGGTGGCGGCGACGAACCCCTCACCCTTGGGGACCGGCTCGGCCTCTCCGACGACAACCTCGACCGCGTCGAGATGCAGGACGTCCTCGAGCAGGTGATGGCCCACCTCACGCCGCGCGAACGCAAGATCCTGGCGCTGCGATTTGTCGAACAATTGCCGCAAACCGAGGTCGCAAAACGACTCGGTATTTCGCAAATGCACGTCTCACGATTGCAGCGCGCGGCAGTCGAGCACCTTCGCAAGGAGTTCGGAGCCGAGGCGCCCGTGTAGAATTCGACAACTTGCTGTCGAATACTTTTGCACGTGCTCAGCTCTGAGATCCGGGAGCGATTTCTTCGCTTCTTCGAAGAACGCGGGCACTTCCGGCTCGCGAGCTTTCCGCTCATTCCCCACGACGATCCGTCGCTTCTCTTCACTGTGGCCGGCATGGTGCCGCTGAAACCGTGGATCACCGGACAGCGCACGCCACCGTCGCGCGACCTCGTCTCGTGTCAGAAATGCTTTCGCGGCGCCGGGCTGAAATATGACGATATGGCGTCGGTCGGTGACCCGACGCATCACACCTTTTTTGAGATGCTCGGCAACTGGTCGATCGGCCATTACTTCAAGGAAGGTGCGATCGATTACGCGTGGGAGTTCTCCACCAAGGTGCTCGGTCTCGACCCGGAGCGTCTCTGGCCGAGCATCTACCCAGATGACACCGAGTCGGAGCGGCTCTGGGTCGAGCGGATCGGCGTTCCCCGCGAACGCATTTCGCGTCTGACCGAGAACTGGTGGGCGGCGGGCCCGACCGGTCCGTGCGGCTACGACAGCGAGCTGTACTACGACTGGGGCGGCCCGTGCTCCTGCGGACGGGCCGACTGCACCCCGCAGGACGAGTGTGGGGGAGACCGCTTCGAAGAGTTCTGGAACCTGGTCTTCATGGAGTTCGACCAGCAGCCCGACGGCTCGAGGCCGCTGCTGCCCAACCCCACCGTCGACACCGGGCTCGGATTCGACCGGATCGTCGCGATCGTGCAGGGCGACCGGACCGGGTATGGCACGGACCACTTCGCGCCGATCGTCAACGGCTTCAGATCCCGGGCGGCGGCCGAAGCGGCCGATCCGTCGCTCGAGCGGTCCTTCTACGTCCTCGCGGACCATCTGCGTGGCGCCGGGTTCCTGATCTCCGCCGGAGTGCTCCCCGCCAACGAGGGACGCGGCTACGTGCTCCGCCGGCTCATCCGCCGCGCCGCGGTGCACGCTCGTCGCGTCGCGCTTCGAGGCGGGCTCGCAGCCGGGACTCAGGACCTCGTGGCCGTCATGGGACCGGTCTACCCGGAGCTCGTCGAGTTTCGCGGGCTGATCGAGGAGACGCTGCACATCGAGGAGGAGGCCTTCGCTCGAACCCTCGACGCCGGGACGGAGCGCCTCGCCACCCTACTCTCGACGAACCCAACCCACATTGACGGCACCGACGCCTTCCGGCTCTATGACACCTTCGGGCTCCCAATCGAGTTAACGGTCGAGATGGCAGCCGAGCGAGAGGCAACCGTCGACCTCGAGGGTTTCGAGGCGGCAATGCAGGAGCAGCGTGAGCGCGGTCAGGCGTCAGCGCGCCGCGTGGGATTCGCCGGGGCCGAGGCGCTCCCGCCGACACGGTTCGTCGGCTACGACCTCCTGGAATCGGACTCGAGAGTGCTTCGCATCGGCCTGGACAGCGAGATCAAGGCGCTCGACGCCGGGGAGAGCGGGCCGGTGCTGTTCGATGTCTCCCCGTTCTACGCGGAAGCCGGCGGCCAGGTCGGCGACACCGGTTCACTCTCCTGGCCCGGCGGGAGCGCCGCCGTCCGCGACACCCAGCCGGTGGCGGGGAGCGACGCCCGGGCGCACGACGTGCTCGTCCAATCGGGAGAGCTCCGGCCCGGGCAAGCGCTCCACGCCAAGGTCGACGCCGGGCGGCGCGGCCGGATCGCTGGCCATCACAGCGCCACCCACCTGCTCAACCGCGCCCTTCGCGAGGTCCTGGGCGACGGCGTCGTCCAGCGCGGGTCGTTCGTGGGCCCCGACCACGCAACCTTCGACTTCTCATTCCCGAGGGCGCTCACCGCCGACGAGCTCACCGACATCGAGCATCGCGTCAATGAGGGCATCAGGCGCAACCTCGAGCGCACGGTCGCGCTCATGCCGCTCGCCGATGCACGGGCCAGCGGCGCAATCGCGCTGATCGACGAGGCGTACTCACCGGATGTCCGGGTGGTCGATTTCGGAGGCTGGTCGCGGGAGTTGTGTGGCGGCACGCACGTCACCCGAAGCGGCGACCTGGGCGCGGCGATCCTCGTCTCCGAGAGCAGCATCGGCCAGGGAATCCGTCGTATCGAGATGGTTTCCGGCGAGAGCGCGGAGGAGCGCTGGCGGCGTCTCGGGACCGCGCTCGTATCCACTGCCCGGGCGCTCAAGACGCGTCCGGAAGAGGTCCCCGAACGGGTGGCGGCCCTCCAGGACCAGGTTCGCAAGCTGAGCCGGGAGGTGACCCAGGTGCGCCAGGCCGCGCCATCGAGCGTGGCCACCGACGCGGCCGTCGTCGAGGATGCCGGGGGGGTGCCCTTTGCCCACCTGCTGCTCGACGGCGACATCGGCGCCGACGACGTCTCCCAGGCCGGTGATCGCCTCCTGGCCGATCGCCTCCAGGGTGATGGCGTCGCCGCGGTGCTCGGTCCGGCAACGCTCGTCGTCAAGGTCGGCGGCCGGGCGCTCGACGCGGGCGTTCACGCGGGGACGCTGGTCACCGGCGCCGCGGAGATCACCGGCGGCAAGGGCGGCGGACGTCCCGACCTGGGGCGAGGCAAGGTCGGCGACCCGGCGAAGCGCGAGGCGGCAGTATCGCTGCTGCGCGCCGCGATCACCGAGACGATGGGGCACGCGGCCTGATGCCCAAGCGAAAGTTCGCGCTGCTCAAGCGGCGCGAAGAGTTCCAGAGCCACTTCACCGTCCTCGACATCGGGACGGAGTTCGTCAAGGCGCTGATCGTCAAGCGCGAGAACGACAAGGGCATCGTGCTCGGCGTCGGCAAGGTCCGCCAGGCGCAGTCGCACATGCAGGCGGGCGCCGTGGCCGACCTCCAGGCGGTCATCGACAACTGCGACCGCGCGCTCACCGAAGCCGAGGACATGTGCGAGACCATCCCCGGCCAGGCGGTCATCGGCATCGCCGGCGAGCAGGTGCGCGGCTTCAGCACGACCATGACCATGCCGAGGCCACAACCGCAGGCCCGCATCACCCAGGCGGACCTCGCCACCGCACTCCAGGCGGTTCAGCGTCGTGCGCTTCGCGAAGCCGTGCGCCAGATGTCGCACGACCTCGGCGTCCAGGAGGTCAACGTCAAACTGGTGCACAGCACGATCACCTCGGTGCGCATCGACGGCTACGCGGTGAGCAACCCGGTGGACTTCCAGGGCCACGTCGTCGAGATCACGGTTTTCAACACGTTCGCACCGCTCACTCATATCGGAGCGCTGCAGGCGATCGCCCAGGAGCTGGACCTCGAGCTCGTCGCCACCGTCGCCGAGCCGTATGCGCTGGCCCGAGGCTGCGCCTCGGCAGAGTCGCATGAGCTCGGCGCCATCTTCGTGGACGTCGGTGGCGGGACCACCGACATCGCCGTGGTCCGGCGAGGCGGGATCGAGGCGACGCGGATGTTCGCCCTCGGAGGACGCTCGTTCACCAAGCGGCTCGCGACGGATCTCTCGATGGACCTCGACGAGGCCGAGCGTTTCAAGGTCGCGCACTCCGAGGGGCACCTCGCCGCCGAGCAGAGCGCCATGGCTCGCCGAGCCCTCACCCCGACCGCCGAAGTCCTCGCCCAGGGCGTCGCCCTGACGCTCGAGGAGCTCGCCGGTCCGGATCCGCTCCCGGGGTCCATCTGCCTCGCCGGTGGAGGAGCGGCGCTCCCCGAGGTCGCGGAGCAACTTCGCATCCTCGACTGGTCGGACACCGTCCCCTTCACCCGTCCTCCGACGGTCAAGGTCCTCGGACCGGGTGACGTGACCGGTGTGTATGACACGACCGGCCTCCTGGTCGGCAGCCAGGATGTCACCCCGATGGGGCTTGCGCGACACGCCGTGACGCTGGAAGATGATGCGGACGAGCCCCTGGGAGGGCTCATGCGCCGCGTTTTGAAGACGATGAAGGTATAGGCGCCGATGCCGGCTGTTGTGATTGCCAAGCCCGACGACGAGATCGTTGATCTCATCGATCGGGTTCGCTCGTCCGCCGACCCGGATGTCGGGCTCGTCGTCCCGGGCTCGAGCCGGGCGCTCCAGACCCCGCTCAATGTGCGGCTGCTCGCCCAGTTCAGCCATCAGTCCGGTCGCCGGACGTCGATCGTCACCGAGGATCCTCGACTTCAGCAGCTGGCGCGGGCGAGCGGGCTCCCGGTCTATGGATCGGTCCCCGCATTCGAGCGGGGCATCGAGCTTGCCGGACCCCGCGGGGGCGGCTCGGGAGCCGCCCGCGTCGTGACCGCAGGCGCGGCCGGCATGGCGGCCGCCGCTGTGCTGGAACCGCCGCCCGCTCCGCCGCCGGCGCCACCGCCGCTTAGCCCACCGGCTCACGCGCCGGCAACCTCCAGGCTGGAACCACGACGCGTGATCACCCAGCTTCCACCGGCCGGACGGCCGCCGCGCGGGTCGGACCGCCGCCGGTTCCTGTACATCGCCGCTGCCGCAATCGCGATTATCGGGATCCTGCTGTTCATGGCGCTTGCGCCGTCCGCGAAGGTCACGATCACCATCGCCGCAACCCCGCTCTCGGTCAGCTCGACGATTCAGGGAACCACCAATCCCGCCGCGGCCACGGCGGCCGACCACGTCCTCACCGGTGTCGTGAGCACCTCCGCGTCGTCCCAGTTCACGGCAACTCCGACCGGAACCAAGACCCTTCCGGCGGTGGCTGCGAAGGCGACCTTGACCTTTTCGACCGACGCCCCGAGCGACATCTCATTCACCCTCCCCGTGAACAACCCCAGTTCCCAGGTGCAGAGCGCCGACCAATCGGTCACCTTCGGACCCACACGGACCAGCGTGATCTGTATCGGCCCGCAGAATCCGCCGCCGACCAGCTCCAATTGCGGGACGAGTCCATACAACGCAACCGCACCGTACGTGGATCTCACCGCCGGGGCAAACGGCAACGTCGGCTCCGGCACCCTGACGCTGTGGCAGGGCGACCCGTGTCCCAATCCCTTGCTCTGCCCGGGGATCCACATCAGCGTGACCAACAACTCCGGGGCCTCGGGTGGAACCGACCCCAAGCAGGTCACAGCCGCGAGCGCGACTGATGTCGCCAACTGGACCTCGCAGGTGACCACCGTCGAGGCTCAGCTCTCGAGCCAGATGCAGACAGAGTTGGTGGCGCACGCGGCCGGGAAGCCTCTCGCCAAGGATCCGGCCGGCAACGGAGAGGCAACTGCGTTCGTTGTAACACCGCAACCGTTTCCTCCCGCGGTCGGTGCGCAATTCGCGGCGGCTCAAGTCACCGTGAAAGGCGTGGCTGAATCCGCCATCTACGACAACGCGGCGGTCCACAACGACATCATCGCCGACCTCGACAAGCTGATTAAACCCGGCGACGTACTGGCCAAAGGCAGTCTGACCACCCCACCCTGCGCGGTGACGCAAGCAAACGTCAATGGCACAGTCATCCTGGCCTGTTCGGCGACCGCATTCAGCCAGCCCCAGGTCAACCTCAATGGTCTGAAAGCCCAGCTCACCGGACGAAATCCGTCCAAGGCTCAGGCGATCGTTGAAGGCAACGTCGCCAAGGTGCAGGGCGTGACCGTCTCCGAGTGGCCCTTCAAGCTGTTCTATCTCCCGCTGCGCGCGTCACAGATCGATATCGTCGAGAATTTCGTAGCGCCGGCAACCAAGTCGCCGTGAGCGGGACCGGGGACGGCACCGGTGGCAGACGCGTCCTCGGCATCGACGTCGGCACCGTCCGCGTCGGGCTTGCAGTCTCCGATGAGACCTGTACGCTGGCCAGTCCGCTTGCGACGATTCCAAACGACTCGCGAACGATGTGGGCACGCATCACGCGCGAGATGGAAGATCGCGATGTGGACCGTGTGGTGATCGGATTGCCCCGTCGTCTCGATGGGAGCGAAGGCGACGCGTCTGAGCACGCGCGAGTGTTCGCCGCCGAGCTTGCGGAGCGGACAGCGACCCCGATCGAGTTGTGGGACGAACGTTTCACGACGACCATTGCCGAGCGTTCCCTCATCGAAAGCGGTGTGCGTCGCAAGCGCAGGCGGGAGGTGATCGACGCGGTGGCCGCGGCGGTCCTGCTCCAGAGCTGGCTCGACGCCCGCCGGATTGCAGCGGCGCGCGCACCGCGGTGAGCACCGTGCCGCTCCGGCTCTGCCTCGTCGGATCCGGCATCGCGAAATCGCCGAGTCCGGTCATGCACCAGGCCGCGATGCAGGCATCGGGCGTCGAGGGCACCTACGTCATTCGCGATCTGGCACCCTCAGAGATCGATGCGTTCGTGGCGGAACTTCGCGAAGGGCGCTACACCGGGTGCAACGTCACCACGCCCTACAAGGCGGTGATGGCAACACGCTGCGACTATCTCGAGGGCGATGCCGAATCCCTTGGCGTCGTCAACACGATCTCGGTTCGCGGAGGACGGCTCCTCGGGGTCACCACCGATGCCGACGGGTTCGAGCTGGCGCTGAGCGAGGAATCGATGTGGCCACGTCAGGGCGCGACGGCGCTCGTGCTCGGTGCCGGTGGAGCGGCTGCCGCGGTCGCGCTGGCACTCACCCGGGTCCCACTGCTTCGTCTGCGGATCGCCGCTCGGCGCGACGCGGCTGCTGCCGACCTGGTCGATCGCCTTCGCGGATCCGGCGACATCGCAACCGTTCCATGGGATCGCGGCGCCATCGCCGCGACCAGCAGGCATTCCGCGATCGTTGTTAATGCGACCCCGGTCGGACTGGAGTCCCTGCCGTTCGATCCGCGATCGGTGCCCGCGGCGTGCAGCGTTGTCGACCTCCGCTATCGACCGCGTCCGATCGACGTGGTGGCCGCCGCCATCGAAACCGGCCATCGCGCCAGCGATGGGCTGGAGATGCTCCTCCAGCAGGGCCTGCTGAGCTTCGAGATCTGGACCGGTAAGGTCGCGCCGGCTGCGGCGGTGCGGAGCGCGCTGATCCGGGCAGTCGAGGCGTGAATCCGCCGCTGGTCATCGCAGGCGTCACGGTTGCCGGCGGTCTCGTCGGGCTCGGCTCGGGCTGGCTTGCAGTGGCGCTCGAGAGGTTCGAGAGGCTCGAGGAGGAGGAACGCCAGGAGCGCCTCGATTACGAACGCGATATCGCCGAGGAGCTGAGCCGAGCCGCGGTGGCCGCGGAGGCGCCGGCGCCGGCGCGCCCCTGGGCCGGCGAACGTTATGGCTGGACCTGGCTGGAACGCTGGCTCTCGCCCGCGGTCGGAGCGGTCGGGTTCGGGGCCTTCGCCGCGCACGAGCAGTTCGGCACCGGGCTGCTGATCCACCTGCTCTGGCTCGCCATCTTCGTCCACATCGTCGATTTCGATCTGAAGCACCGGCTCATCCTCAACGTCATCACCTACCCGAGCATCCTGGCCGCGCTGGTGCTGAGCGAGTGGTCGCCACGCCTGACCGTAACCGGCGCAATCATCGGTGCGGTCGGCGTGGCGGCATTCTTCTTCGTGCAGAACCTCGTGTCCCGCGGCAGCATCGGACTCGGCGACGCGAAGCTCGGTGCGCTGGTGGGCGCGGTGACCGGTGCCGGCCCGACGAGCGCGAACCTCGGCGCCGTCTATGCCGTGATCGCCGGGGTGTTCATCGGCGGCGCGACGGCGATCGTCCTTCTGGTCACACGCGTCCGTGGGCTCAAAGACCCGATACCCTATGGTCCGTTCCTCTGTGCGGGCGCAGCGCTCATCCTGTACCTCGGTCCGTGACCCGCACGAAGTCCAGAGGTTCGTTGAGGTGAGGCAATGCCGACGCAGTTGATGCCGGGGGAACGGTCGATCGCACTGGTCCGCCAGCACTGGTCGGTGCTTGCCGGCCACGTGCTGGGTGCGGTCGTCGTCATCGTCGTCGCGATCGTCCTCGACGCCAAGCTTCCGGTCAAGATCGGCTCGGTGTCGATATCGACGGTCAAGAACATCGTCGCGCTGGTGCTCATCGTCGGGTCAGTGGTCTGGGCGGGGCTGCGGATCCTGCGCTGGCGCTTTGCCACCTATCACCTGACCGACCGGCGAATCGTCATGGAGGGCGGCATCCTCTCGAGGACCGCGGAGACAATCCCGCTCGACCGGATCCAGAACACGGTGATCCACCGGCCGTTCGGCGACCGGCTCATCGGCGCCGGTGATATCGAGATCGAGTCGGCCGGGCGCGACGGGGTGGAGGTGCTCCACCGAATCCCCAAGGCAGAGACCTTCTACAACGAGTTGCTCACCACCATGAACACGCCCCCGTCGGCGGCCGCGCCGCCGCGCCCTGCCGGTCTCTGAAACAAGCGCCGGGTGCGCTCAGTGGAGGCGCGCCAGTGCGGCGATCCGCTGCAGGGCCTCGGAGGCGGCGGCTCCCGATCCCTCGCGGACCACTTCGCGGTACGCGCAGATCGCCGCGATCACGTCGCCATTGGCGTCGAGGAGCCGGGCGATGCGCAGGTGCTCGACGGCCGTCCGCCGCACGCTGATCGCCTCGGTCATCACCTGCAGTCTTCGCGCCCATCCGGGACCTGACACGGACAAATTCGCTGCGCGATCGACGGCGTGAATGGGGTGGATGGGCGCCCGCCAATACAATCCGTTGTGAATGCTTCGATTTCTCACGGCCGGCGAGTCGCACGGCCCTCAACTCACCGTGATCGTCGAGGGCATCCCGGCAGGCGTGCCCATGGACGCCGCTCGCGACATCGACCCCGACCTCCGGCGACGCCAGGGTGGACACGGGCGAGGAAAACGCCAGCAGATCGAGCACGACGCTGCTCGGATCGTCAGCGGAGTCCGTGGCGGCAAGACCCTCGGATCTCCGATCACGCTGGTCATCGAGAATCGGGACTGGGAGAACTGGAAGGGCCCCATGCAGGTCGAGGCGCGCGGCTTCAAATCCAAACGGGTCACCCGCGTGCGTCCCGGTCACGCCGACCTCGCGGGCGTCCTGAAGTACGGATTCAGCGATGCGCGCGATGTCCTCGAGCGCGCGAGCGCACGCGAAACCGCCGCGCGGGTGGCGGCCGGAGCCGTGGGCCGGACGCTCATCGCGGCGCTCGGTGTCGACGTCCACTCGTGCGTCATCCGGATCGGCGACATCCATGTCTCCGTCCCCGACGGTGAGGTGGCGTGGGACTCGGTCGAGCGGTCCGCGGTCCGCTGCGCCGACCTGGGCGCGTCGGCGCGGATGGTGGCAGCCATCGATGCGGCTCGCGAGCGGGGCGACACGCTCGGCGGCACCGCATACGTGGTGGCCGCGCATGTTCCGGCCGGACTTGGCAGTTACGTGCATTGGGACCGGCGCATCGACGGGCTCATCGCGCAGGCGATGTGCAGCATCCCCTCAGTCAAAGGGGTCGAGCTTGGGGCCGCGGTCCTTGCGGCGCAGTCGCCGGGTTCGGACGTGCATGACGAACCGCGGTGGGATGCGGAGCTCGGCTTTCACCACCTGACCAACCGGCAGGGCGGTCTCGCCGGGGGAGTCACCGACGGTGAACCCGTCTGGGCGCTCGTCCACTTCAAGCCAATATCGACGTTGCTCCATCCGTTGCGCAGCGTGGACATCCACACCGGTGCGGAGATCAACGCCCATTACGAGCGCAGCGACATCTGCGTGGTGCCGGCGGGCGCGGTCGTCGCGGAGGCGATGCTCGCGTGGGTGCTCGCCGCCGCGGCGACGGAGAAGTTCGGCGGCGATACGCTCGGCGAGATGCGACGCGCGGTCGCCGCGCATCGCCGCGCCGTCAGCCGCCTGCGATGAGCGCAGTGCGTCGCATCGCGCTGGTCGGGCTGCCCGGCTCGGGCAAGAGCACCATCGCGCCGCTCGTGGCACGCAGTCTCGGCTGGGACGCCGTCGACCTCGATGAGGAGATCGCCAAATCATCGGGGCGATCTCCTGGCGTGATCATCGCCGATCTGGGCGAGCCGGTTTTTCGCGACCTCGAGCTCACCGCCCTCGAAGCAGTGTTCCGCCGACCCGGGCCGGTGGTCATCGCCTGCGGTGGCGGCCTGATCGCGCAGCCGGCCGCGCGCCGGCTCCTCACCGAGCTCTCCACTGTCGTCTGGCTCGACGCCCCCGACGCGGTGCTGATCGAGCGTGTCGGCGATGGCGCAGACCGACCGATGCTCGGCGGATCCGCCGAGACAGGGATCCCACGTCTGCGCAGCACCCGTGCCCGCGCGCACCAGACCGCACACGTTCGCATCAGCGCCGGCGAGGCACCCGACGCGGTGGCCTCTCGGGTGATCTCAGCACTCGATGGTGCCGTCCGCATCGACCTGGCGGAACGCGGGTATCACGTCGAGGTGCGCCCTGGAGGACTCGATGACGTGGTCCTGCACATCCCGGGAGGCGCGACCCGCGTGGCCATGGTCGCGGACCGAGCCGTGCGGCCCGCCACCGACCGGCTGGTCGCCTCGCTGCGCAGCGCCGGCATCGCCACCACCGTGCTCGAGGTCTCGGGCGGCGAGCAGCTCAAGACGTGGGCGATCGCGGGCCGCATGCTGGCGCTACTCGGCACCGCGGAGCTGCAGCGAAACGACTGCGTGGTCGCGCTCGGCGGCGGCACGGTGGGAGATCTCGCCGGATTCGTCGCCGCCACCTACCTGCGCGGAATCGCCTGGGTGAACGTCCCGACCACCCTTCTCGCCATGGTAGACAGCGCCATCGGCGGCAAGACGGGAGTCAATCTGCCCCGGGGGAAGAATCTCGCGGGGTCCATCTGGCAGCCGCGCGCCGTGATCTGCGATCCCACTGTCCTCGCCACCCAGGACGATCGCTCCTACCGTTCGGCATTCGCCGAGATCGTCAAGTACTCGATGATCGTCGAGACGGCGCTCGCGACCGACCTCGACAGCCGGCTCGACCGGCTGCTCCGGCGCGATCCCGATGTGCTCACCGCGACGATTCGCGAGTCCTGCGCCATCAAAGCGGCGATCGTCTCGGGAGACGAACGTGAGGCGGGCAGCCGCGCGGTGCTGAACTACGGCCACACCGTCGGTCACGCGCTCGAAGCGGCGGCCGGCCTTGGCGACCGGCTGCTCCACGGCGAGGCCGTGGCTGCGGGCATGCATGCCGCGGGCGTGCTCAGCATCCGCGTGCTCGGCTGCCCGTCCGGGGATATCGACTGGCAGGATGAGATGATCGCCCGGTGTGGGCTCGCCACGACGACGGTGTTTGACCCCAAGCGCGTGCTCGGCCATCTGCGCGCGGACAAGAAAACCGTCGGCGACCGCCTGGGCTGGGTCCTCCTCGAGTCCAGGGGGCATCCGCGAGTGGGCCGGCGCGTCCCCGAGAGCGAGGTGCTCGCTGCGCTCGACGCCGTGATGGCCCGATGACGACGATCCTGCTGCTGAACGGACCCAACCTCGCCAGCCTCGGCGAGCGGGAGCCCGACGTCTATGGGACGGTCACGCTTGCGGCCATCGAATCCGCGGTCCGCGATCGGGCCGCAACGCTCGGATTCG
Organism: Candidatus Dormiibacterota bacterium; assembly: GCA_003162415.1. Taxonomy (GTDB): domain Bacteria; phylum Chloroflexota; class Dormibacteria; order Aeolococcales; family Aeolococcaceae; genus Palsa-851. Next base: position 46,409 of record PMOL01000013.1, read on the forward strand.
AGGTGCGCTGTGAACAGACCAACCACGAGGGCGTGATGGTCGACATCCTCGAGCGGGAGCGCGGGCGAGCCGCCGGTTGCATCGTCAACCCCGGCGGCCTCACTCACACTAGCGTCGTCCTCGCCGACGCGCTCCGAGCGTTCGCCGGGCCGGTCGTCGAGGTCCACCTGACGAACATCCTCGCCCGCGAGCCCTTCCGGCGAGTATCACTCTCTGCCGAGGCGGCCGTGGCGGTGATCGCGGGTCTCGGCCTCGAGGGCTACGTCCTCGCAGTGGAGGGACTGGCTAAGCTGCTCGAGGACCCCTCTACCACTGGGAGCACCGCATGATCACCGCCTCCGACCTGCGCCCGGGCGCAACCGTCGAACGCGACGGCGACCTTTTCGAAGTCATCGACTTCTCGCACATGAAGCAGGGTCGCGGCACGGCTGTCGTGCGCGCCAAGTTGCGCAATGTGACGACCGGGGCGGTCACCGACGAGACGTTCCGGCCCGAAGAGAAGTTCGGCAAGGTGCGCATCGAACGCACCGAGGCTCAGCTGCTCTACAAGGACGGGGAGAATTACGTGGTGATGGACAACACCACGTACGATCAGATCACGCTGAGCCCCGAGCAACTCGGCAGCGGGGTCGACTACCTCAAGGAGAACGACAACCTCTTTCTCCTGCGCTTCGACGATCGCGTGCTGGGTGTCGACCTGCCCACGTCGGTCGTGCTCGAGGTCACCGCGACCGAGCCGGGCTTCAAGGGTGACACCGCCAACGCATCGTTCAAGCCCGCGGTGGTCGAGACCGGTCTCGGGGTGGACGTCCCGCTGTTCGTCAACCAGGGGGATCAGATCCGGGTGGATACGCGAACAGGTCGCTACGTGGAGCGCGCGTGACCGACGTCGAGGAACCCGCCAGCCTCCAGCTCCGCCCGACCACGAACGGCCGGCGCCAGCTCGGCACGACTCGGGTGGCGAATGAGGTGGTGGCGTCGATCGCGGCCTTCGCGGCACTCCAGGTTGCGGGGATTCATTCGATGTACCACCCCGGCGGCCAGCAGTTCGACCGCATCGTCCGCCGTTCCCACGCACATCGCGGCGTGCGTGTCGAGATGCGCGACGACGCGCTGCACCTGAGCCTCTACGTGGTGATGGAGTCGGGTGGCAACGTCCCGGTGGTCGGCGCCGAGGTCCAGCGGCGCGTCGCCGACGCCATCGATCGCATGCTTGCCCTCCGCGTCGAGGAGGTCAACGTCTTCGTCAGCGAGGTCGCCTTCGCGTGACCCCCGCCGTTTCAGGCACGGGGCGTCGACGGCGTGGTCGTGAGCTCGCGCTCCGCGTTCTCTTCGAGATCGAGGGCACCTCGAAGGATCCGGACTTCGCCTTGCGGTACCAGGGCGAGGACCTTCGCGCCACCGCGGATGTCCGTGCCTTCGCACGTCTGATCGTGCTCGGGTGCGTCGATCATCTCGACAGCATCGACACAGCGCTCGCCGCCGCCATGGAGCACTGGTCGCTCGTCGACCTCGGCAAGGTCGAGCGCGCGGTGCTCCGTCTCGGCACCTTCGAGTTGCTGTACATGGAGGCAACGCCCGTCGCCGTGGTCATCGACGAGTCGATCGAGCTGGCGCGCGCCTACGCGGGCGAGGAGGCTGCGCAGTTCGTCAACGGGGTGCTCGGTCATGTCGCGCGGGAGCGGGTATGACCGCGGCGGTCTGCTCGGTCAGCGACCTGACCCTCATGGTGCGCGACGCGCTTGCCGCACGCCCGGAGCTGGAGGACGTGCTTGTCGAGGGCGAGGTGAGCAACTTCAAGGCACACGTCTCGGGTCACCTGTATTTCACCCTCAAGGACGCTCGCGCAGCGGTGTCCTGCGTGTGCTTTCGCGCCAACGCGCTGCTGATTCCGTTCCGGCCCGACAATGGCATGACCGTGGTTGCGCACGGATCGGTGCAGGTTTACGGGCAGCAGGGACGCTACCAGCTCTATGTCGACCGGCTCGAGCCGAGCGGAGTCGGCGCGCTTGCCCTCGGCGTCGAACAGTTGAAGCAGCGCCTCAGCGCGGAGGGGCTCTTCGACGAACGGCGCAAGCGGCGGATGCCGTTGCTGCCTCGACGTGTCGTGGTCGTGACCTCGCGCGGCGGTGCTGCATTGCGCGATGTGTGCACGGTGATCGCGCGTCGCGCGCCCTGCATCGGGGTGGTGCTGTCGCCGGCAACCGTGCAGGGCGATGGAGCGGTGGAGACGCTGATTCGCGCGCTGCGGCGAGCCGACCAGGTTCGCGATGCCGACGTGATCCTGCTGGTGCGCGGTGGTGGTTCACTCGAAGACCTGATCGCGTTCAACAGCGAGCTGCTGGCGCGAGCCATCAGGGCGACACGCCTCCCGGTTGTGACCGGCGTCGGACACGAGACCGACACGACGGTCGCCGATCTCGCCGCGGATCGACGCGCCGCGACGCCCTCGGCTGCGGCGGAGCTGGTTGCACCGAACGTCGCCCTGCTCCGTGAGGACGTCACAGCGCGCAGCGCTCGTCTTGGGATCGCGTTGGGCGGACTGGTCAAGGTGCATCGCGATCGCGTGCACATCGCGTCGCTGCGATTGCGCCAGGCGTTGATGCAGGAGACCTCGCTGAAACGGCGCGCCCTCGACCACGAGACGTCACGCTTTGCCGTCGCTCATCCGTCACGGCGTGTCGAGCTCGAGCGGCTTCGGCTCACCCGAGCGTCGGAGCGACTCGAGGATGCGACCGTCCGCGTCACCGTGGCGCGCCGCGCAGCGCTGACCACGAGGACCGCACGGCTGGCCGCGCTGTCGCCGCGACGGACGCTCGAGCGAGGCTACTCGATCACCTCCGACGCGAATGGGGCGGTCCTGACCGACGCGGTCACGGTGGCGGCGGGGACACGTCTGCGCACCGTCCTGCGCCACGGAACCCTGGAAAGCACCGTGGACCGAATCGAGCCGGGCCTCCAATCCGGGACCGAACAGATGTACGATTCCAACCAGGCATCGGACGACCGATGACACCCGGTTCCGCGGAGGACGGCATCACGGCGCTCACCTACGAGGACGCCCTGGCCGAGCTCGACACCCTGATCACCAAGCTCGAGGGCGGCAGCATCGCGCTCGAGGAAGCGATTGGCGCTTACGAACGGGGCGTGGTGCTCGCCCAATACTGCACCGAGCTGCTCGAGCGAACCGAGCTGCGTGTGAAGCAGCTGGTGGTGAGCGCGAGTGGCGCCATCGGCGAACGTCCCCTGGAGGCCGCCGGCTCACCGCCTCCGGACACCTTGGCGACGCCTACGACCGGGACGTCCGTGGGGTCCGCTCCGGTGCGATCGGCACCGTTGCGCATCGATCCCGACGATGTCCCCTTCTGACCGCGCGAATACACATAAATGTAGTATAAATGGAAACCATGACAGCTGTGTCCCAGGCGAGGCGGGTGGATCTCGAACTCGTGGCTCGTGGGCTGGCGCCGAGTCGCGAGCGAGCCCAGGCACTCGTCGCCGCCGGCCTCGTCGAAATCGACGGCACGCGGGCGACCAGTGCCGATCAGCGCGTCGGACCGGCGACAACCATCAGGCTGTTGGGGCGCGATCACCCGTGGGCAAGCCGGGGAGGGCTGAAGCTCGCCCCCGGGCTGGATGCCTTCGGCGTCGAGTGCGCCGGCCGGATCTGCCTCGACGCCGGGGCGTCGACGGGCGGTTTCACCGACGTGCTGCTCAGTCGCGGAGCGTCCTATGTCTACGCGGTGGACGTCGGCCGCGGCCAGCTCGATCCACGATTGGCAACCGACCCCCGTGTCCGAGTGATGGATCGCACCAACCTGCGTTCACTCGAATCGCTCCCGGGACCGGCACCCGACCTCGTGACGCTCGACCTGTCGTTCATCTCCCTGCGCCTGGTGATGCCTGCTGTGGCGCGCCTGATGGCGCCGGGTGGGGCGGACCTTGTCGCGCTGTTCAAACCGCAGTTCGAGCTCGGCCGCGACGCGATCGGGAAGGGCGGCATCGTCCGCGACCCGAGCGCGGCTGCGATTGCTGCGGTGGAGTTCGCCCGGTGGCTCGAGACCGAGTTCGGCGCTAGGCCCCGCGATCCCATGCCCTCGCCGGTTCGCGGCGCCAAGGGGAATCTCGAGTGGCTGGTCGGCGCGCGTATCGTCCGCGTCGAAACCCCTGGCGCGGACGAGCCATGAGTGCCGAACGCAGCATCGGATTCCTGCTCCATCCCGGCGAGCAGGTCGTGGTTCAGTCGGCGATCGCTCGCGCTCAAGCCTGCGGATTCGAGGCTTGGACGGCGCTCGAGGATCCCGAGGGGGCCATGCACGAGCACGGTGCGAATACGGCGCTGCTCGTCACCCTCGGGGGCGACGGCACCTTTCTCTACGGCGCCCGCCTGGCCGCTCCACTCGGAATCCCGGTCGTCGGGGTGAACCGCGGGCGCCTCGGGTTCCTCAACGACGTCGAGATCGACAAGCTGCCCGAAGCGATCAGCCGGTTTGCCGCCGGCGATTACACGACTCAACGCCGGGCGTTGCTCGAGATCACCGTCAACGGATCGGACGAGCCGATCCTGGCCATCAACGAGATCGTCGTCCGCGCTCGGGATGTCAACGTCGTCAGGCTCCGCGTGAATGTAGACGATGACCTGCTCGGAGCATTCGACGCTGACGGGGTGGTCGTCGCCACCGCCACCGGGTCGACCGCCTACGCGCTCAGCGCGGGCGGCCCGCCGGTTGATCCGCGAGTCCGAGCGGTGGTCGTCGTGCCTCTCGCGGCGCATGCGGTCATCAGCCGGCCCGTGGTCATCCCTGAGCAGCTCAATGTTCGTGTGACCGTCGAGCGCGGCCGCGTGTTCGTCGCCGCGGACGGCCGTTCGGTGGCGTGGCTCGCGGACGGCCAGAGTGTCGTGGTCATGCCGGGTCCGGAGCTCGAAGTGGTGCGCTTCGCTGATTCGCCGTCGTTCAACTCGCGGCTCCGCCAGAAGTTTCGCTACGGCATCCCGCACAAGGACCTGCTCCTCGAGCCGGTCGATGACGATGTCCCCGGCGACAAGGGAGGGGCGAGTGGCCCTTCGTGAGCTCCGCGTCAGCAACCTAGCGGTCATCGAGGAAGCGCGGCTCTCTTTCGACGAGGGCTTCAGCGTCCTGACCGGTGAGACCGGCTCCGGGAAGTCGATGTGCGTCAACGCCCTCCGCGCCGCCCTCGGCGGCCGGCTCGAACCCGAGACCGTCCGCACCGGTGCCGCCGCCGCGCGCGTGGCCGCCGTGTTCGACAATCTGAGCCCGCGCCTGCGCGCGCGCCGAGCCGAGCTCGGTATACCCGACGACGACCTGATCACGCTGTCGCGCGAGGTGCCGGTGTCGGGGCGCGCAACCTGTCGTGTCGATGGTGCTCTCGTGTCGCAAGCCGTGCTCCGCGAGCTGGGCGACCTGTGCGTCGACGTCACCGCCCAGGGGACGAGCCACCGGATGCTCCGGCGGACCTGGCAGCGTGACGTGCTCGACGCCTTCGCCGGGCAGGAGTGCGCCACTGCGCGTGCCGCGACGGCCAATGCGGTCAAGGCGTGGCGCGTCGCAGCGGACGCGGTGGCCACTGCTCAGCGTGCGGCGAACACCGGCGCGGCCGAACTGCAGCGCGCCCGCGACCTCGTCGAGGACCTCGCACCGATCGGGATTCGCTCCGGCGAGGAATCAGAGCTCCAGGCAGAGCGCCTCCGCCTGAGACACGCGGCTCGAATTGCCGGATGCTCGCTGTCGCTGGCCGAGGCCAGCGGTGGTGACGATCAGTCCGCGGCGGACCGGCTTGCCGCGGCAATAGGCGCAGGTGCCGACCTCGCAGCCGTTGACCCGGCGCTCTTCACGTTGCTCGAGGACGCCGACGCGCTCGTTGATCGCCTTCGCGAGCTCGCGCTCGACGCGCGTCGCCACGCCGAGGAGATCACCGTCGACGAGGTACGGCTGACCGCGATCGAAGAGCGGCTCGACACCCTGACCCGGGTGATCCGGCGCCACGGATCGCTCGAGTCGGCGCTCGGCGAGCTCGATCGGGCCACCGCCCTGGTCGCGAGCATCGACGGCGAGTCGGGCGCGATCGGCAGCCTGGAGACCGCCGCAGAGGCGCGACGCTCGGATGCGGCTCGAGCTGCGGCCGCGCTCAGCGCCATCCGGACGTCGGCCGCGCGCCGCCTCGAACGGGCGGTCACCACCGAACTCCGCTCGCTCGAGCTCCCCCACGCGCGTTTCCGGGTGGTGCTGACCCGGAGCCTTGACGTCGACGGCGTCGACACCGGAGACGGCACACCGGTGCGCTGCGGACACTCGGGGATCGATGAGGTCGACTTCCGCCTCGCGCCCAACCGCGACTCGGTCCCGATGCCGATCGACGAGGGACCGTCCGGTGGCGAGCTTGGGCGGCTCGCCCTGGCACTGAGCGCGGTCGTGACCGAGGAGGACGCGCCGGTTCTCGTCCTCGACGAGGTCGATACGGGCATCGGCGGCGAGACCGCAGCGCGCGTTGGCGATGTTCTCGCCCGTATCGGCCGAGGACGTCAGGTGATTGCGATCACGCACCGCCCGGAGATCGCGGCTCGTGCGGTCGCGCACGTGACCATCACCAAGCGCGACCGTCCCGGCGGACCGCACGCGACCGCCGCCGTGGTGACAGACGACGAGCGGGTGAGAGAGATCGCACGACTCATGTCGGGCAGGACGACCGAGGCTGCGTTGATCCGCGCCGCGGAGCTCCTCGAAGAGGGAGCGAGCGGCGATCGGTGCACCCCCGGCGTCCGTACCATGTAGCGATGCAGCGGGAGGAATCGGGCGCCGCCTCGATCACCGTGGACGCCCCGGGGTTCCACGGGACCCTCGAGGAACTCGTTGCCCGAGCAAACCGGGGTGACCTCGATTTGACCGAGTTGTCGGTGAGCACGGTCGTCGATGAGGCACGGAGCGCACTCGAGGCCCCCGAGCGTCAGGGTGACCTCCGCGCTGTCGCGGATGCCCTGTCGCTGCTCGCCCGGCTGGTCGCGCTCAAGGCGACGTCGGTGCTGCCGGACCAGGACACCACCGTCATCGAGCCCGAGGACGATCAATCGACTGATGCGGGCAGGAGGCTCGCCGAGTACCGCCTCTTCAAGGCCGCCGCCGAAGCCCTTCTCGCCGAGGCGGCCACCGAGGGCGCGCGAAGCTTCCTCGGGCTCGTGTCGACTGAGGTGATCCCCGTCGAGCGGCTCCGGATCGCCCCGGAACGGCTGGCCGCGGCCTTCCGGGCGGTTCTCGAACGGCTCAGCGATACCGAGCCGCTGCCGGTGGCGATCATCTACTCGGTGGAGGACAAGGTCCGCCTCCTGCGCGACCGTCTCATGCTGGGACCGCTCGAATTCGAAGAGGTCTTCGCCGGGGTCAGCAGCCGCCTCGAGGCGGTCGCCTGTTTCCTGGCGCTGCTCGAGATGCTCAAGCGCGGCGAGGCGACGGTCGAACAGCGCGACGCGTTCGGCCCGATCACGGTGACCGGCCTTGGATGACGTCCTCGTGCTCGATGTCTTCGGCCGCGCTACCGTCCCCGAGGGCACCGCGGACGCCGAGCCCGAGGACCTTGCGCCAGCACTCGAGGCGCTCTGCTTCGCGCTCGGTCGCGAGGTCACCATCGCCGAGGCCGCGGCGATCCTGGAGCGGAGCCCCGCAGCGGTCGCCCGGTCGGCCGGCGTGCTCGCCATGGACCTGCGTGGTCGCGGGCTCATGCTCCAGCGCTCCGACGAGGCGATCCAGTTGGTCACCCGGCCGGAGATGGCCTGGGCGGTCCAACGCGCCCTCCACCCGGAACGCCCATCGCGCCTGAGCCGGGCGGCCATGGAGACCCTGGCGATCGTCGCCTACCGCCAGCCGGTGACCAAAGCGGTGATCGAGTCGATCCGCGGAGTGGACTGCGAAGCAGTGCTCGAACACCTCACCGTGCGGCGCCTGGTCAGCGAGGTGGCGCGCCAGGAGACGCCGGGACATCCGCGCCTGTTCGGCACGACGCTGCGTTTCCTCCAGCTGGTCGGCCTCGAGCGAATCGAGGATCTGCCGGCGGTGGCCGAGAGCGCGGTGCTCCCCAACTTCGAGTGAGTGCCCAACCAGCGGAGCGGCTCAACCGCTTTCTTGCACGTCGGGGAGTCGCATCCCGGCGCGGTGCCGACCAGCTCATCGCCGACGGACGGGTGACCGTCAATGGCGAGGTCAGCCGCGTCGGCGCCGTCGTCGACCCGTCGGTCGATCGCGTGAGCGTCGACGGGCGCAGGATTCCCGCGCGCGCGGTTTCAGTCACCATCGTCCTCAACAAACCGGCGGGCGTGGTCACGACACGCAGTGATCCGTATCAGCGCCGCACCGTGATGGACCTGATCGAACCCGTCCCAGGGCTCGTCCCCGTCGGGCGGCTCGACGCAGACAGCCGTGGGCTGCTCGTCCTCACCACGGACGGCGAGCTCGCCCATGCCGTCTCGCATCCACGTCACGGCGTGACCAAGCGCTACCTGGCGACGCTCGACCGCGACATCTCCGCAGAACAGCTCGAGCAGTTGGCGATCGGCATCGAGCTCGAGGACGGGCCGGCTCGAGCACTCAGCGCGAAGCGATCCGGATCGGATTCGAGGGTTGAAGTGGTCATGGCCGAAGGCCGAAAACGCGAGGTGCGGCGACTCTTCGCGGCGATCGGCCTCGAGGTTCGTGACCTCGTTCGGATCGCCATCGGACCGCTCGAGCTTGGGGCACTCCCCGAAGGAGCGGCTCGGGCGTTGCGTCCTGCCGAGCTGTCGTCACTGCGAGCGGCGGCGGGCATGCAGACACCGGTGCGCGCCACCGCCCGGCGGTCGCGGTGACCCCACCCGTGATCACCATCGACGGCCCGGCGGGGAGCGGCAAGACGACCCTCGGGCGGAGTCTCGCCACGACACTCGGTCTCCCGCTGGTCGACACCGGGCTCTTCTACCGGGGCGTCATGGTCGCCGCAGCCCGGGCCGGACTTGCCCCCGATGACCGCGATGCGCTGATCGACTGCGCGCGCAGGACCAGGGTCATCATCGATACGGACCCTGGCCATGACGACGCCGAGAGCGCCGCATGCGTCGACGGCATCGAAGGCGGTGCCGCGTTGCGAGACCCCGCCAATGCACCGCTGCTGGCGTCGATGAGCAGCATTCCGGAGGTGCGCGAAGTGCTGCTCGAGGCGCAGCGCGAGCTCGCACGCGACGGCGCGGTCGCTGTCGGTCGCGACTGCGGCACCGTTGTCTTCCCGCACGCGCAGCTCAAGCTCTATCTCGACGCCACCGAAGATGTGCGGGCCCGGCGCCGAGCCTCGCAGCTGCGAGGCAGCGGCGCTGGAGCCGACACCGCGCTGATGCAGGGCGAGGTCGGCGCTCGCGATTGGCTCGATGCCACGCGCACCGCCGCGCCGATGCGTCCCGCGCCCGACGCGCATCTCCTCGACACCGGCGTGCTCGGCGTTGAGGAGGTGGTGCAGACCGCGCTGGAACTCTGGGCGGCGAGCTCGCCCGCCGCGTGACCGGGGTTCCGTCGCACCTGGACCACCTGGTCGCCTTCGACCTCGAGACCACCGGGCTCTCGCCGCGCAGCGACCGCATCCTCGAGATCGGCGCGGTGCGCTATGACCAGGCCATGCGTCCGATCGACGAGCTCCAGGTGGTCGTCGATCCGCAGATGCCGATTCCGCTCGCCATTCAGCGCCTCGTCGGCCTGAGCGACGACGACGTCCTCGGCGGCCCGGCGCCGGCGGAGGCAGCATCCCGGCTTGCAAGCTTCTGCGGGGACGCCGCATTGATCGCTCATGGCGGCACGTTCGACCTGCTCTTCCTTCGAGCCCTTCTCTCCGAGTCATTCGGGTCTCGGCTGCTCTTCGACACCCTCGACCTTGCCAGGATCCTGCTGCCCACCTTCGAGAGCCACAGCCTCCCGCTCCTGAGCCGCCGCCTGGGAATCCCCCACGAGCGCCCGCACCGGGCGTTGAGCGATGCCCGCGCGACCGGCGACCTGTTTCGCGTCCTGGTCGGGGCCGGCCGCCGGCTGCCCATGCAGACCCTCGACGAGATGCGACGGGTCGCGTCCCAGGCGCCCGGTCCCCTCGACGCTTTCGTGAGCGATGTGATGGTCCGACCTGAGCTGGAGGCGGAACCCCCATTTGGCCACACGCCGGTCTCCGCGCCACCGCCCACGTCACCGCCGGCCGGTCGGAATTCGGCGGCACCCGACAAGGGGACCGTCGGCGACGCCGCGGCCGACCTGCTCGGTCCGCAGGGCCCGCTCGCGGCAAGCGAACGCTACGAGTATCGCGAGGCCCAGGTGCAGATGGCGATGGCGATCGGCCAGACGCTGGAGCGCAAGCGGCGCCTCATGGTCGAAGCCGGCACCGGGGTCGGCAAGTCGCTCGCCTACCTGACCCCACTGGCGCTCTGGGCGACGCGGACCGGCAAGCGAGCGGTGGTCGCAACCCACACCGTCAACCTCCAGGAACAGCTCGCCGATCGCGACCTCCCCGCGGTGGCCGGCCTGCTCCGCGAGCCGGTGTCGGTTGCGGTGCTCAAGGGACGTAACCACTATCTGAGCCTGCGCAGATGGCAGCGATTCCTCGCCACCTCCGACGTCGTGGGACGGGAGCCCGACCTGGTGTCGATCCGGTTCAAGTTGAAGATGCTCACCTGGCTCGCCACGACAGTGAGCGGCGACCGATCCGAGATCTACCTCGCCGGCGATGAGGAGCAACTCTGGCGACGGGTCGCGTCCGACGTGACCGACTGCCTCGGACCGGCATGCGCCAACTGGCCCAATGCGCGCTGCTACATGGTCGGCGCCCGGCGCGGTGCTGCAGATGCAGCCATTGTTGTCACGAACCACGCGCTCCTCCTGGCCGGAAACGAACGCCAGGGTCAGGTGCTCGGGCCGTACGAGGCACTGGTCATCGATGAGGCCCACCACCTCGAGTCGGTCGCCACCGAGCAGCTCGGCGTCGCCGTGCGCCTCGTCGACGTGACCCTCATCCTCGATCGCCTCCCCGCGCTTCCCGACACAGCGCTGGGCGCGGATCTCGAGCGATGCCGCGAGGCGGGGCAGCGTCTGTTCGGCGACGCCAAGGGGTTCATGTCGGCGCGGCTCGGCGGTGAGCACGCCGCCAACGGGCGGATCGGGCTCTCCGAAGCGATCCGTAGCGACCCGGGATTCGGCTTCGTCGAGCGTTCCGCGGTCCATGCCGCCGGAGTGTTCCAGCGCACCGCCGGTTTGCTGGCGGCGGGATCGCCGGCGGGAATGCAGGCAGACCTCCTGCCCCAGCCGGATCGGGCCGACGACGAGCTCGAGCATGCGGCGGTCGCACTCGCCGGGGTCGCCGCGGCGATCGATCACGTGATCGTCCGGCAGCGTGAGGGCATGGTCACCTGGATCGAGATGCGCGGCGAACAGGCCGAACTCCACGAGGCGCCGGTCGACGTCTCCGTGCCGCTCGCCGAGACTGTCTTCGACCCTGCTGAATCGGTGATCCTCACCTCGGCGACGCTGTCGGTCGGGGGGAGCTTCGATTTCATCCGCAACCGGGTCGGCATCGGAGCGACGGCCGAGGAATTGACCCTCCCGTCTCCATTCGATTATCTCCGCCAGGCCATCTGCATCCTTCCCGAGGACGCGACCGCCTACGACGACCCGTCGCACGACCTGCAGATGACCGTCCTCATCGACGCCATCGCCGGGCGGCTTGAGGGGCACACGCTCGTGCTCTTCACGAGCTACGGCCCGCTGAAACGCGTGTGGGCGCTGCTCCAGGAACGCCTCGAGGCTCGCGGTATCGCGAGCCTCGCCCAGGGGCTCGACGGCACCCGGAGGCAGATCCTGCAGAGCTTCCTCGCTGATCCCCGCACCGTTCTGCTCGCGACCAGCAGCTTCTGGGAGGGTGTCGACATCCCGGGCGACCGGCTGCGCTGCGTCGTCATCGACAAGCTGCCGTTCCCGGTGCCGACCGACCCGCTGGTCCGCGCCCGCTCCGAGCGACTCCGCGATCCGTTCGGCGAGTACATCCTCCCGGTGGCGATCATCCGGCTCCGTCAGGGGTTCGGGCGTCTCATCAGAAGCGCGTCGGATCGCGGCGCCGTGGTGCTCTGCGACCCGCGCCTGCGCACCCGCCAGTACGGGCTCGGCTTCCTGCGCGCATTGCCTCCCGCACCGATGGCGGTGACGGCTCTCGATCGCGTCCCCGACATGGTCGAGGCGTTCGTGAACTCGGGAGCGTTGCCCGATACCGTGGGAGAATCATTGGGATGGTCCTCGAACGATCTCGAACCGGCGTGATCCCGACGCAGGAGTCGATGCCTGACGCGACCGCCGCAGACCCCTCGCCCGAGCCGGCTCCGGACCCGTCCGGGTCGGTGAGCGTCGCGATCGCGCAGTTCTATCCGCGCCTCGGTGACGTGGCCGCCAACATCGCCGCCCATCTCACGGTCATCTCCACAGCCGCGGCCTCTGGCGCCCGACTGGTGGTCTTCCCCGAGCTCTCGCTCACCGGGTACTTCCTCAAGGACCAGGTCCCGGAGGTCGCGGTCAGGATCGACGCATCGGAGATCCGCGCGCTGCAGGACGCATCCCGAGACGCGGGCATCGACATCGTCGCAGGGCTCATCCTCGAGAGCGACGCGCATCGCTTCTACAACGCGTCCCTCTACATCAGCGGCGGAGAGGTGGTGCACGTCCACCGCAAGGTCTACCTGCCGACATACGGGCTCTTCGACGAGCAGCGCTATCTCGCCGCCGGGGACCGATTCCGCGCCTTCGACGCGCCGCTCGGCAACCGCACCGAGCATCGCTGGCGCGCGGGCATCCTCATCTGCGAGGACCTCTGGCACCCGACGTCGGTGGCGCTGCTCGCGCGCCAGGGCGTGGATCTCATCATCTGCCCGTCGGCATCGCCAGGCCGCGGTCTTCTCCAGGGTGAGGCGGTCGGCACAGCAAGCAGCTATGACGTCATGACCCGCACCTACGCGCAGCTCTTCACGACGTACGTCTTGTACTGCAACCGGTCCGGGTTCGAGGACGGTGTCGGCTTCTGGGGCGGTTCGCGCGTGGTCGACCCGGCAGGCAGCGTGGTCGCCGAGGTCCCCGGAGCCCAGGAGTCCGTCCTCTTCCACAGCCTCGAGCGCAGCGCGCTCCGCCGCGCGCGCGTCGCTTATCCACTGCTTCGCGACGAACGAAACGATGTCAACGACGCCGAGACCGATCGACTCCGACGCCGGCACACTCGCGGTTGACGCCGCCTTCGTCATCGAGCGGCTCCGCGGCTTCATCGCCGACGGAGTGCGCAAGGTGGGGTTCGAGCGCGTCATCGTCGGTCTCTCGGGGGGCGTCGACTCCTCGCTGGTGACTGCGCTCGCGGTGTCGTCGCTTGGAGCCGAGAACGTTGTCGCGGTCTTCATGCCTTATCGGAGCAGCGATCCGCAGTCGCAGATCGATGCACTCGCGGTGTGCGACAGCCTCGGCATCGCGGCCAAGGTCATCGACATCACCCTCCAGGTGGACGCGTACTTCGACGGTTTCCCGGATGCGGATCGCACCCGCCGGGGCAACAAGATGGCCCGCGAGCGCATGTCGATTCTCTACGACCACTCGATGGCGGAGCGCGCGCTCGTGCTGGGCACGTCCAACAAGACCGAGCTGCTGCTCGGTTACGGAACGCTGTTCGGCGACATGGCGAGCGCGCTGAACCCAATCGGTGACCTCTACAAGACGCAGGTGTACGCGCTCGCACGCGCGCTCGAGCTGCCGCACAGCGTGCTCACCAAGCCGCCGAGCGCAGACCTGTGGGTCGGCCAGTCGGATGAGGACGAGCTGGGGATGCGCTATGCGGTGGTCGACCGCGTGCTCGACCTCATCGTCGATGAGCGGCGGAGCAGGGCGGAGGTCGTTGCGCTCGGCTTCGACGCAGCCGATGTCGACTCGATCGTGGCGCGAGTGCGCGGGAGTCAGTACAAGCGCCGTCCGCCGGTGATCGCCAAGTTGAGCAACCGCACCATCGACCGGGAGTTCCGCTATCCGCGGGACTGGGGTCGATGAGCGATCTGACCGGAACGCTCGCCGTCGTCGCGACACCGATCGGCAACCTCGAGGACATCACCCTGCGCGCGCTCCGCGTGCTGCGCGAATGCGATGCCGTGATCGCCGAGGATTCGCGCCGTACCAAGGTATTGCTCAGCGCGCACGACATCCACAAGCCGGTGCTGTCGCTCCCCGCATTCGACGAGCGGCGACGCGTGCCGCAGTTCATCGAACGGCTCGAGCGCGGGGAGACGCTCGCGCTCTGCACCGATGCTGGGACGCCCGTGCTCAGCGATCCCGGGGCGCTCCTGGTGCGCGCCGCGCTCGATGGCGGGCATCACGTGACGCCGATCCCGGGAGCGTCGGCGATCACCGCGGCGCTCGCATCGAGTGGCTTCCCGGCAAGCGCTTTCTGCTTTCTCGGGTTCCTGCCGCGTACCGCGGGGAAGCTTGTGCGCGTGCTCCAGGAGGCGCTCCGCGAGGATCGCACCATCGCATTCTTCGAGTCGCCGATGCGCATCGCCAAGACGCTCCGGCTCGCAACGCCGGTTCTCGGTGAGCGGCCGCTCGTGGTCGCGCGCGAGCTGACCAAGCTCCATGAGACGTTGCACCGCGGGACCGCCGCGTCACTCGCCGAGGAGTTCACCGCACGTCCGCCGCGCGGGGAGTGCACCGTCGTGATCGGAGCGCTGCGATGAGCGAGCGCCTGCCGCCGCTCGTCGACACCCACTGCCACCTCGTGCTGCTCGAGGAACGGGGGCTGCTCAACCAGGCGCTCGAGGGGGCGCTCGCCGCCGGCGTCGACGTGATCATCTCGGTCGGGCTCAACCTCGACGACTCCGATCAGAACCGCCGGATCGCCGAAGAGCACGACGGCGTCTACTTCACATGCGGCTGGCATCCCCATGAGAAGGCAGCACCAGACGCCGCGCAGCTCAACGCACTGGCCGAGCTCCTCCGCCATCCCAAGGCGGTTGCGGTCGGGGAGGTTGGGCTCGATCTGTTCTTCCGCCCCGGGTACCACGAGGTGCCTCTCGACGTCCAGGAACGTTCGTTCAGGCTGATGCTCGAGCTGGCACGCGACGCCGGCAAGCCCGTGCTCATCCACGACCGCGACGCCCATGACGAGGTGCTCGCAGCGGTTGCGGGCGTCCCCGGCAGCCGGGGAGTGATGCACTGCTTCAGCGGCGATGCCACGTTTGCCCGGCGATGCGCCGACCAGGGATTCATCGCCTCGTTCTCGGGCATCGTCACCTTCCCGCGCGCCGACAACATCCAGGACGCCGCGCGCACCGTCGCCAACGACGGGTACGTCGTCGAGACCGACTCGCCGTTCCTCAGCCCGGTGCCCGAGCGCGGCAAGCCGAACCTCCCGGAACGGGTTGCCATCACGGCGGCTGCGGTGGCTCGCCTCCGTGGGGCGCCGGAAGCAGCCGTGCGTGCTGCGACAACCGCCACCGCCCATCGCGTCCTCGGGATCGCCGTGCCGAGCACGGCAGCGACACGTGAGTGACGATGCGCGCGACGAGCGTGGCCGTCATCCCCTCGACCTCACCGACCCCAGGACGCTCACGGCGGTGGGACGTCGCGTCGGGCTCCGCCGGGACACGAGCCTGGGGCAGCACTTCCTCATCGACCGCGACGTGCTCGATGCCATCGTCGACGCCCTTGACCCCGGACCCGACAGCGAGATCCTCGAGATCGGCTGCGGGCTCGGGACCCTCACCGGCGCGCTCGCGGCGCGCGCACGGCGCGTGGTCGCAATCGACATCGACCCGGCCTGCGTTGCGGGAACCGAGATCACCCAGCGCGGGAATGCGAACGTCACCGTGCTCGAGGCGGATGCCCGAGTCGTGGACCCGGCGGGCCTCGGCTTCACCAAGGGGTGGCTCGCAACGGGCAACCTTCCCTACCAGCTCACTGGCCTCGTGCTGATGCGCCTGGTCGAGGCGGAGGATCCGCCCGCTCGCGCGGTCGTGCTCGTCCAGCGCGAAGTCGCCGCACGGCTCGCCGCCGGTCCGGGCGACTGGAGTCTCGCGACCGTCGCCATCCGCAGCCTCGCGGAGGTGGAGCGAATCCGCGACGTGCCGCCGGAGGCCTTCGATCCACCCCCTGCGGTGCATTCGTCGATCATCAGGATCGTGCCCGCGGCGAAAGCCGACCCGGCGATCCGGGCGTCGATGCTCGCACTGGCCAAGCCCCTTTTCCAGTCGCGCCGAAAGACCCTGCGCAACGGCGTCTCGCGGGCGCTCGGCGGCGACCTGGCCGGCGCGGGGGCAGCTCTTGCCGGCGCGGGCATCGATCCGGGGCGCCGGCCGGGTACGCTTCGCCTCGATGAGTGGGAGCTCCTCGCTCGCGCAGTCGCGGAGGTGAGGTCGGTCACGCGATGAGGCAGCCCGTCACCCGTGGCGCAACCGAGTCCCGCGAGGACGGCCAGGTTGCACCGCTCCACGCCGCGCGCCCCGCCATCGCCGCTGCCCCGGAGCAGCGGAAAGGATTCGCCGCGGTGCTGCGCCGCCGCGATTTCCGATTCCTGTGGTTGGCACAGCTGCTCTCGCAGCTCGCCGACAAGTTCCTCATGTTCACGCTGCTTGTCTTCATGTACACGCTCACCAAACGCGCGTCGCTGCAGTCCGTGCTGATGATCGCGTACACGTTGCCGAGCGTCCTGCTCAGCGCGCCCGCCGGCGTCTACGCGGATCGACACGACAAACGTGCGCTGATGATCGGCACCAACGTGGCCCGCGCCGGCCTCATCCTCCTCGTCCCGATTGCGCAGCTGTTCCCGCCGCTGCGCGGCCAGGCGTGGCCGCTCATCGTGATCACGCTGCTGTTCAGCTCGGCGGGACAGATCTTCGCTCCGGCGGAAGCCGCGAGCATCCCGACGCTGGTCACTCGGCGGCAGATCACCGAGGCAACGTCGCTCTTCATGACCACGGTCATCCTCACCCTGGTCCTCGGTGTGCCGGCGGCGACGATCGCCATCGGCTTGTTCGGCAGCCAGGCACCCTTCTACATTGCGACGGGTCTCTTCGGACTCGCGGCGATATCAGTCTGGAGGGTGCGTGTCAGCCTGCGTGCCGAGCAGGCGGCCAGCGGCCCGACGCCCAGTATCCTGCGCGAGCTGCGCGACGGTATCGACATCCTCCGCAACAGCCCGCCACTGCGCCTCGGTCTCTATCAGCTGACCCTTGCGATCGTTGTGGTCTTCACCATCTTCGCGCTCGGGCCGGTGTATCTCGTCGAGGTGCTCAAGCGGTCGGACACCGAGACCTACATCGTGCTGGTGCCGGCGATGTTCGGGCTCATCGGCACGGCTGCGCTGCTCGGGCAGCGCGCGAGTTTCCCGCGCGCCAAGACGCTGGTTGCAGCCATCAGTGGCGCGGGCTTGTCGCTGCTCATCATGGGAATCGTTCCCGATGTGCTTCGCACGCACGACCAGCCGGGGTTGATGGTTCCGCTCGCGGTCGCGGTCGGAGTGCTGTTCGGATGTGCGCTGGGCGCGATGCTCATCCCCGGCTTCACCGTGCTGCAGGAACGCACCGACACCGAAAGCCGTGGACGCATCTTCGGCGGCATCTTCACGGTGATCAATGCTGCGGTGGCGATTCCGCTGCTCCTCGCCGGCGTGATCTCCGACCTGATCGGCGTGGCGCGCGTTGTCGCTGCGCTTGGCGCGATTCTCATCATCATCGCGGCGGCGGTTCGATGGTTCGGCTGGCAGCGTCTCCAGGTGCTCGAGCCGGACATCGCATCGACCGCCGAAGGCCTCGACCAGACCTGATCGCAAATCTGCAACGACGGTGTCGCGGACCGGTGGATTAGCCGGTGTCCCGAGGCCGCGGTGGGAAGCTCCGAGGCCTTGCGGACCGGAGTGGCCGGCCCGGCGGAGGAGTGATGCGAGCAGTCGTGACGTGTGAGTGCTGTGGACACCGGCAGGCAATTGCCCGCCAGATCGTCCGGCCTGAATCGTTCAACCTTGTGTGCCACAGCTGCGAGGGCGTGCTGCGCGTCGAGGTGACCGTCGGTGACCTTGCGGCAGCCCAGCACGCCATGGGCAAGAAGACGCAGCCGGTCGCCTGGGTCTGACTACCTCGATCCCGGGAGAGGCGCCGGGGCACTGGTATCATCGAGGACGCTCACGCTTGCCGGGTGCGAGCCAGGGGCGCATAGCTCAGTTGGTACGAGCGCTGCGTTGACATCGCAGAGGTCATAGGTTCGATCCCTATTGCGCCCACCATTGCGCCCACCAGGCGCAAGTCGAGGTCCATCTGGTGTCGGTCGCCTCAGCCAGTCCCCGCAGCGAGGACAGACGGTGGTTCGGCACCCCATGTGGAGCCGTTCAGGACCCAGAGGACGTTAAGCGGATTGGGCCGCAGTGCGGAGCCGATGATGATCACGCGTCCGATACGCGTGTCGCTGATCAGTGTTGCGCCAGCCGTGTCGACATCGGGGGATACAGGATTCACCTCGCGCCAGGATGTTCCATCCAGTGCCCAGGTGCACGCCATGGACCCGGGAGCTGCGCTCCTGCGCCGATGCAACCCCGGCCGAGTTGAGCGGCGTGGGGCCGATCCATCCGGAGACCGCGCGCCGCATCGCCTGTGACGCGGTGCGGACCGTGATGACGGTCGCGCCGCCGGCTGATGGTGCGGGGTGGACGACCATCCGCCCGCGTGTCATGCCGCTCTCGGTTGGCCGAGCCGCGCGCATCATCCCGCCACACATCCGCACGGCGCTCCGCCTCCGCGACCAGGGCTGTCGTTTTCCGGGGTGCGATCGACCGCCCGGGTGGACGGATGGCCACCACATCGTCCACTGGCCGGACGGCGGTCGAACTGAGCTCGACAACCTGGTCTCCCTGTGCCGGCCGCACCACCGCCGCGTGCACGAACAGGGTTGGCGTATCCACATCGCTGATGGAATTGCCGTCGTGGAGCCGCCACCCTGACGAAATGGCTGCGCGATCCGGCGCGTTTTTGGGAGAGCGAACTCAGCACCATCGGACAATGCTGAAGAGACTCTCTTTCAGCGGGCGCGACGCCACGCTCCAAGGAGCCAAAAGACCGTGCTACGGTCCGGAAGTAAGGAGGCGATAGGTGGCTGCTGACGCTTACTCGGATGAGCGCAACATCGAGGAGCTGTGCCTGCGTCTCTTGGGCCATCCGCATCCAGAAGGTCCCACGAGCGTGGAACTCTTCGCAAGCCGCCTGCCCGAATTGGTGGAGGCCGACATCCCGGTGCTGCCCGATTGGAGAGTGCTGGGGAGTGCGCTCTATTCACGGACTGGCCGACCAACTCTCGTGGAAGTTGTCGTTGACGCACCGAACTCATTCGCCGAATTGGTGGGACCTTTCCAACATGCACTAGCAGCGACGGGATGGACCGTTCTCGAGCCGACGGGTCCGATGCATGGCGGTTTTGTCTCCGCCGATCTCGGTGAGGGCCGAGCGTTTCGCCGCGACGGGCGAGGCCCGGTCTTGTCGATCAGCGGAGTCAGTCGCGATGGGGTGGCAACGGACGTGCGCCTCAGGCTGGACTGGGACGCAGCGCGACATCTCTCGCGAACCCCGCACATGCCCCCTGACGGAGCTGAGCGGATACCGCCGCTGAGTGCACCGGCCGGCGTTCGGCTACGGGGACAGCACGGCGGCGGGGGCAGCGGACACTGGACTTCCGAGTCCACCGTCGAGACCGACCGGTCCGTTGGCGAGATAGAGGCCCACTTCGCCGAACAGCTTGTCCAAGCTGGTTGGGCTCGTGTCGGCGGCAGCACCGACGACACTGTCGGTTGGAGTTCGTGGCGGCTTCCAGGCGACGGGAACTGGCATGGACTCCTCCTGGTCCTCGCCGCGTTTCGTCCGGGCGAGCGATCGTTGACCCTGCGGGTCGAACAGAGCGAACCGAGCGAGGAACTGTGGAGTTCTTACTCGGTGTCCAGCCAGTCAGGCTGATCGTCGCCGGCTAGCGAGTCGTTCCGCTACTGCTCCGCGTATCCCGGCGCACGCCCGCCTGCCGCCACGACCAGACGCCGCCGGCGAGAGATGATTGCGATGTGGAGCCGGAACCAGAAGTCGCCATAGTCTGGAGCCGGGAGGCGCACCGGCGTCTGCGAGTCACCGTCCTGGCCATCGATGACGCAGCGGTCCGCCAGCCGAGCCGGTTGCCAGGCTGGACCATCGGTCACGTGCTCACACACATCGCCCGCAATGCCGATGGACACACGCGTCGCCTCGAAGGCGCGCTGAACGGGATCGAGGTTGCCCGGTACCCCGGCGGGCCAGAGCAGCGAGACGGCGAAATCGAGGCGGGCGCAGAGCGAACCGCGCGCCAGCTCTATGAGGATGTCGATGAGTCGGCGAAGCGGCTCGAAGCCACCTGGGAGCGATCGATGACAGCGGGGTGGCCGAATGCCCACCTGGTTGCGACCGACAGGTTTCCGACCACCGGGAGCCCGTTGCGTCGCCTCCGCGAGGTGGAGGTCCACCACGTGGACCTCGGGCTCGGGTACGAGGTGACCGACTGGCCGGACGAGTACGTCGCGTGGGAGCTACCGGTGGCGCTCGCGCGCCTCCCGGCGCGTCTGGCGAACCCGAAGGACGCCCAGCGACTCCTCGGGTGGCTGACCGGGCGGTCTCCAAATCTCGACGGCATCGAGCTTCCGCCGTGGATGTAGGTGCGGCTCCAGCTGACAGGGGTGTCTAACGGGCTCGGATCTGGTTGCTCTCCGCGAGGAATCGTTCGAGGTGGGTCACGACGAAGCGATGGTCCTCGACCTGCGGGAGCCCCGAGACCGCGACCGTCCCGATGCAGCCGCTCGTCTCGAGGATGATCGGGAAAGCTCCGCCATGGGCCGCGAAGGTCGCGACGTCCAGACGAGAGTCGACGTCGAAGTCACGACCCTCGGCGCGGAAGGTGCAGCCGACGAAGTACGAGGAGTGACCGTAGCGGTCGACCACGGCTGCCTTGCGCAGCAGCCATCCGTCGTTGTCGGCCGACGAGCCCGGCAGCGCGGCGTGGAACAGGCATTGGCCATTGCGACGGATCGAGATCGCGATGGGCAGCTGCGCGCTGAGCGCCTCGGCGCGCAGTCGTGACCCAAGATCCCAGGCCGTGGTGTGGTCGAACGCCGTGAAGACCAGTCGCTTCTCCTCGGCGAGCAGTTGGGCAAGTAGTTGAGCGTCGGCTTCGGTCACGCGCGGGGCACCGGCACCACGGCACCGGTGGCGGCGCTGACCCTCGCGGCCTCGAGCGCGGTGGCGGTGGCGACGGCATCGTGGGCGTTGACCGGCGGTGGGTTGAGCCCCCGGACGGCTCTCGCGAAAGCGGGGTAGAAGAGATCCCATCGACCACGTTCCGTCGGATACGGCGCGGATGTCGTGCCGGTATGCAGCGTGCCGTGACTGTCGGGCGGCTCGACGCCCCACCGATCGCCCAGGGTCGCGGGCGTTTCGCCGGCGAGGAGCAGATCCTCCTGGGTGTCCGCGGGGCCGAGCACGTAGGTTCCTTGGGTGCCGGTGACTCGATATCGGGGGCCTGGTGCGGATTGGCTCCAGCTTCCCATCAGGTGCGACCGTGAGCCGTTTGCATGCGTGACCGCGATGAAGACGTCGTCGTCGAGCCCCGAATCGCGGATGCGCCATTCGGCGTACACCGAGACCGCCGGCCCGAGCAGCACGAGCGCCTGGTCCATGAGATGGCTTCCGAAGTCGCGGAGCGTGCCGCCACCGGACCGGCCCGGTCCGCGCTCGGGAGCCCAGCGTTCGAAGCGCGACTCCAGCCGCGTCACAGTCCCGAGTGCACCGCCGGCGACGAGTTGCTGAACTGTGCGGAAATCCGAATCCCAGCGGCGGTTCTGATACGGGCTCAGGACGAGTCCGCGCTCATCGGCGAGTTCGACGGTATGCCGCGCCGCATCGGGATCCAGCGCGAACGGTTTGTCGCAGACGACCGCGAGCCCGAGTTGCAGCGCCGCCTCGGTGACGCTGGAATGCGTCTCGGCCGGCGTGGAGATCGCGACCGCCTCAACCCCCGCATCGACGAGTTCGGCGAGCGATCCGAACGTGCGCGCGCCCGGCACTTCACGAGCCACGAGTGCCTGACGCTCCGGGGAGGACGTCATGACCCCGATCAGGTCGCACTCGGGTGCGGCCACGAGCAGCGGGGTGTGAAAGTACCGGCCACCAAACCCGTATCCGACCATGGCGAATCGCACCGGGGTCATGGCTGCGATCCCGCTGTCACCCCGAGCAGGCGCGCCGCTCTCGCCGGTCATCGCTCGCCCGGGTAGACGACGCCGACGGCGGCGCGAGCGCCGTCGAGAATCTCCAGGATGGCAATCGTGTCGGCGTGTTGGATCAGCGGGCTCTCCAGGAGGCCGGCGCGGAGACACCGCTCAACCTCCTCGATCTCGGGCTGGTAGCCGCGACCGTTTCCAGCCAGCGGATCCGGCGTATGCACCTCACCCGCGTCGGTATGGAGGATCAGCCCCGTGGGCCGGTATGCCTCGGGCAGGAACGAGATCCATCCCTTTGTGCCAAGGATGGCAGCTTCATTGGGAGCATGGATGAGCGCCGAGGTCCAGAGCTGTGCCCCCGGATGGTCGCCGTACATCCACTGCATGGCGACGGTCTCATCCGAGCCGGTGGGGGAGAGCGTTCCGACGGTGCGGACCTCGTCAGGTTGTCCCAGGAAGAGGAACGCGAACGTGGCCGGGTAGACCCCCAGGTCGAGCAGCGCGCCTCCTCCGTTGGCCAGCTCGTACAGCCGGTTCTTGGGATCGAATGCGCGGCCGAGCCCGAACTCGTTGCGCACGCCGCGGACCTCACCGATCGCTCCGTCGGCGATCAATTGCTGTGCCTGACGGACCAGAGGATTGGTCCGCGTCCACATGGCTTCCATCGAGAACACACCCGCCTCGGTCGCGGCGGCGAAGACCTCCCGCGCATCGCGTGCGTTGAGGCAGACGGGCTTCTCGATGAGCACCGCCTTACCCGCCTCGATGGCGAGGAGAGCGTGCTCCCGGTGATATGGGTGCGTCGTCGTGACGTACACGACATCGACCTCATCGTCGTTGACGAGCGACCTGTAGTCGCCGTAGCTGCGTGCCGCCCCGTGCTTGGCAGCGAAACGCGCGGCGCGGTCGGCATGTCGGGCAGCAACCGCTGTGACGACGTTGCCGCTGGTGAGGTTGATGTCGCCGCTGACGGTGTCGGCAATGCCGCCCGCGCCGAGGATGCCCCAGCGAATCGGACGGCCGTCGGCGATGGGTGTTGGCATGGTGATCTGTTCCTCTCTCAGTGGGATTCGCGTGAAACTGTGTCGCCTGAGGACCCGACCAGGAAGTCGAGGTCCGCTCCTGTGTTGGCCTGCTGGACGGTTTCGACATAGAGCCGCTCCCAGCCGCGCCGGGGTTTCGCGTACGCGCTGACGGTCGCCGCGTCAGGAGAACGTGCGGCGAGCTCGTCCGCGGGAATGTCGATATCGAGACGCCGCGCGGCGACATCGAGGATCACGAAGTCGCCGGTTCGAACCAGAGCGAGTGGTCCGCCGGCAGCGGCCTCGGGCGATACGTGGAGCACCACCGTGCCATACGCGGTTCCACTCATTCGGCCGTCACAGATGCGAACCATATCGCGCACGCCCTGGCGCAGGAGTTTGGCCGGCAGCGGCATGTTGGCGACCTCCGGCATGCCCGGATATCCCCTCGGCCCGCAGCCGCGCATCACCAGGACGGAATCGGCATCGACGTCGAGGCCGGGGTCGTCGATGCGCGCGTGCATATCCTCGATCGAGTCGAAGACAACCGCCCGGCCGCGGTGGTGGAGGAGGTGGGGTGATGCCGCCGCGGGTTTGATCACCGCGCCGTCCGGTGCGAGATTCCCGTAGAGCACGGCGATGCCGGCGTGAGTTTGCAGCGGCTCGGCCCGGGGGTGGATGACCTCCCGGTCCCAGATCTCGCCGTCGCCGAGATGCTCGACGAGCGGCTTGCCGGTGACTGTCAGCGCGCTTGGATCGAGCAGGTCGCGCACCTCGCGGAGCACTGCATGCAGCCCTCCCGCGCGGAAGAAGTCCTCCATGAGGAAGCGTCCGGAGGGCTGGAGGTCGACGAGCAGCGGGACCCCCGCGCCGGTGGCATCGAAGTCGTCCTGGGTGAGGTCCACGCCGAGCCGTCCCGCGATCGCGAGCAGGTGGACCACCGCGTTGGTCGAGCCGCCGATGGCGGCCAGCGCAACGATGGCGTTGAGGAACGAGCCACGCGTCAGCAGGCTTGACGGGGTCCGTCTCGCCGCAACCATCTCCACGGCGAGCCGGCCGGTCTCGTGCGAACGCTCGAGCAGACGGCTGTCGGCGGCCGGCGTGCCGGCCAGCCCTGGCAGCACCATCCCGAGAGCCTCGGCGAGGAGGCCCATGGTCGAGGCGGTGCCCATGGTGTTGCAGTGGCCGCGGCTGCGAATCATCGATGACTCGGACTGAAGAAACTCGGCTTCCGACAGGATGCCCGCCCGGACCTCCTCCGAAAGCCGCCAGACATCGGTCCCGCAGCCCAGCGGCCGGCCGCGGAAGGTCCCGGTCAGCATCGGACCGCCCGGGATGACCACCGCAGGCAGGTCGACGGATGCCGCTGCCATCAACAACGCGGGGATGGTCTTGTCACATCCTCCGAGCAGGACGACACCGTCGATCGGGTTGGCCCGGAGCATCTCCTCGATGGCCATCGCCGCCATGTTTCGCCAGAGCATGGCCGTGGGCCGGACCAGCGTCTCTCCGAGTGAGACCACCGGCAGGTTCAAAGGGATGCCGCCGGCCTCGTAGACACCCTGCTTGACGCTCTCGGCAACCTCGTTCAGATGGGCATTGCACGGCGTCAGGTCCGAGGCCGTGTTGGCGATGGCGATGTGCGGGCGCCCGTCGAAGGCGTGCGCGGGGAGACCACGACGCATCCAGGCCCGATGGATGTAGGCGTTGCGGTCGGTACCCGAGTACCACTGACCGCTGCGATGCTCCGCCACGCTTGACCACCTTTCGACTTATCGGAACGGCGCCCTCGAACGAGGTCCTATATTGTCGAGCGCTGATGGCATCGCGTCGCGCCGACCGACGCACACGGGTCATCGTGTGAAGCGGTTCCACGCCACTCCAGCCACCGACGAGCGCTACGTGCTGGCTGAAGGCCCCTATTGGGACGGCGATCGCGACCGGGTGCTCTGGGTCGACATCGCCGCCGGCGAGGTGTACACCGGCAGGTTCGCAGCGACGCGCCTGATCCCAGAGGCGACGCTGGCGTTCGCCGAGACGGTCGGGGCGGTGGTGAGCTCTCAGCGCGGCGAGCTCCTGGTCGCGGGAGCCCGCCGGCTTTACACCGTGTCCGCGGCAGGTGTCGTCAGCCCCAGCGCCGAGATCATCGGCGCTGACACGGCGAGCCGCCTCAACGATGGCGGCTGCGATCCGGCGGGCCGCTTCCTGGTCGGGAGCCTCGCGCTCGACCTCCGTGTCCAGGACGAGATCCTCGTTCGCGTCGAGGCAGACGGCAGCATCTTCGTGATCGACGACGACCTCGGCCTCTCCAACGGCCTGGCGTTCTCGCCGGATGGCGCCTCGCTCTACAGCGTCGACACCCTGTCGGGGACCTTGTGGATTCGCGACTACGACGCGAAGGCAGGCAGGGCTGGCGAGCGCCGCACGTTTCTCGAGATGGACGGCAAGCCGGATGGCCTGTGCGTGGACGAGGACGGCAACCTGTGGGTGGCCATGTGGGGATCGGGTGAGGTGCGTTGCCACTCCGCGGCGGGGGACCAGCTCGCAGCCGTCGACGTCGCTGCGCCGAACACCACCAGCGTCGCGTTCGTGGGAGCGACCCTGGACACGCTGCTGATCACGACCGCGTCGGAGCAGCTTTCGGACTCGCAACTGGCCCGGTATCCAGATTCGGGACGGTTGTTCACCGCCGACGTGGGCGTGCGCGGGCTCGCCGTCACGTGCTGGGCGGGGACGCCGGACTCGGCGAGCAGTCGGCTCCCGTGAAGGCGTTCGTCGTCAGCGGGCCAGCCGAAGGCGCCGTCCAGGACGTTCCCGATCCCGTCGCGGCACCCGGTCAGGTCGTCGTTGACATCCACCGGGTTGGGGTCTGCGGCACCGACGTCGAGTTCTGGACCGGCGAGATGGCGTATCTGCACCAGGGCCATGCCGCCTACCCGCTGCGGCTCGGGCACGAGTGGTCGGGTGTGGTGTCGGCGCTCGGAGGCGGAGTCGATCCAGCCTGGCTGGGACGCCGCGTCACGGGCGACACCATGATCGGCTGCGGGCTGTGCCGGCGCTGTCTGTCCGGGCACCACAACGTCTGCGAGGAGCGGGTGGAGATCGGGATCCGCGGCGGCTTCCCGGGCGCCCTTGCAGAACAGCTGGCGGTACCGGCGTCGGCGCTGATCGAGCTGCCCGGGAACGTCGATGACACCGCCGGCGCGATGGTCGAACCCGGCGGCAATGCGCTGCGCTCCGTCCGGGCCGCGAGCCTGGCACCAGGTGATCGTGTCCTTGTGCTCGGCACCGGGACCATGGGACTCCTCGCCGCCGAGTTCGCCAGGGCCGATGGCGCCGAGGTCCATCTCATGGGTCGCTCGCCGGGAACCATCGAGTTCGCCCGAGGACTCGGTTTTGCCGGCGTGTGGCAGCGCGCTGCGCTGCCACAGCTTGCCTGGGACGCGGTCATCGACGCGTCGAATGCGGTCGAGCTCCCGGCGCTGGCCCTCGAGCTGGTCGAGCCCGGCAAGCGGGTCGTCTACCTGGGCCTCGCCGGAACCCCGAGCCTCATCGACACTCGCACGGTGGCGCTCAAGGACGTGACCGCGGTGGGAATCCTGGCCGCATCGCAGGGGCTCGCCGGAGCCGTCGAGCACTACGCCGCCGGCTCGGTGAACCCCCGGCCGCTCGTCGCCGCGACTGTCGGACTCGATCGAGTAGGCGACGTGCTGTCGGGATGGCGGCCCGAGACCGCCTCCGCCGGACCCAAGGTTCACGTGGACCCACGTCCGTCCATTGAACAGAAGGCAGAACCCCAAATGAGTGCAGCGGCATGACCGAACTGAATGACTTCGACGGGCTGGTTGCGGTGGTTACCGGGGGTGCGAGCGGCATCGGCGCCGCCACCGCGGCCAAGCTGCGCGACCGCGGCGCGCGCGTCGCGGTGCTCGACCGCGCGTACACCGACGTGAACCGCACGGCACTCCTCGAGGTCCCGTGTGACGTCGCCGACGCAGAATCGGCGCGGCGGGCCATCGATACCGTGGCCGGTTCGCTCGGATCCATCGACATCCTCGTCAACAACGCGGGCATCGGGGCGGCTGGGGATATCACCCAGAACGACGACGAAGAGTGGCATCGCGTCCTGAGCGTCAACGTCATCGGCATCGCCCGGGTCACACGTGCGGCGCTGCCACTCCTGCTCCGGTCCGGGCACGCGACCATCGTCAATACGTGCTCGGTGCTCGCCGACGTCGGCGTGCCGCAGCGCGCGCTGTACTCGGCGAGCAAGGGCGCGGTGCGCTCGCTGACCCTGGCGATGGCGGCGGACTTCGTCAAGCAGGGGATCCGGGTCAACGCCGTCACGCCGGGAACCGCTGACACGCCATGGGTGCAACGCCTTCTCGAGCAGGCGCCGGATGCGCAGCAGGCGGCCTCCGCACTGCGTGCGCGTCAACCGATGGGACGCCTCGTCACCGCCGACGAGGTTGCCCACGCCATCGTCTACCTGGCGAGCCCGCTCTCGGGTTCGACGACCGGCACCATCCTCGGGGTCGACGGAGGGATGGCCGGCCTGCGCCTTGGCTAGGAGCGTCGGGGCGGCGGCAGGTCATCGAACCTCGCCGTAGCGTTGGACACGTCCTTGTGGGTCAGAAGCCGCTGCGATGCGTCCAACTGCCTGCGATCATCGTCGCCGCGACCGGCATTGTCCGCAGCGCTCGTGGGTCAGCCGTAAACGGATCACCGTCCAGGATGACGAGGTCGGCGGTATCGCCATCGCGGATCGCGATGCTGCCTCGCCCAGGGGGCATCGATGCGCCGAGAGCCTCCGCGATGGTGATCTCCTGCTCCGCGTGCCAGCTTGGGCGCTGATCGCGGGTCCGGTGAACAGCCGCGGCGATCGCCAGCCACGGGTCGAGCGGCGCAACCGGCGCGTCCGACCCGAAGCTCAGGGTTGCGCCCGCATCGAGGAGTGAGCGTAGCGGGAACGCACGACGCGTCCGGCCGGCCCAGTGGTGATCGGCGACGTCGCGATCGTCGAGCGCATGCTCCGGCTGAACACTCGCGATCAGTCCGAGGTCCGCAAATCGCGCGACGTCGGCATCGTCGAGCAGCTGCGCATGCTCGATGCTCCCTCGCGCTCCCGTGCGTCCAAAGGCCTGAAGCGCAAAGGCGTTCGCAGCATCGCCGATGGCATGCACGGCGCAGTCGAAATCCGCGTCACTGGCGCGGGCCATGAGGCGCGACAGCTCATCGACGGCGACCAGCAGAATCCCGCGCTGTTCTGTCGTTCCTGCCTCCGAAGGGTACGGGTCGTGGCAGTACGCCGTGCGCGTGTTGAGCGAACCGTCGGTGATGATCTTCAACGGCCCGACGGTGAGCAACCCGTCGCTTCCATCGACCGCATCACCGGTGTGAAGGCGTTGAGCGACCGCGTCCGCGAATCGCTCGGGCCAGACGGCGCTGACGATACGGAGCGATCGATTGCCCCCGTCGATGCGCCGCCGCCATGCGTCGAGTGACCATGGCCTCTCCATGTCGACGATACCCACGACACCCCGCGCAGCAGCGGCGCGCGATGCCGCGAGGCACCAGGAGTCGACGACCTCGTCGGCGGCACGTCCGACCTCGCCGATCACCTGCATCGCCGCTTCCTCGCGGAGCAGGCCTGTCGGATTACCTGTGTGGCCGAACCGGCGCAACGCAGCGGTGTTGAGCCAGGCGCTGTGCAGGTCGCCGCTGATCAGCACCACGGGAATTGCCGCGCACGCCGCATCGAGCACCTCGCGGCGTGGCCGGTCGGGCCAGAGCGCATCGCGAAACCCGTATCCGACGATGGGCGCGTCGACCGGCACCTCCGCGCGGCCCGCGACGTGCGTGGCAACCACCCGCGCCGCCTCGCTTGCCGAGTCTGCCGACGAAAGATCGACGCGCGCGCTCACCTGGGCCCATTGATCGAAATGGACGTGGCGATCCCATAACCCTGGTAAGACAAACCTACCGGCGATATCGATCACGTCTGTGTGATCCGAGCCGGCTTCTCCGTCCCTGCGCACGGAGATCATGCCGCCGGCAACCACAAGGTCCTGGAGGGGCTGCTGCGGATCGAGGCGCGACCGGCGCAGCAGGAAGCCGGTCACGCCGGAGCCTCCACGCCGCGTGGGGAGCGTGATCCACTGTGGGTCGTGAACGGGTTGCAGACCGGTCCTGTCATCGGCATATCGCTCGCCGCATTGATCGCCACGTTAGCGGCGAGTGAGGTCCTCGTGCGAGGCGTTGGGCGTCTGGCATGGAACCTCGGTCTGCTCGGTGGTGTGGTCGGCTTGATCGTGGCGCTGTGCGCGGACTCGCCGGAGATCTCCTCATCCGTCTCCGCGGTTGCCAACGGCTCCGCCGCGACGGCCGCGGGTGTCGTCTTCGGTTCGAACGTGTTCAACATCGCGGTCCTGTTGGGCGGAGCAGCACTCGCCGCAGGCGGGGTTCGGATCCCGCTCCCCGCACTGGTGATTGACGGGGGAGCCGCAATCCTGGTGACGCTGTCGATCGGGTTGGTCGTCCTCGGCGGTCTCCCGGTGCCGTTGGGATTGGTGTTGACGCTCGTCGTGTTCGTCCCCTACGTGACCTTTCTCACGCTGCGAACATCGACCATCGAGCGCATACCCCTGCCGAATCGCGTGAGGCTGTTCCTGGTGAGCGCGTCTCGTGAAGCGGGAGTCGAGGGGATGGAGCTCGAATCCGAGCTCGAGGACCTCGCCCCGCGGACGCATTCCCGGGATTGGTGGCCCGTGGTCCTGATGGTTCCCGCGTTGGTGGTGATCGTGGTGGGATCGATCCTCATGGTGCAGGGCGCGGTGACCTTGGGGCATCGATGGGGGATAGCGAGTGTGCTCGTCGGGGTCGTGGCACTTGCGGCCGCGACGAGCCTGCCGAATGCGTATGCGGCAATCCGCCTCGCTCTCGACGGGCATGGGGCCGCCGTTGTCAGCGCGACATTCAACAGCAACACGTTGAACCTGATCGCCGGTATCGCCGTGCCGGTCATTCTGTTCCCGGCACTTCGCGGCTCAGTACCCCCGGCGTACGTCATCTGGCTTCTCGGCATGGGCGTCCTCGCGATGCTCCTGCTCGCCACCGGGCTCAAGCGTCGCGGAGCGGTGCTCATCCTCGCGGCGTACGCGGGATTCGTGACCTACGCGGTGGTCACCGCTTAGCGCGATATTTCCAGAATGTCGGAAGGAGCGCGCTCAGCACCGCGGTTCCGACCACGCACAGGATGCCACCGCTCACCACCGATGCGCGCACGCCGGCAAGTGATCCGACCACTCCCGCCTCGAGATTGCCGAGCGCCGGTCCCGACGTGTAGCTGATCATCTCGATACCCGCCAGACGTCCGCGCATCGCATCCGGGATCGTCTGGTTCCACAGCGTCGAACGGAAAAGCCCGCTGATCATGTCGGCCGCGCCCGCGGCCGCGAGCGCGGGCAGCGCCACCCACAGCGAACTTGCGAAGCCGAACACCACGATGGGGAGGCCCCAGCTCGCCGCGGCAAACGCGATCGCCCGTCCGTGGTGGCGCACGGATCGGGTCCATCCGCTGGTGAGGGTCGCGAGCAGCGAGCCGACCGACGGCGCGGTGTACAGCAGCCCGAGGACGGCCGGTCCGCCGAGTCCTGACGCGATCTGCGGGAAGAGCGCCATGGGCATGCCGAAGAACATCGCGTTGATGTCAACCAGGTATGAGCCGAGCAGGTCCTGGCGGCTCGCGGCATAGCGCAGGCCTGCAATGGCTGCTCGGAGGTTCACCCCCTCAGCGTCCGGTGCGGGCGGCACCGCACGCATGAGCGTGAGCGCCACCGTCGCCACCAGAAACGTGGCCACGTCGACCCCATACGTCACCGGTAGGCCCACGGTGGCGATGAGAATGCCGGCGAGTGGCGGGCCGACCACCTGGCCGAGATTCCCTCGGAGGGATTCGAGCGCCGCGGCCGAGGTCAGCTTGTCACGAGAAACGATTCGGGGAACCAGCGCATCGAGGGAGGGCCGCTCCAAGGCATCGACGCCC
Source organism: Candidatus Dormiibacterota bacterium (assembly GCA_003162415.1). GTDB lineage: Bacteria > Chloroflexota > Dormibacteria > Aeolococcales > Aeolococcaceae > Palsa-851. The sequence goes on from PMOL01000013.1 coordinate 77,768, forward strand.
GCCGCGGCGATCACCACGACAAATAGCACCCACAGTTGCGGATGCGGCAGCGCCGCGTTGACGACGAGGACCGCGACCACGACGCATGCAGTGACCTGCGTGATCCGCACCATGCGGCGCCGGTCGACCGCATCGGCGAGCGCGCCGCCGACAAACGACATCACGAGTATGGGGATGAGCTCGGCAAGGCTCACCAGACCCACCACCAGCGAGGACCGCGTCAGCTGGTACACCTGGAACGGTATGGCGACGTAGGTGATCATGCTGCCGGCGAAGGAAACGCCCTGGCCGATGAAGAGCAGCCGAAACTCCCGCGATTCGCGAAGTGGCGAGACGTCAAAGGCGAGGGAGCTCAGCCGGCCTCGGGGACCAGGCTGACCCCGATCAGGAGTCTCACTCGCCGGGATGGACTCCATCTGAGGATCCGGCGTGGCGCGCGTGTGCGGCGGTACTTCCTCGGACACCGTGCGACTCTGCGGCCTGAACTGATGCGAATGTCGGTCCTGGGTAACGCCTGACGTGAGAGTGGTGCGCGGTATCCGCGTCCCTGCGATCGAGCGCCGCAAAACTTGACCGTTCTGGTCGGGATTGGCTACCATCCCCGCGATGGGCACCAGGGATCTCGCATTGACGCGTTGCCGGTGGCTGGACGACGGCTGCTGCGGCTCCGCCATCTGTAGTCGCTAGCCCGCGATTCCGCAGGTCACTTTCGCTCGGGCGCAAGCGACGCGATCACGTACCCAAGGTTCTGCCGTCAACCCTATTCACGAGGTATGTCATGTCTGTCACTGATGAGCTGGTGAAGAACAACGAGCGCTACGCATCCAGTTTCGACAAGGGGAGCACACCACTGCCGCCGGCACGTGGTGTTGCGGTCGTCGCCTGCATGGATGCACGCCTCCACGTCAGCGCGATCCTCGGCCTCGAGATCGGTGATGCCCACATCATTCGCAACGCCGGTGGCGTGGTCACCGACGACGCCATCCGCTCGCTCGTGATCTCGCAGCGGTTGCTCGGAACCAAGGAGATCATCCTCATCCATCACAGCGACTGCGGCATGGTCACGTTCACCGACGATGCGGTGAAGGCACAGATCAAGGAGGACACCGGAATCCGCCCGCCCTTCGCGCTCGAGGCGTTCCCGGATGCTGATGATGATGTGCGTCAGTCGATTGCTCGCGTCAAGGCGAGCCCGTTCATCCCGCACCGCGACAGCGTTCGTGGGTTCGTGTACGACGTGACCACCGGCCGGTTGAACGAGATCGCCGCGGATCGCGAGCTTACCGGCGCGTCCACCGGCGCCTCCGAGGGAGCCGTCAGCTAGTCCGCCGTCGCGCTGGACAGGCCCCTGCCCCGACGCAACTCGAGGGCGGGGGCCACGGCCGGCGCGTTCGCCTCCGAGCGACCGGACGTAGTCTCAGGTTCCGTGTTGAACCCGAACACTTCGAGCGTGTCGATGTGCGCGTCGACCGAGCCGGCAGTCACATATCCGTGACACATGCAGTTTGAAAGTTCGCAAACTGGTGGCTCGATCTCAGACCGACCGCGTGCGCCGCGCGCGCACCCTGAGCGACGCGAAAGTTGCGCACAGGCATGTGCCTTACTGCACAAACAACGAGGGCGGTTGTCCACATTGTGCACAGGCTTGCGCGTGTCAAACGCGTCGTGGTCGCCGCGCAAACAAACCGCCGTCGGATGGTTGACAGGGGGTGATGGCCGCGGCGTACACTCCCTTAGTGACATCGGAGGTGGGCATGTCGAGGCATTCACAGCGAACCACCATGCCGCGCCGGATCTGCGCACGGGTTGGATGTGGCGAACTTGTGCACAAGCCCACGGCGAAGTACTGCAGCATCAAGTGCTGCTCCATCGATCCTGCACGCCACGAGCGTCTGCGCAACCAGGCACGTCGCGCATCCGCGCGTCCCATCCCGATGTTGCGTCAATTGCGGTTCGACTTCCAGCCGACCGGCTTTGATCCCGAGGCGCAGCTGAACCTGTTGTGCCAGGCGCGAGAGGACGTCCCCTCAGGCATGTCCCGCCTCACCGGCTGAGGCCAGTTCACAGATCACCGAGTGCCGCCGGGCGGACTGCGTAGAATCGGCGTCGCATGCCTGACGAGATCGTTGACGACGCCGCGGAAGCAGGCGCCCCGCTCCCGGCGCCGTCCGAGCCGACGCTCGAGATCGTTCGGCACAGCGCCGCCCACCTGATGGCCGCCGCGGTGGTTGACGTGTTTCCCGGTGCCCAGTACGACGTCGGACCGGCGATCGAGGACGGCTTCTTCTACAACTTCCGGCTTCCCGATGGCCGCCACTTCGTGGACGATGACCTGCAGCGTATCGAATCGCGCATGCACGAGCTTGCCGCAAAGAAAATCGCGTTCGTGCAGGAAGTGGTGCCGCGCCATCAGGCGATCGAGATGTTCACGGCCATGCACCAGGACTTCAAGATCGACATCATCAACCGGCTCCCGGAAGATGTCGCCACGGTCAGCATCTACCGGACCGGCGAGTTCGTCGACCTGTGCCGCGGTCCGCACGTTCCAGACACGGGTTGGCTCAAGGCCATACGTGTGCTTCGCATTGCAGGCGTGTACTGGCGCGGCGACGCGCGCAACGAGCAACTCCAGCGGGTGTACGGGACCGCGTGGTTCACCAAGGACGAGCTCGAGGCGTACATGCACCGGCTCGAGGAGGCGCGCAAGCGAGACCACCGCCGCCTCGGCGCCGAGCTCGATCTATTCTCATTCCCCGACGAGATCGGCTCGGGGCTCCCCGTGTTCCATCCCAATGGTGGGCTCGTGCGTAAGCTGATGGAGGACTACTCGCGGCAGCGCCACGAGGAAGGCGGCTACTCCTTTGTGAACACACCGCACATCACCAAGGAGGATCTGTTCAAGGTCTCCGGCCATCTCGAGTGGTTCGCCGACGGGATGTTCCCGCCGATGGAGCTCGACGAGGGCACCAAGTACTACCTCAAGCCGATGAACTGTCCGATGCACATCCTCATCTATCGGAGCAGGATGCGCTCGTATCGCGAATTGCCGTTGCGGCTCTTCGAGTTCGGCAGCGTGTACCGGTACGAGAAGTCGGGCGTGATCCACGGGCTCACCCGGGTGCGCGGCCTCACCATGGACGACGCGCACATCTTCTGCGCGCGCGAGCAGATGATGGACGAGCTCATCTCACTGCTCGACTTCACGCTCGGTTTGCTGCGCGATTTCGGTCTCACCGACTTCTACCTGGAGCTCTCGACCCGCCCGGAGCACAAGGCGGTCGGCGCCGTAGAGGAGTGGGAGGTCGCAACCAACGCGCTGCGTCAGGCCGCGGAAGGTCGCAACCTGGAACTCGTCCTCGACGAGGGCGGTGGCGCGTTCTACGGACCCAAGATCTCGGTGCAGGCGCGGGACGCGATCGGCCGGACGTGGCAGATGTCGACCATTCAGGTGGACTTCCAGTTCCCGCAGCGATTCGACCTGCACTTTGTCGATGACACGGGTGCCGAGCAGCAGCCGATCATGATCCATCGCGCGCTCTTCGGATCCATCGAGCGCTTCTTCGGCATCCTGCTCGAGCACTACGCGGGTCACTTCCCGCTGTGGCTGGCGCCAGTGCAGTGCGCACTCGTCCCCGTCCAGGACGACAGCGAGGAGGTGATGGCTTACATCAGGAGTCTCGCTGCCGGCATGCGCGAGCGCGGGTTGCGCGCATCCATCGACGAGCGTCACGGCGAACGCATGCAGGCACGGGTGCGCGATGCGGAGCTCAAGCGCATCCCGTACGTCGTGGTCATCGGCAAACGCGATGTCGAGCGCGGCGATGGGATGGTCCGCGTCCGCGACGTACGTCGCAATGTCCAGGAGGACGTCTCGACCGGCGATCTCATCGATCGCCTGGCCGCCGAGGTGAGCGAGCGGCGGCCCGAGTGAGACGGCCCCGGCCGCGCAGCGCGCCGGATCTACTCGCGCCTCATGCGCCACTTCGCGGCGAGGCCAAGCTCCGCGCCGCGCTCGCCGGCTTCAAGGTGCGCGTGTCCGGCCGGGTCTGTCTCGACCTCGGCGCCGCGGCCGGGGGATTCACGCGAGTCCTCCTCGAGGCGGGCGCTTCGCGCGTGTACGCGGTCGACGCCGGCTTCGGTCAGCTCCTCGGATCGCTCCGGCAGGATCCGCGCGTGGTCAACCTCGAGGCCACCAACGTCGCGGCCCTCGATGTACGCCTCGTGCCCGACGCGATCGATCTGGTGACCATCGACGTTTCATATCTGGCGCTGGCTGCCGCGGTCGCGCAGCTCGACCCCCTGACGATCGCGCCCGGTGCTGACCTGATCGGTCTCGTCAAGCCGATGTTCGAATTGCGCCTCGCGACGGCTCCGACCGACCCCATGCTCGTCGATGCCGCGACCGAGCGCGCGGCGGCGGGCATCGTCGCGGCCGGGTGGCAGGTCATCGGCTCCATGGCATCGCCGGTGCTCGGTGGTCGAGGGGCGGTCGAAGCCCTGGTCCACGCCCGGCGATCCTGGTGACGTCGCAGCAGGTTTGGCCCTCGCGCGAGCGTGTTATATTCAGCGCCCGACGCCCGTCATGGGCGCCGCAAAGCAGGACCGCCAGGTGCGGCCCTCACCTTCCGGGCTTGCCTTGAAGGTCCAGCACCCGAACCCTGGATAGCGGAACCGCTGTCCAGTTTTTTATATCCACAAGGAGGCCGCGCCGATCGCATTCCGAGAGCTCAGGGTCAACGACCAGATCCGCATCCCGTCTGTCCGTCTCTTCGATGACACCACCGGCGAGCAGATGGGAATCGTCTCCATCGAGCGGGCGCGAGAGCTCGCGGCGCAGCGTGAACTGGACCTGGTCGAGGTGGCTCCCCAGGCCCAACCACCGGTGTGCCGTCTCATGGACTATGGGCGCTTCAAGTTCGAAGCCCTGAAGAAGGAGAAGGAAAGCCGAAAAGAGCACAACACCATCAACGTCAAGGAGATGAAGCTGCGTCCGAAGATCTCGGAGCATGACTTCCAGACCAAATTCGGGTCTGTGCGTCACTTCCTTCATGACGGTGACAAGGTCAAGCTCACGATCATGTTCCGCGGACGCGAGATGGTGCACCAGGAGTACGGCCGCAAGCTGCTCGACCGGATGGCCGAGGAGCTGAAAGAGGTGGCGATCATCGAGCGGACCCCGCTCGTCGAGGGCCGCAACATGATCATGATCATGAGCCCGCTCAACAAGAAGCACGCGAAAGGCGACCAGCACAGCAATGAGCGGCGTCCGACACAGGAAGTGGAGGTGAGCGTCACCGTTCCGGGGGAAGATGCCGCCGCCGAATCAGGGAGCAACAACGACCATGCCGAAGATACGAACCCATAAAGGAACCGCCAAGCGGCTCCGCGTCACCTCGACCGGAAAGGTGATGCGGCGCAAGGCGTTTCGCTCGCACATGCTCGAGCACAAGAGTGCCAAGCGCAAGCGGCAGTACCGGATGCAACACGAGGTGTCTCCGTCGGACCGCCGCAAGGTGATCCGGCTTGCACCTTACCTTTAGGAGAGCGACATGGCCAGAGTGAAGCGTGGGGTGACGGCCAAGGCTCGCCACCGCAAGATCCTCGAGATGGCGGAGGGGATGCAGGGAGCCCGTCACCGGCTCTACAAGAACGCCAACGAGGCGGTCATGCATTCGCTCGCCTATGCGTATCGTGACCGCAAGCAGCGCAAGGGCGACATGCGCACCCTGTGGATCGCGCGCATCAACGCGGCGGCCCGCCAGAACGGCCTTGCCTACAACCAGTTCATGCATGGCCTCAAAGAGGCGGGCGTCGAGGTGAATCGCAAGATGCTCGCCGACATCGCGGTCAAGGACTCGGGCTCGTTTCAGCAGCTCGTCGAAGTCGCCCGGGGCGCCCTCACCAAGGCGTGACCGCCGACCTCCACAGCGTGGCGGCGGAAGCCCTCGAGGCAGTCTCCGCCGCGCCGGACCTCGCCGCGCTCGAAGCGGTGCGGACCAGGTACCTCGGACGAGGTGATGGCGAGCTGACGTCCTTCCGGCGAGGTCTCGGCAAGATTCCCGACCCCGATGGACGCCGTCAGATGGGCCAGATGGTCAACGAGCTCGTCCAGCGGGTCGGCGACGCTCTCGACGAGCGCCAGCGTGCCATCGAGCGCAACGCGCGCGCCCAGAGCCTGGAGATGGAGGCGCTCGATCTCACCCGTCCGGCGCCGCCGCTGCGCCGCGGCCGGCTGAGCCCGGTGACCCTGGCGGCGCGAGAGATCCGGCGGATCTTCGGCCTGCTCGGCTTCGAAGCCGTCGACGGGCCGGAGGTCGAGTACGACCGCTACAACTTCACGCTGGTCAACCAGCCTCCCGGCCACCCGGCTCGCGATTCCCAGGACACCTTCTACATCGACGACTGGCGGCTGCTCCGCACCCACACCTCGCCGGTGCAGATCCGCAGCATGCTCATCCGCGGCGCGCCCCAGCGGGTGATCGTTCCGGGCAAGACCTACCGGCGCGACCACGATGCGACCCACATGCCGATGTTTCACCAGGTCGAGGCGCTCTGCATCGACGAGGGGATCGCGGTGAGCGACCTCAAGGGGTCGCTCGAGTTCTTCGCGCGATCCTTCTTCGGTGCGAGCTCGGTGCTGCAGTGGCGTCCTCACCACTTCCCGTTCACCGAGCCGTCGCTCGAGCTCGAGCTGGCCTGCGTGGTCTGTCATGGCTCCGGCTGCAGCGTTTGCAAGTACAGCGGATGGCTCGAACTCCTGGGCAGTGGCATGGTCCACCCCCAGGTGCTCCGCAACGGCGGCGTCGACCCGGAGCGCTACTCGGGCTTCGCGTTCGGGATGGGCATCGAGCGCGCGGCGATGCTCGCGTGGGGCATTCCTGACATGCGCCTGCTCTACGACAACGACGTCCGCTTCCTCGTTCCCGAGACGGCCATCGACGGCCCATCCGAGCGATCCGCTCCGTGAAGTTCTCGCTCGGCTGGCTGCGCGACTATGCAACGCTCGACGCGCCAGTCGCCACGATCGTGAAGGCGCTCGTCGACACCGGGACGGAAGTCGGTGCTGTCGACGTCGGCGGCGAGGGACTCGTTGTCGCGCGGATCGTCGCGGTCGACGCCGTTCCGGGGTCGTCCCACCTGCAGTTCGCCGATCTCGATCTCGGCGGTGACGTGCCGCCGGCGCTGGCCGCTTTCAGCGTCGTCCCCGGGACGGTGCGGGTGCTCACCGGCGCGCCCAACGTCAAGGGCGGCGACCTGGTGCCCTATGCGCCGCCGGGGACGCGACCACCGGCGATTGACGAGCGGCTGGGGGTGAAGACCATCCGCGGCCACAAGTCGCCCGGAATGCTCTGCTCGGCGGTCGAACTCGGGGTGGGGGAGGACGCCGAGGGCATCCTCATCCTCGACGAGGGCAGGCCCGGGCAGCCACTCGGCGAGGTGCTGACGCTCGACACGGTGCTCGACCTGGACATCACCACCAACCGGCCGGATTGCCTGTGCCACGTCGGGATCGCGCGCGAGCTGGCGGCCGCGCTCGGCGAGGCGCTCAACGAGCCACCGTCGTCGATCCCCGAGGAGTTCGTCTCGGCGACGTCTGCCGAGCTCCGTGCCCAGGTTCGCGTCGAGGACCCCGACGGATGCCCGCGGTTCGATGCCCGGGTCATCGAAGGGATCGTTGTGGGGCCGTCGCCGGGATGGCTTCGGCAGCGGCTCCGCGCCGTCGGCCTGCGGCCGATCAACAACGTGGTGGACATCACCAACTTCGTCCTTCACGAGCTGGGCCAGCCGCTCCATGCGTTTGACTTCGACCGGTTCGTGGAGGGTGGTGGCGCGAAGACCGCGGACGTGGTGGTGCGCAGGGCACGCGCCGGTGAGCACGTCGTCGATCTCCTCGGCACCGATCGGACGGTTTCCGACCAGGACATGCTGGTGTGCAGTGGCGAGACCCCGGCCAGCATCGCCGGCATCATCGGCGGGAGCTCGACGGCGGTGAGCGACGGAACCAGGACCGTGCTCCTGGAGGCCGCCACCTGGGACGGGCCTACCATCCGGGCGACATCCAAGCGGCTCGGCCTTCGCACCGACGCATCGACGCTCTTCGAGAAGGGATTGAGCGATCGCCTCCCACCGGTCGCGCTCGATCGCGCGGCGGCGCTGATCGCCGAGCTGTCCGGTGGCCACGTTCTCGGCGGCGCGATCGATCAATGGCCGCGGCCACTTCCCGAGCTGGGTCCGATCCAGTTGACGGCGCGCTTCACGGGCGACCTGCTCGGGGTTCCGATCGACGCAACCGAGATCGCCACGACGCTCGCCCAGCTTGGGTTCGCCGTCGAGCAGGACGGGGCCACGCTCACGGTCGTACCTCCGTATTTCCGGCGGGACGTGTCGCTGCCCGAGGACCTCGTCGAAGAGGTCGGCCGGATGCTCGGATACTCGCGGATTCCCAGCACCCTCCCCGGCCGTCGGGTCGAGGTCACGAGGACTGCCTCGCCGCCGCCGCTGGAGGACGGCGTCCGCGACGTCTGCGTCGGCGCCGGCTTCGACGAGGCGATCACACTCGCATTCGTCGGCCCGAGCGATGTCGCGACGCTGCCCGGTCTGGGTCGCGGTCGCACCCCCATCCCGCTGCGCAACCCGCTCAGCGAGGAGTGGAGCGTGATGCGCACCTCCCAGCTCCCACGCCTGTGCGCGGCGCTTGCTGCCAACGTCAACCGCGGCAACGCCGACGTGATGCTCTTCGAGTTGGGCCGGGTGTTCTGGGAGGGCGAACGGGTCGGGCTCGCGCCGGGGTCGACCTCTGACAATGCGGACCTCGAGCTCCCGCCGCTACCACTCGAGCCGTTGCTCCTGAGCCTCGCAGTCCACTTGTCGAGCGGCCTCGCCGACCACTCGGCCCAGGCTGTCCGCCGGGTGCAGGCAGTTTTCCAGCGCATCAGCGAGGACCTCGACGGCGCGCAGCTTCGAGCGGAGCCCTCGCAGGAGGCAGGGCTCCACCCGGGTCGGAACGCAGCGCTCTCGGTCGCCGGCGTTGCGGTGGGGATTCTCGGCGAGCTCTCCTTCGAGACGGCAGGCGCATTCGAGATCCGTGGTCGGGTCGCCGTCGGCGAGCTGCGCATCGACGCCATCGCCCCCGCGCCGACGCGGCTACTGCGCTACGCGCAGCCACCGCGTTTCCCCGCGATCGTCCAGGACCTCGCAGTCACCGTTCCGGTCGACCGGCGCGCCGGCGACGCCCTGGCCGCGATTCAGGAAGCCAACGAGCCACTCCTCGAGCATGCCGAGCTGTACGACGAGTATCGCGGCCGCGGCCTGCCCGCCGGGAGAAAGGGCTGGACCTTCCGCCTGACGTTCCGGGCGCAGGATCGAACCCTGACCGGGGACGAAGCCCAGCGAGCGCAGGAGTTGATCGCGAAGGCACTGGCACAGCGATGCGACGCGGAGATCCGCCGGTAGCCGAGCGGTCCCGAGCGTGGTTCGCGCGGCCGACCGAGGTGGTCGCCCGGGACCTGGTCGGCTGCGCGCTCGTGGTGGATGAGGGAACGCCGAGCGCCGTCGTCGCGCGCATCGTCGAGACCGAGGCGTACCTGGGGACGAGCGATCCGGCGTCGCACGCCTACCGAGGTCCGACGCCACGATCTCGGGTGATGTTCGGCCCGGCAGCGCACCTCTATGTCTACTTCACGTACGGCATGCACCACTGCGCAAATGTGGTCACCGAAGCGGACGGCGTCGCCGGCGCGGTGCTCCTTCGCGCAGCCTCGGTCGAGGACGGTCTGCAAACGGTGACGGCCCGGCGAGGCGACACCGTTACCCGCTCGGGGCTGCTCCGCGGTCCGGGCAACCTCTGCCGTGGTCTGGGAATCACCCGCGACGACGACGGCATCGACCTCCTCGCTCCGCATTCAAGAGTCCACATCGAGCGACGCACCGGTTCGCCGCCCATCGTCGTCGGGACGCGCATCGGTCTCCGGCACGCCGCCGACCGCCTGCTGCGATTCAGCTGGCTCGGCGATCCGGCGGTTTCGGGACCAGTTCCCCGCGATTCGGTCGAGACCCGATGAGCGGACAAAGGAAGGGGCCGGACTGAGCCGGCCCCTCGGATGAATGCACCGTATTGATACGGCAGCCCGGTAAAAATTCCCAGGCCTTCTTGTGGCACCGCAACCGGTGCCGGGTTCGGGGAAACGCCCGGTCCGAACTCCGAGCCCACACAACGCGCACTCGCCCACTAATGGACCGACCCGGGGGACGCCGATTGCCCAGCGAACTCGACGGGGGCGCCAATGGTTGTGTGATCAGGGGCCCGTCAACCGGGCCTCAACCCTCCGCTCGGCCGTGCCGGAAACGCTGCCAGACGGTTCGCAACATTGAAAGAGCTACCTCCGTCTGATTACCGATGCTACCCACAACCATAGACCTGTAGGCGGCGGACGGCAAGGTGCGTGAAGCCTAGACTGGGCTCCAGGCTGCGCTAGAATCGGAACGCCTGTTCGTCTCGGAGGATCCATGTCCGGTCACAGCAAGTGGGCTGGAATCAAGCACAAGAAAGCGATCGTCGATGCTCGTCGCGGCCAGGTGTTCACCAAGGTCACGCGCGAGCTGACGGTCGCCGCGCGCGAAGGCGGCCCTGACGTCGAGGGCAATTTCCGGCTGCGCCTCGCAATGCAGAAGGCGCGCGAGGTGAACATGCCCGCGGACAACATCGAGCGCGCAATCCAGCGTGGTGCCGGCGGCAAGGACGGTGTGCAGCTCGAAGAGGTCCGTTACGAGGGCTACGGTCCCCACGGCGTCGCGGTGATGGTCGACACGCTCACCGACAACCGCAACCGTACGGTCGCGGGAATTCGCAACGCCTTCACCCGGTCGGGAGGGGCGCTCGGCGAGGCCAACAGCGTCGCCTGGATGTTCAACCAGCAGGGGGTCATCACCGTCGAGGCGGGCAAGCGCGACCCCGAGGAGCTGGCGCTCGAGTTGCTCGATGCGGTCGACGTGGGCGAGGACGGCGACGTGAGCGTGGACGGCGACGAGGTGCTCGTGACCATGGCTCCGTCTCGTTTCGAAGAGGTGAGACGCACGCTGGAGGACCGAGGGTATTCGGTGGACTCGGCGGAGGTGACCATGAATCCCACCACGTCGGTGCCGCTCGAGGCGTCCCAGGCTCGTCAGGTGCTGCGGCTTCTCGACGGTCTCGAGGAGCACGACGACGTCCAGCAGGTGTACGCCAACGCCGAGATACCGGACGACGTCCTTGACGCTGTCAGCTGACTGCTGCGCCGTACTGCGCGGATGAGAGTCCTGGAATGAGAGTCTTGGGGGTCGACCCGGGGCTCGCGCGCACCGGCGTGGCCATCGTCGAGGGCAGCCCAGGACACCTCGTGTTGATCCATGCGGCGTGCATCGAAACCGTGCCCCAGACGAGTGAGGCGATGCGGCTCGCGATCCTCTTCGACCTGGTGGTTGATGCGTGCACCTCGCTGCGACCAGAGGTCGCAGCTGTTGAGGAGTTGTTCTTCTCGACCAACCGGCGCACGGCGATGCGTGTCAGCGAGGCGCGCGGTGTCGTGCTCTGCGCGCTGGCTCGCGAAGGTGTCGCAATCGCCGAGTACACCCCGACGCAGGTGAAGGAAGCCGTGTGTGGGTATGGCGCGGCACGCAAGCCGCAGGTCGCGCGCATGGTCGCCAATCTGCTTGGCGTGCCTGCGATTCCGGGCCACGACGACGTCGCCGATGCGTGCGCGGTTGCGGTGTGCCACCACCATCGCGGACGCCTCGGTGCGGTAACCCGTCGGGCACGAGACCACCGCGAGAGCCCCCTCGACGTCGCCGTGAGCCGCGCACGCGCAGCATTGGTCCGCAGCGCTCCATGATCGCGCTCATACGCGGTGAGCTCGTCCAAATCGGGGACGACCACGTCGTCATCGACACCGGGGGTGTCGGGTACGAGGTGTTCTGCCATCTGCGCACAATCGCTACGCTGCACACGTCGCGCGACTCGGCGGTGACGCTGTACGTGCACACGAGCGTCAGCGCTGACGCGATCCGCCTCTACGGCTTCGCCACGCAGGATGAGCTGCGGCTTTTCCGACTCCTCATCGGCGTGGAGCGCATCGGCCCGAAGGCAGCGCTAGGAATCCTCGGACGGGCGGAGCTCCCGACGCTGGTGCGCGCCATCGGCGAAGGAGACGTCGCACTCGTCGCCACCGTTCCCGGCATTGGACGCAAGACCGCCGAGCGCGTGATCCTCGAGTTGCGCGACAAGGTCGCCTCCCTTGAACCACCCGGGACGCAGCACCCCGCCGCAACCGGTGAGAGCCAGGCGGTCGCCGCTGCGATCGCCGGGCTCGTCGGCCTCGGCTTCCGGGAGTCCGAAGCACGCAACGCGGTCGCGGCCATCACAGTCGACGGTGACGGGCACGACGTTGCCGACCTGGTCGGCGCCGCGCTCCGCCGGCTCGACACCGCGGGTGCCGCGAGATGAGCGACGAGCGCGTGGTGAGCCCCGAAGAGCTCGAAGCTGAGCGCGTCGCCGACACGGCACTGCGACCGCGTTCGCTCGACGACTTCGTCGGCCAGGACGCCATCAAGAACCAGGTCCGCATCCTCGTGGAGGCAGCACGCCAGCGCGGCGACGCCCTCGACCACGTGCTCCTCTATGGGCCGCCGGGACTTGGCAAGACGACGCTGGCGCAGATCATCGCGGTGGAGATGGGAGTGAACATCCGCCTGACCAGCGGCCCTGCGCTCGAGCACCAGGGCATGCTCGCCTCGATCCTCACCAGCCTCGAGGAGCGCGATGTGTTCTTCATCGACGAGGTGCACCGCCTCAACCGTGCGGTGGAAGAGGCGCTCTACCCGGCGATGGAGGACCTCGCCTTCGACTTCGTCGCGGGCAAGGGCGCGGGTGCGCAAACGCTTCGACTCACGCTCAATCGGTTCACGGTGATCGCGGCGACGACACGAGCCGGTGCGCTGGGTGCGCCGCTGCGCGACCGCTTCGGGGTCACGTTCCGCCTCGACTTCTACGACGTCGACGACCTGGTGGCCATCGCCAACCGATCGGCGCGCCTGCTCGGTATCGACCTCGATGCGGAAGGCGCGGCGATGATCGCGAGGCGCTCCCGAGGCACGCCGCGAATCGTCAACCGGCTGCTCCGCCGTGCGCGTGACTACGCCCAGGTGCGCGCCGCGGGGCGCATCGACGTCGATGTCGCGACCGCCGCGCTCGACGTCCTCGGGGTCGATTCGATCGGTCTGGACGAGCTCGACCGGCGCGTGCTCGCCGTGCTCTGCGGGACGCTCGGCGGCCACGCGGTTGGGGTTCAGACTATCGCGGTGAGCGTCCAGGAGGACCCGGACACCATCGAGGACGTGGTGGAGCCGTTCCTCATCCGGCGCGGGCTGCTGGCCCGAACCCTGCGCGGCCGCCTCGCGACCGCCGCCGCCTACCAGCATCTCGGCCTGTCCGTTCCAGCCGGCGCTCCAGGGGCGGCGGAGGCGCAGACCGCGCTCTTCGAGCGTTGAGGTCGTCCGACTTCGACTACCCGCTCCCGGCAGAGCGGATCGCGCAGGAGCCCCTCGGCGAGCGCGACGCCTCGCGACTCCTCCATCTGCTTCCTGACGGCAGCCTGGAGGACCGCCGATTTGTCGAGCTACCCGAGCTGCTGCGTCAGGGCGACCTGCTGGTTGTCAATGACACCCGGGTACGGCGCGCCCGGCTCACCGGCATCGACCAATCGGGGCAGATGATGGAGCTGCTGGTTCTCGCGCGGGAACCGGGGGGTACCTATCAATGTCTCGCGCGTCCCGCCCGGCTGGCCACGCCGGGAGCAGTGATCAACATCGGATCGGATCTCAGCGCCACCGTGACCGGGGTCTCGGCGATGCACCGGGGCGGACGCACGGTCACCTTCGACAGCGACGACCCCGACCGCGCGATCGAGCGGGCGGGGGTGGCGCCGCTCCCCCCATACATTCACACCGAGCTGCACGACCCGGAGCGGTACCAGACCACCTACGCAACCGGTGACCCGGATTCCGCTGCCGCCCCGACAGCCGGCCTGCATTTCACACCATCGGTTATCGAGCGGCTCCGCGGAGCAGAAGTCGGCTGGGCGACGCTCCGGCTCGGCGTCGGGCTCGCGACCTTCGCTCCGATTCGCACCGAGCGCGTCGAGGATCACCCAATGCACGAGGAGCGATACGTGCTCCCGGACATCACGGTGCGCGCGATCGAGGAGACGCGTCGCGGTGGGGGCCGTGTGGTCGCGGTCGGGACCACTGTGGTTCGTGTGCTCGAGACCTGCGCGGGCCACGGGCAGCTCCGCGCCGAGTCCGGTGCAACCAGCCTCTTCATCCACCCCGGCCACACCTTTCGCGCCATCGACGGTTTGCTCACTAACTTTCATCAGCCACGATCGTCACTGCTTGTATTGCTCGCGGCATTCGTCGGCGACCAACGCTGGCGGGAGGCGTACGCGCACGCGCTCGACGCGGGCTATCGGTTTTTGTCGCTCGGGGATTGCATGCTCTGCTGGCACGCGCAGTGACTGCGTTCGCGGTCGATGCCTGCGACGCTGCCGCACGGACCGGGACGCTCACGACGGCGCACGGCACGGTGCGCACCCCGGCGTTCATGCCGGTCGGAACCCATGCCACGGTGAAGGCGCTGCATCCCGATGAGGTGCGCGCCACCGGCGTCGACATCCTGCTCTGCAACGCATATCACCTTGCGCTTCGCCCCGGCATCGACCTCATCGAGCGCGCCGGCGGGCTGCATCGCTTCATGAGCTGGGAGCATCCGATACTCACCGACAGCGGCGGATACCAGCTGGTCAGCCTGGTCGAGGTCGCGACCGTCGACGACGACGGCGCCGTCTTCGTCTCGCCGTACGACGGCTCGCGGCTCCGGGTCACGCCCGAGGAAGCGGTGCGCAACCAGGCCCGCCTCGGGGCCGACGTGCTGATGTGCCTGGACCACCCGGTCGCGCATGGCACCGCGCCGGACGTGGCCCGCGACGCGACCGAACGCACTCACCGCTGGGCGGAGCGCTGCCGGGCGGCGCACCCGGGTGGGGGCTGCCTGCTCTTCGGCATCGCCCAGGGAGGCTTCGATGCGGAGGCGCGCGGCGACTCGGCGCGATTCATCTCCGGGCTCGATTTCGACGGCGTGGCGATCGGGGGCCTCTCGGTGGGGGAGCCGCTGGAGACCATGCTGGCCATGACCGCCGCGAGCGTCGCCGAGCTGGCTGCCGACCGTCCGCGCTATTTCATGGGGCTGGGCACGGATTCCGAGCTGCTCGCGGCGGTAGGGCTCGGGGTGGACATGTTCGACTGCGTCGTACCCACGCGCCTTGCGCGGAATGGAAGCGCGATGACCCCCGACGGGCGACTGTCGCTGCGCAACGCCGCGGCCCGCGATGAGTTCGGGCCGATCGACCCGGACTGCCCGTGTGCCGCTTGTGCCGGCTTCTCGCGTGCCTACCTGCGGCACCTCTTCCAGTCGGGCGAGATCCTGGCCCACCGCCTGGTGAGCCTGCACAACATCACCCATCTCGCCAGGCTGATGGACGGCGCCCGGTCGGCGATCCGAGAGGGGCGCTTCGCCGAGTTCCGGGCTGAGCGAGATGGCCGGCTCCTCTCGATGCCCCGGTAGACTGCAGCACAGGTGTTCAGGATCACGCGTTTTCGCCTGGCTGTCGTCCTCCTCGTGGTGGTGGGCGCCTTCTTCATCGACGGCTACAGCCTCATCTACCGGTATCTCGTCGTCCACCAGCCGCTCGGCACGACGCTGACCTCCGCGCCGACGTTCCTGGGACGGCAGCTCTACATCCACAAGGGCCTCGACCTCCAGGGCGGCACCGAGCTGACCATCGAGATCTGTCATGGGCTCGACAACCCCACCCCCGATTGCCGCAACGGCCCGCCAAACGGCGCCACGCTGCAGCAGGCACAGCAGGCCACCATCCCGATCATCGACCTGCGCGTCAACTCCCTCGGCGTGTCCGAGGCGAGCGTGCAGGCGCAGGGAAACGACCAGATCCTCGTGCAGCTCCCGGGGGTCAGCCTGCAGCAGGCGGTGCAGACCATCGGCACCACCTCCCGGCTCTACTTCGCCACCCCCGTGGCCGGGGCCCCGACGGTTCCGCCGAGCTCGGCCCTCATCAGCGACCAGCAGGGGCACTACGACACCGCCCAGTTCGGCGACTCACTGAGCTATCCGACTGGCTACCACTGGAAGATCGACAACAGCCTCGACGCAACCGATGTCAACTCGGCGACGGTGGGGACCGACGCGAACACCGGGGCGATCACGGTCAACATCAACTTCAACCAGGCAGGCGCCAGTGAGTGGTCGAAGATCACCACCGCGGCCTACAACCAGTACTTGACCAACACCACCGCTCCGCCTCCAACGTCGCAGATCGCGATCTTCCTGGACAACGACATCATCACGGCCCCGGTTGTCACCGGCGGCGGCCAGAGCAACCAGACCCAGATCACCGGCAACTTCACGTCCGACTCGGCGACGCAGCTGGCCAGCCTGATCAGCGCCGGGGCGCTCCCAGCCGAGATCACCACGGTTGCGAGCACGTCGGTGAGCGCGACGCTCGGTCAGCAGTCGGTGACCCTGAGCCTCGTCGCCGGCGCGATCGGCCTCCTGATCGTGGTGATCTTCATGATCGGGTACTACCGCTTCCCGGGACTGCTCGCGACCGTCGCCCTCCTCGTCTACGCGGCGATCGTGCTGGCGCTCTTCAAGTTGATCCCCGTGACCCTGTCCCTGGCGGGACTGGCGGGCTTCGTCCTGAGCGTCGGTATGGCGGTGGACGCCAACGTGCTCATCTTCGAACGAACCCGAGACGAATTACGCCATGGGCGAAGCGTGCCTTTGGCGGTCGAGACCGGCTTCCGGCGCGCATTTCCTGCCATTCGTGACAGCAACATCTCGACGCTCATCACCTGCGCGATCCTCGCCATCTTCGGCACCGACGTCATCCGCGGATTCGCGATCACCCTGGCGATCGGTGTCATCGTCTCCTTCTTCACCGCGATCACGATCACGCGCTCACTGTTCGCCTGGGTGCTCACCTGGAGGATCGGAAGGGACCCGCGGCTTTACACGGAGATCCACGAGGAGTTCGCCGAGGCGCCCCCGCGGGGCCGGTTCGACATCGTCAAGAATCGCAACTGGTATTTCCTCGGATCGCTGGCGGTCATCATCCCCGGCATCCTGGCGATTCTGTTCTGGGGCTTCAACCTCGGCATCGACTTCAAGGGCGGCAATGTGATCGACGTCGGCCTCTCAAAGCCGGCCACCCAGGCGCAGGTCGCCGCGGTCATGGACAAGGACTTCGCGGCACTGCGGCCGCAGGTCCAGGCCGAGGGGACGAGCGGCAATCAGGCGAGTCACTTCGCCATCTCCACGCTGCCCTCCGACAGCGAGCAGTTGCTCCAGATCCAGAGCACCCTCAACAGCAACTTCACGATCGCCACCAACCTGACCACGCATCAACCGGATATCAGCGTGCAACAGGTGGGACCGACGATCGCGGCCAGCCTGGTGACCGGCGCGATCATCATGATCATCGTCGCCGCCGGGGGGATCGCCGTGTACCTCGCATTCGCGTTCCGGCGGCAGCGAGCGATATCTCCGTGGCGCTTCAGCGCGTGCGCCTTCTTCAAATTGCTGCACGACGTCTTCGTTCTCGCCGGGATCTGGGCGATCCTCGGGCACTTCACGAACTTAGGTCAAGTCGACTCGCTCTTCGTCACCGCGGTGCTGACCTCGGTGGCCTTCTCGATCCACGACACCATCGTGGTGTTCGACCGCGTGCGCGAGAACCTGCGCGTCGGCCCGCGCCTGACCTTCGACCAGGTGATCAACCTGTCGACGGTGCAGACCATGACGCGGTCACTGAACACGTCGCTCACGGTCGTGTTCGTGCTTTTGTCCCTGGTCATCTTCGGCGGCGATTCGATCCGTGGGTTCGTGCTCGCGTTGCTCATCGGTATCGTCACCGGTACGTACAGCTCGATCTTCAACGCCAGCACCTTGCTGGTCGCATGGGAGAAGGCTCGCGGATCACGGTCTGTCGCACCACCACCGGCCGGCAGGAGACGGGTCACTCCCCGGACGGCGTAGGTCCAGGCGCCCCACGCGCACCATCACATATGAACAGCGACGACGTTTCCGGCATCGCCTCTCTCCTGCGCCCGTCCTTTGACCATCTCGGCGTCGAGCTTGTCGACGTGCAGTGGTCGGGCCACGGGCGCGGCGCGGTGCTTCGCCTGGTGATCGATCGACCTGACGGCGGCGTGACCCTGGACGACTGCGAGCGCGCATCCAACACCGCGTCCGCCGTGCTCGACGTGAGCGATCCGATCGACCACCCCTACCGGCTGGAGGTGAGCTCGCCTGGGGCCGAGCGCCCGATCCGCCGCCCCGAGGAATGGACCGCCGCGATCGGGCGGCGCATCAACGTGCGGCTGCGCGAGGGCGACTCCGAGCTTGTGCTCGAGGGCAGGCTCACCTCCATCGCCGGCGACGCGGCAGAGATCGAGGTTCGCGATCGCCGGACAACGCGTCCCGCCTCCTTCTCGATCAGCGCCGTGGTTGCGGCCCGAATCGTCGTCGACATCTGATGCCGGCTCCGGCGGTGACCCTGACTGCGCTCCGCGACCTCGCGGCGGCGACGCCGCTCAGCGAGGCGGAGATCGCGAGAGCGGTGGAGCAGGGGGTGGTCACCACCTATCGCCGCCTCGTCGAGGACGATTCGCGCGTCCGAGCTCGGGTGAACCTCTCCACGGGCACGTTCGTGGTGTACCGCCTGGACGACGAGGGCATTGAGGAGCTGGTCGAGATCGACGTCCCGGACTTCCCCCGGCAGGCCGC
The DNA here is from genome assembly GCA_003162415.1 of Candidatus Dormiibacterota bacterium. Taxonomy (GTDB): domain Bacteria; phylum Chloroflexota; class Dormibacteria; order Aeolococcales; family Aeolococcaceae; genus Palsa-851. The sequence goes on from PMOL01000013.1 coordinate 96,660, forward strand.
AGCGGCCGCCCGCACCGCCGTCGCCGAGCGGCTGGCGAACGTCGAGCAGCGCCGGATCCTCGGCGAGGGGGCCACCCAGCGCGGCGTGCTTCGCGACGCTATCGTCGAGCGCCGTCTGGGCACCATCTGGTACGTCGACGCCGGTGGCGTCCCGGGGATGCTGCCGCCCGAGGAGCAGATCCCGGGCGAGCGTCTCGCGATCCGAGATCACATCAAGGTGGTGATCGTGGAGGGCCGCCGCAAGGGACCCGATGCGGTCGTGGTGGTATCGCGCTCCCATCCGCAGCTCGTCCAGCGGCTCATGGAGCAGGAGGTCCCGGAGTTGCAGGCCGGCCAGGTGGTGATCCGCGCCATCGCCCGCGACCCCGGTCGCCGGACCAAGGTCGCCGTCGACGCGCCGGATGGCGACGTCGACGCCCAGGGAGCGTGCATCGGAAGAAACGGCGTGCGCCAGCGGGCGGTCACCTCCGAGCTCGGCGAGGAGCAGGTGCAGATCGTGGCGTGGTCCGCCGATCCCGGGACATTCGTCATGAACTCGCTCATCCCCGCCGCGGCCAGGGGCGTCGACCTCGACCTCGAATCGCGGACCGCACACATCTCGGTGGCCCCGGATCAGCTCTCGCTCGCGATCGGACGGGGCGGTGAGAACGCCCGCCTCGCAGCGCGGTTGACCGGCTGGCGGATCGACATCCGCGGCGACGAGCCTCAGGAGTCCGACCAAGAATCCGCCGAAGAGTCCGACCAAGTGCCCGCCGAGGGGGGGTCCGAGGACGCGGCGCCCGCCGAAGTCTGACCGGGGTGACCACGTCAGATCCGCTCCGGACCTGCGTCGGATGCAGGAAGGTGCGGCCCAAGAGCGAATTGGCCCGGCTGGCGGTCATCGGCGCCCCTGCGAGGGTTACCCTTGATCCGGCTGGCCGCTCGCCAGGCCGGGGCGCGTATCTCTGCCGGGAAACGGGTATCACCTGTTTGCGCCAGTCACGGCGGCACCGATCCCTGGCGCGCTCGCTTCGGGTCGGGGATGATGTAATCGACGAGCCCACCCTCGCCGCAGCGCTGCGGGAGCTCGTTACGGAGGAATCGACATAGCAACGGTCAAGAAGGTCACCCTGCCGGCAGGTCTCACGGTCGCTGAGCTCGCCGAACGCCTCGAGGTGTCGGGTCCTCAGCTGATCAAGTACCTGATGAGCAATGGCGTGATGGCCGCGCTCAACGCGACGGTGGACTTCGACACCGCGGCGCTTGCCGCCGACAACTTCGGGTTTGAGGCGGAATCCGAGGAATCGGTCGCGGAGCAGGCAAAGGGCACGTCGCCAGGCTCAGGCCGGCGCAAGCACCCCTTGATCGATCTCTCCAGTGCCGCTCCGGGGACGCTGGTCAGCCGGCCGCCGATCGTCGCGGTGCTCGGCCATGTCGACCATGGCAAGACATCGCTCCTCGACGCCATCCGCAAGACCAAGGTTGCCGCCGGCGAGGCGGGCGGGATCACCCAGGTGATCAGCGCATACCAGGTCGAGCGCAACGGCCGCCTGATCACCTTCATCGACACCCCAGGCCATGCGGCGTTCACCGCGATGCGCGCCCGCGGAGCGGACGTGACCGACGTCGCGATTCTCGTCGTCGCCGCCGATGACGGGGTCATGCCGCAGACCGAGGAGGCCATCCAGCACATCCACGCCGCGGGTGTCCCCATCGTCGTGGCGATGAACAAGATCGACAAAGACGGAGTGAACCCGGATCGCGCGCTCCAGCAACTCGCCGAGCGCGGCGTCGTTGCCGAGCAGCCGTACGGCGGCGATGTGCCGGTCGTGAGGACCAGCGCCAGGACCGGTGAAGGCATCGACGATCTGCTCGAAAGCGTGCTGACCGTCTCCGACATCCTGGTCGAGCCGAAGGCAGATCCGAGCGGCCGTGCCGTGGGGACGGTGATCGACTCGCACCTGGAGCGCGGTCGCGGGGCCATTGCCACGCTGGTGGTCCAGAACGGAACACTTCGCGTCGGCGACAACCTCGTTGCAGGCTCCGCTTTCGGCAAGGTGCGCGCGCTGGTCGACGACACCGGCAAACGCATCCAGGAAGCCGGGCCGAGCACGCCCGTCGTGGTCACCGGGCTCTCCGACGTGTTGATGGCCGGCGAGATCTTCGAGGTCGTCGAGACCGAGCGCGGCGCTCGCGCCAAGGCCGAACAGCGTGGCTTCGCCGAGAAGCAACGGCTGGCGCAGCCGGTGCGCCGGATCACCCTGGCGGACCTCGCTCAGAACATCTCCGAAGGCGAGATGAAGTCGCTCAACCTCGTGCTCAAGGCCGAGGCCAACGGCTCCCTCGAGGCGCTCCGCAGCCAGGTGACCCAGATCGAGGACCCGACGGTCAAGATCAAGGTCGTCGGCGAAGGGGTCGGGGCTGTGAGCGAGTCCGATGTCAACCTCGCCGCGGTGACCGACGCCATCGTCATCGGCTTCAACGTCCGGCCCGACGATCATGCCCGTGCGGCAGCCGAGGAGCAGGGGGTCGATGTTCGCTTCTACGACGTCGTCTACCAGGTGACCGACGACATCGAGAAGGCCGTCAAGGGCCTCTACCAGCCGACCATGATCGAGGTCACCCAGGGCCGCGCCGAGGTCCGGCGCGTCTACCAGGTCGACGGCAAGCCGGCGATCGCGGGCTCCCACGTGCTCGACGGCAGGATCACGCGCAACGCGACCTGCCGGGTCATCCGCGACGGCAAGGAGATCGCGCAGAGCCGCATCGATGCGCTGAAGCGCTTCAAGGACGACGTCCGCGAAGTGACCCATGGCTACGATTGCGGTATCACCCTCGCCGATTTCAGCGACTTCCATGAGGGCGACATCCTCGAGGCGTTCACCATGGAGCAACAGAACGCATGACGCTTCGCTCCGAAGCTCGCAGCCCGCGCCGCGAGCGGGTGGGCGAGCAGCTTCGCGAGGAGATCTCGGCCATGATGCTGACCGAGATCAAGGACCCGAGGGTCCGTTTTGCCTCGATCTCGCGCGTCCGGATGAGCCCGGACCTGCGCGAGGCGTGGCTGGCGGTGAGCGCGCTCGGTGACGATGCCGAACGTCAGAACGTGGTCGCCGCACTCGGCCACGCCGAGGGGTACCTTCGTGCTCAACTGGGCAGGCGGCTCGAGAACCTGAGGAGCATCCCCCGGCTCCATTTCGAGCTCGACGAATCGATCGCCTACAGCGTGCGGGTGAGCGCGCTCCTCAGAGACCTCGCCGGCGAACGCCCCGACGAGGCAGTCGTGGAGGTTCCCGAGTGACCGTTGCAGCCCCTGCTGTCTGGCCGCGTCTCGAGGACGTCGTCGACCCGATCCGCACCATCGTGCAAACCAGCGATCAGGTCACCTGCCTTGCGCACAAGGACGCGGACGCCGACAGCCTCGGGTCCGCGCTCGCCTTCGCGATTGCGCTGCGCAGCATCGGGCAGAGGGTTCGTGTCGTGGTCCCCGAACCGCTTCCCCGGCTGCTCGAGTACCTGCCCGGTTTCGAGACTGTCGAGGTCGGCGGGGCGCCGCTTGGCGACACGGTGTTCACCTTCGACTGCGCCACGCTGGGGCGGTTCGGCGAGCGCCGTGCCGAGGTCGAGCACGCGAGCATCGTGGTCAATATCGACCACCACCTCAGCAACACCGCCTTCGGCACCATCAACCTCGTCGACGCGGCGGCCAGCGCGACCGGTCAGGTGATCTACGGCCTGCTCCGCGAGCTGGGCGCTCCGATCAGCCCCGCGGTCGCGACCAACCTGTACGCCGCGCTGTTCACGGACACCGGCGGCTTCCGGCACGAGAACACCACCGAGGAGTCGCTCCGCCTGGCCGCCGCCCTGGTCGCCGCCGGAGCCGACCCCGGATGGGTCGCCCTGAAGAGCTACAAGTCGCGTTCCCTGGCGCAGGTGCGCCTGGAAGGCCTTGCCATCGCTCAGATGCACTCCGAGATGAACGGACGCCTGCTCTGGTCCGAAGTGACCATCGCCATGCTCGAACACGCCGGCGCAGACATGCAGGACGCCGAGGGCATCATCGACGCGCTCCAGAGCATCGATACCATGCAGATCGCGATCCTCTTCAAGCAGCACACCGCCGACCGCAGCAAGATCAGCGTGCGTACCCGCGAGCCCATCGACGCCACCGAGGTCTGCACGCCGTTCGGAGGTGGAGGCCACCGGCGCGCAGCCGGCGCCGAGTTCGGGGACCCGCTGCCCATCGCCGAGCGCAGAGTGCTCGAGGTGGCTCGCCGGTTGATCGACTCAACCCGGTGACCGGCGTCGCCGCACCGGGCGCCGGCCCACGGTCCGGGTCGGCTGTCGCGCGCCGCGGAGGCGTGCTCCCGCTCGACAAACCTGCGGGGATCACGTCGTTCGACGCCATCCGCCAAGTCCGGCGCATCCTCGGGGAGCGCCGCGTCGGCCATGCGGGAACGCTCGATCCGACGGCGACCGGTCTGCTCCCGATCTGCGTCGGGCGCAGCACCCGATTCGTCGACTACTTCCACGCTCAGCCCAAGACGTATCACTGCGTGGTGCGCCTCGGCGAGCGGAGCGACACCTGCGACACCGAGGGCGTGGTCGTGACCGGGGCGGATGCGAGCGCACTCACCGCCGACCAGATCCGTTCGGAGCTGACCCGCTTCAGCGGGGAGATCGACCAGATTCCCCCGATGCACTCGGCGGTCAGGCACGAGGGCAAGCACCTCTACGAACTTGCGCGGGCGGGCCAGGAGGTCGTGCGCGAGGCTCGGCGGGTGACCATCTACTCCGCGGAACTGGTCGATTTCCGCCCCGGCGTCGTCGCCGAGGCTGAGATCGTCGTGGTGAGCGGCAAGGGCGCGTACATGCGCGTGCTTGCAGCGGATCTCGGGGATGCCCTCGGCACCGGCGGGCTGCTCGGTTGGCTCGCCCGGACCAGCTACGGAACCCTTGGGCTCGCGTCGGCGATCACGCTCGACCAGTTCGAGGCGATGGACGAGCCCTGGCTGGCGCTCCTCCCACCTGAGGTCGCCGTGGCGCATCTGCCGCTCGTCAACCTCGGGCCGGCGCAGGTGCAGCAGATCCGGCGCGGCCAGTCGGTGTGGCTTCCCCGCTCGATCCTGCCGGACGTCTCCGGCGAATGCCGGATGCACGATCCCACCGGCGAGCTGATCGGCATCGGAGAGCTCAACGGGGGCCTGCTCCGGCCGACCAAGGTGCTGGCCGGCTGACGTCGCGATGGAACTGCTCCATGAGTTCCCCGCGCGGGACGCGGGCAGCCCAGGGTCGGTGGTGACGATCGGGAGCTTCGACGGCCTTCACATCGGTCACCAGCGTCTGCTTGAGCGTGTGCGCACCGCCGCCGCGCGGCACTCGATGACCCCGGTCGCGGTCACCTTCGATCCCCATCCGCGCTGCGTCGTCGATCCCTCGGGATGCCCTCCGCTGCTCTGCAGCCTCGACGACCGCATCGAGCTCCTGCGCCGGGCGGGCGCGGAGCGGGTAGTCGTCGTCCCGTTCACCCGCGAGTTGAGCGCATGGAGCGCGGATCGCTTTGCCACCACGCTTATCGAGAGCCTCGGGATGCGCCGGCTCATCGTCGGGCCTGGGTTCGCGCTCGGTCGCGGCCGTGAAGGCAACCTCGAGTTCCTCGCACGTCTGGGCAGGAGGCACGGCTTCAGGGTGGTCACGGTGGCGCCGGTGAGGCGCGGCGGACGGCCGGTGTCGTCTGGGCGCGTTCGGGAGGCGATCGCCGCAGGGAGCTTCGCGGAGGCAATTTCCATGCTCGGCCGCCCCTACGTGCTCGAGGGCGTGGTCGAACGCGGCGAGGGTCGCGGCGCGGGCCTCGGGGTTCCGACCGCCAATCTCGGCGTCGAACCGTCGCGCTGCATCCCGGCAGCCGGCGTCTATGCCGGATGGCTCGACTTCGGCGAGGGCTGGCGACCCGCTGCGACCGGGATCGGCACCCGGCCGACCTTTGGTGGCGGTTCGGTGACCATCGAGGCCCACGTCCTGGATTACGACGGCGACCTCTACGGACGCAAGGTCCGGCTCGCTTTACGACGCCGGATCCGTCCCGAGCGCGCATTCACATCGATCCCGGCGCTCCAGGTCGCGATGGCTCGCGACATCGCGCAGACCCGTGCGGTGGTGCGGCGATTCGCGCAGCCGGTGTGACTCAACCGACAGTCGACGAAGTCCCGCGCTGTGCTTCAGCCGCCGCATCACGCGCAGCGAAGGGGCAGGCCGCTCGGCGACGATCTCCTGTTAGACTTGCGGCGAACAATCGTGCCAATCGTTAGATCCAAATCCGAGATAATCGCGGAGCATCGGCGCCACGACACGGACACCGGCTCCACGGAGGTCCAGGTGGCAGTGCTGTCTGAACGTATCAGTTCGCTCACCGAACACCTTCGCGATCACCCCAAAGACCATGCGTCGCGGCGCGGGTTGCTCAAGCTCGTCGGCCAGCGCCGGCGGTTGCTGGACTACCTGTCGGGGACTGACGTCGAGCGCTATCGCGCCCTGATCGGCCGCCTCGGTCTGCGCCGATAGTGTCAGTCGCGACCACAAACACGACCCAAGAAAACACACACCATCAACCGACCCGGTGCCGGCATCTTCCGGCGACGTCGCACTCACAGGTGAGACGTTGGGGTCCGCGTATCAGGAAGCGGTGCCGCAGCTGCAGCGCGAGCCGTACAGCCTGATGCCCAGTCCCCAACACCTCACCGCTGTAGAGCGCGGCGAAGCGGACGTCTTCCGGCGCGGGTCACCACCAGGAGACACGCGTGGGCATCCCCGACAACCTCAAGAAAACATTTGAAACGGACTACTGCGGCAAGCGCCTGATCGTCGAGACCGGGTACATCGCGGAGCAGGCAAACGGCGCGGTGATGCTGCGCGTCGGCGACACGGCATTGCTGGTCACCGCGGTCGCGTCGAAAGCGCCGCGAGAGGGCATCGACTTCTTCCCGCTGACCTGCGACTACGAGGAGAAGCTCTACGCCGCCGGCCGGATCCCGGGATCGTTCCCCCGGCGCGAAGGACGGCCCAGCGAGGCCGCGACGATCACCAGCCGCATGATCGACCGCCCGATGCGGCCCCTCTTCCCCAAGGACTTCCGCAATGACGTCCAGATCGTCGCCACAGTCCTCAGCACCGACCAGGAGCAGGACCCGGCGACGCTCGCGGTCACCGGCGCCTCGTGCGCGCTGCAGATCAGCGGCATTCCCCATGCGGGACCGGTCGCGTGCGTTCGCGTCGGCATGCTCGACGGGCAGCTGATGCTCAATCCGACCCTGACGCAGATCAACGAGTCCGCGCTCGACCTCATCGTCGCGGGCACGTGGGATGCGATCGTCATGGTGGAGGCCGGAGCGCATCAGATCTCCGAGCACACCATGCTCGACGCGCTGCGCATGGCCCATGGCGAGATCCGCAAGCTCGTGGAGTTCCAACGGGGCCTCCACGACGCCATCGGCAAGCCGACCATGAGCTACCCGTCGCAGAAGATCTCCCCGGAGATCACCGCGGCGGTGCACGAGTTCGTCGCCGATCGCGTCGGCAGCGCCGCGCGCAACCCCGACAAGGCGTCACGCGAAGCCGCGCTCGATCAGCTCCAGCAGGAGTCCGTGACCGCACTCGAGGAGCGCTTCCCCGACGGCCGTTCCGACATCGGCAAAGCCTACGAGTCCGAGGTCAAGAAGGCAGTGCGTGCCGCGATCCTCAACGAAGGCATCCGCCCCGACGGACGCCGCACCGACGAGATCCGGCCCATCTGGTGCGAGGTCGGGGTGCTTCCACGCACCCACGGATCGGCGCTGTTCACGCGCGGACAGACGCAGGCGCTCTCGGTGGTCACCATCGGTTCCGGCCAGGATCAGCAGAAAATCGACGGGCTCGGCCTCGAGAACTTCAAGCGCTTCTTCCACCACTACAACTTCCCGCCGTTCTCGGTCGGGGAGGCGCGGCCCCTTCGTTCCCCGGGCCGCCGCGAGATCGGCCACGGCGCGCTTGCGGAGCGCGCGGTGCACAACGTGATGCCGGAAGAGGAGAAGTTCCCCTACGTGGTGCGCATCGTCAGTGAGATCCTCTCGAGCAACGGCTCGACGTCGATGGCATCAGTGTGCGGCTCGTGCCTAGCGCTCATGGACGCGGGCGTTCCTCTGGTGGCGCCGGTCGCGGGAATCGCGATGGGACTCATCACCGATGAAGGTGCCGAGCACGCAGCCATCCTCAGCGACATCCAGGGCATGGAGGATGCGCTCGGCGACATGGACTTCAAGGTCGCCGGCTCGGCGACCGGGATCACCGCGATGCAGATGGACTGCAAGATCAGCGGCTTGAGCTGGGACCTGATGGAGCGGGCACTCGAGCAGGCTCGGGTCGGCCGCATGCACATCCTCGGCAAGATGACCGAGGTGCTTGCCGCGCCGCGGCCCGAGCTGAGCCCATGGGCACCTCGCATCGAGGTGATCAACATCAACCCCGACAAGATCCGCGACGTCATCGGCCCCGGCGGCAAGATGATCCGCAAGATCGTCGAGGAGACAGGCGCCCAGATCGACGTCGAGGACGATGGCCGCGTGTTCATCGCGTCGGCCAACGCGGCGTCGCGCGAGCAGGCGGTGGCGATGATCCACGACCTCACCGACGACATCGAGATCGGCAAGATCTACAAGGGCAAGGTGTCACGCCTCATGGGCTTCGGTGCCTTCGTCGAGATCATGCCGAAGAAAGAGGGTCTGGTCAGGATCGGTCAGCTCGCCGAACACCATGTCGACAAGGTCGAGGACGTGGTGAACATCGGCGACGAGATCATGGTCAAGGTCATCGAGGTCGACGATCGCGGCCGCGTCAACCTCTCGAGGCGTGAGGCGATCCGCGATCTCTCCAAGCAGCAGCACGAAGCCGGCGGAAACGGCGCCGGCGGGCCCGCATAGCGAGCAACCCGGTGCGGTCTGACCGGCCGGCCATCGCCGTCGTCGGCGCCACCGGCGCCGCCGGCGGCACGCTCGTGCGCATCCTCGGTGAGCGTGCGTTTCCGGCGTCCGCGCTCGAGCTCTATGCCAGCGCTCGAAGTGCCGGCCGTCGGATGAGCACGTACCTTGGTGAGGTCGCCGTGCGCGAGCTGAGCGGTGATGCGCTCGGCGGCGCCGACATCGTGTTCTTCGCAGCGGGTGCAGGGACATCGCGGCGCCATGCCCCCGGGGTCGCCGACGCCGGCGGCGTCGCGGTCGACAAGTCGAGCGCCTACCGGATGGATCCGGCAGTCCCGCTGGTCGTCCCCGAGGTGAATGCCGAGCAGCTCGGCAGGCATCGAGGCATCGTGGCCAATCCTAACTGCGTGGCCATCCCGCTGAGCATCGTGCTCGCGCCGCTGCAGCGCGCCTACGGCCTGCGCCACGTGACCGCGGCGACCTACCAGGCCGCCACGGGGGCGGGCCTCGGCCTTGCTGATGAGCTCGAGGCGCAGACCCGCGACGACGCGGCGCGCACCATGCCGACCGCGACCGTGTACCCGCACGTCCTCCACGACAACGTGGTCCCCGGGGGGTGGGCAATGCAGGGTGCCGACACCGAGGAGGAGGTCAAGGTGATCGCCGAGACGCGCCGCGTGCTCGATGCACCCGACCTGCGCATGAGCGTCACCACGGTTCGGGTGCCGGTGACGGTCGGACACAGTGCCGCCGTGTGGGTGGAGCTCGACGCCGACGCGGACCCCGACGACGTGCGCTCGCTGCTGCGCGAGTCCCCGGGAATCGTGGTCATCGACGATCCCGCCTCACAGCGATACCCGATGCCCCGGGCGGTCGCCGGCACCGATGACGTCCAGGTGGGCCGGGTCCGCCGCGATGCCGGGACCGAGAACGGCATCGCGCTCTTCTTCAGCGCCGACAACCTGCGCAAGGGTGCCGCGACCAATGCCGTGCAAGTTGCGGAGCTGCTGCTCCGCGACCGCTGACGCACCGCATGAATCGCCCGAAGACGCCTGGCGTCGTGCTCTAAACTCCGCCAATGGTGGCGACGACCGAAGAGGTCCTCGAGCTCCACGGACGGGTGCGCAAGTGCACCGCATGCCCGTTGCACCTCACGCGCATCCAGGCGGTTCCCGGGTACGGCCCGGCGACCGCGCGGGTGATGGCGGTCGGGGAGGCCCCGGGCGAGAACGAGGATCGGGAGGGCAAACCCTTTGTCGGCGCGGCCGGCCGCCTGCTGACCAGCCTGCTGGAGTCGGTCGGGCTGGATCGGCGCGACATCTACATCACGAACATCGTGAAGTGCCGGCCCCCCCGGAATCGCGATCCCGAACCGCTCGAGGTCGAGGCCTGCAGCCACTACCTCGATGAGCAGATCGGGCTCCTGCGGCCGGACGTCATCCTCCTGCTCGGACGGCACGCGCTGCAGCGTCTCCTTCCCGGCGCCGGGGGCATCTCGCGTCTCCACGGCGAGCGTGTCCGTCGCGACGATCGCGTGTACGTCCCCCTATTTCACCCTGCGGCCGCGCTCTACAACGGTGGTCTCAAGGAGACGCTCGAGGCGGACATGCGGCGTGTCCGCGGCTACCTGGCCGATGCCGAAGCAACGCGAGCCCGGCGCGCCGGAGGGGCTTCCGCGTCCGACCTGCGCAAGGTCGCCGCCGCAGCCGGCGGTGATCAGATGGATCTGGTCGCCGCCGCAGCCGGCGGTGATCAGATGGATCTCTTTTGAGCGAGGCGCTCGGGTCGGCGCAGCTGACGCTGATCCCTCTCGGCGGGCTCGGCGAGATCGGTCGCAACATGATGGCGCTCAGCTTCGGCGAGGACATCGTGGTCATCGACACCGGATTGATGTTCCCCGAACAGGAGATGCTCGGCGTCGACCTGGTGATCCCGGACATCGCATGGTTGCAGGAGCGCGTCGGCAACATCCGCGGCATCGTGCTAACCCACGGTCACGAGGACCATATCGGTGCGCTCCCATACGTGCTGCCGCGCCTCCCCGTGCCCGTTTACGGCACCGCGCTGACGCTCGGATTCCTGCGCAACAAGCTGCGTGAGCACGGGCTCATCGAGACCACCGAGCTGCACACGGTGCGCCCCGGCGATACGCGCACGCTGGGCTGCTTCGAAGTCGAATGGGTGCACGCGACCCACTCGATCCCTGACGCGTGCGCGCTCGTGGTGCGAACCCCCGTCGGCGTCATCGTTCACTCGGGCGACTTCAAGATCGATACCACTCCGGTGCACGGTGAGCCGCCCGACCTTGCACGACTGGCTCGCATCGGCGACGAAGGTGTGCTCCTGCTCATGAGCGACAGTACCAACGCGGAGCAGGAGGGCACGACCCCAAGCGAGCGCAGCGTCGGCGAAGGGCTCGCGCCCATCTTCGCCGCGGCGGAGGGCCGGATCCTGATGGCGACGTTCGCCTCCAACATCTCACGCCTGCAGCAGGCGATCAACGCCGCACAGGCGTGTGGACGGCGCTGCTTCATCGTCGGCCGTTCGATGCTCAAGAACATCAAGGTGGCCGAGGAGCTCGGATATCTGCACGTACCGCCCGGGATGTTCGTCAATCCGAAGGAGCACGAACGCCTTCCCGACAACGAGCTCGCCATTCTCTGCACCGGCGCGCAGGGGGAGCCGCTGTCGGCGCTGGTGCGCATCGCCGCGGGCGAGCACCGCATGGTCAGCCTGCGCGAAGCCGACACCGTGATCATCAGCGCGAACCCGATTCCAGGAAACGAGGAGTCGGTGCACCGGACGATCAACAACTTGTACCGGCGCGGCGCACGCGTCTTCAACTCCTCGCGACATGGGGTGCACGCCTCCGGGCACGCCAGCCGCGAGGAGCTCAAGCTGCTGCTCACGCTGACGCGACCGCGGTATTTCATCCCCGTGCACGGGGAGTACCGCCATCTCGCCCTCCATGCCGCCCTGGCTCGTTCTGTCGGCATCCCCGCGGAGCGGGTCCTCGCCATCGACAACGGCACGGTCATCGCGCTCGACGAGCATGGCGTCCGGCCCACCGGCGAGCGGGTGCGAACTGGGTATGTCTACGTCGACGGGCTCAGCATCGAGGAGGCCGGGGACGTCGTCTTCCGTGACCGGCAGCAGCTCGCCCAGGACGGCGTGATCCTGGTGGTGGTGACGGTCGAACGATCCAGCGGCGCGGTGGTCGGAGGCCCCGACCTGGTGTCCCGCGGGTTCGTCGCGGACGATGCCGACGCGCTCTTCGACGAGGCACGAGAGCACGTCCTGTCGCTCGTCTCGCGGCTCACCCCCGACGCCGGGTACAACGCCTGGCAGGGGGCGATCCACGAGGGACTCTCGCGCTTCCTCTACAAGAAGACCAAGCGCCGGCCCCTGATCCTGCCCCTGGTCACCGAGGTCTGAGGCCGAAAGCAAGTCCCCACGACAACACATTCGTGTAGTATGGGCACGGATGTTCGCCGTGCTCAGCGTGGCCGACGCGGTCGCCCCGGTACCGCGGCCGCATTTGCGGAGGTCGATTTGCTGATAGCATCGGGCCCGATCCAGGGGCCCCGGTAGCCCGTCTTCCACACGTTCCACATCGAGTTCACGATATGGCTCGCTCCGCCCCAACCCGCCCCACACGCAAGCGCACGCCGTCACGACGTGCGTCCGCGCGTTCCCGGTCGCGCGCGCCGTCCCGAACGCCGCTGCTGCATCGCGACCTGCGCCGTGAGCTGACCGGGATCGGAGCGATCGGCGCCGGGGTGATCCTCGCCGCGGTGCTCATCCTTCCCGGCGGTGGAGCGGTCGCCGGACCGGTGCACGACGGGCTCTTCGGCGCCTTCGGGGTTGGAGCCTGGCTTGGCGTCGCCGGCCTCGTCCTGACCGGGACGCGGCTGTGCATGACCCCCGAATGGCGGGCGGGAACCCTCGCCGCGCTGGGCAGCGCCATCGCGATGCTCGCGCTGCTGGGCTTGATCGGGATGGTCGGCGGCGACGCGGGCGCCCTGGGGAGCTGGATCGGCTCGGGCGTGCAGCGCGTTCTCGGTGGTGCCGGGGCGGGCGCGGCGCTCATCGTCGTGACCATGCTCGGCGTGATCCTGGCCACCGACCTGCGCACCGGGACGGTGGTCCGGGCGCTCGGCCGCTGGTTCGCTGCCGAAGGAGACGGGCTGCGGCGCGATCGCGCCGCGAACGTCTCCGGTGGACGCGCGCGCGTCTTCCCGACGCCGGCGCCGGAGCCGTCCAAAGAGCTGACGGGCGTTCCCATGGTGCTGCCCTTCGATCCGCCCAAGGCTGCGGCGCCGCCGACCGCCTTCCTCGATCCGGAAGAGCCACAGGCGACCGGCGAGGACCTCGGCGAGCACGGCTTCACGCGCGAGTTCGAGGGTGTTTCTGCGGCGCCCGGGGACGCGCCGGTCCTGATCGGGTCGGTCCCCGAGGTCGGCATCGGCCACGCCGTGATGATCAGCGACGAGCCGGAGAAGGTCTGGGTGCTGCCGACCCCCGAGCTGCTCGACACGATCACCGGCAAGCGCGAGCGCCTTGCCGCCGAAGTTCGTGCCACAGGTGACAAGATCGTGAGCACCCTGCAGTCGTTCGGCATCGAGACGCGGATCGTCGGCGCGAACAGCGGGCCGACGGTCACGCAGTACGAGCTTCAGCCCGCCGTCGGCGTGCCGGTGCGTCGCATCCTCGGGTACCAGACCGACCTTGCGCTCGCGCTGGCTGCGCCCATCCGTATCCAGCCGTTCATTCCGGGCAAATCCGCGATCGGCATCGAGGTGCCCAACAAGGCGGCACAGCTGGTGAGCCTCAAGGAGACCATCGAGTCGCCCGCGTTCACCGATCGACGCCACAAGCTGAGCGTTGCCCTCGGTGCCGACGTCAGCGGACATCCGGTGATCGGCGATCTTACCCGCATGCCGCACCTGCTCATCGCCGGCGCGACCGGCAGCGGGAAATCGGTGTGCATCAACGCGGTGCTCGGCGGCTTCCTGCTTCAGGCCACCCCGGCACAACTCAAGATGATCCTCATCGACCCCAAGCGGGTCGAGCTCTCCAACTTTGCCGACCTGCCGCATCTCCTCGTCCCGGTCGTGGTAGAGCCCGAGGCCGCCGTCGCATCGCTGCGATGGGCCGTCAAGGAGATGGAGGAGCGGTACAAGCTGTTCGCATCACACGCCGCCCGCAACATCGTGGCGTTCAACGAGAAGGCACCGGGACTTGGCGTCGCGCCGCTGCCGTACATCGTCATCGTGATCGACGAGCTCGCCGACCTGATGATGGTCGCGGCGGGGGAGATCGAGGACCTGATCTGCCGGATCGCGCAGCTCGCGCGCGCCGTGGGCCTCCACCTCATCGTCGCGACGCAGCGTCCGTCGGCTGACATCATCACTGGCCTGATCAAGGCGAACATCCCGAGCCGCGTGGCGTTCGCGGTCTCGAGCGGTGTGGATTCTCGCGTCATCCTCGACGAGATGGGGGCGGAGAAGCTCCTCGGTCGCGGCGACATGCTCTATCTCCCCATCGACGAGGGCAAGCCGCGCCGGTTGCAGGGCGCATTCGTGAGCGATCGCGAGCTCGACGCGCTCATCGGCCACTGGAAGCTGCAGGGGAAGCCCGACTACCAGGAAGAGATCTTCACGGTCGAGGCAACGGTGTCCTGGGCACGTGATGCGTCCAAGCGCGACCCGCTTTTTGCCAAGGCGGCGCACACGGTTGCGGCCGAAGGGCGCGCAGCCGCGTCGCTGCTGCAGCGCAAGCTCAGCGTCGGTTATACCCGTGCAGCGCGCCTCATCGACCAGCTTGCCGAGCACGGGGTGGTCGGCCCGTTCGAGGGCAGCAAGTCCCGCGACGTGCTCATGAGCGTGTTCGAGGTCGACGAGCTGCTCGCCGACCTCGGCGACGAGTAGCCGGGAGCTCCGGCTCGACGAACAGGGCGGTCCATCGGGGTCCGGCGCTGTGCCGTTGCGCGTGTCGCTATCCTCATCAGTCATGCCTCAGGACCACAGCTTCGACGTCGTCAGCGAGTTCGACCGCCAGGAGCTCGTCAACGCGGTCGACCAGGCACGGCGGGAGATAACCACCCGGTACGACTTCAAGGGCATCGATGTCGAGATGACGCTCGAGGACGAGACGATCACGCTGCTCACCGGTACCGACGCCCAGCTCAAGTCGATCATCGACGTCCTCCAGAGCAAGGCGCACCGGCGCGGCCTCGACCTCAAGGTGCTCGATCCGCAGAAGCCGGAGGCGGCGGCGAAAGGGAACGTCCGTCAGGTCGTCAAGCTCCGCAAGGGCATCGGCGAGGAGCTGGCACGGGACCTGACCAAGCGGATCCGCGGGCAGCATCCCAAGGCGCAGGTCCGTACCCAGGGGGATCAGCTGCGGGTCACGAGCAAGGACAAGGACGAGTTGCAGGCCGTGATCCAGCAGCTGCGCGACCTCGACCTCGACGTCCCCCTCCAGTTCACCAACTACCGGTGAGGCGGCGGGGCCCGGTCTGCGTCTGGCGCTCGCTCCGCCCTGGAGGCTGACCAATGGACGCGCTGCACACCTCAAGCCAGGGTGATGACGATCGTCTACCGGCGCTCGAGGTCGCCTTCCCGGATGCGGTGTCGCTCGGGCGCGACCTCACCGAGGCAGGTCTGACCATCGCGGTCGCGGAGTCGTGCACCGGCGGCCTGCTCGGCGCCGCGCTGACCGCGGTCGCGGGGTCGTCCGCCTACGTGCGCGGTGGCGTGATCGCCTATGCGGACGACGTCAAAGCCGAGCACCTCGGCGTTGGCCGCCATCTGCTCGCGACCCACGGCGCGGTCAGCCCGGAGGTGGCCGAGGCGATGGCCGCCGGCGTGCGCCGGCGATACGAGGCCGACCTTGGGGTGGGCATCACCGGCGTTGCCGGACCGGACGCCAGCGATGAGAAGCCGGCCGGGCTCGTCTTCGTCGCGGTCGCGGGTCCGGAGTCGGTGCGAGGGATCCGTCTCGATGAGGATCGCGGGCGCGAACTGAATCGCGCGCATGCCGTCCAGGCTGCGCTGCATCTGTGTCGAGAGGTCGTCCGCGCGATGCCAGGCGCCGCGTCTGCCGCCGTTGAAACACCGTGATCACCCCGCGCTGCGAGCGGTTCGCCGCGGCCCGACTTCGGGCTTGTCACGTCCGCACCAACGGAGTACAGTACAAATGTTCGCCCCACCGGGTGAGCCCGGACGCGCCGCCCGTCGCGATGCCCTACGGCACCCCAGCCGCACCTCCAATCCATCCCAACCACCCCTTGGAGTACAGCTTTGACGAACACACTAGCAAGTCGTACCATCGATACTGTCGAGCCGGTCGTGGAAGTGAACGGGCGGCGTGCTCGAGCGCCGCGTGAAGACAGGAGTGAGCCGGTGACGACGGAGCGGGATCGGGCACTGCAGACAGCCCTCGGACAGATCGAACGAGCCCATGGAAAGGGAGCGATCATGCGTCTCGGAGACGTACATGCTCAGCACATCGACATCATCCCGACGGGTGCGCTGACGCTCGACATCGCGCTCGGCGTCGGCGGCATTCCTCGCGGCCGGATCATCGAGGTGTACGGCCCCGAGTCGTCTGGAAAGACGACGCTGACGCTGCACATCATCGCCGAGGCGCAGCGGCGCGGTGGCGTCGCGGCGTTCATCGATGCTGAGCACGCGCTCGATCCGCAGTACGCATCGCGCATCGGGGTCAACACCGAGGAACTCTTGATCTCGCAACCCGATACCGGTGAGCAGGCGCTCGAGATCGTGGAGGTGCTGGTGCGCAGCGGTGCGGTCGACGTGGTCGTGATCGACTCGGTCGCCGCCCTGGTTCCAAAGGCGGAGATCGACGGCGAGATGGGGGACAGCCACGTCGGATTGCAGGCACGCCTGATGTCCCAGGCGATGCGCAAGCTCACCGGCGCGATCAGCCGCTCCCACACTTCGGTCATCTTCATCAACCAGCTCCGCGAGAAGATCGGTGTGATGTTCGGCAACCCCGAGGTCACCTCCGGTGGCCGCGCGCTGAAGTTCTACGCATCGGTGCGCATGGACATTCGCAAGATCGACTCCATCAAGCAGGGCCTCGATGTCGTCGGCAGCCGTGTCAAGGTCAAGGTTGTCAAGAACAAGGTGGCGCCACCGTTCCGTTCCGCGGAGTTCGATATCCTCTACAACGAGGGCATCTCGTACGCCGGGAGCGTGCTCGACATGGGTATCGACGCCCACATCATCGACAAGAGTGGCGCGTGGTTTTCCTACGGCGACATGCGCCTCGGGCAGGGCCGTGAGAACGTGCGCGACTTCCTGCGCCAGAATCCCGACCTCCTCGAGGAGGTGGCGGCGAAGGTGCGGATCGCCGCCCTGCCTCAGCCCGTGCTCCACGATGCCGTTGTCGAATTGAGCGGCGAGCTGCCGCCTGTGCCGGCACCAGTCGTCTAACCACCAGCACCACGGCGATCTCGTGAGGGCACCCACTCCACCCATGACGCCTGAAAGTGCTGACGCCGCGGAGGATGCAGCGTTGCGCATCCTCCGTGGTGCCGGCCAGTCTGCGGCGGCGTTGCAACGCAAGCTGGAACGCCGCGGCTACACCGCGGAAGCTGCCGACGAGGCGGTGCGGCGCTGCACCGACTCGGGGTACATCAACGACGCAGCGATGGCGGCGTCGGTGGCGGCGCGGCACCGGCGAGCGGGACATGGTCGCGCCCGGGTCGCTGCCGACCTCAAGGCGAAGGGCGTCGCCACCGAGCTGATCACCGAAGCGCTCGACGGGCAGAACGACACCGAGGAGGCCTCCGCGCTGGCTGTGGCTCAGCGGCTCTGGGAGCGTACCGGCGCAACGGACGCTCGCGATCGCCGGGCACGAATGCGGGTGGCAGGGGCCCTGCAGCGGCGCGGATTCTCATCGTCACTGGTAGCCAGGGTGATGCGCGGATTGACCTGACTGTCAGACTCAGGGCATGGAATACACACACCTCGGTCGCTCGGGTTTGTCGGTCAGCCGCCTGTGCCTCGGCACCATGAACTTCGGTCCGGAGACCGACGAAGCCACGTCTCACAGGATCATGGATGCCGCGCTCGATGCGGGTCTCAACTTCTTCGACACCGCCAACGTGTACGGGTGGAAGAAAGGCGAGGGAATCACCGAGCAGATCGTCGGAAGGTGGTTCGCGCAGGGTGGGGGACGCCGCGAGAAGGTGGTGATAGCCACCAAGCTCTACGGGTCGATGAGCGACTGGCCCAACGACACGTTCCTGTCCGCGCGCAACATTCGCAATGCCTGCGAAGGCTCCCTCCGGCGCCTCCAGACCGACCACATCGATCTCTATCAGATGCACCACGTCGACAGGAGCACGCCGTTCGACGAGATCTGGGAGGCGATGGAGGTGCTGGTACAGCAGGGAAAGATCGTCTACGTCGGCTCCTCGAACTTCGCGGGCTGGACGATCGCACAGGCCCAGGAGATGGCCACGGCGCGGCATTTCCTCGGGCTCATCAGCGAGCAGTGCCTGTACAACCTTGTCGAGCGTCATGTCGAGGAGGAGGTGATCCCCGCGGCCCTGCACTACGGCGTCGGCATCATCGCGTGGAGCCCGTTGATGCGTGGGCTGCTGGGCGGCATCCTCGCCAAGCAGCGGGACACCGGCCGGTCGGCGTCAGAGGTCACCCAGAAGCTCCTCGCCGAGCACCACGACAGCATCGAGCGCTACGAGGCGTTCTGCGCGAAGCTCGGTGAGCACCCGGCGGCCGTCGGCCTCGCATGGCTGCTCCGGCAACCCGGGGTCACCGGTCCGATCGTCGGGCCACGCACGATCGAGCAGTTCGAGAGCAACCTGCACGCGCTGGACGTGCACCTTGACCCCGCGGCGCTCGAGGAGCTCGACGCCATGTTCCCCGGCCCCGGGACCGCCCCCGAGGCCTGGGCCTGGTAGCGACCCGGGCTCAGACCAGCGCTGCGGACTTGGCGGCGCGATCGAATCGCACCACCGAGCCGAGCGTGATGTAGGTCGCGGTCGCGAGGAGCAGCCCGAGGATCACGAGCCCGTCGATGTACAGAAGATGGGCGGCAAAACCGCCGATCACGGCGCCGATCGCACCGCCGCCGGCGAGGGCCACCGTGTAGAAGGACATGAGCGCTGATCGATCGGCGCTCAGGCTCTCAGAGCAGTCCGCGAGGTAGGTGACCGCGGCGGGCCCGAAGCCCGCCAGCCAGAGGATGCCGATCACGAGCAACGGCAGCACCACCAGCATCCCGATGAACGGGAGATGGTTGATCGCGAGCAGCGCGATCATGGTGAGCCACGCGCCGGGGACGGCCCTGCGCATCACGACCGCGGGGCCGAGGCGCGCGACGAACGGCGTCCACAGGATGATGCCGACCAGGAAGATCGCGACCCACGCAATCAGGAACAGGCCGATCACACGTATATCGAAGTGATGCATCAGCGATTGCGACCCCACCGCCTTGTGGCGGAGCAACGAGGGCAGGTTGGCGACAAACGCCCCGATCAGCGCGAACGACATGATCCACGAAGGTAGGAAGGCGCGCATCGGTCCGGGCCCGACCGCAGCCCGGAAGACGACTCGCAGCGAGTGGACCGGGAGTGGGGGAACCCGCGGCACGAAGATGAGGCAGACGATCGCCGCCAGGGCATAGAGCCCGGCGAGCAGCACAAATGCCCAGCGATGCAGGCCGAAGTACGCGACCGATCCAAGCCCGAACCCTCCCGCATACCCGATGAGCGTCGACGCCTCGAACGCGCCGCTCGCACCGGCACGGCGGCGCCGATCGCCGGACGTCGCCGCCGCGACCGTGCCCAGTGCAACGGGGACGAACGCAGCGGCGCCAAGACCCTCCAGCAGGCGCGCACCGCCGAGTTGTGCGGGGCGCACTCCGAGCGCCACCAGCAGCACGGCCACGACGCAGACCACCGGGCCGGCCACCAGAAAGCGCCGCCGGCCGAATTTATCCGCATAGCGCGCCAGGATCGGGGCGAACACCATCTCGGTCGCGGCCTGGGCGCCCCCGATCAGGCCGATGGCGACGCCGCTGGGCGAGCCATGAGCGAGGTCGCTGATCCGGAACTGCAGGGCCACGCCAACGCCGACCGCACCGACTCGCAGCAGCCCGCTGGCAATCAGCAAGGCTCCGATCGCATGCGGAGCGGCGTGGCGAAATTCATCATCGCCGGGTGCCTCGAGCACGCTGGCGACCTCCCGGTCGGTCACAGCTCTAAGGGTAGCCCGGCCACATGTCATTCATCGAAACATGCGAGTGACCCCTTTGGCTCGTACAATGGAAATGTCTTCCGTTGTGAACGACCGGCCAGACGCGGGCCGGCCCCGACCGGATCATCGAGACGCTGTGGGTCTCGCCCCGGTTCCCTTCTCGACGTGGGGCAGTCCACGCAGGGCGCATCGCGCCCGACCCCCGAGGTTCCATCCAATCGGCATCGAGATCCTCGCCCTGGCAGGGCTGGTGATTGTTGCGGCCGCATTTGCGGTTGTAGCTGTCCTGTACGCGCGCAGAACCGTGGCGCAAAGCCGGGTGACGCACGACGCGGATGCCGAACGCCGTCTCGAGCAGGTCCGCGCGACCGAGCATGAGGCGAAGTCGGTTCTCCTGGCCGCCAAGGAAGAGGCGGCACGACGCCGCGACGAGGCGGAAGCGGAGGTCCGTGAGCGGCGGGCAGAGATCGCGCGGCTCGAACAGCGGACCAATCAACGGGAGGAGGGCCTCGAGCGGCGCCTCCGCGAACTCGACTCCAATGAGCAACGGCTGACCCGTCGCGAAGGCGAGATCGAGACCCTGCGCCAGACCGTCGAGGATGAGCGGGCCCTGATCACCAGGGAGCTCGAACGCGTCGCCGCGCTCTCCGAACAGGAAGCCCGCGTCGAGGTCATGCACAGCGTCGAAGGCGACCTGGTCCCGGAGATCGCCGATCGCATCCGACAGGCCGAGACCCAGGTCCGCGAGGAGGCTGCCGAACGCAGCCGGGAGATTCTCATCGCGGCCATGCAGCGCCAGGCCTCCGAGCAGAGCGGCGAGGCCTCGGTCACCGTCGTCCACCTGCCGTCGGACGAGCTCAAGGGCCGCATCATCGGGCGTGAGGGCCGCAACATCCGCGCGCTGGAGGCGGCGACCGGCGTCGACGTCATCGTCGACGACACCCCCGAGGCGATCGTGCTCAGCTCCTTCGACCCGGTGCGTCGCGAGGTCGCCCGGGCAACCCTCGAACGCCTCTTCAGCGACGGGCGCATCCACCCGGCTCGTATCGAGGAGATGGTGGTCAAGGCCCGCAACGAGCTGGCGCAGCAGATCAAGCACGAAGGCGAGCAGGCCTGCCAGGACATCGGGCTCACCAACGTCCATCCCGAGCTCGCGCGCTTGCTCGGCACGCTGCGCTATCGCAACTCGTACGGCCACAACGTGCTCTCGCACAGCCAGGACACCGCCGCGATCGCCGGCATGATCGCGGCGGAGATCGGTTTCGACGAGCAGGTCGCCAAGGAGGCGGCGCTCTTCCACGACATCGGCAAGGCGGTGGAGCACGACGTGGACGGCCCCCACGCGATCATCGGTGGTGAGATCCTGGCCCGGCTCGGCCGCCCCGCCGCGGTCGTCCAGGCGGTCCGCTCGCATCACTACGATGAGGAGCCGCGCTCGCCTGCCGCGGCGATCCTCATGACCGCCGACGCCATCAGCGCCGCGCGGCCGGGTGCACGGAGGGAATCACTCGCCTCGACGATCAAGCGCCTCGAACGCATCGAGGCGATCGCCAACGAGTTCCGCGGTGTTGAGCGAAGCTTCGCCGTGCTCGCCGGCAAGGAGCTGCGGGTTCTCGTCAAACCGGACGAGATCAGCGACGACGAGGCGCAGATCATGGCCCGGCAGATCGCCAAACGCCTCCATGGGGAGGGGAGCTACAGCGGCCGCGTCAAGGTGGTGGTGCTCCGCGAGACCCGCAGCGTGGAGTACGCGAAGTAACGATTGCATCGCGCTCGCCGGTATTGCGCGCTGCGGGAGGCGACAATCGCGGCCGATAATGACGACGTCCTACTCATCGCCCTCACATAACGCCCCCGGCGTGACATCCCCATTGGAAATCCTCAAAGTCTCAGCAACCAGCAAGCCGGTTGCGGTCGCCGGCGCAATCGCCGGCGTCGTGCGCACGCAGAAGAGGGTCGAGGTTCAGGCGATCGGCGCCGGGGCCATCAACCAGGCGATCAAGGCGATCGCCATCTCGCGGGGCTACGTTGCGCCCGGCGGGCTCGATCTGGTTTGCATTCCGTCGTTCATCGACATCTCCATCGACGGAGAGGAGCGAACCGGAATCCGCCTGGTCGTCGAAGTCCGCTAGCCTCGGCCCGTGGCGCCCGATGGGTGCCGGAGCACACTGCTAGGCTTCGACCGATGCCCCAGGTACCCATCCTCAGTGACTCGGCTCGTGGTTTCCGGCCGCTCCCGCTGATCACGCGCGCTCCTCGCCGCGAACCGCAGGTGCCGGTGCTCGGGAGGGCGCCGCGCGTCCACCTCTGGCACATCGGCTGTCAGATGAACGACGCCGATCGTGAGGAGCTGGCGGCTCATATCGCCGACATCGGCTGCATCCCCGAAACCGCGCTCCATGACTCCGACATCGCCGTGCTGATCACCTGCACGGTGCGAGCCAACGCCGAGCAGAAGGTCTTCGGGAAGTTTCGCGAGCTGATTCCCTGGAAGCGCGCGCGTCCGGGACGGGCGATCGCGCTCACCGGCTGCATGGCCGTCGAGCACGGGGAGGCGCTCCTCGATCGGCTGCCCGAGCTCGACTACGTCTTCGACGTCCGTGAACCCGACGGCTTCCTCGCCAAGCTCCAGGCGCTCCACGCTCCCAACCTCGACGGGCCCGTCATCGTGCCCGCTTCGGACCGGCTCAGCGCCTACGTTGCCGTCATGGGTGGCTGCAACGAGATGTGCACGTACTGCATCGTGCCCTTCGTTCGCGGCCGCGAACTGAGTCGGCCGCTCCCGGAGGTCGTGGAGCATGTCGAGCGCCTCGTGGCCCAGGGGGTGCGAGAGGTCACGCTCCTCGGACAGAATGTGAACTCGTACCACGACCAGGAGCATCGCGCCCGCCTTCCCGAACTGCTCGCCGCGGTTGATGCCGTCCCCGGCCTGTGGCGCTTGCGCTTCCTGACCAGCCATCCTCGCAACGCCGTCCCCGACCTCTTCGCTGCCATGCGCGACCTTCCGACGGTGTGCGAGCAGCTCCACCTCCCGGTGCAGGCCGGCGACAACGACCTGCTCCGGCGTATGCGCCGGCTGTATACGGTCGATGAATATCGCGCCAAGATCGAGGCGGCGATCGAGACCGTCGGTCCGCGCCTCGCCCTGAGCACCGACATCATCGTCGGGTTCTGCGGCGAGACCGAATCGGAGTTTGCCGGCACCGAATCCTTGATGCGCGAATTGCGTTTCGATACTGTGCACCTCGCTGCGTACTCCGTCCGCCCCGGGACCGCCGCGGCCCGTAGAGAGGACGATGTGCCACTGCACGAAAAGAAGGCGCGGCTCAATCACCTGCTCGCCATGCAGCGGGAGATCGCCGCCACACGCAACGCGCTCTACGTCGGCTCCACCGTGGAGATCCTCGTCGACGGCATCGCCGAAGATGCAAGGCCGTACGGTCGCACCCGAGAGAACAAGGTGGCGTGGCTCCCGGCCGGAGCTGCGGAGCCGGGAGAGTTGCATACCGCGGAGGTGGTCGCGGCGAACGCGTTCCAGTTGCACGTTCAGCCGGTCTGCGCGGCGGCGTGAGAACGAGCTCGAAGATTCGGGCTCCGCACCTCATCGCGGCGGTGCCTGAGGCGCCTCACACAACGCTCGACCTCGAGACGGCCGGCGACACACCAATCCTGCGCGAGTATCGCGCCGTGAAGGCCGAGCATCCGGACGCAATCGTCCTCGCCCGGCTCGGCGACTTCTTTGAGATGTTCGGCGACGACGCCGAGGTCGCGGCGCCGATTCTCGGAGTGCAGCTCACCGGCAGAGGCTTTGGCGCCGCCGGGCGGCTGCCCATGTGCGGCGTGCCCCACCAGGCGATCAGCCAGCACATTCGCAAGCTGCTCGATGCCGGCCGGCGGGTCGCCATCTGGGACCAGGTGGGTGAGGTCGTCTCCGGCCGTCTGGTCCGCCGCGCCGTCACCCGTGTGCTCAGCCCGGGCATGGTCGTCGAGGCGGATTTGCTCGAACCATCGGCGGTGTCGCGCTGCATCGCACTCTTCGGGTCGCACGGCCGGGTCGGCATCGCAGCGTTCGATCCCAACACCCAGCACCTGGAGCTCTTCGAGGTCGACGGCGACCTCGGCAGCGCAGTCGTCGCCGACGAGCTGGCGCGGCTCGACGCGAGCGAACTGCTCGTCGAGGACACGACGCCGATCCCTCCTGCGCTCGTGGCCCTCGCGCCGCTGACGCCGCTCGCCGCTGCGGTGTTCGACACGACCCGCGCGGAGGAGCGCATGCGTCGCGCGACCGGGGCCGCGTCGCTCGACGGCCTGGGCGTGGCGGCGTTGCCGGCAGCACTTCGCGCCGCGGGTGCCGTGCTCGCGTACTGCGAGCGAGCGCACATCGTCATCAGCCAGGAGTTGCTCCGCATCGCGATCCGCACGCCGGAAGGCGCGATGCGCCTGGATGCACATACCCGCGCCAATCTCGAGCTGTTCACTCGCCTCGGCGAGCGCGGAACCTCACTGCTGCAACTCCTCGACGCCACGCGGACACCGATGGGGACACGCCTGCTCCGGGCGCGTCTCCAGGAGCCGCTCACGGGGGTTGACCCGATCGAGGAACGCCTCGACTCGATCCAGGCTCTGCTCGATGACCGTGACGGCCGGCGCCACCTTCGCGAAGCGCTCGCCGGGATGCGCGACCTCGAGCGACTGGTCGCGCGATGCGTGCAGGGGATGGCAGCACCGCGCGACCTCGGCGCCGTGCGTGACACCTGCGCGGCGCTCGACGCCACCGGTATGGCAGCTCGGGCGATCACAGCGGGTGCCGAGATCAGTCACGCAGCCGAGGGCTGCCGCGCGCCCGACGGCCTGCGCGAGCGTCTCGACGCCTTGCTGTGCGACGAGCTTCCGCCGAGCGCGAGCGACGGCGGCGCCATCCGACCCGGCGCGGATTCCGACCTCGACAACCTTCGCGCCGCCGGGAGCACCGCCCGCACCTACCTTGCCGCGCTGGAGACGAGCGAACGTGAGCGCACCGGCATTCGATCGCTGCGTGTCGGCTACAACCGGGTCTTCGGATACTTCATCGAAGTCCCCAATGCGCATCGCGATCGCGTCCCGGACGACTACGCACGCAAGCAGACCCTCGCCGGCGCCGAGCGCTTCGTAACGCCCGACCTCAAGGAGCATGAGGCAATCGTGCTCCACGCTCGTGAGCGCGCCGTCGCGCGTGAACAGGAGTTGCTCGCCGGCGCGGACGCGGACGTGGCGATCCATGCCCGGGCCCTCGCTGACGCCGCCGCGGCAGCGGCGACCCTCGACGTGGCGCAGTCGCTGGCCACTGTCGCTGAAGAAGAGCACTGGGTGCGCCCGGCGATCGACGCCTCGACGACGCTGCGCATCATCGGAGGGCGCCATCCCCTCGTGGAGCGCACGCTCGGACCGGGGCGGTTCGTTCCCAACGATGTGAACCTCGACGACGACGCGCGCATCGTCGTGCTCACCGGCCCGAACATGGCGGGCAAATCCACCTACCTTCGCCAGGCGGCGAGCATTGTGCTGCTCGCTCAAATCGGGTCGTATGTCCCCGCGACCGAGGCGACCATCGGCGTGTGCGATCGGATCTTCACCCGTATCGGCGCGCACGACGACCTGAGCGGCGGGCTCTCGACGTTCATGGTGGAGATGGCAGAAACTGCCGCGATCCTCCGCCAGGCGACCGAGCGCAGCCTGGTGATCCTCGACGAGATAGGTCGCGGCACCTCGACCTATGACGGCGTCAGCATCGCGCAGGCGGTCGTCGAGTATCTGCACGACGCGCCGCAGTTGAACTGCCGCACGCTCTTCGCGACCCATTTTCACGAGCTCACGGTGCTCGCGACCCACCTGCCGCGGGTTCGCAATGCGCGCGTCGAGGTGGTGGAGCAAGGCTCCGACATCACATTCCTGCACCGCATCGTCCCGGGGGGTGCCGATCGTTCCTACGGCGTCCATGTCGCCAAGCTCGCCGGGATCCCGGGTGGCGTGCTGGTGCGCGCCCGCCAGCTGCTCGCCGCGCAGGAGCGGGACCGGCCTCTCGGCGGCAACGGCGAGCACGGCTCCGACCAGCTGACCCTCTCGATCAGCGATCCCGCACCGGATCCGGTGATGTCCGAGCTTGCCTCGCTCGACATCGACGGCATGACGCCGATCGCGGCGCTCAACAAGCTCGCTGAACTGCACGAGAGAGCGTCAGGGTGATCGCCGCCGCCCCGATTCGGAGGTTGCCGCAGGTGGTCGCCGACGCCATCGCCGCGGGCGAGGTCATCGAACGACCGGCCTCGGTGCTCAAGGAGCTGGTGGAGAACGCGCTCGACGCCGGTGCGCGCCGCATCGATGTCGCCATCGAAGGGGGAGGCCTGGTGCGCATCGCGGTGGTGGACGACGGGTCCGGTATTGCGGAGGACGACCTTGAGCTCGCGGTCGAGCGCCACGCGACCTCCAAGATCTCCGTCGCCGGTGACATCGCGCGCGTTGCCACGCTGGGTTTCCGCGGGGAGGCGCTGGCGAGCATCGCGGCGGTCTCGGAGCTGCGACTCACGACGTGCACTCGTGGCGCCGTGGGTGGCGCGACCCTCCACGTTCGCAACGGTGAGGTCCTGTCGCGCGCAGCGGCGGCGAGCGGTCCGGGAACGCGGGTCGAAGTCTGCGAGCTG
Source organism: Candidatus Dormiibacterota bacterium (assembly GCA_003162415.1). GTDB lineage: Bacteria > Chloroflexota > Dormibacteria > Aeolococcales > Aeolococcaceae > Palsa-851. The sequence continues at coordinate 123,516 of PMOL01000013.1, forward strand.
TTCGCCGCCTCGCCTGCACGGCTTCGATTCCTGCGCTCGGTCGCGACCGAGGCGAGCGCCGCGGTGCGCGTCGCATCCGATCTCGCCCTCACGCATCCGGACGTGGCGTTCACCTGCACCAACGACGGCCGCATGGTGCTGCGCACGACCGGGGGAACGCTCCGCGACGCGATTCGAGCGGTTATCGGCGCGCGCGCCGAGCGAGACCTGCTCGGTGTGGACGCGCCCGGGGCGATCGCCATCGGTGGAGCGATCTCATCTCCACACGTGCATCGGGCGTCACGCAGCGGGATCGTCGTCATCGTCAACCACCGCCTGGTGCACAACCGGGCGTTGCTCACCGCCGTCGATGAGTCGTACCGAGGGCTGATCCCCGGAGGACGGCACGGCTATGGCGTGGTGACCGTCGAGGTGCCCGGGGAGACGCTCGACGTGAACGTGCATCCGGCCAAACGCGAGGTGCGATTCAGCGACGAGCGCGCCGTCTTCAGCGCCGTGCAACGGGCCTGCTGGGCAGCGTTGCGCGCCGCGCCGGCCCTCGGAGCCGGAGGCCACGCGCCCGCCGGGTTCGCCCACGGAGTACCCGATCTCCCCGACGGATTCGCCATCGCTGCGCTCAGGATCCGCGACGGCGACTTCGAAAACGGCGTGCTCGCGGTCCGCGACGGCGGCTTCGTCATCGGAGCGCGCGGACTCGACGATGCGGGCCTCGACGTCGTCGGACGGCCGATCCCACCCCTGTCGAACCCGGTTGACGGCTCCATCGCTACGCCCGCGGGCCGCCCTGGCTCGGCAATGGCCACGCCGAACGGTCACGGAACCCTCCCGGCGATGTTCGCGCTCGGCCAGGCGGGGAGCGGGTTCCTGGTCGCCACAGCCGGCGACACCGTCGTCCTGGTCGATCCCCATGCAGCCCACGAGAAGGTGCTGTACACCGAGCTGCTGGGACGCTGGCGCGAGGAACTGCCCGAGGCGTCCGACTCGCAACTGCTCCTGATGCCCGTGGTGGTGGAGTGCGGACCCGATCGGGCGTCGCGAGTTGCAGACGAACATGACTTTTTCTCACGATGCGGTTTCAGCATCGAGCCGTTCGGTCCCAGCTCGGTTCGCTGCACGGCGGTCCCGCTCACCGCTGCGAGCGCGGACCCCGAGATTCTGGTCGCCGACCTGATCGAGCGCCTCGACGAGCGCGATTCCGGAGTGGAGGAGCGCCGCCACCGCCTCGCCGCCCTGGTCGCCTGCCATGCGGCGGTCCGCTTCGGCGACCGCCTCGATGTCGTCGCCCAGCAACGCCTGCTCGACCAACTGGCTGCGACCCCCGGGGGAACCACCTGCCCGCACGGTCGCCCGTCGGTGCTCCTCCTCGACGATGCCGTGCTCCGTCGCGCATTCCGGCGGCCGTCGCGATGAGCCACCCCATGCTGGTGATCGTCGGACCGACCTGCTCCGGCAAGACCGCGCTCGCCGTGGCGGCCGCCAAGGAGCTGGCGCCCGCCGAGATGCTCAACGCCGATTCACGACAGGTCCGCCGCGGGCTGCGCGTCGGGACTTGCGCGCCGCGCCCATCGGAGTTGCAGGGGGTGCGCTGCCACCTGCTCGACCTCTGCGACCCGGGCGAGATGTTCACGGTGGCTGACTGGCTGACCGCGGCAAGGCGCAGCCTCGAGCGCCTTGACCGCTCTGGAACCCGCGCCGTGGTCGCCGGCGGCACCGGGCTCTACGTCACCGCCCTGGTCGACGGCTTCGACCTTGCCCAGGTCCCGCCCGACCCGGTCCGCCGCGCGGACCGCTCCGAGATGGCGGCGACCGCGGAAGGGCTCGAGACGCTCGCCGCCGAGCTGCGCCGGCGAGACCCCGACGGCGCGATCGAGACCGACCAGCGCAATCCGCGCCGGGTCATCCGGGCGCTCGAGATCCTCGACGCCAAGGGCGGCTCGGTCCTCAGCGCGCGCAAGCGGACCGCACCGCGCTCGGCGGTGATGGTCGCGCTCGACGTCGCCCGTCCCATCCACGCCCGCTGGATCGAGCACCGAATCGCCGGAATGTTCGACAGTGGCGGCATCCAGGACGAGGTCCGATGGCTGCAGGGACGGGGGCTGGACCGGGCGGCGATCGGCGCGTGCGGCATCGGCTACAGCGAGGCCCTCGATCTCATCGAGGGGCATCTGGACCTTGAGGCGGCGATGCAGGCGACCATGCGCCGGACCCTGCGCTATGCCCGCGCCCAACGGACCTGGTTCCGGCGTGACAGCAGGCTCACCTGGTTCCGACCCGATCTCATGAGCTTCGACCAGATGCTCTCTCAGGTCCTCGACCGGGTCACCGGGGCTGAAGCGGGACCCAGCATCGGCGAGGGGGCGGACTAGCCCAGAACATCCGTTTGCATTTTTCGGGTTCCCGTGCTACATTCCGGGTCGCCCAAGCTGGCTGGAGGATGTTTCAAAGCAATGCCTGACTCCCTGAACCCGCGGCAGCGTCAAATCCTCGATTACCTCCGAGAACACAGCCGCGATCACTCGTACCCGCCGACGGTTCGGGAGATCGGTCGAGCAGTCGGTCTCAGCTCGTCCTCAACCGTGCAGAACCACCTCAACACGCTTGAGACCCGCGGCTTCATCACCCGCGACCCGGCGAAGTCGCGGACCGTCGAGATCGTCGACGCCCAGGAGTCTCGGCGCCCCGGCAACATCGTCAATCTCCCCCTCATCGGCCGTGTCGCGGCAGGCACGCCGGTCCTGGCTGTGGAGAACGTCGAAGAGCACCTCAACGTGGGCACCGAGATCGCCGGGGGCGACGACTCCTATGCGCTCACCGTGCACGGCGAGAGCATGATCGACGCCGGCATCCGTGACGGGGACATCGTGGTCGTCAGCCCTCGCAAGGACGCTCCGGCGAACGGCACCATCGTTGTCGCACGTATCGAGAACGAGCACACTGGCGAGAGCGAGGTGACCGTCAAGCGGTTCTTCCGTGAGGCCGGACGGATCCGCCTCCAGCCGGAGAACAGCACGATGGAGCCGATCTACGCCCGCGAACTCGCGCTCGAAGGCGTCGTGGTCGCGGTCATCCGGCTGCTGAAGTAGCCCTTTAGCCCTGCGGCCCGCCGCCGAGGTTCTCGAGCGAGAGACGCGGAAGCGAGCCGAGGTAGGCGTCGAGTGCCGCGGCAAGCTCCGAACTCGCCTGGCCGTGCACGGTGACCCGCGTGCCCCCCAGGTCGTCGGCGACGGCGCTCATGGCGAGGTCGGGGCGGTTGTCGATCAGCAGCGGCACGCCGGGAACGAGGGCGAGTGGCAGCAGCACGATGAGCACCGGGGTCACCGCGGTGAGGATCAGGACCGCGAGGACAACCGCGAGGCCGAGCAGCACCGCGACATCGCCGCCGTAGCGCCGGCGCTGCTGGGGGCGCAGCACCAGGTAATTCGGCCCGCGCTCAGCAACCGCGATCCCTGGCATCGGACGCTGGGCGAACTCGCCGAGCACATCGTCCGGGGGTTTCCCGGTCCGGAGTGAGAACTGGTAGGCGCGTGTTCGCAGCCTGGTGATCATAGGGCGCATAGCGTCGCTCCATTTGTACCGCGTCGCGACAGCGATGCGTGAGGTGCGTTAGCGTTGAGCCCCATGGCTCGCCCGCCGGCAACCGCCCTGAACGTCGATCCGCTGCTGCTCGGGCTCGTCGTCCTCGCCGTCGCCGCATGGGTCTGGGTCGTTCGCCGGTCCAGCGAGTCGCCGAGCGGTTCGCGACGGCTGGCACTGGGTGCCGCAGTCGCGCTCCTGGTCGCCATCTGGATCTCGCCGCTGGCCACGCTTGCCCAGCACTACCTGCTCGCGGCCCACCTTATCCAGGTGCTGATCCTGATGGGGCCGGTACCGGCGCTCCTGCTCCTCTCACTCCCTCGCAACGCCGGGATCGCTCCGCGATCGGTACCCCTTCCACTCCGGCTCGCTGTGCATCCGATCGTCGCGATCATCGCCGTGAACGCCGGCTTCATCGTCTGGCACCTGACCCCGGCGTACGACGCCGCACTGGCGAGCTGGTGGCTGTACGACGTGATGCAGGCGACACTTCTGCTGGTCTCACTGCTCTTCTGGTGGCCGATCGTGACCCCGTGCTCACCCCCGGCCCGGGCGCTCACGGGGTTCGGCAAGCTCGGCTACATCGTCCTGGCCACCATCCCGCAGACCCTGGGCGGGTTGCTCGTGGCCCTGGCGGGTCACGTGCTCTACCCGGGGTATGGCTCCGGGCCGCAGCTCGTCGGCGTCGACGCGCTCACCGATCAGCAGATCGCGGGAGCGAGCATCGCGCTGGTGAGCAAGATCGCTCTCTTCGCAGCCTTCTGGGTGGTATTCATGAACCTGTTGAGCACCGGGTCGGACGGACGCGAGGATGACGGCGGGGGCGGTGGTGGGGGCGGGTCGAGTCCCCGGTTGGATGCGCCGCGCCCGCGTCCCTCAGGGCTGCCCCGTTGGCTGGACGACGTCGGCGACGGCAGGACGACCGATGAGCCGCTGCCGAGGCCGGTCAGGGTGCCGGTAGGGTCAGGATCTCGCCCGGCCTGATCGAAGCCCCGTCAAGGTGATTCGCCGCCTCGATGCTGAAGATCGACTGCTCGATGTTCGCGCCGGGGTAGTGCGCTGCCGCGATGCCCCAGAGAGTCTCGCCGGAGTGCACCACCACCCGTGTGTTGGTATTCGGAGAGCCGGCATACGCGACACCGCCGACGACGACGAGCCCGGCGGCCGCACTGGCCACCACGAGGGCGAGCCGCGCCGGACGGCTGAGGCGATCTGGCGGGCGGGAAAAGCGATTGGGTCCGAGGCTGTCCTGGATCATGTTCCTGCACCGAACGTATGTTCCATAGCGAGGACACTACCAGGGAACGGATGTTCGAGTCAAGGAACACGATCCAGATCGCGTTCGACGTCGAACCGCCGGATAATCCCCGGGTGAGCGAGCGCGCGATCAGGATCCGGGCCGGGGTCCTCGTGTGGCGCGACGGCGAGGTGCTCCTGGTCCGCCACGAGAAAGGCAGCCGCTCCTACTGGCTTGTGCCGGGCGGGGGAGTCGACACCGGCGAGACGATGGTCGCCGCCGGCGCGCGTGAGGTGCTCGAGGAGACCGGCTACTCGGTCGAGATGGGACCGCTGCTGCTCGTCTGCGAGGCCATCGACCCGAAACCCGGCGGCCGGCACATCGTCAACGTCGTCTACGCCGGGACGGTCCGTGGCGGCACGCTCACCGTGGGCGTGGACGACAAGTCGCTCCGCGACGCGCACTGGCATCCGATCGAGGCGCTCGGCGAGCTCGAGATGTATCCGCCGATCGGCGCAGAGCTGCTCGCCTGTTGCCGCGAGAACGGCAGCGGCGCGGTTCGTGTCCTGGGCAACACCTGGCGCCCCTACGAAGCCTAGCGGGCTCGGCCGGGTGTCTCAGGTCCGGGCGGCCACCTCACCGAGATAGTCGCCGAGGCGGCGATACGCCTCCCGCTTGCGGCGGTCGGTGATCTCGGTGTAGACCTTCAGGGTTTCGAGGGTGGCATGCCCGAGGACCTCCTGCACCAGCCGCACGTCGCCGTCGGTCGCTTCGAGGAGGGTGGTCGCCGCCGTGTGCCGCGCGGCATGGGGGGTACGAAGGTCGCTGAACAGCTCGAACATCTCCGGATCGACGCCCATGCGATGCCGCAACGCGGCGAGCGCCCGGCGAGCACCATCGGTGGTCAGGCGGTTGTGGGGCAGGGCACGCCCATGAGGCACGTCGGCTCGAGCGACGCTGATGAACAGGGCAGGGGACGGGTCGGGTCCGCGCATCTTGAGATAATCCTCGACTGCGCCGAACGCATCGTCGGTGCAATACACAGTTCTGTATTTGCCACCTTTGCCAAGAACACGGAATCCCTCGGGCCGGACGTCACCGCGATCCAGCCCGCATGCCTCGGCGATCCGGCATCCGGTGCTCAGCAGCAGGTGGATGAGGGCCCGGTCGCGGCGGTCACGAAGGGTCTCCCTGGGAAGTGCCGCGAGCAGCCTGGGAACGTGATCCGTCGGCACCGGGTGCGGGTCACCCACCACGTAGCGAGGCACGGTGACCTGGCGGCTCAGCTCAGCTGCGATCCAGCCCTCGTCGTACGAATACGCGAGGAAACGCCGCAACGCGACAAGCGCCCGGGCACGCGAGCGCGGATTGGGCAGCACGTCGGCGAGCTCGATCTGATAGCGGCGCAGCATGGGCCGGTCGACCCCGGAGAGCAGCTCGCCGGTGAGCGGACGCGTGCGGAGGAAGGCCACGAACTTGGCGAGGTCCTGCCGGTAGGCACGGACAGTCGTCGCCGGGCGGTTGCGCTGCACCCGGAGCCAGTCGAGGAACTGATCGACCTGGTCGGGCATCGAGTCGGTGGGTCCGGGGACGTGTCCCGCCCATGCGGGCCCGCGCCGTTGGCGGGGCGCCGTTGGCCGGCGGGTGGAGCGAAGCCGAGCGGCCATGCTCCGTATTATCAGGAGCTTGGCGCCGAGTGACTGATTCCCGCTTCCTCGAGGGCGAACCTGATGAAATCGAGAGTGGCGAGACGCTGGTCCAATTGCCGGCCGCCCGGGTATGCGCCTGCCGATTCGATCAAAGGGTGCCACGCCTCGAGGTACGGGCCCCTGAGCGCCCAGGAGGCGGCTTCCGGCTTGGTCACCAGCTCGCCGGTGGCCAGCAGGCAGAGCGCGCGGCACATGGTGATCACGGCGTACGCCTGGTACGCACGCTTGAGGAACTGTCCCGGATATTCGAGCTGAGGCAGCCACCACGTTCGGAGGGTGCCCACCATCGCGTCACGAAGCTCGCCGCCGGTCACGGGCGCCACGATTTTTGAAATCTTCGGGCCGAAAAGGGTGATGCCGTGCCGGCGGAGGATCGACCGCAGGATGAGGAGGTCCGGACCGAGGGTCTGCACCTTGAATCCGTCGTCCTGGTGCAGCTCCAGGACTGCGAGGCGGGGAATGCCGGGCATTGCCAGAGCCTTCGCGGGAATGAACATCGCCTCGAGGCGGTCCGCCCAACGATCATCGCCCCAGCCGTGCATCGCCCGGTGCACCTCATGGAGGCGTTCGTTCGCCGGCCCGTCGGTGAGCACTCGCGTAGTGACGAGCACATCGATGTCGCTCGTGCGCGTGTTGAAGGCTCCGGTCGAGACGGATCCGTGGACGTAGACCCCCGCAAGATTCCGTCCGAGCGCGCTTCGCCAGGAGGATACGGCCAGGCTGAGAAACGAGCCGAGCCCCGGCCCTCCGGCCCTGATGATCCGCGGGTCGATGTCCATCCTTGGTAACCCTATCCCGGACCGCGGCGCATCCAGACCGCCGCGACGCGATGCGCTCAGACGGTGCAATCCACCTTCGGCGTGCCGAGACGTTCAAACCGCCCCCGCCGGCCCGACTCGCGCCAGCCCAGATGCCGCCAGGTCGTACGGGCTTCCGGGTTGTTGACGTTGACATGGAGCCGCGCGACCCGGGTGCCGGCGGCTCGCATCCGGCAGGTCGCCTCGGTCACGAGCGCAGTGGCGAGCCCGATGCGGCGGTGAGCGGGCGCGACGCCGACCTGGTCGACCCAGCCGCGACTGCAGATGACGAATCCCGCCGGCACACCGTCAAGGAGGGCGCAGACCGAGGTCTCCGGGACAAAGTCCGCGTCACCCGTGAGCCGTTCGAGCCACTCCGATCGCGACCAGCCCGGGAAGCCGGGCCGATCCCTGAAGGCCGCTTCGCAGACCTCGAAGCTCGCCGCGGCGGCGGAGTCGCTCCAGTCGAGGACGGTCGAGCCGGCCGGCCACCGCACCTCGGGCGAGCCCTCTGTGTCCGATAGATCGCGCTCCAGGGCGAGCTCCTCCAAGACGAGGTCGAAGCCCGCAGCGGCCCACCGGCCTGTCTCGCCGTCGGTCAGACACTCGCTGACCACGCGGACCCTGATCGTTGAGCCGCCGTCGGCGATCTGACGCTCGATCCAGGCACGCTGAGTGGTCCAGAGATCCTCGAACCCGGGCCTGAGCATCGACGTCACGGTGATGACCCCACCGTCACCCGAGCCGTCCAGCGACACCGCCGCCGAGCCGCCGAGCTCGCCCGTGGGCAAGGCTTGGGCCATCCTCGAGACGCCGGGGCCGAAGTAGAGGCGATCGAGCCAGCTCGGGTCGACGACGAGCGACCAACCGGCCGGGTCGGGCAACTGCGCTTGCGCCAGCTCCAGGATTCGCGCCAATTCAGATGCCATGTCTGGCACGTCAACTCCCGAACGACCTGCTGATCGACATAGCGTAAGCGCGCAAGTCTGGCGTCCTCGTGGCCATCGATCGACTTGACCGGCAAGGGAGGGAAAGAGGACCCGCCGGTCATCGCGGACCACAGCTCTAGATCGTGAGAATATGCATTATCAGGAGCTTTATTCGTGGTTGCGAGCCGTCTTCCGAGGGCTCTCCTCTTCACCAGTTGACCCGTCAAAGGGCTCGGCAACTCGGAGTTGGCACCGCCCAACCGACCACCGAGACACTCCAGCCAGGCGTGGAACTCGGCCTCCAGACCATCCTTACCGAACTTACCGGGACTTACCCAACCGGGTTGAACACTGGGATCGCCGGAGCCGCACACCCCGGACATGCCGGGGCCACCCAGAGCGTGTCTGAGCTGGACCGCCAGACGACGTCGATGGCGCCCCCGCCGGCAAACGCCACCGAGGACGGATCCGACGACGCGGTGGCACCGAGCCCCTCCGGGCCCACCAGTCCGCTGGCGGACGTGAACAGGGACGATGCCATCAGCCCCGACGGCTCTCGCGAGTCGACGATCACCGACCCGGGAGCGAGGTCGACGACCGACGGGTTGCCGGCGACGGTCTCGGTGCCGAGGGCCACGCTGCCGGCCCAGGTCTGACCATTGAGTGCCCCGTGCCACAGCTGACCGGCGCTGTTCCAGAAGACGTCGATGCCGGCGCCGGCGGCGCTCACTGACGGATCGGCCGTGAGCGCGGTGGACGTCAGGCGCTTAGCGCCCAACCAGCCCATCGAGGTGCCGGTATCAGCCCAGAGGTCGCCGGAGGCATCGCGCCAGAAAACCGTGTCTGAGCCCTGGCCAGCACTCGCTACCACGGGATTCCCGCCGACGGCACCGGTGTTGAGCGGCGTGGCGCCGCTCCAGCCGGAGTGGTAGCGATCGACCCAGAGACCGCCGTCCGAGCCCTTCCAGAAGACATCGAGAAAGCCGGGCGCCGGCGACACGGCGCGCGGCTGCGAACCGAGCGGCCCGAGACCGAGCGAGACCGGCGCGGACCAGGTCCCGGTGCCGAACCATCCCGCGGTGAACCCCGTGTACCAGAGGTTGTGGTCCTCCCCTTCCCAGAACGCGTCAATCCGGTCAGGACCTGACGAGGCGACCGATGGATCCGACGCGAGGGTCGCCCCCGTGCCCCCGGCAGCGCTGATGTCGGCGGACGCCCTCCCCCACGTCCCGTTGCGGAAGGCGAGGCTCCAGAGATGCCCGTTGGTCCCGCGCCAGAGCACGTTGATGTCACCCGACTGGTCGGAGACCGTCTGCGGGGTCCCCGCCACGTTGGCCGCCTGCGGAAGCGCGGTCGGATCCGGGAACCCGAAGTAAGGAAGCGATCGAGCCCCACCCTGGTCCAGGTCCACGTGCCCCGGGATCCCGGGCACGTTACCGGCGTCGCTGAACTGCCAGACCTGCCAGCCGGTCCCGCCCCAGTTGTTTTCCGGGACCGAGGGTTGGCTGACGAACCAGTTCGCGACCCAGAGCGGATCCAGGGTGAATGCCGCTGAGTTGATGTTCCCGCTCCACCAGGACGGCGAGCAGTAGATCGCGGGCAGCGAGCCGATCGCGGCGCTGACCGTGTTCACCACGGTGCGCAGGTTGGCGACAACCACCGACTGGGGCTCGCCGTCGGTGGTCTCGACATCGATGGTTGGAACCAGGTCTCCGTGGGTGAACCCCACCGTGCGGAGTTGGGAGATGAGCAGATCGGCCTGGGCGACCGGGCTCTGGTTCGGTTCGAAGAACAGATAGGCGCCCGGCGTCACCCCGGCCGCGGACGCGCCCCGCCAGTTGGTCCCGAACTGCCCGTCCGGAGATCCGGCTCCATCCGCCGCGCGGATGTACGCGAACGAGATCCCCGAAGCCGCCACCGAGTGCCAGGCGATCGAGGAGCCCTGGTAGGCGCTGACGTCGACCCCCTCCCGAGTCGCCGAGGCGCGGCCGTCGGCCACGCGAAGCAACCCGCCGGGCAGGGCGGCCGTGAGCACCAGGGCTGTCGCGGTAACGGCGATCCGAGACCTCACGCCACCGCCAGAGGGGAACCCACCATTGACGTGAGGATAGACACGGATGTCGGACCTGTTGGGTTCGTCACCGTATCTTCATGTGCGCTCCCGTGGGCGTCGATCGGGGGGCCATGACCTCGGGACACCCAGTCGAAAGGTTGGTCCGCTACCCTGAACGGCGTGGATCAGTCGACCCCGCGCAAGCCCGCGGGCAAAAGGCCCCTGCCGGCCGGCAAAACACCTGCCAGGCCCCTGACCAAGAAGCAGCGCCGCAACCAGGCGGCGGCGAGGTCAGTCTCTCTCGAGAGCCGGAGGCCATGGCAGTCACCAACGATCGTGACCTTCTCGAGCGTTGCCATCGTGGCGGTGGTGCTCATCGTGATCGTGGTGATCAACGCGGCAGGCGGTGGGAATGCGGCGGTGAACAAGCCGGTCCCGCAGGCAATCCTGACCGCGGTCGAGAATCCAAGCCCGTCGGTGGTCACGACCGTGGGAACGGGTGGTTACAGCGGAGAGATGGTTCGCCTCCCTGCCTCGGCGAAGCTGGTCTCGAATGGGAAGCCGATGGTCGTCTTCGTCGGAGCCGAGTACTGCCCGTATTGCGCGGCTGAGCGCTGGTCGATGGTGATGTGGCTGTCGCGCTTCGGCACCTTCAAGAACCTCTCGGAGATCCTGTCCTCATCCACCGACGTCGACCCCAACACCAATTCGTTTTCGTTCTACAAGTCGTCGTACTCAAGCCCCTACATCACCTTCAGCCCGAACGAGATCGAGGATCGGAACCAGCAGCCGCTGCAGTCGATGAGCGCCCAGGTGACCAAGATCTTCACCACCTACGACACCCCTCCGTATGCCACAGCGAGCGGCGGGTTCCCATTCCTCGACATCGGTGGGGTGTTCAACCTGTACACGACGAGCTATGACCCTGCCATTCTGCAGAATCTGTCCTGGAGCCAGATCGCCGCAAAGCTCAGCAATGCGAGCGATCCGGTGACCAAGGCGATCGTGGGCAACGCCAACATCCTCACCGCCGCGACCTGTATCGCCACGGGGAATCAGCCGTCGTCGGTGTGCAGTAGCAACCCCATCCCGGTAATCGAACAAGCGTTGGCGCAGATCAAGCCCAAGGGCTGACCAGCCCAAGGAGCTGATCGCGACTGGGAGGCGCGAGTGGCTGTTATCACCTCTTCTGGGGTCATCAACACCGGCTACGCGGTGCTCGCATTGGTCGCGGATGCCCTGGTCCTCCTGGCGGCAATCGCCTTCATCTACTCACGCACATCGCCCTCGGCACACGAGTGGTGGGGGCGTCTGCGCGACGGCGTCACTCCGTTCGCGCTCCAGGTTGCCTGGATCGTGGCGGTTCTGGCCACCTTTGGCAGCCTCTTCCTGCAGTTCTTCGAGCAGCTTGACCCGTGCGAGTTCTGCTGGTTTCAGCGCATCTGCATGTACCCGCTGTCGCTCCTGCTCGGCATCGCCGCATTCCGCGGCGACGTGCAGGTCGCGAAGCGGTACTTCATAGGCCTGTCGCTCGTGGGCGCCGGCCTTGCCATCTATCACTACCAGCTGGAGCACATCCCCCAGCCGACCGTCTGCGGGAGTGCGGTGCCCTGCAATGTCGCGGTGATCAACATCTTCGGATTCATCTCTGTGCCGTTCCTGTCGATGGCCGCCTTCCTGCTCATCTCGACGCTGCTGCTGATGGCGCGCGGCCGCGACACCGATGACGACGACGAAGATCTCGAGGTGATCGAGGGCAGCGTGGAGATCGACTCCGACGACAACCACATTCCCGCGACCGTCTGACCGTTTAGACGAGTTCGCCCAGGTACTTCGGGAGCATCTGACGCCACGTCGACCAGTCGTGGTCGTACTCGGAACCCCACGGGTCGACGCGGTTCGGGATCCCCTTGCGGCCGAGGACATGCGCAAGCCGCCACGACTCGCCGATGTTCTCCCACCGCCCCTCGCCGGACGCGAGGATCGCGTGACGAGTCTGCAGGAGCGCGAGGTGTTCGCCGTTGAGGTCCGGGAGGAAATACGACGGCGTCGCGAAATAGAGGTCGTCGCCGGCGTCCTCACCCACAAATCGGGCGACGTCGTAGGTGCCGCTCATCCCCACCGCGTTGGTGATCACATCCGGATAGTGGCAGAGCAGCGACACGGCGTTGAATGCGCCGATCGACGCCCCGGCGGTGATAACGGTGATGTCTGGGCTGTCGCAGTCCATGCGAATCATGGGGATCAGCTCGTGACGGACGAACTCGATGAATCCACGGGTGATCGCCGCTCGATAGCGCGCATCGCCGTCCTCGCGAAGCATCGCCTTGCCCGAGACACTGTCGCAGGAGTAGATCTTCGCCCGACCCGCTTCGAGGTACTCCCCCACCGAGTCCACGAGCCACATTCGCTCGATCTCCTCGGCGTCGCCCCCCGCAGTCGGGAAGACGATCACCGGCCGGCCGAAATGCCCCCAGCGCGCAACCGTGACGTCGCTCTCGACCCGGTTGGAATACCAACGCTCTCGCCTCTTCATGGCCGCAAAGTCTCGCGCATCGGTGCGGAGTGGCGCATCACCCCGGATAAATCAGGCGCGCTTCACCCGGAAAGAGCCAGCCCAAACCGTCGAGCAGCCGGTCGCGCCAGTTGATCCAGTTGTGGCCGTCGAGGGCCTCCATCACCCGGAGCTCGTCGCACATTCGCTCCAGCACTTCGGCCATCGCCCGATCCGGCACTGCAAGAGGCTCGAAGGCCCCGTAGGTCAGAAAGATGCGATCGGTGACCTTCTTGGGATGGGCGCGCACCGAGTTGACGAAACGGACCACCGGTTCGAACACGTCGCCGAATGTGCCAGACGGGGTTGCCTCCGTGAATCGCAACGACGGCGATTCCAGCAGCAACGCTCCATAGAAGCCCGGCGCGCGGACGGCCGCGGAGAGCGCGGCGACGCCGCCGAAGCTCGCACCCATGAGCACCCTTCCCCGAGGATCGCCCCGAAGCCGGAGCGAGCCCTCGATGTGCGGAACCAGCTCGCCGGTCAGGAACCGGCTGTGCGCCGCGCTCGCCCCGTACTCGCGCAGACGGTCGCCCGGGTGCGTGAAGGCAACGACGCAGTCGGCCATCAGCCGGCGGTACATCAGGTTGTCGAGCACGGTCGCCATTGACGAGTACTGGAGGAAATCGCCGCCGTCGTGCACCACGAGGAGTGGCATCCGGCGATCGCGGCGCATGCGCGACGGGATGTACAGGGTCACCTGCGCATCGCGCCGCAGCGCTCGGCTCGGAAGGCGCAGATCGACGAGCTCGCCCGACACCACGGTTGGATCCGGGTACGCCCAATCCGGTGTGAGATACCCGTCCGCCTCGAGCACGGACTGCGATCCGATCGGTTCGCCCACGACCCGCGGGTTGAGGGGGTCGTTCATGCTCTCGGTGCTCTCGCCGCGCCTCACCAGGATCCGGTACTGGATGCGGGCCCCTCGCGGCAGCTCGACACTTGCGTACCAGAGGTCGGTCCCCTTGAGACGGCGGAGCGGCAGCGGAATCGGGATCTCGGGCATTCGATGATCGACGGCGACCCCGTCGGCGTCACCGCGCCACAGAAACGTGCAGATGGGTCCCTCGACGAGCGGTACCCGCTGTTCGCGCAGGAGCTGATCGATCGCCTCAGGGGAACTGCCCTCGCTGCGCAGGCGGGTGAGTGCCCGCGGACCGCGGGCTGGGCCGGGGCTCACGATCAGGCGGCTTGCGCCCCCCGCAGCACCTGGCCATCCTCCGCGACCACGCCGACGGAGGTGAGATCGGCGAGGCGTCCCGAGCGCAGCTCAAGGCGATCACCTGGATCGAGCAGCACGCAGACGCTCGGCGCGCAGCGGCGTGCCAGCACGGCGAGTCGATCCGGGTCATGTGCGTGCAGGCGCGATGTGGCGGCGGGAAGCGCGACCATCCCGCGAGCAACGCCGATGCCGATGTCGTAGATCTCATCCGGCCGGCCCGCCGGGTCGTCATCGTCGATGACCACGATCCGCTCCGAGACGGCCACGCAGCCGGATGACCACGCGAGCAGCGGTCGCTCCTCGATCAACGCCGCGAGGTGGCCGAGGTGCAGGCAGTCGTTGAGCACGCCGACGTGCCCTCCGGCGATGGCGATCGCCGCGCACCCGGCGACGATCGCTGCCACCTCCTCGCGATGCCGGGTTATGGCCGGACGCTCGTGGGGTGGGTTCTGCGCATAAAAATGCTCATACGCCGCGGCGATGGACGACGTATGCGTCTCGTCGAGCATCCGCACTGCGTCGATCGCCGCGTCGAGCTCTGAACCTGGTCGGCGTTGCGCCTCGGCAAAGCGCCTTCGGATCACCTCCAGGCCGGCGAGGGCGTGGCGCAGTCGGAGCAGGTAGAGCTCGCGAAGCTCATCGATCTGGGTGCGCAACAGCCGTTCGGCGTCGGCATAGCCGGGGTCACTTTCGAGGATGTCGAGGCGGCGGCCGTAGAGGTTGAGATTTCGGGAACCGCCTCCAAGCCTCCTGTCCACCTCGGCGTCGTTGCGCTCACCCTCCTCCCATCCGGCTGTCACCAGGGCGACCGGACCGTCGACACCGAAAGCCGCGATCTCCGCTGCCAGGTCGACCCCATCGAGTGGCCCGAGCAGGGTCACCTGCCTCACGAGGCGTGCACGCGAACCGTCTCGCCGGCAACGTTGAGCATCTGGTGGACGGTGTCGAAGTCCGGGTGCGCCATCCGGATCCACGCGTTGGCCATGTACCCGGCCTCGACCGCCTGGGTCGCCGTGCCGCTGGGCGGAACGTAGCTGTCGAGGATCCACTCGCCGAACTCGCGCTGCACCTCCTCGAGGCCGTCGTAGTGGGTGATCACCCCGTCGCGATCCGGGCGGAGCGCGACGATCCCAGCGGCACGGCGCCGCGACAGCGGGCGCTCGACGCGGTGATGCACGATCGCGTTCGCCCATTCCCGATAGATGTCGATGTCGTTGCCCGCCGAGTAGAGATCCCAGGCGCGCACGCCCGGCGGACGGCACCCTATCTCGCTGAAGCGGAGGCCCTTGGGTCCGAAGAACCACTCCATGTGGGTCGCCGATGTCCCGATACCGAGCGCCTCGATAGCGCGCAGACCGAGCTGTCGCACCTCAGCGTAGTCGGGCGCGGTGTCAACCTGGTTGGTCGAGATGAACTGCGGGCTGATCCAGCGCTCGCGCATCGCCTCGAGGACGTTCGGGTAGTAGTGCGAGATGAAGTCATAGACGGGATGGCCGTCGATGCTGATCGTGTCGTAGAAGCCCTCATGACCTTCTACGAACTCCTCGACGGCGATGTCCGTGGCGCCGGACTGGCCAAGCTCTGTGAGCGCGCGGTCGAGCTCCGCGTCGGAGTCGACGCGCACCGTTCCCGATGCCCCGGCCGCGGCACGGGGCTTGAGGATGGTCGGGTAGCCGACTCGGGCAACAAAGTCACGGACCTCCGCCGCACTCGTGGCTCCGGTCGATTGCGCGGTCTGGATTCCGACCGCGCGCAGCGCGTCTTTCATCGCGGGCTTGTCCCGGCAGAGATATGCGGTGTGCACGGTCGTTCCGGGAATGCCGCAGGCCTCCCTGGCGTAGGCGGCCGCCATGGTGTGCGACTCGATCGTCGATTCGAGCGCGTCGACCCATACCTTGCTCTGCGCGAAGCGCACCGCCTCGATGAGCGCGCCCACGTCGGTG
Source organism: Candidatus Dormiibacterota bacterium (assembly GCA_003162415.1). Classification (GTDB taxonomy): domain Bacteria; phylum Chloroflexota; class Dormibacteria; order Aeolococcales; family Aeolococcaceae; genus Palsa-851. The sequence goes on from PMOL01000013.1 coordinate 139,533, forward strand.
ACGTTCGGAATCTGCTCGTAATGGAGCATCCAGCCCCGGAGGTCGGCGTCAAGCCAGTCGGCGGGCCGCTCACCGATACCGATCACGTCTGCCCCGGCTTCGGCGAGGCCACGAACGAACTCGCGCTGATTCGGGGGGAATGCCGGCTCCACGAAGATGACGTTCACGCGCAGATCCTACCCGCTGGGTCACAACCCGTCCCTCGCCGCCTGACTACACTCGCCAAAGCTCAATGGCGAACGCTGTCTTCGTTGCCCCCTTTCTGCTCCCGGCCACGGTGCGGTTCATCGCCGCGGCCGCGTCGCTTCCCGGCGTCCGCCTCGGTCTGATCAGCCAGGACCCGGAGGACCGCCTCCCGGACGATGTCCGCTCCGCTCTCGCGGGGCATTACCGCGTCGCCGACGGCACCGACGCGCAGCAGATTGCCGACGCAACCCGGGTGATGGCGAGCCACCTCAGCAGCGTCGACTGCCTGCTCGGCATGCTCGAACAACTCCAGGTTCCCCTCGGCGAGGTTCGCGACGCGCTCGGTATCCCGGGGATGGGCGCCGAGGTCGCCCGCAACTTTCGCGACAAGGCGCGCATGAAGACCGTGTTCGAAGCGAGTGGCGTGCCCTGCGCGGGCCACCGCCTGGTGCGTTCGGCCGCCGAGGCGCGGAACGCGGCGGCCGGTCTCGGATACCCCCTGGTCGCGAAACCTCCCGCGGGCGCGGGGGCCCGCTCCACGTTCCGGCTCGACAACGACGGTCAGCTCGAAGCGTGGCTGCAGGCCGATCCACCTGGTGACGCCAACCCCGCTTTGCTCGAACAGATGGTGGTCGGCACCGAGCACAGCTTCGATAGCGTGCTGTTGAACGGGGAGCTGGTCTGGCATTCCATCTCGCGCTACCTGCCCACCCCGCTCGAGGTGCTCGAGAACCCGTGGATACAGTGGGCGGTCCTCCTTCCGCGTGATATCTCCGGTCCGGAATTCGATCCCATCCGCAGCGACGGAGTGCGCGGCCTGCGCGCGCTCGGTCTGCGCACAGGACTCACCCACATGGAGTGGTTCCGAAGAGCGAACGGCGAGATCGCGATCAGCGAGGTCGCCGCACGCCCCCCGGGCGCGCAGTTCACGTCGCTGCTCTCCTACGCACACGACATCGACATGTACGCGGCATGGGCTCGCCTCGAGATCTTCGACGAGTTCTCCCCTCCTGAACGCCGCTACGCGGTCGGCGCCGCCTATCTGCGCGGCCAGGGCAGCGGCGCGGTGGTCGGCATCCACGGGCTCGACATCCTCCAGCGGGAGCTCGGCGACCTGGTGGTCGAGGTGGAGCTCCCGCGCGAAGGCCAGCACTCCTCCGGCACCTACGAGGGTGAGGGCCACGTGATCCTGCGGCACCCGGAGACCTCGGTGGTCGAAGCTGGACTGCGCCGCGTGGTCGAGGTCGCCCGCGTCGAGCTCGGAGGGACGTCATGACCGCGACCGTGCTGATGATCTCGCCCGGCTACCCGGCCGAGATGCCTTTCTTCACGCGCGGCCTTGCGCGCGCCGGAGCGCAGGTGATCGGCGCGGGCGACCAGCATGTTTCGGGGCTTCCGGACATGGCCCGCGACCACCTCGCCGCGTACTGGCAGATCCCGTCGTTCGCCCACGAGGACGCGATCGTCCACGATGTCGTACAACGCGCGGCGGGCATCCACATCGACCACGTCGCGTCGTTGTGGGAGCCGACCATGGTGCTTGCCGCCCGCATTCGTGAGGCGCTCGGGATCCAAGGCATGACCGTCGAGCAGACCATCCCCTTTCGCGACAAGGAACGAATGAAGCAGGTGCTCGACGCCGCGGGAATTCGCACGCCGCATCACTACCGATGCCGGACGGCGATCGAGGTCCGTGAGGCGGCCGAGCGCATCGGGTATCCGATCATCGTCAAGCCGATTGCAGGTGCGGGGTCGGCGGACACCTATCGTGTCGACGGTGCGGTTGCGCTCGACAACGTCATCCCGAAGCTCGTGTGGGTTGACGAGGTGAGCGTCGAGGAATTCGTCGAGGCATCGGAGTTCACCTATGACACCATCTGCGCAGGCGGTGAGGTGCTCTTCGATAACGTCGCCTGGTACCGGCCGCGTCCCTTGATCGCGCGCCAGCTGGAGTGGATCAGCCCGGTCACTATGGTGGTGCGAGACATCGACGCGCCCGAGCTCTCGAGCGGTCGCGCCATGGGCCGAGACGTGTTGCGAGCGCTGGGTTTTCGCGATGGGTTCACGCACATGGAGTGGTACCGGCGCGACAGCGGCGAGGTGGTGTTCGGAGAGATTGGCGCGCGCCCACCAGGCGCCCGCACCGTCGACGTGATGAATTACGCGAACGACGTCGATCTCTTCCACCAGTGGGCCGAGGCGCTCATCCACGGTCGTTTCTCCGTGCCTGTCGAGCGCCGCTACAACGCGGCGTCCATTTTCAAGCGAGCGCAGGGCCAGGGCAAGATCACGCACATCGACGGTCTCTCACGCCTGTTATCGGATTACGACGAGTGGGTGTGCACGATCGACCTTCTTCCCATCGGAGCGCCGCGGCGCGACTGGTTGATGACGCTCATCTCCGACGGGATGGTCATCGTCAGACACCCCAGCCTGGATTCATGCATCGAGATCGCGGATCGTTTCGCGACCGAGTTGCAGCTCTACGCGTACTGACGCTGTTCGCCGAGCGCTCCAGGGTTGTCGACGCGCATCAGCATGGTTCCCCCACCGCTTGGCACCGGCGTCAGTTCGCGTGCGTGGTGCGACCTGATGGGGAACGTACACGGCGCCGCCGCATCGAAACGGGCGGGACCGGGCGCGAGCCCATTGCCTCTGCGTTCGCACGGATCTTCGCAAGAGTCTGAATGACCTGCTCACGTTCAGCCTCGCTGACTCCTGCCATCACGTCTATCGAGGTTGCGTGCACTTGCGCGAGCATGAGGTCGACGAGCCTCCGCGCCTCGTCCGTGATGTTGACGAGAAGCTTTCTCCGGTCGTCCGGATGCGGTTCGCGGCGCACGAATCTGCGGCGCTCCAACGTATCGAGGAGTGACGTGATGCTCCCGCTCGTCAGCAGCAGACGCTCACCGATCACCTTCGGCGGCAGCGGCTCGCCGGCGCCTTCGATGACTGCGAGTGCCTGCCAGCCGCTCAAGGAGAGATTGCCGATCGCCGACTTGTGGCGTCGATCCAACTCGGCGAGACTGACGGAGGACGTGCGAGCGAGGTTCAACAAAACCTCGCTCGCAGACCTGCTCGCACCCGGAAACTCCACCTCGAAATGCGCCGCCTGGCGCAGCGGTTCCGGGCTGGGCTGCGCGTTCTTAGGCCGGCTGCGCGGCGAGGATCTCACCGATCACCACTGTGGGCTCGCTGATCACTCCGATATTGTCCATGGTGGTCTTCAGCGAGGGATCAGAGACGAAGCCCAGAACGGCCTCGCGTGACGGGGCATCCAGGACGACCAGGATGTTGTTCGGGTCATCGGCGCCGCGGTACACCTCGGCGTTCGTGAGGCCGTGCTGCTCCCTGACGGCCGCATGGGCGTCGAAGCCAGGACGCCAGACGTCGTAGTCGCGAACCTTGTGCGCCACGGAGACTTTGGTTGCCATGATGGTCCTCCAGGGGGCATGCTCGAAAGAGCATTTCACTTGATGCCAAGCTACTTGATATCAAGTGGCATTGTCAAGCCCCGAGTTTCGTGCATTCAGTCGCCAAGGCCGTCAGTCGCAGCAGAAGGACCCGCCGCTCGCGACGCTCAGTCCGCGGCGGCGACGACCTGCTTGCCCACCGTCTCCAGCACCGCAGAACGCGACGCCGGCATGTCCGCGTGCAGCTCCGCAATCAGGCTGTCCACGACATCGACGAGCGAACCCCCGGCTTCGACGACCTCGCGCTGCCGGATGCAACTCGAGCCCCGGTCCATGATGTCGATGGCCCCGCGCAGCTCGGTGGTGCATCCGAGCCGTGTCGCGACCGGTGTCAGGTCCTCGACGAGCTCGCGAATCGCCTGACGCAGCGGCACGGTCCTGCCGCCCTCGTCGACGATGATCGATGCCTCGAGGCCATGCCGCGCAGCCCGCCACTTGTTCTCCCGGACCAACCAGGCGCGCGGCGTCGGCAGCGTGTAGCCACGATCGATCATCCCGTCGAACTGATGCACCAGGCACTGGCTCAGTGCCGCGACGACGCCGACCTCGCGCAGCGTCGGGAGACCGTCGCACACGCGAATCTCAACGGTACCGAAGGTCGGATGCGGGCGGATGTCCCACCACACCTCGCGGATCGTCTTGATGGTCTGCGAGGAGATGAGCGTGTCCATCAGCTGCTCGAACTGCGGCCAGCCACTCAGCAGCCACGGCGGTCCGGCGGTCGGAAGGCTCTCGAACACCTTGCTCCGCCAGGACGCCATCCCGGTGTCATGGCCCATCCAGTAGGGGCTCGAAGCCGAGAGCGCGAGGAAGTGCGGGATGTATGCGGAGAGCGCGTTCACCATGGCGATCGCCTTCTCACCGCTGCGGACCCCGACGTGCACATGGATGCCGAAGATCTGCATCTGCCTCGCGGGCCATTGCATGTCGCTGACGAGTCGCAGGTAGCGCGGGTCGGGGCTGATCTCCTGCAGCGCCGGGTCACTGAACGGATGCGTGCCCGAGCACGCCAGTTCGAGGTTGCGTGGCTCGGTGTGCTCGCGAAGCTCGGCCATCGTCGCGGCAAGATCCGCCTTCACTTCCGCGGCGGTTTCACAGATGCCAGTGATGATCTCCACCGTCGACTGGAGCAGCTCCTTCTTGGCCTTGGGATGACCGAGCTCGCCGTGGGGTGCATTCATCTCGCCGAGGATCTCGTGGGCACCGCTCACCAGCTCGCGGGTGTCGCGGTTGATGAGCTCCAGCTCCATCTCCACGCCGACCGTTGGCCTGGGGCTGGAGACGAATTCGATGTGCGTCATGGGTGATCGACTCTACGCCGCGGCTGCGCGCTGGTCATGGGCCCACGCGCCGAGGAGGCCTCGGAAATGGGCGATGAACTGTTCGTGCTCGTGCGCCGGGAACGTGTTCCGGACCGTCTCCACGATGATCCTGTCGAAATCCGAGCTCTCCACCCATGCAACCGACAGCTCGTCGACGTGGGCGAGATGGCGTTCGCAGAACTCGCGATACCGGTCCACATCGAGCTGCTTGTCGGCGAGCTTGCGGTACCCCGCGAGCTTTTCGTCGTAGCTCAGGTCCGCGCGGTCGGCGATGGCGAAGTACTCCTCGGTGTTGAGGTCGACGGTCTGGAGACGGCCGGTGACGCAGCAGAACACCGCCCACTTCAGCAGGCTGCGAATCGCCCACGGAAAGTAATAGTGGAGGCTCGTCAGCGCCAGGTCAGGGGTCGCGTTGGCGTAGTCGATCGGATACACGTCGTCGCCGCGGATCAGGGTCTCGCAGCTGTTGAGCTCCCATCGAAAGAAGGCGTTGACGGTGCGCAGGATGGTGAGCACCTCATCGCCCGCGCGCGGCGTCAGGAAGTTGTGGTCGACGGAATACCGGTCGTGCATCGGCTTCTCGGGATGGAAGTTGAGCACGATCGACTCCGCGCCGATCCCGAGGCTGCGGGCGAAGGCGTCGAAACCGTCCACCGACGCCTGCAGATGCATGAGGCGTTGCTCGGATTCGTCATACGCGCGATAGAGCGCCTCGTTGTTCTCGATGCGTGAAACGCCGACCCATGCGCCACCATCGAACGGCTTCATGTACAAGGGCATTCCGACAGCTTTGGCCACCGCCTCGAGGTCGAAATACCGCAGGTAGCGCTGCGCGGTGCCGGCAAAACGAGGATTGTCCGGTGGCGTCTTGTTGGGCAGCATCCACGTCTCCGGGACCTTGAGACCGAGCCGGATCATCGCGCAGTAGGCCGCGTGCTTCTCCATCGCCTGGAACGTGAACGGGTTGTTGAGCAGATGGACGCGGTCCATGAGCACCACCTTCTTCAACCACTCGCGGGGCATCGGGTACCACCAGCCTAGGCGATCGATCACCAGCGAATGCCGGGGCTTCATGCGCAGGTCGAAGGGCTCGATGGTGACCCGCTCGGTGGCGAAGGTATGCGTCTCGCCACCCTCGTGCACGGCCAGGTCGGCCCGTCCCAGCAACGCCTCGAACGCGGCCGGCCAGTCCTCCTCGACGCCGAGCAACATGCCGATGAGGTGGGTTCTTGCCATCGTGGATGGAGTATTGCAGGCCCTGCGGGGGCGGGTCAGGTCCTCGAGGAGCGGCCCGAACGCCGGTGGGAACTCGTCGCGGGGCCGGCTTCGCGCCCCTCGAGGGTGGCCTCGATCCGGAGCGTCCGCTCGAACGCCGCCCACACCGCGTCGCTCACCACCGTGCGGAGGCCTCCGCGTTCCAGTTGATAGAGGGCCTCGGCCGATGTGCCACCCGGCGAGGTCACCATGTCGCGCAGCTCGGCAACATGCTTGCCACTCTGGAGCGCGAATTCCGCGCTCCCCTGCATGGTGTCGAGGACGAGCTCCCGCGCCACGTGGCGAGGAAATCCGAGGTGGACTGCAGCATCAGTGAGCGCTTCGATGAACAGGAAGATGTAGGTGGGGCCTGTGCCGCTCACGGCGGTGGCCATGGCCACCTGCCGCTCATCGTGCACCTCGAATTCGCGCCCGAGTGCGGTCAGGATGGTTCGGGTTCGAGCCTTGCCGGTATCGTCGACGCTCTCGGTCGCGTACCAGACGGTGACCCCGCGGCCGATCTGGGCGGGAGTGTTGGGCATGCAGCGCACCACCGCCGGATGATCCAGTCCCTCACCCAGGGCTGTTGTGGTTGCCCCGGCGATGATGCTGATCACCAGCTGGGCCGGTCGCAACGACCCGCGCAGCTCGGCCATCACGCCGCCGAGCATCTGCGGCTTGACCCCGAGCAGGATGATGTCGGTGTCGGCGGTGGCCTCGAGGTTCGACTCGGCCACGCTGACGTGGTAGGTGGCGACCAGCGCCTCACGGCGAGCCGCCCGCGGATGCGTGCAGACGATGTTGCGCGCGGGTACGAGATCGCGCTCGAGCAGCCCGGCCAGCATCGCCTCGGCCATCACGCCGGTGCCGACGATGCCGAGGCGTGTTCCGCGAAGGCTTTCCTCGAGCATGTGACGGCACACCTTACCGCCAACGATTCACCGGCCGGTTCAGCGGGCCATGCCATGATCGATGGAGATGACTCAGCTTCCCCCTCCCGAGGGTGACCAACCCCCCGTCTATCAGTGGCTGCCGGACAGCTCAGTCACCAGCACCGGCGACGGCGCACCGTGGCTGCCCCCGCCGCCACCTGCGCGCCCCGGATCCCCGCAGCAGCACAGCCCGACCGCACCACGGCAGCAGCGCGGCCGTCGGGAGGGCGCCGCCGGCGGCATCCTCGCCGCTCTGTTCGCCTTCCTGAAATACGGGCTCGTTTTGGTCAAGTTCGGCACTTTCGGGCCGACCCTGATCACCATGGTCATCGCGCTCTGGTTCTACACGCTGTTCTTCGGGCCGGCCTTCGCGGTCGGGATCGTCGTGCTCATCCTGATCCACGAGCTGGGGCATTTCATCGTTGCCCGATGGATGGGACTGCCCGCACGCTTGCCCATCTTCATCGGCCCGCTCGGCGCGGTGACCAGCCTGCGCGGGTCGCCCGGCGATGCCGGAAAGTCGGGCATCATCGCGCTCGCCGGACCAGCACTCGGCACCGTTGCCGCCCTCCTCTGCTTCCTGCTTGCCGGTGCGGCGAGCCCGGGATACTTCCGCTATCTGCTGCTCGCGCTCGCGTACTTCGGGTGCTTCCTCAATCTGATCAATCTCATCCCGGTTGGCTTTCTCGATGGCGCCAAGGTGGCCGACGCCATCCCGAAGTGGATGAACGTGCTCGGACTGCTGGTGGTCGCGGCCGTGGTGCTCTTCTTCGGCAATCCAATTGGGCTGATCTTTCTCATCCTCGGGATCTTCCACACCATCGGGCGTTTCCGGAGGAGCAGCCAGGTGGCCGACCCGTCGCAGGTCGCCGCCTCACGCCGTCTCGGGTTGGGTGCCGCCTACGTCGGGATCCTGCTGGTCGCCGCCGCCGGGATGTCGATCGCCAACACCACGATCGTCAACAGCAATACGGTCCCGGGGGTCAACCAGAGCACGGGGTCAACGGTTCTCTAGGGTTTTGGCGTCGGCGTCGACGCTGCAAGCGGCGCCTCGCACAGCGGGTATGGGAACGCGATGGAGTTGTAGAGCGCCGAGAAAACGTCGAGCTGGCCGCTGTCCTGATAGTTGAAGCCGATCAGCATGGCGTGGGTGGAGTCGAACCGGAGGCGTATCTCGGCATAGAGCGGTTGTCGCGCGACCGGTAGCGGCGCAGCTGTCGCACCCGTGTAGGACTCCTCTTTCGCGTAGTAACCGAGGGTGCCGGTGTAGCCGCAGACGACAAGAGGCGTCACGCTCGTCGCCAGGTAGCCCGGCAACCCGCCGGTTCCGAACGTCTTGAGGCTGCTCGCGGTCTCGAGCACGGCGCTGTCAGTGGTCCCCTGCTGCGGCACGAACAGCGTTCCGAAGGTCTCCTGCTGAAAGCCCCATGTCTGTGGATACAGCGCCGTGACACCGTTGGCCTCGGAGTAGGTGTTGAAGCTGCCCGCAGTGGTCAGGGCTGGATCGGCAACGACCCAACCGGCGAGCGTGCGGCCCTGGACGTGAAACCACCCTCCCCCGCCGCTCTGATATGCGAGCACGCTGAACGACCGGCCCTGGGAGAAGCCGCCGATGACGTTTCCGGCAACGAGCGCCGGTGCGGAGTGAACCCGGAGGCCGAGCGGGCTGAGCACGGTGCGGGTGCTGCCGACCAGCGCGGGGGTCGGGCTCGTCGTGGGTACGACCACAGCAGAGGTCGGCTTGGGTGATGCCGTCCGCGACGGACTCGACGGCACACCCGCGCAGGCCGCAAGCAGCACGATCGCACCGGTCGCGAGCGCCGCAACGGTCGTCGCCGGGACGCCGGCGCGGGTCAGGCGGCGAGCACGTGCAGGCATCCCGCCACCGAAGCGGCGATTGCTCGAAGGTCGTAACCACCTTCGAGAAGCCAAACGGATCGTCCTTCGCACCGCGCCTCCGTGAGCATGCGCACGCGATCGGCGATCGCCGAGTAGGTCTCGTCCTCGAGGCGCAACTCGGCGAGCGGGTCGTCGCGATGGGCATCGAATCCGGCGCTGACCACGACCAGGTCCGGCTCGAATGCGGTCACCTCGGGGAGCACCACCTCGTCGAACAGCTCGAGCCAGCGCGTCCCATCGGTTCCCGGCGGGACCGGCACGTTCACCGTCGTGCCGGACGCACCCGGGTCGCCGCGATCGGAGGCATGGCCAGTCCCCGGGTACCACGGAAACTGGTGCAGCGACGTGTACAGCACGGTGGGATCCGCATAGAAGATGTCCTGGCTTCCGTTGCCGTGATGCACGTCGATGTCGACGATCGCGACCCGCGCAGCGCCGGCATGCTGGGCGGCGCGAACCGCGACCGCCGCGTTGTTGAAGAGGCAGAAGCCCATCGGCAGATTCGGGGTCGCATGGTGCCCGGGGGGACGCACCACAGCGAAGGCGGAGCGCGTCTCATCCTGCATCACCGCCTCAGCCGCACGGGCAGCACAGGCCGCCGCGTTCAGAGCCACGACGTACGAGTCCCCAGTGCAGTAGGTGTCGGGATCGAACCAGCCCCCACCCTTCACCGCCAGCCCCTCGACTCTCCGTACCTCATCCTCGGAATGCACCGTGAGCGGGAGCGCACGGCGTCCCGCCGGTGCGACCAGCCACGGCAATGCCGCAAGCCGATCGTCGGCCGCGATGCCTTCAAGGATCGCCACCACCCGGTCCGGCCGCTCCGGGTGACCCGGACTGGCGTGAGCGGACTGGTCGTCGTTGCGGATCAGCGCCAGCGGGACGGTCACACGTGTGCAACCGCAGCGCGGACCTCCTCGATACGCTCGTGGAACATCCTCGCCGCCTCGCCGGCTCCCTCCGGCGCCGCGGCGATGCCCCGGCTCACCGACACGATGATGCCCCGGCCCCGGATATCGAGCCCGGCGCTGACCGAGTCCTCGAGAGCACCGCCCTGGGCTCCGACCCCCGGGAGCAGCAGCGGGGCATCGGGGGCCGCCGCACGAATGGCCGCAACCGCGTCCGGCTTGGTCGCACCGACGACGAAACCGACGGCGCCGCCCGGGTCCCAGCTGAGACCGAGCTCGACGATGCGTGCGCTGACCGGCATACCCGATTCGAGCCGTGCGTCGAGAAGGTCGACAGCACCGGGGTTGCTGCTCCGCGCCACCAGCAGCGCACCGCGGTCTTCGCGCTGGAGGAACGGCAGCACCGAGTCGCTGCCGAGCAGCGGGTTGACGGTGACGCAGTCGGCGCCGAGCACGTCGAACAGCGCTCGCGCGTATGCCTCGGCAGTGTTGCCCATGTCGCCGCGTTTGGCGTCGAGGAGCAGGATGCGATCGCGTGGGATGCAGCTTCGCAGCCGCTCGAGGATCGCGTAGCCGGCCGATCCCATCTGTTCGAAGAAGGCCAGGTTCGGCTTGTAGGCGCAGACGTGACCGATCGTCTGGTCGACGATCTCGAGGCACCGCCGCTCGGCCTCCGCCGCGCTCGAGAACCCATCCGGATCGAGTCCGCAGCAGAGCAGCGAACCGGATGCTTCGACGCACGCGTCCAGGCGTGCGACGAACGTCACGGCGCTACCAGACCTCCCTCGACGTGCTCGGCTGGATCGCACCCTGGTCGGTCCGCGGCGAGTAGGGCATCTCGATCCGGTCCTTGTACTTGGCGGCGCAGTGCGGACAGACGCGCGCCATCCTGCCGTCGAGGATCACCGCGGCGAGACGGAAGATCGGTGTCTCCTCTCCGTCGCACTCGCACGGGGCTGTCACCGCCATCAGTACTGCGATATTGCCATGGACGCGGTCTAACCGGCAGCCGGAACCGGCGCGGGGCTCGCCGGGAGTGGAGGCGGCACCCGCCTGGACAACCTGGCGCGCTCGCTGATGTGGCGGACCATCTCCAGCGCCTCGTCCTGGTCGCGACAGCGAGCCGACGCCTGCCAGCGCCGCCCGGCGGTGTCGACATCGACCGTGGCCACATGAAACGAACGCTGCAGTGGCCCCGATTTGAGTCGCACGCTCTGCACCTTGACCAGCGGCACGATGATCGTGGACTTCTGCAGGCGACCGGTCCTCGCGTAGACGTAGCGCTGCCCGAACCACGCCGCGAGGAAGTGAAAGGAGAGTGGCGCCTTGAGGCGTGCCCGCGACGGCGGTCCCGCATCGGGCGGCGGGTTTGGATGGGCGTCGGGCATGACCCGCGCGAGCAGCCACAACGCCTGGTCGCGCGATGCCACCGGGATGAGCGTCCTGGCAACCTGCTGGGCATCGCGGTCCGCCTCGCGAGAGACGCTCTGACGGGCGACGTCCACCTCGAGGCGCGCCCAGCCGAATGCCCGCCAGAAGAACGGTTCGACGACCCGTACCGCCTGAATCCGGCCATAGGGGATGGTCTCGTGGCGGCGCTGCAGCAGGCCTCGATCGAGCCGGACCCCGTCACCCGCCTCGCTGATGGTGAAATCGAAGTCCTCGTTGAAGGCACGCGCCACCCCGAGACCGCTGATGACCAGGACGGTCACGGCGCTGCCGAGCGCGCCCGCTCCGACCACCGGTGCCGCCGCAATGGCCGCGACGGCGGCGACGGCGATGAGGATGGGACCCAGCACCTGCGAGCGCATCAGGAGCGCGGGGAGCAGCAACCCGTTCTGCACGTGGAGCAGCGGCAGCGCGACCGGCTCAGGGGTGCCGACCTCGAGGCCATGGGCGAGCGCGAGCAGGCGCGCTCGAACGACGGGCGCCTGAGCGGCGGTGAGATAGGCGAGGCGGCCATGCTCGGCGCCACGACCTGCCGAGACGACACGCACCTCCGCAAGCCCGAGAAAGCGCCCCAGGAGCGGCGAGATCACATCAACCGCCTGGATCCGGGCCAGCGGGATGCGCAGTGACTGACGCCGTATGAAGCCGGTCTCGATCTGCAGGTTTCCGTCGGCGATGCGCCAGCGCGTCACCAACCACGAGATGACCCCGCCGATCCCGCCGAGGACGAGCAGGCCGATGTAGATGATCACCGAGATCGGCAGGCTGCCCTCGCGATGGAATCCAGGCTGCTCGGCGATGGACGGGACGGCGACGACGATGACGCCGATGAGCACCCTGCCGAAGCGAACGACCGGTGAGAGCGGGTGCAGCCGCCGCCAGTTCTCGCCGACCTCCATGGGTACCCCCGCGGCGACGGGCGGAGGCATGACGCTCATAGGCCGGTGGCCTTCGCCTCCCCGACCAGCGCCAGCCGATCGCGCAGGGCGTCCGCGTCCGGGCGCACCAGGCCGGGGATGCGGGCGTCGGTCGCCGCTGCCGCGGTGTGCAGCTGCACGGTCGCGAGGCCGAAGGCGCGATCGATCGGGCCGGCGGTCACGTCGATGAACTGCATACGCCCGTAGGGAACCACCGACACGTGCCGGAACATCAGGCCGCGGGTGACGATCAGGTCGTCCTCGCGCTCCGCGTAGCCCCAGGACCGATACCGGCCCCGTTCCACCAGCCAGGCGACCGCGGCGAGGAGCACGATGACCACCGGGAGCAGGTACCCGGCGCTCACATTGACGATCAGCGCGAGCACGATCGATGCGATGAAGAGCGGACCCCAGAAGATGGCGAGCTGGGTCTGCCGAGCCAGCCAGAAACGGGGAGAAAGCCGCTTCAGCGCCCCGGGGCCAACGATCTGCTGGGTCACAACAGTGCTCACGTCATTCCACGATAGACTGAAGGCAGGAGAACGGAGATGGCCTCAATCAAAGAGCGGCTCGCAGCCCTGTTCCGACGCATCGAACGCCGGCTCGGAATCGATCGTGAAGGCCGTACCGTATGGGTCTGGCTCCTGCCGCCGGGCGTCGGCATCGTGAGCGCCGTGTTGGTCGCATTCATGCCCGGGCTGCCGACCGACGTCGGATGGGTCTACCGGCTGCCGTTCTCGTTCTTCGCGCTGGTCACCATGACCGCGATCGCCGCGATCTACTTGATCACCTTCGACAACGACCACAATCAGCAGGCGGCGACCGACGACGAGACTGGTCGGGGCGACGACGGACCCGAGAAGCCGCCGGTCCGGCCGGACGTACCGCCGCCGCAGTGGGTCACGGTCATCCGCAAGGTCGACGACCCCCCGCCCGATGGCGCCAGAGTCGATGAGAGCCAGCAGCGGGAGCGTGTCCCCGCCGGAGCGCATCGCTAACTCGGAAGTGCGTCGCTCACCCCGTGAGCGACAACTAGTCGGCATCCCTGACCGGCAGCACGATCGCCGATGGATGGTCGGGATCGTGCCAGACCTCCTGATCAGCGTTGTGCATGGCCACCGCGGTGGCGAGCGGCTCTCCCCCGCCGAGGTTGCGCGCGAACCTGGGGTGCGCGCCGCTCGAGACCTGCACGCGGAGCCGATGACCGCGCCGGAAGACATGAGCAGCCGGCCAGAGCGGCACCTGAACCACGGCGATACCTCCGGCCCCGCGCCGCCACGACGCGGGAGTGACACGGACCACTCCGTCGCAGAGATTCAACGACTTCCCCGACGGCTCGACGTCGCAGAGCCTGACGAAGAAATCGGTGTGCTCGAGCGTCGACCGCACGTGCAACTCGGCGGTGATCGGGCCGACCACCTCGAGGTCGCGAACCAGCGCTGAGCTGCTGAACACCAGCACGTCGCTTCGCCGTTCGAGGGCGCGGTTGTCGCGGGGGCCTCCCGAGCGGGCGAGCAGCGTGCCGCCGACCGACGGTGTCGGGTCCGAGGGATCGTAGCGGTACCGGTCCGGAGGCGACGCCAGCGGGGCCTGTGGGTGCAGGACGCCGCCGGCGTGAAGGTGCCACCGCACGCTGCGTGCCGGCGGCGGCCACTCCTCCACCTCAAGCCACCGGCGCGCACCGCCGACGAACAGCCGGACCCGCGAGCGCTCCCGGCCTTCGCTGTGATCTTCGAGAAGGTGGGTCCCGAACCAGTCCAGCGAGTCGCGCAGTGCCTCGCCGGCGGCGCCGGGGTCGGTGTGCTTCCACGGGCCGATGGTGAGTCGCACGTCGCGCCCAGCTGCGCGGAGCGCCTGATAGTCGGCGAGTTGGGCGGGCAGGAACATGTCGTACCACCCGGTCACCATGGCCACCGCCACGGTGAGCGAGTCGAGATGGCGGTCGAACTCCACGGGCGCCCAGAAGGCATCGTCGTCTATGCGGGCCAGCCAGTCCTGGTAGAACCCCACACGCGCGCCGGTGAGTACCCGGTCGGCGTTCCCGAGCGGCAGCGTCAGCACGGCGCGGGCCAACCGCCGGCGCGCCGCCACCTGTTCGAAGAGGCGAGGACGTCTACCCTGACGCTGGCTCGCCAGCAGCGCCAGCCAGGTCAGCGTGCTGTCCAGCGAGAAGGTGCCGCCGGGGTACGTGAACGCGCGCACCCGTGCCGACGAGATGGACACCGCCATGGCGCGGAGCGACGGTGGCGGCTCGGCCGCGACCGCCCACTGGACGATCCCCAGGTAGCTCGGACCGGCCATTGCAAGCTTCCCGGAGAACCACGGCTGGGCCTCGATCCACGCGAGTGTGGCGAGCCCGTCCTGCGCCTCGTGCCGGTACGCGTCGAACTCGCCCCCCGAGCCCCCCGTCCCGCGGCAGCTCTGCACGATCACCTGGTATCCGCGCTCGGCGAAGAGCCGCGCGGCAAGCGCCCATACGGCGTTGCGCCCGTAGGGGCTGCGCATCGCGATGACCGGCTCGCCGCCGTTGCCACGAGGCCAGTACCGATCGCTGAGCAGGCGGATCCCATCCGGCATCGTGACCTCGATGTCGCGTCGAACCGCGACGTCGCGCGTGTGCGCTGGGGGGATCCGCGCGAGCACAGCGGCGGCGCGCGTGGCGAAGCTCATCGCGCCCGACCTAGGCCAGGCGGCTCAGTCGCACGCAGAGACGATGTCGAACCCGGCGTCGACGGCGTTGGTGAACTGGTCGCTCACCACCATGACGGTGCGCCCGGCACGCGCCAGCAGCGAGCCCGCGACCGACGCCCGATACCCGGCTGCACAATGCGCCCAGACCCGGCCCGCGGGCACCTCGTCGATACGGTCGGGAAGCTCGTGCAGCGGGATGTGGATCGCGCCCCCGATGTGGCCCTGGCGCCACTCACCGCCGAGGCGCACGTCGACCACGACCTCGCCCGGAGAGCCGATGAACGGCTTCAGGTCGAGGAAGCCGGCAACCGGGTACGACTGTGTCGCCAGCCCGGCCCATAGGTCCTCGCCGTTCTCGCCTTCGGTGAGGCCACAGGCTGCGATCCTGTCGATGCCGATCCGAGCCAGGGCTCGACGAGCTGCCGCAAGGTCCTCGCGAGATCGCCCCATCAGGCTGAGCGGGCTGCCCCATGGGAGCAGCCACCCGAGATACGTGGTCAGCGGATCCGAGAGCTCGAACGCAAGCGTGCCGGCGAGGTGGCGAGCGGCAAACTCGCCGCGATCACGCAGGTCGACAACCCACTCGCCCGCGCCGGCGCGTTCGGCAAGCTCGCGGGCAGCGCTGATCGGCGGCAGCTCGAGGTCGGCCTTGCCTGCTCCCTCGCGGTTCCTCGGGGCGATGTAGGCGTAATACCGGGGAAAGGCATCCAGGCCGGCCACCAGCCGGGCGACGAACGCGTCCTCGTCCATGAGCAGCGCCGGGTTCTCGGCACGCTGATGGCGCGCGTCGGCGGTATCCGCCGCTCCGACCGGGAACCCGGCGGAGCAGAGGCTGCCGAATCCGTGGGTCGGCAGGATCGCCGCGCCATCGGGCAATTCCTCGGAAAGCCGGCGTGCGGACCGGTGCTGGAGATGGCTGAGACGATCGGTGACCCAGGGACCGGCCAGATCCGTGCGTCCCACCGATCCGAGGAGCATCGACCCGCCGGTGAAAGCCGCCACCGCGCGTCCGTCCTCCTCGAGCAGGTAGGTCATGTGCGTGGCCGTATGCCCCGGCGTGTGTCGCGCCACCAGGGACACGTCCCCGAGCGCGATCCGCTCGCCGTCGGCGATCGCCTGACGCGCGTAGCCAACCGACTCCCCCGCGGGAATGACCAGCGTTGCGCCGCTGGCCCTGCACAGCTCCGCGGCGCCCGAGACGTAGTCGTTGTGAATGTGCGTCTCGACGACGTGGGTCAGCCGTGCGCCCCGATCGGACAGCAGCGAGAGGACGCGGTCGATATCGCGCTGGGGGTCGACGACGACGGCACCGGCACCGGTGAAGATGGCGTAGCTCCGGTCGCCGAGCTCCGGGGTCTCGATGGTGGCGATCTCCGCGGGCACCCCCGAACAATCCCACATGCAGGAGCGAATGGGATGAGTTGACCGTTCTCCGCGGGTTCTGCCAGTGTTGGCCGAGCCGATGCGCCAGCTCACCAGCCTCGATGCGCAATTCCTCGCGCTAGAGACGCCGCGAATCTACGGTCACGTCACCGGTGTGCTCGTGCTCGACCCTGCCACCGCTCCCGGCGGCACGCTCACCCTCGGCGATCTCCAGAAGCTCATCCTCGATCGCCTTCCGCTCATCCCGATCTTCAAATGGCGCCTGGCCGAGGTGCCCTTCGGGCTCGACTTCGGGTACTGGGTGGACGATCCCGATTTCGACATCGACTTCCATGTCCGGGAGCTCGCGCTGGTGCCGCCCGGGTCGATGGCTCAGCTCGAGGAACAGGTCGCGCGCATCTTCTCCCGCCCGCTCGACCGCAGCCGGCCGCTCTGGGAGATCTACTTGATCCATGGGCTCGAGGACGCCCGCGTGGCGCTGATGACCAAGGTGCACCACGCTGTGATCGACGGGCTCTCGGGCGCGGAGATCCTGGGGTCGCTCCTCGACCTCACCCCAGAGGGACGGCCGGCGCCCGAGCCGGCGGAGGTCAGCACGGACCGCATGCCCACGCAGCTCGAGATGCTCGTTCGAGGCCTCATGGGCGTTCCCCAGTACCCGCTTCGTCTGCTCCGCTCACTGCCGGCGGCCGTGCCGAACTTCGAAGAGGTGGGCATCTTCAGCATCCTCCCCGGCGCCAGTCTGGTCGGCGCCGCCGGTCGTCGCCTACAAGCCGCGCTGCGGCGGAGTCCGATCGTCACCGGACGCAACCTCGCCACTCCCCCGCATACGTCGTTCAACGGGCGCATCTCTGCACACCGCCGCATCGTCTTCGGGCAGCTCCCGCTCGATGCTGTCAAAGATGTCAAGAACATGCATGGCGTCACCGTCAACGACGTGGTGGTGTCGATATGCGCTGGCGCGGTGCGTCGGTGGCTGCTGAAGCACCATGAGCTGGGCAAGGAACCGCTGATCGCGCAGATTCCGGTTTCGGTGCGCAGCCCCGAGCAGCAGGGGACGTTCGGGAATCGCATCCTGCTCATGGGCGTGGAGTTGCACACCGAGATCACCGATCCCGTCGAACGGCTGCGCGCAACTCATGATTCGCTCGCCGAGATGAAGCAGCGCGACGAGGCCCTGCCCGCGTCGCTGCTCCAGGACGCCAACAACTTCATCCCACCCGCGCTGTTCACGCGAGCCGCGCAGCTCACGTTCGCGTGGACGAGCAACCCGCGCCTCCGCCCGACGTGGAACCTCGTCGTTTCCAACGTGCCCGGGCCGCAGATCCCGCTGTACTGCGCCGGGGCGCTTCTCGAGGCGATCTACCCAGTCTCGGTGATCACGGATGGGTTGGGCCTGAACATCACGGTCATGAGCTACAACGGCCGCCTCAATATCGGCATCGTTGCCGACCGCGACATGATGTCCGACGTGGGCACGATGACCGGGTGGCTTGCCGATGAGCTCGAAGCGCTCGTGGTTCCACAGTTTCCCGAGCGACCCCCGCACATGCCGGTGCGCCCTCGCCGGCGCCGGACGCGCACCCCGGCCACATCCCGTCCGGCCTAGCGCGGGCGGCCTCGCACCTCGAATGCCCGCGACGCGTGACCCGATCGCGCTGGCCCACGAGATCAGCGATGGCATGCTGTTTCCCGGAGCGCTTGAGGCCGACGCAGCCGAGGTCGTGCCCATCGACCGTCTCGACCGCCTCGCGGAAGCCGGGTTCTACGGTCTGGCCGGCCCCAGCGACGACGGAGGCATGGGGCTGTCCGACTTCGGGACCGCGCTCGAGATCATCGAGATCATTGCCTCCGGCTGCCTGACAACCGCGTTTGTCTGGATCCAGCACCACGGCGCCGTCCGGGCTCTGGTCGACGCACCCCTGCGGCTCCACGACGCTTGGCTGTCACGACTCTGCCGTGGCGAGGTGCGAGCCGGCGTCGCGTTCTCGGGGTTGCGCCGGCCGGGTCCTCCGATCCTCACCGCCGAACCCGACGGCGACGGCTGGCGCTTCAATGGTTTCGCGCCGTGGGTGACCGGATGGGGACGGGTCGACGTGGTGCGCGCGGCAGCCCGTCGGGAGGACGGCGACATCGTCTGGGCACTGGTCGATGCGACCGCAAGTCCGACGCTTCGCGCCGAGCCGCTCCGGCTCGCCGCCGTCAATGCCAGCGCAACCGTGACGCTCTGGTTCGAGAACCAGGTTGTCCCGCCCGACCGCGTGATCTCGATCCAGGCCTTCGACGAGTGGCAGGCGGCGGACCGGGCAAGCCTGCGCGTGAACGGGTCGCTCGCTCTCGGCGTTGCCCGGCGCTGCGCCTCGCTGCTGGACAGCGAGCGTCTCGCCGGAGAGGTCCAGGAGAGCCGCCGCGCACTCGACCTGGCGACGCCGGACTCGATGCCGGAGCAGCGTGCCCGCGCCTCCGAGCTCGCGCTTCGGGCAGCCACCATGCTGGTTGTCTCGGGCGGCGGTCGCTCGATAGCCATGGACCATCACGCGCAGCGTCTCGCCCGCGAAGCACTGTTCCTGCTCGTGTTCGGGCAGACTCCGGCGATCAAGACCGCGCAATTGAACCGGCTCTATGATGGTTCGCATGGCTGAAGAACAGATCGCATGGACCGCCGTCAAGACCGGTGAGGCAGTCGTGACCAGCGACGGCGCGACCATCGGCAAGGTCGTGGAGGTCGCGGCCCTCGCCAACGAGGACATCTTTCACGGCTTGGTCTTCGAGCACGCGCATAGCCGCAAGCACTACCTCGCGCCCGCCGCGGACATCGAGCGGATCACCACCGACGCGGCGCATCTCTCGGTCACCAAGGAGCAGGCGGACCAATACGAGGAGTTCCAGCAGCTCCACATCTCCCGCCTCGGACTCATCGGGGTGTTCCGGTGGAGGCATTTCGGCTGGAAGGACTCGAACGAGTGAGCGACGGGATCATCGGCCTGGAAACCCTCAGGGAACAGTTCCACCGCGCTCCCGAGGACTGAGCCGGGCCGGGCTACCATGGCGCCGATGCTCCAGACGAGCGCCCGGAGCCGGCGTTGAAGCGGATCCTCATCACCGGGGCGGGCGGTTCGCCGTCGACCAATTTCGTCCGTTCGTTGCGCCTTGCCCCCGAGCCCTTCGACCTCGTCGGCACCGATGCCGACGAGTTCCTGCTCATGCGTGCCGAGACCGACAGCCGGTACCTGGTGCCGCCGGCGAGTGACCCCGCCTATCTCGATGTCCTCAACGACGTCATCGATGAGGAGCACGTCGACCTCGTCCACGCGCAGAACGACGCGGAGGTCCGTTTCCTCTCGGACCATCGAGACGAGGTCCACGCGCGAACCTTCCTGCCATCGGCCGAGACGGTGCGCATCTGCCAGGACAAGTTCCTCTCCTACGAGCGCTGGCACGCCGCCGACCTGGTGGTACCGGAGACCGTGGTGATGCACACCGAGGCGGACCTGCAAGGCGCGTTCGCCGGCTTCGGCGGCCGGATGTGGCTTCGGGACTCGACCGGCGCCGGCGGCCGCGGCGCGCTCCCGGTCCATGATCTCGACACCGCACGGTCGTGGCTCGACCTCCGCCAGGGCTGGGGCCGCTACACCGCATCCGAGCTGCTCGAGCCGCAAACCATCACCTGGATGTCGATCTGGGCGTAAGGGCGAGTTGATCCTCGCACAGGGCCGCAAACGCCTCTATTGGGAGCTGTCGAAGGTGTCGCAATCGGGGGTCACGGGCGCAACCGGCGCGGCGATCACCGTCTCCGATCCGCAGGTCGACGAGATTGCGAGGGCGGCCGTTCTCGCGATCGATGCAGAACCCGACGCGCTCTTCGGCGTCGACCTCACCTATGACCGCAACGGGATTCCCAACCCGACCGAGATCAACATCGGCCGCTTCTTCACCACCCACCTCTTCTTCACCGAGCTCGGCGTCAACATGCCGTACATCTTTGTGAAGCTCGCCTTGAGCGAGACGCTGCCGGAGATTCCGCAGCGACTCAACCCCGCGGAGCCGGGCATGGTGTGGATCCGTGGCATCGATTTCGAGCCCGTCCTGGTGTCGATGTCCGACATCGAATCGCAACGCGAGGACCTCGCGCGGCGGAGACAGAAGCTGCGCGCATGAGGGTGCTGGTCACCGGCGCTTCCGGGTTCCTCGGTCGACGGGTCGCCCAACTCCTGGTCGGAGGCGGCGACGATGTGGTGTCGATCGGCCGCTCTGCGCTCCACCCGGACAGCCCTGTACGCACTCACCTCGTCGCCGACCTCGCCGACCCTGCCCAGGTCGAGCATGCAGCCGGGAAGTCCGGCGACGTGGATTCGATCATCCATCTCGCGGCGCTGGTCCCGAAGCACGCCGCAGAGGACGTTGCGGCGACCGCGTTCGCGGCCAACCTGATGGGGTCGGTGCATCTCTTCGGGGCCTTCGGCCGCCAGGGACAGGCAAACGTCGTCGCCAGCACCGCCGAGGTCTACGGGTTCCCCGAACCGGGTGACCCGATCCGTGAGGACACCGAGCCGCAGCCCAGGAGCTGGTACGGCGCCAGCAAGGTCGCCGCCGAGATCTACTGCCGGACCCTGGAGCGCCACGACCAGATGCGCATCGCGATCCTCCGATTCACCGTCCTGTACGGCACGGGCGACACGATCCAGCGGGCGATACCGAACTTCGTCGGCAGCGCCGTCCGGCACGAGCCGATCCGCGTCTTCGGCGGTGAGGAGTTGCGCGATTACCTGCACGTCGACGATGCGGCGCGGGCGGTGATGGCCGCCTGGCGGGGTCGGCTCTCGGGAACCTTCAACGTCGGCTCGGGCAAGGGCGTCTCGGTGCGCGACGCGGTGCTCCGCATGGCCGGCGGGCGCTCGGCCCTCGAGCAGCACCCTCGACAGAAACCCGCGGCTGATATCGTGCTCGACGTCACGCGGTTCCGCGAGGCGACCGGATTCTCTCCGGCTCGCGTTTTTCCAGACGGGTTGGAGGAGCAGATTGCCAGCGCAGCGGCCGCCGACGCTCGTCTTTGACCTCGACGGAACCCTGCTCGACGTGTCGGCTCGACACCATCACGTATACAGCACTGTCTGCGCGTCGCTGGGCGGTGAGCCTCTTGCCCGCGCCGATTACTGGCACCTCAAGCGGCAGCGAACGGCGTGGTCGGAAATCCTCGCGCAGAGTGGGCTTCCCGGCGCGGACGTCACCGAGTTCGAGGTGAAGTTCGTCGAGCTCATCGAGCTGCCGGACAGCCTCGGCTTCGACGTCCTCTTTCCCAACACCGTCCCTGTGCTCACCCGCCTCGCGGCGACCTACCGCTGCACGCTGGTGTCCCTCCGGTCCTCGCCGACGGCGCTGCGCGCACAACTCGCGGTGTTCGCGCTGACGCCGTTCTTCGACATCATCGAGAACAGCCCCGCCGGCGTCGATCCCGCGTTCCAGAAGGCCCGGCTGATCCGTAAGACGGTGCCCGACGACGACCCCGGCGTGGTCATCGGTGACAGCGAAGCCGACGTTGGCGCGGCCAACGCGCTCGGCTACCTGTCGATCGCTGTGTCTTCCGGCATCCGCGATCGCGACGTCCTCGAGCGTGAACATCCGGGATATCTCGTCGACGACCTCGGCGATGTCGAGGATGCGCTGCGTCGAGCGAAGCTTCTCTGAGGTGACGGCGCGAGCAAACGGCGAGGCGCCGTTCGGTGTGCTCATGCACCGGCAGCTCAAGCTCATCCACCAGATGCCGCGCAGCGACCTGGCAGCCTGCCGGGACCTCGCCGGCGAGGTTGCCGCGGGCGCTCCCGCAGCCGCGATCACCAATCAGATCGTGGCGCTGCAGACGCGCAGCCCCATCTGGACGTTGCGGGTCAACTGCCTGTATCACTGCAGGGTGGTGCACGGCCATCACGGGCTCGAGGATGCCGACATGTTTCCCGCCTTGCGCCGTTCGAACCCGGATCTGTCAGCGGTCGTCGACAAGCTCGAGGCGGATCACCGAGCGATCTCCGATCTGCTCGACGACGTCGAGGAGTCGGCGGGCGCACTCGACGACACGGCCACGAACCCGGCTCGTCAACGCCTGGTGACTGCGCTGGGACGGCTCGAGGACGACCTCCTCGCCCATCTCGCGTTCGAGGAGGAGTCGATCGGGGCGACCATGCGCGCGTGGGAGCAGTGGCCCTAGGTCGGGATCAAACCGCTAGCCTGCGATTTCGGTATCCGGCCCACCCTGGAGGATCCCCCATGCACTACCGCCGTCTCGGTAAACAAGGTCCGATGGTCTCGGCGGTCGGGCTCGGGGCAATGAGCTTCGCGAGCGTCTACGGCAGTGCCGAGGACGCGGAGTCCGCGGCAACCATCGCCCGCGCTTTGGAGCTCGGGGTCACGTTCATCGACACCGCCAATATCTACGGCGCGGGACACAGCGAGGAGGTCGTCGGCCAGGCGATCGCTGGGCGCCGCGCCGATGTCGTGCTCGCCACCAAGTTCGGGGGCGGTGGTGACCCCGGCCTCGGGAGGCGTGACAAGGTGCGCCCAGCGCTCGAGGAGAGCCTCGCCCGTCTCGGCACGGACTACGTCGACCTCTACTACCTGCACCGGGTCGACCCATCGACACCGATCGAGGAGACGGTCGGCGCGATGGCCGACCTGGTGTCGGCCGGGCTGGTTCGCTATCTCGGGCTGTCCGAGGCCGCGCCCGAGACCATCCGCAGGGCGCATGCCACGCACCCGATCACCGCACTCCAGACCGAGTATTCGATGTTCAGCCGCGAACCGGAGCAGGCGATCATCCCGACCACTCGCGAGCTCGGCATCGGCTTCGTCGCGTACAGCCCGCTCGGACGCGGGATGCTCACCGGACAGTTCCAGCGGCTCGAGGATCTCCCTGCAGACGACTGGCGGCGCAGCGTGCCGCGCTGGCAGGAGGACAACTTCGACCACAACGTGCGCCTGGTGAGCCGCCTCGAGGAGATCGCCCGACGCCACACCATCACCACGGCGCAACTCGCACTCGCGTGGGTGCTGCGCCAGGGCGAAGACATCGTACCGATCCCGGGAACACGCAAACCCGAGAACCTCGCAGCCAACGCCGCCGCGGCTGATGTGACCCTGAGCGCCGAGGACCTCGAGGAGATCGACGCGGTTGCATCGCCGGACAGGGTGGCGGGAGCACGGGGCGCCGAGGCGTACATGGCACGGGTCAACGTTTGATCCGCGCATTTGACCATAGCGCCTGCCGTCCCAGGGCACGTTTGCTGCTGCTCTGGGTACCCTGCATCACGTCGTCGTTGATCGTGAAAGGAGCCTCACATGACCGTCGAAAGTAGCGCCAGCGCAACCTGGGAAGGCAGTCTGGTCAGCGGCAAGGGCACGGTTCGGCCGGCGAGCGGCGCGTTCCCTGAGCTCGGGCTGACCTGGAATCAGCGGGCCGAGTCGCGGGCCAGCGGCACCAGCCCCGAAGAGCTGATCGCGGCCGCTCACTCGAGCTGCCTTTCGATGGCGCTCGCCAATGGGCTCACCGGCGCGGGTCACGCTCCGGATCGGCTCGACACCACCGCGAAGGTGACGTTCGGCGCTGGCGAGGGCATCGTGGCGATCCATCTCATCGTGAGGGGCAAGGTGCCGGGCATCGACGCTGCGGTCTTCACCGCGGCGGTCGAGGATGCCAAGGCAAACTGCCCGGTCTCGAAGGCACTCGCTGCGGTCCCGATCACCGCGGAGGCCACGCTGGAGCTGTAGGGCCCGCGGTTTCAAGGTCGATCACGATCATCGATTGCGAAGGGTCATCGCATCGGTCTGAGGGTGGTGACCTTCGCGACGTCATGTTCTCCGCCAACACGCCGGCGTCCTCGGCGACACCAAAGAGCGTGGCTGACTTCCGTTTGCGCTGAAAGTGAACACCCATGAAGTGGAGGCCGGGAACGATCGTGCTCGAGCCGTCGACCTGGATCGGGAATCCAGCTTCGTCGAAGGCGTTGAACGCTGCGACCCAACGTGTGTAGTCGGGTCGGAACCCGGTCGTAAAGATCACCGCACCAACGCGGGCCAGGTCAAGGCTGTCAGGCGGGTTGGCTTCGAAGGCCTGGGGGGCCGGCATCGCCGGCGCCGGCATGGAACGGGCTGCGCAGTCAGCCGCCATGAGATCCCGAAGGTCGGCGTAGCGAGCATCGCCGAACGCCACTGATGCGTGGAGGTCGTGGGCGAAGTGGACGCGCCCGTCCTCGACGCCCGCGAGTCGCCCGACGAGTTCGACCCCGAGCGCCTGGAGCGTCCGATAGTTGAGATCGCGCCCGCCCCCATGGCCCGTGAATTGCGGGTTCGAGACGAACCGAGCGCTCGGACTGGATAGCTCGGCGAGTCGAACCTCGTAGAACTCGGTATCGAGAATCCAACTCAAGACGTCACGACCCGCGATTCGGCGAGGCACCCACGGAGCCCGGCCGCACGCGAGGTACACGTTTCGACCAGCCTCGAAACACTCTTCAGCGAGTTGGCAGCCCGTCTGTCCGCTGCCGACGATCAAAAGATCTCCTTCTGGCAGCGCGCCCGGGTTGGTATAACCCTCCGCATCGATCGTCAAGACCGAATCGACCGGCATCTGACGTGCCGCGGCCGGCCGGTATGCGCGCTGATACCCTCCGGAAGCCAGCACCACCTCACTGGCCCGGATTTCGGCGTTCGACGTCCGAAGCGTGAACGTGCCGTCTTCGAGCGGCTCGATTGCCGTCACCTCCACGCCCGTTCGGATTGGTGCGGCAAAGCTTCGAGCGTAGCCATCCAGGTAATTGACAATCTCATCCTTCGGCATGAACCCATCAGGGTCATCACCGTCGTAGGGCGCACCCGGAAGGTGCACGGTCCAGTTGGGGACCACCAAACGAAAGCTGTCCCACCTGCGCCGCCAGGACTCGCCTACGGACCCGCGTTCGAGGACAACGTGCTCAACCGCGGCATGTGTCAGCTCATAGCTCAGCGAGAGGCCGGCCTGGCCCGCACCGACGATCGCCACGGTCACGGTTTCAACCATCGGTCGCCCGCACGTGGAGAGTCTGCCTCGTTGGCCCTGGACGTCGCGGTCACGGGCTCCCTCGACTGCAATGCCGTTGCAACCCGGGTCCGGAAGACTCGCCGCACCCGGCGTCGCCGGCCGGCACCAGAACCGCACCAGCCAAGCCGGGCAAGGAGGAGTCATGGCCGATCAATGGGTGATCCGCGGCGTTGAGTATGGGAACTGCAACTGCAACTGGGGCTGCCCGTGCCAATTCGGTGCGCCCACAACCCATGGCCATTGCGAGGCGGTGGTGGCAGGCCACATCGAGGAAGGTTCCTTCAACGAAACCAAGCTCGACGGCCTCGACTGGGCGCTGCTTCTGTATTGGCCCGGCGAGATCGCGCAGGGCAACGGTACCGAGCAGGCGATTGTTGACGAACGGGCCGACCAGCAGCAACGCGACGCTCTCAGGAAGATTCTCCTGGGTGAGTCGACCTCGCCCGGTGCGACGCACTTCTTTGTCTACAACAGCACGATGTCAACGGTGCTGGATACGTGGTACACACCGATTGACCTTTCGATCAACGTTGATGAGCGAACAGCCACGCTGAAGATTGGGGACCTGGTCGAGTCCATCGGGTCGCCAATTGTCAGCTCCTTCGATGGGCATGCAATGAGGTCCGCGATCAGCCTTCCGAACGGGTTCGAATACACCTACGCCGAAATGGGCAACGGCAACAGCAAATCCCGCGCCGGGATCAAGCTGGACCTCAAGGATAGCTACGGACAGTTCAACATCCTGCACATGAATCAGGACGGCGTCATCCGATGACGATGATCGCCGCGCGCAGCGCGGCTGCAGCATCGGAGGCCGCATCGGCAAGGCGACGCACTCGTGACCGCTGGGTGATTCTGGGAGGCGTTGGTTGCATCACCGCAGGGGCATGGATCTATGTCGTGGTTCAGGCTCGGCAAATGTCGGGCGGAATGATGAGCAGCTCCATGGTTGGCCCCGTGCAATCCACCGATCAGGCGCGGATGTGGACCGCCGTCGAGTTCGGCCTGATGTTGCTGATGTGGGCGGTGATGATGGTCGCCATGATGCTGCCATCGGCATTGCCGATGACGCTCGTCTACGCGGCAATTGTCCGGAAGGCTGCACGCGGACAGCATCCGGTGGCGCCGACTGGGGCATTCGTCACCGGATACCTCGCGATGTGGGGCCTCTTCGCCGTTGCGGCGACCGCCGTACAGATGGGCCTCGAGCACTGGTCGGTACTGACCCCGGCGATGGCGGCAGCAAGCCCGCGGCTCGCCGGTGGTCTTCTGATTGGCGCGGGGCTTTACGAATTGACGCCGTTGAAGCACGCGTGTCTTGCGCAGTGCCGTGCACCTGCGCACTTCATCGCCCAACACTGGCACGCCGGCCTCTTCGGCGGCTTGCGGACGGGACTGGCACTCGGAGCCTACTGCCTCGGCTGCTGCTGGATTCTCATGGGACTGCTGTTCGTCGGCGGCGTCATGAACCTGGCATGGATCGCGGCCATCGCCGCATTCGTACTGTTCGAGAAGACCGTGCGCTTCGGAGAGCTCGGTGGGCGTTTGGTTGGTGCTGCCCTGATACTCCTCGGCATCGTCAGCCTGACCGGCGTGATCGCGTTGGGCTGATCGATTCGCGGTTATCCCGATGCCAGTCCGACGCCGAGCCTGAGCCAATGCGCTCCACGCATCGCCCAGACCTGGACGGTCTGCATCAGGGCATCGGCACCTGCGATCGCAGAGCCGAGGATCAGGAACTGCGAATCCGCGGGGTCGGTGACCTCGGCCTCAGGGGCGACCGGAGCTTGCGGGTACGGCCCTTTCGTCCAGTCCCGCCCGTTCCAGACCCACATCTCGGGGCTCAGTCCCCCGGCGAGATCGCAACCGCACAGCACAAGGCGGCGAAGCGATGGATCCTCCTGCATGCTCGATCCGTCGAGAGGATGCATCGACGTTGTGAGGGCGATCCACTCCGACCCGTTCCACCGCCACGTCGATGGCTCGCTGCTGAGCCCGCCATCGACCCTCGACGTGCAACAGCCCTCGGCGAGCAATGAGCTCGACAGCGGGTCGAAGGCGATCAGGATGCCGGCGTCACTTGCTCCGATACTCCCTGCAACGTCGCGGACCCAGCGGGCGCCACTCCAGACCCATGTCTCGCCTCCGCCACCTCGTGCAGCCGACGGCGTGACCAGGACCATCTCGCTCAACGTCGAGTCCCACGCCATATCAGATCCTCCGCCACCCGTCGGGCCGTCGGTGCCACCGTCGAGACGCTGCCACGTCCGGCCGTCCCAACCCCAGGTGTCGTTCGTGGCCTGCCCCGCCTGGAGCGTTCCGCCGAACAGCAGCACCTCGCCGATCTCAGGATCGAAGGCAGCCGACGCTCCGTAGCGCCCCGATGGGCTGGTGGGCGGATGTGCCCTCGCCCAGGCTGCGCCATCCCAGAGCCATGTCTCGTCGAAGTTGTCGACGCCCCCGAAGAGCACCAGGTGCTGGGTCGCAGAGTCCGACGCCACCGAGAAGCCGAATGCCACCGCCGGTTGGTTGTTCGACAGTGTCGCGGCGACCCCCGAGGGCGTCGAACGCGGCGGGTGAGCAGCTGCCGGTGGCCGCTGGGCAAGCGAAACGGCGGTGCCGGCGACTGCCGCGACCGCGATCGTCGCCACC
Source organism: Candidatus Dormiibacterota bacterium (assembly GCA_003162415.1). GTDB lineage: Bacteria > Chloroflexota > Dormibacteria > Aeolococcales > Aeolococcaceae > Palsa-851. Next base: position 167,666 of record PMOL01000013.1, read on the forward strand.
AGGACAACGGCCGGTCTCATGTCCGCAGTGCTCGGACCCGCATGGCCACGGGCTCAGGATAGGCTGCCGTGCGACCGGGTTCCCGTCCCTCCGCTAGCGCGGCCAGTCGAGGTCGACCACGAGTGGAGCGTGGTCTGAGGGCAGCGTTCCCTTGCGAGCGTCGCGATCGATGTAGGCGTCGGTCACCGCCGGGGTGACCGCGTGGTCAAGCAGGACGAGATCGATCCGCATGCCCAGACCCTTGTGGAAGTTCCCCGCCCGGTAGTCCCAGTAGGTGAAAGGACGTCCCTTCAGAGCTCGCGGGCGCACGTCGTCCAGCCCGAGGCTGGTGAGCGCAACAAGCGCCTCGCGCTCCGCCGGGCTGACATGGGTTGACCCGATGAATGCTGCAGGGTCCCAGACGTCCTCATCGCTCGGGGCAATGTTGAAGTCGCCACACACTATCAGCGGCGGTGAGACGGGCTGCGACGCGGCCAGTGCGACGCGGAGTGCTCCGAGCCAGCTCAGCTTGTAGGGGTAGTGATCGCTGTCGAGTGCGCGGCCGTTGGGCACGTACAGCGACCAGACGCGCAGGCCGCCGCAGGTCGCGCTCATCGCCCGAGCCTCCGTAGCGGGAAAGCCTGGCTCGCCGTCGAACCCACGTGCAACGTCGTCAAGACCGACGCGCGAGATGATCGCGACGCCGTTCCACCGTCCCTCACCGTGCAGTGCGATCTCGTAACCGAGCGCCTCGACCTCCGCACGCGGGAATGCCTCGTCCGCGATCTTGGTCTCCTGGAGGCAGAGGACGTCGGGTCTGCTCGCCGCCAGCCAGGCGACGAGTCGAGGCAGCCGCGCGACGACGGAGTTGACATTCCAGGTTGCCAGGCGCATCGGCCAAGGATAGGGTCGACGCCGCGGCGCCCGTCGCGGGTGTCAGGCAGCAAGCAGCGTCGAGCCCACTAGGAACCGCCGCCGTACGCGGCGTATCCTCGCTGCACGCGTCAGAGGATTGGCAGAGGTGGATCGCATGACAACGAAGTTCTTGCTGGCGGAAGACGATCTGCCGACGCACTGGTACAACATCCTCGCGGACGTGCCGGAGCCTCTTGGCGCCTTCCTGAGCCCGCGGACGCTCGAGCCGCTCACACCCCCGGACCTGACCCCGATCTTCCCCATGGCGATCATCGGGCAGGAGGTGTCGAGCGAACGCTGGGTCGAGATTCCCGATCGCGTTCGCGACATCTACAGGATGTGGCGCCCGACGCCGCTCTACCGGGCCACGCGGCTGGAGAAGGCGCTCGACACCCCGGCGAGGATCTTCTACAAGTACGAGGGCACCTCTCCGGCAGGGTCGCACAAGCCCAACACGGCGGTGGCCCAGGCGTACTACAACGCCGAGGAAGGCATCAAGCGCCTGACCACCGAGACCGGCGCCGGCCAGTGGGGTTCGGCACTCGCGTTCGCGGGTGGGCTGTTCGGCCTCGAGGTCATGGTCTACATGGTCAAGGTCTCCTACCAGCAGAAGCCGTACCGGCGAGCCCTCATGGAGACGTGGGGCGCCAAGGTCCTCCCCTCCCCGACCGATCAAACCGAGTTCGGACGGAGCGTCCTCGCCCGGGACCCCGACTCACCGGGCAGTCTCGGCATGGCCATCTCAGAGGCCGTCGAGGACGCAGCCACTCGCGATGACAGTCACTATTCCCTCGGCTCGGTGGTGAACCACGTCCTCCTCCACCAGACCGTCATCGGTCAGGAGGCTCAGAAGCAGATGGAGATGGCCGACGCGTATCCCGACGTGGTGATCGGGTGCGTCGGCGGTGGGTCGAACTTCGCCGGCCTGGCATATCCGTTCCTCGCTGATCGCCTTGCCGGCAAGACCAACACCCGCTTCATCGCCGCCGAACCTGCCGCATGCCCAACGCTCACGCGCGGCCTCTACGCATATGACTTCGGCGACACCGCCGGGATGGGACCGGTCGTGCCCATGTACACGCTCGGCCACAACTTCATTCCCGACACCATTCATGCGGGCGGATTGCGATACCACGGCGACGCGCCGTCACTGTGCCTGCTCGTCAAGAACGGCTTCATCGAAGCGCGCGCATACAAGCAGAACGAGTGCTTCGCGGAGGCGGTGCGCTTCGCACGCAGCGAGGGAATCCTGCCTGCACCGGAGCCCTCCCACGCACTTCGTGCCGTGGCCCAGGAGGCTGCGGCGGCACGTGAGGCGGGCGATTCACGCGTGATCCTCTTCAACCTTTCTGGCCACGGGCACTTCGATCTCGGCGCCTACGACGCGTACTTCGCCGGCAAGCTCGAGGACATCGAGCTCCCGCAGGAGCGGCTCGACACCGCCCTCGCGGAACTGCCGAAAGTCCCTGCCGGGGCAGCGTAGCGCTCACGTCCAGCGCCCACGCTATGGCACAGCGTGGGCGCTGGATATCACCACGCGCGATGCGATTGCCGGATCGATGAACGTCGCCGCGGTGCGTCGCTGGTGGCAGCGGCCCACCGCGCCATTGCTCCTCGTCGCGGCGGTGAAGTTCGCGATCCATCTCGCCACCAACGGCGTGTACGGATTCCAGCGCGACGAGATGTACTACGTTATCAGCGGTCAGCATCCCGCGCTCGGATACGTCGACTACCCGCCGGTGACGCCGATGCTGGCGTGGCTCAACACCAGTATCTTCGGTATCTCGCCGTGGACGTTACGGCTGTTTCCCGCACTCGCCGGCGCGGTGGTCGTGTTCCTCGCCGGCATGTGCGCGCGAGAGATGGGAGCCGGACGCGGCATCGCGGTCCTCACGTCACTGGTGACGCTGATGAGCCCCCTGCTCCTGGGCGCGAACTGGCTGTTTCAAACCGTGACGTTCGACCAACTGACGTGGCTGATCGCCATCTACCTGCTGCTCCGCATCCTTCGCACCGGCGACGCACGACTGTTCCTCGTGATGGGAATCGATGTCGGCATCGGCCTCGAGACCAAGCTGACCATCCTCGCGCTGTGCCTCGGCATCGTCGCCGCGGTGCTGGTATCGCGTGACCTGCGACTCCTCCTGCGAACGCGATATCCGTGGATCGGTTTGGTGATCGCGGTCGCGCTCTTCGCGCCCAACGTCGCGTGGCAGATCGCCAATGGTTTCCCCTCGCTCACCTACATTCGAAACCACAGCGTCGACATCTCGAACGGCGGCGGGATGCTCACGTTCATCGCCGATTTCCTCTTGTACATCGGCCCGCTCATCCTCCCGCTCTGGATCGCGGGCATCATCTTCCTGTTGCGCAATCGGCGCTTCCGGCCCATGGGCGTGCTCACTGTGGTCGCGATCCTGCTGCTCCTGCCGGAGGGCAAGGCATACTACCCGGCGCCGACGATTCCGCTCGTCCTCGCAGGCGGATGCATGGCGGTCGGCCGGATCGTATCGACGACGCGAAGGCGCCGCGTCACCGGCCTCGTGGTGGCCGGCGCCGTCATCCAACTGGCGGTGTTGCTGCCGGTCATTCTCCCGGTTGTGCCGACGTCATCGCTGCACACCTTCAACCTCGACAAGCTGCGCCAGGATTTCGCGGATACCGTCGGCTGGCCCGATCTCGCATCCCAGGTCGCCGCCGTCTACAACCGATTGCCGGTGTCGCAGCGGGCAACCACCAGCATCCTCGCGAACAACTACGGTGAAGCCGGAGCCGTCGATATCTACGGCAGTAGCGAGCACCTGCCCCGGGCGATCAGTCCGCACCTGACCTTCTGGTACTGGAAGCCGGCGAACCTCGACGCGACGACCCTCGTGACCGTCGGCTTCAATCCCAGCGACATCGCGTTCTTCTGCGGAACTGTAACCCGCGCCGGTACCGTGGTCATGCCGGACTCGGTGGTCAACCAGGAGGCCGGCACGCCGATTCTCATCTGCACGAACCTTCGGGAGTCCATCAATGCAGCCTGGCCGTCCCTTCGCAGCTTCAGTTGATGAGCCGGTAAGCGAAGCCACAACGCATCCACGACCACACGGGCTCGGGATCGCCGTCGTCTTCGATTGGGCGTTGACCGCGCAGCTCACCACGCAGGCCCTCGCTTCTGCGACGCACAACCTCGGGTTCACTCCCAACCCGCTGGTGATCGGCGGCGGTCTGGTGGCCGCAGCCTGCCTCTTCGCGCTCGGCGAGGGCCTGCGCCGCGGCGTGCCCGTACTCCGCTTGGTGCAGATCGGGTTGATGGTGATCATCAGCCTCGTCGGTGTCGCATCGCTGGTGATGCTCGTGACCGGGCAGTTCAGCGGCAGCCTGCTGTTCACCACCGCGATCGAGTTGGGCTATGCGCCGTGGTTGGTCTGGCGTCTGCTCGACAACGAGACGGCCGCCTGGTTCACGATGGCCCAGGGGCGAGGCGGCGCGCCCCACGTGTCCGGGTGGCAATGGGTGGCCGTGCTCGCCGCGTGGGCGATCGTCTGGGGCGTCGCCGTCGCGTGGGCGGAGTCGCTCTAGACGCGTTGGTTTCAGGCGGCGAGCGTCACGCTCCGGAGCTTTCGGAAGTTCTTCGTGGGTCCGCATCCTGCGGGGCTGTCCGACCGAGGCCGTCGGCCCTGGCACGCTTTGCCTTCTCGACCCGGTTGGCCGAGATCATCCGGGTCATGAGCTCACCGAAGCCGACCTCTGGCGGGAGCGGGTCCTGCCTGGGCGTCGTCTGACGGCCGGTCATGGCGTGGTTTCGCCTGGAAGCATGCCCCTACCCTGTGCCGAATCGCCCAATGCGCCGGCCGGATGCCCACGTCGCGACAGCCTCGGCTCAGACGCGTTGCAATCTGCGCGATTGCGGCGCTAGGAGGGTGACCGCGGGGGATCGATCTTCAAAACGTGCGTGTGTCAGGAGCGCCTAACGACGAGGGCGGGCACGCGCGGTCTCCATGAGAGCTTCATACCGCCTGACGACCTCGGCGAGATCCCAACGCTGCCGCGCCTGCATCGAGATCGCCTCGACGTCCCGACCCTGTGCCAACGACTTCGCAATCGCACCACTGAGGGAATCGGTTGCGGAATCCCACTCGTACACCAGCGCACGATGGTCCGCGAGACCCGCGGCGGTGTCAACGCTGGTCAGGACCGGCGTCCCGCAGACCAGCGCTTCCTGGACAACAACGGGCAATCCCTCGCCCACTCCTGGCATGACAAGGAGATCAGCGGCTGCGTACATCGCCCTCATGCGCTCGTGTCCAACAGGGTCGACGACCGTGACGTTCGCCAGGTGCCACGATCGCGGGTCCTCATCGTCGGTCCGTCCGACGAGGAGCCAGCGCCAGGACGGTTGCTGCGCTGCTGCAGCGCGTATATGCGCCAGACCCTTCTTGGCGACGAACCGGCCCGCAAAGAGCAGGACCGTCTCGGCCTCGTCGAATCCGAGTTCCTGCCGAATTCGACGCCGCTCCGCCGCGGGGGGCGGCGCGAACCCGGAAACCTCGATACCGTTCTCGATGACCTCGCTTCGATGGCAGCTCACGACGTCCTGAAACCGAGCCCGAACACGCTCGCTCACGAAGACCACGCGGTCGGCCCGTGTAGGCATGGGTTCGGTCAGGAGACGGTACGCCTCCCCCTGGATTGAACGTACCAGCCAGCGCCGGTAGGGCACCTCGGTGACGTGCTGGGTGATCACCACCGGCCGCCCCAGCTTCAGCGCCATCCTGAAAAGCATGAGGTTGGTGGCGTACAGGCAATCATGCAGATGCACGACGTCACTCGCCTCCACGATCTCGCCGAGTGCCCGCCGATAGCGCGGATCTGGTAGCGGGTATGGAAATCCGAGGCGTCGCTCGGTGACATTCCAGGCGGGAATCGGCGCATCTTCGGCGTTGCCGTGATGCGGATAGTCGCTCGGTTCGGCGGCGACCCATTGCACGATGTGACCGCGGCCGCGAAGTGCGTGGACAAGGTCGCCTGCGACCCGTTCGATCCCACCGACGTGCTCTGGGAAATAGTTGCTCGACGCGAGGATTCGCACAGCCCTACGCCATCTTGAGGACGGCATGCTGCAGGGCGACCACCGCCGCTCCGTCCTTGCCGCTCATGCTTGTGGGATCCGCTCGGTTCCGGCACGAGGCGACAAACCGACGCATCACCTCGTCGTTGCCGTACGCGAGCCGGCCGCTCGCATGGAGCACCCCCGACGCGACGGCGCCGACGAGATGTCGGACGCCGGCTTCAGCGCTGGTGCGAAGGATGTCCCGTGCGCTGTGCTCACCATCGTTCGGCAGGGTGACGAGAATATCGCGGAAGATATCGATGATCGCGAGGCGTCGAGAGCCGACGACCATCAGGTGCCATTCGCTCACCGGCGCCTCGAAGTGCATGTCGATGCGCCCTGGAACTACGCCGCCGATCGAGATGGGCGTCTGTCTTCCGCTGCGATGCACGACCGTGGCATCGGCGACGGCGATCTCATCACCCAGGAATCGCCGCATCAGGTAAAAGAAGTGGGGCGACTCGTCGTAGAACAACCCGAGCGGGAGCTCTTCATACCAATCCGGCAGGCGTCGCCGTGGGTTGGAGAGCTGCAGACCCCAGACCTCACGGAGTGAGCCCAGCGAACCTCGCTCGAGCATTCGGAGCGCCCGCCGTACCGACCGTGCGAACTGGAAGTTGTGCACCACGCCGAGGACGCGCTCGTTGCGCGATGCCAGGGCGATCAGGTCGCGCGACTCCTCGATGGTCATGGTCAGCGGTTTCTCCAGGAGCACGTCCTTACCGCGCCTGAGGAATCCCGATGCAACCGCGTGGTGCGTGGCCGGCGAGGTACCGATGGTCACGGCGTCGATGTCATCGAGCCACGGGACCTCATCTGCGCTCGAGCTGACGGCCCCGCGGGGTAGGTTGAGCTGCGCACGCACACCGTCGACGCGCTCAGGCCGCCGATCGACGACTCCCACGAGCTGTGCTCCCGCCGTGCGTCCCAGCCAGGGGATGTGCCGGTTGGTCGTGACCCATCCCAACCCCACCGCGGCGAACCGAACCGTGGTCGGGGGAGCCGCGATCGTCGTCCTGGATGCGCTCGGGCGCAACAACATGCTGGTCTTCACTGGGGCCCGCCGATGACGGCCCTGGTCCGACGTCCGGTGAGCAACGAGCGGCTCCCGACGCCGGAGACGTCGACGGCCACGAGGTCGGGCTCGAGCACGATGGAAGGTCGCACCACCACGTTGTCACGGATGCCGAGCATGCTCATGACGAAGCTCGCAAACACCGTCTGCACGCCGCCGGCGATGAGCAGCACCGCCGCAATCAGCGGGCGCATCGACGCCTCGGTGTCAAGCGCGCCGTAGCCGTTGCGGCTCCACGTCACCACAGCGAGAAACACGAGCGCGAATCCTGCCAGGGTGAGCGCGCCCCCCATCAGGAGCCCCTTCTCCAGCGTTGCCACCCGGAAGAAGCTCTCGGTTCGCCGGTCGGAGGGAAGGAACCCCGCGCGCATGCCAAAGATCTTGATGAACATCGCGATCACCGCCCCCGAGCCCTGAGCTCAGCTCCGCAGCCGGAGCGAGACGACCCCCACCATGCCCAGCGACGCGATCGCACACACCGCCACGCCGAGGGGCAGTTCGACCGCGCCGGCGATCCCGATCAATCCTCCGAGCGCCGCGGGCACAAGCGCACTCCCAATCACGGCACCAAGGATCGCGTAGGTCACCAGGGTGGTCGCGTTGGGGATCACCCTGGTCATCCAGGAGACCACGACAGGGAAGACGGGTGCCGCGCAGAGACCGACCAGAGCGAACATCAGCGGGGGCGCCACGCCGGCGCGGATGCCAAGCAGCAGCAGCGCGCCGATGATGAAGGCGGGCACCAGAATGCGCTGCGGCGACAACTGCACGGCCAGTGGCGCGGTGAGCACGCGACCGATGGTGAACGCCCCCCAGTACACCGACGTCGCTCCGGCGGCAAACTGGGCCGTCCACCCGAGGCTGATCAGATCGGTGGCCTCCCAGGTCCCGACGCCGGCCTCCAGTCCCTCGTAGACAAAGAGCATCAACGCGAAGGTGGCGACGAGGCCCAGCGTGCGTGCGCTGAGCGCCGGCGGTGCGACCTCGGGAGTCGTCTCCACGTCGACAGCCCGTCGCAGGAACACGACGCAGACGAGCACGGCTGCGCCTACGACGGCGAAGACGAGTGAATAGCCGCGCGTCAGCGCCACCAGCGCCGGGCCCAGGAAGGTGCCAACCCCATACGCCGTGTTGACCAGTCCGAGCATCGCGGGGCTCCGGCGTCCATACCTTGTTGCGTAGAAGAGATTGACAAGAACCACGAGACCTCCGGCCCCGACGCCGAGCACGAACACGGCGAGGAGGACGAGCGGCCACGTCGGTGCCGCCGCCGCGGCGAGCAGGCCGGCGCCGAAGACAACGGTGCCGGCAGTGAGCCGCCGGCCGAGCTTCCATCGGGCGTGGGTCAGGCCGAGCGCCATCAGGCCGATGACCTCACCGAGAAAGTTCGCGGTGACGATGAGTCCTGCGACGCTCACCGTCACGTGGAATCGCTGCGTGATGTGCGGGATCGAGGGGCCATACGACGCGATCACGACGCCGAGCAGGAGAAAGACGGCGAACCCCGCCATGGTCACCGCCCTCGCCGGACCCTCGCGCTCACTCATCCGGCAGCACGATACGGGTGAGGCCCCTATGAGGGAGTGGGCGTCGCGGCACCGGTCGGTCGCGGCGGTTCCGGGTTCAGCAGCACCTCCTCGTCGGCCAGCGCGATGGCGATCTCTCCTGCCGCGTTGGGATGAAGCGGGGCGCCATCGTCGATGCCCTGCACGAACGACTGCTGCGTGCACAGTTCGTGGCCGGCAAAGCTGGGTGCCACGGCGTCGAAGCCAAAGCTGGCGGCCCCGTCGGCGAGCACGGTGTTGAAGGTGGCCAGCCGGCTCGTGAGCACCGCCGACTTGGCGGCCGTGACCGACGCCTCGCCCACGCAGACCGGCTGCGCTGGGAGCGGATCGTAATACTCGTTGACGATGATCCGCGGCAACCCGGGGAGCGCCGCCAATCGCTGCAGGAGGTCGTAGTAATCGATGGTGAAGCTGTCAAGCGCCTGGGAGAACCACGCGGCGGACGCGGTGTCATCGCATTGCGGTGCGACCAGGCACAGTTCCATCAACTGGGTCCAGTGCATCTCGTTCGCTCCGATGCTCACGATCACGGTCTTGACCCCGTGCATCGTCTCGAGACGTGCGAGTTGTGACGGCACCAGCGTGCCATTGATCGCCTCCGGTCCGAACAGCCCCTGCTCGATCGAAGCATTGGTGCAGGCGAGGTTGACCACCCTGCTGTTGTTCACGGCCGCGATGTCAGCCGCGTAGCTGTCCAGGCTGCGCCGGCATGCGGTGTCCTCGGCAGTGGCGTGCGCGACCGGAGGATTGCCCGCTCCGGCTGCGGTCGAGTCGCCGATGACGACGGTGCTGGCGGTTGGGCTCGGCGCCTTGTGGCTCGCCGGATCGACCGCCAGCGGCGCGCGGCCCACGAGCTGATCGAGCGTTCGCACCTGGGAAAGCTGCTGCAGTCCCTGGGCGGCGCTGTTGATCGCCAGTGCGTCGACAGCACCGGCTACGACTGCGGACACCACGAGTCCCGCGAGAATCAGCTGCCATCGCTGGCGCAACAGGGCGAGGCCCAGTGCCGCAAGGACGGCCGCGATGAGCACGGTGATGACCAGCGCGCGAATGAAATACGCACTCCAGCCGTTGCGAAGGTCCCTACCAAGATGCTCGGGCTGCCGGAGCGCGAGCATCAACTCGTCGTAGTGCGTCACCTCTGCCCAGAGCAGCCGTGGCCTGATGGGGCCGGAGAATTGCTGCGTGGTGGGGATCGACTGCCCGAAGAGCTCGAGCGTCCCCGGCCCCGACGTCGACGCCGAGGGTCCCGCGCTCAACGCCAGCGACTGCCCCGCAGCCTCGACGTTTTGCGGTGGCGCAATGAGCAGCGACACCTCGATGCTCACCATCGGTATCACGGCCGCCAGGCACACGCTGACAGCCACGATGCTGGCGATTCGGGAGATCGAGGGACGGCGGGGCATGGATCCAGGCTACGCGGCGGTCCCCCATGCAGCGCTTCCGATGCGACCTCGTGACCGAGGACACCGCTTCAAACGCGGGTTCTCCGCGACCGCCGTGCGCGACTTAGTCCGCGACGCCCAAGGTGGTCCCGTACGACTTCGTATCGGTCAGCGCGCGCAGCATGGCGTCCGCAACGTCAGCTCGCGCAATGGTCAGACCACCCTTCAGGTTCTCGCCATATGCGGTCCGATAGATGCCGGTGCGTGGCTTGTTGGTCAGCCGCGGCGGACGCATGGCCGTGCAGTCGAGCCCGCTCGCGCGGAGAATGTCCTCCATCAGCGCGAGATCCGCGTACACCTTGCGAAGCAGAGCCTTGATCAGCGGTGTGGCCAGGTTCCGGGTGAAGAACCCTTCGCCGGGATCGTCCTTCGGCGGGTTGGGACGCCCCGGCGACGGCGTGGTTGCAACCGGCGCTGCACTGATTGCGATGATCCGCCGGGCACTGGACGAATGCATCGCATTCACGATTGCCTGCGTCCCGCGCGACGCGATACCGGACTCGGAAACACGCCGCGCGCCGAGCCCGGACAACACGGCATCGGCACCCTGCACCGCGCGTCGCAGCGCGTCGAGATCTGGATTGTCGAAGTCCACCGTGACCATGCGAACATCGTTGTCGAGACGCTCCGGATGACGCGCCACTGCGGTGACGTGATGGCCGGCAGCGACGGCCTGATCGAGGATGAGGCGGCCCACGCCACCGGTTGCGGCGATGATCGTCAATTCCATGTACTTCCCTCTTCTTGAGTCTGATGATGCCGCCCTGACTCAGCGGACTTGGGCTTGAGACGGAAGGTCATGCCGCCGCGTGCAGCAACCTCTCCCCCACATCCTCCGCACTGACGAAATCACGCTCGCGGATGAGCACCAGCGAGGTGAGCGCCGCAACCCCTGCCGCGACCGCGCCGATCAACAGGATCAGGTTGAGCCCGTCGACAAACGACTGCTGCGCCGCGGCGGCGAGCGTTGCGCGCAGCGCGGCGGGTGCACTGCTGACCGCCTGCACCGCGCCTCCGGTGCTGATTGCATGCGCGAATGCGGCCGCATGAGCGGCAAGCGGCGTGGCACTGAGGTGCGCGGTCACGCTCGCGCGGATCTGGGCCGCGAAGATCGTGCCCAGGACAGCAACTCCCGCGGCGACGCCCGCCTGACGCAGGGTGTTGTTGATGCCCGATGCCATGCCGGCCCGCGACGGATGGACGACCCCCACAGCCGTCGACACCAGAGGCACGTTGACCAGGCCGGCGCCGACCCCGGCGAGGACCATACCGACCACCAGGTGGGTCCAACTCGAGGTCACCGTGACACCGCGCATCGCGAAGAGACCGGCGGCGATCAACACAAAACCGGCACCGATGAGAACGCGCCTTGGAGCGTGACCGCTCAAGCGCCCGGCGATTCCGGCGGTCACGAAGATCGCTCCGGTGAGCGGCAGGAACCGAAGGCCCGCGCCCACTGCCGAGAAGCCGAGGATGTTCTGCATGTAGATGATGAGATAGGTCAACAGGGAGAAGAGCGAGGCGGAGATGCCGAACGCCGCCAGCAGGCCACCGACAAACGTGGGCACCTTCAGCAGCGACAGGTCGAACATCGGCCTGGGCGTGCGGTATTCGATCACTCCGAAGAGCCCGAGCAGAACACCACCGGCAATCAATGATCCGACCACCTGCGCTGATCCCCAGCCCACATCGGTGCTGCGAATCAGCCCGAATACCAGCGCCACCAAGGCCGCGCTGAAACTGACGAAGCCGGCGATATCAAGCGGTGCCGCGTGTGCGTCCTTCGACTCCGGGACGCGAAGGGCGGTGATCAGCAGCGCGACGGCGCCGACCGGGATGTTGACGAAGAAGATCCAGCGCCAGGAGAAGCCACTGGTGATCAGACCGCCGAGGACCGGCCCGACCGCCACCGCGGCTCCTGTCACGGCACCGAAGACACCGAACGCGACCGCACGATCCTTGCCGCGAAACGCGTCCGCGAGCAGTGCCAGCGACGTGGCGAACATGATCGCCCCGCCAACTCCCTGCACCGCTCGTGCCACCACGAGGAAGATGGGGCCCGTCGAGAGCCCACACAACGTCGACGCAACGGTGAACAGCACGAGGCCGGTGGCGAAGAGCCGTCGTCGCCCATACCGATCGGCGAGTGATCCGGCGGTGAGCATGAAGGCGGCGAGCGCGAGCGCGTAGCCGCTGATCACCCACTGCAGGTCGGCCGGGGTGGCCGAGAAATCGCGCTCGATGGACGGCAGCGCGACGTTCACAATCGTGACGTCGAGCAGCAACATCATCACCCCTGCGCAGACCGCCGCCAGCACCCACCACTTTCGAGCCATGACTTCGTCCTCCTTGATTCCTGTGCATTCGCTCAGCAATGCGGTATTATCTGACCATATACTCGGGAAAATCAAGGACGCGATGAGGAGCCGCCTGCATGACTGAGTCCGCCGGCACCACGAGACGGCCGCGGGGACGCCCGTCGACCGGAGTACGAGCGGCCATCCTCGCCTCCGCGCTCGAGATCATCTCGGGTGATGGGCTCGATCAGCTCACGACACGCGCGGTCGCGAAGCGGGCACACACGTCTGAGGCGAGCGTCTTCTACCACTTCGGCGACAAGGTCGGTCTTCTGCAGGCGGCGGTGATGGCCGGTCTTGGGCCGCTGAAGGCGCTCGATCCCGCGGCCGTTACCGGTGCTCTCGATCAGCCTCCGGCTGAGACACTTGCCGTGATCACAGCGGCGCTCGAACAGTTCTTCAACCATGCGATGCCGGTGATCGCGACCATCCAGGCGGACGCGAGCTTGCGAAGAGCATTTGCGGAGCGGCTCGTCGAGGGCGACCTGGGTCCGCACCGCGGCGTCCAATTGCTGGCGGACTACCTCCGGGCGATGGTGACGCGCGGTGCGGTCAGAGCGGATGTTGACTGCGACGCGGTTGCGATGCTGGTTGTCGGCGGATGCTTCCTCGCGGCCTGGCAGCGCGCGATGTCCGGTGACACGGGCGACGGCAAGCTCCCCGAGCTCCGCCGCGTCGTCGAGGCGCTCGGCGTGCTCCTGGCGCCAGACGTGCTGGAGGCCGAAACCTCCGTCTCCGTCGGTGATCGAGCAGGACGGCCGCGTCAGGCGCGCGGGGGCGACACCTCGCCGGCCGCGGCACCGCGCAGATCCAGGTAGAGCTGCTCGAGACCGTCGACGTTGGTGCGCAGGCTGAAGGACTCGAGCGTCCGCGCGCGGGCGCGCTGCGCGAGGCTCTGGCGCAGGTCGCTGTCGCGGTGCAGCTGGCGCAACGCATCGCCGAGCGCCGGTTCGAGAGGTGAGACCGGGATGACGACGCCCGCGTCTCCAACCACCGCACCGTCTTCTCCCGCATCAGTGGCGATCACAGCCCGCCCAACGCTCATCGCTTCGAGCAGTGCGAGCGAGAGTCCCTCTGCCGTCGAGGGAAGCACGAACACGTCGGCTGCACGGAGTAGATCCACTCTCTCGTCCACACCCGAGATGACACCGAGCAGCCGTATCTGCGGTTGCTCCGCGACCAGGCGCTGCAGTTGGCGTCGCTGCGTGCCACCGCCGGCGATCAGGAGCACGTGATCATCTCCCCAGCCCTGACCCAGAAACGACCGCGCCAGGTGGGGCACGCGCTTCTCTGCATCGAGCCGTCCCATGTAGACGACGACGAACCGGGCGTTCAGCGAGGCGCGCAGGCTGGAGCTTCCAGGGCTGAACCGATCCGTGTCGACGGCATTGGGGATCACGACGATGCGTTCCGGGTCCAACCCCGATTCGATGAGCAACGCGCGCTGTCCCTCGCTCAGCGCGACGATCGCATCGAAATGAGCCAGGCGCCACGCCTGAAACCGGTACACCTCGCGGAGGACCCGCGCGCGAGCTGAGTGCAGCGCCCCGTAAGGGAGATGGACTGTCGCGATCGCTGGAATGTTGCGGTGCTGCGCGAGGCTGGCAACCGCGCCGTCGAGCAGCGAGAAGCTCACCGAGACGTGGACGACATCTGGCTGAAACCGCGTCAGCGCCGCTTCGATGCGCTCCAGCGAGCCCGGCAAGGACACTGTCACCGTCTTAAGGCGCACCGCGCGCAACGCCACATCCTGATCGGGAGCTTCGACTCCGCCTTCGCGATGCGCGACGAACAGCACGTCGATCCCTCGCGAGCGCATCGCCGCAACCGTCTGCCGGCTGTATGAGGCCAGGCCGTTCCCGTGGCGCCCCTGGAAGTGCCCGAACCACGCCACGCGAAGTCGCGGCGAGGCGTCCGGTGTCAGGAGATCGGGTACAGCCACCGCGCGCAGCGTAGAGCCCCGAGGGTCGCGTTCGCCAAAACAGCGCGCCGGGGTCACCGCCCCGACGACGCTCAGCGGTCCTCGAGCGCGAGCTCGTCGAGACCCGGAGCCGTGGCCCGGGGCAGGACGGTGCTGATGAAGGACTTGACGGCCTCGTTCAGCCCCACGTCGTGCCCGGCTGCTTCCGACAGGTACCAGCGATGGTCGAGGACCTGATGGAAGAGCTCGGCGGGTTCGAGCCGGCCGCGGAGCTCCGCCGGAACCGCGGCGATGGTGGGCTCAAAGACGTCGATGAGCCAGCGTCGCGCCCCATAACGCTCCGAGACTGGACCGCCCGTCGTGGTCTCGAGCTCGGTCCGGTAGCGGGCGATATCCCCGAGGAGCCGGCGTGCCTGGTTCTCCTGGACCTCGAGTCCGGTCAGCGCCTGGAGCGTGCGTACATGGTGCCCCGGCTCGACGACGCGGGGCTGGAGGCGGAGATGGTATTCGCCGCCCTGGGCACTGACCTCGACCTCCTCAACGTCGAAGCCGAGCCCGTTGAGCCGCTGCAATCGCTCCTCGATGAGATATCGCTGGTCGGGGGCAAACGCGACCTCTTGAACGAGCTCCGACCAGAGCCCGTCGTACCGCCTGCGCAGTTCCTCGGCGGCCAGCGCCGGGTCCATGTGATGCACGAGCCCCTCAGCGGTGACGTCGAGCAGCTCACCGAAGATGTTCTCCTCAGCGACCATCACGTCCTGCAGGCGCTGACCGTCGCTGAGCTGGGGGTGAAGCTCCCCGGTTTCGGTGTCGACCACGTATGCGCCAAGCGCTCCCGCGTCGCGCCGGAAGAGCGTGTTCGACAGCGAGCAATCACCCCAGAAGAAGCCGGCGACATGGAGGCGCACCAGCAGGTTCACGAGGCCATCGAGGAGGCGATCACCCAGCGCCGAGTCGCTTCCGGTAGCACCGAGCACCCGGCGATACGGCAGCGAAAAGTCGAGATGCCGTGTGATCAGCACGGCTTCCAGCTCGACGCTCTCGGGCGACCGCGGAGAGCCGACCTGACGGCCGGTGACCAGCGCGGCCACCTCGACGACCGGAATGAAGAGCCGATCCAGCTCGGCGAGCAGCCGGTATTCACGCTCGGCGAGTCGATGGGGCAGTTCCTTGAGCGCGTAGATCGCGTCGCCGTAGCGCACAAACCGGACCACGTGCCGAGAGATCCCGCGCGGGACGTCAACCATGCGATCGTGGCGCCACGTCTCCAGGGGAAGGTCCCACGGGAGGTCGAGGAAATCCGGATGCCCGGTGCGCCTGCGCATTTGGAAGTCCACAGCTTGCGGGGTCACTCGCGCCGCCTCTGGATTCGCTGAAAGCGTTCAAGGGACGATGACAGATGTCCGAAGGAACTGCAGGACGCGAGCGCGGCCGGTCGTCTGATCGATCGACGTGATCCCGCCGTCAGCGTCTCGCGCTCCAGCACAATAGCTGGCGTTCGACGGCCGAGACGTAGAGGAGCACCCATCGTGTCAGCGCAGCCCGGATCAGTCAGGTTTCCCAACGGTTTCCTCTGGGGCACCAAGACCGCTGCGTATCAGGTCGAGGGGTCGGTTGATGTCGACGGCCGAGGTCCTTCGATCTGGGATACGTTCAGCCATCATGCCGGGGCGACGCGCAACGGCGACACCGGCGATGTCGCGTGCGACCACTACCGGCGCATGGACGAGGACCTCGACCTGCTCGCTGCGCTCGGCGCGCCCGCATATTGCTTCTCCGTCGCATGGCCGCGGGTGCAACCGTCCGGCAGCGGCGCGCTCAACCAGCAGGGTCTCGACTTTTACCGGCGCCTCGTTGACGGCCTGCTGCGGCGATCGATCGTGCCGGTGGTCACCCTCTATCACTGGGACCTCCCCCAGGCGCTCGAGGACGCGGGCGGCTGGGTGTCACGCGACACCGTCGGCCGGTTCTCCGAGTACACGCGCATCGTCGCCGGCACGCTCGGCGACTCAGTTCGAATGTGGATCACGCTCAACGAGCCCTGGTGCTCGGCATGGCTCGGTTACGGCACCGGCGAGCACGCGCCGGGCGTGCGTGATCACGGCAAGGCGGCTGCCGCGACCCATCACCTGTTGCTCGCACACGGCGAGGCGGTGAATGTGCTGCGCGCCACGATCCCGAACGCAAGCGTCGGGATCGGGCTGAATCTTCAACCGGTTCGACCCGCGACCGACCACGACGACGATCGCGCGGCCTGCCATCGCGTCGATGGAAACCTCAACCGTCTGTTCCTGGACCCGATTTTCACCGGCCGGTATCCGGCCGACATGCTCGAACACTACGCAGGCCTGCAACCGGGTTTCGACGTGGTGGCAGAAGGGGATCTCGAGGTGATCCGGACGCCGATCGACTTCCTCGGTGTCAACTTCTACTTCCCCATCACGGTGTGCGCACCCGCGCGCCGGGCGGAAGCGCGGGCCGCCGGGTACTGGATCCCGGAGACGGAACGCAGAGGCCGGATTGGGGACCTCGACGCCGTGCAGGTGCTCCGCGCCGAGGTGAGCCGCACCCAGATGGGATGGGAGATCGAGCCCGCGGCGCTCACCGAGATTCTGGTTCGCGTCCGCGATCAGTACGCCAGCCTGCCGCTGTATGTCAGCGAGAACGGCGCCGCGTTCGATGACTACATCGGCCCGGACGGCGAGGTGCACGACGCCGATCGGATCGCGTATCTCGACGGACATCTGCGCGCCGTGCTGGATGCGCTGGACGCAGGCGTCGACATGCGTGGGTACTTCGTCTGGAGCATCCTCGACAACTTCGAATGGGGACACGGCTACTCGAAGCGCTTCGGCCTCACGTGGGTGGACTATCCGACCGGCCGGCGTCTGCCGAAATCGAGCTTCGCATGGTATCGGCAGACGGTGCGAGCCAACGGCCTGGAGCGCTGACCACACTCCGACCTCGGCGGGATCAACGACCGACGGTTCGTGCCAGAAGCGTTCGGCGGTTGCTCGTCCCGGTCTTCGTGAAGATCGACTTAAGATGATCCTGCACGGTGTTCTCCGACACGAACATCTGCTGAGCGATGCCGCGTGTATCCGAGCCACCGACCAGATGCTCGAAGAGTTCCAACTCGCGAACACTCAGCCCGCAAGCTCGCCCGAAGAGAGTCATCCGCTCAACCGGCGTGCTCGCCTCGATCGTGACGGCGACGTCCTGCTCGCCTGACGGCAGCATGGTGGCGATGCGTGCGGCGCGGAGGGTGAGCCAGACCCCGCCAGACAGGTGCACTCGAGCCACTGGGAGATGCTCGTCGACGCCGGCCTCGATGGACAGCAGCTGCGCGGCGACGTTGTAGGCGCCGGCCGGAATCGGCTGCCGACCTGAGCCGGGCGGAACCAGGAGGCGCAGGTACTCATTCGTCTCGGCGGTCTGCGCCCGAACGTCCAAGTCTGACGACAGCATGAGGACCACAGGCCCGACGCGAACCGTTGCCTCCGCGGCGAGGCTGAAGGTGCTCGCCTGGCAGCGCCGTAATGCCTCGGTAACCGGTTTTGCAATAGCGCTGAGGAATGCTGCGTCCTCGTCGGTGAACGAGGTTCCGCCACCGCTCCTCCAGAGGTCAAGGAAACCCCAGCAGCCGTACCGGCAGCGGAAGACGAGCGACGCCACGTCGGTCACTCCGAACTGCGACAGCATGTCGCGCCAGATGAGGCTCCGTTCCAGCTGGCCACCTGTCGACTCGCGGAGCAGCGCCACGGGCGTTTCGATCCGGGTCCAGCGGTTGATCGGCGTCAGATATTTCAGGCGGACCAGACGCGGAAGCTCGGGAAGGCACGGCACATCCGCGAGGGGTGCCGAACCCACCTCGGTCTCCGGGTCGGTGAGCAACCACGCGTGGGCATCGAAGCCGACCACAGGGCGGATCTCCGCGAGCACCGCGACGCGGAGTGAGAGCGCGTCGGAGGTCGTCGACAAGCAAAGCCTGGCGATCCGCTCGATCCCTCGCGACTGTGCGCTGATCGCTGCCATCGATCGATGGTACGCGCACCAGCTCGTCAGATCGGGTTCGTCAAAGATCCCATAAAGCTGGGATGGCGGCACGCTCAAGCGTCGCCGTACTCTCGAACCACAGATCACGGACGAGGAGAACGCAATGGTCACGCTGCACATTCAACATTCGATCACAGACTTCGACACCTGGACGTCAGCGTTCCAGCGGTTCGGCGACGCGCGGTCCAACGCCGGTGTTCGCGCGGAGCGGATCCAGCGACCCGTGGACGACCCCAAGTACGTCGTGATCGACCTCGACTTCGACACCGCCGGTGAGGCGCGGTCGTTCCAGGCTTTCCTGACCACCCAGGTATGGGCGAACCCCAAGAATTCGCCAGGTTTGGCCGGAACACCTGCAACGATGATTCTTGAACTCTCCACGCTCTGACCGCAAGAGCCCCGTCCATCCGCAACATGGCCCTCGCAGCGGGGTTCGACGACCGGCGACCGGAGCAGACCGATCTCGAGACTGCTGATGGCCGAGGAGGTTGTAAGGTCGGCCGCAAGTGGCCACTCTGAGCGACCTGGAATATGAAGCCGACGGCCTGGTGATGGTCGGCCGCATGGCGCTGCCGGCCGGCGGTGAGCGGGTCCCGGCGGTGCTGATCGCTCATGGGGCACCTGGCCTGGATGACTATTGCCGGAGCCGTCCTGAGCTCCTGGCCGACCTCGGCTACGCCGCACTGGCGATGGATTACCACGGAGGGGGACGCCCCTATTCAGACCCTAGCGCGCTTGCGGCTCGTCTACATGACATCAACTCTGATCCGGACCGTCTGCGAGCCTTGGGCACAGCTGGATTGGACGCTCTGCTGAGCCAGGAGCGTGTCGACCACACGCGGATCGCCGCCGTCGGGTACTGCTTCGGAGCCGTGGTCGTGATGGAGCTGGCCAGAACTGGAGCGGACATCAAGGCAATCGTCGGATTCCACCCCGGTCTGACGTCGTCTCGCCCGGAGGACTCAGCCAATATCGTGGGTCGGGTGTTGATGTGCGTGGGCGCCGACGACCCCCTCGTCCCGATCGGGGACCGAGCCGGCTTCGAGGAAGAAATGCGCGCCGCGGGAGTCGACTGGCAGATGAACCTCTACGGTGGCGCTAAACACCGCTTCACCGATCCAAACGCCGCCGCAGGGGGTGTACCCGGTTTGGAGTACAACCATCGAGCTGCGGAGCGATCGTGGCGGGCCATGCTCGACCTCTTCGAAGAGACCCTCGCCTGACATCGGTCAGGTGCTTGGTCGGCGTTGGTCCGTTAGACAAGCTGCCAGTACACTGCGACGTCGAAGTGACCGGTCTCGGGGTCGGGTCTCCGTAGACCTCCCATGACACGCCGGTCAGCTCTCGGCGCTGCTGCGAGCACCATGTCCGGACCGCGTCATGTTCCGCACCGATCTGTGAAGGCCCTCCCACGTGGACCGTCGTCGCTGCTTCAGTAGCAGGCAGTATTGAAGGCACCACCCGGCTGGCGGCCTCGAACGGTTCGGTCACCTGGACGCCAACCTCGACGGCGAACCCCAATCCCCGGCCGTTACTCCGGTACAGAAAGACGTTGTGCCCATCGGTTCGGAGACCAGGAGAGGCCCGGAGGAATGCCCACACCTCGTCAAGTAGCCTGGGCCACAATCGCGGGAATTCCCGCGCCGTGGTATCCGCCTTCACCACCGCCGTACGACATTCGGTCGTCTGTTCGATTCTCACGCCGTATGCAGTCATAGTCCTCTGCAGCGCGGTTTTGAATCGGTCTCGGAACTCCGGCGGTCAGTAGTGGTGGTTGTTGATGGTGACAGGAATCGTCGCTGACCCCCCAACACTGTCGGTGACAGTCAGGCTGCTCGGGGCGGCGTTCGCCCGGAAGTAGGCGAGCAAGGTGCCGTCGCCGCCGTTGTAGGGGGCTTTCTCGGTGATGGTTCCGAGTTTCGAGCCGGTGGAGGTCACGTAGATCGTGTATGTGGCGCTGTTATTGACGTCGAAGCCGTCGACCTGCACCGTCAGGAACTTTCGGGTCCAGACCGCCCCGCGCAGGAACAGGGTTGGACCAGGCTCGCATGACAATCCCCCTCGGCAGTGACTCCCCCAACCGCATAACGTGACGGGTTACGCCTCTCGACGCTGAGGCGTTGCAGATGGTCTGGCGCGTCTGTCGGAATGGTCTTCTCCTCCACCGGCAATCTGCGCCGCTGGACTCAAGGAAGCCGGATCAGGTTGAGGCCGGCCAGCGGACCACCGATCTGCTGCATCCTGCCGCCGGCCACGAGCTCGCCGAGGTCGACGGCGAAGAAGCCTGCGTCCGCGAAAAGTTGGACAACCTCGGACTTGGCATCTGCGTCGTCGCCGGAGAGGAAGATCACACGCTGGCCGCCTGACTCGTGCGGGTCGGCGGCGAGTACCGGAGCGCCGAGTGTGTTCGCGACCTTCACGACGCGTGCGCCGGGCATCAGCTCGGCGACCACCTCGCTCGACGTCCTCACGCCGAGGTCGCTGCCGTCGAAGTCATTGGTAGCGTCCAGGACGATCTGGCCGCTCCAGGTGAGGCCCTGCACTGCGTCGCGCAGGCGAGGCCATGGCACGGCGAGGACCACGACCCGCGCGCCCGCCGCGTGCGCCACTGTTCCCGCCGACGCCCCGTCCGGAAGTGACGCGATGACGGAGTCCAGCGTGTCGGGACCGCGGCTGTTGGCCAGAAGCACGTGGCGGCCGGCCCGCAGCGCCGTCCACGCCATCGCCTGCCCTAATCGCCCCGCTCCGACGATTCCAATCAGTCTGTCATCGCTCACGTCTGTCCCTCATACCACCTGAAAGATCAGAGTCCCGAAGGCGTCGAGCGGTGGAAGCTCCTGCAACCAGGCGCGCGGCCGGAAATCCGGCCGCGCGTCGATGAGCTGCGCCATCACCGGGTCGGCCTTGCGAAGATACGCGACCGCGGTGGGCTCCGCCAGCGCCGCCGCAACGCTCACGGGTGCACCTGTGAGCCGACCCCGTTGTCGAGGCGCACCGACTCCATGACCCAGAAGGTTGTGCTTGGGGTGAACACGTCGGCCGCGGCGAGGACGCCCGTGTACTTGTCGATCACCGGCTTCGCCGCGTTGTTGGTCACGGCGTCGAGGTATCCCTTCACTCCGGCCCAAGCGTTGGCGCCGTACTTCATGAAATACGGAGTGGGGTCGGTGGTCGCCAGCGCCGTCTTAACGTTCTCCACGATATCGCTCATGTACTGCTGGTGCAGGATCACGTCCTCGCGCGTTCCGAGCCTGCCGAGGTGGCCGCTGACCAGGTGCTTCCAGGGATAGGTGAGCGCATGGGCGGGCGCTTCCAGATAGCCCGGGATGTCCTGGGTGAGGTTGCTGACATACACCGGTACCCAGCCTGAGTTGACGATGTCCACCATCATCAGCGTGTCGTGCTCGGGGAAGTGGATGAAGGTCATATCGGGCGCGTGGCTGGCGCCGTGCCACGCCAGCTCGATCCGTTCGCCGCCGATCTCCAGGGTACGGCGGTCCTGGAATGTTTCCTCGTTGGCGGGCCGCGCCGGGTCGTTGTCGCGCAGCAGAAGTCGGCGCGTCTCCTCGCTGCCGATGCGCACCGCGTTCTTGTCGAAGAGGAACGATGCGCCGACGTGGTCGGCGTGATGGTGCGAGTAGATGATGTGTGTGACCTTGTTGCTCACGCCGTCGGCCGCTGCGATCTCGTCGATGGCGCGTTGCAGGTTGTGGCCGATGGTGGGCGGCGCGTCGAGCAGGACGACGCCGTCGTGAGTGGTCAAGAACGCCGCCTGGTAGACGCCGTCGGTGACCCAGTACAGGTTTCGCTCCACGCGTCCGACGTGGTAGCCCTGCTCGTTGAGGGCGGGTCCGAGTGCGGTGGCGGGAACCGGCGCATAGTCCGGCATGGTGTCGGTGGCGGTCGCCACGTCAGAGCTGCTCATTCATCGTCTCCTTGTATGCAGGGTGTGGGTTCGGTGTCCTGAGATCAGGCGGTCTTGAGGAGACGAGTGGTGAGCACGATGTCGACGACGTCGGGAACGGTCTCTACTCGGGCCCAGTCGCGCTGCAGCTCACATGCCAGTGACACCCAGCTGATCGGCTTCGCCCCGGCCTGGACGATCCGCTCCAGACCTCCGCGGTGGGCTTCCGGGGATGTGCCGCCGACAGCATCGACGACCGGATAGACCTCGAACCCTGCGCGCAGTGCGTCAAGCGTCGGGAAGGCCAGGCACACCTCAGTCCACAGCGCCGTCATGATCAGTTTCCTTCGGCCGGTTGCCTCGACGGCCCGGCGGAACTCGACGTCTTCCCACGAGTTGATCGTGGTTCTGTCGATCTCCTCGTGCTCGGAGAGAACTGCCTTCAGCTCAGGTATGGTCGGCCCCTGGCCGTGTGCGACGTTTACGGTCGACAGCACGACCGGCAGGCGGAAGGTCTCGGCGAGGCGGGCGACCGAGACGATGTTGTCGACCAAAAGGTCGTGGTCGATGGACCGGACGGACTGAATCTGACTCGGCTGGTAGTCGATGACCACCAGCGCCGCGTTCTGCGGCGTCAGCAGATGGTCGGTGACGGGGTCGCGGATGGGCTCACTTGTCATGTGGGGCAGCGTGGCGTCCGACCGCAGTGCATGGCGTCCAGGAAACCCATAGTCCTTGTGCGGCGGGGCACCCCAGCCGCCGACTCGACTACCGTGGGCGGCCTCAGATCAGGGGAGGACCAGGGATGCTCCTCGGCCGGCAAGCCGAGTCCGCGGCACTCGACCGGCTCCTGCAGGCGGCGCGCAGCGGCAAGGGCGGGGCCATCGTCGTGCACGGAGAGCCGGGCATCGGCAAGTCCGCGTTGCTGGACCATGTGATCGCCGAGGCGACGGGGTTCCGCGTGTTGCGCACCGTGGGCAGCGAAGCGGAGATGGAGGTCCCCTTTGCCGCGCTGCATCAGCTCTGTGCCCCGACTCTCGTCAGTCTCGAGCGGCTCCCAGCGCTGCAACGCGATGCGCTCGGTGTCGCATTCGCGCTGACCGCAGGCCCCGCGCCGGATCGCTTGGTGGTGGGCCTCGCGGTGCTCAATCTGCTGTCACAACTGGCCGGCGAGCGGCCGGTCCTGTGCGTCGTTGACGACGCGCAGTGGCTTGACCGGGAGTCGGCGCAGGCTGTTGCATTCGCTGCTCGACGGGTGGCGACGGAACACGTCGCTGCCGTGTTCGGTGCTCGGAACATCCCCAGAGAACTCGACGGACTTGCAGATCTCCGCGTAGAAGGCCTGGACCAGCCGGACGCGCTCACCCTGCTTCGCTCAGCGCTCCCCGATCGGCTGGACGAGGCCGTCCTGGAACGGATCGTCGCCGAAACTCATGGCAACCCACTCGCGCTGCTCGAGCTCCCGCGGGGGTTGACGCCCGCGCAGCTGGCCGGCGGGTTCGCCCTCCCGGTGTCGGTGCCGATTCCGCATCGCATCGAGGCGAGCTTTCGACGCCGGATCGTCAAACTCCCGCCGGACTCTCGGCGCCTGCTGCTCATCGCCGCCGCGGAGCCGACGGGCGATCCGGCACTGCTGTGGCGGGCTGCCGAGCGCTTGGGGATCGACGATTCCGCTGCGACGCCACTCGAAGAAGAGGGCCTCCTTGAACTGCGACCGCGCGTCGAGTTCCGTCACCCCCTCATTCGTTCTGCCGTTTACCAGGCGGTGCCCGCCGAGGAACGGCGCAGGGCTCACGGCGCGCTCGCCGAGGCAACGGACGCGGGGATCGATCCGGACCGCCACGCCTGGCACCGCTCGCAGGCGACCGTCCGACCCGACGAAGAGGTCGCCCGCGAGCTGGAGCTGTCGGCCGGGCGCGCCCAGGCGCGTGGCGGCCTGGCGGCTGCCGCCGCGTTCATGGAGAGATCGGCCGAGCTCACCGTCGACCCAAGCCTGCGCGCCGGCCGGGCCCTCGTCGCTGCCGAGGCGAAACGGCAGGCCGGCGCGCTGGAAGCGGCGCTGGCGCTCGCCACCCTCGCCGAGCGCGGGCCGTTGGACGACGTGCAGCGCGCGGAATTGGACGTGGTTCGCGGCCGGATCTCGTTCGCCTCAGAACGCGGCAACGAGGCTCCGCGCCTCCTGCTCAAGGCTGCCCAGCAGCTCGAGCTCTACGACGTTCGGCGAGCGCGGGAGACGTATCTCGACGCCATCACGGCAGCGGTGTTCGCCGGCCGGCTCGCCCACGAGGCCAGTGCTCTGGATGTGGCGATGTCCGCACTCGCCGGTCCGCGACCGCCGGGCCCGCCACGCGCCTCGGACCTGCTGCTCGAGGGTCTCGCGCTGCTGATCGCCGAGGGTCCGGCCGCCGGCACCGGCGTCATGAAGCAGGCTCTGGAGGCGTTCCGCGGCGAGGACATCAGCGTGGAGGAACGCCTGCGCTGGTCCTGGCTGGCGGCACGCGCCGCGGCCTTCATCTGGGACTACGACAGTTGGGATCTCCTGACCGCGCGCCAGATTCAGGTCGCGCGCGATGCCGGTGCGCTTGCCGTGCTGCCCCTGACCCTCAGCACGACCGCCGGCGTGCGACTGTTCGCGGGCCAGCTCTCGATGGCGGCGTCGTTGGTCGAGCAGGTCGAGGCGGTGGCGGACGCAACCGATGCGCGAACGGCACGCTACGCCGCCCTTGCCGTGGCTGCCTTCCAGGGCCACGCGGACGAAGCGGGCAAGCTGATCGACGCCGCCGCCAAGGATTTCACCTCCAGGGGAGAGGGCATGGGCGTGACCCTCGCGCGATGGGCTGCTGCGGCTCTCTGCAACGGGCTCGCCCGCTACGATGAAGCGTTCGCGGCCGCCGCGGAGGCACTCGAGGACCCTGGTGAGCTGTGGTTCTCGCCCTGGGCGACGGTCGAGTTGATCGAGGCGGCCAGTCGCACGGGGCGAGCGGCTGCAGCCGAGCCGGCGCTGGAACGACTCGTGGTGGGCACCTCGGCGAGCGGAACGGCCTGGGCTCGCGCCATCGAGGACCGCTCCCGCGCACTGCTCAGCATTGGAAGCACGGCCGAGACCCTCTATCGCGACGCTCTCGATCAGCTCGCACCGACTGCGCTGCGCTTCGACCTCGCCCGCACCCATCTCGTCTTCGGCGAATGGCTGAGGCGCGAGCATCAGCCCGCGGCGGCACGCGAACAGCTGCGCGCGGCGCACCGGCTGTTCACCGAGTTCGGCGCGGACGGCTTCGCGGAACGCGCCCGCATCGAACTGCGCGCCACGGGGGAGCACGCGCGCAAGAGAACCCCGGACACGAGCAGCGACCTCACGCCGCAGGAGACCCGGGTGGCGCATCTGGTGGGGCTGGGTGACACGAACGCCGAGATCGCGAGCCAGCTGTTCATCAGCCCGAGCACCGTCGAGTACCACCTGCACAAGGTGTTCCGCAAGCTGGAGGTCAGGTCGCGAACACAGCTCGCTCGGCGGATGCTCGAGCCCGGCGCTCGCGCCTCCTGACGCGACCGCGCCGGCGGAACGCAGGTTCAGGCGGCGGGCGTGACGTGAGCCGCCGCAAAGTTCGCAGTTATGAAGGCGGCCGCACGATCAAGAGCTGCATCCCCCTCGTCGAGCACGGCCGCGTACGCCTGGAAGACGTGCGGAACTCCGGGAACCACGTCGAGGGTCACGGCGACGTCCGCGGTGGCTGCCCGTGCCGCCAGACGGATCGCGTCACTGAGGAGGATCTCGTGGGAGCCCACCTGGATCAGCATCGGGGGTAGCCCAGAGAGATCACCCGTTACGGGGCTGATGTACGGGTCAGAGGCGTCGGCGTCCGCTACATAGTCGGTCACGCGCCGTCTGAGCCCGTCTGGCGTAAGGAGGGGGTCGAGCGCCTCTCTGTCGACGAGACTTTCCCCGGACAACGTCAGGTCGGCATACGGAGACATCAATAAGGCCGATGACGGTAACGCCTTGCCCGCGTCTCTCAATGCCAGGAGCGTTGCCATTGCCAGCCCGGCTCCAGCCGACTCGCCGGCAAGTGCGATCCGGCCCGGGTCTACCCCTTGCTGGAGAAGTCCCTCGTAAGCGGCGCGCGCATCCTGGAGCGCGGCCGGATACGGATGCTCGGGCGCCAGGCGGTAATCAACGGTGATGACCTTGGTGGCAGTCCGTCTGGCGAGATCGGCCACCAGCGGCACTGACGCCGCCGCCGACCCGATCACATAGACGCCTCCGTGGAAGTAAAGAATCACGTCCGCAGAGTCGGTACCGTCGATTGTGACCTCAATTGCGCCAATTCCCCCGACTGCAATCGGCATCTTTCGGACATCAGGGGCCACGGGGACGTGCCGCATCACTTCCTCAAAGGTGGCCCGTAACGTCGGAACGTCGGCCGCTGTGTCGAGCGGCGCGCTGCGCAGCATCGCGTCAAGCTCCGTTTGCTGTTGCTTGCTCATCGGCTCTTCTCCAGTCTTGTGTCCAGTGGACCTGTGGTAACGCGTGCGGGGGTGCCGGTCTTCCAGCTCGCACTGCCCCGGTTAAGATCGTGGTTGTCACGGAGCTGGATGGCATCTAGGAAAGCCCTAGTTCGGCCGGTCGGCGCCGAGATCCGGAGTGGGCTGACGGGTTCTGCGCGCCGCAGGCAGCGACGTCAGCACTCGGGGCGGGCGTCGCCGGACTGTGGGTCTCCCAGATGCGAAGGCTGCGGCGCTCCGCCACGGTGGATACTGAATGTTGCCCCACGACCAAAGAGACGCGAGGAGGCTGGCATGCCTGATGCGAACGACTGGAACCAGAGCACCATCAAGGAGTTCCGTGCGAACGGCGGTCGCGTCGGCGGCACCTTCGAAGGCGCGCCCCTCGTGCTCGTGCACCATCAAGGGCGCAAGAGCGGACGCGAGTACGTCACCCCGACGATGTACCTGCCTGACGACGCCGACAACGGCACAATCCACGTGTTCGCAACCAAGGCCGGGGCACCGTCGAACCCTGACTGGTACTACAACCTCATCGCCATTGGCGCAGGCACCGTCGAACGCGACACTGAGACGTACCCCGTGACCGTACGCGAGCTCAAGGGCGACGAGCGCGACCGCATCTACGACGAGCAGGCGCGCCGGTATCCGGGCTTCGCCGACTACGCGCAGCGCACTGCGGGCATCCGAACGATCCCGGTGCTGGAATTGAAGCGCCCCTCCCCTTCCTCGGACGCTTAGCTCGACGGACCGCAGGACGCGGTAGATCGCGTCCGGCGGGGAGACCGGACTCGAGCCTGCGACCTTTGGTCCCCCCGACCACTGCTTATATCTACGTTATCGAAACGACGGCCGCGAAAATGGCTGAGTTGGGTTGTGGCTGGTCGCCGACAGCGCTGCCCCAGCTCACGACGAGCAAGCCACCGTCCTGCTCTCCGTCGGCGCTCCGCGCGCTCGGGAGTACCGAGATCCCGAAGGTGTCGCCTGGCCACACTGACGGGTCCCCGAACCTGTTGGAGATTCGCACCGGATCCGATAGCCAACCGCGGGTGATGGAGAAAGCGCGCACGTACTCGGCATAGCCGCCGGCAGAATTGTCAGCGAGCCAGCCAACATACGCGATGCCTGGGGAGCCACCGGCGACCTCGACGATATGGGTGGCATTGTCGTTGTCGGGAGTTACCCGCTGGAGAGGAGACCACGTCTTGCCGTGGTCGGTGGAATACGCCAGCCACCCGATGTCGCGCCCTTGATGCTGCGTGTCCCAGGTCATGTAGAGGTTTCCTGCCGCGTCGATTCCGATAGCACCATCGATCCACCACTCTGCCTTGGACATGGTCAGGCGATCCGGTCCGACCTGCACCGGAACCGACCACGTACTCCCGCCATCGTCGGATGACGTGAAGTAGCTGTGTGCCGGCGTCATCGTGTAGGTGACCTCGTTGGTGATGTGGTACCCCTGGTATTCGAGGTCGATCTGGCCGTCTGGCTCGATCACGAGCGGAGCACTATCACCCCCACTGGCGGGAAAGCCGGGGCTCACCGGGATGATCCGCCCCCAGGTTCTGCCTCCGTCGGTTGACTTCTGGATGACGACGTTGAGGTCGCCCGTTGCGAAGGCGCAGCTGCCGGCGGGGTTGCATATGTATGTGACTGCAGCGGCACTTGGACCGTAGTCCCACGTGACGTAGATGGCTCCGTCGGGGGCAACGGCGATGAAGTCTCGATCTCCCCAGTTGTGGCGTATTGAAGGCACGAGCGACGCGACCTGGGAAAAGGTCATGCCGTGGTTGAAGGACGCAGCAACCACCGGATACGTGTAGCCCTTCCTGCTGATCATGAAGGAGGCATAGACGGTCCCGTTGGGTGCCACCGCGAGAGCTGGATCCCAACTCGAGGCGACCGACCCCGGTGGGTCGATTGGGGAGCTGAAGTGATGGCCGCCGTCGGCGGATCGAGCAAACGCGATGCCTTTACAGCCCATCCAAAGTTCGTATACGTAGCGGCCGGAGCGATCGGCCGCCTGCTCGACTTCCGCATTCTGACCGCCGCACCCACGGCTCACGTCCGCAATCTGACTAACGACGTACGTGGTCCCGGCGCCAGCAGCAGGCACTCGCGTTGGTCCGCCTAAAGCCGCCGCCGTCGCGAGCACGCTCATCCCAACAGCACACAGTATTTTCCGCCCCCCAGCCCGGCGGTGTTCTACTGCCACTAGTGCTCTGTGACCTTGCATGGTGCTCCTCAACCTGCTCCGGCCTCAGGCACAAGCGTACGCGCCGCAGCCGCGCGGCGGCAAACGCCCGCGGCACGCCGACAGCCGGATATGTGGGGTAAGCAGTCGTATGTGAGTCCACATGCCAGAGGCGACCGTCCGACCGCCCGGGGAAGGGCAAAACGGAACCCCAACGGCTCCCCGGCCGCCGACCGCGCGGGCGGTCGACGGCCAGGTCACGACCAGTGGTTCATCCTGCCGCGCCGGCTGCGCTGGCTACGGAACCACGTAGTTGACCGACGTTCCCCAGTTCGCGTTACCGTCCCTGGTCCCGCCGCAGGTTCCGATCGTCAGGGTGAACGCGGCCCCTGTGCAATTCGGATACTGGATGTACTCGTTGGCGAAGTAGATCCGTCCGCCGGAGCCCGGCAGATAGATCCCCCAGCTGTAGTCTCCCCAACGGGGGCGGGTGGTGCCGGGGTAGCCCTGGTACTCGCTGAAACCGTCCTGCGGGGACTGGCCCATATCCGCGATGTTGATCGTCGAGTTGAGCAATCCGTTGGAGGTGCTGGTCAGGCGGCCGAAAGCGGTGCTCGGGTAGAAGCCGCCATTGTCGGCGCCGGTCGGCCCGCCGTTGCCGTTCACCGTGAAGAACATGATCGCCTTGCCGTTACCACCGGTGCCTTCCGCCGCGATGGACGGCATTTCCAGGTCTTCGTGCTCCGCCGAGACGTACCCCTGATTGGTCAGCGTGAACTTGCCGGTGCTGTCGAACGAGCTGGTACCGAGCACCCAGTACACGACGGACTGATGGAACTCCGCGTTCGCTCCTTTGTACGTCTGGGCGAGCAAGGTGTTGGTGGCTCCCAAAAGCTGACCCTGCGACTGCGAGACCTGCGTCATGAAGTCGCCGTTGGTCGCGATCCCGCCCTCCGGGCAGGACGTATCCGTACTCAGACCGGCCGCGCCGCACTCATCGCCCAGCGGTATCGGTCCCGCCTTCTGCGGGCTGGCGAGGTTCTCAGGCCCGTAATACCGATCGACGCCCGTGAAGAGTTGGCCGCTGAAATGAATGGCGCTGCACGCACTGCAGCCCGTGCTGTTGAGGGCAGAGAGCCCGGTCCAGGCCCACGCCGCGATCCGGTTGTCGCCGGAGGTCGGCAGCGGCACGAAGCCGTAGAAGTCCAGCGAGCCGAGCATGAACCCGGTGCCGCCATTGCTGTTGTCGAACTGCCCCGCGTCCGCAGGCTGTGCCGGAATCACCGCGACCCAGCACGTGATGCCGCCCTCGTGGAGCACCTTGTCGCGGGCGCAGGTCCCGTCCGGGGTGGCGATCAGGCCCATGTTCTCCCTCGCCACCGTGACCTTCGGGTTCGGCTTTCCGTGGGACAGCCAGACAGGCAGCCCCTGCTCGAGAGCGGACTTGTCGAAGGCGAACTCCTGCGCGCCGTTGAAGAAGCCACCGCCGAAGCCGGGGGCTGCCCCGCTGAGCGGGAACTCGTCGTAGAACATCAGGAAGGCGTCCCGGGTCACCGAGATCTTCGCGAAGTCGTTGAGCAGGGTTGGGGAGCCCGGCTCGGCCGGGTTGTAGTCGGCACTCGAGAAGTACACGTGGTACCCGCCGAGCGGGTCGGAGCCGTCGGATACCGCGATGCCCTCGTAGCAGTCGTTCGCCACAGCAGCGAAGCACCCGGTGAACGCTCCCCCAGTCGCCTCGGGGCTGGCCGAGACGATCTCTGTGATGAACCAGTGCCCGCCGTTGGCGGAGTCATAGAGGCAGGAGGGGTCTCCGCCGCTGCTCCAATTCAGGCCGGTGAGCCCCATGATCGTGTCGAGCGAGATCGGCGAGGATGCGCGGTGCAAGGCGGTGTTGAAGACCAGGATCTCGCCGATGTTGTTGGTCTCGACCACGCGTCCGTTGCCGGCGCACAGGCCTTGGTCGGGGGGCTCAACGTCCTTGAATTCGTTGGCCGTATGTGTGGCGCTGTCGACCGCGTCCAGGCCTTTCACGCCGGTGGCGCCACCCGCTGATGTGCTGATGCGATCGCAGCCTGGGCCAAGAGGAACGCAACTCACGGACGGCACCGGGAATGACGCGACCTGGGTGAGAGCACGCTTGGCGGCCGCGGAGAGATGCAGGGGATGGGCATTTGGCGACGCCATGGCGTGTGGGCGCGACCGGGTCCCCGCTCCCGCCCCGGTGGCCGCTGTCTCCGCCGAGGTGGCTGTTGTGCTGACCGGGCCGCTTAGCAGCGAGCAACCGCTTGCGCAGCCGGTGGCCGCCGGGCCGGCGAATGTCGGCGAGAACTGTCCCAGACTGGTTGTTTTGACGGTTGAGGTCGCACCCACCGTAGTCGCCGCTCCCCCAAAGGCCGTGAGAAGCGCCACCAGAAGCGACAGCAACGACAGCAGCGCAACGCGTCTGCGCATTATGATCCCATGCATAGCATCCCCCTTGACCGAGTCCTTGTTGACTCTCGCGGTTGACTCTCGCGCACCCCAGTCTGCTGAATCGGAAACGGCCGTGTCAAGGGGGGTCAGATTCCGCTAGTGCCTCAGTTTGAGCCGGAAGCCGTTACCTTAAGGCGGATGCCTGACGCAGCCCTTCCGGAGAAGCTGACCCTCAAGGAAGCCTATCTCGCCATGTTCCTGTTCTTCCATGAATACTGGGAGATCGGCGAGAGGCTCTCGGATGACATCGGAAGCCTCTTAGGCAGCCTGGACCCGTTCCAGGACCCGGACTCCCCTGACGAGTTTCGAACGCCAGATGAGGCAATGTGGCACTACTGGATTAGGCGGTCCGCAACGCCACTGACCCCGAGGCTGACTTGGCTCGATTCGGGATTCACCGCTAGCTCACGGGCGCGACGATCTCCTCGATCTTCCAGGCGTGGTCGCTGACGCCAGCCGCTATCGCGGGGGTCTGCGGGCGGGGTTGGCGAGGCTCTTGTGGGGCCGCGCGAAGTTGTGGTAGCAGAAGTGGAGGGACACGGCGGCAGCCAGATTCTCGACCTTGCGGCTGAAGGCGTTGGTGAGCCGCGTGAAGCGGCGCATTCAGCTAGGACACCCAGGCCGATAGCCACGACCGGAGCAGTGTGTCGATGCCGTGCCATGGTCATGCTGGCGCACCAACGGCGACAACCGGTAGCGATCCGTGCAACTGCGTACGCCGGTCCGGCGCGGACGCCATCTGCGCCCAGGGGATTGTCATGCAGGTCACGATATCGACGGCTTCACGGACTGTCGATGGTGCGGACCGCCCCAACGAGAGGGTGTCAGCACCTCAGGGGTTCGGGGACGGCCTTTTCGTGTTCCACGCGGACGGCTACCCCGGCCCGGTTAGCCTCCCGTTGGCGGCGTCTCGCCCGGAGCGAAGCGACCCATGTCTGCTCCAATCGTCTTGCCAATATTGGCGACGTGGAGGTGAATCTCATCGAGGAGGTCGGTGGCCTTCTTCACCTGCGCGGTCAGGGCGGTGTTCTCTGCGAGCAGAGTCTTGATGTCGTCGGTGTTGTTCTCTGTATGCAACGCGACCTCAGACGCAACCGCGTCAGCACGTTTCGCGGCGATCAATAAAGCAGCCGCCTGAATGCCCGCCAGCATCGAGAGAAACAGGTTGAGCAGAATGAATGGGTACGGGTCAAATCCTGAGCCTCCGCCTACATGAAGCACCCCGTTGACGACGGCCCAGATGATCATTACCCCGAAGAAGACGAAGACGAAGGGCCATGACCCCATCCCGTTGCGCATCTTGTCCGCGGCTCGCTCCCCGAGCGAGAGTCGGTCGGCTCCACGTACCGTCGGATGCTTCGCCCATTGATGTTGCCAAGCCATGGTCGATCTCCTTTACGCGCAGACGCTCCGCTCCTCAGGCCCCTTTTCAGGGTCAATTATTCCTGCTCAAACCACTACACCATGCAACTCGCAGGCGGACAGCACCCCACGAATTGGCTCGCTGCGACAACAAATTGCGCGTCCGTCGGGGAGACAGGACTCGAACCACACGTTCAATACTCCCCGTCCGGAGGTCCGGGACTTTCGCGTCTGCCGGCATCGCGAGAAGCCGTCGCAGCCTTACTTCGTCGGAGTCTCCATCATTTTCGTGATGACTCCTCCTGAGCCTCGATCTCAGCCTCGTAAACTTGGTGGCCGCAGAGGGCGCACTTGGCGACTGGTCGCTCGCCGATCTCGTCGGGGACGTCGTCCTCGCCGAATGACAGCGGGATAAGACGGTCGGAACTACAGAGTGGGCAAAGCGTCATGTCGCCACAAGAGTCTCAAGACGCCGATAGCGTCGCCTGCTCGCAAGCAGACCCAGCCGCGCGCTGGGGGGTCATATGAGGTCTAAGCCAGCTCAGCCTCGAGCGCGACCGCCCGATCCCGCCAGCCAGAGTCATCCTCACGTGCTCGGGCGTGCGTGCGAGGTTACGTGTATGGAAGTCTGTCCACTGTGCCGGCAGAACTCGATGTGCCCGACAACAGCGGCCATGCTAGTAGTAGTGACGCCGGCCGCCGAGCGCGTGCCCGGCCATTCCCAGGAGTTCCAGAAACACCCCAATCACCACCAGGATGATCCCCAACGTCAAGAGGATCGGAATGGCGGCGATCAACCCGATGATCAGCAGAACAACGCCGAGAACGATCATGAGCCCCTTTTGTGGTCGGATCGCTCCGCGTCGATCCATGGATTGGTAACTGAGGCTTGCGCCCCTCAGCATGAAGCCGAGATCCTCACCCTAGGCGTGCGCCCGTAAGAAAGGCCGTAACAAAGTCGGAGGTGCCACCGCTGGAAGGTGTGCTCGCCCATTACTTTGCGGTCGGAACCGAGCTGAGTCCGTACCGCTCCTTATGTCTGCTCAGGTCGTGTGGACACCCGTTCCCGTAGGCTGCGTGTCGTTGGATCCGTGAAGAAGTCAATCAGCGCGTGCGCTAGTTCTTGGGGGGCGTCCTCGGCCAAGTGATGCCCGGCATTTACGGAGCGGCCGATCACACCGGGGGCCCACGAGCGCCACACGGTGAGCACGTCGTGATCATACAAGTCGGCAAGATCATCCTCACTGCCCCACAGGACCAGTACCGGACCGATGATCTGGCGACCAGCGACTCGGTCGGCGTCGTCAGCGGCCCGATCCACGCCGAGGCCGGCCCGGTAGTCCTCACACATCGCGTGCTGGACGGACGGAGAGGCGACGACTCGCTGAACGTCGGCATAGTTCTCCTCCCCCATCGCGCCACGATCGAGTCGGTACCAAGCATCGACGTCAGTGGCGATCAAACGCTCGGCCAGCGGCGCAGGTTGGCCCATAAAGAACCAATGCCACCAGGCCGTCGCGAACCGGGCGTCACAGCGGGCCAGTGCTTCGCCGATTGGCACATCACCCAGGATGACCACCCGGTCCACGTTGTCGGGATGGTCGAGAGCGAGGCGTTGGACGACGTAACCACCGCGATCGTGGCCAACAGCGTGGAAGCGATGATGGCCGAGAGCCTCCATGAGTGCGAGTAGGTCTCGTGCCATCGCCCGCTTACTCGCTTGGGAGTGGTCCGGGCGGTCCGGTGGGACAGTGGACTCCCCGTAGCCACGCAGATCAGGGCAGACGACGCTATACCCAGCCTCAACCAACGCTGGGGCGACCGCGTACCAGGTGGCATGGGTGCGCGGGTGACCATGCACCAGCAGCACCGCCGGACCATCCCCACCGTATCGCACCCGCAAACGCACGTCACCAACGTCGACGTGGGCGAGCCGAAATCCGTCAAACATCGACGATCTCCTTCTGTCCAAGTCCAACCCCGCATCGCGGCACGGCTAGGAAGGCAGAGTGCTCAACGCCCCACTACGTGATCGCTTCGCAGGCTTGCCAGTCGCCTTGTGCGCCCTAGGGGCGCCTTGTCTGGTCGCCTTGCGGGCCGTCGTTGCGTGACGGCCGGTCGTGCGCTGTGCCGCAGGGGCCCTGACCGTGTCCGTGCGGTTCGCGGACCTTGCACGCTTGGCCGGAGACCCGGCACGCTGTGTCGTCTTGCGGATCCCGCGCTCGATGCGGGACACGGTCTTCGAGAGCCCGGCGAGCCTCTTCTCCAGTTTCTTCAGGCGTCGTTTACGAGACATAGCTGTCGTGCCTCCCAGAGATAGCGTGTGCACCGCGGCGGCGCTGCCTGGACGCTTTATCGACGAGCAAGCGGACATGGATGCGGCCGATCGGCGTTGACGACGCGCGCTTTGCACGTGCAGGGGTATGGTCCGTCAGGGTGCCTCCTCCTTGCTCAGACGCGCCGCCTCATCGAGAAGTGCCTGGTTGATCTTTGCTGAATCGACGTTCTTGACCACGTCGTCGATGACCTGCCGCACCGTAGATCCGCGAGCATGGCGGGCCTCAGTGGTGGTGCCTTCAGCCACCCAAGCGACGAGTTCCCGAAATCCTTCGATACCGATGGTCAGCACCAATTGGAGTTCGGAGTCGTGCTGGTCGTGTGGGCTGGGTTGGTCGGTCACGCGTCTCCTCCTGCTCGACTGTTGGAACCTGAATGATCTGCCCATTGAGGACGGCGATGCATCCACCCGGTTGATGGGGCTGGTGGTGATTTCATGTTCTAGACCGACGGGTACAGCGACTCCGGACGCGCGGGCAGGCTTACCCGATAGCCGATTGCTGCAAGGATCCTCACAGCGGCTTCTGGACTGCCCCTCACTGTCAAACGGTAAATCCCTGTCTCACCGATTCGGGGCTCGATCCGGGTGACCCCGAGTCCGGCATCCTCGAGCACCACCAGCATGCGGGCGACACCGCCATGCCGGTGAGGCACCGCCACAATGATGTCGCAGTCCCTGACGTCGATCGCGAGCATATCTGATCCTCTCCGTGGACATTTGGCACCTACCAGTTCAACCTTGGCTCCGCTAGCGCGCAGACTCTGGCTCGATCAGCGTCCAGACCAAAATCGACTCCTTGGTGGACGCACGCCACTGAGATTCCCCCAGGCCGACGCCACGTTTTCGCAGTCTGCGTCGACGCCCGCAACAATTGCCGTAACAGAGAACCGACACGCATGTGGGCACGCGATCTGCGTGGCTGTGGAGAGCGTTCAGGATCCAAATACGAAGACGGCGAAGCCACCGATGCAGAGCCACACGGTGGCTGCTCCCACGACCACCCAGAACGCGGTGCGGCTCCTGTTGTCGAACGGGCGCGATCGACGCCTCCGAAGATACCTCTGTCGCACCTCGAGGGTGTCAGCCCCGGATGGCGGTGCCATTAAAGGTCGCTCCCGAGTGCCATCGACCCAGCGTGCCGTCTAGGGCATAACAAGCTCAGCAACACCGGCGCGGTCATCGAGGCGCAGGCGTGCCGATTCCCAAAACCCCAGCCGTGATCGGAATCGTTCAGCCTGAGCCACGACTACCGGCACATTGGTCAGCTCGACCTCGCGTCGCGCCTGGGGTGATTGGTCGGCCATCAGTTGTTGGATACGCTCGAGGACCGATTCCTCCATGGCCAGGATCTCGCTGTAGATGTTCTTCCAAAACACCGCCTGCTCGAGCGACGCTGTGGCGAGATCAGCCTCTCCCTCCATCCCCAGCGAGTCGTCGCCACCCCTGGTCGCAGCGATGATGTCGGGTCGATCGTGCGCGGTGTCTTGCGGGGGCATGGTCTTTTCATACACCCAGGGGCGTAAGAAGATCAGCAACAGGTTTCGTATAGTCACGAGCCATGGGGACGGATCGCGCCAAGCCAGTCACACGGCCGTTCGAGGGCGAAGACATAGAAACCGAGCACTGGGAAGACGCGCGCCACTGGATGAGCATCTATGACGACCTGATTCGTTTCAAGCTGGGCCTGCTCGATCGGGTCCAACGCGAGTTGCCCAAGTTACATCCGGTCGCCCAGACCGCCGCCGACGAGGACGTCGGCTTCATCGAAGCGCAGATGGCGGGCTACTATGCCCGGCTGGACCTCTGGTACCAGCGGGTCTGGCAGCTCCAGGGCCTCTGGTTGGATCCGGACGGCCGCGTCGTCCGCCACAAGGGACGAGAGGCGGTGCTGACGCATCGAGAGTTCGAGCTCCTGCAATTCCTCCTCGACCATCCCCACCGCTTCTACACCGCGGCCCAGATCACCGGACTCGCCTGGTCAGACGCTGCTTTGTTCCCAGAGGAAGTCCGCAACTACGTTCTCCGGCTGCGAAAAATCCTCGCCCGGCTTGAGATTCCATGTGACCTGGTCAATCGACCCGGCCGAGGTTATGCGCTGGCGTTTCGCAACACGGACTGATCGCGGGCACTGCCGGGCCACGGGTCAACCGCTAACCTCACTCAACTGGGCATTACGGCTAGGCGCCGCGCTCACAGCCGTGAGTGTGGGATGCATCGCGGCTAAGAGTTGCTCAAGTGCTGGACGCAGGTCGGCGCGAATATCGAACCGCATTTCCGGTTCGTCTTCGACGACCACAACTCCGGTGTTCTGAAACCGAATCAGCCGGTGCCGCACTTCGAATGCCGTTGCGCCTAATGACGACGCTAGTTCACGCAGTGTACGAGGCCGATCGAGGAGCTCCGTGACGATCCTGAGCCGTTCGATATCCCCGAGTGCCCGCAGTAGTTCGGCTGCCGCGGAAAGCTCGTCCACGGAGCCTGCGACCAAAGCGCGGACGGCCGCCAAAGCCGCGCGAGGCTTCAACGGCATGCGCCTACCGCTGATGTAGCTGGTCTGGAGCAACACCTCCCCGACTGTTGCCCCACCGCTTCGCCGAGCGACGATGACGTAAAAGGCGCCCACCACAAGCAGCGCGACGGCTGCATCCACCCAGCCGGCGCCGAAACCTAAGCCGAGCACGCGGCTCAGCGCGAGCAGGCCGGTGATGACGCTCGCCACCACGCCAATATCGAGAGCTGCAGCCAGCACGACGCGCACCCAACGCGGCACTCGCACCAGCCCCGCACCCGAGGAGGCTGGCGTCTTCCGGACGGCGATATAGCAGCCAATGCCCATGACAATGAGAATCACACCTTGGAGCGCGAGTTTCTGGACCTGATTGAGGAAACGCTCGACAGGAACACCCACCAAAATACCGAGCGTGACGTAGACGCCAACCCACAGCACGGTCGACGAGACCATGGCGAGGATGAACGAGCGTCGAGGGGCTCGTACGGCTCCGGCGACGAGGGTTGTGTAGATGCGCAGCCCCGGGATCAGCCGGGTAATCGCAATCCCCAGCCATCCCGTTGACAGGATCCGACCCTCGACCCTCTCGAGGTTGCGCTGCTGACGCAGCCGCTTGGCGAGAGCGCGAAGTCCACGATCGCCGACCGCCCGGGCCCAGGAATACCCAGCCAAGGATCCGGCGATACAGGCCACCAGTGCCAGAGGGATGAAGGCATACGGGTTGAGTCCCCCGGAGGCGATAAGTAGCCGCGCCTGCCATGTGAATGACCCCGCCAACGGTGCCATTACACTGCTGCGAGCTACAACCGTTCCCTCGACCTGATAAGCACGGTCGCGAGCGCTGCTCAGTAATAATGCCGCCGCCCACGCACCGCATGTCCCGCCATCCCCCTAAGCTCGAACACGATCCCGATAGCCAGGAGAATGATCCCGAAGGGCCACAAGATCGGAATGCTCGCGAAAAAGCCGAGGACCAATAGCGCAACGCCGAGGAAGATCATGTGCACCCCTTTGAGCGACGCGAGCATCTTGCAAGCCGACCATGGCGGTGCGTCGTAGTCACCACGGCGCGGCACCCTCTGATGTCGATCGCGAGCACGGGTATCCTCAGTTGGTTGGTGCGAAATCCGGCCGTTCTGATGGCAGGATCACGCGCACCGAGCCTCCTCCGGTGTCCGTAACATTTACAGCAATATCCTCGCCGCGATGCCGCCAGTCGACGCGGCTGGCTCCTAGACCTGAGCGCCTGCCGCGTTAGGGTCGTCGGGTGCCGTGGGATCGCTCATCTTCGCCTCGGCTCGGGCCAGTTCAGCAAGGATCTCCTCCTCGATGCCGACCTTCCCCATGAGACTGCTCTCGTCGGGCACAGACTCATGGGCAGTGTCGATCGGCGCCTCCGCCTCGTCATCGACGTCCGCCCTGTCGCTCGGTGCCCTTGGATCGCTCATCTTTTCGGGCTGGTTGGCTGGCTCAGCGCACCGGCATTCAGGTCAGCATTCTGCGGGCTCTCGTCGTTATCCGTCGCCGTTGCGCCCGCGTCCTTGTCGGGACCACCTTCGTATCCGTCCGCATCCGGCGCGGTCGGGGTGCCATCCGGTTCTTCGCCTTGTGTCATTGCTCGTCCTTTTGCTCCCAGCGCGATGTTGTCGTTTGATCATGGCCGATTGGTACCGCTCAGAGCGAGATCGGAAGGTGCAGGAACACTGGGGCGCAGCCCCTTACGGTCGCGCGATGTTTCCACCGCAGGGCGCGGCCATACGATTGACGGGTCATCAACGCATTGATGTGCGTTTGCTGGTCACCGCCGGCCCTCATCGGCGAAGAGGTAGGCGGATCGTGGCCGCAGGCCGCTGAGCGCCGCGCGATCGAGCAGTGCTGCGGCAACGTCCTCGACGTCAGACGCCAGAGTTGGCTTGCCCAGTCCGAAGCCCTGTCCGAGGGTGATGCCGACTGCTTTCATCATGTCCGCCACGTATTCGTTCTCGACGCCTTCGGCGATGACCGTGGCGCCACTGATGCGCGCGAAGGACATAGTCGCGTCGATGACCCGTCGCGAACCGATCCGGCTCGAAGTCATGGTGAGGCTGCGCCCGAGCTTGAGATATTCGCTCGATGAGGCAGCGATAAGCTCCAGGGTGGAGTGCCCCTCGCCGACGTCGTCGAGCGCAAAGCGGATGCCTTCATTTCGATAATCGGCAAGGACGCGGCCCAGCAACTCATAGTCGCGAATGCGCTCGTGCTCGGTGATATCCAGTACAACTGTCTGCGGCGCACGCCCCATCGAGCGGAGAAGATCGAGCAATTGGTCGACGCCGTGAATGGGGTCGATCAGGCTGGTTGCGCTGATGTTCAGGAAGAGTGTGGTTGCTTTGGGAAGCTGCTTCGCGTCCTCGACGGCACGGCGCCGGCAAACCCAGTCGAGATCGCGGATGTGGCCGCTCGTTCGCGCAGCCTCAAAGACCTCGTCCACTGAGTCCATGGCGGCGAAGCCTTCGGGTCGCGCCAGCGCTTCGTAGCCCAACACGGACCCATCGAAGAGACTCACAACCGGCTGGAACACCGTCGCCAGGAGGCCGCCATCAAGGACACGGGTGATCACATCTGAATAGGACCGGTCCGCGATGTCACCGGTTTCGCCGGCCTCATAGGACGAGCCGATGACGCGATCGCCACCGGCGTGCTTCGCCTTATAGAGTGACTCGTCGGCTCGCTGCCACACCGAGACCGGATCCGCGCCCGCCGGTGCCGCGCTCCAGCCGACCGTGATGCGAGCTGGAGTGCCGGGAAGGCTGAGAGCGTGCATGGCTACACGCATTCGCTCAGCTACGACGTTGGCCCCAAAGACGCCTACCTCGGGCAGCAGCGCCGCGAACTCATCTCCTCCGACCCGAGCCATGACGTCCCAGCCCCGCACGAGGAGACCCAGCGTGTGTCCCACCAGGCGCAGCAGCGTGTCGCCGGCGGCGTGCCCCTCCGTATCGTTGGTCGCCTTCAGGCCGTCGACGTCCAGGGACAAGATTGCGAATGGTTGGCGCGGGATGGTGCGCAGCGCCCGATCGAACTCCCGTCGGTTCTTAAGCCCCGTCAGCGAGTCAGTTGACGCTAGCTCGGCGAGCTCCATCGCCGAATCATGCAGAGCGCCGTCGGCGCGGACGCGGTCGACGAAGATTCCGACGTGCCGGCACGCAGCAAGCACGGCATCGAACAGTCCTTTCGGTGGACGACCGGGCGATTCATGAAAGATCATCAGGACACCCATGACTCCGCTCTTCGCTCGGATCGGAAACGTCAAGATGCAGCGAATGCCGATGGCCGCGCTTTCGGCTACCCGATCTTCAGGACCGCCGGTCGGGCTCGGCGGTGCCATGGATCCTCGGCCGGTCCTCATGGCTCGGCCGACGAGCGAGGGTCCCGGGCCTATGCCGAGCGCTCTTCCGGCTGCCTCGAAGGCGTCGACTCCAGTGGCTCCTTCAGAGGACGAGGAGTATTGCAATTCGACCTCTCGGGGTCCCTCGGCGCGCAGCCAGATCTCACCAATGCTGCAGCCGAGCGTCGTCGTCACGAGATCAAGGGTCTGTTGCAGCGCGACGTGCACTTCCGTCGACTCGTTCAGCAGCGCGAGCACTCTGACCAGCAACCCATCGCGCGATATCTGATCGACGGTTGGGTACTGAGCCGTGCCCACTATCTGCACGGTCTGATGCAACGCTTCTCCGATTTGCCCACGACGTCCCTTGTCCGGGTTCTTCACCGGCGTGCCATTGATCGCGGCTTCCAGCACTCCTGGATGGATACGGGAGCCTGACATTGCGTTGCCTACCTCGTGACCGACTGCTTCTCCTACGTCACCGTGATAGGTTTGGAAACATGCGTCAGTGCGCTACCGTACAGAGCGCCATCCTTGATACGCGACCGACACAACGTCGATCATTCGCGTACGGGTACCCGTTTGTGGCCTAGGACCAGACGCTTAAGATCTGATGCTGGAGCCACGGCGGTGCGACTCCGAGATCACCGTGGAATGCAACACATCTGAGCGCAGACTGTCGCGACGTTGACCGCGCCACCGCGAGCCTGAATGACCCGCTCAGGGTAGAGAAATGTCGATCGGATGGAGTCGAGCGTCAGCGCAAGCGACGGTCGACTGGTGATCGCCGCCAGGAAGCGGGCTCGAGCCGGCCTCCAGCGGAGCCTGCGCCTGCTTCGCGATGAGGATGGGGCTCCTGTCCACCTGCTTGCACTGGTTCAGGACCTGACCAAGCAGCGTGGCTCAGAGCGGGCAGCGCGCCGCAGCCAGGCATTGATTGATGCCGCCATCGTTGCGCTTCCCGTCACCCTCTCGACGTTCGATACCGACCTTCGCCTGACCTTCGTCGCGGGCGGTCGCCAGCAGGCGCGAGTCTATCCAGACGAGTACCTCGGCAAGCGGATCACGGAAATCACCCACGATCCCGCGGCGATTCGCGCGCTCGAGGTTGCACTTGGCGGCTCCGATTCGACATCGCGCACGCTCATCAACGGCAACGTGTATCTCAGCCTCAATGCGCCGATGCGGGACGATGCCGGCGCCATCGTCGGCGTCGTTTCTGTGAACAACAACATCGCCGCGGAAGTCTCGGCCGATGCAAATCGCCGGCAGCGCGAGGACGATCGACTCTACGCGGGGCGCCACGATCCGCTCACAGGGCTACTCGGGCGACTCGGTCTCGTGGAGCACCTCAACGAGCTGGCGTCGGCGAATCGCTGCGCCGGAGCGCTCATGCTCCTTGACCTCGACGACTTCAATCTCATCAACGACAGCCTCGGCAATACGGTGGGCGACGCGGTGCTGCTCGACCTGGCGAGCCGGATCTCTGATGCCTTCCCGGAACTGGTGGTCGCGCGCTACGGGGGAGACGCCTTCGCTCTCGTCGCCCCATTCGCCATCAGGCGTGCTTATGCCGTCGAGGCAGCGAAACGTGTCTGCGCCATCCTCGACGCAGATGTCGAGGTCTTCGGCCACGCCCTTCGGATCACAGCCAGCCTCGGTGTGGCTCTTGAAGAGGCGCAGGGATCATCCATGCTACTTCGCAACGCCGACTCGGCTCTCGCGCATGCAAAGCACGCAGGGATTGGTCAATATCGCCTGTACGACGGCGACATGCGTCGCGAGGTTCAGGATCGGATCGGCATTCGCGGTGGCCTTCAGGCCGCGCTGAAGGACGGCCGGCTGCAGGTTGCCTACCAACCCATCGTCAACCTTGGCGACCGCTCCACCATCGGCGCTGAGGCACTGCTTCGTTGGACCGACCCGGAGCGTGGGTCCGTCCCACCGGCAGAGTTCATTCCCGTCGCCGAACAGAGTGGCCTGATCGTGCCGATTGGGACGTGGGTGATGAACACCGCTTGCGAAAACGTGGAGTCCCTCCACGACCGCAGCCTCTACGTGGCCGTCAACGTCTCGGTCCGCCAGTTCATCGGCGGTGTCTCCGCAGAGTGGGTGGAGGAGATCCTCGCTCGCACCGCTCTGCCCGCACGGGACCTCACCGTTGAGGTAACGGAGACCGCACTCATGGACGACATCGATCTGGTCAGATCCTCGTTCGAGCGCTTGCGATCAATAGGCGTGCGCGTCGCCATCGACGACTTCGGAACCGGCTATTCGTCACTGGCGCGGTTGCATATGCTTCCTGTCGACCTGATCAAACTTGACCGCGCC
The DNA here is from genome assembly GCA_003162415.1 of Candidatus Dormiibacterota bacterium. Taxonomy (GTDB): domain Bacteria; phylum Chloroflexota; class Dormibacteria; order Aeolococcales; family Aeolococcaceae; genus Palsa-851. The sequence continues at coordinate 211,057 of PMOL01000013.1, forward strand.
TTCGTGACACATATTGACCAGCGGTCCGAGGCGCGGGGTATGGCAGCCGCGATCCTTCAAGTGAGCGCGGCCATCGGCGCGACCATCGTCGCCGAGGGCGTGGAAACGGAGTCAGAGGCAGCTACCCTGATCGATCTCGGCTACACCGTGGGGCAGGGCTATCTGTTCGCCAAAGCGATGCCAATCGACGATCTCAACAGGCGCCTGGCCCTGGAGAAGCGATGAGGCTCCGGTCCTCGGGGACGCCGCCGCACTTGGGGATAGAAGACCAATTGATGTGACGCCCGGTCGGACGGGAAGCCGCGGCTGATGCGTCGATCCGCCGCTCCCTGTCCGAAAGGCCGGGACTTGGCTGACGTCTGCCGGCATCGCGAGAAGGTGCCGGATCAGTAGCCCCCTACCGCGCACTCTGACGAGGCCGTGCGACGCTCGTCGGTCCGTCAGCGTACCAACGGGTATGTGCCCAAAAGTCAGGTACCGGCTGTGGTTGCTCTTCGGTACGCTGACGGGCAGACGAATGTCCTAGGCATTGGTCAACGTCAGCGCCGGGTCGGCTCCTCCGGCACCCCACTCGATGCCGGCAGACTCTGCCCTCCAAGTCCCGGTGTTCGGGGTGGGAGTAGCGGCACGATCGCAAACGCACCGCGTCCCAACCTCCCTTCCCATCCCGCCGGGCGCGACGCTCAGCCGATATGCCGATCCTGACGGAGGACTGAAGAATGACGGCTCAAGAGGACCCGTCGGATCGCTGGTACGAAGCAGGCGACACGGATGAGTTTCAGCAGTTCTTCGATGCCCTCGTGCGCGAACTCGAGCTCTTTCGCCGCGTCCACCCGGGCCACGTCTTCAGGCCCAACCATCAACGGTTCTGGGAGTTGGTAAGTGAGAAGCAGGGAAACATGGAGCCCGAGACGCGGACCTGGGCTCGAATTGCCCCCGGGTTGCCGGGGAAACCGACAGCCAAGGTCAAGCAAAGCTCGAACGTCTCGGGCGAGATTGGTTTCGACGAAGATGAAACAAGGCAGTTGATCGGATGGCCGCCACCCCCGTAGCTCCGTACTCGGTCGAAACATACGCTGTCGCGTTTGGCGCGCCGACGAGCTTGCGGCATCCCTACCGGTGTTCCGAGCAGCACCCCTACATATAACGCGTGAGGAGGCCTCCGGTACGGCTCGAGATACCGTGCGAGCTGATCAGTCGCTCGAACCGTGGATACTCACTGGTCTGGCGCGGCGATCCTTGATCCACGCCAACTTCAGAAGGCTGTAGAAGTCTGTCCACTGTGCCGGAAGAACTCGATGTGACAATCGGAGCACCGGAAGACCAGACGTAAGCCGATCCGCCCGAGAACGCTGGAACTCGACCGGCCGCAGGTTGGACATGTGGCATTCGCCTGCATCAGCGGTGCGGGGACCGCCTTGATAGCGAGCACGGCCCGCTTGTATCGGCGGCTCATGACAAACCTCGCGCGACCGACGCCTGGCTGGCTCGGCGCCCGACAACAGCGGCCATGCTAGTAGTAGTGACGCCGGCCGCCGAGCGCGTGCCCGGCCATTCCCAGGAGTTCCAGAAAGATCCCAATCACCACCAGGATGATCCCCAACGTCAAGAGGATCGGAATGGCGGCGATCAACCCGATGATCAGCAGAACAACGCCGAGAACGATCATGAGCCCCTTTTTGTGGTCGGATCGGTCCGCGTCGATCCAGCGAGTTGCAGCTGAGGTTTGGCCTCTTGCGCGCCTCAGCATGAAGCGAGATCCTCACCGTAGGCGTGCGCCCGTAAAAAAGGCCGTAACAAAGTCGGCGGCGATGGGACGCTCCCGCCAATTACCCATCAACCAGCAGACCCTTTATCGGGCCGAGCAGTCGCGACGAACGGCGTGAAACAGAAGGAAGGGGCCGAAGCGCGGTGGCATAAGGGGGTCTGGAACTCAGCGACCGTCGCCATTGTGTCTCGATGACCTCAAGCGGCTCTCGACCCTTGCAATCCTGACCCAGGTGTTCACTCCATAGCCGCTCGCGAACGCTCCGCGCCAATGCTCCGTCGTCGGTGACGAGATTGACCTCGGTGTCGTTGAACAGCGAGTGTTCATTGAGGTTCGCTGACCCAACGATCAACCACTCGTCGTCGATCACGCCCACCTTCGCGTGGACGTACACAGGGGGTTGCTTGCGGCCAGGTGGACCGATCGTGCTCACGAGCAGACGCCCGTGATGATCCGCCTGCTTGAGGACGCTCAGCTGACCCCGCGTGTCGTCCTTGCCGCTGTTGGGTCTTTGTGGAAGGACAAGACAGACCCGGAAGTCGTCCGTCGGTGGCCGAAGCAACTTCTCGCGTAGCACCGCGACAAGTTCGACGCTCCAGAGGAACTGATTCTCTAAGTAGATGAGGCGGCTGGATCGCTGCAGCGCTCCAATGTACGAATCGAGAATGCTGAAGTCGCCCCGAGGGAGGGCCGGGTATGTGTGCTCGGGAACGGTCCGAACCATCTGCACCCGACTGTGGCCCGTCGTCGCCGGCACAGCGACCGCAGCCAATCGCTCACCGGTTGTCGCTTCCCAGCGCATCGCGAAATGCGACGTGACATCCGCAACTGTGGGCCCGGTGAGACGGGCAGCGACATCGTGCCAGCCCAAGCCTTTGGCGTTGAGGTGCGGCGCGCCGTCGAACCGGTCACCACCGAGATCGGTGAGGTCGATGCCGCCCACGAACGCCACCATGCCGTCGACGATGACCAGTTTCTCATGATGACAATGCATCGGGCGGTTGCGGCGGTCCAGTGCGCCACGGATGGCAGTTCCGCGCACGAGTGCTTCCATCAAGTGTCGCGCCTCTGCGCGTGACGGATGAATGACCGGGGCCGGAGCGCCGGCCCAGACGAGTACCCGGGTCTCGACCCGAGTCGCCGCATCGGCGAGGAGATCCCGCAAGGTCACGACCGTCGGCGTGCGCTCGATAGCGAAGTCAGGGGCGATAGTCCAACCAGCAATGTGCACAAACGATTGAGCGCCGCGCACCGCGGCTGCGATAGCGGGGAGCGCCGCGGCGCCGTCCACATACACCTGAAGGTCATTGCCCTCACGGGCCGGCCGTCGGCTCGCCCAACCTCGGTCGTCGCCGCGAAATGCCTGGTCCCAGTCGATACGCGCCAAGCGCCGGTGGTGATGGTTGCGGTTGGCACGCTCGATGACCCCGCCAATCCGCGCGTCAACGCCGCCCGCCAGGTCAGAAATCACTCTCCGCCCCAGCCGCTCCACTCGAGGTCGGGCTCCATTTCTGGTCCATGATCGCGCATCCCCCATCTGGTGAGTGCGAGGGTCCGATGCGATTCATTGCCCGGCCCGGCTGGCCGGGCCGGCGGTGCTCGTGCCCTGCTGCGGCATGCTCAGATGCGGGCGAGAAAACTTACCCGACCTCCGCGCGTCCCGTCGGCGTGGTCGAGGACCTGGATGGCCGGCGGTTGATCTGCGACGTTCAACGGCTGCGGGCACCCTCGCGGCGCGCAGAACGCCTGGCAAATACCGGTTGCGTGAGCCGTCCCAGCGAGAGACTCAAACACGTCCAAGCGAGCCCAACCAGGAAACCGCCGATCACATCGCTAGGCCAGTGGGCACCCACGTAGATGCGGCTGAGCGCGGCACCCAGTACGAGCACCACAGCCAGTACCCAGCACGCGACGTAGAGCGGCCGAGGCAGATGACGAGCCAGGAGGACCATGGCGAGCACGCTCAGCCACAGAAAGAAGCCCACGTGCCCGCTGGGATAGCTGAAGCCGATGAGATTGGAGGTCGTGTGCGCGACACCGGTGGGTCGCGGCCGTCGGATGATGATGTTGACGATGTTGTATAGGGCAGCGTAAATCGCCGAGAACGCCACGAACGGCGTGGCAGGGCGACGAAGTACGAAGGTTATCGCGATGACGGCGGCGCCGACGCCGACGCCGACGAATCCAGCGAAGGCTGACACGAACACGTTGAACCAATCCAGAGGTCCCACCTGGACCGACTGCACATCCACCTCGACGGGACGGTCGAAGAAGAAGGGCGCCGGGTGGATGGCGACGAGCACCGAGAGAAGAGCAAAGAGCACCCCGGCCACCAGCGCAATGGACATGAAGACCCAGTCGATGTCGCCGGTGAAGCGATGGAGCCGTGTATGCGGGGTCGCAGTCATCTCAAGGGATTGTGCCCGACCCAATCTCGATCGGTCGACGAAGTATTTAACATCGCTACCATGTTGCTAGCGAGGGGCACGTCCCAGTGAGGATCGGCGTCGGCGAATCCGCGGTGGAGGACGGGCCTGCGCAGGAGATCCGGGCGGGCGCACCCGGCGCTGCTGAACGTCGACGGCTGGGACCCCTGGCGCTGATTGGGTTTCTGCTCTTTGCCGTCGTCACTGCTCTCGTTCTCAGCGGCGTCACGCGAGCTGGGTTCGATATCCCGGTAGAGCGCGCCGTTCAGCAGGTGCCCTGGGGCCCGCTCACCTATTGGATGACCCTGACCAACGTCACGGGCGGCCCGATCCAGGACCTGTTTGGCGCCGCGGTCGTCGCGGTGCTGTTCGTGCTGGACCGCAGGGCGGGTTGGTTGATGGCGCTCGGTGCGATCGGCAGTCTCATCGGCGAGATCGTCAAGGTGTCCGTTGAGCGTCAGCGCCCCACGGCGGACCTGGTCACGATTCTCAACCCGTCGAGTGGCTACAGCTATCCGAGTGGCCATGCTCTCTACTTCACGTGGCTGTCATTCATGCTGGCGGCGGCAATCTCGCCGCACGTAGGCCCGCGCTGGCGCCGGATCGTATGGGTTATTGCCGGACTCGTGATCGTGCTTGCCTGCTTAGGTCGTGTCTGGGCGGGTGCGCATTGGCCGACAGACGTCATCGGCGGGTTTTTCCTTGCTCTTGGTTGGTGCGCGTTCATTCTCTGGGTTCCCGAGCGTTGGTTGCCCACGCCAAGTCGGCGCTGGATTCCCAAAAGACGGACGCCGTCAGACCGTCCGGCGTAACACAGCGCTACTGGACGGGGAGCCACGTCCTGAGTCGTCAGCCCCGCGGCGAGTGCTAAGTCGGCTTCCTCACGACGGGCCGTGAGGGCACTAGTCTGTGTCGGGCCAATGGTGGGCTAAGCCGGCGTTCACGACGGCATCAACGGTCGACTAGTTTGTCCCCTACGGCCTGCGCGGCACCCTTAGCATTATCGACGGCGCCTTCAGCGGTCTTCTCGACCTTTCCTTGGGCGTTCTGAACCTTGCCCTCGGTTTCCCTGTCCGCGTCGCCGGTGACCTTGCCTTGAAGCTCCTTCGCCGTGCCGACGAATTGATCTTCCTGTCCACCCATGTCTGGTCCTCCATTGCGGGACAACCTCTGCCTGTGGGCCACGAAGGATGCCCCATGTGGGTCACGTGATTTCAGCCTGCGGCCGCTGCCGCAACAAATACAGCAACAGCAAGTGTGGCCCTCGGGGCGCGACCCGGCGTTGTTTGGAGCTGAGCTTTCAAGAAAACGCTCACTATCGCGGAGACCGTTAACTAGACTCCACGTCATGCCGGATCCTGCCGCTGATATCGCGAGAGGCAAGGAAAGCGGCCGGCGATGGGCACTTGACGAAGCGCGGCGATCAGAAATCGACCAGCTTCGCTACATGTATGAGCAGCAGGCGCCAAGCGAGGCAGGTGAGCAAATGAGCCACCGGGACCGGTGCCTCACGATCGCCGATGAGATCGGCTCGACCGCTGCGACGAAGTGGCAGACGCTCTGGAGCGGCGACTGGCGGGAACGCCGCGATCGGTTCTGGCGAGCGGGGTTCGTGGAAGGCGCACTCGAGGTCCGCGGAAAGCGGAACAGACCCTAGGAGACACGCGGCCTTATGGAATTAAGGTGTTCCCGGTAGCCCGGGTTCAGGACCGTCGGGTCGTGTAGATGCGGAGCCCCCGGGATCAGGCGGGTGATCGCAATGCCCAGCTACACTGAGGTGCCATGCCAGATGACCCCGGTGACCGCGAGCGCGGTAAGGAGCGCGGGCGGCAATGGGCGCCCGAGCATGCGAAGCAGACGGAACTCGACCAGCTTCGGGACATGTACGAACAGCAAGGACTGGGCCCCGCCGACCTGCCAACGAGGGGCTCAGACCGGTGCTATGTCATTGCTCAGGAGATTGGTGCGCCCGACGTTGGTACGCCCGACGTTTCGACGTGGCCCACACTCTCGAGCGAATGGCAGGGGAACCAGGATCCGACCTGGCGGGCTGGGTTCGTGGAAGGGGCGCTTGACGTCCACGAAGGTCGCATCGAACCCTAAGAGGAGGCGGCCCGACATCCGTGGTGCCATGGGTGGACCGGGAGGCAGTGCGGACCTGACGAGGGTACCAACGATCGTTCTCCTCGTCAGGTCACCAGGCTAGCTTGTCGCCAGGGCAACGGCCCCATCCAAGCGCTCGTATGCGGATTCCCAAAACCCCAACCTCGCTCGGAATCGTTCAGCTTGTGCGACGACCACCGGGACATTGGTCAGCTCAACCTCGCGTCGCGCCTGGGGCGATTGATCGGCCATGAGTTGCTGAATACGCTCGAGGACCGCCTCCTCCATGGCCAGGATCTCGGTATAGATATTTCTCCAGAACAGCGCCTGTTCGAGGGAGGCGGTGACAGGATCAGCCTCCCCGTCCATACCGAGTGAGTTGTCGCCACCCCTGGTCGCGGCGACGATATCGGGTCTGTTCTGTCGACCGGCTACGGGATTCATAGGTTCTTGATACACCGACCAGCATAAGAAGATCAGCAACAGCTTCCGTATAGTCATGACCATGGGGGCAGGACGCTCAGAGAACCCAGTGACGCGGCCGCTGGAGGGAGAGAACATCGAAACGGAGCACTGGGAAGACGCGCGCCATTGGATGAGCATCTACGACGATCTCATTCGTTTCAAGCTCGGCCTCCTTGAACGGGTCCAACGCGATTTGCCCAGACTGCATCCGGTCGCGCAGCGCGCCGCCAGCGAGGACGTCACCTTCATCGAGGCCCAAATGGCTGGGTACCACGCCCGGCTGGACTTGTGGTACCAAAGGGTCTGGCAGCTCCACGGCCTGTGGCTTGATCCGGATGGTCATGTGGTGCGTCACAAGGGGAAGGAGGCTGTGCTCACCCCTCGAGAGTTCGAACTTCTGCAATTCCTCTTGGACCATCCCCACCGCTTCTATACCGCTTCACAGATCACAGGTCTCGCCTGGGCGGATTCCGCGTTGTTTCCGGAGGAGGTCCGCAACTACGTGCTTCGGGTGAGAAAAATCCTGGCCCGGCTGGAGATCCCGTGTGACCTGGTCAACCGGCCCGGCCGTGGGTACTCCCTGACGTTTCGGAATACGGATTAGCGGGGGCCCGGATCGGGCATCCACCCGACGGCCCAACTATCCGGTGTACCGCCCGATCATGACCGACTTCGTGGCCGCCCCCACGAGGACGTCCACGTCGTGCTGCACGAGGGCCGCCAAGAAGGCGTCAACCTCATCGGCGTTCGTGCAGCCCTGACACCCCTGGACCTCGCCTTCGCGAGTGCGAAGCACCACACCGATGCTGGCGCGGCCGGGATGGACCTCGACCTGGCGAAGGTCGACATACAGGAACTCCCGGTGAATATCTCTTTTGTGCCTGCCGAAGAGAATCGACCGTGCGGTCATGTCAAACGCAACGCTGGCGGGCGTCGCGGTCAGCGTACCCAGCTTCCAGTGCAGGACCACCGGATACTCGGTTGGCACATCCGAAGCGACCGATCCAGGTGACGCATCTGTGATCGCTTGGGACTCGCCACCGTCGCACCGCTGACCGGTGGCAGTGCTGTGCCTGGCATCGCCAGCCACGCGCGGCGACTCGGCTTCGATGTACCTCCACATCGACCCGTCCCAGCGTTGAGCCCCGTCCGGACTCAGGACGGCGCCGGACACGTTGTCGATTGCAACCTTCGGAGCATCCGCTGGTTGCTCCCCTTGAGCTGCCAGGACGCGCGGCGACTGAAGCTCAGGGTGGTCAGATTGTGTCGGGCGCTGGTCCATGGTTCGCCTCACTGGGGGGCACCCTTAAGCTCGACGTCCGTTGTGGGCACGCCCTGGACTGAGTCGGTCCAGGACGTGCTCGGGGACGTAAGTTGCCGGCTAGAGAGCCGCGGTCGCGTTGCTGCGCGAGGAAACCACGGCCGCGATCTTGACGATCACGACCGCCAGCAAAGCGTAGATGACCATCGCCAGTACGTCGGCCCAGATAATCAGGCTCCCAGGGGCCGCATAGGTGGTTTTGAAGATGCCAGCGAACGGTGCGGCCAGGAAGGTCCCGACGGCAAAGACGAACGATGCGAAGCCCACGTTGTTCGCCCCACTGGCGTGGAAAACGAAGTCGAGCGCGAGGAACGCGAGGACGATGCCCGCAAGCAACCAGACAATCCCGACCGCCGGAGAAGTGCCCGACCAGGCGCGAGTGGAACTCCGCCTCACGGTGTCTCCGGTGACTGGGTCGGCAGTCGTCTGCTCCGTGCTCGTCACCCCCCGATAGTTCTGCCCATCGTTGGCAACAGCCTGGTCCTGTACTTGCATCTCGGTCACTTCTGACCTCCCTTTGATGACGCCCGACCCTGCCGCCTGTCAGCCTTGTGGCCCCGGGTGACATTCAGCGTGCTTCCGCCACCGTAACAATTACAGCAACAACGCTTCGGCGGTCGACACAGCTCCCCATGACCCACAGAGGTCCTCGGCACCGTCGTGATCCGCTGCGTTCAGGTGTGCGATCGCCCGGGACGCGCGCAATCCCAACACACGCGCCCACCGCGCGGTGGGTGGTACCTACATCGCGAGATTTGCGGCGTCAGCCGCCGTGAACGGTTGTCACTACCAGGAGGATCGCGGCAAGGGTCATGACCGCGGTGGCGAGCCACCCGAACGTCCTGCTCAACCTGCCGCTGGTGTGCTCGCCCATCACTTTGCGGTCGGAACCGAGCAGAGTGATAAGGATCAACAACGGAGGCGCGACCAGGCCATTGATCACAGCCGTAGCGAACAGCGCCTTGATGGGATCGATGCCGACAAAGTTCATGGCCAATCCACCGAGCATTCCCAATGCAAGGACGCCGTAGAAGAAGGGACGGTAGCGCGCTTTGTCAGCAAGCCCCCCACGAACCCCGAAGAACTCCTTCACCGCATACGCGCCCGAGGCGGCGAGTATCGGGATGGCGAGCAATCCCGTGCCGATGATGCCGACGGAGAACAACACAAAGGCCAACGGACCAGCAACCTGCTTGAGTGCCGCAGCGGCATCCTGAGCGGTTTGGATGTTGGTGATGCCATGGGCATTGAGGACCGCGGCGGTAGTCAGGATGATCGAGTACATCACGACTTGAGAGAACGCCATCCCGACCACGACATCGCTCCGCGCGGCGCGGAGTTCCTTGCGCGTCATCCCACTGCGCTCTTCCTCCGTAGCACCTCCCGCCGCCTTCATCTCGTCGACTTCGCTCGACGCCTGCCAGAAGAACAAGTAAGGCGAGATCGTGGTGCCCAGGATGGCGACGAACGCCGTGATAAAGGATGTGCTGAAGTCGAAGTGCGGGATGACGGTCGCCTTGAGGAGTTCGAGCAGCTGCGGGTGGGCAATGAAAGCACCCACCACGTACGCGAACAGCGCAAGCGTCAGGAACTTGAAGAGCCGGAAGATCAACGTATAGGTCACCCGGACTTGGAGGAACAGCAGCAGCGCAGTCACCGGAATCACCAGCCAGACAGCCGGGATACCGCCGGTCTTGTGGCCGCCGCTGGTGAGCAACTGTCCTCCGGCCGCCACCGCGCCAATGTCAGCTCCGACGTTGATGGTGTTGGCCACCAGTAGGGCGAGAATTGCAAGGCCCACCAACCAGGTGGGGAACTTTCGACGGAGACTGGTCCCTAATCCGACCCCCGTATGGAGCGCGATGCGAGCGCACGATTCCTGGACGGCAACCATGAGCGGGAAGGTGAAGAGGGCGGTCCACAGGAATCCATAGCCGAACTGGCTCCCGACCTGCGAGTACGTTCCGATGCCGCTGGGATCGTCGTCACTTGCGCCGGTGATCAGTCCCGGGCCGAGGATCTGCAGAAACCCGAATGGGCCGCCTTTGGTGATGGCCCCGATCGTTGAGCGCCCAGCCACCGGCGTGCCGGTCGCCGCCTCGCCGGCCGTCTTGCCCTTGTGTACCTCGTCGGCCGGTGGCTCCGGGTCGGCGGATCCTCTCGTCAGTACGTTGACAATCGGGTCCGGTTTTTCATCCGGAGCTAGCACAGGCTTTCTATGAGTGCGGCGACGCTCGGGCATCAGCTCAATTCTCTGCTATCTCGGCGCGAACCCACCGCATCAACTGCGAACTCGGGAGAAGGGGCGGTGTCTCAGATGTTGCAGTCCGCCGCGGGTGGCGCGATACAGAGTGGTTTTGCAGGAATGGGGATCAATCAGGGAATAAGTAGTAGTCCCTGCAGTTGACTGATCTCCGCGAGTTGGAATCGGCTGCAACTGGATGGAAATGGCTGCACTCGAGAAGCTACTCACCGAGTAGAACAGCTCGCTTTCGAGCCAAATGACCACGAAAACCGGGGAAACCGGTCCACTTTCGGCTGGGTACGCTGCCGCACCGACAACGTAGGCACATGATGGTCACTGTTGCGCCAGGGGGTTACTGATCCGGCACCTTCTCGCGATGCCGGCAGACTCGAAAAGTCCCGGCCCTCCGGATGGGGAGCAGCGAAACGACGGCGCGGCTTCCCGTCCACCCGGGCACCATCAGGGTTCTTCTACCCCAACCGCGGCGGCGCCCCAGGACCTGCTTTCACCTGCTGGGCGTCGCCGCCTTTCGGTGGTGGGTCAGTTTGAATGACCTGATCTCGGAGCCTCGTCCTTGATCTCGGTGTCGTAGACCAGGTGGCCACACGCGGCGCACTTGAGGACAGGTTGCGACCGAACCTCGTTGGTGGCCTCGTCCTCGGGGAAGCTCATTGGGATGAGCCGTTCGGAACCGCACACGGGGCAGATCGACATCGCGAGGATCATCCTGCCGTGTTGGCCTCCCCTCGTCAGTACGGTCCCAGACGTCAATCCTCGGAGATAGTCACTGCGCCATGACAGGAATGCGCTGAATCCAATCCGGAGCGCGTGGCCGCTGATGACCGGCGCCTAGGATGCCGCGTGAAGACAGAAGTGCCGACCCGCGTGATGACCGGTCGTGTGATGGCCACATGGTTTGGCCCGTCCAAGACCGCCGAGAAGGTCGCCGCGGTTACTGGACACGCCGATCCGAACAATTGGATCAGGGAGAAGGTACAGGCGATCCTTCAGGAAAGCACGACCTCATAGCTCGGCGCCACGCGCTACGGGCTTCCTGCGTCGCACTTTCGCCTACGAACTTCCGGTTCAGCCACCAGCTGCTAGAGGCGCTGCGTCAGGGTGGCGACACCATCGCCATTGAGGTCGGCGAGACCTGCCTTGCGGCCGGTCAGTGCGATCAGGATCGAGGCGAACGGACCGCTCACCAAAAGCCCGTCGCCGTGGGTCCACTCGGCGTCGGAGGCCGTGAGCTTGAGCCCGGTGGAGCGACGCTTGCCGCCCAGGAACCCGATGCCACCGGTGACGAACTTGCCGACCACGACCAGGGCCTCGGGCGTGTACGCGTGCTTGATGCCCAACGGGCGGCGGATGTCCTCGCCGTGAAGCACCGCCTCGGAGACCATGGCCTGCAGGGGACCGGGTGGATGCGTGGTGGCGGTGAGCTGGCTCCTGAAGGCGGCCACGGTGTCCGCGGGGGTCGAGCCGCGCTGGGCCACGATGCCCTTCTCGTTCATCGCGTTGAAGCGGAAACCGGCGCCCACCCAGCCGCCGATGTAGCGCCCCGGGGTCATCTTCGCCGCCGAGGTCAGGTGGGAAAGCGTGTCGCGAACAGTCCAGCCGGCACACAGCGATGGCGTGTTCCACTGCTCGTCGTTGAGCCCTGCGACGTCGTTGAGCAGCGCCTGCCGCTCCGGATGTATGAGCGCCCACAAGTCGGTGGCCATTGAGGTTCCTCAGGGGAGATGTGCGCGCCCGAGCGTAGGGCCATGCACTTCGCGCTTGGCTTCGACCGCACTAGTAGCGGATTTCCAGCATGGTGCAACCGGCCTCCGTCCGGTATGGCCCATGAGCCATGCCGACGGGCCGACATGCGTACTCGCCGGCGTGGAAGGTGCGGTTCAGGGTCAGGTCGGTGAGGTCACCCTCGAGCAGATAGACCTCTTCGATGTAGTCGTGTCGGATGACGCCTGCCTCGACAGTGTCCAGTCCGGGTTCCCATCGAGCCAGGCGGGTGAGGACCGCGCCGTCACCGGTGCTGAGGATCTTCTCCGTCACCCCGCGGGCGCCGAGCGCTACGGCCCAAGCGACGTCGGCCGGGTCGAAGAACTCCCGCTCCTGCTTCACGGGCTTGAGTATGCTGACATCCAGCCGCCGCCGTGGCTGAGTTCGGGGACGAACGCGGGCCCGTGACGGAAACCCGGTGACTGCAAGGTGGCTGTAGTGAACTCACGCCGTACCAACAGGAAGAGAACACGATGGTAAGTGTCGCCAGCCTGGGTCGCGAGGTGCCGTTCCCTGATCTTTCGGCGCCAGCGCTGCTCGTGATCGGGTACGCCGGACGCAATGAGGCCTCGGTCCGCAAGCACATCGAGGAGCTGGCGGCGATCGGTATCGCGCCTCCACCGCGGGTGCCGATGGTCTACGACCTTGCTGCCGATCTCCTCACCACCGCGATTCACTTGCCCGCGCAGGGACCACGAACCTCCGGTGAGGTCGAACCTGTGCTCGTGCGAGCAGCGGGCGCTTGGCATTTGGCGCTTGGCTCCGACCACACCGACCGCGACCTCGAGGCGAGCGACGTCCGGAACTCCAAGGCGGCCTGTCCCAAGCCGGTCGCTCCTACTGTCATCCTCCTCGACGTCGACCCCGTCAGAGGTGGTCTCGACGCCGCCTGGGACGCTATCGAGGTGACTAGCTCTATCGACGACGTCGCCTACCAGCGCGGCACCCTGGCCGAGCTGAGAATGCCAAGCGATCTCACATCTCGCGCAATCCAACAGAATCTGGCAGGCGACTTGATCATCTTCTGCGGCACCGTGCCCCTTCTTGCGGGAGCCTTCCGTTTCGGAGAGAAGTTCTCGGCGACGATGAGCGCAGGTGCCGACTGGACGCTGCGGCTGGAGTACACGATGCTGGTTGGACCGACGGCACCGCGAGGCGCCGAGAACTGAGGACGGCCCAGTGCGAGTAGCGCTTGTGCAGATGCTCAGCAGCCACGACATCGACGCGAACCTGGTGAAGATCACGGAGACCGCCCGCGCGGCTGCGACAGCAGGCGCTTGCCTGGCAGTCTATCCCGAGGCGGCCATGCACGCCTTTGGTGCACCGCTGGCCGAGATCGCCGAGCCACCGGACGGTGCCTTCGGCTCCTCCGTCGAACGCCTGGCGCATGATCTTGGCATCACGATCGTGATCGGCATGTTCACGCCTGCGACTGATGGGCGCGTGTTCAACACGCTCCTCGTGGCGGGCGACGAGAAAACGTCCACCTACAACAAGATCCACCTGTTCGACGCCTTTGGATTCCAGGAATCGGACACCGTCGCTCCCGGTGACGAGCGGCAGGTGATCACGGTGGCCGGCGTGCCGATAGGACTGACCACGTGCTACGACGTGCGCTTTCCAGCGCTGTACGTCCAGAACGCCGCCACTGGAGCCCAGGTCTCTCTGGTGAGCGCGTCGTGGGGAGCCGGCCCGGGCAAGCTCGAGCAATGGGAGTTGCTCGTCCGCGCCCGAGCCCTCGACAGCACGAGTTTCGTGCTGGCCTGCGACCAAGCGGACCCGGCAACCCAGGGACGAGCGGCCGGCTCCGCGCCCACCGGCATCGGGCACAGCATGGTGGTCTCGCCGTTCGGCGAGATCCTCGGCAGCCTGGGGTCCGAGGAGGAAACCCTGGTCGTCGACCTCGACCTCGATGAGGTGGTCCGAGCGCGCGAGTCGATCCCCGTGCTCCGCAACAGACGCCAAATCGACTGACGAGGAACGCCGCCCGCGTCCGACCCCACTGCGCCTTCGTCGCGATTCTCGCCGGCGTTCTTCTCCATGCGCAAAGAGCTGATCCCATCGTGTGCGTCGCTCCGGGCTATCCCGGGCCCGCTCGACCCCAGAGCGACGAGCTCACCTCAACCGCCAGGACTGAGCAGGTACGTTAGCTCCCAGCGTGAATGGATCCCCATCTTGCGGAACACTCCCTTCATGTGACCTCTGACCGTTTCAGCGGCGATGTTGATGTCCGCTGCCACCTGGCTGTTGCTGAGTCCGTCGGCAGCCAGCAATGCGATCCGCCTCTCCTGGCGGGTCAGGGTGGCCAATAGGGGCCGCCCTCGCTCCACCCGGTGGGCCTCGGGTACGGCGTGAGTCAACGCCTCGAGGTCTCGTCGGACTCGATCAAGCTCGTCATGGGCCAGCGCGACAGTGCGACGCAGCGACTCAACCCGGAGTTCAATCTCGACCATGTCGACGACAGTCGTCAATCGAGAGATGGAATACGCCCCCCGCCCATTCCCCGGCGCGACAGCCGTGCGCTTCGGCCGACCACGCGACGGCTTTTTGACGGGGTCGATTGAATCGCCGTGTTCAGAGATGAGCGGCTCTAAGCCAGCAGAGGCCATCATCGTTCAGGCCTAACTCACCCGTACTCGTGGATCGAGGACCGCGTACAGGGCGTCGACAACGATGTTCGCCGCCACGACGAAGCGCGCGACCACGAGTTGCAGCGGCGTTCGCCCCCGAATCCCCTTGACCGCCGGATCCTTTGCCGGAACCTCGCGGGCCTTGGCCTCAACCGTGGACAGGCTCATGTGGGTGCCTCCGCTAGAAAACCCTCGACGGTATGCAGAATCGTTGCCTTCTCACTGGCGAGCTTCTCGCCATCGGCAACTGGGAAGTGGCACGCGGCCAGGTGGCCCGAGGCGAGCAGGGTCATCTGCGATCTGATTGTTTGATAAGGAGATGCCCGCCGCGTACGCGGCGGGCATCTTCATGCGTTGGACAACTGGTGAGCCGTTACGATGAGAGCCAGATCTGGGTGATGTCGTACTGCTCGCTAAAGGGTAGGTAGATCGCGTTGTGCACCCGCGGCGAATGGTAAATTGCCTGCAGCTGAGTCTGGAAGGGGATGAACGCGGCATCCTTCATGACCTGCACATCGGCCTGATGCCAATAGTTGGCAGCCGCCGATATGGTGGTCGCGGCTTCGGCCTGCGTGACGAGCGCGTCGACCGCCGGATCGTCGAACCCACCCCAGTCGCTGCCCGGGAAGCTGAGAGCACCGTCGAGGATGTCCGGAAGGATGGATCGACCATTGGTCGGACTGAACCAGTCCGGGCCCCATCCGGGCTCGGTGATATCCCACTTGCCGGCCTTGAGGCCGCTGGGCGAGGTCACGCCGATTCCTGAGGACCCGTAGTAGCCGGTGGCGATTGGAGTACCGACAACCGTCACGCCGCACTTCTGGAAGTCCGACTGGACCTCCTGGAAGACGGCCGGGTGGTTGCCGCTGTTTCGGTAGTAGTCCTTGAGGGTGATGCCGTTCGGGTACCCCGCCGCCGCCAGGAGCGACTTGCACTTGGCAGGATTGCCCTGGTTGTTCGTCGAGGGGTAGTCGTTGAACTGCACGTAGCCCTCTGCGCCTGGTCCGATCACTTGATTGAGCGGCTGGTTGATGCTGGCACCACCGTAGAACTTGCCCATCGCCACCTTGTCGATGGCGTACTCCAGTGCCTGGCGCACCTTGACGTTACCCAGCGCGCCGCCGTTGTTCGGGCTCTGGACATTGAAGACCAGGTAGGGATTGGTAGAGCCCGGGGCCGGGAAGGTGCCGAGCCCCGGATTCCATGTGGGCTTCTCGAGTCCCGGGATGGACGCGGTCGGAACAACCGTATTCCACTCCAAGTCTGCGGTGTTGGCCTGCATGTCCTCCTGCACCTGCGTCGACGCCGCGGAGCCGGCGAGGTCCATCTTGACGTCGACCTCGTTCACGTACTGGTGCCGGATCGTGTCGCTGCTCTGCATCCAGGCGGCGTTCCGGGTGAGAATGATCTCGTGCCCGACGTTGTAGGTGGTGATGGCGTATGGCCCATCCGAGTACAGGATGTTGCCAGGGGTCAGCGGCGTGTACTTCATGTACTCAACCGGTGCTGCCGAAGCGAACGGGAGCGCCAGGATGCTGGTGAAGTCCACCGCCGGCTGCGTGAGCGTGAAGACGATGGTCGAGGCGTCCGGCGTCTTGATGCCGGCCACGCTGGCCATGCCATTGTTGATGAACGTCGCGCGAGCGGCGGGGCTCTCCGCCGGGTTGGAGTTCTCGAACGCGGTGCAGAACGCCTTGAAGCCCTGGATCGTCGAGACGTAATACCCGGGGTTGCCGTTCGGGGCAAGCGTCGGATCGCAGTTGCGAAGGATGCCGCGCGCGAAGTCCTGCGAGGTCACCGGCCGCGGCGTCGGCGTGTTCCACATCAAGTCCGAGCGAAGGGTGAACGTGTAGGTGAGGCCATCGGAGCTCACCGTGGGCATCGCGGTGGCGGCGTCAGGGACGAGCGACTCAGCCTTGACTAGACTAGTTGAGGAGGGGTACGAAACCAACTGACGCGTGTAGGCGCGCTCGAGGGTATCTGCGATCGTCTCGTACTCGCCCTGAGGGTCGGCCGCCGCGGAGAGGTCAGTGCTGCCCTCGAGCTTGAGAGTGCCGCCCTGCACAGGCCTTCCCGATGCATTCTGGTTGGAAGCCAACCACGAAACGGTCGACGTACTGAAATTCGTTGGATTGAAGAGGTCAGCACCCTGCGAAGAACCGAGAGGTGCATTCGTACCACCAGATCCGCACGCGGCGACGGCCACCGCGGCGAAGGCGACGACACCGATACGTTTTGCGAAGCTGCGAGGCGCTTTCCCAACGATTCGACTCAACTTGATGCGCGCGCTCACTCGGATCTCCTTGTTGATTGGTACTGCCGTTTCTTAAGAGAGACACCTCTCGCGTCGCACGATACGAAGTGTCGCGGCACGAAAACGCAAGTGCACGCAAAAATCACTCCGCTGGGGGATGACGAGTAGTACCGCATCATTCGCTCGGCGCATTTGTGCCTGCGACTCAAGGGCCAATGGTGCTACAACATTTGCTCACCAATGGATAACCGCTCGTACGAAATCAGAGTGCAAGTGGCTATTCACATTCTTCACCGCACGCCGTAATCTGCGACTCGCGTGGTCGCCTGGTGCGGGCGACGAACGATGGCTTAGGTCACCAGTTCGTTGTGCCGCGACCTGCCATCCGCGCGAGGCGCCGATGATTCTTGCCATGGAGTGACCCGGGGCAGATCGTCCCCATGGCGTACAGCGAGCGCTCGCTCGGCGACATGTAGGAAGCCTCGGAATGTCTTCCGTCGTATGCGCTCCCCGGCGCCGTCGGTGACCAGCATCCGCGCTCTACCTCGAGCCGGACTCATGGTGATAGTGCCATCCGCTTCCCAGAAGACGGTCATCACATCCGCGTCGCCCACCAATGTAACCCAGGTCCCGGCCGGACCACGCTGCCACTCTATGGTCATCTCTCTGTTCCCGACCATCCATGTTCGTGCCCCGCGACGCGAGTTTGGTGACGACGGCAGTTGCCGCGAAGGGGCACTCACGAGCGCACACCTCTCCTCCATTGCAGACACAACCCCAGCGCTGCGCACAATACGCAACGAAAGCGGCCGCGTAGTCGACCGCACACGAAAATCACTCTGATGGGGGATCGACCCTCACAAAATTCACCCTAGCGGGTGAGCAGCATTGCGGAATGTGGTCACAGCGCTTGGACCATTGGAGGGCTGTGGGCGGCCTCAATTGGTTATGCGGACGGATCTGTCGCTCGTGATCGGTCTGCGCAAGGTGCGGACGAGAGCACTCAGTGCGTATACGCCTGATGCGAGGGTGGTTTCGTCCGATCCGCCAAATCCCAGCAGCAACCCGGTACGCGCAGTATCGCCCGCGTAGCAAGTCGAAAGCGGCCGCGGATACATCCCCTGCCGTTCAGCTCGCCGAACCACCTCGCGGTCGTCAACGTCTTCGGGAAGGTAGGTCACCAGGTGGAGTCCAGCATCAGTGTTGCCAAGCTGCATGACGTCGTCGGCGCTCGTCTCGAGAGCCTGAACCAATGCGTCCCGTCGAGCCCGGTACACGTTGCGCATGCTGCGCAGATGGCGGGTGAATTGACCGCTGGACAGGAAGTCGGCGAGCGCCACCTGGTACAGCAATGGCGAGAAGAGGTCAATGCTCTGACGGATTCGAATGAATCGGTTCACCAGCGTCTGTGGAACGACCACGTAGCCCAGACGCAAGGCCGGAAACAACACCGTGCTGAAGGTTCCGACATAGATCACTCGATCATTCCTGTCCATTCCCCGGAGGGATCCGAGAGGCCCGCCTGAATAGCGGAACTGGCCGTCGTAGTCGTCTTCGACAATCCACGCATCCTGAGTCTGCGCCCACTCCAGGAGCGCACTGCGGCGTGAGGCCGTCATGGCGACTCCGAGGGGATACTGATGCGAAGGGGTAACGTATGCCAACCGCGCTCGCGTGCCGAGCCGGACGAGCGATGAGACATTGATGCCCATGTCGTCCACCGCGATCGGCGCGATCGTGCCTGGCGACAGCGCAATCGCGCGCCGAGCGAAACGGTAGCCTGGATCTTCGACGCAGACGACCGAGTTGGCGCTGACCAGCGCCATCGCGGCGATCTGCAGCGCCATCTGAGAGCCGGAGACGATCAGCACCTGTCCCGCATCGCAGTTCACCGCTCGCGCACTCCGGAGATATGTGGCAATCGCATCGCGCAGTGGAAGGTAGCCAGCCGGGTCGCCATAGCCGAGGAGGTCGACGCTCCTGTCTGCTGCGTGACGTCGGACCACGCGCGCGAAGCCCTCGTGCGGAAAGCGATCGAGCGCCGGAATGCCAGTTCGAAACACCCCCTGTGCTCCGCCGACCGCAGGCCGTTCGGTCGCGGTCGGGGGTGCATCTGCGATCACTGGCTTGTTCGCCGGCCGCCACCAGGGCACGCGAGCCCCGGTCACATTGGGGAGCGGATCAGCGACATACGTGCCCGAGCCCACCTTGCCCACCAGGTATCCCTCGCTCAGGAGCTGTTGAAACGCCATCAAGACCGGCAGGCGCGAGATGGCGAGCTCGGTTGCGAGGGATCGCGTCGACGGGAGGCGCTCGCCCGGACCTAGTCGGCCGGACAAGATCGCCGTCCTGAAGCCGCTGTAAATCTGCGCGTAGAAGGGGACCGATGACTCGCGATCAAACGGGATAGAGGCGACCAACCCCGCGCTCAGCATCAGAGTCCCATCCCGTGAGTGGAATGAGTTCCGCGCGAACTCACATCCATCTCAGGACGCTGGCGACGCACCGTCCCCGGCGAAGGCGCGCGCAACCGCTGACCCGACGGCACCCCCGGCACCGTAGATCACCGCGGTCTTGCGTTCAGGCAGCATCGTCCCCCGCCGTTTGCGTGGTCATCGTGCAGACGCGGGCTCGCGCCTACTAATAGAGACGACGGCGGGCAGGGAAACTCATCGCTGCCGGGAACGATTCAGTGCGTCAGGGCTGCCTCACACCGACCTCGGCACCACCGGGGCGCTAATCAGCGGACGATGCCAGGTGATCGGGCAGGCCGAAGGCCTCGAAGACACGAGTGTCAAGGAAGAAGTGCATGCTCGAAATCGCCGGACCAGAGATCTCGACCACCAGCAGCGCCCAGGGTCGAAAACCGCCGCGACCGTCGGGTTTGTACTGTCCGTACGCAGCGCGGCGGTTGGCTTCCGTTGGGAGGAGACGCGACCCGCGGCAATCGCCACCCGGCCCCAGCATCCAGCGTTCGACGTCGCGTGGCCCCTGGAGCCACATCGGATAGGGCGGCATCGACATGACCGCATCGGCGTGGAGCAACGAGACCAGCGCGGTCAGATCGTAGCGTTCGAAGGCGTCCACATACTCGGCGAGGAGCCGTCGTTCAGCAGCCCCGAGGACTCGCGCGTCGGGCTCGCCCAGATCGCAGTTCGCGAGGGTGGCCCGTGCGCGCTGATGCGCGCTGTTCACGGCCGCGACTGAGGTCTCGAGCATCTGCGCCACTTCGGACGCCCGCAGGCGAACAACATCGCGCAGCAGCAAGACCGCTCGCTGGCGTGCCGGCAGGTGCTGGAGCGCCGCCACGAAGGCGAGGCGAATCGTATCCCGTTCCACGACGACATCCTCGGGATCCTGGAGCATGTCCAGCCGCGCATCAGGAAATGGTAGGAGCCAGTGCCGTTCGGTCTGCGGGGAGCGGAGCATCGCCTCGTCGACAGTCGATGACGGTTCAAGCGCCATCGGCCACTCCCTGCGCGTGCGTCCCCGCAGGGCGTCGATACACACGTTGGTGGCGATCTTGTATAGCCACCAGCGCGTTGCGCTCCGGCCCTGGAAGGCGGGCGCAGCGCGCCAAGCCCGGAGCATTGTCTCCTGCGCCGCATCGTCAGCGTCGAAGACTGAGCCCAGCATGCGGTAGCAATATGCGGTGATCTCGCCGAGGTGCGGCTCGAGCTCGAGAGCCGATCGGTCCGTTACGTCGACCGCTATTGCGTTTCCAGCTATCTCATTACTCCCACAGACCGAGGTCGTCGCCAATCTCGCCCCCCGTCATGCCGACCACTAACGGGACTGACATGATGCCACGTCCCCACAACCCTCCCCGCAGCCGCCACAGGCAACCAAGACCACTTTGGTGGGAGAAGCGCGCCAAAGTGGTTATGCCTACTGACCTTCGGGCAAGACGGCGAACTCAGGGCGTTCAAGCTTCATTCGGTTGAGGCGCACGGCGTCTCCTCACCGCCTTGAGAGAACCGCACCGCTCGTGGTCACCGCAGGCCCGGAATCGGGTTCTCAACCCGACTCTGTACAAGGCCGACGTGCAGCATTCCCTCGCGCTCAACGCCTGACCTCGCAGCTTGCGCGCAACAACTCCGTCGGTCACCTGCCGTAGGGACCAGCGGATAGAAGACGGATACTTGAGTCCGTGAGAATCGAAGGATTCCGTCCGCAGTTGGACGCTGTGGCTCTGCAGGAGTTGCGTCAGCGTTTGGCGCGGTCTCGCGTTCCGCCGACCGACACTGACGCTTGGGAACGCGGCGTACCTGAGCGCTGGCTGGCCCAGCTGATCGCCGATTGGCAGGCGTTCGACACCGGGGAGTTTCAGTCTTTGCTCGATGAGTTCAGCCACATGCGTGCTCGCGTCGGCGAGCTGGATGTGCATGTCCTACGTCAGGCCGGCGCGGGGCCGAGTCCGCTGCCACTGATGCTGACGCACGGGTGGCCCGGCTCGTTCTGCGAGTTCCTCCGTTTGATACCGCTGCTCAGCGATCCGGCGAGTCATGGGGGAGACGCCGCGGACGCCTTCACTGTTGTGGTCCCTTCGCTTCCGGGCTTTGGGTTCTCCGGTCCGCCGCCGCCTGGAGGCTTGACCGCCAACGCGGTGGCGGATGTGTGGAACGAGATCATGGTCGACGGCTTCGGCTACGACCAGTACGTCGCGCACGGAAGCGATCTCGGTGCCGGTGTCACCGCCCGCCTCGCTCGTAAGCATCCTGAGACGGTCGTCGGAATCCACCTCGCTACTCCGGGGCTGGCCCCGCCGCCCAAGCCGTGGAGTGAATCCGAGGCTAAGTTCTTTGGTGAGGTTGAAGCATGGACAGCGGAAGAGGGCGGTTATGCCCACGAGCACGCTACCAAGCCGTTCACCCTCGGAGCCGCGCTTCATGATTCGCCGGCAGGCCTTGCGGCGTGGATCGGCGAGAAGGTGCGAGCGTGGAGCAGCGTTGGAACCGACGGCGAACCTGCGTTCACAAGAGACCTCCTGCTCGCAACGCTCACCCTTTACTGGGCGACCGGCACGATCGCGTCGTCGCTGCTTCCTTACTGGGCCCACCGTCACATACAAGACGACTCACTATCGGCGGGCGACCCAGCCGCGACGCCCACCTCGGTGAGCATCTTCGGCGGCGAACGCGTGCCATTTCCGAAACCCCCGCGTGAGCTGGCGGAGCGCTACTTCTCGGTCACCTCCTGGGCGGAGCATGAGCGCGGTGGCCACTTCCCTGCGGTGAGTGAGCCACAACTTCTCGCCGTGACCCTTCGCGATGCATTCCGTCCATTTCGGGCATCGAGATAGTGGACTGACCTGCCAAGGCTAAGCTGGCTAGTCAGGTGGTCACAAGTCGACCGATCCCGTGGTCGTGGGTGGACCCATTTTGGCGCCGGCAATCCTGGCGATCGGCGGCGACAGCTATGGTGTGCTCTACGCCGTGGCCGGCGTCTGCGCCATCCTCGGTGCTGTCGCCATCATGGGCGTAAGAGGGATTCGCTGACGTGCACCCGTAACCGACGGGGCGCGGGTCGCCGGAGAGTTGCAGATGCTTGACAACGTTGCTCTGGTTCTCGGTGGCGGTGGGGCTGCCGGAAATGCGTGGGAGATCGGTGTCATCGCAGGCCTGGCCGAAGCTGGTCTCGATATGACAGAGGCCGCCGATTTGGTAGTCGGCACCTCGGCCGGCGCCACCGCGGCAGCGCAACTGCGCAGCGGTATACCGCCGGCCGAACTGTTGGCCTCGGTGCTGTCCCCGCCGGTTCAACCGGTCGGACAGAACCGGGAACGGCCGCCGTCCCTGCCAATGGCCACGGTGTTCGAGCGGATGAGGGCCATCGGCGCCGCCGCCACCTCGGCAGCCGATCTACAACGTGCGATGGGCGCGTTCGGGTTGGAGAGCGACTCCATACTCGGACCCGCGGCGGAACAGCGGCGCGAAATGGTCGCCGCCCGGTTGCCCCGCCGTGAATGGCCGGAAAGGCCGATGATCGTGGTGGCCGTCAACGCGCATACCGGCGAGTTGGTTGCGTTCAACCGCGAATCGGGCGTCGAGCTGGTGGACGCGGTCACCGCGAGCACCGCGCTGCCCGGTCTGGTCCCCACCGTCAGCATCAACGGCGCGCGCTACATCGACGGTGGCGTGCGCTCCCCCGACAACGCCGACCTTGCCTCGGGCTATGCGAACGTCGTGGTGCTCTCGCCGTTGGGCGGACGGGGCGCCGACCGGGCAGGCCAGTTCGAGGGCCTGCGCAGACCGCCGGAATGGGGCACGGACCTGGCAGGCCAGGTCGAGGCCCTGCGCAAGCAGGGCAGCCGCGTCGAGGTGATCACACCGGACGCCGACTCCCGAGCCGCATTTGGCACGAACCTGATGGATCCCGCGACCCGCATCCCCGCCGCCCGTGCCGGTTTCGCCCAAGGCAAGCAGGAAGCGACCCGCGTGACGTTCCCCTGACGATTGCACGCCTACTCGGACACTTGGTTGAGCGGTGAAGTACGGGGTACCCCTCCAGGCGACGAGGGTGAAGAGTCGCTCGTCCGTCTCGCCATCTTTTCGGGCTTTCGCCGCGGCGCCAACGCAGACGCTGCATCCATTGATCTGGCTGGCTCGCAGGTGGACGAGGTCGAGCGTTCGCTGTGGCACGCCACCTTGTTGCACGGCGTCGTTGAGCGCCCTGATCGGTGCCATGGCGTCGGGGATGATCACGGCCGGGTTCTTCATTCGGGCTTGCATGACGGTGTTCCTCCTGTAGGTCGATGTCGTCTGCTCAGGTGCGGCGCTCCTGCAAGCGCGCGGACAGGAACTGGTCCCAGGTCTTGGTTCCGACGGTGTGCCGTGCTGGTGGGAGCAGCGCACCGTTGCGAACAGCCTTGCTTCCGGGTATCCGTACCGGAACGACCCAGCGGTGGCGGTGCGTGGCCGTCAGGTAGCTGCGAAACAGGTCCACCCAACTCGATACTTGCGGTCCGGCCATGTCCGGGGCGCGGCCGGCGGGCTCACCCAGGGCGAACTCGACAAGACGGGCCGCGACCTCGCTGGGATCGATGGGCTGGACACGGAAACCCGCCGGTACCGGTGCAACCAATGGGAATTTCGCTAGTTTCTGGGAGTTTTCGAAGCAGTAGTCGTAGAACTGAGTGACCCGAACGATCGTCCAAGGCAGTCCGCTGGCCTCCACGATTCGCTCGACCTCGAGCTTGGCCTTCGTATACCCCCATGAGGCGATGCAGTCGATGCCGACGATGGACGGCTGCACCACGTGCGGCGAGCCGGTCCGGGTCGCCGCCGTCATCAGATTCCTGGTCGCGTCCGCGTCACCTTTTGTGCTGGTCGCGCAATGGATGATCGCCCCGACGCCGCTCACGGCCGCATCGATGCCCTCGCCCCGTCGGAGATCTCCAGTGAAGAACGTGACTTGCGGCAGCGTGTCGCGCTTGTGGCGTGCGAGCACACGCACGTCGCAGTCGGCGTCGACCAGCAGGGCAACAACTGCTCGCCCCAGGCGGCCGGTGCCACCGGTGACGAGGATGGGCGATGTCATCCTGCGACTCCGGCGGGATCGATCACGCGTGTCATCCACAGGCTCCTTGTCACACTTGCTGTGGTTCGTTCGTCACCCCTATGACGGACGGCCAGACAGGAATGTGACGATGATCGAAAGCGGTTTGCTGACGGAGCGGTTCGAGGCCAGTCGGCCCCGGCTGAGGGCGGTCGCCTATCGCATGCTCGGCTCCCACGCCGACGCGGACGACGCCGTCCAGGAGGCGTGGCTGCGGCTGAATCGTGCCGACGCCGACGCGGTGGAGAACCTCAGCGGGTGGCTCACCACGGTCGTCGCGAGGCTGTGCCTGGACCAGCTGCGCGCCCGACGGTCACGGCGCGAGGACCCCCCAGGCGACGAGCTTTCACACGAGGTCGTGCGCACCGCGGACGACTTCGATCCCGAGCAGCAGGCTCTCCTTGCGGAGTCGGTGGGGTCCGCGTTGCTCGTGGTGCTTGACATGCTGGCTCCAACCGAGCGCGTCGTGTTCGTGCTGCACGACATCTTCGCGATGCCGTTCGACGAAATCGGCCCCATCGTCGGGCGATCGTCGGGCGCCGCGCGCCAGATCGCCAGTCGGGCTCGACGCCGCCTGCAAGGCGCGGACAACGTCGGCGACCTCGACCTCACCCGCGGTCTGGAGGTTGCCGGCGCGTTTCTTGCCGCCTCCCGCGCGGGCGACTTCGACGGCCTGTTGAGCCTGCTCGATCCCGACGCTGTTGTCCGGCAAGATGCCACCACCATCCCGGGGGGACGCGCGAACCTGAAGGCCGAGGGTGCGGTATCGGTAGCCACATGGTTCTCGAAAGGGGCGAGGGGACTCCAAGGCGCGATCATCGACGGCACTGCCGGCATCGTCTGGGCTCCGGGCGGACGGCTTCAGGGAGTGCTCGGCATGACGATCACGGACGGCACAATCGTCGAGATCAACCTGATCGCAGACCCCGAGCGCATCCGCACGTTCGACATTGTGTTCGAGGAGGGATACCAGGCAGTCGCCTTACCCAACTCCGTTTCGCCGAAAGTTAGGCGCGCGGTTCAGGGGCGGACCAAACGTTAGCGGAGCCGGCTGCGCTCAGTCGTGGGTGTTCTGCGTCGCGCGGATTGCTCGCGGGAAGCGGTAGGCGCCGTAGAACGCCCAGACGACTCCCAGTATCAGGAGCACGAAGCGCACCCAGCCACCGACGCCGAAGGCAATCAGGCAGATGGCGAGGGCGACCAGGACAATGCCGTCAACTATGGCAATGACAGCGATTGCCCGCGGGTGCCGGCGCTTCCACGGCCCAAGAATCTTCACCAGCTGTGTGTCGTTCATAGCTCCTCCATTCTGAGCGTGTTGTGTGACCGCTTGGCCCGCGCGCAGCGACGCACCGCCTGTTGCTCCTTTGCGTTGCTCACTCAGGCAGCGCATTGCGGGCTCGCTCCATGAAGGTCCGCTCGGCCGGGTTTATGGTAAGCGCGAGGGCCGCGTCGAATCCGCGCCTCGCATCCTCGTTGCGGGAGACCCTGCTGAGCAGTTCCGCTCGCACGGCGTGGAACAGGTAGTAGTCACGAAGGTCCAGGGTCTCGACCACCGCAAGCGCATCTGACGCTCCCCTGACCTCGGCGAGTGCGACGGCGCGGTTGAGCTCGACGACCTGGGTCGGTGTGAATGCGAGCAACTGGTCATACAGCTGCAGGATCTGTCGCCAATCAGTTGCGGCCGCGGTCGGTGCATCGCTGTGCACCGCGTTGATCGCCGCCTGGATCTGGTACGGACCTGGCTGATTGCGACGCAGGCAGCCACGCACGATCGACTGGCCCTCCGCGATGAGCGCGCGATCCCACAGCGCGCGGTCCTGATCCGCGAGCAGAACGAGATCCCCGCTGTTGGTGGTCCGCGCGTGCCGTCGCGAATCGATAAGCAACATCAACGCCAGGAGCCCGAGCACCTCCGGTTCGTCGGGCATCAGCTCTGCGAGGAGCCGTCCCAACCGGAGCGCTTCTGCGCAGAGATCGCCACGTGCGAGATGCTGACCGGTGCTCGACACATATCCTTCGTTGAAGATCAGGTAGATCACTGCGAGCACCGGCCGCAACCGGGCGGGAAGCTCCACGGGATCCGGCACCCGGTACGGGATGCGCGCATCACGGATCTTGTTCTTGGCGCGGACGAGTCGCTGCGCCATGGTCGCCTCGGGGACGATGAACGCGCGGGCGATTTCCGGCGTCGACAACCCGCCGAGCAACCGGAGTGTCAGTGCCACCTGGACGTTGATCGCAAGCGCCGGGTGGCAGCACGTGAAGATCAGGCGCAGGCGATCGTCACGCACCGGTCCTTCCTCGATCGGCTCGCCTTCGGCCTGGAGCAGCGCCGCCCTGGCATGACGATCCTCGCGGGCGGTGTCGCTGCGCAGGCGATCGATCGCCCGCCGCCTCGCAGTGGTGATGATCCACCCCGCGGGGCTGGGAGGCGGTCCGGTGTCAGGCCACCGCTGCACCGCAACGGTGAACGCGTCCTGGACCGCCTCCTCGGCGATGTCGATGTCTCCGAAGGATCGGACCAGCACCGCGACGGCGCGGCCGTACTCCTCGCGGAAGACATCTTCGATCTCCGAATCGCTCACTGGCCCCATCGCCGGGTCAGGCGCCCGGCTCTTCCTGGAACGGGCGCACCTCGACCGGGCCGGCGCATGCCCGGGTCGCCTTTGCGGCCCATATGAGCGCGGCATCGAGGTCGTCCGCCTGGATGATCCAGAACCCACCGATATGCTCCTTGCCCTCGGGAAAGGGTCCATCGGTGATGAGCACGGCGCCGTCCTTTACCCGCAACACCGAGGCGGTGCTTTCGGGGTGGAGACCCCCGGCAAAGACCCATGCGCCGGCCGACTGGAGCTCCGAGTTGAGTGCATCGACGTCCCGGAAGATGGTTTGCATCTCCTCTGGCGAAGGGGTGGGCTCGCCGTCGACGTGGTAGACGCTGAGCAGATACTGCTTCACGGTGGTTCCTCCTCGGCAAGGATCTTGCCGTTGGCTTCGGTCTGGCCGGTTTCGCGCGGCCCTTCACCTCCTATACGGAGCCCAGCGCCGTAAATCGACAGCCCGCGCGTTGCTAGATATTCGCTGACTCGCGCCTTGGGATGGTGCGTTCGCATCCGGCCCGTCAGGGGTCACGGCCACGGCGGCCTCCGCGCTCAGAGTCATCCTTGGGAGGTGCGCCATGCGACTGAGGAAGACCTGGTCAAACGGTGAAGGGCTGTGCGGCCTCAGCCGTCGGCGCGGTGAAATGTCACTTCCCGATGCCATGTGTTGCCTCGCTGGTTTCACTCGACAGGTGCTCCTCGGTCCCAGTCTGCAGTACGGCCGGGCGACTGGGTCAGCAACGTCGAGGAGTATCCGCCGCGTGTGTCAGCGCACGTGGACGACGGCGACTCGGTGGATCCCTCCAGGACTGTCGACAACCACCTCGTCGCCGGCGCGGTGGCCGGAGATCGCGGCTCCCAAAGGCGAATCCAGCGAGATCCTCTGGCGGGCGATGTCTGCCTCAGCTGGTACCACGATGATGTACTCGGAGTCGCCAAAATCATCCCGCACCACGACAGTCGCGCCTAAGCCCACGGTACCGTCATACGGAGCGGCCTCGACGATCAGTGCATGTCGGAGCATCCCTTCGATGGTCTGCACCCGGCCGTCGAGGAGACCCAGCTCGCGCCTGGCATCGTGGTAGGCGAAGTTCTCGCGCAGATCACCCTCGGCGCGGGCGGTGGCAACCCGCTGGACGATTTCAGGACGCTTGATATCGATAAGCGCGCGCATTTCAGCGATGAGCGCGACTTGCCCGTCTGCGGTGAGCAGGACTGGTCTACCGAGTGCCATTTGATGATCTCCGGAACGGGAGGCGCTAGGGAAGGTCCTTAGTGTGCATGGCTTGCGGTTCGCCGCGTTTGGTCGCTCGCCCAATGTCGCCGCGCTGGAAGGGGCGCCCTGGAGGTGCCTTCTCCCAGAACGAAACAGGCGACTGCTTGACGGTAGACAAGCAGGGTCCGCGTGAAGCTCACGATGACAACTCCGTTCTGATTGAACCCTCGGGTTCGCACGTTCATCCGGCCCGGTCAGGTCGGCCGGCACGACTTAGAGTGGCTTTGTAGGAAAGAACATCAACCAGGGAATGAGTACTAGTCCCTGCAAAGTGACTGATCCCCGCAAATTGGAATCGGCTGAAACCGAGTGGAAATGGCTGCACTGCGCTGCAATGGGCTGCGAATCGGGGAGACAGGACTCGAACCTGCGACCCCTGGTCCCCCAGACTAGTCCTTATTTCCCGATTCGGATTGAGTTCGAGTTCGATGGCTTTCGTGGCGAAATGGTTGGAATGACGGCTAGAGCATGCTTGATGGAATCCAGTCGAATAGCTTCGACATCCAGAGGCCTGCGTTGCCCCCCTCCCGATCACTCGTCCTCCTCTCCTCTTCTCTTTTCTGCGTGAGCATCTGATCGCCGGTGTTTCAATCGGCGTCATCCGCCCGTTAGTCGCCGCGGGCTGGTGACAAGACGCTCATGTGTGCGAGCGTTCAAGACGGCATCGGCCACCTTGACGCACTCCCCCGGCTCGGTCTGGATGTGCCGTTTCGCGGCGGCACGAGGCAAGACCAAGTCTCTGGTCAGCTGTAAATCCAGAGCTCACTGAACGCATCGTCCACAACCCATCGTGTGCGCGCACCTCGCGGGAGGGTGACGATGGTCCCTGGCCGCAGGTCACGCGGAAGCTCGTCGTTTACCTGCAGGCGCGCGCTGCCGGAGAGTACGAGCAGTGTCTCCCGGCCTTGCAGGACCATCTCGATGGTCGTGTTCGCGGTCGCGCCGGGTCGCCAGATGCCAACCTAGAGCGCGTGTGATGGAATGGGTTGCAATCACGTGGACATCAACCGGCGTCTATTGCCCCGAAGCCGATGGCTCCTCTCCCCTACCCGACTTACCGTGAGCGCTCTCTTCGCCATGGCCCAGATCAGCGGTCTATCACGACGCGCTTTCCGGCTATTCCTCAATAGCGCCGCCCACGCCTCGCAGATGATCCCGGAAACTTAGAGGCGTCTTTTCGCGTAGTTCAAGGTAGGCATCAAACTGAACCTGACTACGCAGAGAAACACCTCCGCGCATGAGGTCGGCTTGGCGCCGCTCGGTGTCGCGGATGGTTTCTGCAAGGGTGAGGACGTCCCCAGCGGAGGCAGCGGGCACAAAGAGCACACCATCGTCGTCGCCTAGGACCAAGTCCTCGCGACCCACCGTCCAATCTCCAACGCCAGCGGACTCCAACGCGTCATGGGGACGGACACCGAGGTGTTGGGGACCGGTCGGAATCGTACCCAGGCTGAAGACTGGCAACCCAATCGCTCGTATGTCATGTGTGTCGCGATGGAGCCCCCAGATCACGATTCCGTCCAGTCCCGCAGCCTGGGCTTCCAGAGCCACGAGATCGCCTAGACAACTTTCATCGAGTCGTCCGCCATTGTCGACCAGCAACACGTCGCCCCGTTCAGCCCCTTCGAGCGCCTCCAGGAAAATATCGACGCTGCCGACATGTCGGGCGGGAGACGCGCGACCAGCTAGGCGGCTACCAGGGACGACAGCGTGCAAGAGCGCTGGCGCACAGCGCACCGGGATCTGAGCGCGAGTGCACGCATCGGCCACATGTGCCGTGCTCAGTGTCGCAAACCGCCGCCGAGTCTCCTTGTTATCCATGTTCTATGTCCTCGATCCTTCTCGGTATCACTTCCGTCGCGTCCTCAACCGGCCGACGCCGCGATCATTCCGGCTCTCCATCGCCTCGTCCACCGGTGCGGTGCTTGCGGTGCTCGCGTAGACCGCCCCGCGCCTCATATGGCTGTAGCCCGGCGACCGAGGCATCGGTGCTCATTCACTCCTCCATTGACGGGTGTTGCACTCGCCACAGGCGGCGGGTCGAATCGTCACCTCCGCCGACGAGCCGGATGTTTGCGGCGGCACCTGGTGGGGCGTCGCACAGCGCTCAAGAGCCGCCTCCATGCAACATTGACGAGTGGCATGACATCGAGCGTTCACGCGAGGGTTGGCCACCTAAATTTATCTCGCCCCTTCACCATCAAAATGACGGCATCAGAGCCGCCTCGTCTGTCTAGGGCAATCGTCCGATACTCGGGCGACTCCCACCATTTGAGGAAGGACTCCTCTTCGGGAAAGGACATCAACACGACCTTGCGCTGTTTCCAATTGCCTTCGACAACCGCCGGACTATTTTCGGCTGCCAGTACCGTTCCCTTGTAGCGCGAGACGACCACGTTGAACTGAGTTCGATATCGGTCGTAGAAAGTAGCGTCGGTGATCAGCAGTTGAGCGATTACGTAGACGGTCACTTATTTCATCCCCTTTGCGATTACCTCACGACAACAGGCGTTGGGATTGCACACGACTTCACTCACAATGACCTTCGTTGCATGACACAAACTTCCGACGGGCTTAGCCGTGCCCGAAGAGCGCTGTCGTGATGTAGCGCTCGCCCGTGTCGGGGATGATTACGACCACGACGGCACCTTCGGATTCGGGGCGAGCTGCGATCCGAAGCGCTGCGTGGACGGCTGCGCCGGAGGAGACGCCCGCCACGATGCCTTCCTCTCGCGCCAGGCGTCGCGCGCAGCTAAACGCCTCCTCGTCTGTGACGACGAAGATCTCGTCGAGGATCGCGCGATTGAGGATCTGAGGGATGAAGCCGACACCGATCCCCGGCATCTGGTGCGGTCCCGCCGCGCCACCGGAGAGCAGCGCTGAGCCCGCCGGCTCGACCGCAACCACCCGCATCTTCGCATTGCGTTGTTTGAGCACTTCGCCGACGCCCGTGATCGTGCCGCCGGTGCCGACCGCGGACACGAAGACATCAATCGCTCCGTCACTGTCCTCCCAGATCTCGACCGCGGTCGTGCGACGGTGGATCTCGGCGTTGGCAGGATTGGAGAACTGGTCGAGCATGACGGCGTCGTGGCGAGCCTCCACGAGCCGGCGCGCTGCGTCCACGGCGTCGCCCATGAGAATTCCGGCCGTCAGGACAACCTCGGCGCCCAGTTGGCGCAGGAGCGCGACCCGCTCGACGGACATCGCCTCGGGCATTGTCAGCACCAACCCGTAGCCGCGGACCGCAGCGACCACGGCGAGGGCGACGCCGGTGTTCCCCCCGGTCGGCTCGACGATCGTCATCCCAGGACGCAGCACCTCACGCTGTTCCGCATCGTCGATTAACGCCACTGCCAATCGGTCCTTGATGCTTCCGCCCGGGTTTCGATACTCGAGCTTGGCGAGCAAGCGCCCTGGCAAACCTCGCGCGAGCCGCGCGAGCTCAACGAGGGGAGTACGGCCAA
This sequence comes from Candidatus Dormiibacterota bacterium, assembly GCA_003162415.1. Taxonomy (GTDB): domain Bacteria; phylum Chloroflexota; class Dormibacteria; order Aeolococcales; family Aeolococcaceae; genus Palsa-851. The sequence continues at coordinate 242,954 of PMOL01000013.1, forward strand.
CTGTGACTACAACGTCTGAGTAGATCATCGAACGCCCTAGCCGAGCCGTGCTCACTCCGTCCCACCCAGTACTCTGCGTTCCGGGCGTTCGGACGCGGCCGGATCAGGAAGCGTTGCTGCGTGCGTGCCGACGTGGTCCTGCTCGCTGGTGAGTTTGCGACCCAGGATGACACCGATGCCTATGGTGCCAAAGCAGAGGAGGCACAGCAGCACGATCCACATCGCGGCTGCACCCGTTGCGATGAAGCCGGTGACGATGGCTGGTGACGCGATGAAACCCAGCGACGTGGAGAAGCCCGAGATCGAATTCGCGCGGCCGCGGATCCGGTCGTCCGCGAGGCTATTGATCAGGGAACCCATGGTCGGTGAAAAGAAGGTTTCGCCCAGGCCGAACAGAGCGGTGAAGGCGAGGACGCAGGCAACCCGTGCGCCTGGCAGGGTCGGCAGCGCGGACAGCCCCAACACTGCCCAGGACGCGGCCCAGATCACTCCTATCAGCATCACAGCTACGCTTCGGCGGAGCCGCCGGACGAGTCGAAGCACCAGCAGTTGCGTCGCAACGATCAAGGCTGTGTTGACCGCGACCGAGAGCGCGACGACGCGTATCGAGACATGCGCCACCACAGTGGAGAACGCCGGCAGACCGGAGTCGAACGCCGGGTAGCCGACGAACGCCAGGAGCAGCGAGGCAACGATCACCAGTCGCAGTCCCGGATGCACGAGCACGTCGCGGTATCCCGCCTTCGGCTCACTGCGTTGCCGCGGCCGGTGCGGATTTTGGATGAAGGGAAGCACGGCAACGAACAGCAGGCACGACGCTGCGTTGGCAAGGAAGAGCGCCTCGAAGGACGTGGGATTCTGCGCGCCGGCGCCGACGACTGCGGCGGCGACCAAGGCTCCGATGCCCAGCGCTGCATTCTGAGCGGTGAAGTTGATCGCGAACGCGCGCTGCTGCGTGACCGGATCCGGGGTGAGCCCGGCGATCATCGTTTGCAGAGTCGAAAACATCGGTACCCACAACGCGCCGTAGAGCAGTACCGCGGGCAATGCCGTCTCGACGTTGTGGGCCAAGGCGAACAGAACGTCGGCGATTGCCTGTCCAAGCATGATCGCGACGAGCACCCGGCGAGCACCCAGGCGATCGATGAGCGCACCGGCGATTGGCACCACGATCAGGCCCGCGACGGCCGCACCGGCCAGGAGCGCTCCCACCACGGGGAGGGCGATCCCCCGGACCTGATGCAGGTAGATGAGCAGGAACGGCAGCACCAGCCCGGTTCCGACCATGGACACGGTGTTGCCGGCGAGGAACAGGCGAGTCGTACGGGGCAGCCGGGTGACCTGGCTCACTGGATCCGATCGTGGTGCAATTGGGTCCCGATAAGAAGAGCCAATTGAAGGATAATTGGCTTGTGCTATCGCTGGACTCAACGAAGATCGCGACCCTGCTTGGCTGGGAGGACACAGAAGACGGCCCCCTCTTTCGGCGGCTGGCCGATGGGTTGCGACGGCTCGCTGAAGAGGGATATCTCGTCGATGGAAGTCATCTCCCGCCGGAACGTCAGCTGGCGCATGCCCTGGCCGTGAGCCGGAACACCGTCACCGCTGCCTATGCCGTGCTCCGGGCAGAGGGATGGATCGAAGCGCGGCAGGGATCGGCGACTCGAATCGCCACCTCACGCACATCGGAGGCCGCCGTGCACCGAGCGGATTCGGTGATGGCCAATTTGCTCCGCGACTTGGGCAACACGACGATCGACCTGACCGTCGCCGCCCCCGGCGCTGCGCCGATCGTCTCCCGATCCATTGGCGATCCGGGTTCGCTACTGCCCGACCCGAGCGTGCTCACGCAAGGTCACGGCTACCACGCCGCCGGCCATCCGCATCTCCGTACCGCGGTCGCGGCGCTGCTCGGCGCGCAGGGTCTGCCAACGCGCGCCGATCAGGTGATGATCACCAATGGCTCCCAGCAGGCGCTTTCGCTGCTGATGACGGAGTTGACCCGGCCAGGTAATGGACTCGCGATAGAGGAGGTCGCCTACCCCGGAGCGATCGACCTTGCCATCCGGTCCGGCGTGCTCATGCACCTGCTGCCCGTGGGCAAGGACGGAGCAGATGTCGATGCGCTGCAGGCCGCCTGTCGTAGAGGACGGGTCGACGTCGCCATCCTCGCACCGGACTTCCAGAACCCGACCGGCGCGCTGATGTCTGCGGAGACACGCCGTCGACTTGTTCGCGTCGCACAGGAAGAAGACATGGTGCTCATCGATGACCGCGCCCATGCTGATCTCGATCATGGCGCAACTGCGCCGCTGCCCCTGGCGTCATTTGACGACCAGGCTCGTGTCGTCACGATTGGCAGCATGTCCAAGCTCTACTGGGGTGGACTTCGACTCGGATGGATCCGCGCTCGATCGTCGTTGATCAATCGCCTCATCGAGCAAAGGTCGGGCAGTGACCTCGGCACCTCCGCACCGATGCAGATCATCGCCGCCGAGCTCTTGCACCACCATCACGACGCCACTCGCACCTGGAGAAACGAGCAGTTGCGCCGCTCACTCGACGCGCTCGAATCAGCGCTGCTCACGTCGATGCCCGCTGCTGAATGGCGCCGGCCTTCGGGCGGTCCGAACCTCTGGATACGTCTCCCTGGCACCGACGCGCTCGAATTCAGCCACCGCGCGCTCGCTAGCGGTGTCGCCGTCATCGCCGGGCCACTGCTCTCGTGCCGTGCGGGTCGAGCGACCGACAGAATTCGCATTCCTTTTTACGCCCAGCCAGCAACGCTCACGGAGGCCATCACCCGTCTTGCGCGATGTTGGGCGCAAATGACTGGACGCTGACGCGGGTTACCTCGGGCAGGATCCTGGCATGATTCGCGAACTCACGTGCCACAGAAGGCCGGATGCGAGCGAGTCAGCTGAGTGGCCTCGACGCGCATGACGGGCGTCCGCCGGACCCGGTTACCTCGAGCCGCAATCGCCTGGATTTCGATCTTGGCACCGAACGGAAGGGCGCCGGCCTGGAACGTGAACCGTGCTGGTGCGGTCGAAATGTCGGGGAAGTGGCGGCGCCACCAGGCATTGAGGTCTCCATAGTTGTCGATGTCGCTCAGCAGACACTGCACGTACACGATGTCATCGATTGAGCAACCCGAGGCCTCCGCGATGGCGGCGACGTTATGCCAGGCCGGTTCCGTTTCTTCCTCAAACGTACCGGGCACGAACGTGCCGTCGGGATCGAGCGCACACATCCCGCTGATGAAACAGAGTCCGTAGGCCTCGCCGGCGAGGCTGAACGGGAAGTCGGCGGGCAGGCCAACGCCGGAGCGCGTGCGATTGATGGTCATCGGGGAGCTTCCGCTCAACCTGGGGGAGGGCATGAACATGCGCCGGGCGCATTTGTGGACTCACACCGGGGCCGGTCCAAGGGTACGCGTGTGCGCGCTGGCCTGACGGGCGCTCGGCGCCAAGGCAGAAGCAGGATCCACGGTCGGGTGCGCTTCGGTGCCTTGTTTTCGCTGGGGTGAGCCAGGCGCCACGCTTCGGCGCTGCGCAGCAGGTCGATATGGTGCTCTTCGGCAAGACGCTGGGTGGTGTAGGGATTCATGGTCGACCTCCGTGACGCGTGAGGTATCGTTTCAGAATTGGCTCTAGTTGGAAAGGGCCAATTCTCGAAAATTGGCTCCCGCGCGACCTCAGGGAAGCCGAATTAGACGCCGGCTGCGCGGTCCACTTCACGGGCACGCTGCGCCCGCAGCGTGCTGTCGCGGCCTTCCCGGAGAATCCGAACCGCGGGACCGGGGAGCTCTCCGCCTGCAAGCGCAAGGTCAATGGCCGCGACCACCCGATCATCGACCAGGTAGCTGGGGTAGAGGCACTGCGTGAACGCTGCGGCTTCGTCGATCGTGCGCTCTGCCCACGTCGCGGGGAGCGCGTCGAGGTATCGATGGACATACGGACGGAGCAATTCCGGATTCGGCCCGTGGGCCATCATGCCGCCCACCCCGACCGAGCCAATGTAGAAGCCCCGAAGGATCGCCGACATAGACGCGATAGAGAGCTCTCCGTCGGTCGCACCCTTCCAGGCCGCCGGCGTCGGGGCGCTGGTATCGACGACGCGCTGCCACGCCTCCTCCTTGGCGGCCGCCGTCGGCCGGCCGGCGAGACAGGCCGTGCCACGGCGCCGCCCGATGTCGCTCGGATCCGCGGCCATCGTCGCCTGGATCAACGCAACGTCGGCCTTGCCCTCCTCGGAGAGCTGACCGAGGATCAGCCAGCGCAGATCGGTGTCGAGCTCGACCCCGGGGATGCGTTCGCCACCGTCGAGCACCGCCGCAACCCGCGCCAGTGACGCGTCCAACGCCGCCGTGGCGACCAGGATGCGCGCCCAGATGAGTCGCGGCTCGGCGGCCAGGGCCTGGCTGTTGACCTGCGCGACGGCGACCTGATGGAGCCGCTCCCGGGCGGTGTTGCGGTTGGCGGGGTCCCCGTAGAGGTCGATCGCCGAACGTGCCTGGCTCGTGACCCGCTCGACGAGCAGCGAGTCCGTCTCCCCGGGGGCGTGGCGGGCGACGAGCTCGACGAATTCGCGAGCCGGCATCTCACCGTCGCGCGTCAGGTCCCAGATCGAAGCCCAGCACAGTGCGCGCGCGAGCGGGTCCGCAAGGTTGGAGAGATCTGCCTTGAGCGTCTCCAGTGAACGGGGGTCGAAGCGAAGCTTGGCGAATGTGAGATCGCCGTCGTTGAGGAGCACGAGGTCGCAGACGCGCTCGCCGACGAGCTCGGTGATCGGGGTGATCGCGCCGGTCAGGTCGGTCTCCACCCGGCGGCGTAGCTGGAGCACACCCTTCGCATCGCGGTCGTAGAGGCCGATCCCCGCCCGATGGGCGCGCAATGTCGGATGCTCCGGGATGGCGGTCTGCTCGACCACGAACGTCGCGTACCTGCCGTTCTGCTCCGAAAGTTGCGCGTGGAACGTGTTCATCCCAGTGGTCTGCAACCAGTCCTGGCCCCAGCGCGTCAGGTCGCGACCCGAAGAGCGGCGCAGGCAGTCAAGGAACTCCTGCAGGTCCGCGTTGCGCCAGCGATACCGCTTGAAGTAGTCCTGCACGCCGCGCATGAACGCGTCGTCCCCGACCCACGCCACCAGCTGACGCATCACCGATGCGCCCTTGTGGTACGTGATCCCGTCGAAGTTCTGGCGCACCGAATCCGTGTCTGGAACGTGGTCGGCGATGCGATGCGTGGTGACGAGCTGGTCCTGACGGGCGGCGATCGACTTGACGCTGTTGGCAAAGTCGACCCAGGCGTTGGTGAAGCGGGTCGACTTCTCCATCGCGAGGTTCGCCATGTAGGTGGCGAAGGTCTCGTTGAGCCACAGGTCACCCCACCAGCGCATGGTGGTGACATCGCCGAAGCCGTGCACGTGCGCCATCTCGTGGAGGATCGTCTCCGCCCGCCGCTGGAGCTGAGCCTCGCTCGCCTGACCGCGATGGATGTGCGCCTCATTGAAGGTGACGCAGCCCGGGTTCTCCATCGCGCCTTGGTTGAATTCGGGCACGAAGACCTGGCTGTACTCATCGAATGGGTAGGTGAGCCCGAAGTACTTCTCGAAGAAGTCGAGGCCGGCGGCCGTGATGTCGAAGATGTCGTCGGCCTGGGCGTCGATCCACGTGGCAAGTGACTCGCGGCACCACAGTGCCATCGGGATGTTCCGGTGCCGGCGCTCCACGGTGTGGTACCTGCCGGCAACAACCGCGATCAGGTACGGCGGCAGGGGCGGCGTCGTCTTGAAATGCCAGGTCTTCACCGCGCCTCGGGGCTCGATGCGAAGGACGCGGCCGTTCCCACAGACCCGCCATGCGGTCGGCGCGGTGACGCTCATGGTCACGTCGGCCTTGAGGTCGGGCTGATCGAAGCACGCGAGCACCTTGTGCGCGTCGAAGGGCTCGAAGTGCGTGTACACGTACAACTCGTCGTCCACCGGGTCGCGGAGGCGGTGCAGCCCGACACCGGTGTGCTGGTATTCGCACTGCGCGGTTACCGACAGCCGGTTGGAGCCGGCGCGCAGTCCCCGGAGAAACAGTACGTTGCCGTTGAACCCGTGCTGCGCCTGGGTGAGCCGCTTGTCGTTCAGCGTGCATTCGTCGATCGACCGCGCCGCGATGTTGATGAAGGTCTCCGATCCCTCGTACGCGGCGTCGAACACGAGGGTAGTCGCACTCTGGAAGGTCTCGGCGCTCGGGTCGTCGCTGAGCACCAGTGAGACCTCATAGGAGAGATTGGAGAGCAGCGCCGCGCGAGCCTGCGCGTCCGACTCGGTGAGATTGTCCTGAAGGGGCGGCTTGTCGATAGCGGTCACACTCACCTTCCGAAGCCTCCCGCTCATCCGGCGCAAACCCCCATGACTTTCTCTTGGCAGGACCTCACACGGCCTCTGGCGCCGACGCAAGACGTGACTGCGCTTCGCGGAGCGGGTCGGGAATGCGGCCGCCGAGTCGAAGCAGGACGGCTCCGGCCAGCACCGCGGCAAGCGCGCCACCCCACCAGACGGCATCTGGTGAGGTCTGCAGGAGAAGGCCGCCAATCGCCGGGCCGAGGGCCAGGGAGATGCTGAAGGTCAGACTGTAGAGTGACAGGTAGCGGCCGAGCAGATGGGCCGGGGCCATGTCCGCGACCAGTGGCCCGAGAACGACAATGTGTACGCACTCGCCGATTGCGAAGACGATCGCAACGCCGACGAGGAGACTGGTCGCAGCGAGCTCCGAGTGGATGAGCGTCGCTGGCAGCACCGCGAGCAGGCTGACCGCAAAGAGCGCGCTGGCCGCCGCGAAAGCGTGTGTGCGTTCCATCCGTGCCACGACGCGCACCGCCGGGATCTGCGCGATGACCACGAAGCACGTGTTGACGAGGACGAGGATCCCGATCGCGGCGGGACCGAGCGGTGTGTGGGCCTTTGCAAATGGTGGCAGGATGTTGGAGAAGAACGTGTGGCCGACGACGACGAGCACGATATTGGCTGCGATCACAGTGAGGAAGAGCCGATCTCGAGCGACGGCGCGAAAGCCGGTTCCGTTGCCATCTGTCGCTGTGACGGTCTCGGCTCGCGGGCTTGGTACGGCAGCAAGCACGATCAGCGCGAATGCGGCGTAGGTGACCGCGTCGAAGAGATAGAGCGTTTGGAACGAGCTGAGCTGCTGCGCGGACGCGATGACGAAGCCGGCTACGGTCGCGCCGGCGCCGAGACCGAAGTTGCCCGCGACGCGGTTGAGCGCGAAGGCGGCTGCTCGCTGCTCGCGCTTGACCAACCTGATGGTCAATTGCCGGTTGGCCGTCCCTGCCGCGCCGATTCCGGCTCCGCTGACAATCGAGCAGGCAAAGGCCTGCCAGGGATGGTCGACGTAGGCGAAGCCGGCGTAGCCGAGGGCGCTCGCCAGGCTTCCGGCGACCACGATCGCTTTAGCGGAGTGCCGGTCGAGCAGCGCTCCCGTCGGCAGGGTGGCGATTGCCGCCGTCCCCATGGTCGCCGCCAGAACCAGTCCGGCTATCGACGTTGAAAAGCCACGTATCTGGTGCAGATAGATGATCTCAAACGGAAGAATGAGCCCGTAACCGAAGAAGTTGAGGGCGTTTCCCGCCTGAAGGATGAGCACGGGGCCAGACAGCCCGGTGCGCCAACCCGCGATGAGGTGTGAGACGCGGCGATTCATCCGCCTAAGGGCCTCGCCGCGGCCCCAATGCCCAGTAGATGGCTCACTGGATCCGATCCTGGTGCAATTGGCTCCACACCGAAAGATCCAATCGCTGCATAATTGGCCCGTGCTGTCGGATTGGCGACACCGACGAGTGCTCCCCCGGCGAGCGGCGGGATCGATCCCCACCGATTCGCCGCGACGGGAAGCGCCTCAGACATTGCCGCCGCGATACCGCTGACCATGCCGCCGACGGTACGTAGCGCGGATGCTGACCGTCTTGAACGATCCTGCGCCCGACCCTCGGACTCGATCAGGTTCGGACCGAGCGCCTACGGCGTCGAGCGCGCAGAGGTCTACATCTCCACGCGCGGGTTCGATCCGCATCGGCACGACACCTACGGGATCGGCGTCACAACGGCCGGCGTGCAGATCTTTCGTTACCGCGGCTCGCAACGTGTCTGTCTGCCAGGTCAGCTGCACGTCCTGCATCCCGACGAGACGCACGACGGCGGCCCGGGAACCGAGGACGGCTTCGGTTACCGGATCCTCTACATCGCGCCCGAGCTCGTCCGGGGCGCCCTCGGCGGTCGCGCACTGCCGTTCGTCGCCGATCCCGTCCAGGAGCCGAAGCCGACGGCTCGACCCCTCTTTGCCCTGCTCGCCGACATCGACGACCCCATCAACGAGCTGAGCTACACCGAGATCGCGGTGGCAGTCGCGGACTGCCTCCTGTCGCTCAGTGATTGCCCCGACCGCCGCCGAGCCACGGTCGACATCAGGGCAGTCGAGCTCGTACGCGAGTATCTCGCGGCCCACGCACGGGAGCAGACGCCGGCGTCGACTCTCGAAAAGATCGCGGGCACCGACCGTTTCACGATCACCCGCCACTTCCGATGGGCGTTCGGGACAAGCCCCGACCGCTACCGGACGCTGCGCCGCCTGGCGCTCGCGCAAGCCGCGATCGAGAGCGGGCAGTCACTCGCGCAAGTCGCTACCGAGGCCGGTTTCGCCGACCAGAGCCACATGACGCGGCACTTCAAGCGGACCTATGGATTGACGCCGACCCGGTGGAGAGCTCTCACGGCCGCCTCGTCGACAGAACGTCTCGAGACCAATGGCCACCTCCCACAGTCGCGGTCTTTGGGGCTATCGTCCGCCGAGAGTCNNCAGGGAATGAGTACTAGTCCCTGCAAAGTGACTGATCCCCGCAAGTTGGAATCCACGGCAACTCAGTGGAAATGGTTGCACTGCACTGCAATGGGCTGCGAATCGGGGAGACAGGACTCGAACCTGCGACCCCTGGTCCCCCAGACTAGTCCTTATTTCCCGATTCGGATTGAGTTCGAATTACAGTGCTTTCGTCAGGAAGTGGTTGGAATGACGACTAGACCGTGGCTTTTGGAATCCATTTGAATCGCGTAGACATCGACAGGCGCGCTTAAGGCCGAAGCCGATAGCGCTCCTCTCCCGCTCCACTCTCGTGAGCATGAGCATCGTGCTCGCCGAGTCGACCGGCGGCGCATCGGCCCGGAGTCGCCGTGAGTCTGGTGACAGGACGCGCCTGTGGGAGATGCTGCTCTCACCGGTCGCGCGTGACGGCCGATATGAACCGGAGGGTCGGTCAAGCCACCCTCGGCCATGATCCCGTCCGCGACAGCCGTCGGTAATCGAAGCGCCACAGAGCTCACGGAGACGCCGTTTCGCGCCAGGCCCTGACGGCTCCGAGGTGTACTCGGTTGAGGAAACGACGCGCGGTAACCGCAATTGCTGAGGCGCGTTGAGCAGTCATGCAGAGAGTCGCCGGGGTTGGCTGCCATGGCCGTTGGGTTGCTCAAGTCCTCTCGCCGAACCGAGCCCGTTTCCGCCGGTCTACGTGGTTCAGGCCGGAGGTATCGTCGGGCTCTCAAGGCTCCAGACACCTTCCCAGATTGCTTGCCGGTTGGGGCACCCTTCATTGATCACAGACATGGTCAGCTGCTTGCCCGCAACCGACCAGCGATAGGAACCGAACGGCCCCGACGCATTACAGTCCGTCCCACCAACGTCGTGGTGACCGTACACGCTAATCCCCCCGATTCCGTTGTTGTTGAACGGCGCTTCCTGAATGGGTGCATAGACGTTGAGCGTGTCGCCCTGAGCCTCGTACTCGCTCTCGACGCCGGATCCGAGGGGGTCGAGTTCCCATGCGCCGATCTGATCGAAGATGAGGTGCCACTGGCCGGTCGGCGGCGGCCCTTCGGTGACACCCGCATGTTCGATGTCTTGCTGGGTCACGGTTCGCGTCCAGGTTCCTTTGAGCGCGGCGGGTGGCGCGGGCGCTGCGGTAACACTAGCGGTCACATCATCGGAGACGGTCTTACCGGCAACACTCGTGGCCCGAGCGGTGAAAGTGTGCGCGCCGGGCGAAAGCCAAGTGGTGATCAGGAAGCCGAGATTGGTGCCATTGTCATCGCCACCAAAGACATATGGGGCAGCGTTTTCGCTCCAGATCAGCTTCCCATCGATCAGGAAGTCCACCTCGGCCACTGGTGCGCCGGCCGGCTGAGGTGTCGCGATCCACCGGGTCCGGAGGGGGATGGTAGTCTCCCCATCCAGGGTGGAAGTCACCTTCTGCAACATGTGTGATTGCGTGAAGCTCGACGATGACGGGCTTAACGTTGTGCCACCGCACGCAGACGTCACCAGTGCGAGCAGCACCGCGACCGCGGCGGTACCAGCCGCCGCTTTCAACGCGAGTCCCGTTTTTGAACCTTCAGTTCCAGATTTGCGCCGACAACTAGCTAGGGTCCTCCTGTGATTGCACCCATACTCACCTACCGCATTACACGTCGCGGCGTCGATCATCGACACCTTATTGCCGACCCTTGAAGACCGACAACGAGCCCGGCGCCGACAGGTCCATCACATAGACGGTGTTCGTAGCCTGATTCACCGCCAACCCGAACGGCTGTGAACCCACTGCCTGATCGGCCGCCGGGGTCTGGCACCCGCTGGTGAGCTCGGCGTTGCAGGTCGAACCGTTCACAACCGAGACACCTGCACTCGAGAAGTCTGTAATGTAGAGGGTGTCGGTGCGGATATCGACCGCGACGAGGAGTGGCGACCGCCCGATCGCCACCCTGGGGTGGAAGCTGGCACAACCTGCGGTGTCGGTTCCGTTGCACGTGGCAGTGCCGATGACCGTAAGAGTCCCCGGGTTGTCGCCGTTCTCGTTGTTCGCCACGTAGACGGTGTTCGTGGGGTCGTCAACTGCAATGCCGAAAGGTCCAGCGCCGACGGTGATGGTCGCCGCGAGGTGGCCACAGCCGGAGTGATCCGTACCGTCGCAGGTCGCGCCGTTGATGACGGCAACCGTGTCGCCGGACGCAAACGGTATCCCCACGCTTGTCGCGTAGATCGTGTCGGTTTTGACACTCACCGCGATACCCGCCGTGTTGTCGCCGACATTAATGACCGCCGGAGTTTGCCCGCAACCCGAACTCACCTCGGCGTTGCAGGTGGCCGCATTAAAGACCGCGATCTCGTTCGCATTCGTCCCAAATGAGAGATAGAGGGTCCCTGTCTTCTCGTTGAGCACGGGTCTTCCCGGGTTGCTTCCTACGCCGAGCGTCGGTGTGGGACTACCACACCCAGTAACGTGGGTGGCATCGCAGGCCGCAGTGTTGATGACAGACACGCCGGATGAGCCGGACACATACAGCGTATGCGTGGCATCGTCGATCGACCCCGCCCCCAGGTAGGCACCGGGGGTATCCATCGGGATCTCCGCGACCGGTGCGCACCCCGCGAGGTGCTTTGCATCGCACGTCGCGCCGTTGAGCACATCAACCTCAGGCAGATTGATATTGCTCGCGTAGATGGTGTCGGTTGCCGGGTCGACGGACGCTAGGAACTCGGTGTTCGGAGCGGTCGGCGCCGGTACGCGACAACCTGACGTCTTGATCGCGTTGCAACGGCCGACCGTGATCACCGACACGCGGTTCTCTCCCCCCACGTTCGTCAGGTAGGCCGTCTCCGTTCCCGGAAGCGACGTCATCGTGTTGGGGCCTCCGGTGTACCCGGGATTATGGTCCGATCCTGCCTGCGCACTCGGGGGCGTGATCCCGCAACCGGACGTGTGCGTGCCTCTGCACGCGAGCGTGTTGATCGCGGACAGCGTGTCGTTGTTTTGGTTGACCGTGAAGACCGTATGCAGTGAGTCATCAACCACCGCAAAGCCTGGCGCCGCGTCGAGCGGTACGGCAGGAGACACGCTCGAGCATCCGGATGTGACCTCGCTGTTGCAGCGAGCGCCGTTGATCACCGAGACCGTGCTGTCGTTCCCGTTGGTGACGTAGATGGTGTCGGTATCCTGGTCGACGGCGGGCCAGAAGGCTCCCGATCCGACGGTGATGGTGCGTGGATGCTTGCACCCAGTCCCGTCACTGCCGTTGCAGGTTGCCCCGTCGATCATCGATACGGTATTGCCGTCACCGGTGCCATTGTTGACGGCGTAGACGGAGTTCGTCACGATGTCAACGCCCACGCCGGCCGGACCAGAGTCGTCCTTGACGACCTTGACGGGTTCCCCGCACCCTTGAGTCGTCTCGGCGTTGCAGCTGGCGACATCGATGACGAAGACGCTGCCGGCCGGGCTGACGACGTATAGGGTGCGGGTTGTTGGATTGAAGACGTCGTCGACGTCGAAGCCGCCAGTGTGGATCGTCGCTAATGGTCGCCCACACCCACTTGTGATCGTCGCATTACACAACGCTCCGTCGACAACCGAGACAGAACCCTCTGCATTGGCAACGTAGATAGTGTCAGTCCTCTCATCCACGGCCGCAGCCAGCGCAAAGCCCGCAACTTTGGCGTGCGCGATCACGTCGCAATCTGAAGTGGTCGAGGCGTTGCAGGTCGCGGAGTTGATCACGTCCATCTCATGACTGGGAGTATTTGGCGAGCAGTAGGCAGCCGGGCACTGGATCGGGACGTAGAGGGTGTGGGTTTTCGGATTGACCGCTGGGATCCCCGGACTTCCGCTGATGTCGATGAACCCCCGCTGCAGCGACGTTGAGTGAGCGCCTGCGATCCGAACGCTCACCTGCGCGCCAACCTGCACCGGGCCGGCAACGGCCAGGAGCACCAGCGCAACCATCGCTCCGGGTACGAAGCTGCCCTTCCTGAGGCGCATGTCACCACCTCCGTACGCGTCCCCCGTTGTGGGTTCCAACGGAGTCGCGAGCTTCTGCGATCCGCACCGGCGGCTCTGTCCCTGAGTTAGGCGTTCACTCCGAGTGAACGAATGTTCAGTCGCTGACAGCGCCGGTGGACACGCGCCAGGCGATATCCACGCGGGGATCCGGTGTATACGCGCAGACCGTACCGGTGCGAATCGTCGCCTCCAGGTGCGCACCCAGGTCGGCGTCAGTCGCGGCAATGCGGCGCATCGCCGACCTGACCGCGCGCGCGACGTTCAATCGGGCTCGCTCTGCCATCGACCCGGCGTGGCGCGAGCGCCCTCCCAGGCCGAGTGCTCGGCTCAGCTCGTGCGTGATGAAGTCCAACTCCTCGCGGAGGAGACCGACCTCATCCGCAGTGCCCCAGGCTTCGGCGGTTTCGATCGCCTCTCGCAATTCGGCGACGCGGGCGCGGTATGCCCTTCGAGCCTCGGCATCGAGCATCTCGCCTGCATCGCCCGATGCGATCGCACGGGCAGTCTGATCGCCACCGGGTGCGCCCAGCCGCTCGAGATCCAGAGCCGCATGGGGGCGCCCAGGGTCCCCAAGCAGGTGCGCCAGCACGCGGAGGCCCTTGCTGTCGCGAAGCCGGGTGACTTGCTTCGCGTAGGTGATCGCCCAGTACTCGCCCTCGCGTTCGAATCGGGCGTCCTCGTCGGCGGGAATCGCCGCCTCCACGACGCTCCTTTGGATACGGCGTCGCCGTATCGGCACGGTCCCGGTGTGGCGCGACGCTTGCCCCAGCGCCTCATCGATCGTGAGCGCCTCGCCTTCGACATGTGCCGCGACAAATGCCGCTTCACCGAGGTGTCCTCGTAGCGTTGCGGCCCATTGTTCGTAGCGCTTTCGCTCGTCACTGAGCATGCGGAATCCCAGTGCACGCTCTTCAGCCTCGACCGCGCCCCAGACCCTGGCCGCAAGGGGATATGCCCCCAGTCCAGCCAGGGCGCTCCCGATGCCCGCAACACACAGGATCCGGCTCCGGCGTTCGGTTGCCGTGGTGATCTCCAGACTCGCCTGGTAGTACGCCACAGCGCCCCGATAGTCGCCGCGATCCAGCGCCAGGTCGCCGAGGCTGTGCAGTGAGTGCCGGACCAGGCCCGGAAACGACGAGCGCGCTAACCGAATGGCATCCATGAACAGCCGCTCACTCTCGTCGTGCGAGCCCTGATCACGCGCGACGCCGGCGAGCAGGTGCAATGTCGCCGCTCGTCCCGCGTTGTCGGCGATCGCTTCAAACACTCCCAGAGCGTCGCGATGAAGGCTGATTGCCATTTCCAGATCTGCACGCTCGCTCGCGATCCGGCCGAGACGGTTGAGCAGGAAGGCCACCCGCTCCGTGTTACCGAGCTCGCGATGGAGGGCGAGGCTCTGTGTGTAGTACCGCTCGGCCTGGTCTGGGTCGGTCACCACGAAATAGTCGAGAAGACCCGCCGCTTCCAGTGCAGCCGCGCGCAGCGAAGGGCTGACCGACTCGTCGGCGAGCGCCGCCGACTCCAGCCACAAACACGCATCGTGGCGATGGCCCCGGTCGATCCAGAACCTGGACAGGGCGACCCCGAGTCGCAGGCAAAGGTCTGCGGTGCTCGTCGTCTCTGTCCAGGCCACGGCTGCCCGCAGGTTTGCCAAGTCCTCGTCGAGCCCTCCGAACGTCTCAGGATTGGACGGCCAGCTCTGGACGCCGGCCATCGCCTCGGCGGCCTGCGTGAAATATTCACCATGGCGTCGCGCGAGATCGTCTCGCTCGGCGACGGTCAGCCGCTCGGCGACGAACTCCTGCACCGTCTCGAGCAGCACGAAGCGATCGTCCCTCCCCCGGTGTACGAGGCTTTTGTCGACGAGCGATGACATCGTCTCAAGGTCTGCAGCGCACACCTCCTCCGCAGCCCTGAGATCGAAGCTGGCTGGAAATATCGCCAGGTGCTTGAACAGTTCGCGTTCTCGCGTGGACAGCAGGTCCTCACTCCAATCAATCGTTGCCCTGAGCGTCTGATGACGCGCGGGCATGTCACGTGCCCCACCGGTGAGCATCGGTAGTCGACGTTCCAATCGCCCCAGCAGCGCACTGAGAGTCAGCACATTCACCCACGTGGCGGCAAGCTCGATGGCAAGCGGGAGACGGTCGAGACGACCGCAGATCGCCTCGACCGTCTCCTCTTCGACAAAGGCGGGATCGACGGCACGTGCTCGCTCGACAAAGAGGGCGACGGCATCGGGGGTGCTGAGCGGCTGCACGGTGAAACGCTGTTCCGCGGTGATGCGGAGCGGTTCCCGGCTGGTGACGAGGACGTGCACCGAGGGGCACGCGGCGAGCAATGACGCGAGCAAAGGCGCGACTGAAACGACGACCTGCTCGACGTTGTCCAGCACCAGGAGAAGGTTTTGCTGCGCAAGGTGCTCAGCGAGCATGCCGTTGGCTCCGACCGATCGTGCGATCGTCTGCTCCACCAGATGAGGGTCCCGAACGGGCGCCAGCGGCACCCAGTTGACGCCGTCCGGAAACCGCTCGGCGGCTTCCAGGGCGATCTGAATGGCGAGTCGAGTCTTCCCCGAGCCACCCGCGCCGAGCAGGGTCACCAGTCGATGTGCATGGAGCAACTCGCCGGCAATCTGAAGCTCATTCACCCGGCCCAGAAACCGGGTCTGCTGGACTGGAAGACTCATCGCAGAAACCCCTACTGAGGGGACAGTACACCGGACATTGTGCGACTGCATGACGGACGTGCCGGTGGAATTGTCCGAGCCGCTGCGCGAGCCGACATCACAGGGCATCGGAACCTTACGTCCCTCCCCTGAGATCGGGACGCGGCCTCGCGCGCTGCCGGTTCGCTCATCCCCGAATGCTCGCCGGCTACCGCGTCAAGATCTCGGGGGGCGTCTTGGGACCAACCCACCCTGGCTCGTGCGCGACGAAATCAGTGCGGGATGGGACGCAGTGCCGTAGCCATGGCCGGCCGCGCGCCGCGGAAGCTCATCACCATCATCACAAGCCCGGAGATCACAGCTACCGTCGCCCCGGCGACAAAGGGATAAAAGCCATAATCGATCGGCGCCGGAACTCCGAGGATCGCCGGATAGATCAGTGCAATAGCAACTGCTATCAAGGATGCTCCGAACGAGGCGACCCCGGTGACCCGTCGGCGAATCCCCACAAGATGGGTCGCGGCGGCAGCTCCCAGGACGGCCAAGGTCACGAGGACGAGGTAGGCGTCTGGTCCCTGCGCGAGACTTGAAGTAGGTAACGGCCCAGCCGGCAACGCACTCCCCGATGGGAGACTGATCCCTCCGTCCGTCCAGGGGAATTGAACGTAGGGAAGGAACGACGCCCAACTCATCAGCGAGACCGCGAGGAGAGCGATCACCGCTGGCAGTGCTGTGTCCACGGCAAGCCGCGTGCCGCGGAAGCTCATCACCACCATCACCAGCCCGGCGATCGCAGCTACCGTCGCGCCGGCGACGAAGGCATACAAGCCATAGTCGAGTTGCCCTGGGAGTCCAACGGTCGGGTAGATCCCAGCCAGAGCAACCGCTAAAGCGGCTCCGAACGACGTGACCCCGGCGACCCGTCGGCGGACCCCCACAAGATGGGCCGCGGCCGCCACTCCCATGACGACCAGGATCACGAAGACGAGGTAGGCATCTGGTCCCCGGGCGAGGCTTGCAGTTGGCAACGGGCCGATCGGCAACCCCTCTGCTGAGAAACCTATCTGGGTGCCTGGCCACGGAGATTGAACGCAGGGGAGGAACGCCGCCCAACTCATCACCGCGACGGCGAGGAGAGAGACAACGGCTGGCAGATTGCCGCCCCAGGTCAGACGAGAACGCACGCCGTCATGATCGCGGGTCTCAGTCGCGCACGACCGCCGTCGCCAAGATGTAGCGAGCTCGTTGGTCACCTCATTTCGCGATGGCAACGGGCCCGCCCCTTGACTTGGCCCGCATGCTCGATGAACTCGCTGCCGCCATCATGCCGGCTTGCTAGCGGATCAGACGACGCCGCCAGCGTCAGTGCGACCCGGGCTACACGCGAGGACACGCGCCGTCAGCGACGGACCGGTATCACTGAGACCGTGCCGTCCAGGTTGACGACGTACGCAGAGGCGTCGCCCTGATCGACGGCAATGTTCCACGGTGCGCGTCCAACGGCAACCCTTGGCCGTCGTTGGCCGCAGCCACTATGATCCCCACCGTTACAGGTCGACCCGTTGATCACCGAAACGCTCGTGTCCTGCACGTTGGTAACGTAGATCGTGTCGTTGGCGGCATCCAGCGCAATACCGACGGCACCGTACCCGGCCGCGACAGTTGGCGGTGTCTGGCCGCAGTCTGAGGTATCGGATCCATTGCACATGGCGCCATTGATCACCGAAACCGTGCCTTGGAGGTCGCCCTGAGCGTGGTTCGCCACGTAGATGGTGTTGGTTCTCGGGTCAATCGCAAGCTCGCGGGGGTCCTCGCCGACGGTGATCGTCGCGGGCGTCTTGCCGCAGCCCGATGTGTCTGCTGCGTCACAGGTCGTGCCGTTGATCACATACACCGTGTCCGCGGTTTGGTTCCCGTAGTCGACGTTGGTGACGTACAGGGTGTTGGTCTCCTGGCTGATGGCGACGGAGAGATCTGAGCCATTGACAGCGTCCGACTGTCCGACGTGCAGGGTGGCCGGCGTCTGGCCACAGCCACTGGTATTTTCTGCGTCGCAGGTGGCTCCGTTGAACACCGAAATGAGATTCGGCCCGCTGCCGGTTATGGTGGTGACGTACACGGTGTCAGTCGCAGGATCGACCGCGATGCCATCGGGGTTTCCACCCGGGACGTTTAGCATTTCGACTCGTCCGCAGCCCGCTTGGTTGCCGGCGTTGCAAGAGTCAGCGTTGATCACCGACACACCACCGCCCGAACCCGGGCCGGTACCCTGGTCGGCGACAAAGACGGTGTGCGTCCGCTGATCGACAGCCACGCCAGCGGGATTCGGGCCCACCGCAACTGTCGGCGGAGGTGCTGTGCACCCAGCCAGCCGATGGGAGTTGCAGGCGCGGGTGTCGATCAGCGCCACGGCGTTCGCACCGGAGGTCACGTAGGCGGTTTGGACGGTCGCGTCGACGGCGAGCCCGAAAGCTTGTGGTATCGACACCGCGGGTGCCGGTCGGCGACATCCGCTGGTATTGCCAGCGTCGCACCGTGAGGCGTCGATGACCGAGACGTCGTTGCTGACCTGGTTCGCTGTGTACAGCGTCTGGGTCAGCGTATTCACGGCTACGAACTCCGGATCCTCACCCGTGTGGATGGTCGGTGGGTTCAGGGTTGTACACGCTGCCAGGTGACGGCCGTTGCACACCTGCGTGTCGATCACCGACAGGTCATCGTCTCCCTGGTTGACCACGTAGACCGTGTGGAGCGGGACATCGACGGTGAGAAAGAAGGCGGTTTCGAAAGGCTGAGGAGGGGCCACGGCCACAATGCCGCGCTTTTGGGCCGCGCACTCCGCCAGATCACTCGCGTTACATGAACGCCCATCAAACGCGGACATGGTCCCGCCCCCCGATCGGGTCGAGTAGTCGGCCGTGTAGATCGTGTCGTTCGCGGCATCCACGGTGACGCCACTGACCGCCGGCGCTCCGTTGAGCATTCCGACCGTGCCGCAGCCCGTCTGAACGGTCGCATTGCACGTGTTCGCGTCGAACGCGGAGACTCCGCCGTTTTCAGCCACGTAGACCGTGTGCGTTGACTGGTTGACTGCGATGTCGCCTGGCCCGCCTCCGACCGTTACCGTCGCTGGAGTCTGGCGCGAACACCCCGTCAGATCGGCCGCGTTACACGTCGACGAGTTGATCATCGACACGATGTCGCCACCGAGGCTGGTCACGTAAACGGTGTGGTTCGAGGAATCGGCGAAGATCCCGAACGGGAATGAACCAACCCGCACACGTGCCGGTGTCTGGTCGCACCCCCACGTCACGCGTCCGTTGCAGATCGCGCCGTTGAACACAGACACCGCATTAGTGGTGCCGGCATTGCCATTGATGGTGACGTACACCGTGTCGGTCGCTTCATCAACGGTGATCGTTGACGGCATGTTCCCGACCCTGATCGTCGGCCATGGCCCCTTGCACCGCGAGACGTCCTGGGCCTGGCAGTGGCGTCCGTCGATCACCGACACCGTGTCGCCGCCAGGGCTGGTGCCGTTCGCATTGCTGCCGTTCGCTGAGTAGATCGTGTCGGTTGCCGTGTCGACGGCCAGCGCGGACGGGCCAACCGCCACCGGCGCCGACGCCAAAAGGGCCGATCCGAAGGTGCCTCTCGGATTCGAGCCGGTCGCGGCCCGTACTGCCCCCGTCTCGCTTGATCGTTCGGCGTGGGTCACGGTGCGTGACGTCGCCCCTGCTTGAATCGACCCTCCGGCCGCCGTGAAAAGGACGGCGATCACAGCGCCTACCAGGTAACGGTTCCTGCCAAGACGCATGATCCACCTCCTTGCTACTCCCATACAGCCCGCTTATAAGGCGTTCATTCCCGGCGTACGAATGTTCAGAGGCGTTGAACATCCCCGACGTCAGGCCGATACTTCCCTCAGGAAGAGCGTTGCAACAATGAACCTGCCGATCCAGCAGACCCCGTTTATTGGCCGGGTGCTCGAACTCCGGTCGGCTGGCGAGTTTCTACGCGCTCGCCGGCTGCTGACGCTCGTTGGCGCCGGCGGCTCAGGAAAGACGCGGCTCGCGCTGGAACTCGCTGCTGGGGCAGCCGAAAGGTTCCCTGAAGGCGTCTTCTGGGTACCGCTGGCATCCGTTCGCGACCCTGCCCTCGTGGAGCAGACCATCGCTCGGTCCGTCGGTGCTAACGGTCAGCTCGCTGAGCACCTGGCCGGCAAGCGCGTCCTCTTGGTCCTGGACAATATGGAGCAGGTTTTGGTGGCGGCCGATCTGCTGGGGTCGCTCCTCACGTCGTGCCCTAGCCTCCATGCGCTCGTCACGAGCCGAGAGCCGCTGCGCATTGCCCCCGAGCAGCGCTTCACCGTAGAGCCCTTGAGTACCCCTGACGCGGTTGCTCTCTTCGTCGAACGAGCGCGCGCAGTCGATTCGACGTTCGTTGACGACGCGACGGTGGAAGCCATCTGCACTCGGCTCGACTGTCTGCCGCTTGCCGTCGAGCTCGCAGCCACTCGGGTCAACGTGCTGACAACAGACGCGCTCCTCGCGCGGCTTGACCGCCGCCTGCCGCTCCTGACTGGCGGACGGCGCGATATGCCGGAGCGTCATCAGACCCTGAGGGCGACGATCGCGTGGAGCGAGGACCTGCTTCAACCAAGTGATCGGGCCGTCTTTCACCGTCTCGCGGTCTTCCCGGCGAGCTTCGATCTCCGAACTGCGGAACAGGTATGCGTGACAGATCTTGCGGCCCTCTCCTCGCTCGTCGATAAATGCCTGGTTACTCGCACAAATGGCAACCGCTTCGCGCTGCTGGAGACAGTTCACGAGTTCGCAAACGACCACCTCGCCGCGACCGAGCGAGACCAACTCGCCCACCGGCATGCCGAGTACTTCGTTGCGGCCGCCGAGGCTGCCGCGGGTGGCCAGAGCTGGCCAACCAACCCTGAGACCTTTGGGCAGCTGGACGACGACATCGCGAATCTTCGCGCGGCGCTCGCGTGGACGCGGTCGAATGACCTGAACGAGCTCAACCTTCGGCTTGGCATCGCGCTCTCGAGGTACTGGATCGATAGAGGTCATCGCCAGGATGCCTGCGCATGGCTCGAGACCGCACCGCTCACCGACGCCTCATTACGCACACCGCTTCGCGCAGCAGCCCTGGAAGCAGCTGGGCTCATCGACTACTTCATAGTCGCCGCATACGACGAGGCAGACCAGTACTTCAGGCAGAGCCTAGCGCTCCATCGCGAGCTGGGAAACAAACAGCGGGTTGCATTCCTACTCAACCGTGTTGGGCGCCTCGCGATGCTGCGTTCAGATCTCATTCAAGCCAACCGCTTTCATCGGGATGCACTGGCGTTGTACGAAAAGATGGCCGATAACGCGGGGCGCGCGGCGACTCTGCATCTGCTCGGTGAAGCCGCAAGCAGGCAGCGCCGCTTCGAGGATGCGGAGCGGCTGTTTACGGATGCGATTCAACTTGCGCGCACCGCCTTTCCGGGACAGGTCCGGCACTCGCTGCACAGCCTAGGTGATCTCGAGCTCGACCGCGGTGACTATGCGTGTGCCTTCAAGTACTACCAGAACAGCCTGGAGCTGACCAGCAGGAGCGAGCGCCGCAGCCTCATCCTGCGCGTCGCGGGGTTCAGTAGCGCCCTCGCCGGCCTGGGCTCCTACTCTCTCGCGGCGAGACTTTGGGGTGCTGTCGACGCCAATGAGCGCGCCCTCGGATTTCGCATGCTCGCCGACGAGCGAAAGCGTTATGAGCGATGGGCGGACACGACACGGAGTCGACTGGGTGAACCCGCGTTCCGTGCTGCCTTTACGGAAGGCACCGGCCTGCTGATTGAGGAGGCATTGTACCAGGCGACGGGTCACATGGCCGCAGCGCCGATGCGAGCAAGCCCCACTGCCCCTCCGATTGCCAACGGAGTGTTCCTGTCAAGTGGCGTCGGACGATTCGAGCGAGAAGGGGAATACTGGACAATTGGATACGACTCGCGGGTAGTCCGGCTCCGGGATAGCAAGGGCGTTCGTGTGCTCGGCCATCTGCTCGCTGAACCGGGACGTCCACACGCCGCACTGGACCTCGAGCGGCTGGGTGCGACCGGAGGCGACGCAATCGCTCGAGCGATTGCGTCGGGTGACGCTGGCGAGCTTCTCGATGACCAGGCGCGCAGAGCGTACCGGGCGCGAGTCGCGGAGCTGCACGAGGCAATCGAGGCGGCGGAGATCTGGGGCAAGCCGGAGGGGACCGGCATCCTACGGGAGGAGCTGGACTTCATCACCCACGAGCTGAGCAGCGCGTTCGGACTGGGAGGGCGACCGCGGCGCGCCGGATCCATTGCCGAGCGGGCTCGGTTGAATGTCACGCGCTCGGTGAGGTCGGCGATCTTGCGCATCTCGTCAGCCGACGCCGATCTCGGAACACATCTCCAGGCGACGATCCACACGGGAACGGTGTGCGTATATACGCCAGACCCACGGACACCACTCGTTTGGCACGTAGAGATCGGAGGTGCTCAACGCACCTGACCCAGACCGGCACTCAGGTAGTGCCAAGAAGGGAATCGCGCCCTCCTACATCAGAGTGGTTTTGCAGGGAAGGCCATCGATCAGCGAATAACCACTAGTCCCTGCAGAGTGACTGATCCCCGCGAGTTGGAATCGGCTGCAATTGGATAAAAATGCCTTCACTGGACTGTAATGGGCTGCGAATCGGGGAGACAGGACTCGAACCTGCGACCCCTGGTCCCCCAGACTAATCCTCATTTCCCGATGCGGGGTGAATTCGATTTAGAGTGCTTTCGTAGCAAATTGGTTGGAATGACGACTAGAGCATGTTGATTGAAATCCATTGGAATCGCGTCGAAATCCAAAGAGGTCTATTGGGCGTACCCCATCTCCCCTGTTCCCCATTGTTCTCGTACCTCGAACTCAGCCGCATCGTCACGGGCCACCACGAGCGCATGGATGACCGTTGCGGCTCGGTTTATTCGATACGACCCTCCCCGCCACCTTGGAGCGGAAGGCGGGGCTCGAACCGCAACCTCAAGCTTGGGAAAGTGACGGTCCGTTTTGGTATTCGAGCGTGCGCGATAACCGCCTCAGATGTCTACCACACTGGTTCTCGAGCGTTGCCACACAGCCCTCGACGGCCACCGTTCGCCGATCAAGGTTGACCGGATGCTCCCCATATTGATGTCAAGGGAGCGTAATACCAGTGGCGCGCACGGCGTAACCGATTAGGGCGGGTTGTCTGTCGGTCACGACGCCATCCGGCGCGACACCTCGAGCAGCGCGGCTCGCGCGTCGCGGTGCACATCCATCGCCGAGCGGCTCGAGAGCCCGCGCGTGGACGTCGGAAGGCCCATTCGGGCGCGTGTCGCCTCGATGTCGGCCACGTCCGTCGACGGGACGGGCTGGCGGATGTCCGCTCGAATTGCAACCGCAGCGTCGAGCAGGTCTACCGCCCCAGACCGGCCGACCAATGAGAGCAACCTGGCAACGACCTCCACCGCCTCGACCAGCACCCATCGATCGGCCTCGGGATCGATGATCGAAAGCGCCGCCTCGAGATGAATGCTGGCGCCGGCGATCTGACCCTCGTCGAGGTCGAGCCGGGTGAGGTTGAGGTGGCCAAGCGCCACTGTGGTCCGGGTTCCGACGGCTTCACCGGCATCGATCGCGAGTTGCGAGAGCCCACGGGCGACATCGGGGCGCCCGAGCGCTCTCGTGACCGCGGCCAGGCGGTATGCGACCGTGCCTTCCATGGTGTGGTGGCCGAGTTCCCGGAACAACTCGAGTGCCTCGTCTCCCGCACGGAGAGCGGCGTCGAGCTCGCCGCCCTTCCACTCCGCGAGTAGCTGGGCGGCGAGCGCCTGGCCCCGTGCCAGCGGGTTGCCACCGTCGACGGCGATCCGGAGGGCGCGGCGGAGCGCCGGGAGCGCCGCGGCCACGTCGCCCTCGTCGGCGAGCAGGGACCCCAGGTGAAGAAGCGTTATGCCCGTCTCGGCCTCGACATCGGCTTCGTCCAGCCGCCTCAGCGATGCCTCGAGGAGGTCACGTGCCGAGGCGAGATCGTCGGTCGCAGCGGCGATCGCACCGAGGCGGCGCAGCGCGCGTCCCTCGCCGAGGGCGTCACCAAGGTCGCGAAAGAGATCGCGGGCCGCCGAAACGACCTCGCTACCACGCTCGAAATCTGTGAGCCAGTATGCGAGGTGTCCACAACGCAGAAGCGCTTCGGCCCGCAACGCGCGCGACGGATCGGCGGCTGCGATCAGCTGGGTCAGCCAGTCCAGACCCTCAGCCGGCCGGCGCCCGAGCCAATAGTCGGTGAGCAGGGTGGCAACTTCGAGCCCTCGCGTCGCCGAGCGCGGGTCGGCGCCGGGCGTGCACAGCTCGCCGAACACGGCACGGACGTGGGGCATGTCGTTGTCGAGCTCGCGGAGCGCGTCGGGCCGCTCTTGCGACGCCAACTGTGGGAGCACGCCCACGACCCGGTCCAGAACTGCGTCGGTATAGCGCAGACGGGCGTTCGCCACTGCGCGGGTGCCGGAAGCCTCGATCGTATGGACAGCCACCGTGCGCAGCAGCTCGCAACGCGTCGTGCTCATTGCGCTTCGCACCTGCACGAGGCTCGCATCGACGAGCCGCCCAATCACGTCGTGGAGGTCACCGGTGAACACGGGATCCACCACGTCGGCGACGAGGTCAGCGTCGGCGTCGGACACCATGATCGCGAAGGCGAGGAGCACATGACGCTCGTCGGCCGAAAGCGCCGCGAGGCTCGTGTCGAGCGCCACCCAGAGTCCATCGCGTCCCCCTGCCGAGCGGCCGGCCCAGCGGCCGAGGTCGGTCTGCACCCGGGAGGTGAGCTCGCGGAGACTGAGTAGGTTGAGGTGCCGTGCCACGAGCTCGAGGGCCAGTGGGAGGCGATCGACGAGTGCGCAGAGCCGGTCGGCGGTGGCCTCATCCTGAGGTGCCACGTCAAAGCGGGCGTTGACCAGGCGGGCGCGATCCGCAAGCAGGGCCACCGCGTCGTCGGGTGGAAGCGGGCCCACCGCGATGAGCGCCTCATCGAGGATGCCAAGCCGCTCGCGGCTGCTGACGAGCACACGGACCCGCCCACAGGATGCGAGCAATCGTCGCACCTGCGCAGCGACCTCGGGGAGGCGCCGCTCGCACCCGTCGAGCACCACGAGCCCGGTGGCGTCGCGGAGGCGCTCGACCATTCCGTCGGACGGGTCGAGCGATCGAGACGAGGGCGCGACCACGTCAAGCACGGCTGCGGCCACCGGCTCGCTCACCGGGAGATGCTCGACATCCACGTACCAGACAGCGCCGTCCGCCTCACTCGCGGCGTCCAGAGCGAGCCGGGTCTTGCCGGCCCCCGGTGGGCCGATGAGAGTGCAGAGGCGAGCCCGCCCCCAGACCTCGGTCAGGTCCCGACGCTCCTGTGCGCGACCGATCAGCCGAGTTGCCGTGCCAGGGACCCGCGACCGCTGCGCAGTCGTTCCAGCGACGTCGCCGCGCTGCCCATCGAGAGCCGGGTCCTGGGCGAGCACCGCCCGCTGCATCCGCTGCAGGGCAGGGCCCGGCTCGACGCCAAGCTCGTCGAGGAGCAGGTCTCGGGCCTGGGAGTACACATCGAGGGCTTCCGCCTGACGGCCCGATCGGTAGAGTGCCATCATCAGCAACTCCCAGCGGTGCTCCCGATAGGGCTCCTGGGCAACAAGTGAGCGTGCCGACCCCACAAGGTCGTCCGAGCGCCCGACCATCAGCTCGGCGCTGAGCAACTGCTCGCGCGCCGCTTCAACTATCTCTTGGAGCCGAGCGGCTTCGATCTCGGCTTCGGGCAAGTGGTCAAGCTCGGGCAGCGGACGGCCTCGCCAGAGCGCGATCGCATCACGGAGCAGCGCCATCGAACGGTGCGGATCGGAACCGATCAGGCGGCGTGCCGACTCGATGGCGCCCTCGAACTCAATTGCGTCGGTCGGCGTATCCAATCGGTACCCGGATGGGGTGTTCGACACCACCAGCCCGCTGGCGCGCAAGCGGAGCACGTGAGTGGCGATGGTGTGGCGCGCGGTTGCGGGCGGCTCATCGCCCCAAGCGGCTGTCTCCAGTGCTTCCCACGACACAGACCGGCCGCGTCCGAGCGCCAGCCCGGTTAGTACCCGACGCTGCCTGCGACCGCCAAGCCCAACCTCCATCGACCCGTCCCGAACCTGAACTGGACCGAGGATGCAGACAAGCACCGTGCAATCCTACGTGCCTCTCTGCGAGTCTCCGGCCGCATCCTGCAAAGCCAGCCGCTGCTTGTCGCCCGCGGGCCAGAACTAATGATCAAGACCGTGGCCATGGGGAAGCGCTCGCGGTCGCGCTGGGAAGCACGGAGCCGTCACCGGCCTCTGCGATCGGTCTGCGATCACGGCTCCTACTGTGGCCGCTTGACGGGCTCACCGAGCCCCCAAGGAGAACGCCCGTGACTGTACGCCCCCCAACCAACCTCGTCTATCTGATGTCGGCGGCGGTCGCGGCCGCCCTGCTTGCGGGTTGCGGATCGTCGACCGGGACGACGGCGAGCAGCAGCGGAGTGGGATCGGGGTCGGCTTCCCGCGGCTCCGTATCCAACTCCGGTTCCAACTCCGGAGCGTCCATCAACGACGGCATCGGCCACGCCGTCAACGTGTGTTCGCTGGTCCCCGCAGGAACTGCCGCGTCCCTCAGCGGCGAGGCGATCACCGTCGCTCAGGAGCAGGACACGCCAAGCTACAAGATCTGGTCGTGCAACTACACCAGCGCTGACGGGACGACCGGCTTCGTCCTCAATGTGCTCGCGTTGGACGCCGCTGCAGGCTACGAGGCTGACATTCAGACTGCTCAGACTGTCGGCGCGACCGTGACGCAGATCAGCGGGCTCGGCGACAAGGCATTCTCCAGCAACCACGACGTGAAGGCACTCTTCGGCAACTATTCGATCGACGTGTCGAATCTCTCATCGGACGCCGCATCGGAAGCCCTGATCAAGGCACTGCAGCCAAAGATCTGACCCAGGTCGCCAAACGTCCACCTGGGAATCCGCCAAGTCTTGGCACCTGAGTATCAGCGGGAGACGGGGTCTCCCGCGAGTACACCGCCTCAGCTGGGACTACTGCTGCTCTAGCTTCGCGTCGCCGGCGTGATCCGGCGAACTAAGGCGGAGAGCTCGTGAGTCGTCTCTGCGGCTCGAGGTCTGGAGCTCACCCAATCCGACCACTGTCAATTGGTTTTGCTCGGCGAAGTGAACTGCGCCCCCCTCTGAGTCGTCCCGGCTACTAGGCTGCACAGCTTCCGAGTATGTAGCGACACGTGGAGGAACCTCCTGAATATAGGGAAGCGGCCCATCCTTGGGGTGAGCAGCCCGAGGTTTCATAGAGACTCCGGTTGCTGAGTCCCAGCGACCGAAAGAAGAGAGTCGAGGCGGCTAGCGCCGCCAGGATGTCCGTCTGCATGCGGCGTCGGGGAGACAGGACTCGAACCTGCGACCCCTGGTCCCCCAGACTAGTCCTTATTTCCGGTCCTGACCTCAGTTCGACTTAGAGTGGTTTCGTCGGGAAGTGGTTGGAATGACGACTAGAGCGCGCTTGATGGAATCCATTGGAATCGCTTCGATATCCAGAGGCGTGCGTTGGCCCCGCGCCCGCGCGATATTCGGATTCCGCTGACCTCAAGGGTGATTACCGGATGCCCGCCTGAGCAGTGAGCCGTCGGATGAAGTCCGCTACTCCGCAGGATGTGCACAAGCGTGACGAATCCGTCATCGAGCCGACTAAGCCGTGGCCAGGATGCAGACTATCGTGTAGCTGCGATGAACTCTGCGAACTGGTTCTACAGTGGCATAGGGTATTCGACCAAGGTCGAAGCGGCTGGATCAGGGTCACGTGGGTTCGCGTACGATCAACCTACAGCGCAGTTGCCATGACGACGCCTCACTGCCCATTCCATCCCGATGAACCGATCTTCGCTCATCGGTGGGAGACGCTCATCGAGAGTTGGCGACGCAGTCCAAGGTTCCATGAACAGCTGAGGGACATTCTCGGTAAAACCTTGAGCCCGGGCGGCGCATTGGAGCCAGGTGATGTCGAGGAGTACGAATCAATCATCACTCAACAGCGCTGGACTCCAGCACTGGCAACGCATATGAAGGAGCTGCAGGGTGAAGGAGGATGCTGTCGCGAGTGCCTGAAGGAGGGGTTCATTCGCGCAGCGAGGTGGGGATACGACGACTAGCGTCGGATACATTGAGCGGTGACCACCGACGCTGGTTCTAGGGACGGGGGCGAGCACTCGGATCCTGCCTAGCAACTGTGCCCCGCCGCTCTTGATCATCCCGGTTCATGACAAAGGATCTCGCGTCCCACCGGCGCTGTTGCGCAGCGATCAGCGGTGCCCGGGCCGGCTTCCGCAACCGCCGCCAGCAGTGGCTCGCCTCTGATTCGGTCAGCGGCGGGACTCCGGAACAGGGCTTCGAGCGGGTCCGAGATGGGTCGAGAACTCAAGCGCGATGAGGGTTCTGATGCCGCTCATGCGCTGCTCAATGCAACGGCGAGCTCGGCCCACCGCGGTCCTATTTAGCAAGGCTTCTGCGAATCCCTCAAGCGAGAGCATCATCGCCTGGGGCGAGGTGCTCTTCTTCCAGCGGTCACGAGCGTCGTAAAGGTGTCCCACCGACACCGGTGGTAGGGGATGGCCGTGCAGCGTCGGATAGCAGTCGGATACTCCGCCCGTCCTATCCCCGAGGTGCGAAGAACTCTAGTGCGATGTTGTCGGGGTCTCGAAATGACAGTGCCGAATAGGTAGGTACATCCACGATGCCACCGTTGGGGATGCCGAGCTCGTGCAGGCGGATTTCCCACGCTTCTAACTCATCGCGGTTGGCACAGCCGAAAGCCAGATGATCGAGACCCGGCCGGCGCTCGTTGAACGGCTGCGTGCTGTCCAAATCAGGGAACTGAGTTAGACCGACGAGTGTGCCGCTCGTAAGCCAAGCGACACGCTGGAAAGGACCTGTGTCCTCGTCAAGGATCGGGTCCGAGCCGAACAGAGCCGTGTACCAAGGCACACTCCGTTCGAGGCTCGTAACCGTTAGCGCAACGTGAGTAATCGCAGGGAACTCTGACATGTCTTTTCGGCACCTCGTGAAGGCAGCGAACGCCTCTTTTTTGGCTGGCAACTCTCTGGGAATAGAAGCTACAGGTATATACACAAAGAGCACTCTGATCCGGTTGCGTGAATCGATTCCGGAACCTAAGTCGGCTGTTTGAGCTCCCAATCCAGGAATGCTGCGAATAATTCCTGTCCATGCATCCGAGCAGCTGCGAGGCGCCCCGGTGGAAGGGCGGTCAACGGCTGGTCGGTCGTATGTCGAAGCCCGTGCCCGGGCTGGTTGCTATCTCGGGCGATGTCGTCGATCACGTTGAACTGCACGCCGAGAGCCCGCGCAACGTCCTTGCGACTTCCCCCCACCCGCGCGTCAACGATCTCAACAAGCGAGTAGAGCTCTTCGAACGACGTCCTATCATTGGTCGCTGATAGGGCGGCGCGGAGGTGGGCTTCTGCTCGCTTCACATGATCACGCTCGAGCACCACTCGCTTGCGCGCGTCAACATCTGCGAGTTCGCGGCGCACCTCGATCAGTTGCGCCTCCATCTGGGCGCGAATCCGGGCCGCTCGCGCATTGAGCTCGGCTTCTTCAGTAACTATGGGTCCCTCGCTCGGGGGTCGCTCTGCGAGCACTTCACGCAGGTCGTCCACCACGAGGTCGATCTCTGAGGTGAACGGAACGAGCCACACGAAGCCCCGGCCAACCGGGACCTCCACACCGATCAGATCGCCTGCTCGATTTGTCGCGAGCACATGTGCTCCGTCGATCTCCAAAAACTCCTCAACGATTCGTGCATCGTAGGTAGAAGCGGCGATTCGCGCGGCAAGCGGGTGGTGCTGATCGACTATCCGGACATCCGATCCCTTCGCTGGCAACGCCACACTACCGATGTGCAGACCTAGTGCGGTCAAGATCCACTCGTATGTGCTCACGGCCTCGTCCGGCCGATTCACCAGCCACACCGGTTCTCGCACCAGCACAAGCAGGATACCTCCCCGGTTCAGGAATGCGGTCAACTCCCGTGAGCGTTGCGACATGAGCCGCCTGCGGTGCGGTACGTCACCCACCGTGGATGCGTAAGCCACCCCGCCCGGCGCAGCTTGGTAATCCGTCATCTGTCCGTGGAACGAGAACCACAGAGGTTCAAACACAATCCCGTCGTACGAGGCGAGATGGTCAGCCTCGTCAAGAAAGGTATGACCGCGTCCCCGCGCAGTAGCCAACAAAATCCGTGGGACGGACGCGCCCATGCTCAGTGCCTATGCCTCCGCGCTTTGCACTCTGATCGGTGACGAACCGTATTCGAGAAATATGGTGCCGAGGGACAGGATCGAACTGTCGAGCCTCCATGAATCACATGATAGGGGCCGGATCGAGGTGGCTTCTCAAGGGACATTAGCGGACCCTCGCCTGCGCCAGGCTGATCTCGCCGGGCTGCGCCATACCGGTGCCGCAGTCCACAAGCCTGGCGGCCGTGGACTCCGTTCTCTGGCGAGCTGGGTAGCGACCAGGTTCGGCTATGCGTGGTCATATTGCCGCCTTGACTTGTCATTGTTCAGCGGACATTCTAGGAGCGGTTCAGAGATCGAGACGCGAGCCGGATCGCCTCAACAAACGGATCGTCGGCGCCTTGTGTAGATGCATCCAATTCGCGATACGGACGAATAAGGACATTCTCGGGCTGAGTCTCCTGCATCCAAGCGGCCCAAGCGTTGTGCACGTCGTCAGCGTTCACCTGGTCGCCCTTACTCAACAGGAGGACGGCGTAAAGGCGGAGCAGCGCCGGCGGCGTTGCGTCCGACGGCGACTCGTGGAGCTCCCTGCTAATCACGGACGCAACCTCATCTAGATAGCTCATGCCGCCACCATTCTGAAGCTGGCTCCCTTCCGCAGAAGCTTTCGACTCCGTGGTGAGTTCCTCGCCGCCTTCGTCATTGGCTCCTGGCCCCGGGTGTCCTCCTTGCAAATACCGGTAGAGGATCACGGTTATGACGATACCCATAGCAAAGAGTCCGTCGAATGCCTTTGAGAATGGCGAGTACCGCAATGCGACCGCTTCGACAACGTAAAGGTAGCCAGTCGCAAGGATCAGTGCCGACGGGAACACCAGCGTGTAACAGAGCCACGCCCAACTGAGGAGGCGCGGGTAACTCGTCAGATAGGCTCTTCCTTCCCGGCGATAGAGATCCTCATCCTTGAGAGAGGCTGAAATGCGCTCTTCTAGTGCGTGGAGGTACGGATATTGTCGATCGACGGCCGTCGCGACTTGACAGTACTTCAAGACGAAGGCAGCGAGGAAGACCCACGACGCATCCAACAAGAGAAACAGAGGAATGAGCTGTAAGTCGATCGTGTTGCCAGCAATCGTCACGGTTCCGAGAGCGCCCTGCGCATTGGCGGGGTACTGAATCTCAATTATCAGAACCGCGTATAGCAGGAGGAGCCATAAGAACAGCCTGTCTCGCTGCCGCTCGCGGTCACGGATGAGCGTGAAGCTCTCTTTGAAGTGGTCGTGGAGAAGCGAGAGTTGCTCGTCCGTCAGGGGCACATCAGCTATGCCTCACGCAGGGCCTTGGCGATGGAATCGACGTTATACGATGCCCACGATGCGCCGGCTCCGAGTAGCGGGGCCGGAGTTGCATACGCGGGCGCCAGCTTCACAGCTACGAGTTTGTTGTGTTCCTGCTTGCTCTTGTCAATCTCCCACCATTGCCAGTTCAGCGCCCCGATCTCAGCAGAATCATGGTGCCGAGTGTTTGCGTATTGCCCAATCAAGACCAATGTGTGGGTGGCCTCGCGAATCTTTGTGGTTAGTACCGCCTTAACACGCCCAATCTCTTTGGTATCAATCGCCCCCGGAGTCGATTCCTCGAAGTTGATGTCATTCTTTGGGTTTTTCGCAAACGCGGACAGAAGATTACGGTAGTCGCGATCGTGGTCCCAGTCAAAGCTGATGAATACTTTCATTTTGTTGCTCCGATGTTCCAGATAGATCGCGCCGCCCACGAGCGCGACCACGACTCCCACAAGGGCTTTCGGTCCAAATTCAGCCACGTCTTATTCCTTGATACCTCGTCAAACGCGCGTCAATCGTCTTGCGGAGGATCGGGTAGGAGTGAGGTGCCGGTTCTTTCCTAGACGCAGCAAACAATACGTGGTTCGAACGTATGTGTGCACGATGACAGGGTGGTGGAACGGCTTGCGTTCGCTGTGGGCGCCATACTCCCTGCTCGGCGGCATGCAGCGTTGGCTGCGACGAAGTCGGTAGGAGCGGTTTCCGGAAGATGACCGGACCTGATCGATCAAACGCGTCAGTGATCCCTTTCCTCTCGCTCGGCTGACCGCCGCTGACTTCACTCGGCTGTGGCTACGCCGAGGAAGGCGTATCGGCTTTCGCACACACCATCGCACCGCACTCGCCGGACGAGTCCGCTTCCACCTGGACGACCTCGGAGTGGGAGGCCGCCTTCGCTACGGACCCGAGAGGGCTGTCCAAACCGATCAGGGTCTGAATCTGTAGTGCGACCCAGAGTGTCGCCTCATTCGTAACCCTCCTTGACTTCGTCAGGACGAGCGAGGATGACGCTGCCCGCTGCCTCTGTCGCCCATCGCAGTGGGGAACAGGTATTCGCGTCGATCCAGGTTCACGATCAGGTGCATCTGACTCATTACGTTTGACGATACCCGTCGCTCACCACGGGAAGCCAACCTTGATAACCTGTCGCCCAGGGGGGTTACCGCGCGTTATGTGGACGCCAGCACCACGAGGACTTTACGGTGCTCGGTGATCGTGGCCGGGTCAATGGTCTGGCCTTCTTGAAACGTCCAGAGCCCTTGCAGGACCGCAGCAAATGGCCGCGCGGATGACGAAGGCAGACGTGCTTCTCGAGTCGCCTCACACCGGTCCGCTTGCAGGTGGGAACGGTCAATTTCAAAATACACGCCGAAGCTTGCATCGGGCACCAGTTGCCTCATCATCAGGCAGCTCGCGCGAAGGTCTGTCCGTTGATCCGTGGTGATGCTGGTGCGCCGTTCCGACACGACTTTGGCTTGACAGAGGATCAGCCGTTCATGGACCGAGCCGTCGTGATCCACGTAATACGCAATGGCAAAGTCGCCACCAAAGTCCCCCTCTTCGGAGTTGATTCGTTGGCTGGTCAGCGTGAACGCGACCACCGCCGCCTTCCTCGCGCCCGCTGTCGATGCACCCTGCCGGATAGCCTCGCGCAAGGCCGCGAGAAGTGTATGAGCTTGCTCCTGTTCGCCCGAAAGCCCCCGCATCTCGGCGATTCTGGAGGTGATCGCCTGATTTGAATCGGCCGTAAGTCGCGTTGCGAGCTGGTCAAACCACCGGCCGTTCGGACGATTCGATTTCCAGGACCGAAATGGGCACAGGGCGCTGAACTCCTCGAGATCGACACTCGTGCGCTCCCCGAACCAGTTGAGAGCGCTCGCTGCAAGACCACCCCGCCCCAGGTCATCAACCATGCCCGGGCCGCCGCCCGATGTGACCCCCGCCTGTGCTCAAGTCGGCGACCATCATCTCGACCAGTCGGACGCATGTAACGCGCCAATTCTTTCGCTCATGGGCTCGTCGATGCGACCCCGCCTTCCCTACCCACCGGGACACCTCGTCGAGGACTGGTTCCGCGACTCATTTCAGCCAACCAGGTCGACTGGGGGGATGCATCTGAAACGGCACGCCGACCTCGCCGAGCTCAGAGCACACGCCAAGCGCTCGGCAGACCCGAATCGCTATCCGACGTGGCGCATTCGCGCACCTTCTTCTGTGCCTGGACGTAGCTTGAATGCACAAACGCTACGTGCGGCACCGCGTCTGCGACGGTCGCGACCTCAAACCATCGCTTTGAACGATAGACACCGTCAAACGACTGGGTATCGACCCAGCAGGCCATTTCCAGCCCGGTATAGTTCGGTACCAATCCGTCCACGCTGCAAGCCGTGTCAGGGCATGAGAACATCACCGTGTCACCATCCGGTGCATAGGCGTAGCTCAGTTCGGGAGCGACCTGCACAATCGTCAACGACAACCCAGCGTGTAGCGCATTGATGATCGACGTGGTGCTGGCGAGCATACCCACCACTGTTGCCGTGAGAATCATCCAGCGGGGCAGGCGGCGCTCACCGCCCCTGGCCGCGCTGCGTCGCCGAGGGACGAGCAATCGTCGTCGACGCGTTCGCAGCGGAACCGGACCATCCATCGCCAGCAACTCCAGACCCTATGGTATCCGCGAGGGCATCTCGACTCAAGTCGTTGACTTGTTCTCTCCCGACCAAGGCGCAGCGACGCGGAGACCCCCGCTCGGCGCCAATCGCCTGGATCGAGCCGAGCGTTGCAAATCACTCAATCACCCTGGAGCCTGCTTGGGCAACGAACCGGTCGTACGTCTCAGCCTCGCTCCATCCAGCAATGTCAAACGGGCTGTTGGATCGCCTTACCAAGATGCTGGCCGGAAATCTAGCGAATTCGAATTCAAAATCCCCGGCTGCCGTCCTACGGCCAACGCTTTTCAGGTTCTGGAGACTCGTTGAAGGCGGGTTGCGGCACCAGGAGTTGATCTGGGCGAGCAGGAATGACACGTTTGTGGACGCCTCCAGGCTCACAAAGGAGTTGAACCGGCTCGCACCGCTGGCCGGCATCTCCCGCCATGTTCGTCCTCACGACCTCCGTCACACTCATCCATCCCATCTCGCCGCAAGCGGCGTTGACCCCGTGACCATTCGAAAGCGCATGGGCTGGTCAAGCATCAAGCTCCTTGACGAGTACGCCGGCCGGTGGCCGCTAGGGATAAAAGCGCTATCGCAGCCCTCGACAAGATCTCTGGCCTCGCTGCAATCGAGGCCGAGATGGTACGGGTGCGGGCCGCCCAGACCGCTCAGCCCGGAGACCGTGACTGTCGAGGATGCGATGGAGCGGGTGCGTGCCACCAAGGAGCGGCTCCGACTGGAAGCGGAGGGCGTCTATGACGACATCCCGTTCTCGAGCCCAATAGGGCGCTTGTCTCGGCGAGCTGACACCTCAAACAGATGTTTGCGTAGCTTCATATACTGCTCCAGCGATGGATAGCGAAGAGGGAGAGCAAGATTCATGTCCGGTACATCTACTCTCGGACGCGCCTGCGGATGAGGACCGTTTCGGGTCTCACGACCGTGTAGCCACCTCACTGGCCACGACAATCCGCACCAATACGGGCGGAAAGGCGATCGCTATCACGGGAGCATACGGAAGCGGTAAGTCAACGGTGGTCACGTTGCTCAGGGAAAAACTCGCGCGAGCAGACCCAACAAATACCAGCGTCTTTACATACGACTCCTGGGCCCACCAACAGGATCCTCTCCGCCGGTCGTTCCTCGAATCACTCCTTCGTCACTTCACCTCGCTCGCGTGGCTACCTGAGGACGTCCGCCGCGAGGTATCCGAAGCGCTGGGGGCGAGAGTAGACCGATCCATCACCCGGACCGAGTCAAGTCTGACTGGCTCCGGCAAGATCCTCGCGATCACGCCCTTCCTAGTGCCGTTCGGCTTCATCCTCTTAACCGTCGCACTAGCCGACAAGTCCAAGTTGCCAGCCACACTTTGGGTCATCCCCAGCCTCTGGCTCGGCGTCGTCCTCGCCGCTGCGCCCCTCATTGCAGGCCTGGGTATTTATCTCTCGTGGCGTCCGCTGACGAACCCAATCAGTAAGCAATTCTGGCTGGGGCATCGCCGTCCCCATGCGCAGGACAGCGTCTTCAACTTGTTTATACAAAAGACGCGGGACACAACGCGCTCGTCGACAACCCGCGCCCCCGAACTCACGACCATCGAATTTCAGACGATGTTTGTTCAGCTACTTCAGGCTGCGCTCTCTGGCGATCGAACTCTCGTGCTGGTCATGGACAATCTCGACCGCCTCCCCGTTGAGCAGGTTCAGGCCGTCTGGGCGACGATGCGCGTCTTCACCGAGGGCGCTGAGGCGCACCTCGACGACCGCTGGAATGGGAAGGTTTGGCTCCTCGTCCCTCTCGAGAAGACCAATCTCACCCACACCTGGTCGCAGCTAGGCGGCAACGGGGAAAGCGCCTTCGACAAGACATTCGTGGTGGATGTCTCGGTCCCACCGCCAGTGCTGTCCAACTGGCACGATTTCCTGAAAAGGGAGCTTGCAACGGCGCTCCCGCGCCATCAACCTTCCGCGTCCTTCGAAGACGTCGTGCGATTGTATGACCGCCACGCCGTTCAGCATAGCAAATCGGTGTACCCACGAGAGATCAAGCTTTTCATCAATCGCCTGGCGGTCCTCCATAACCAACGAGGCCGAGAGCCTTCTCTTCCAATGGTGGCTGCGTTTCTGCTGAACGAGAGCAGAATCGGCAACGCGTACCAATCCTTGACAACTAACGACTTTCTTGATGGGCAGGAACTCGCCATTCTGGACGACGACGACTGGGCGAATCAGTTCGCGGCTCTCTTTTTCAACGTCGCAGTCAACGAGGGTGTGCAGGTTCTCATGGGGTTTGGCGTTCAAGTGGCTCTCGAGAAAGGCGACCTCGCGACGCTCGAGAGGCTTGCAGCGATACCCGGATTTACCTCTGTGTGCCAGCGAGTCGTCGATACCCAATGTCGGACATGGGAAGCGTTCGGCTCGGCGGAGCTTCTGAGAGCTACGGCATCAGTCGTCGAGCTGAACCGCCTCGATCTTGACCTGCAGCCTGCGCAGCAGGCGCTCATACGGGCGTGCGGGAGAGCCACTCCGTGGGCGCTAAGCCAAGAGCTCGCGCAGCTCATCGTCAACGTAATCGATGCGGCACCTGCTCGTATGCGTCGACCCCTCTTCCATCACATCATCAGCAACCTTGCCGATGTCGAGGTGCCAGCTCCCGGCGCGGCTCCCCAGGCGGCCTCGGCGCCCGAACAGTCCGTTGATGAGTGGGCGATGGGATATCGACGACTTCTGGAAGCATCGCGCGTTTATGCGCCCGATAGCGGCGAAGAGCTCGGAATTACCGGCGACGTGCACTTCTATCTTGCCGTACTGCGGTCGCTGTCGTCAGATCCACCCGTCGACGAGGACCTCATGCGGTCCTGGCGACCATTGAAGCTGGCGCCGACCGCCGTCGTCGATGCGCTAGCCGAGCGAATCCTGACCAAGACATTCGATATTACAGACGCTGGCGTCCTGGCATGCATGCCCGGGATTGGTGTGGATTGGCCCTGGGCGGGGCTTCAGGCAGCGGCGCTCACTAGTCTGACGGAATTCACCCAGGCGGTTCCCTCACCGAGCGCATTGATTCTCGCATTGCTGCGCATGTCATCGGCGCGCATCGTTGAGGCAGTGCAAGCGTTGCGCGACGCCGCTGCGCTGGGTGGTTTGCTTCATCAGTTGTATCTGGCCCAAACAACATCCGATCTTCCTGGCGCCGGCCTGCTGTTGCTTGCCTCGCTCCTGTACCTTCCTGCGGGGGACATTTCCGCGTTTAATGGGCAAGCTGCTAACGGCCGAGCGACTTACCTACAGGCAGTCCAAAGCCCAGCAACTGCCCAACCATATGCTGACGCACTTCCGGATAGCGATTGGCTCATCGGGCTGGCTGGCTCTCTACTCGATGTTGTAGAAGCAAACCCGGGTGTCGCTGGTTTGGTGGGCGTATTCATGGCTGTGTTTAGCGCGACCTCGCAAGCATCGGCGCTCCCACCCGAACTGATCGTCAAGCGGTTCCCTCAACTTGCCAGCGTGTTGCCTCAAGAGCAGTTAGTCGCCCTGCTTGCCAAAACTGCCCCTGGACCACTGTTCGATCAGATCATATCGGTGGGCTTTGCCCGATCGTCGGTCTCCTTGTACCAAACCATCGCAGCCGCACACTCGGCGCCTCCCTCCTTCCTGAGGTTCATCATGCGGGGCCTGTCGACCGTGACCGCCGCGGAATGGGAGGCCGACCTCTCTGCGAGCGGACCGCTGACTGCCTTGGGAATCTGGGCTCGAAGGAGTGGGTCAGGCATCAGACTCGCCGAACCGCTGCAAGAAGCCGTCTACGCTATCTTCATTCGGGCATTCACCGATGGCGTCGTCGCACCTGTCGTGGCCGATGCGCTAGGTCTCATCCGACCGAGTTCTCTCCGAACACTCATGCGCAATCTGACCAACGCCATCATTGCGCATGCTGACGAGCACATCGAACCGGTAGTAGTTCTCGCTGGTGAGATGCTGCTGACCTCCGATGCGCTCATGCGCGAAGCCGACGCCTTTGTGCGTCTAGTCGCGCCGCGAGTGATTGATCGAGGCAATCCGGATGGATTGGCGTGGGTGCTGAACGCCTTTTCGCCACGGCGTGGCTTTCTGGACGCCGCCAAACACGACACGCAGGGTTCGCTTCGCGATCACGTCCAAGCACTGTTGGACAGCCGCAGCATAGGTGCGAGCGATCGTTCGACCTACGAGCGAATCGTTGCATTAGCGAGCGCAGCATATGGGCAACGCTAGGATCGTTTCGTCGTGTCGGGCGCGTCAGGTTCAATGATCACCGGACCTCATGACGACCCCGCGACCATTCGTCTGAGGGGCATCGAGCGGCCGCTCGACCAGCTCCTGCAGGATGCCCGCAATCGACGCGCACTCGGCCACTTGTTGTACATCGGTTGGCGCGACGTGACCGGGCACACAATCGCTCCGGGCGTGTTGCCATCTATCGCAGCGCGGGTGCGAACGGAGTCGGTGATCGATTACGTATCCTTTGCACGCGCCGAACTGAAAGCGTCGCCTCCACCCGAGCTTGCGACACAACTTCGGCATGCCGGGTTTTCGCTCACTGGCGATGTGCACGACCAAGTGGAGCGTCATCTGCGGCTGGGCGTGTTCGGCGCGTTTATCCACCTACGTCCGATTCGCCGAGGCCTACGACATTCCGTGGGCCATCGTCTGCGACGGCAAGACATTGAAGGGAGGGACGAAGGGCGTCATTGCTCAATTGAGAAGGGCTGGGATCTCACCGCAGCTCGCGACGACGGCGGCAACGTCATCCTTCGCTGATGCTTCCATCGCAGCTCGGCTCCATGGAGTCTTTACGCTCGCCTCGGATTGGACTGACGAGGCTGAGGCATTCGAGGCCTGCCTGAACGCGGCTGTCCCAGGCCAAGCCGAGCGCGCTGCCCCCTTGGTCGGGTCGAGTAAGCCTCGGATAGGCCGATGGGTTGCAATGAACACCGACTGCCCTGTCGCCGTCGCTCAACTCTACCGTGACATTGTGGCATGGCTGAAGAGCCGAGGTGTGCCCGATTAGCGTGATGTTCCCTTCGCTTGCCAACTCACGCTCGGGTGGCGCTGCACACGGACACCCGCAATCACCAGTCGCGCGATGTGGCACCCGCTAACTCCTGCTCGTCATGGATCCATGAACGACGAAGCGCAGGCGCAGATGGCCCGACATCGAGCCGATCCACGAACCCGCGTGGAACTGGCCGAGTTGGCCCGCCGAATCGGCTCTGGGCAAATCGAAGAGCTGTCAGTTGCCTAGACGCGGGCGATGCTGCACGGCATTGTCACTCAGGAAGAACTCGATGAACTCGAGGCGCTATCGGCTGACGCCAAAGTGAATGGGCCGAACACGCTTCCGTGAACGCACTTGACGCCGCAGCAGCGATCTTGCAGTCCTGGCGGCAAGGCGTTGGAGAACGCTCAGCTACGGCGTAAAACGAATGGGGCATCGTCATGGAAGACAGAGAACGATAGCGACTGCGTAGGCGGCGATAGCCAGATTGGCACCCCAGATATCGAGCCAGTCCATCGCATCCTGCACCTCCTCGTGCACCGTTCGAAAGACGGATGCGAGGGTGCCTCCGATAATGCCCAGGAGCCCGGCCGCAATTAACGCCATGACGCTGGCGCTGTTCGTAGCGATTCCAACGCCGAACCACCGCACCAGAAATGCCAGGGCCGGCGCCCCTGCTACGCACATAGCCCAGTACGTGTGTCGCGTTGCCGCCTCGCGCTAACGGATCCACTGGCTCTTCAGCCACTCGCGACACCTCATCATCGACTGGGCCAAGGCCCCAGGAATCACCGACGGTGAAGGAGTTGAAAACGATGCCGAAGGCTCCTCCTACAGCGGCGATCGCGGTAAAGATGAGTTTCGTAGCGGGTACGTGTGCTGCGGCAAGAACCTCGAAGGCGCCGAACATGGACACAATCGAAATAACCGTGGGCACTGCACTCTGCACCGCTGCCGGGGGAAGGTTAGCCGTCTCATCTTCTTCAGCGCCGATCGCAGCTAATGTGACAGCGCCGAAGAGGCTGCCCATCACCGCAAGTGCGAGGAGGCCTGCCGCGAGGGCTGTGAGATTGCTGTTCTTGAACGGCGTTTGAAAAATCAGAACGATTCCAGGAACCGCGAGCGCACCGAACCCCCCGAAGATCGGAGCGAAGGCAGCAGCTCCACGACGCACGTCGTAGTGACCTGTCCATCGTCGATCGCACGACGCCTGCTTGGGAGGCGTCGTCCGTCTATGAACGGGCACGCGGGGGGTCAACGCCGGACTCTTTGACGCGATCGAGAAGCTCGCGCATGTACGAATGGGATTGGAGGTATGCATACGGTCGCGACAACGACGTCCATCGCCTTCCCACCGACGCAAGACCACCTGACTACGCCATCAATCTCAATTCTAGCCATCCTTGAGGGAGTCAATCTTCCCGCAAGCGGTCCGACGCCGGCTTTCGTGGCTTGCACTGCCAAAGATCAGGAGCGACAGTGCGACAGAGAGACCAATTCCGCGTAGCAGGTAGGACGCTGGTACAAGCCAGGCCAAAGCGACAAAGAAGAGCACCGCGATTATCAGGAAGGCGAGGGCGATGAAGATGTCCGTGCGTAGAGTCCGCCGGTACCAGGCGTAAAGCTCGCTAATCCCGTCGCTTCCGTGCGCTGCTGGCACGCGTCGGCGAACCTGCCAGAGGAGGGTCGTCACCACGAGTGCCCAGATCGTGAGGACAGCGACCCACTTTTCGAGAACGAGACGGTTCGTTCCAAACTGGACAGTCGAAAACATGAGGAACTCAAGGAGCCCGACTAACAAGGGAAGCGTCGTATCGACCCACGAGCGGGCCCACGACGTGAGAAGCGTGCCAACTAGCGTCCCGTTGTAGGTCACCACAACGGCGGCAAGGCTTACGCCAATCATTCCGGGGGCGGTCAGGTCAACATCAAGTTTGGGCGCGAGGGCGACGTAATGCGCGATGGCAAGCCCTCCATTGCCCAGTGCAACGCCCTTGACGATGCTGATCATGAGGAGGTACGAGCTCGGCAGGTGCGACCGCAGTCGCGTTTGCAGCTCGCCTCGTGCCTCGTGGTAAGACTCGTCCTTCGTCGCGCTTTCAACTCGCATGATCCCCAATCATTCCAGCCGCGGTCAGGTTAACTTCGAGGTTCGTGGCCCGGGCGACGTATTGAGCGGCTTTTCCACTTCACTTCTTCGACGATGGCAGGGTCGGCTCTCTTGATTAGCGCACGCAGTTGTGACAGGACCAGCCGGACGAGGGTCCCAGCGCGCATCCCGGTTACTCTCCGCTGGCCGAAACGCGCGCGGCGCCGAGGCGGCGCGGGACCCTAGAACGGCGGACGAACCCGGAGAGCGCTCCAAACACGGTGGCGGAGGTAAACAGCCGCTTGGGATCGGCGAACAGCGGACCGGCGCCATCGTGCCGGGCTGGGTCAAAGCAGTCGCGGTTGGTCAGTCGCAGGATTGGGAGGCTGGACCAGCTCCCGTCCGGGAGCTGCTCCGAGATGAGCGCCTTTACGAGTGGTGCGCTTCGGCGGCCGCGGGGATCGCTGAGGACGTGGAG
The DNA here is from genome assembly GCA_003162415.1 of Candidatus Dormiibacterota bacterium. Taxonomy (GTDB): domain Bacteria; phylum Chloroflexota; class Dormibacteria; order Aeolococcales; family Aeolococcaceae; genus Palsa-851. The sequence continues at coordinate 284,497 of PMOL01000013.1, forward strand.
ATAACAGTCGAGGCAGAGGCCGCGCTCGAATGGATTCTCGGCGTGTATTCGAGACAGCGACGAGCACGTCGGCTCGGCGGCGACCGGCGATCCGGTGGCGCGCAGAAGGGAAAGCGCGGCGGCGGTGGCGTAGAGGGGCGATGACCACCAGAAGGAGTCCCACGTTCCCTCCGGGTTGCGGTGCCGCGCGATGTAGTTGAGCGCTCGCTCGATAACCGCTGCGCGGTCACGCACGGGAAGGCCGGCCGCGGCGGCTTGCGGAATCGACAGTATCGCCCGCGCGGCAACCGCAGTCACGTCTGGGTGAGACACTCCCCAAGATCCCAGCCCCTGGTCGCCCAGATAGGTCGAGAATCCGCCGTCGGACTGCTGAAACCCGACTAGGCACTCGTAACCGGCGGCGGACGGGCCCATCTGCTGGGACGACAGGAGCAGGAGTGCGTGTGCGGTGGAGTCGGCGTCCGGGCCAACCCGGTCGTTGTAACCCCACCCGCCACTGGCGAACTCCCGCTGCGAAAGCCACGCCGCCGCCCTCGCCGCAGCGCTCGGCACCGACACCGGCTCGGACGGGGCAGCCGCCAGCTGGTAACCGACATAGGCGGTTGTCCAAGAGTCGGACGGTCCGGGCGGCAGATCCCAGTCGCTCCAAGAGCCATCACGGCACTGGTGGCGCAACAGGAATCGCCGGCAAGCGTTCAGCGACTCCTGGACAGCAAGAACGCCGATGCTAAGCGCCACCGTCTGGCGGTCGTGTCCCCGCCGGATTGAAATAGAGCGTGCGGCTGTGTCCCGAGCCAAGGCCCATATAGCTGTGCAGCGTGGTCTGCGTCGCGCTGAGCGAGCCGCCCGACAAGAGGTTGGTAACCCGTGTGTAGACGTCGAGCGCCTGCTGGTCGTCTCGCAGCCACTGTTCGCACCGCTCCCGTGCCTGCCGGTCGCTGTCGAAGGCGCAGTGCCCGCAGAGCTCGACCTTGACGTCCCCCAGCCGTCCGGCCAGGAGTTCGAACGAGCACACCACGGAGCGGGTTGGATATGCGTGGTCGTCTGCGAGCAGCGTCTGGGCGCAGTCTCGTAGCCGCTCCCCGTAGACGGCGCCGCCGTACGCGCGGCCGAGCGCCTCGAGGTACTCCCACGTCTTGCCATAGCCGCTTACGTAGATCCGGCCGGCGATCGCCCCGTCCGGATTGGCCGCGAGCGCCACACCGAGCGGCTCGAGTTCCTCGGCGACGAGCTCGCGAACCTCCCGCCAAGCGACTCCAGCGCCGAGCTGAGCGGCGAACTCCGCCAGCCGGGCCCATCGGGCGCCCTCCTCGCCCCATCGCGCGTTGACATACAGCTTGAGCGTGGGACTGCGGCCCGGCGCGAAGCCAGCTCCAATCCAGAACGCGCCGGCGGGCTCGGAGAGCAGCTGAGGATTGCCTGCGGGCGCCATCGTGTCCACGAGCGGCTCGATGCGCTCGACTGCGCGCTGGGCTCCGGTCAGCTCTGCGAGCTCGCGCACCCGCGCTCGACCGGCGACCATTCGTTCCGCGGTCGACAGGGCAGGCTCACCTACGTCGCTCAGAAACGCCAACCGGGCTCCCGACCATCCCAGCGTCAGCGACAGCTGGAGCGGCGTGCCGTCGGCGTTCAGAGTCGATCGCCGTGGCGGCGGCCGAGTCACTGGGTAGGCAGCCGACTCCGCGGACAGCAGCTGATGGGTGCGGGCGATCAGCGGTTGCTCCGATCCGAGGCCGAGCGCTCCGGCGAGCTCATCGAGCTGGTCACGAACGCACTCGTAGAGCGACGGCGGTCGGACCTCGCAGGCCGGCGCCAGCTCGACGGTCAATCTGTCGCCGCCTCCCGCGCGCGAGGGCCGTCGTCGGCCTCTTGGAGTTCGATCACGATTCGTGCGGCGGTCCGGACGTTGAAGTTCATCCCCTGCATCGGCTTCAGCCTGATGTGGGCCGGTTCGATCGTCTCCCCCAGTTCGACCGCCTCCGGAGCGGGAGGCTTATAGGCTGCCTTTCCGTCCCCCGGATAGGACACCGTGACCTCGGCCTTGGCGTCCCCGAGGACGTTGCGGACAGAGTAACGCCCGGGCCGCATCAGGATCGCGGAGAAGATGTCTCCGGGCTGGAGCGCACGGGTGTCATACGCCGTCACCTCGGGGTCTTCCACGGCCTTACGCACGCTAACCGCGTAGCCCCCAGGACCGCCGGCGACCCGGAATACGGCGTACCCCTTGGGGTGGACCACGTAGCGCGGCCCCTGTCCACCCGCGGCGGCTCCCGGCGCGGTTCCTGCTAGGGCTGCGAGGTCGATGTTCACGCCGGCAACGGCGCAGCCGGGGTCCACGGACACGTAGAAGATGGCCTCGTTCCCGTCACCGCTGATGACGGCGCCCCGGTACTCGCTGGCTTCTCCGAAGGTATGGACGATCACCCCGAGCATCGTCAACGCACCGCTGTCGAGTCCGATCTGGGTGAAAAAGTTTCGGTCCAACGTTGCGACCATGATCACGCTCCTACGTTCGCGAGGACGACCATCTCCTGAGAGTCGACGGTCGCGGTGAGGTCCCGGATGGGGATCTTTACGGGGATCAGGGTGGGCGTGGCCTCGAGCACGGGATACGGATCCTCGAACTCGTAAATCGGATACTGACCGGCGAAGTAGTCGGTGATCGCCGTCTCAATGAACGACAGTATGTTGAAGGAGTCATCCAGCAGGCTCTCCAACCAGTCCGCGATGTCGCCCACGATCCCGAGCAGGTCGACGATGAGGTTGAGGATCGGTCCGATGATGTCCCACAGCAGATCCACCGCCCAGCCCGGGACCCACGACGGGATGGCACTGTCGATCGCGTTCTTAACGGCGTTCTCGAGGATGTTGGCGACCGTCGCCGGAACGTCGATCGGGTTGATGTCCACCAGCGTCGGGTTGATGAAGATCTGCCATTTGTTCGGATGCCCGTGCAGCTCGGCGTCGAGATCCGACCAGCCTGGCAGCCGTGCGGGATCGACGTAGTAATTGACCCTCAGGCCGGCGTCGAACTCGGTGACCTCCGACACCAGGCCGCTGAGGTCGATCGTCGGGCAGATGGAAAACGCGCCGATGCAGAAGCCGGGAAAGGGGACCAGGCAGCCGTTCCACGGGTCGGGAACGACGCAGAACCCACCGACGCACCACCCCGGCAGGGTGAAGCAAACATCCACGGTCAGCGTGTCGAACACGATCTCGAGATCCGAGACATCGATCGTGTTGTCGTTGTTGAGGGTGAGGGTGCCGTCCTGGAGGTGAAGGGCGATCGCATAGCTTGCCGAAAACGGTCCGAAGCTGGCCGTGTCGGACTTGCTGTAGGTGAAGTTCTGCACGATGTTGGTGAAGATCTGCTCGAACGCGTTGGCCGACGCGGCCAGTGTGATGTCGCTCATCGCTGCCCCTTAGACGCTCGTCATCGTCATGAATGCCTTGACCTGGTCGTCCTCGACCGCCGGGTTGTTGGGGATCGGAGGATTCGGCGTTGTGGCCAAGGTCACCGTCGAAAGGCCGAACAGCGAGAAGCTGAGCATCAGCTTCTCGATCGCGATCGTCAGCTTCTCCCGCAGTACGACGTTGACGGTGGTTTTCAGATAGCAGACCATGTTTTCCTCGAGGCCCACTGGTTCGACGCCGACGACGTCCATCTCGTCTACCTGGGCCAGCAGGCTGGGGACGGCCCCAAGCATCTGCCGTTGGATGTGACCGATTGCGATCACGTCAAGGCAGAAGCAGTCCAGCCTGCCTTGTAGGACGATCTCCTTGACTGGTACGGCCGTCGAGCTGCGCTGATCGCTCAGCTGACCCCCGGGCGGGACTTGGTTGATCGCGTCCTGGGTGGGACACTCGATCCCGCCACAGAGGCGGAGCAGTAACGAGAAATGCTGGTCCGCAAGTGGTGGATTGAGGGCCTGTGGCAGAGGTATCGTGTTGCCTGGGGAGAAGTCGATCTCCGCCTTCGTCAGCTGGGCGCAGAAGTTGAGGCCGACCGGTGGCGCGTCGGCGCCGAGGACCGGTAGCGGGTTGACGATCGTGAACAGTGGGTTGCCGTGATTGGTCACATCCGGGGTGTGGGGCACGGGTTGGCACCACAGCTCCGCGTCATGGGCGACGGCCGTTGTTGCGTAGTTGAACAGTGACGGTCGCTGGGTCATGATGTGGCTGATGACCCGGTTGACCCCGGCCTCCCGGACGGCTCCGTATAGGTCGCAGTGGTCAGTGAACGCCATCAATCCATCCCTCTCGCAAAATTGTCGCCCGACTGACCTGAGCCTCGTCTGGCGGCGGATCACCCCTATGGATCAGCAGCCATAGTCCGATTGCCACCGAAGCATCGCGTTGCAGTTGCTCGCCGGTCATGGCCAAGAGCCTCCTAACCTGATGTAGTCCCATGCTCGCTGAGCAGGACATGCTTCTGAACGCGCACCAAGAAAACGACTCACTCACCTCCTGGGCCATGCGGACCTCCACCGGTTGGAGAACCACCGGCCGTTCCCTCCCGGATTTCGACGTGGTCGCCCGCCACAGCCTGCATCGCTCCAATGGCAGCATCAATCCCACCAATCAGAGCGGCCCGCACCCCTTCGTCAATGGCTTGATTCGCGGCTTCCTTCAACGAAGCTACCAATGTCGCGTCCTGTAGCAGCCAAGGGATGTTGACCGGTCCCGGACCCGGTCGTGGGATGTGGAAGGGGATCTCAATAATTGGCACGTCATAACAGTGTTCCTGACCGCTGACCTTGAAGCAGATCAACATTCCCTTCGACCTCCAATACGGAGTCGGACCTTATGCGGCCACCATCGGTCTCAACCGACGGGCAAAGGATCGCTCTTCCCTGTCGCGCCCTCACGCTCGACGACAACTAACTCTACCCGCCGCCGAAAACAATGTCCAGTCACAACATCTTCGCCTCCTCCGCGCCGAACGCACCGACCAGCGCACCCACCTCTAACCAGGATGAGGTCACGTACATTTGGTTGTGTGCGAGCTGGTGGTTGTGTGCGAGCTGGCACTCTCCTAGCTAAGGACGGGGAGCCCATCATGAAAGACATACGCTCTGGACGCGCGGAAGCAGTACAGCGATACGCATCGACAGCTGGGACTGAAGTCAACTCATACCTATCCCATCCGTGCTGGCTCCGACAAGCTCTTCTTGGCTGCCCACGCCTCGCGTGCCGAGGCGACCACCTCCGATTCCTACATGTACTGTGCTGAGCTCACGTGCGGGATCGAAGTCCAGGTGGAGGTCGATCTGGTGCATGGACCGGTGGACCAATTCAGCATCAGCTACCCGGAAGTCCTTCAGTTGAGCGACGACATCGAACAGGGAAAGCTCGCGTCGCCGTATGGCATCGTCGGCAATGGCCTGGATACGCAGAGCCAGGTCTGGCAGGGGGAACCGGCCCGAGTAAGGCTGGTCGGCACAAGGGGTTATGACGAAGGAGGCTGGTATGGACATAGCGACCGCGACGGATAACCGCGACGCGAGCCTGGCCCAACTACTCAAGGCGGCCGAGGCGTGGAATAAACGCGAAAGTCAGCGCGGCGCGTCGGCTCTGCTCAGAGCGCTCGCGGCCACGGCTAGCGAGTTTGCCAAGGCGTTCGACGCGTGGGACCGGCTCGGAAACCGCGACGACACGGAGCAGGGCGGCGTTGCGAGGCCGACGCGGTAAGTCAGCCGGCCCACTCGCGGCGAGGCGGTGAGGGGGCGGCGGCGAAATCCGAACCTGTGACCGAATGCGCGGCGTCGACTGCCTGTCTGATGGCCGGGTGACGTTACGGCCACCTAAGCCGGGAGTAGTCCAGGCGAGACTACCCCTTGCGCGGCTCTCCGGGGCGGTCGATGCGACCAGGAGATACCTATGGGTATCAACATGACGCTCGACAACGCGTTTCGCGAGCTTCGCGCCATTCTGGCTAACGCGAAGGCGTCGGCCGAAATGAAGCGGCTCGCGAAAGCTCAAATCGAGCGCATTTTGACCTTCTACGGCGAAAAGGCGTAGAGGTACGACGGGTCAGGCTCGGAACGCTCGGCTCTGCCCTTTTAGTGCCGGAGCTGCCCTGCCCTACTCGGATAGGTCAGCAATCATTGTCTTTTCGAGCGTGAGCAACGTGTTCATGACGTCGTCGTGCTGATTCCAATATTCCGCTACCTCGCTTGTCTTACGGAAGTCGATGAGGCGCTCGCAAATCGCGTAGTACTGTTTACGGACCTCCTCGGAAGCCAACAAGCACCATGCGCGAGCTTCCAGTAGGTCCGTAATCGCCTCTTGCGACACCAGCGGGCGCGCATCTACTCGTGCTGCTGCTCGAATCTTCCGCTCGCCGCCCCGCGCACCAACCAGTATCTTCACGTATGCATTCCGAGTCGCCACCGCACGGTCCCGTGCGTGCGAATAGCGATGACTAAGGACGGTGCTTACAACCCCGCCGACCACGCCGATGCCACCGCCGATGGCGACCGATACAAGCGTATTCCAGTTCACTCAATGACCCTCACGGTATCGACAACTGCCCGCCCTCGGGAATCTCAATAGTCATTTCTCCGCCCGAACCCACCCGGTACGTGACCTTCAATCTTTTCGGCCAGTTGACGATAGGGTCACCACCAAAGGTGTCGTTGTCCACATTTATCGTCACCCAACCCGCGTCGGATACGCATGGGTCGATGTAGTGCTTGACATTCACCCACGTATCGCCTGCACCGTAGATGGCCGAGATTATCGACAGAGGGCCGCCCGTCGTGGTAGCGGACGCCGTCGGGGCGGATGCGGTCGACGGTCCGGGGAGTAGCGCCGCCGCCAGGTTGGCCGCCCGAGCCGACTGACTACGAAGAGCAGCGGCGGCCCGCGTTGACCGAAGAACCGAGAGCTTGTCGATACGCCACGCGTCAAGATGCACGAGGAGTGGATGAATGCCGAAATAGAACACGAATACGACGATTGCCAATGCGAACCAAAGCGAAGCGGCTAGAAACCAGGGGCGCGCATTGGGCACGGAGCTAGCAGCAATGTTGCCGCCGATTGCGACGGAGGCCAGCGTTCCGCAGACGGCAATCCCAATAACGGCTTCGACCGCTCGGGTTCCGCGCTCCATTCCGCGACCGTACTGAAATGGTGCCGCTTGCTGCAAGCCCGTGGCCGAGCCAACTCCTCCTACGCCGAGATGTCCCGGCGCTCCGGTGGCTGTACGGGCGATCGCCGTGACATCTCCCGCCCGATTTGCTCGTCGAGTGCCGTCACCGCGGTCACAACCACAGCATAGTCGTCCGGGTTGAACCCACCCTCGTCAGCGGCAAACTGGTTCATCGCGTCGCTCAGCCTGCTATGGCATCACTCCGCTTCGCGAAGGTCAAGACCGATGGGTCGGCGTTCGCTGCTGAGTTGACGATGCCAGCCGAGTCGGCTGCGGCGTTGCTTCTAGTCGCCCTTGCTGTGGCGGCGTGCGTGGTGATCGCGGTCTCCTAACCCACGCTCTCGACTGGCTTCCCTCCTACCTGGCGGCAAGCCAGTCCAGCACTCGGGCCATAGGAACCGCTCGGATCGGGGTTGTAACCCGCCCCAAGGCGCGGTGGCATCGTTAGGCAGTTCGAATAGGAAACAGGTTTCCTAGTTCCGGCGGAACGCGGGGCGCCCGCGATTCAGCGGGCCTGGTGGTGTCGGATCGAACGGCGCGGTCTCGATCGGGTGGGGGAGCAACCCAGCGCCGTACGGCAACTGGATGAACTTCACGTTCACCAGCTTTCCCACCGGACCGGTGACCTGGTACTGCGTCGAGGAGGGTGTGTCCTATGGTCGCGATTCCACGTCGTTGAGCTCCAATACCGAGACGCTGACGACGAACACGTGTTATGACACGCAACCCGGTTGGAGTGACTACGTGACCAGTGACGGTGTTAGTTCGAATAGCATCGGGACGGACTGACCAGAAGGGCCGTTCGGTTGCCCGGCTGGCCATGCGCGCCTAGCCGTAATGCCCAGGGAGCGAATCCCTAATTCTTGCTGTGTCCGAGTACGGATGCGACGGCGCCGACCGCGCCTGCTGTCAGTATATGTTTGCCGGGTCGGATCAGCGGCAATAAGTCCGACGCCCCCGTGACGGTGGCTCTGGGAAAGTCGATTCGACCATTCGGGACGCGCGCTTTGGTGGAGACGACCACGACGTTGATCCACCCGACGCCGCATCCAGCCGCATCGAGAGCGTGGCGAACCGTCGTTGCCCTCGCCACGGCTTGATCCACTGCGCTCGTCCGCTGGACACCATTGCAGAAGAGGTCTCCACCTCGTTGCTCAAATCGGCCCCGCCAGTTCTTCGTCTCGATGACCCAGATGCCAGTAGGCCCTACCACCACGTGGTCGATGTTGGATTTCTTGCCATGCGAAGCTACGGTGATATCGTGCAGAATCTGGAAGGATTCAGGGAGCATCTCGAGGAGCGCCGCAACCATCTTTTCACCAAAGTAGCCGCTCAGCCAGTTGTCTGGGTTGAGCCGCGTTCTGTCGAGAATAGGCAGGCAAAGCAGGGCGACGGCGACGCATCCATCGATGACGAGCCCGGCCGTCCCGCCTCGCCCGAGCGCGTAACCAGCTCCGAGGAAAGCGAGGGCGATCAGCACCGCGGGGACGTACAGTCGTCGGACCCCCTGCTCAAAGACGTATGTGCCCGGCTCGTGCGGCTTAAAGGTGGGCTGAGGCGGATCCTGCATCGTGCAACGGAGGCTAGAACACTTCCGACGATCTGCGGGGATATGAAGTCGAGATGGCGAGCACTACAAAGCTCCCGGCCAGTGTTCGAGCACCATACATGCGGCGGCACATTGCTTGGCGACCCGCTCGCTACCACGGCTCGATGTCTGGGGATTTCGGCCACGCTGCTCAACGCGGTGGTCGCTGACAATCCCCCGCTCCCGGAGCATGTCTTGAACGCCCTGAGCCTCGACGATCGCGAGCAGCTGCGCGGAGTGCAGGGGGGCGATCTCGTCGCGAGGGTCTGCGCCCAACTCCGACCGCTTCCGGCCGAGCCCGCGGTCAGCGCGCCCATGCTGTCGGCCGCACCCGGGGTACTCCTCGCCGGTGACCTTGCCCAGCACGTGATGGGCGGCGACGTGCATCTCACGTCTGCGGCGAACATGGTGGGGAAGAACGTCCTCAATGGGCCACACCCACGATGGTTGACCACCATCCTCAAGCGGCCCGGCTGCGAATGCCTCGACCCGCGCTATGTGAATCGCCCTGGGCGATTCACATTAGCGATGGCCGGGTTGTGCTCGTGACCGGAGCCGTGCATCCGCCTCCAAAATCCCTCGTCAGGCGGGCTCGTAGTAGACCCACCCTCCTGCTGCAAGGCCGTCCCTTTTGACCATAGCCACGCCTTCTTGCCTGGCTCAATCCCGGACCCAGTAAGCATCGCGGTCGTGCGAGCACCGTTGCATGGCGAGGCCCAGCTCACGATCACCGCAAGGGACGTTTCCGACCCCTGTGTGCAATTTCTCTCAGCGCATATGGCGATTGAGGTGGCTGGCGCCCAACGAGACTACGTCGTATTTGTCAGCCGGGTGAGCTCGGTGGCCGTGCTCATACAGGTCGGGTATTACAGCCAGACTAGGCCCTACGGCAGCACGTGCGGTAAGCTATACGCTGCCGTAGACATATATGTGGCACCGGCCCCGACGTCGCCGCCTACTCTAATCAGCGGCGAGACGGAAGCTATCCCCGAGACGCCACAGAGCTGCCCCGCCACTACGGATCACGTGCAGTTCCGCCGGCCCGATGCACGCGGAGACCGAGGCGTGGCTCAGGGAAAGCGCGTAGGTTTCACGCGATTCGGGGTGGGTTCGAGCCCAATCTTCCGCGCTCTCAAGGGAACGGAAAGTTGCCACCGGAAGGATTGGCTTCCTCTGCGACTACGGACGCACTCGGGATGCGCAAGGCGTCGCCCGGTCCGCCACAGAGCGACTGATTCGGGATCACCACGAGAAAATCGCTGTTCAGCGTGCTGACTTCGACTTGCCCTTGGATTCGCTCGGTGACCAGCGGACATGCCTGCTGCGCCGTGGCTACCTCCGCCGACGTTATGACCACAACCGCAGGTATCGTCTCGGGCGGATGGAATATCACGCCGCCAAGTGCGGCGAGAGTGATCAGCGTCGAGGCGATCGCCGCACGTCGTGCCATGCTGGATCGCTTCTCGACACTATTCTTCTCTACCGTTGCAAGCCTGATGATTTCGTTCACAGCGGCGTCGACACCGACAATCGTGTGCGGCTTCGGCGGAGTCTGCGTCGGCACGCTGATCGCGTAGACAAAGGTTGCAGCCACGAGAGCCCAAGCGACGATCGAACCCATCCCGAGAATGCGAACCCATATTGGCTGCTGATCGAGTTGACCAAGTATCGCGGTACCGATCAAACCCACCGCCACCCCGCTGGCAATCGTGTAGGCGCTTTGGGCGCGGGTTCGCGCAGCGTCGGCTCGAGCGACGATGCCTGAATAGAAAGCGGGAATGACGGCGTTTGGCACAGCTACGTTGTAGGCCGGATCGCGTTCTGTCGTCGCGTCTCCCGCCGTCCCACTTTGAGTTGGGGCACTCGGGGTGACTCCCGCCGCGTTTCCGTGGGGCTCCGCCGGTGAACCTGAGGTGGTGGGGTTACTCATGGTTCGACGCGGTCGATGAAACCCCATTCGTGGGCATGGTTCGTGTCGAGCGTCACCGTACCGTTCCCCTCGCGAATCGCTTGGCTCGCGCGCCGTAGAAACGTGTCGGCTTCAAATTGAGCCGGTCCCGCGCGTCCGGCCAGGTCGCGTGTGTCGACGACTAACATATCGGCTGCGAGCGGGAATGGGAAGGCGTTGTCATCATCCTCGTGAAGGGTCCCAACTCCTTGGCGTGTCAGCAGGATCCCATGACGATCTTTGATCCACAGCGTGCCACGGACTAACGAGCCCGTCTTGGGGTCGGGGTGAACGACTCGGATAGCCATCTGACTCCTCCTTCCATCTGCCGTTCGATCGACAGACTTGCCAGCCGATTGTAGCTGTAGAGCGAGATCTCCGATGTTCGAGAGCGGGCGCCCTCAGGCGCCTCCGAAGGGCGCCGAGGCTGCGTCTGGCAGCCGTGGCATCGACATTCCCGCCACACCGCTCTCGTCCCCTGTGGACACCACCCTCTAACCCGACGAGATGGCTCAGACGGACAGCGCACATCTGTGCACGTCCCAGTGCGGGACCAAGGACCTGACGATGAAGACGATTCGGGGTAGGCCATCATTTTCCCGGGGCTTTCCGCTGGCGCGCCTCATCGCTGTTGTAGGCTGCGACCCCCCGGGCGGAGCTACAGCGGCCTTGGTGGCTACGCCTGCGATCCGTGTACCCTCCTTACGGTGAGATCGCGAGGGAGCCGATCAGTTGAGGGAATCCACGCTCAACTGACGGCGCTCCCCGTGCAAATCGGACAACTTCAAAGTGGGAAAGACGGCCATGAGCCTGGGCGGCCAACAGTCTCCGTCTGAGTGGCGTGAAGCGATGCGTGAAGAGGCCGAGGTAATCCTCGATGCTGCTCGTTTCGGCGTTTACGAACACCGTGCCGTGGCATATCCCTGGCACGTCCTAGATATGTCGCTTCTGATCCTCGTCCCAGCCTTGGCAACATCAGCTGGCTTTGTCGGGCTAAGGCAGTTCGCGCCCTCCTGGGTGGCTCCTGCCCTTGCCTTTCTGGCTGCCGTGGTGTCAGCGGCGGCAGCCACCGTCGGTCGTGCCGCGCATGTGTCTGACCACCATCAGGCCGCCAAAGGATATCTACTGCTCGATGTCTCCGCAAAGGAGTTCCTGGGCGGCATTGAGCGACAGGGAAACCTGTCGGTCGCTCAAGACGAATTGAGAAAACTGTACGACTTGTGGCGGAGCGTGGTATCCGCGGCTGAGGAGCCGGCGGGGCCGCCGGGACGGTATCGCGATAGGTATCGACGGTATCGCAGTAGGCGTCAGACGCTTGACGCGTCGGCTCAGCAGCCGCGGACCCCCGTCGCCGGTGCCGAGGACAGTTCCGAGGACAATGGCCCTACGGGCGGTTGCGTGTCTTGACGTGGGGCAGCTGACGATGGGCAGGACCGGACGGCTAGGTGTAATGCCCAGACACGTTGCTGAGACACATTGGCCTCGGATAAGCGCCTCCTCGCCTAGCCTACGTCCTGCAGCAGTGGTGTCAGAGCCTTCGATTAGAGACGTCGAGCGCGATCCGACGGAAACCACGCTCGAGACTCGACGGTCATCGCCGGACAACCACTGCCTGGAGGAGCGACACTTGCCCTAGGTTCCGGGGACCCCACGACTAGAGGGGACCCGAATCTACTGAGGCCCGCTTCCAGTCCTCAGGGGACGCCGACGACGAATACATGCGAAGCACCCAACCTGCCGGCACTGACAACGTCACCCGCCGATGGGTCGTCGTCGGTCCGAGCCTTCGGCCAATCGCATCGGCCTGCTCAACGCCGACGCCAAACCCCTGCAGCAGCGCCCTCGATCCGTCAAGACGACACTTTCAGGTCCTGTTACGCTAGCGTCGCCGTGTCAACGCCTCACCCTTCCAAAGGCGATGAGCCGAAAGCACTTCCTCTTACCACAGCCGTCTGGGACTCGGCAGGATACGCCGTCTTAGGACAATCCATTCTGGATCTCGTACTCCATCGAGCCCTCTGGGTTCATCGTATCGTCGAGACCATCGAATTTGTCGACGATCGACGCATCCAGCGCCACATCAGCGTGGATTTCACCGTACCAGACTGGCCGTTGTTCCGAGACTGCGAGTCGGTGCTTACGAACGGCGTTTACCTGATCCCAGTCGGCCTTCTCGCGAAACAGAACCTCATATGCTTCGATATTGTCGATGAACAAGGCCGCGTGCTCCCGGTATTGACCAGACGGCAAAACGAGCAGTTGGAGAGGTCCATTCGCATTTTCGGCGAGCTCACTGTGCATCAGCCGTTAGCAATACGACGGCGAACGTGGACAATTCCGCCTCATCTTCGAACTTTTCAATAATGGTCCGCCCGCGATTGGTAGTCGCGCTGAGCAAGCGCACCTCAAATTGGTGAAGGTCGGTTTTTGTATTCAGGCGCGCCCGATAAACCCCTCAGGATGTCTATCCACCCCCATTTTCGAGCGCGACCACGTGGTCTTCACAAGTCACCATCGCCAAATCGATCTTAGTGGACGGTAGCCATCCTAACGTCGATCGCTCGGCTCCCCTGTACCCACCCACGCGCTCGCAGAACGCTGCGTCAGTAGTTCTCCTCCGACGGTGGTAAGTACGCCACAGTTCGTGTCCACCACACAGCAGCGCAACCGCGGCATTGTTTCGAAGCATCTTCGCGCGGACTCGACCCTCATAAGCTCTCAACGGCGATATGCCAGAGCAACCTACATGTGATGCACCCAGTCGTCATTGATATCGATCGCACCGTCGCCCGCGCTGCCAAATCCGAAGGACACACTAGCTGATGGACTGACATCAACGAAGAGAGCGGGTGCCCATCCCTCTCCCTTGGCAAACGAGAAGATCTGTCCGTTCGCGGGTATAGCTTCCGTCCACTCGCGCGTCCAAAGTCCCCACCGCATGTGGATACGATGCTCGACTCCTTCCCTCTCAGACGCGGCGACGATTCGCATCCATACCTTGCCTTGATGCGCCTCGGGAAACCCGTGGGTCCACTTCGGGCGCAGCAGCTTCATGGCCAGCATGAGCGCATCGATGACCGCGGGAATCCCTCCTGAGGATGAGATCGCCATACGGCCGGCCAAGATTGGGGAAAACGATCGCACCTGCTCAAAGGTCACGTCATGCCCCGGCCGACAAAGTGTGGACTCAGAACGACGATCCCGTAACCCGAAGACAGAAGTCCTGCATCAATCTTTTCGCGCAGGCTGTCGCCCACCCTCAGCGAATCACCACTCCTGACGGGCCGACGACCTGATCTCGCCTTCAGCGATGTCGATGTACCGCTGCGTACATCGGGTTCTGTGAAGATAGCCCGGACCTCATCGGTGACCGGCGTGCACGGGAGCGTCACCCAGTCGCGCGGCCCCGCAGGAATCCCTTGTGTCGAGACCAGCTGATACCGCTGATTCAGAGCACGGGACAGTTCAAGAACTTCTGCCGATCCAAGCTCGAGGCGGACGCCCTCCCCTTCCTTGAGAAAGCTCGGGTTAATCGCCTTGAGGTTCTCCCAGGTCGTCGCGCCTGAGCGTTGGCGCTGATACATGAACGTGCCGCGGACGGCTTCGTCGGCATTATTGGCGTTGTCAACGAGCATTGGCAGGAAGACAAGTCTCGTTCGATCAGACTCGCGCAGGATGATCGGGCTAACCTCGGCAGTTCGAAACGGGTCGCCTGCGTGCTAAACGCGCCTGCCATAGCGTGACCTACGGTGGCGGTCACGCGCCAACCAGCCGCACACTCACGCTGTACCCTCATTCGGCAAGAGCACCAAGGCGTCCAGCATGGTCGCTTCGGCCTCTGATAATCCATCGAGCGCCAGGTGCCTCCGAGCACTCTCCTGAACCATCGCACGCCCAAGACCTTCCGATCGGGCGAGGTTACTCGCTGATCCCCAGCGATCCTTGTCTTGCCCAATTTCCTTTAGCGCATAGGCAGCGACCATTCCAAGAATCCCAGGACTCACGTTGGCCTTCTTGGCCACCGTGGCGACCGCTCCTTTGAATCGCAGGTAGTCGCCTCGGGTATCCCGCTCGACTGAACGGACGAGATCCTTGTAGTCGGGGAGCAGGAGTTGAAGGGCAAACTCGTTCGCGTCACCCTCGTCCAGTTCGAGGCTTTTATCGAGTTGAAGCGACTCGGCATCAACCATTCCACCGCCCTCCAGATGTCCGAGCGCCACGTGGCCGAGCTCGTGGGCGAGGTCGAACAGCCAATAGACTGCGACCTCGCGCGATTCCTTTAAGACAATCGCTGCCACGTTCTCGACCGTCCATGCGGAAGCAACGAACGCGCCTCGACCATAGAGAGGGAGGACCGGAATGCCGGCATCCCACGACCACTCAACCAGTGAAGCCAAGCTGATCTGCCCGTTGGCGTCGAGCGCATCGTCGCGCACCTGAGAAGGATCTGTAGGCACACCTGAATATGGAGGGAGAGTGGCATGTTCGCAGACAATCCGAGCCACTTCATAGGCGAGGTTGACTAACGGGGATTCCTCCGGGTTGCCCTTGCGAACGGCCCGGAAACGCACTGCGCTTGCAACGCGGGGCAGACGAGGCACGCCCGCCACCAGCTGCTCCTTCGTCCAACCAAAGGAACGCGTAATCACGTCCACGAGTGAACCCCGCTCCGTGCGAGCGATAAGTCGATCGGTCACCTCACCGGGCACCCCTGCCTGCTCGGCTCGCTTGCGTATCTCCCTCCTTGAAACCTCCACAGCATCGGGCCCCGTGATGTCTGCAAGTGTGGCCCCCATCGTCCGCAAAAGCGTCTGCACGGTCGAGACTCGGAGGTCAAACACCCCGCTTTCAATCTTGGACAGCTGTGGTGCGGACATGCCTACGAGTGCCGCCAGATCTCGTTGATTCAGATCACGGTCTTCGCGCAAAGCTCGCAACCGCAAGCCTAGCCTGCGCGACTCCTCCGTGTCGCGCTGGCGCATCTCCTGTGCGAATGCTGCATCGGTCGCCGACCGCAGCTGGGTCCAACTGATTTCCCGAGGCTCGCCAGAAGATGCTGTGACCCGTACGCTGAGTGCTTCCTCGGGGTCGAAGCCGACGCTGAAGTCGCTCCCCGAGATGCCGAACGTGCTTACGGGCACCCGGATCACGTCGCCGTCGGCGAACTCGACTTCCAGGTCACCATCGGCATTGCGCGCGCCCACAACATCGGCGTATCCACTGTCCAGCCACGGGCGCGGCCCGGTATCAGTCGCCATCGTTCAACTCCACCCACATCGTAAGCATCTCCGCCTGAGCCTCCCGAAGCCGCTCCAGTAAATCCTCCGGCAGTGTTTCGTGTTGCCCGTAGACCGTGAGGGTCAGGAGAAAGACCGACGCTATCAACCGCCCGCGGTACTTGATGTGCACGTGCGGAAGCTTGTGCGGTTGGCCGCGCTCTCGAGGAACGTATACTCCATAGTTGCGCATTCGGAAAGCTCTAGCCATGTGATATTAGCACATATGCTAACAAATAGAGGGGGCGATGCGTGGCATCGAGCCGGCCCGACGAGCCGAGAGAGCTCTATCAGACGCCGCAGGCCGGCGCTATGCTCCGAGCCGTGACGGATGCTGGGATCCGGGAAGGCCGGGTCGAGACTGCAGAGCCGCAGGCTCGCGCGGACTGGGGTCGGGTCGAAGGCGCCTACCGTCAGATCTGCTCGATCATCAACGACCGAGACGCGACCTATCTTCCAGACGTCATATCCGGCCACCTCGCCCAGGTATTAGGCCGCGTCTTCAGCAACTATCACGGACGCGAGCCGACCCTCGCGGGCGATGTTCGGCTTGTCTTCTCGAGAGTAGACGAGGACGCGGCCTCTGCAGATGACGCAATGCTGCGCTTGTATTTCGACCAAAGACTTATCGGTCTGCGGGCTCGGGTCGGCGGCCCTCGGTTTTCGGCCTACAGCCCGCGAGGAGCCCAGCGTCGCCGCCCGACTCCCTTTGAAGCCGCACTTGAAACGTGCCGTCGCGTTCGCGATCTTGACAGGGCGCAGCGCGCCCTCCAACCTGTCGCGTGTGCAGCGGTCTTAGGGGGTTCCCTGAGCTACGGACGCTTTATGAACGTGCGCGGTGCGAATTGGGGCCGAACAAAGCCAACTCGCGATCCTGTCGGATCGCATTGTATTTCACTCGAACCTCGCGACGACGTGCCCGGCGACGTTGAGCCGGAGAAGGCCAGTGATACCGACCTGGTGCTCATACTCGATGACTATCGACAGCTCGACGACGTGGCGGACTGTTTGGCACGGCTGGTTGGAACCCTGCCCGAGGATGTCGCCGACCTGCGTCGGCGGGTTGACGCCTTCAAGACACTCAAAGTCGGTGAATCGCGGATGTTCAGCCACAAGCTGCCGCTGTGGCGTGGCCAACCGGATCCCATGATGGCCGGGACCGGGCTGCTGGGTGCTTACGTCCTCAGCCTTCACGTCTTCTCTCGTGACGAACTTGACCACCTGCTCTTGACAAGTCGTCCAGTGATCGCGTTTGAGAGCAGACAACGACATGTCGAAAGCATGTGGGATTTCCGTCCCGATTGGCCGGGTAAACGCTTTGATCAGCAGCGTTCCTTCGCCGGCTCAGAACTTCGGTTGCCCCGGCCATCTGAGGAGACTGCACATGGCTATCTCGCGAAATCAGCAGTCTGTGTCGTGCGCAAAGGGAGGTACCACCCCGGGATGTACCAAAACCTGATGATTCCACTGTTCGACACACTCTGGGACGCATTCCCTGAGCCTGTTTCGCCGCGCCTCGAAGCATTCCGTTGGAAGGTAGTCGAACGCCTCAGATCTGAGAAGCGACGGTGGCCCAACGAGAAGTTGCAGCTGAGCCTTTCGCACACCCGCAGCGAGCTCTTCGCCCCACATGTAGTCCTCGGGCTTGACGAAGGCCGGATTCTCTAGCCGACGACGGGCTGACCTTCGGCGGCGACCAACGAGCGCCAGCTAAAAGAGCACGGGCTGTCGTGACATCAGGCGACCGATCTGACGCCGCTGCGTCTCATCAAGGATACTTATCTCCACGCTCATCGCAGCGTGATCCGACAGCTGTTCATGCTTGGTCTCCTGAAGGTATGAGCAGTTTGTCACCGCATCGGTGATTGAGCCCTCAACAAACGTATGGTCGTATCGATAGCCGTATCCTGCCCGATCGACCCAGCTGTATTCTTGGCCACCCGGGTGTGTCAGCCGAAAAGCATCGACGAGTCCCCAGTTCGTCAGCACATCGAAAAAGGAATACTCCCACTCTTGGAAGAAGGAGTATCGAGGGATGTGCTGCCGATCGACCACATTGAGATCACCGAGGATCAGTCGATCGTCATGACCAGCCTGGGCGTCGAGCCAACTGCACAGTTCGGTCATGAATCGCCGCTTTCGCGCAGTCTTGTCCTCGGAGGTATCGCGGGATGGCACATAAGCGCCGATGAGTAAGATGCCGGGGTTCCCGATACGAGCCGCACATGCCCGCCATGGAAGATAGGATAGCCGTGGTGCGACTGCACCGATCTCCAACCGACTGGCGATGAGCACGCCCCGTTCGTCCGCGGGCGGGCGTTCCCAACAGGTCGCATACCCAGCAAAGGCGAGCGCATCAGCGAGCGCCTGGCTGCCAGGTCCGGGCCCGGTCTCCGTCAACACAAGCAGGTCGTCGTCACGCGCCGCGAGCCATGCCAACTGCTTCTCGGCCTTGGCCGGCGATGGATTGGCGACGTTGAGCGTCAGCACTTTCATCTAATTTGTCCTCCATCTGAGCGCAACGCATCGACACGAGCAATCACGGCGTGTGCTATTTGATCCGGCGCTTCCGCCGAGCTGTCGAAGACCATCGCCTGATCCGGTGAGTGCCTCCGCACTCCTCCGGCCACGCTCTGGTACAGGGCGACCTCCTCGACGATGTCGCCATCTCGCTCGAAGCGAGTCGATCCCTGCCGGCGTGCGCGCCGTTCGGCCAGAACCTCGAGGGGGCAGTCCAGAAAGATCGTCAAGCTGGGGGCTGGGATCCCTCGATTTACAGCCACGATGTAGGCGAGCGACACGCCATCCATCGTCTGCAGCACGAGCGACGACGGAGTGTAGCGGTCGGAAACCACAATCGCTCCCCGTCGCAATGCTGGGGCAATGATCGTTTCGACGTGGAACCACCGATCTGCTGCGATCAGGGCGGCAAGAGCGGATCCCTGAATCCACTCTGATGCCGAACGAACGAACTCCCCAAGCTCGGTGGGTGTCGGCTCCCTCGTAGCCACGCGATCAGTCGCGCTCGTCGTCAGCCTGTCAACGAGCGCCTTGACCGTGGTCGATTTGCCTGACCCGTGCGGTCCCTCGATCGCGATGAGCAATCCCGGGTCTCCTATGCGCGCTGAGGTGCCCCACATCTCGGCCACCCATGGGTAGTCGCCTAGCATCGACCGCAAACGCCTGAATCGTGGGCACCAAGGCGCCCGCCCGCCGCCACTACGGCGGCTGGACACCCCTTCCCGCAACCCGCAGCAACGTCGCAGCTGCGACACGTGGAGTTCGCCCCAACCTGCAGGTCCCGTTCGGCATTGAAGGCGCAGAGATGCGCAGCGACATCCGCATCGCGGAAGATATTCCCCGCAAGGAAGGTCTCGGGCGCGTGAGCGGAACCCGGGGCGCGAGCAGCAAAGACCAGGTACGGACAGTAGGCAACGTCCCCGTCGGCAAAGACGTAATAGATGTCGCCGGCCGCACACCCCGAGAGCGTGCGACCCGAGGCCGGGAAGCGGATGAAGACGGGCTCGACCTGGAGGTCGTCGGCCCGCTCAACCCCAGCCGCGATCGCCCGCATCGTTTCCTTGGTCGCTCCGAGCTTCCGAGCGCTCCCCACCCCCCGCCCGAGTGGCGAGAGCGGGTTCATGAGGACGTACTCGGCAGCCACCCGATCGCCAAGCCGACACAGCTCGACAAAGTCCTCTGGCGTTGACGCTGCCGTCGGGGTAGCCAAGATGCCCTTCACAAGGCCGAACTCAGCAAGTCGAGTAAGCCCTTCCATGGTCGATGCGAATGCTCCAACCTGGCCGCGCAGCCGATCGTGAGTCGCGGCGTTGAACCCATCAATACTCACATTCAGGTGCACGTTCTCGTACGCAGCAAGCCGGCGAGTGGAGGCCGCATCGATCTGTGTTGCATTAGTACAGATGGTCACGCTGGTCATCGCCCGCATGCGATCGACGATCGCGAAAAGGTCCGGGTGGGCAAACGGTTCTCCGCCGGTAAGTGTCACTCGCTGAACGGCCGTCTTATGCAACACCGGCATCAACGCTTCATCGATCTCATCCAACGTCAGGTCTCGGCCGTTCGCTGTTGACGACACGAAGCAGTGCGCACAGTGGAGGTTGCATCGCTCGGTGATCTGGATCAGCGCTTTCCGGGTGCCTAGTGCCGGGCCAGTGCGAAAATAGCACGATGAGTGATGCTCCGCCGACGTCATCCGCCGCACTCCCACCTCCGCGGGGGACGCGCCGTGCATCGGGAGCGGGTGAATCACCTAAGTCGCTCAGCCTGTAAAAGAGGCATACCCAGAGGATAGTCGAATGGAGGCCGGGAGCCCGATGAGCGCCCCTGCTTCAGAGAACCCGCCCGCATCCTCGCCGTCCGCTAGATGCCCTTTGGGTCAGCGGGCCGAAGGGGTCGATTGGCGCGAAGGAGCGATTCGCTATCCCGCGGGACTCGGGTCGCTGCCAGCAAATAGTCGGCGCCGTCGCGTGCGTAGCGAGTCCCTGTCCAGACAGAGGAGCGCGGGGTGTTCCTCATCACCATCCGCTCCGAGGTCCCCGCAATCATCCCTTCCGGCAAACAGTGCCAGGCACCGTGACCCCGCTCGAACGGACGACCAATATATGAGCCCATCGATCCGGTGCCCGTTATTGTCACGAACGTGATCACGGATGTACTCGGTGACGATCTGGGTCGGAACGTACATCGCGGCCGCGCCCGACGCAGGCGCTGGTCGAGCGATGTCCTCAGCAAAGTGACTCACGAAACGCAGAAACGGCCGCCGGTGCCTTCCATCGACATCGAACATGCTCGGAATATCAGGGAGGTCGGTGAGATCGATCACTCTGAGTGACCGTTGCGGAAGGAAGCGACCGACGCTCGTCGTTTTGCATCGGACGTCCGCGTGCGCTTCGACCTCCGCAATTGCCGTTGCCACATTTGCAGCGCCATAGAACATGACCACCCCGTCCGGACTCATCCGCTGCGCAGTGGCCTGTTCGGGCGCCGGCGGTCCGAGGCTATTGGCGTCCGTCACCAATTCAGCCGCGGGATGACAGCGAGCCCGCGCGACCGGTCGGCTTGCAGCCCAGTCGGTCACCAACGCAGGCAGCCCTCCTCGAGTTCGCGGAGCATTTGGCCAGGCGGAATGTCGTCGGGATCGGGCAGGTCGGTAGACTCGTAACGGTCGTTGTCTTCGAGGAGGAAGAGGTACGGGCTCTTGATAACGGTCGCCTTGAGATCAGCCCAACCGCCAATAAGCCGCAACTCAGGTGGCAGACGCTCCCAATCGCGCCGGCACCACATGCGGTCACCGAAGGCCCGAATAATGTCGTCGAGCACCTCCTCCTCCGCTTCGAGCCCCTCATTCATCAACACACCAGCGGTATCCAGCGGGGTTTCGAAGAGGATCTCCCCTTCATCACGCGGCAGAGTATCGGAGTTGGTGTACTCGGACCACACGCTCTCGGCGATGTACTCGAGAAGGTCATCGAGAGGCATCGCGACTAATCTCGATCCCTGGCGTGGGCAGTAGGAACAGCGCGTGAGTGTTCCCTCATCGTTGATATATCCCGCGATGGCGGGCTCGGCGAAATGGGCCGAACACACCGATCGGTCCCCCGCCGATTTCCAACCGCGAGCCTCCTCAAGAAGCTGGAGTTCGCTAAAGTGCCCCATCCAGATAGCGTAGAACTCGCCGCCAGGGCGTGTCGTGGCCGGTGCGACGCCAGACCTTGCTCGATCGAACCGATTGCTGCCGGCGTCCCAGAGCACAACCCTGCTGGTCGAGATCGCCCGGCTCAATAGCACGCTGTAACTCTTCGGCTGCGGTCCTCGAGGCTAGGCGCGGAGTGAAGGTGTCGTGTCGGTTCGCGGAGGTCTAAAGCAGAACAGCCTGCCGCTCCGCCCGTGGCGCTGCGATCTCAAGCACTCCAGTACAGCTAGGCTGAATTGTCATCAGAAGCCCCGAGTGATCACTGATTCCGAGGTGCCTCGGCGCGTCGACGTATTCGCAGTCATAAAGCTCGCCGACCAGAGGGCGCGACACGAATCCATAGTCATATCGATAACCATCGCCTGTGCGCCCATACCAGCTGTACGCCGCCGAGTCTGGATGCAACTCTGAAAACGCTTCGACGAGGCCGCACTCTCGGATCGCGGCGAGGGCCTCGTACTCCCATGAACGGAAGCTCGAATACCTCGGCACGTGATTTCGGTCGACGATGTTGAAGTCGCCCATGAGAACAATGTGCTCGTGAGCAGACAGCGTCCGCAGAAGGTCCAGCATCTGGTTGAGAAACGATCGCTTTCGCTCGATCTTCTCCGCCGAAGCATCACGCGAAGGGACATACGCTCCCACCAGAGCTATCGGTGCCTCGTCGCCGAGTTCGGTGATCAGCAATCGATAGGCCAGATCGGGCGTGCGGACATCGTGAGTCACGACGAGCGACCGCACGCGATGGATGATCGCCACCCCTCGCTCCCCGATCAGTTGATCGGTCGGGGCTATAACCGTATAGCCACTGCTGCGAAATGCGTCGAGGAGCAAGCGCGTTCCGGGCGCCCCCCGTGTCTCGGTGAGCACGATGACGTCAGGATCCAGCCCAGACAAGTATCCAAGTATTCGGCTGGCTCGCTCGAGCGACGGACCCGACACGTTGAGCGTGAAGAGGCGAAGCCTCTGACGCTCGTCATCCGCGTGGTGCATCAACGCCGCCATAATTAGCATTATAATAGCATAAATGGCTGCGCCCTACAACGTTCGCCTATTCGTCTACATCACGGCCGAGCATCGGCGCTTCATGAACAAATGGAGAAGCTGCGCGGAGCGAGAGGATCGGCAGATCACGCGGAGTGAGATCGTGAGGCTTGCACTTGATCGCCTCAGCGAATTGGAGTACACCAAGGCGTCTCCGTTGCTACACGAGCGGCGAGGGCGGCCTCCCACGAAACGGCGACGACTGCCATCGGCTCAGTAGGGTCCGCGTCTGGATCAACACTCCGAGGAGCGCGCCCCCTTCTCTGCCCGCCCCGCTATGCAGTCACGGTTCGGCAGGAGGCCGTCAAGGCTGATCCGATCCCGATCGACACTGGCCAGGACAGCGGGAGACGGGGCTCGAACGCGCAGCTTCAACCCTGGGAAGGTACCGGTCCGTTGAACTTGAGGGTGCGCGGGACCTCCTCTCGATGTGTCCCTACCCCGTTTTCGAACGATCGGCGGTCGCCCTCTGCAGATTAAGGTTGCCTGGGACGGAATCATCCGAAATCGACGACGGCTAATCGCTTAAACCGTCGGGAAGTGCAACAGCGTGTCCCCTCTGAGCGTTCGTGTCCCGAAGTCGAGACTTTGCGGATCGTGGAGTCGCGGAGGGAGCTCCAGAAGCACTACTGGCATTTTCCACGCCGTGAGCGGCTTGAAGCGCTTTGGGAGTCTCGCACTCGTCATGCCCGCAGCGTTTCTGTCCAAGAGAGCCGCGCGTACGGCTCGATCGTCAATTTGCACCCTTTGACCCATTTCTTGAAAATCGTGAAACATCGTCGTCGGAGTGGGAACGCCATCACTAACCTCTGCCGCCAGAAGCTGTGATCCCAGGCGCGCAAGCGCCGTTTCGAGCTGTTGCTTGCCAGCCGAGGCTCCTTGGCCCAGTTCGTTTCGAACCGTTGCCAGCTGGTCGTGGCGAAGTAACGCCAGCCATCCGAGTGGCTCTCCCTCGTCAAGAGCCGTATTCACCGCTTCGTGGGTCAACGACCGTTTGCACCTAGCGCTGAGCGAATCGCCCAGAAAGGCAATTTTTGCCGAGAGCGACGGTGGAGGAACGAAGATTGCGGCATCAAAGCGCTGACTGCGCTTGATCGCATTATCGGTCTTCTCAATCCAGTTGGTATTGACGAAATACAGAACTCGGCGTTGCTCCCAGAGTTTCGCGAGCTTAGGCAACATGCTTGTGGTCAAGAAGCGGCCAAACGGGTCGCTGTCCTTGCGTTCGCGCAACAGCTCGTCGATCTCGTCGAAGAGAACCACGCACCGATCAAGTTCCATCACCGACTTGAAAACGGCATCGGCGCGCGCCGGCACGTTCGCCATGCCATCCGCCAGAAACTGCGACGCTTGGATCTCGACGTACTCCCATCCCAACGCACTCGCCAGCGCCTCCACCAGCGTCGTCTTGCCAGTACCCGGCGGCCCGAACAAAATCGCCCCTCGAGCTTGGGAGTCGCCGATGAGGTGGGCATCGGGCTCGAGCCACTCGCCTGGCTGCTTGCCGTGGCGAATCGGATTCAGGAAAAGTCCTGCGAGTAGATTCCCTGTAGTCCAACCATCGACCACCGGCCACGTGTCCCCGCGCTTTCGAAGAACCGTCAGAGCCTCACCCTCCTCGGGCCACCGAGGAGTCGTTACCTCAAGGGTGCGTGCCGCTGCCTCGCGCGCCCAGCACCCGACGAGTCGCCAGAGCAATTGCAAAAAGGAGAACACCGCAGCCGTCGCCCAGGCCTCGGGTTCAGTTTGCTGGGGATGATGTTCCGAACACCAGCCCATGGCGCCAGCGGCGATCGGTCGTTGCCCAGCCTCCGTTGATCGCCAGGCAACGAGAAGACGATGAGCATGTGGGCGCAGCAGATCCCGATATTCGACGGCGTCACGCCGAAGCGCAGGACGTATCAACTCTCCTAAGGTCTCAAACGTATAGCAGTACGCGTTGCCGACCAGTGGATAGTGAAAGAGCGGCTCCCCACGCCGCCATCCACCAGCGTCCTCTTGGGCGCCAAAGAAGGCCGCAAGCCCTGCCTTGACCAGTGCGAGCGTGGCTGCCTGGCGCATCTCATCGCGGTCGCCGAACTCAACGATCGTCGCTAGTGCCCATGCGAGTTGATGGGGGTCGAATCGATCAGATCCGCTATCTCTCAGTGCTACTTGCATCCCCAGCGTCGCACGGCACCACAAGAGCACGATCGCTGCGCGATCAGCGACACCCGCCCCTTTGGTTCCCACCTTGACCTTACGCTCTCGTGCCCCGCGCAGACACCGCATACCCCAGTACGACAGAAATGCATTGGGTGGGTATGTTCGCTCATCCGCAAGCGTACCCGCGCCACCACCGATAGTGGCATGCTCGGCAATGCCCTGTCTTCCGCTATCCGCGGCCACACGAGCCCACGCGAACCACAGCAGCTCACTCACATGGCGCCTAGTCGAAGGTGTGAAAACGGAGTGATCGGCCCGCTCAAGGATGATCGGCAAAGTGCGCACCCGACAGTACGTCTGCGCCGCCCCGTCACTCTCCCAGCTCACGCCGCTACCAAGCGCACTCAGCGCGAAGTCATCGATCAGCTGCTGGAGCCACAGTCTCTTGGCGGCATCATCCTCGGTTGGAAGATCACCCAACGACTGCAGACACGATGCGCTCGTCGACAAGTGGCGCATGCCGCGTCCTGCATTGGTGGCCGCCGGCAACGGCTCACCCGCATTGACGCGGTACCATGGGAGCCCGTCCGCCTTGAAGCCGCGCAAACTGGTCTCATGCAGTTTGCATTGAGTCGCGAGCTGTCGCCGCGCCTCACGGAGTTCCTCAAAGCTAACCGACAGATCGGACGTCAAGGCAAATCGTGCTCCGCCGGAACCCGTCCTCGTGCGACCTCCATCTCTTTGGTGGAGACCGCGTCAGCCAAGTCCACGCCAATGGCATTTGCGAGATGCACGAGGTAGAGCTGGACGTCGGCCAACTCATCCGCCATCGAGTCCGCCGTGTAACGGCGATCGCGGTGCAGCCCGAGTTCCTTCCGAATTGCCCGCGCCAGTTCTCCTATCTCCTCCACCAAGAGCAGCATGATTTGATTTGGACGTTCGCCGTCGTATCCTCGGCGGGCACTCACCAGGCGGTAATGCTCTTGCAGCGCTCGGATTGGAGCGCCCCGACGCCCAACACGTTCGCGCTGAACTACCTCGGTTGCAGCGTGCGGGCTCGGCACTAAAGTAACCATGGCCGCGAGTGTCACATCGCTTGGAAGGGTTGAGGTGAAGATCGGGATCCCGGCCGCAGTCGCGAACCCGATCTCGAGGCACGCGCTGCTGCCCACATATCCGTCCAGAGTGTGGAGCCACACGAAGTCCGCGGACAACATCAGGCCAAGATGTCGCGCCTCGATGTCGCCAGGTGTCGCACCGTCACTTGTTCGCGTGTAAACGAAGCCATGGCTCTCACTGACAAAGTCGAGTTCAATCGGCGACACCACGTTGAGCCCGAGATCGCGCAAGGTCTCGAACGTGCTCACCAGCCCTTGCCAATCTCTGCGAAACGACCCGCAGAGGGCGACGTTGAGCGTCGGATTCAGGGGCGTCTCCTCCAGTCTAACTTGGACCGCCATTGTGCTCCTTAGCGGAATTTGAAGACCCTCAGCTTAAGGCGCTTATAGCATATATGTTCGCCAATAGGCAACACATCACGCACATCTCGGCAATACCGCAGATTCGTCGGTCTCTAAGGGATCCCCATGCCGGGGTTGCGAGGCCAGCACCTCTACGAGCTCAGTGAACTGGCGGGTCCGGGATCGTCTGGTAGTCCAATCGTCCTCAAGCCCCTAGTGCGCCTCATGGGAGCCCCGTCCTGGCACGTGATCGGCGAGTATATCGGCGAGCACTTCGTGCACGCCGAAGGTCGGGTTGCATTCGCAGGATATGCCTCGAGCGTTGATGCCTTGATCGAGTGGAGACCGCAATTGCTCGGCGGAAGAACGATCTTCGAGCTCTAGTCGCCCAGTCAACTCTCAGGCCTAGGGGCACCGCTGCTGCCTTAGTCATGGGTAGTCGCCAGGAATGCGGATGGATGCGTCTGCTCAAATCCCCGCGAGCCGATGGACGCTGCGTGGCACGCGGACGCGATGGTCCCGCACCAACTTCACTCGGTCGCTGCTACTGACCATGCCGCGGTTCGCACGAATTGCATGTTCGCGTGCACGCCGACCGAGGTAACGAGACGAAACTGCTCGCCGTACTTGCCGGGGTCGCGAGCATCGGATCAAACGAACGCTCTGGCTGCCGGTAACCCTGCTCATCCTCGTCATGGCTTGGGCGCTCCTGGGCCCCAGTGAGGTTCCACTTCATCGCCTTGAACGCGTGATTCGCGCTGTGCGCCGGCCTCCAGTCTGATCCCGACTCATGGCACCTCCGCCCACGATGGATCCCAACGACGCCGAGCTCAATCTATTATCAGCTCGGATCGCGAACCTACGATCCGAGCAAGAACAGCTTCCTCTCGCCGGACCACTTCCAGATGGGTGCGCCGGCCCAGGATCTGTCGATTCAGACCGATCCGCTCACGGCTCATGCGTACGCGTTCGTCAATGGTGATCCGGTCAATCCGTTCGATCCCACTGGATATGGGGTGGCCTGTGATGGCGGTGGCAACTGCGGCAACGACTACGACAAGAGCAACGGAGGCTGCGGCCCGAGCAAGTGTCCGGTGCCCGAACGTGAGGACTATGGCCCCCGCTCGTCAGCGTAGGCAACCGACTGTGGGCGGATTCCATCCGCAGACACCCGCTCCCCCACTCCGAAGCCGACAACTGCGGGCAGTGCCCGGCGAACCTCCGGGGTCGCCTTTGACGTGACTCATGCGCTCTCGCCTGCCGAGCGGAGTCGCGCAACATATAGCCCCCGGGCTGAATCGAAGCCCTCAGAGTCGAACGTCACCTCGAAACCGGCGCTGCCGAAGGCATCCACGTAGTCGTTGGCGCTAAACAGACCGAATGTGTGTCGTTCGAGCACTTGCCGAATGCCATTTGGCGTGGCAACGGCGTAGGCCACCTCCCGCAACACGGACCGACCGCGACGCTGCGCTCGGTCGACCATAGCGACGGTGAGGTGAGGGAGATTCACGGTCCGCAAATCACCGGTCGGCAGGTCGACCCACCGTTCGTAGGGGATGAATGGTTCCACCAAGCAGATTCCGTTTGGAACGAGATGCGCCGCGAAAGTCTGTGCGGTCCGCTGCAATCCCGGCAGGTCGCGGGCGTACGTGATCGAGCTGAAGAGGCAGGTCACGACATCATAACGACGGCCGGTAGCAAAGCTGCGCATGTCGCCGAGATGGAAGCGAAGACCGGGATTGCGCCTGCGTGCGATGCGCAGCATCTCCACGCTTGCGTCCACCCCCTCGCAGTGGTAGTGCTGCCGCAGCTGCTCGATATGCAGTCCCGTCCCGCACGCAACGTCGAGAAGTGTCACCGCGCCAGGGAGTGCGGCGCGTACCAACTCAACCAACCGAGTTGCCTGCGCGGCATAGTCGCGCTCTACCGTATAGAGAGCATCGTAGAATTCGGCCGAGTCACTAAACGGTGACGTCCACGGCCCCGCCGACTCACCGACGACATGCGAAGGCGTCTGCCGGGTCAAAAGGCGCGCACCAAGTCGAACAGGAGCAATCCTACGAAGGCCAAGGTAAGAACGCCGAAGAGTATGGTCATCATGACCTTGGTCTTAACGCCATAGGAGCGTCGCATCCTTAGCGTCGTACTAGCGACCGTGAGCGTCCCCACCTGAGACAACCGCGACGCCCCGCTGAAGAGCCCAGCCAGCGGCATCATCGCCTCGAGTTCCTCAGCCCGGGCAGACCAGTAGTCCTGGTAGGTCCTGATACGAAGGGTCATCGAGCCGAACATGACGGACATGATTATCCCAGCCAGCGCCACGATCGCACCGACCAGGGCGAGAAATACCTTGTTGGAGGTGCCGGCGAATGAGGGGGAGACAGCACCGGCAACCAACAGGATGGCGAACTGCACAAAGAGACCGGTGACCTGCCACGACAGCTGGCCATCGTAGACAGCCATCTGCACCGCTGCGGCGTATTGGGCGCGGAGATCCTCAGGCTGCGCAGCATATGCCTGACCTTCCGCACTACCGCTAGGGAGCGAAGTCCCTTGAGCGGTCACGGCGTGCGTTCCTCTCGCTCGTCCACTGCAGCGAGGGCCATGACGAGACCAGGGACCTCTGCGAGGGTGGGGGCGATCCGGGCGGTCGTTCGCCGCGACGGATCGTAGTAACGGCTGTTCGTCACGAGGATCGTACGCAGGCCTGCCCGAGATGCACCCACCACGTCGCGGTCCGGGTCGTTGCCAACCATGACGGCTTGCTTGGGTAGAACACCGAGCCTTCGCACGGCCTCGTGGAAGATCGCGGGATCCGGTTTGCTCAAGCCCAAGTCCTGCGAGGTCACCACGGCATCGAAGAACCGCTCAAGGCCGAGGCGAGCCAAGGCTCGTCGCACGGCGGGCTCGCGGGACGTTTCGGTGTCAGTGACGAGGGCGAGTGAAAAGCGACTGGAAAGCTCCTCGAGCACCCGCCTTGCATTAGGCCTAGCGTGGAGCCGCATTTGGTCGAGAGGTTCGGCATCGTCAACGCGCTCGTCGATGAGCGTGTCCCCAAGATCGAACAGGACTGCCTTAACCATCATCATCTTACGCGCCTAAGGGGCTCACTCTCACTTATACTCGCACGTGGCGGGAGACTTAAGGGCTCCTAGTGCATGCACAAGCTAGCCGCAAATGGCTAAGCCCGATCCGCAAGCGCACGACCCCTCATTTAGGATTCCTTCTCTCGCTTCCGCTCCGCGACCAGCGGCGTCGGAGGCCAACGCATCAAGCACTTCGGGGCCGTCGGCAAACTCCCGCCTGATGCCGTTCGTGGCGCTCTTATCGCTCTGGCGAATCTCGTCCTGCCGATCATCGTCGTCGACGAATTCGACAAGTTGCAAGACACGCCGCGGCGGATGTTTGCAGATCTAGTCAAGATGCTCTCCGACCACGCAGTCCGGGCGACCCTCGTGCTGGTCGGTGTCGCCGATAGCGTCGAGCAGTTGATCGCAGAGCACCACTCAGTCGAGAGGTCCTTAGTCCAAGTTCGCCTACCTCGCACGCCACCGGACGAGACCGACAACATCCTTCAGACAGGATTCGGGAAGCTCGGCATGACCATCACAACGCCGGCCGCGCACCGGATTTCGAAGCTTGCCCAGGGATTGCCTCACTACGCTCACTTGCTCGGTCTCCACGCAGCGAGGGTAGCTATCGACGGTCACAGCGTGGTCGTGTCTGCACCGATCGTCGATGCAGCGATCGACCGGGCGATAGCGGGTTCCCAGCAGTCGATACGAAGCGACTACGAGCGCGCAGTTTTGTTACCGCCGCAACCGCTGCATTTCATCGGGGGTCAATTCGAACGTCGCGTCGGAACCGTCAGGTTGCCTCACCTTAACGACCACGTGCTCTGACGGCGTGGACTCGAGGCGGACCCACGTTCCCCGCAGATAGTCACCGCCGTGAGCGTCGACCGCCGTCGCTAGGCGGGCGCGCATGACTAGATACATGTAATTGGGTGCCACGTCGCTCGCACCTCGAAAGACGGTCGTCGGCGACCGCACGACAGTAAAGAACTCCGCTAGCTCGCTGTCGTCGAGGGCATTATACCAGCGCCCCTCAGGGGCGGTCTCGTTGGCCACCACGACTTACCTCCCGCATCGCATCGAACCCGAAGAATGGCGAAACCACGTTCCGATGCTAGCCCTTTTTGAGGAGCGACGATGCCTCGCTCTTCCAGACGGAACGCTGACGCCAGCGATCAGTAGGCACAACGTCTCCGGGCGGGCCGCCCAGTCACACCAGGTTGTCGCCAACGGTGCAGCGGCGTGCGCCTCACCGTTTGCCACCTCCAACCTCGATTGGAGGGCCGTGAACGGGGCGCATCAATGCCCTCCGGCCGTGACCTGTCCGGGCGCTCTTGCCACCGGCTGTTCTTCCGCCGTAGGCGGTAGTTCGCCCATCGTAGGCGGAGCCTGCGTTGGTTCGGTGCCACTCACACCGAATACCCACGGGAGGATGTGTGAGCCAACACACAGACCCGCCCAAAGCTAACGAGCCTGCTCAAGGGTGTGAGCAAGATCTATCGCAGCGGCCTCGGCGAACCGGTGACAGCCGTGGATGCAGTGACCCTGGACATTCCCCCCGGCCAGGGCCTCGCGATCACAGGACGATCCGGCTCGGGAAAGTCAACTCTGCTGCACCTCGTTGGGGCTATGGATGTTCCCGACGAGGGTCAGATCACGCTCGATGACGTCGACATCGCGGACAACGCGACTCACAGCGCGCAGCACTCCGCCGACGCATTGGCTTCGTGTTCCAACGCTTCCACTTGCTTCCCGCCCTGACCGCCCTGGACAACGTCCTCGCACCGGTGATTCCCTACCGCACATCCGCCGCCGAATGCGCGGAGGGAACCGCCGCACTGCGATTCTTGACCACCTCATGATCATTGTGTGGCGAAGCTATGGAAGGCATCCAGGATGGTTCCGGCTACGCCGAGGCTCCAGCCGAAGGCCGAGCATCCTCGTGCCACGGCGAAGGCAGTTGATGTCTCGGAAACACCCGCGATGCCAAGAGCGACCTCAGGCGCGGCAAACAACGCACCAGTTACGCCCAATCCTGCGCCAACACACGAAACACCGCCACTCGACAAACAAGCTGGCCCATCCAATGCCCCAGCCGCAACTCCGGAGCTAATCGCTATCACTCCAAGCGCTACCGACCCTTCCACGATTGCGCCGATGCCCGTTGCCGCGGCGGCAACTCCGAGTACGTAGCCGGCTGCCTGAACTGGATTCTGCGCGACCCACTCTGCGGCATTGCCGGCGTAACAGATGGGGTTCCAACCACATCCATCGAGCCCACCGGGATCGATCACATTCAGCGGATTGCTGTTGACGTATTCAAAGACCGAGCGCGTTACGATCACCGCGGGATCGCGACTGAGGAATTGGGCCGTGGTCGAGTCGTAGTAGCGAGCCTGCATGTAATAAAGACCGCTCTGCGTGTCCTTGTACTGGCCAGCAAAAAGGAACGGATTCGCCACCGACCCTGTCGAGCTGGTGAGGTTGCCATAGGCGTCATAGCTGTAGGTCGCCTTCACCGTCCCGGATGTGTCCGTCAGCACCCGCGTTGAGCCGAGCTGGTCGGTGTGGTAGAGGAGGACGCTGGACCCAGCAATCTGCTCGAGCGGCGTGCCGTCGGGACCATAGATATAGTCCGGTCACGGCGCCACCACTGACCCGCTCCTGAAGCAGTGTTGGCAGGCTGCCGGAGAGGTTCCAGGCAAAGTCGGTCGTCGTGCTTCCCACTGTCTTGCTCATGCGCAAGCCATCAGTGTTATAGGTGTAGGTTCCCACCGTGGTCGGGCTCGTGCATGACGATCCCGTTCCAGAGGTGATGGCGGTCAGGCGATCGGCCTGATCGTACGCATCGCAGGTGGCTGCACCGGTGCTGGGCACCACGCTGGTTCGGTTGCCCCGGGTGTCGAACCCGTAGGCGGTAGCGCCGGTAGGCGGCGAGCCGCAGGTATTCGACGACGCGGTCGGCAGCGTCCAGCAGAGTTCATGGCGGACAACGGCTCCGATACACGCGCTGCAAGCGGCGATGTCCGCTCTATACTTAAGACTCGGAAGGGATCAGGCGAAGGACTTGGCGTGACCCCATAAGTCGATGTCAGCTGTCAGGTCCGACGACGTTAGCATCCGGCGCAGGCTCCCTGGAGGTTCCCAACTCGCTGAGGCGCTCCTGAAAATCACTGTTCATCGTCTTTATGACCTCCTCGAGAACTACGGGTTTGCCGTAGCTCCAAGCTGGGAAGACGAGACAGTCGATTACGTTATCCCCCTTCCACAGGAGGACCGACACCTCGGACTCGTATGGACCTGTCGACTCGACGCGCGCAACGGCCTGAATCTCGGGGCGAATGTCAAGCGCGCCGAGCTGCGGTGAGAAAGTAGCAACGACTTTTACCAGTGCATCTTGCAAAGCACTTTCATGCCGGCTACGCGGACTCATGTCGTTCATCGCTTCCCCTATGGCTCATTCAGGTACTTGTAGTGCGAATGAATGATCTGACCGCCCGCGTCGATAACCTGATGCACCACGGCCATGGTCTGACCATTGGACTGAGTCTTGATGATGTTCGAGACGGATCCATCGGCACCAACCCTCGAGCGTATCTGCTGAGTGAAGTCGGAGCAGCTACCGGCGACGGGCGCTGAGTCGACTTCGGCAGTGTCTGCGGCTTCAGCGGCCGGCACCGCGGCTTCGACGCTAGGCGCCTCCTCCTCCAAGGCGACCGCTCCTCCGCCACCTATGACGGATGCAATAACCGCTATGCAGGCACCGTCCGTCGCCACGACGCAGGCGACACCCGCGGCAACGATCGCAGTGGTGACGACGGCAACCGCGACCGTCCCCGCGTTGTTCGACACCCACCCCGCCGCATCTCCCAGGCAGGTGTCGCTGCCCCAGAGTCCACAATCGCCTGAGGGATCTATGTAGTTAATTGGGTTAGCTGCGACGTATCCGTATGCTGACCTAGTGGCGACCATCATCGGGTCTCGTGTAAGGAATTGCGAGGTTGCTGGATCATAATACCGGGCCTGCATGTAGTAGAGGCCGCTCTCAGCGTCCTTGTACTGGCCCGCGAAGAGGAATGGATTCGCAACTGACCCCGTCGAGCTGGTGGCGTTGCCGTAAGCGTCATAGCTGTACGTCGCCTTGACCGTCCCGGACGTGTCGGTGAGCACCCGCGTCGAGCCGAGTTGATCCGCATGGTAGAGGAGCACGCTCGACCCGGAGATCTGCTCGAGCGGCGTCCCATTGGGGCCATAGATGTAATCGGTCACTGCCCCACCGCTGACGCGCTCCTGAAGGATGGCCGGCAGGCTGCCAGCGAGGTTCCACGCAAAGTCGGTCGTCGTGCTTCCCACTGTCTTGCTCATGCGCAGGCCATTGCCGTTGTAGGTGTAAGTTCCCACCGTGGTCGGGCTCGTGCATGACGATCCCGTTCCAGAGGTGATCGCCGTGAGGCGATCGGCCTGGTCGTAGGCATCACATGTCGCGGAGCCGGTGCTGGGCACCGCGCTGGTCCGGTTGCCCCGGGTGTCGAACCCGTAGGCGGTGGCACCAGTTGGCGGCGATCCGCAGGTATTCGACGATGCCGTCGGCAGCGTCCAGCAGAGTTCATTGGCGCTGTTGTAGGTCAGCGTCGAGGTGCCCGCCTGGGTCATCTCGTCGGCAGCGTCATAGGCGTATGACGTCGCTCCGGTCGGGGGCGCCGCACAGGTGCCACCCCCGTTCGGGCCGCCGTAGCACACCTGCTCGCGGGTGTCGTAGCCTGCATTGAGTGCGGCCTGGCCAGTCAGCGCCGACCCACCGGGCAGCTCCTGGGTCACCTGGTTGGCGGCGTCGCGGGTCTCGCCAAAGGTGGCGTACGTGGTCCCACCCGCGGCGTCGGAGATGGACGTGAGGTTGTCGGCGATGTCGTAGCCGTTGGTGTCGACCAGGTTGGCACTCCCCGAGTGGGTGCTCGTCTGCAGCATCGAGTCAGCTGTGTACCCGAAGGTCGTGGTATTGCCTACCCAATCCCCGATGGTCTGCAGTCGTCCGGCCGCATCGTAGGTGAGCGTTTCCGCGGTGCTCACGCCGGGGTAGGTCAAACTGGTCAGCCGGCCGGCGAGGTCGTACCCGTAGCTCGTGGTATTGCTGACCCCGTCCTGCGAGCTAGTCAGCTCGTTGAGCGTGTCGTACTGCAGCGACGAGCTTCCGGTGCCGTCGGTCCAGCTGGTGCGCAGTCCGTCTGCCGTGTACAGGATATTGGTCACGTTCGGGGTCGTCCCGTCTGAATAGCTGATCGAGGAAAGCTCGTTGTCGGCGTCGTACCCGTACGTGGCCGTCTGCGTTGGCGACTGGGGATCGATGACTTTGGTCTGATTGCCGTTCGGATCGTATTGGTAGCTCGTGGTCCTAACCGTGCCGTCGTTGAAGGCCATGCTGGTCATCCGAGCCTGGCTGTCGTAGCCATAGCTGATGGTGTTGTTCAGCCCGTCCTTCTGGTCTTCGATCGTTCCGTCGAGATTGTAGTCCGTGTGCTGATCCGATAGATCCGGCGGGTTGATGTCCGTCTGCTCGTTCTGCGCGTTGTCGGTGTACGTCGTCTCATGGTTGTTGGCATCGATGACGTGCTGCAGGTTTTCATCAGCGTCGAACAGGTACTGGGTCTGATGATGATTGGGATCGGTCACGGAGGTGATGCTCCCGAAGGCGTCAGTCTGGTATGTCCAGGTTTGGGTTGTTGCCGTCACCTTGGTCATCAGGCGCCCGACACCATCGTCGTTGTACGTGGTCGTGTCCCCGGCTCCGTCCTTCACCGTTTTGACATCGCCATATGTGTCGTAGGTGTATGTGGTGGTCTTCCCGGAGGGATCGGTGACGACATACAGATCACCCGAGGGACCTGCCGGTGCGCCACATCCACTGCTCCCGTAATAGCAATACGTCGTGGTTGCGACCGTGCTGGTTTGTACGTCCGGCCGGCTCACGGACGCCAGGTTCTCGTGAGCGTCATAAGTGTATGTCGTGGTGATACCGGTCGGATCGGTATCGGTCAGGACATTGTTGTGGGCATCGTAGGTCTTCGTTTCCACTCGAGCGTTCTGCCCACTCTTGGCCGGCGGCTGCACGTCGCGAATGAGATTGCCGCTGGCGTCGTAGGTCATCGTGATCACGTTGCTATTAGCGTCAGTCTCTTGCACCGGCTCCTGAGTGGCCGGATTATATGAGTACGTCCAGGTCGATGCTGTCGAGCTCCCGTAGCCCTTGGTCTCCGACATGAGCAAGCCGAACACGTAGACATCCTTGACCTGGTTACCCTTGGGATCGGTGATCACGACATCAGTCTCACCCGAAGTAGAACCAGTCGTATACGCGAACGTCGTCTTATGCGCGACGTCCCCGTTCTCCTGGTAGTCAATCTGTCCGGCGGAGTTGTAGTGGTTGGTGACCACATTGCCATCCGGATCGCTCATGGTGAGCAACAGGTGGTCGTTGGCAGTCGTGTACGTGAAGTGGGTATGCCCATTCTTGACGTCATAGACGTCGGTGAGATTGCCCTGGCCGTCGTTATACTGGAATTGGACAGTGCGTCCGACCGAATCCGCCACTTGCGTGATGTGGCTTCCAGTCCACGTGATGGTCAGTGACCGCCCTGCCTGATCCGTGATCGAGGACAACTGGCCATTGCTATAGCCATAGGTCATCGCGTAGCCATTGAGGTCGGTCTCTGTGGTCATCTGACCAGCGCTATTGAAGGTGATGGTGTCCTGGTTGTAGCGAACCAGCGTCCACGACCCGTTACCGCTATGCGTTAAGGTGCCGATGTCCTCGGGTGGCGCTACATAGCCGACGCCATCCCATTGGAAGGGTAGCTCGCTACCGTTCTCCATCACGACCGTCGCATCCTGGGTCGCTACGTCGTAGGACAGCGTCATGCCGGCGTCGAAACTCCACCCGTACCCGAGTGGGCTGTTCTGGACTGCATTCGGTGAGTTGTACGTATGGCTGAAGCCGAGATCGTAGCCCCGTGCAGGAATGTCGAAATCGGTGAACGTATGCCAGAAGTTCCCAGTCGATGTCGTGACCGGGGCTCCCACATTTGAGTGTTGCTCAGCCCGCTTCAGGTAGCAGCTCCCACAGAGCCCCATGCCTCCGAAGAGCTGGGCAAGGGCTTGAGGACTGGAAGGAAGATTAAAGCCGGGAGTGCCGTTGATATAGGTGGTCACTTCCTCTGGGCCATGCGACGCAGCGATGATGTCTGGCTTGCCGTCGCCGTTGATGTCAGCTACATCCGCTTGGTACGTCAGCGTACCAGTGGGCGGCGCGAGGTTGAATGGGCCGGCAAAGCTTGTCCCGTCACCGTACCCCAGCGCAATGCTCACGCCGTCAGCCCCGGCGAACGCCAGATCGGGAATTCCGTCGCCATTGATGTCAGCGACGGTAATGGAAGACGGGCTGAGGTTTCGGGTCCACGGGATCTCAATAGCCGTATGGCTGAAGGCCCCATCGCCGGTCCCTAGGAAGATGTACACTGCCTTGTCGTCGCCGTTGGTCACGGTCATGATCAGATCAGGGATGCCGTTCCCTCGCAGGGAGCCGAGCGCGATAGCCTGTGCATTTCCAGGACCGCAAAAGGGCAGACAGCCATCCGTGTAATCGGCCAGTAGGTTCAGCCCTCCACCGCCGTCTGAAGCGAGAACGACGACGTTGTCACCTATTGTGTTAACGCTCGGCGCAATCGAAACCAGCACCTCAGTCGGGCCGCCTGGTACCAATTCGGTGAGAATCGACCCAACACCAGACCCATAGTTGCCGATCTGTGGACCTAGCACGATTGTGCCGAATGTCTTGTCGCCATTGTTCTTGATAGTTGCAGCCACAACTCCCCCGCCGCTCTCCGAGATCCCGAGCACGATGTCCAGATGCGCCGTTCCATACATGGAAGCAAGCGCCACGGCTTGGGCGTTGTACCCGCCCGTCGGCACTCGCTGGGCCGCTGAGAAGGTGCCGTCGCGGGTCGGACTCCCGTAGAGGACGTTGACGCTGTCATCACTACCATTGGCGGTAACGATGTCTGGAATGCCGTCGCCATTCATGTCACCGACCGCCAAGGCGAACACGGTGGCGGATACCGGATAACTCACCTCGGGGGCATATGTACCGTCAGCGTTTTGCAGAAAGACGTCGACTTGAGAATCCACTCCAAGAATGAGGTCGACGCGACCCAGCCCTCGCAGATCCGCGTGCGTCAAGACCTGGGGCTGGTTGGTGTACGTCGGCGCATTGGCTGGGTAGGTGTTGCCGGCGCCGAAGGTCGGAGCCGCCGGCGAGGTCGACGCAATCGTAACTGCATTGGAGGTGGCCGTCGGCCCCGCCCCGATAGCGTTGCTTGCGGCGACCGTGAAGGTGTATTGCGACCCAACCGTGAGCCCTGTGACCGGGGAGGACGTGACGTTGCCGGCAACGATGGTGGGTGTTCCACCGTGGCCACCGGTAAAGGGTGTGACCGAATACGAGGAGACCGGACTCCCAGTACTGCCGAGAGGCGGCGTCCACGACACTCGTGCCAATCCGAGTCCGCCGATGGCGATCACGTTTTGGGGCGCGCTGGGCACCGTGCCTCCGTACCATCCTTCCACATCGATGATCACATCCGCCGCCTGCGACGACCAGATGTCGATCTTCCCGTCCCGGCCAATGCCAACCACGGCGTCGAAGTTCGCCGTCGTTGTCCCGCTCGCAAACTGAACATCGGAAGTTCTCGGCGCAGTGGCGCCATCTGGCCACACCTCGGCGAAGCCCGCCCCACCCGGTGCTATCAACGTGACGTTGATCGCTACCGCGGTAAGCGTACTGACACTGGGGAGGCCGGCAACGCCGGCAAGCAAGAACGTGTCGACCGGGTTGCCGGGCGGGCCGGAGCCACCCGGCAGTTTGAATCCGCCGCAGTCGGTGCCGGTGACCCGGGTGTCGCATGCACGGTTGATTGCCATGGCATCCAGATCGGTGCCTGACGGGCTTCCGGTCCCACTGGTCGTCCAGGCATCGGCATCCACCAATATATTGGCCGTGCCTGCTCCCGAGTTGTAGATAGTGATCTCTCCACCCGTTCCGACAGGAACGATAACCCGGTTGGCAACGTTAGCTGTGAGGTAGTTGACATCGGAGACATTGGGACGAGTATTTCCGGTGGGATACACGGTGAGTTGACCGCCACCTGCGCCCACCGGCAATGCGCTCACGTTGATGACCACGGCTTGGACGCCCGAAGCTGGCACGCCGCCCTGACCAGTGACCTGGATCGTCTTCGTCGCCCCGACGCCGAGTGCGCCAAACCCGTTGCATTGCGACGAGTTGCCGGACCGGGTATCGCAGATGCGAGCCGCGGTGCCGAGCAGATTCATACGACCCGACGATCCC
This sequence comes from Candidatus Dormiibacterota bacterium, assembly GCA_003162415.1. Classification (GTDB taxonomy): domain Bacteria; phylum Chloroflexota; class Dormibacteria; order Aeolococcales; family Aeolococcaceae; genus Palsa-851. The sequence goes on from PMOL01000013.1 coordinate 323,298, forward strand.
GACGAAATGGCGGGGATGTATCCGTGGACATCGATCAACATGTCGGTCGAGCCCGTTGACCCGTTGTATACCGAGATCTCCCCGCTCGTCCCCAGCGGGACCTCGACGAGGTTCGGCATGTTGACTCCGGCCGTATAGCTCACGTTGCTGCCGGTTGGCTGTGCAAGTCCGTACGGATACATCTCGAGGAGTCCGAGCGCGGTGGGCGCGACTGCGGTGACGTTGATGATCGCCGCGACCGCGGTCGCGGGGATACCCCCAGCGCCACCGACCGTGACCTGATACGTGACGTCCGACCCCAGTCTATGCCCACTGCACGGCGTGGAATTGCTGGCTCTCGTATCGCAGATCCGGGTCGCGACGACCGGGACGAACTGGCCGGACGGGACGACAAGAAAGGTGCTATGCGGCGGGTTCGCTGCTGACGATCCGCCCGATGTCGTTACCGTGACGTTGACTTGACCGTTGGCCTCTGCCGGTGTGACCACCGTGAGCTTAGTCGAAGAAATCACACTGACCGAGGTGCCGCTCAATGTCCCAAATGTGGCCGACGTGCTTCCAGTGACGAAGTTGGTGCCAGCGATCGTCACGGTCGTGCCCCCGACTGCTGCGCCGGACTCGGGGGCCAGCGCGGTTACCGTCGGAGCACTCGCGGCGAGGGCGTGAGTAGGCTCTGGCGGATTCACAACCAGTCCGGCGACGAGCAGAACCAGTGCGCAGAGGAGGCTGACGAGGCGGTGAGTTCGCGCCCCAGCATGAGTCGAAGGCGGGGCGACCGATCGAGCCATTGGCTTCCTCCGTTTTCGAGTCCGTCACCCCTGAGGCTCGTGAGTATGCGTGCTCGTTTCGGCCTCGCCACAGTATGTACAAGTGTTTACAGGCCTTCGTCGAATCAATACAAGGGTACGGCTCGAGCAGGCCGGCAGCAAAGTGGCGCGCTAGCATCGAGTCAATCTGTGTTGAACCGGGTCGCCAGCTAGTTTCCAGCGGAGTGCCGTTCCTCGATTGCCCATGGGAATGATCCGTCGTGTGACCTTGGAGCCGACCGAGGAGTTCCGGCGGTCGTGCCCTACTCGCCACCGCCCACCCTGAAGGGCGGGACCTCATGTCGCGACACCTCTCGGCGTGCGCGTGTCACCCTGTTTCGCGGCCCAACTGTGGTCAGTCAACAGCTAGCGGCGCGCGACCTCCTCTTCGACGAGACAGGCTAATCTAGGCTTACGCGATATGGCAATTGGAAGCGCGTTTGCCAGGATCGTTCAACCAATCGCCCGCTGTCTCAGACGTCCAGCGAGATGGGCGACGTACTTCGCGACTGCGGGGGCCGCGGTCGTCGCGTTCCTCGCGGGTGTTAACGAGCCGGCAGACTTTTGGACGAAGAAATATGCTTGGAGCCTCGTTCTCGCGGCAGTCTGGATTGGAGCGTCTACCCTCGCAGGATTCCTCGATGATTACTGGCGTGCTCCCGGGCAGTTGGTCAAGCCGACTGATGCGATAGTTACCGAGCAAGGCGGTCTGATCATGTTAGAGGCGACAGTTCGCGGCATCCCAGTGGAAGCCTTAGTCAGCGGCACCCCAGGAAGCATCAACAGGTACCTCGACCGGATCACAGACAAATTTGAGCAGATTGCGTTGGTTGTTGACGACATCGCTGAAGGTCGCTTGCGCATCCCCGGCGTCGATGACTCGGGCGTGTGCAATGTCTTTCCCGTGCTCGTGCTGCTTCATCCGTTCCCTCAGCACTACTCGACGTGGGATGCGCTTGATCACGACATAGAATCAAGACGCCTGCTCGACAAGAAGTCGTCGTGGATCCGAATGCGCGAGTTCCAAATCATCACAGCGGAGGAGCTCGAAATGCTCGAGCCGCACCTCCAGTCCGGACTTTCGATGGTAGAGCTACTCCGTGCGAAGATCGGATCGGTGCAGTACCGTCAGCGATCGCTGAAGGACTTCCTAGTTCGGGAATGGAAACTACCATCCCTCACGAATCCAAGGCTTGATCGGCTGTTTGGCGAGGCGTTCGATGTCGTGGGAACCCTGGTCCGCCCGAATGTGCACGACGCCATCTGGGATGTGGAGGGAGAAGATACCTGAAGCGCGGATCGTCGCGCGCAGTCAGATCGCGATCACCGAGGTAGCTCTTGGTACCGAGCCAAGTCTCGAAGTCGAGTTCGCGCCCCACGTTTGAATTCGCCGACCGTCCGCAGTTGACCGTAGGCGACCGGCGTTATCTGTAGATTCGCTCCAACCTTCACTCCTGGGGCGATCGCGTCGGCGCAATCCCCGAGGCGCCTTTAGACCTGTCATACGCCGCCGGAGAGTTGTGTGGCACCGCGGATGAACGTCGAACACTGCCGCGGGGACCGATCGCAGACTTGCCTCAAATTACTGTCGCGGACGATCGCTTCCATGACCTCAGCTATGCGGCATTCGAGGGCGATTGGCCGCGGGACAGAGATTTCGTGACCGGTGCGTTTCTTCCCTAGACGCAATTCAGTGGTCAGACAGCACAGTGCTGCCGCACCCTCGGTCGAATACCGTACCCACCGCCTCAGTCACTAGCCGCTGCGTAGCGGCTAGCCGAGTCGAATTGGCACCCCGCTTGCTCATGCAGCCGAACAGCTCCGACCAGGTGTGCGTTCCGAGGCCGATGTCAGGACGGTGTCACTGCGTCACGGGCGAGAGATCAGACGTACCCGGAAGGTCTAGGAACGATCTCCCCTGTCAGGAGTTGCTCGCCAAGCGGCGTCACAATGCCAAGTTCAGCCCTGGACCAGCGACGGGGGCCCCAGCAGAGAGGTCAATGGGATCTAGACTTTGAGAAGTACCGACTGGGAGAGATTGCCATGCCGAAGCCAGGATCGACCAAGCTGGTCGAGCCCGATCTGACGAGAGGGGCACCGCCACCCAATCAGGGGTGCGAAGTGTGTGGGTCCGAAAACCACTCTACCTCGGATCACGACAAGTTCAAGCTGCCGCCTCGCCCCGCTAAACGTTAGCGAAATGGGACGACCACCTCAGGCGCCGACGAGCGGCGGAGGGAAGGAGGACGAGGGGCGACGGTACTGGAACGTCCCGAAACCGCTCGGCTACGCAGCGGCCATCGACGGATTCGGCAGCGTAGCGGCGCCATTGCTTGCTGGTTTCACCATCGCTCTGATTGGGATCACGGTGCCGCTCAGTTCGGACTCACCCGTCAGGAACCCAGGGACAGCACTCGCATTCCTCGCGGTATCAGCCCTCTCCCTCCTCGCTTCCGTGCAGTGCTCGATGTGGGCTCGGCAGTATGTCGTCAAACCAAGCGAGATCCTCGACTGGTGGCCCGACTCGCACGCGGACGCGGGGCTGGACCGACTAGCTGCTCGGTCCCGCCTCCAAGATCTCCGCCTAACTCAGTGGCGCTATTCCAAGATCTCGGCGACCTGGCTCTCGCGTGCTCGACTCAGTTATCACGTTGGGATCCTCGCCCTATTGCTAGGAGTACTGATCATTCTGGTTCCGAAACACTGGACCCCTTCCCGAGTCGCCGGCTGTATCGTTCTCGGAATCGGCTTCATTGCTGAGGTGCTTTGGGTGGTCGCACCAACACGGCGCTCGTGGCCGCTAGTCAAGCGAGTGTTTCCGGAGCCAATAGATATCGCGATCACACCTCCAGCCTACGAAGGGCCTCACCCCTAACGCTTGCGCGATAGTGCGTTGCCGCTGTCAAACACCTGACGATCGAGAGGCTTCGAGCGAGGAATCGCGGACGCTTGGTTGGGACGTGAGGGCCTCGACAATGTCTGAGGCACACTCTCGTGAGACCCGAACCCGGATCGTCACGCTCGAGAAGCCACAGTCGTAAGGCCCTAACCCAGAACTGTCCGTGGCTCCAGGCGACCCAGACAACGCCGAGGGCGAATTGCATACTACTGAGAGCCGCAGGCTATGCAGCTAGGGTCGATCATCGCGGGTTAACTTGTACCGCGACTACTTGGACGGAATAAGCAAGCGTGTCCCGACACACCTCACGAGAACAACTGACGTCTCTAATCGCCGGTGAGCCCGAGCGTTTAGGCAGGGCCCTCTGGGCTGACGAGATACTCGACGCGGCGATGTGGGTGCGGGGTGAGGACGGTGACCTCGTTACCAAGGTGTGCTCCCGGTTGAGCGCGGACGAGCGGCTTCCCGTTCACATCCGAGCGGCTTCGAGAATGCTCAACGCTGGGTTTTCGACTCCTCTCGACTATCACGGGGCCCTTAGCGCGGCGCATGCACTCGCGGCAGCGGGCGACCTCGTTTGGGCCACCTGGGCTCTCAAGGCCGTTTCAGGGCTCGCGCGAAATAGCAACCACCGGGACGTTGGGGAGTTGCTGACATTGGCAGTATTCCTGACGCTTGACCGCATCGACCACAGGCCGGGGCTCAGATATCCAAATGCGGTAACCGAATGGGGTGCGGATCCCGGAGCTCGGTGGTCGGATGCCCTTGCAGCTGTGGAACGCCTCGATGTGCCCGCTCTGGCGACGCAGTTGCGCGCATGCAAAGCCTGGCTCGCAGCATCTGACGCGGCGTCCGGACATGACGACGGATCGCTTTCCGAGGCTCTGACCATCGCCGAACAGTTCTTCGACCAACAGCAACAAGTTCGTCGAACCACTCAGGCCCTCAGGACCCGATCATTTCAGCGTGTTGGATCGCTGATTCCCGCGATGGGGACGGAACGATTCTCCTGGTATGAGTGGTACGCGGAACAGTCCAACATCTCTGGCGACGACCTTGCCGCCCTGTACGACCGTTGGACGACAAATCTCATCGCGTTAGGAGATTTCTCGATGGCCATGGAGACGCTGCGTCGCTTTCCCGGTGACCGCACGAGCAGCGCGGTTGCGCGGCTTGAAAGCGTCGAAGGTTTCATGTGGCGGGCGGCGGGCGACGCAGATCGCGCGCTCGAACACAATGATCGCGCACTTGAGCTTCTCGGCACGGCGCCAGCAGCTCTCGCCGCAGGAAATGTCTGGTTGAATCGGGCATATTCACTCGCGGAGAAGGACCGTAACGAGGCCTACGCTGCGGCCATGACTGCGCTGAGCGAATATGAGCGACATCCGCGAGCGACGTTGGGGCTGTGGGACGCACGAAGTCTCCTATGCACACTGGGGCCAGATTCTGACGAGCGGGTTAGGGTTGCCCGCGTTATCCTCGATGCTGAGAGAGCGGGCGAACTCCCTGATCCGGTGCGTCGGTTATCGCTAATCAACGCCGGCCGCGTTCTGGCTCCCACGAACGCGGACGAGGCTTCGGAGGCGTTCCAGCGCGCGGCGGACCGCCCCCAGACCCGACTAGCCATCATGGCCCAACTGGAATTGGCTCGCCTCGCCTTCGCGAACCGCGGCTTACTCGCAAAGGGAATCGACGGCCTACGCCTTGGGCGGAACGCTGCGAGCCAGGCGCGGGCCCAGGGTAACCGGTTATTGTCGGCCCGAGCGGGGCTTCACCTCAGTAACTGGCTTGTCGAGAACGACGGCTCAGTGACTGAGGGCTTCCGAACTGCGGAAGCAGCACTCGCTGACCTGGGTTCCGCATTGGCTGGAGTGACAACCGAGTCCGGTACCCGCCTCGTCGCCGAGTTGCGTGGCGACCTCGATAGCCTCTTTGTCGCTGCTGCCGCGACGAACGGGCTGCTCGCCCTGCGGATCGCCGAAGTGGGCCGCGCTTTACGACTCCAAGCGTTGATGCGACTTCAGCCGTCGGCGCTTCCAGATGAGATCCGGACTGCTCTTGCGGCACTCGCATCTGCGGAACGCGTTCGCGATGGAGGAACCGGTGCGTCGATCGACGACGAGACGAGGGCACTGAGCGGTGCAGCAGCTCGGTCTTATGAACGAGAGACGGCAAGAATTGAATCAGTGGCAGGGACGGTCTTTCGTTCCTTGGTTGCTGATCCGCCTGCCGATGTCGAAGTCTGTAGATGGCGCTTTCCCCGGGCTGACTTGCTCACGCTTACCGAGATGGAGGACGGTGTCGGTTGGACGTGGTGGCACCCTGACCGCGACAGCCCCCAGGCTGGCGTCGCGCGGCTGACGGATCGCGGCTGGCGCACGCTTGGTCTTTGGGCTTCGATGCAGACTAGCGACAACCGGGACGACCCGCTCGAGGGTCTTGAATGCCTTATTCCCGATCCGCTTCGGGCGACGCTATCGTCTCGCGGCATCAGCGGCCCAGTCGATCTCCTCGTGATTCCGTCTGGCCGGCTCTGGGCTGTTCCGCTGGCTGCCTTGCCAGTGGACGGCAACGGCACTGAGTTGGTCCGCAGAACACGGCTGACGGCATGCGCTTCACTCGCCCTCGCGGCGACCATCGCCGTTGCGCCCACGGCGATGCAGGCCTGGGCGGGAGGCTACGCCAATCCGCGGCTAGCGGGCGCGCGCATGGAGCGGACTGCTCTGCAGGAATGGAGACCATCTCTGATGGCGTGGAGAAGCCTCAAACACGCCCACCAAGCACTTCACCACGACCATGATCTGACCAAGCTCCTCCTCGCGGTACTCGCGACACACGGTGAATACGGCCCAGGACTAGCTCAGAGCGCTCGAGATCACAGGGGAAATATCCTAACCGCGGGGAATGCTCTGCTCATGTCCTTCCCGCCGGTGACCTCACTGCCAATCTGCTTCGGCCTCGACAATCTCAATCCAGCCGGTGACGACGAGCCCATCGGATTGCCGACCGTTGCTCAGGTGCGTGGTTCGACGTGGGTTATCGGCGGTCACCAATCGCTCATGGACCAGCCCATCGGGTTGATCCTTGCGCGGACTTACCGTTCTATTCGTGCAGGCATCAACGTGGTTGATGCTCTACGGAGCGCGCAAATCGACTGGCTCGACATGATGAGCGGCGGCGGTCCGAACGGCAATGCAATGGCAGCCCGTGAACCGCGGAACTGGGCGCTCACTCTGATAGGTCCGCCCCATCCTGACTCGTGGGCTGCCACGCTGCCCCCCGGCCCGATGCCATGAGTGCTCTGCCATCCCACTATAACGCCTTGACTTGCGATACCGGCCTATCTGACTACATCTCCGCGGTCGCTGTTGAACTCGGGCGACGTCTCTGGTCACACCGGTGAGCGCGGCACTCATTCGCGACGTACGAAGCCAGGTGCTGAACGATCCGCGGTTGCGCGGGGCAAACGACGCTGCCTGCCCAGCCCCGGCGTGGGGCGATCCCTCCTAGCGCCGCGCTCGCGATACCGCGTGGAGACGTCCCCGGAGAACAGTCGCCTGCGATTGAACAGCTTGATCCCCGTGGTGCTCTGCCCAATCCGCCGCCTCTTTCGCCAACACCGGGTCGTGCCGCTGCGCTGCGAAGTAGGCAACCACGAGTGCTGCTTTGGGGGCGACCTCACGGTGACCGGAGCGCCATGCCTGCGTATAGAGCACCTCCGCTTCGTCAAGCTCGTCCTTGTCGGCCAGGTGTCGAGCCAAACTAAATGCAGCTCGCGCGACAAGATCCGGGTCGGTGCTCAGCATCGCGGCTTGGAGTTCCGGTTCCGACCAACCGCCCGAGTCCAGCTGGCGCCACGGTGGCTCGGCCGCCTCACCTCGCTGCGCCGCGAGCACCTCGCGATAGGCTGCCACCGCGTCGTCGTCGTCCGCGATCGCTGCGTTGATCCGCACCCCAAGCACCGCCGCAAACCGCTCAATCGTCGACGCGCGCGGGTCTGCCCTTCCCTGCTCGAGGCGCGCCACTGCGGCCTGGGATGTTCCCATCGCTGCGGCCACCTGGTCTTGGGTCAGGCCGAGCTCCTTCCGGCGTTGCCCTAGCTCGCGTAGCAACGCGTGCCGACGCACCGCCGCCGCAACTAGGACCTCCAAGCCGGGGTCATCGCTGCGGTATTTGGCGAGGAGGCGTTGGAGATCCTCCACGTCACCCGCCGAGGTCGACTCGAGCGCCTGCGTCACGGCGCCACCGTCCGGCGGAGTGCGACGAGAAGCCTTGCTGGCGTCGAGGTTCATGGGCCCATTATGCCTTAGGTGACATAGTGAGTGTGGTTACTCGACAACGCCTCGATGACGGAAATGCTTCGGGATCAACCTTTTTCATGCCAGAACCCTGGTTCTGGGCGGCATATCGTAAGTGATATGGTATATCTTATACGATATCAGGCCGGGACGCTGATCGTAAACCGCTCTTAGCGAGAACAACGGAGCTAGGGACAGACATTCTCAGCGGTCTGGCACCACATATATGGGGATGGGTCGCTGGTGCTGTCGATCTCGAAAACGCACGTCGGTACAAAGACAGGCCCGTCCGGGCCATTCTCGCAGAGCGCGCCCAGGAGTCGAAGGAGGCTGTCTCCATCTTCGTAGTCCCAGTGGCACACATCGCCCCCATCAGACTCGAGTTCGCCGAAGCCACCTTCCACAATCAAATGGAACGCCACGAACAACGGGCGCCGGGATTCCACCGCGGTGCGCGCCATCTGGCGGTCGACGGCGGCCAGGTCGACTCTCACGGCCTCACCAGAACCGGACCCACCTATGCTGAGGACGTTGCGCCACTTGGAGTTGGGCGACGGCCGCCTCGATCACTCTTGCTTTGCGCTGCCGAGCGTCGGCCATCGCTGCATCCTTCCAGTCAGCGCCGAGTTCGGGAATCAGCTTGTACGCATCACAGACGGTGCCCCAGAGACCGTCACTGAGATCGCGCGCCAGCACCGCTGCACCCTTCCGAAAGTACCGACGTGACAACTTTTCCGGGAAGGGCGTACCGCCCAAGGCCCCGATACGCCTAAGCATCCCTGCATTCTGTTCAAGTTCGAACACAACCGTGCGCTTCGCGGCCTGAAAGTCTCGCCGCTCGGTGATTTCAGCTGCCAGCCCGGCGCCCAACACGGCACCGCCGAGCGCACCCACCACGCCGATCAGAGCTGACACCCAGGCGAGGTCAAGAAACGTGGTGCCGCCGCCGGCGCCGTTGCCCAACCCGGCAGCAGGGGTCGGGGTGGGCGCCGCCGCAGCGGTCAGCACGATCTGCGCCCCATGCACCCCGGGATTCAAAGCCACAGCGCCAAGCAGCATCGCGGCATAGAAGACAGGGCCCCGCAACCGTGCGGCACCCCCGAAACCACGCAACTTACGCACTGCCGGCAGTCCTCCCCGCAGAACCCAGGCTTTCGAGCGCTGGTTCGACGAGCGTGAGCTTAGATCGCGCGCAGCGCGTGCGGGGTGGTATTTGCGACCGTCAACCCCGCTTCGGCGCCCACCTCGATCCCTTCCCGATTCGGTACATCTGTATGTACTTCGTATGTACTTTGTGGAGCCCAAGGTGAGGATTGAACTCACGGCCTACGCCTTACCAAGATGCCGGCCACAAAATCGGCGATTCCGAATACAGAATCGACCGCACACGGCGACTGGGCCAACGTATTTCAGGTTTTTTTAGGCCTAATATAGATCGGCACACAAATCCCGTCCACAAGCGTGCCGGCAGAAGGGGTCGACCCTGACGAGCGGCCCTCGGAGCTAATCTCAGACCAGCTCGCTGACGAGCGCGGTGTCAGGACGAGACAGATGATGCGGCGTTCGAGCCGGAGATTGGGGACGGGTTGGGGGCGCGCTAGCCCGGGGTTGTGCTCGCCGATCCGCCGTCGTCCTCGTCCAAGAGCCGTTTCCAGGTCATGTCCGCGCGAATCTGGGCTTGTTCCATTCCCGTCTGGTGGCAACTGTTTGGACATGTGCGGTCACGGACGATCAAAAACTTGGGCGCCGCCGCGGCGAAATCCCGCCCGCCGATTGCTTTCCCATGGCAGGTCGTCCTGAACTGGCTGAGCGGTCAGTCGCTGTCTCGCCCCTCTCACGCACACCGCGCGCTCTGAGTGGGGAGTACACGATAACTCAGCGCGTTCGCATGGTCATATCGACACCAGCCAGCGAACGTCGAACGATCCGATCCCGAGCGGGTAGTCGGCATGGCCGGTGTAGTCCCATTCGACTGTTCGCACGGCGACGCCCGTCGGAACCTCGAAGCTAACCACACCGGAGACCGTCTGCCCAGTTACAAGCTTCGGCGCTCCATCCTCGTAGACGCTGAGATCCGGGCCCGCCGATGAGATGATTCCCCGTCCTCCCGCCGCTAGCGGCGCCGTTGAGGCCGGCTGGCCGACCGAGACCTAATGCGCGCCTCGCAGAGGACCTGCTCCGGTAAAGAAAGCACGAAGGCGTAGAGGCGCTCCCCGGGAGACCGCGCGGCTCTCGGGGAGCGCGTCTGCTAGCGCAGAAACGGTTGCCTCCGCCTCAGAACCCGACGGAATTTGATTGATAGCCGTCGATGACGATGTATCCCGTGTAGGGCGCGTTGTCCCAGCAGAATGGGAGGGGCCACGACGATTGATCAGGATCCCACACGGTCACGGTGTTGGCATAAAACTCGGTCCACGAGCCCCCAGGACCCGAGTTGTCCCAGCAGGCATAAGGAAGGTTTCCGGTAGGGAAGTTCTGCAACGCAACGCCGAAGTCGTAGCAGTTTCCACAGCCCCCTGGTGGACCAAGGCTCAGGGTTAGGGTTGGCTGGGGCGGTGGCGGCGTGGGCGTGGGCGTGGGCGTGGGCTGGGGAGTGGGTGTTGCGGGAGCCGGGGTTGGGATGATCGGCGCGGGCGTGCTGTGCGTCGGTGCCGGATTAGACACACCACCTCGGCCGGACGTGCCCTGGACGGGAATTGTCGAGCCCTGGATACCTCCAAGCGCCGGTTGGAGAAAGCCGGCGGCGTTTGAGGCGCTTTGGGTCGGAGCAACTATTGTCGCGGTCGGAGTTGGCGCAGGAGCGATGCTGGCTGGCGCAGGCACAAAGTGGATGAAAGCCTGGAACGCAGATGGTGGAATGACTTCCCAGGTATAGGTTCCGTCGCCGAACTCATTGTATTGTTCGATTGTTATCAGCTGGTCCTCAACGCCAACGACCAGAGCAACATGGCCTAATCCGCCGTCGACGGTTCCGTTCCACGCAACACTATTAACCGTCGGAGTGTCGTCGACCTTCACACCGTGGACGATTGCGAGGCGCTTCCAGTCGCTGGCATTACCGCCATACCAAGGGAGCTTGTAGCCGTAGTACTGATAGAGCGCCATCGCAACGTATGAGACGCACTCTCTTGAATCCTCGCCGAACAGGTCCACGAGGGAGTCCTGGGGACGGTCCTTGAGGTTGCTCGGATAGTCGTCCCCGGGAGGCGGTCCACCGAAATCGGATCCGCCTTTGCCACCCAAGACGGAGACAAGCGCTCCTTTGTGTGGAGGCGCACTGGCTCTGACACTCCGGGTAAAGAGCAAGTAGCCGCCGGCCAGTCCAATGAGCATCAATATCAAGCTGCTCACCGCTCCGATGGCGATCAGCCGGACGCTGGACCAAGGGGCGAGGTTTCGTCGGTGGTCGGGGGGCTGAGGATTGGCATTGAGGATCCGTCCGGTCCGACTCCGGTTTTCGTCGAGTCCATCTCGTTGGGTTTCTCGGTTGAAAACGGTCATGGTGTGTGGTCCTTCGTGATCAACGATTCGACGACTACTCGACCCCCTACTCGCTAACGCTGTCGCCTACAGGAGCTCCCCTTGGGGAGCGTCAGTTCGGTTCATTCATCAGCGCCACCTCGCAAACCGTTTCCAGACCTTAGCTCGTTGCTGGAGTCGCCTCCGCCAACCAGCCAGGCTGCTGTCAGGAGGCTAACGCGAAGGCGATTCAGAGTCAACAGTGGCGCAATAATTCTGAGGTTACTCGATCAGAATCCGACAGAAGTGTACTGATACGCCGTCACAGAATTAGAGCTGCATGACCCCTGCCTGAACCCTTAGACTGGGCAATAGTGTCTACCACCAGCGACACCCGTCGGCGCCGTGTCAACGCTCGGGAAAAGATGCTCGAGGCGGGGCAGTCGCTCCTGCGCCGCAGCAGCCCCGCAGAGACGCTCCGCGGCCTGAATCCGGTAACCGTTACCAAGGAGGCAGGCACATCTCGCGCTACCTTCTACGCACATTGGTCTTCGGTCGAAGACTATCTGGAAGAGTTATTGCGGGTGACGTTGGACCCGGCACTCGCCGTAAGCACGGCAAGCGGGCTTTCTGAAGTGATTCGAAAACTCGCCGATGCGAGTGGCCCCGATGACGGGGGTGCGCTGATAAGGACGATTTGCGAATTGGACCTGCAGTGGGTCGTGAGTGACTGGCGTTTTCGGGTCCAACTCCTTGCTTGGGCGCTCGCCGATCGAGATCCCAAACTCGCGTCAACACTCCGCGAAATGTACGACGCCTTTGATAACTCGCTCGCTGACATCTTTGGAGAGGTCCTCAAGGCGTGGGGCCGAGTCCTTCCCCCGGAGATCTCGCTGATTGACATCACTCGCGTGTTTTCGGCCCTGGTCGAGGGACTTGCGCTTCGCCACTGGCTTGATCCACAGAAGGTGCCGTCCAAACTCTATGGCGACGTGGTCCTCCAGTTGGTCGGGGATTGGGCGCTTTCTGGCGAACCATTACCCCTGCCCTCGAACGGTGATCGTGGGACCACGGTCGTGCATAGCGAGAGCCGCGACAGAGTGATTAAGGAAGCTCTTTGGTTGTTTGATCACGTCGACTATCGAGATGCCAAAATCGAACACGTCGCTAGCCGAGCATTCGTGTCCGCGAGCACGGTCTATGCGCTTGCTGGGTCCAAGGCGCGCCTTGTGTGTCTTGCCGTGGGTGCACTAGTCGAGCCGCTCCGTCAAGAGATCGACGACCACATTGAATCTAGCAATGACCCACGGGGGCTTGTTTCCCGCGGTCTCGATGACCTCGCTCGAGTCTTCGCGGATCGTCGGAAGCTTGCCGCGGCGTTCTCGTTGTCGTTGACGGAGGTGGCTTTCGCTGGCACGTCAACCGACGAAATCCTCGACCCCAGTGGTCTCGCCCAGACATTCGCGAAAGCCATTCAAGTTGGCCAGCGGGCGGGCGCAATTCCTTCGGTCCCCGGTCCTCAACCCCTCGCTGAGGCATTGGTGCGCATGACCGTGGATGCGCTTGCACGATTGCCAGCTCGGATCGCCCGTCGTGATGCCGCCACGATGGCCGAAGCCCTTCTGGTCCGTTCATAGACATGAAGACGCCTTCTGGTTTCGTTACCAGAAGGCGTCCGTCATGAAGGGAATGAGTTTCCGGGGATCGGGACTTAGCCTACGTTCGAACACCTATGGGCCAGGGCCCACGAGCCGCCCCGCAAATGGGTGGCCGGGAGGTTACTGACCTGTTGAAACGGTCGGATTGTCGGAGGTAGTCCCTTCTTGCGGTCGGCGGTACCAGGTGCGCTTCGGCGAAAGCACGAAAAAGCGCTTCCGAACGCCGATCTCAGGAACCTCGCCCATGTGTACCTCACGCAGGAGTTCACGCACGTGGGCATACCCGGGGTCTTCGGTTGTCTGGCTACTATCCCTTGGCACGCTGTCAGCGTACCACTGGTTCGTGGTCATCAAGCAGCAGTGCTCACCCCCTAACGGCCAACTGCCCAATAGGCGAGCCCCGTGAGGACCAAGGTGAGGACCAAGGTGAGCACGCCCGCCCCCAGCCAGAGCCCGAGACGCGCCTTTTCAAAGGCCCTTTTATTGGCTCCCTCTGCGTCGATGAGCAGCCAGGTGACCACCCGAAGGGGGCTCGCCTCGATCCCGGCAGCCCTGGCGCCCTGCCCCGCCTCGTCAAGCCGCGGTCGCACATCCTCTGGATCGGGCCCCAACAAGATCTCGGACGGCTGCCTGGCGCTGATCAGGAGGCATGCGAAAGACAACGCCAAGCCGAGCAGAGGAGGCCACCAGTGGTCCGCGAATGCTGGTACTGCCGCTAACAGTGCCTGGCTGGCTGAAGCTCGCACCGTGATATCGGCAATCGCCAGTGCAACGGCCGTTGCTGATAGCGCGACGGCTAGTACCTCCTGCGATCGCCGGGCGCCGAGCCGGAAAAGGAGTTGCTGCATTGCCAGGTGAGCGAGGAACTCATCGAGTTGGCTGCTGTCTCGGGCGGCACGATCTAACTCCGTGTCTTCGGGACCAGCGTGCCCCTGACCGGCGAGTGCATCACTCGCCGAGGTCACTGCGGCTCCGGCCTCGTTGAGGGAATTAGCTGCACCCTGGGCCGCACGCGCTGCCTCCTCAAGTGATGCGGCAGCTCGAAGCAGCCTGGTTCTCGAGCCCCACCAGCTCATTAGGTACCTCTCCTGTTAGAACAGCGGCGGCCGCGACGAAGCGTACGGCGGCAGAACGGTTCGTGGGCAACTCGGGGCACTTCCGACCGAGTTCCCTGTTCTGCCGCACGGGTTTGCGGTGTCGATGCCAGATGCTTAGCTCGGCTTCGCACCGGCGGCATTGACTGGGTCAGGGCTCGAAGCTCACAGCATCGGTCATTAGGCGGGTTCTTCAGGAACCTCTTTCAAAAGTTGGGGCATCACCGTGGCGATCCGGCTCCCGATGATGAGAACCAGACATGCGAGGGCGGGTTCCCGTAGAAGCTCTCGTGCCTTCGAAGGCCACCAACGCCACAGCGCATCACGAAGCTCGACTGCCTGCGAGCGGCTCATCCTGGAGATGACCGTCGGCGCCTCGCGGGGGTCTCCCATAAGCCCGAGGATGGCCGCCACGATCATATGGGTCGGGATCCGAGGGGCACGAGCAGCCCACTCCTCGCGATCGATATGGAAACCCTGAGCCAGGATGTCCCCAATCTGGGTGGTTTCCGCCTCAGATTCGACCGGCTGGGCGAGTGACTGCATGAGCGCTGCTAAGGCAGTCGCTTCATCGACCTCGCCGGAAAGTGCGACCTGGCGACCCGCGAGCACAAACGTCGGATTGCGTACAGCCATCTCCAAGAGCCAGCGGGAGAAGGTTGATCGGTCCTCGCTACCGCGGATGCCAACTTTGTAATCTCCCTCGCCGCGGGCGAGCTCCTCGCCCAGAAGCACTGCCGCACGACCACGATCATCCGGATCAGCTTCGCCATCTGGGATGTTGTCATACACGTCGAACGATTCTGCGAGCTCCTGCATCTCCGTCAGACGGGCCTCTTTCCACGGCTCCCAGTTCTCGAGCTCGCGCCCCAACCACCAGAGGTGATGAGCGATCTCATCGACATCTGACACGCCCTGGGACTTGACCTCAGCGATCGCCTCGAGTTGGGCCAACGCGCGGGGCGGTGAGAACTGATCAGTGGGCGCCACGCCATCACGGCTTTTGGCGCCTTTGGTGGAGGCCAGTGCCCCCCTCTTCCGGTAGCGGCGGAGCATCGAGAGGCGGATGCCGAGGCGAGTGGCAGCAGCGTTGATCTCTGACGAGGTCAACCAGTCAGGTCCGACGACCGGTTGGTCGTCATTGGCGGGAGTGGGTCGTAGATCGTTCATTGGGTTCGTTTTACGAGGTCGCCTGTTTTCGATTTTCCGGTGTGGATGTCGGGCAACTATCGGCGACGACCACACCGACGTCAGATCGGAAATCTGCATCGAATGTCACGGGTCGAAATGCCGGACCTTATCCGGACCTTACGGGCTGTGCAGAGTGTATCCGCGGGTATTCGCCATCACCCCAAGCGAAGCTTCGCTCGACCGATCGACACAGTCTCAAGCATCCGAGACGAGCTCAGCCAAAGCGAGGAACTCGCACGCGTTGGTTGAGCCCTTTCGGCAGCGGTCGCAATAGGTGTGCGGGCGGGTGATCGCCTGGCGGGTGAACGCGTTTCAGAATGTTGATCCGGCGCAAATAAAGCTCGGTCATCTGGAGCCTTCACGCAGTGATTCAACGACCTGGCGAAAAGCGTCAGGCGGCATATTGCCTGGAGAGATCCCGCTGTACTGCTGGTTATTGAGACGAATGATCCGCTTGTATGAGTACAACTCAGGAATGTTCCACACCCATATGGACCAACCTCGAGTGACAATGATCAACCGGTTTCTATCCATCGCCTCGCGCAGCAACTGGAACGTAAACGCCTGGGACGGGAGCGGGACCGGGAGTGACTGCCAAGTCTTGGAGTGGTACCCGAAGAACTCGAGAACCATCACCCGCTCCCCGACGCACTCCCAGGATGTGGCCTCGGCTAATCTTCGGAGGCGCTTCGTCCACCACTGTCCGCCCCCAGTGGTCTCTCGGAAGCGGGGATCGATGTGGACGAACGGAGTCGTCGCCTTGAAGGCGAGGTTGCGGCGGAGTTCGACGTCCCAGTCATCCACAGCGCCTTGCTCGGCTTCTTCTGTTCCACCCCAGGCTGGGTTGAGAGCGAGCAGGAATACGGTCGCCTTATCAGGATCGCCGGCGAATGGTTCGGGCAACACCTCGAAGTGCAACTCAGATCGAGCACGCGGATCGGAGGAAAGCACCGCGTCGATCAGATCGCGATCGCAGGGCGCGATGAAGTCCTTCTCTGACGGGACGGAGACCCAAGGGTTTACGCGGGTGAGCGGAAGCTTGCGGATCAGCTCATAGAGCGCTCGACGGGTCGTTTCGTGTCGGCCGTTGGCGTAGATGAGTAGCAGAAACATAACGCCGAGGGTGACAGCGCGTAGTGGCCACCATTCTTCGTTCGTGAGTATTGCGAAAACGAAGATGATCGCTGCCAAGACAAACTGAACGCCGACTCCAAATAGGTCCGTCTTCCTTGTCTCAGCTCCGAAGCGGTCCGCCCTCAACGTCCCAGCGTACCACCTGTAGAGTTGACCAACAGGGCCATCGAGCTTCTTTGGAACTCGATAATGCACTTGCCAGAGGAGGAAGGCTACTGCAATGGCCCAAATCATGAAGGTGACTGCCCATTTCTCCACGACGACACGATCCGTTCCAATCTGAGTAATCGAGAACATGACGAACTCAAGGAGACCGATCAGAAGCGGAAGTGTCGTGTCGACCCAAGACGGAGGCCAGGAGGCGAGAACACTCCCAACGAGGGTGCCGTTGTAGGTAACGAGCACCCCCGCCAACGTTACCCCGATCATGCCGGCGGCGATTATGTCGACGTCCAATCGCGGTGCCGCCGCTACATAGTGAGCAAGCGCCAGACCTCCCTTCCCTAGAACGACCCCCTTAACGATGCTGATGATCAGTAAGTACGCGCTCGGCAAATGAGCGTCGACGCGCCCCTTCAAGATTTTGGGCGCGGCACCGTAGGCATCCTCAGTCATCGCCCAAACTATCGTCCTCCTTGAGGTCTCACATTATGGCCACGCGGCTGCCGATGCTCATGCAGGCAACAGCGTTCTCAGGGACACCTATCGGCGCCGCCAAAACAAGCTCACCCGTTCGGGGTTGAAACGCGGAGCACCGGGAGTTGTAGGAGGTCCAACTTCGATCGTCAGGACAGCCTGGATGGTCGCCACTCGCCGTTCGAGAGGCTGCCCAACGCTCCCAGAGCTCCTCTCCGACGCCGGCGATCAAGATGCTGGGGGCATCGAAGGTGGCCTCCAGGTGTGTCAAGACCGTTTCAATTACCCAGTCCTCGAGTGCATTTGCAGTGATGGTCACATGCCCTGTCGTCATCACGCTCTGTCGGTTGAGGCAAAGGTAGCGACCCTTACCGTCCGGGCCGCGGCGCGCCACCAACCTATCGCCGCATCCGCCGCAAATCAGGATGCCCGTCAACAGGCAGGTGCGGTTGGGTGACTTCCCTTTTGGAACGACGCGCGTCAGTACCTCGGCCGCAGCGTCACCGGCAGCGTCCGCGGCGTCTCACCTCGGCGTCACTCACGTCGAAGCCTCGAACTCATCACGATCGTCGTCGACTTGGAGTTCCTTGGCGGCCACGTCATAGCAGCCGATATCATCAAAGAAAACCCTGAAATGGTGGGTGCCGTCGGGTAGCCCACTCAGAGATCGGATCCAGTCGCTAGGCTCAACCTCCACAAACCGATCGTAAGCCGATACCTGCTCGGGTGTGCAGGAGGGCCATGCGGTGAACTCGAGCGCCGAAATGCCGACGAACCGAATGCTTTTCCAAGCGTACACTCCGGTCCGCGTCTCGTAGTCCAAGCGAAGCTCAGCCCGTCCGCTCTTCTGCACCAGCTCGGGACCCCGCGAGAACTCCTGAGACTTGAAAGGCATAACCCAGACGTCACGATAATTGTTCGCGGTCGTCATGGCGCACCATCCCACCAGCTTGACCCTGGCCCGGGACCGGATATCCGTAGCGTGTCCGTTCCGGCATTCGTCAATCCGTTTGCGGCTAGCCGCTGCGTAAGGATCGACTCGAAGGGTTCACTTCCCGTCTGATCAATCAGGCTCCAATCGGAGAGAGGAATGTTCGCTTGCCGAAGTGCGAGCATCGACCGAGTGTCGAAACCGAGAAGGCCTTCGCCTCTGTCCAGTACGTTTATCGGCAGATCGCCAGGACTAACGGTTCCTGCCCGGAGTGCTCTTGCGATATCGCTGATTGAAGCCTCCTGGAAGGTCCCACTGGAAAAGGTGGATGACGCCGTGGTTTGCGTGAAGGCGGGGAACGCATCGGCTGCATCTGCGGCTTCGAGTTCCATGGCTGCCGCGTCCAATTCGTCGCCTCCCGGCACGACGAACAGAGGCAAGCCTACCACGATGTTGAACACCTGGTCGCTCATGAGGAAGGACGACAATCCGGGCATCGAGTCGAGCATTGGGTGACTGCCCGCTGCGTCTGGACACCACTCGATGCCATTCAAGTCGTACTGGCAGATCCCGCCGACGCCAGCGGGCATGTCGGAGAATGGCCCTCCGCCCTGGTCCGTCTTGCCAAGCCGCAGGCCCATCTGTAGGTCGAGTACCGCCGAGTTGTACGCCCCGAGCTCGGCGCGGTATCGGGCCGCGAGTTGCGCCTTGTATGTACACGTGATGTCGCCGCACATCTCCTTGGAGATCGTCTGGTTCTGGTGCTTTTCGGCAATCCGTTGCTCGTTTCTGACGTCCTTGACTTCGGGTGAGTTTGGCGCCGGGCCGCCACCCATGCCGTTGTTGTTAATCGTGCAATCGAGCGCATTGCCACAACTGCCGCCGCCGTCCCCGGCAATCCCGTGCCCGGTGGGATCAAACAGGTTGACCGGATCGCCGTCGACGAACGTGTAGGCGTTCTCGGTCAGCGGATCCACCTGGATCGAGAGATCCTGGCTCGACGAACCCAACTGGTAGTGATCCGGCGACAAGAAGCTGTTCTTGCTCGGATCGTAGGTGCGCGAGCCCATCTGATACGTGCCGCTGGAGCTGTCCTTCCGGCCGTTCTGGTAAAGGAGATCCACGAACGTGCTTCCCGTCTCGCATACGTTGCTCGGCGACAGCCCGAACACTACGGTGCCATAGGGGTCGTACTGGATCTGGCACGTTGGATACAGGCTGCTGGTTCCATCTATCGACGAGAGGTCACCTTTGGGATCGTCGGTGAGGTACAGGTCGGTCGACCCCTGGGCTGCCTCAATCGGGGTGCCCACGCTGTCCAGCACATAGGCGGTGGTGGTACTCCCCACCGTCTCGACAATCGGCGTCGAGGACGCCGGGTCGTTGTGGATCGTGGCCGTGACACCGCCGATGACTGAGGTCAGCATGGTGCCATCGGCGTCGTAGGTGTAGGTCGTGCTCGGCGGCGCCGTCGGGCACACCGACGGCGGGGTGGAGACCGGCCCGTATGCAGTCGCCCGATCAAAGGTGTCCAGCGTCCACTTCGTGCACCCGTCGCTGGTCATCACCCCGGCGCCATAGGTGTCGTAGGTGGCGCTCACCGGGGTGCCGCTCAAGATGGTAGTCGCGATGCTGTTGTCCGCGTTGTAGGTATACGTGGTACCGACATCGGTCACCACGTCGTCGTGGGTGATTCGGTTGCCATCCTGATCGTAGGTCTGGAACGCCGCGGAGCCCCCCGAGGCGTCGATGAAGATCAGCCGTCCCGCCGCGTCGTATTGGTACGTGAAGGTGTGTCCGACACTCGCCGTTCCAGCAGTGTTGTCGCAGTAGTTGCAACCATCGCTGGTGACGCGGTAGTCCCCATCGAGGGTTTGCGTGAAGTCGGACAGTCCGATCGCGCCAATGTTATACACGTACTTTTCGTCCAAAGTCCCATCGGCAGCATAGTTGTAGTACGTGTAATCCCCCTGGCCATCCACCAGCTGGACGGGACGTCCGCCGACATCGTAGGACCACGTGGTCGTCCCCGTCGAAATATTGTTCGTCTCTGCCGCTTGCAAGTCCGCGTCGTTGTAACTCAGCGTGTCTTTGTAGGTGGTACCACTGCTGGGCACGCTGTTCCGCCCGGTGACCTTGCCGGCGCCGTCGTACGCGTAGTCGGTCACTCGATCGTTGGTGGTCATGTCCTGGGCGGTGCGGACCAGGTCGTCGGCGTAGTAGGTATTCGTCGTCGTCGTGGTCGGATCGGTCGAGGTCAGCTGGTTGCCGTCGGCGTCGTACGTGTACGCAAGCGTGCTCGAACCGTTTCGTCCCGTCTCTTTCTGCAGGCGTCCGTCCGGCAGCATCGTGAACCCGAAAGAGCTCGCCGGCACGCCGCCGCTGCAGGCGGACGGTTCAGTGGTGATCACGCTGCCGGTGTTGAGCCAGTTGCCCTGGCCCGTCTTGCGCCCGCTCTGGTCGTAGGCGTAGCACACCGCTCGCTGCTTGTCGGTGGCGTTGACGGGGATCAAGGTGGCCTCGAGCAGGTTGTCCTCGGTGTACACGTTGTAGGTCGGTGTGCCGTTGGGATTCGCCGCGGCCTTGGCGTTCGCATCCGGCGAGGTGACCTGGGTCGGGTTGCCGACGGCGTCGTAGACGTATGAGGTCTCGTCGCCCATGCCATCGGTGACCGTCTCGGTCAGCCCGTTGGGGTAAAAGGTCGTCAGGGTGCTGTTGCCCACGGCGTCGACGAGCTCGATCTGATCGCCGTTGGCGTCGTAGAGATGGCTCGTGATGTGGGTGGTCGTGCCATTCGGTGTTGGCGTCGTGGCCGCCACCAACTCGTCGGCGGTGTAGGTCGTCTGGGTGGCGATCCCGTTCGCGTCAGTCTGGTCAGTCACTTTGCCTTCGGCGTCATAGGCGTAGGTCTGCGCCGTGACCGTGCCCCCAACTGCGGTATCCGGGTTCGGATCGGTCTCCGTGAGGACCTGATTGGTGTTGGTATAGGTATAGGTTGTGACCGGGTTTCTGTCGGAGCTCGTCTGGGTTGGCCAGTTGACCACACTCACGTTCCGATCCGGGTCGTACTGATACGAGGTGGTGCAGATCCCGACCGTGCTTGCATAGCCGAACCCGGACACGCCACCGGTCGGGCAGTCGTTCGCCTGCGTGGCGGTCTGGGCACTCCCCACCGGATCGGTCAACGCTGGGGTGTGGGTGCCGGTGTCGTAGCGCGGCGTGTAGACCGCGATGCGCTCGTCATCGGCGTTGTAGGTCGAGCCGGTTGCGTAGTCGGTATCGGGGGTCGTGCCTGACGCGGTGAACGCGTTCGGCGAATACTGCTCAACCACGTTGCCGTCTGCGTCGTAAAGATTGCGCGTGCGCACGTCGGTTCCATTGGTCGAGCTGTAGGCCGCCGTCGAGTTGGCGACGCTCGCCCCGGTGATGCTGTCGACCACGCGGTGGTCGGCATCGTAGGTGTACTCGGTTCTGATCAGGTTGGTGCCGTCGATGGGCTGATACTCGTAGGTCTCATCGCCGGACGGGTCGTACCCATACGTGGTGGTGTACGAGTGCGTTGCGTCCCGAGGGACGGTCATCGAGGTCATGCGGTCGAGCACCGAGTACACATATTTGGTGGGGATCAAGTCGGCGTTGGTGATCGTGGTCTTGTTGCCGTCAGCGTCGTATGCGTAGCTAGTCGCCTGGGCGACGCCGGGGAGTTGGGAGCTGGCGATCCAGCCTGCAGCGTTGTACGTGGTGTGGGTTGCGTAGGTGGAGGTGGCGTTGCACACGTAGTTGTCCGCCCCGCCCTCGGAGAGTTCTCGCGGTGGGCACACGTCGGTGACCTGGCCGTCCGGGTTGTACAGCGTGATCGTGTCCAGGTTGCTGAAGATGCCGTCATCGCGCGGAGCAACGGTCACGATGGCGCGATGCACGGCGTCGTACAGCGCGTAGCTGGTATTCCCTGTCGCGTTGGTGCTGCTGGTCGGGTTGTCCACCCCGTCGTAAGTGGTCGACGAGAAGCACATGATCTCGTTGAGCGGGAACCACGAATAGGGCACGTTGCCGCTCGCGGACTCCACGCAGCCGGCCGGGGTCGGCATCGCACCCCAGGCTGCCATCGTCCAGACCTTCTCGGTCGCGCGGTTGCGATTGTCGTAAACGGTGGCGGTCACCTTGCCATTGGGGTCCGTCGCCCCGATCTGGTTGTCGAAGGCGTCATAGGTGGCGGTGGCGAACTTCTGGCTGCCGTAGGTGGCCGTGTTCGCCTCCATCGGAGTCAACGTCGTCAGCAGGTTGTCGTTCTTGTCGTAGGTGCGGCAGGTGTCAAAGGTCTGGCCGGTCGTCGGTTGCGGGCAGACCGGGGTCGACGTCGGACTCCCCCCCGTTCCGTTCGGGGTTCGCGTGCCGACCACGTTCCCGTTGGAGTCGACGGTGTCGGTCGTCCATGCACTCAGCTGGGTTCTCGTTGCCAGCACGTAGCGGCCGGGGGCCGAGAAGGTGCTTGCTGACGAATCACTGCCGCTGGTGTAGAGGGTTTCGGTAAAGCCTGCGGGCGCCAAGGTGAGGCTGTTCCAATTCGTCGAGGACAGCGCCGTCCCGCTGGCGGCGGTGGCGTTGCGATCCCAGGAACGCACCTGCTGCCCCTCGGCGTCATAGGCGAAGACCGTGAAGTTGCCGGTGGGGTCGGTGATGCCTTTCAGCCATCCTCCCGCCGAGGTGGTGCCGGAGAGGTCGTTATCTGAGTTCTGGTAGTACGTGTACGAGTATTCGTTCCCCAGACCTTCCGCGTTCTCCTTGGGCGTGGTCATGGTCGCCCGGGTGCCATCAGGGTTGTATGTGTAGTTGGTCTGGGTGACATGGGGCCCGTCGAACGACGGCGCCTCGATCTCGCAGAGCAGCCCGGTGTTGGCGCTGGGCGACGCCGGCGTTCCGCACAGGCTGCTCGCCGCGTTGACGGTGTTCGTGGAGACTCCGGTGTTGTTGTCGACCAGATACGTCGTGAGATAGGTGGTATAGCCGGACCCGGCCGCGTTGCCACGCGGGGTCAGCGACTGGGTCTGCGTGATCACGTCGAAGAGGGTGCCCGCATCCGCGCGCCCACCCGTCTGCGTCGTCGAAGTCACGTTGCCCGAGCCGGCGACCGAGTCCGTATACGTGGACACGCTCGCCGTGTCCTCGAAGTACTCGTCCTGGTATCCAGCGGTGGTGTACAGGTCGGCGGGGTAATCGACATCTCGCTGCGCGAGCATCTGCCCCTCGTCGCCGTAGGTGTAATCGGTCACCCGATCAGGGGCGCCCGCGGTCATCCCCCGCCGGATGATGGAGCAGAGGTCGTTGTCCACCCCGGCGTCTGGCTGCCGGCAGCCAAGCGTCGATGTGTCCCACCCGTAGAAGGTCCTGCTCAGCCACGCATTGGCGGTGCTCCCAGCGTCAATCTCACCCACGCGGCCGGACGCGTCAATGCTCGCGTACGCGGTGCGCTCCGTCCCCCGATCGGACGTGACGTTGGTGCTGTTGTAGGTGATCGTCGTCGTGTTGCCGTTGCGGTCAACGATGGTTGCGACCATGGGCGGACCGTTCGCGGCTGTCTGATACGTGAAGTTGGTGCTGTGCCCTCGTCCGTCGCTGGCCGAGCACATCTGCTTGTAGGAGTCCCCGTTGCACGACGTTCCATACGTGTAGGACAGGCTCGTCCCATCGGGGTTGGCCACCGTCGACAGATCGTTGTTGGCCGCCAACGTGTAGACGGTCTGCTCACCACCGGGGTCGGTGATGGTGACCGTCGAGCCGGCGTAGGCCAGCTTGAACTTGCGACTGTTCCCGGTCTCCGTCACCGCGGTCAGCTTGCCACCGGTGTAGGTGTAGAAGACCGTGTTGCCGGGCGCGTCCTGGAGGTTGATCAGCTCACCCAGCGCGTTGTACTCGCGCCGTACCCGATCGGTGCCAATCGACACGTAGCCGATCACCAGATTGGTGCTGGTGCTCAAGGTGGCGCAGGTGCCCGTCGTCTCCACATAACGCCACATCGCCACGTGGAGACCAGCCGGCGGGGTGTACTCCTCGTCGATGCAGCGCTGGTTGTAGCCCGTCGTCTTCGGCAGGTTGTTCGGGATCGCGGTCGCCAGCGGGCCCGTCGTCGACAGGCTGCCGACGTTGATCACCGCGCCCAGGGGCGACGGCGTATAGACATACCTGGTCCCGCTGCCGTCCACCATAGTGATGGGGGTTGGGTTGGCGTAGGACTCGATGGCCGGCAGGACCAGCTCCACCCCACCCGGTTGCGATCCTGCGTTGACAAAACTGACGATCCAGCCGTTGCCCACTGGTTCGACCAGCCCCGCCAGGTCTTTGTCCTCACTGTTGTAGGTGCGCGAGAGGTCAAACGTGAGCCCGCCGTGCAACTTCATCGGCATCGCGTCCCTCTGGGTCACGACCAGGTTGCCGTTGGCAGGATTGACGCCCGCACTGCCACCATCGCCCAGGGTCTGGGGAATGAAGGAGTTCCAGGCTGGTGTTCCCAGGCCGCTGTCGCAGGCCGTGAACTGCGCGACCGCCCCGACGCTGTTCCCGCCGGACAGGGTCACGCCGGCGTTGTCCGGTTCCTTCGCACACTGCGACAACGACCCGATCACGGTCAGCGAGTAGGTGACCACCACGTTGCCGGTGGCGGGCACCGCAAGCCCGCTCACCGTCACCGAGGTTGCCGTCACCGTACACGTGGTTCCCCCCGAGCACGCTGCGCCGTTGACCTCGACCAGCCCACCGGTTCCACTGACGCCAGAGGGCAGGGCGTCAGTGAAATTGGCGGTGGTGGCCACTCCCGCGTTGGAGGCAATCGTCGCGGTGTAGGTGACCTCGGTCCCCAGCGCGTAGGTGGCCGCAGTCCCTTCATCAACCGCCATCGCGAGTGTCGGCACGACCGGCGTCGTGGCCGGTATGACGGCCCAGCTGTTGCTCGACGCCGCGCCCGTGCCCACACTGTTGACGGCTGCCACCGTGAAGGTGTACGTCGTCCCATTGGCCAACCCGGTGACCGTGCCCGGGCTGCTCGGCGCCGATGTGGTGCTCTGGGCAACCCCGGCGATGTACGGCGTGATCGTGTACGAGCTGATGCTCGCGCCACCGTTGTTCGCGGGCGCCGTCCACGTGACCGTCGCCTGTGCATTCCCCGCGGTCGCCTGCACGCCGGTCGGTGCTCCCGGCACCTGCTTGTACGGGTTGTTCGCCCCGGACGTGCCCGCCGCGCCGGTCCCAAACACATTGATGGCCGCGACTCCAAACGTGTAGTTGGTCCCATTGGTCAGCCCGGTGATGGTCGTTGCCGTGCTTGTGCCCCAGATCGTGGTCGTGGTCTGAGCCACTCCCGCGATGTACGGCGTGATCAGATATCCGGTGATCGCCGACGCACCAGTAGCACCCGGCGCCGTCCAGGAGAGGTGTTCAAATCCATTGCCCCGGACCCCGATGGTGACCGCGGTGGGCGCACCAGGCAGCCCCAGGGTGACGGAGCCGGTACTCGTCGTGGCTCCCGCACCCACGGCGTTGACTCCCGCGACCGTGAAGGTATACGTCTGCCCGTTGGCCAGATTGGGAACCGTGAACGAGGTGACGTTGGGGACACGCATGCTCTGCAGCGCAGTGGTTCCCAGCCACGGTGTCACTGCGTAACCGATAAGCGGACTTCCCGGACTGGTCGTCGAGGCGGTCCAGCTGACGGTCGCCTGCCCGTTGCCTGCGGTCGCTGACGCTGATGGTGGCGCCGACGGCGCCGAGTATGGAACCTCCAGGCCAGTCAACGTGGTCTGCTCCGTCATCGGCCCGGCAATCGTTCGTCCGGCGCTCATGCTCTGTCCGCTCGACATCGGATTGCCGGCTCGCCACTCGAGGGTGACCGTGTACGCCGTCCCGGCCGTCATGAACACGGGAATCTGCAACGAGGCAGCGTCAGGCGTCGGCGGCAGGACTCGCGACGCGGTCTCGGCGACGATGTTGTCGCCGGCGGTGTCGCAGGTCTCGCTGCCAGAGATCACGCAGATGCCGTAGTTGATGGGATCGACGCCCGACGCGATCGCCAACGTGGCGTTCGCGGTCAGATAGGTCAGCACGTTGACCGACGGTGTGACGCTGTAACTCTCCGATCCGATCGTCTCCCAGGGCGTTCCGTCGTCGCTTCCGGAGTACGCTCGTGTCTGCACGGACGTGGTTGAAACGGTGTTGAGTTCAGCGTCGGCCGCCGGTGTCATCTGCGCAATCAGACTGGTCAGCGAGTACGCCCCGCTCGGGCCGGCTCCTGCATAGATCGTGTGCGCCGCCTCAGCCTGCCAGAAGATCCCCATCGTGTACGTGGTACTCGGGGTGAGCGTCTGGGTCGCTTCGACCAAGGCCGCGATCGGCATCGCCCCGGTGGCGGAGCCGCTCGTTTCGGCCGCAATGATGCTCGCTCCAGGACTCGTACACGTGCTGTTGATCGAACTCGCCGCAGCGAAGCAAATGCCCATGTCAGCGCTGGTGAATGCCGATGACGATGAGAAGAGGTCCGCGCTCGCGCTCAGCAAGGTGTTGAAGTTGCTGCTTCCCGCGGGTGTCGTAAAGCTGGTTTCGACACTGCTGTCCATCAGCTGCCATGTCGTCGAGGCGGTGGAGAACAGCACGGTCCCTGATGAGACCGCTGAAGCTGTGTAGTTGTCAGACGTAGGCGTCAGCAGAGCGTTCAGCGTGCTTGGGGAAAAGCCGGGCCCAGCCGGCGGCACCGGATCTCCGCCTTCCAAGAACGCGCCAGCCGGCATCGCCGTTGCGGACCTCCACATCAGCTCGAGGCTGTAGGTGGTACCGGCGGTCATGGCGTACGGCTCTTGGACAGAGACTGGATCGGGCGAGCTGCCGGTGTACTCACCGCCGCCCTTCCAGGCGACCACGGTCCCATTGACCGCGATCCCGACCTCGGTGTTAATCAGCGTCCCGCTCTCCACATCCGCGAACGCTGACAACACCGCCGTCGAGTTCACCGCCGGCGTGACCGAGAGCACCAGCTTGCTCGGATCCATGGGCACCCATGTCGTCCCGTTGTTCCCCTCCAGCCGATACAACTCCTTGCTGACCGCGTTCCAACTCGTGCGCTGGGCGCTGTCGGCATGAGCAACAACCGCTGGGGCGAAGACGAAGACACCGGTCAGTGATGATGTCAAACTCACAAAACCCACGAGCGCACGTCGCCACACTCGCGCCCCGCTCCGTCGCACTCCCTGACTGGTCCTCGATCGCGTGCTGCCGTATGAGCCGCGGCGCCGCATCAGAGTTCGTCGACCGGCTGCATTGTAGACGTGGTCACACCAGGCCCTCCACCGAGTCGCTGAACTCTCGACCGAGATCCGTTACAAGAACATTTCGGTGGCGTCATGCTATTCACGCCCAGACCGTCGTTGTGGTGATGGTGTAACGATTCCCGGTGCAGGATCCCGATGCGCTCAACATCCCCCGGCCACGGCCGTGTGCCTGCAGCAGTGCGTTCCCGATGGGTGTTGCTGGCCACCCTCCAAACCGGCAGCCCGACCTGCTGTCCGCCTCGACCGGCGACTCCGCAGGCCGAGGCGACCCACGCCAAAGCGAGCCAACGCACCCGACCCTGTAACGAAGCATCCGATGCCCCGATGCCGCCGATGCGACTCCTCATCATGCAGGTAGCTTTTGTGGAGGCGCTTATGACTCTCATTCGCGACGCGATCAACGACTGCGACACTCCGACTTCACGTGAATCTCACGGCAAGGGGGGTCGTACGGCTCGTGCGTGCACGCGCTCGGTGCTTGTGCTGACGCTGGCTGCATTGCTTGCCGGCTGCACTTCTACTCCACTGCACCCGACGACCGACGCAGCGACGTCACCGCCGATGTCCACGTCCCAGAGTCCGAGTGCGTCTGTAGCCCCGGTGCGCGGAGACATCGTGACGCTCAGAAGCTGCTGCACGGCGACGCTGCCGGTTCACTGGACTGTTCCCCAGGTCGTCGACAACACGCTCGAGGGCTCGTATGACCCGAGCGGAAAGCTGTACGTGACCTGGCAGGTAGTGGGTCCTGCACACAGGTGCCCAACCGAACCTCCGGCACTCATCGAGAGCCTGACGTCGCCGAGCCATGCGTCTGGCGAGGTGATCGCTGCTGTTGAGCCACTCACGGTCAATGGCCGGCATGTCGTCGTCTACATCAGTGCCCCGCGCAACGCGACACCTCGCGGTTACCAATATGCCAATGCCGACGCTGTCGTTGGCGCAAACTGCGTTGATCTCGGCAGCGCTGAGTACGGGGTGGCTAGCGCGGCCAACCTGAAAACCCTACTTCAGATCTTGGCGACCACGAAGCCGCTCGCCTCGCCCATCCAGCCATAGCAACAAACGCAGCTGAGCTTTCGTCGACAAGACGATCATGTGCGACGGAGACCGTAGCCCGCGTAGGGCGAGTCCATAGGTGGCCGTCGGATCAGTTGACCTGCACCAACGACGTGGCCGAGCAGCCACGCCCTACGTGTGATCGAACGCCCTGGTGGGACACCGAAGTGGCGACGGCCTGGCGGCACGGCACCGAGCCGCAATGCCGTCCGCTCCTTCGCGCGGAGCCTTCGGCGGTTGCCTTCTACGCTCAGCTAGGTTGGGTCCGGGAATCGTCGCCTCGCAGACTGTACGGAATTCGGGCCAGTTGCGACCCGATCGTCAGTTCCTCATCTATCAGCGTAGCCAGGCGTCGTTCGTCTGCGGCGAGTGTCGGGTCGGCTGTCAGCGCCACCTTCATCTTCAGTGCGATGCGCATGACGACCGGCGATCGCGGCGACGTGTCCATCAGCTGGGATTGGTTGTTGACGGCGGCGGGAACGAGAGCGGTCCCGGGTCGGCTGTGATTCCAGGAGGCGTGGTCGGGGCGAAAGGGTTGGTCGGCAGGGCACCCGGCGGCGTGGCCAACGCCGGCGGAGTCGCCAGCCCGGGCACGGTTGCCGATCCGTCGCCAGATGTTGGTATCAACCCTGGCGTCGCCACGTACCACGTGCCACCGAAGCTCGCCTCGTCTTGACCCTCGACTTGTCCTGGCGGTTCGCCACTGAACGAGTGGAGAGGCCAGCCGTTGAAGGTGACCTCCAACGAACCATCAGCAGCGGTGATCACCGCCACAGTGCCACCCACACCGCCGCCCGCACTCGGCGCACCGCTGCTCGGGGGATGCAGAGTCGGCCACAGTACGGAGCAGCCCGGTTGCATGGTGCACTCGTCCTGTCCGGTCTGTTCCGTGCTCAGGTAGTAGAGCGTGTGACCCTTGCTGTCGATGAGCACAGTGCCGAGGGATGTCTTTCCTGTCTCGATAGTTGGAGCGGTAGTTGCCGGGCTGGTCAGCGAGGTGGGAGTGACTGTGACCGCAGGACTCGCGGTTGTCGCCAGCGTCGGATCACTCGCGCCGCAGCCGGAGATCACAAGTGCGAGAAGGGGCGCTAGGCCGACCGCACACGGCCGCCAACTCGCCGCTCGCGGAGACCGCGTTCGTCCGCCCGAAGTCGACGAAACGTCCGAATCCACCCGCGCTCTCTTGCTCGTAGTGCTTCCCACCGTCTTGCTCATCCGAATGACCTCGGCGCTGTGACCGACATGCTGCCACCGCTCCGGTCTTCGGATATGACGATCCCGTTCCAGCCCCGGTCCGTCGTCAAGGGGCCGCGTGTACCTCTACAGATATCTACCCACGAGAGCACGACGCCCGGGCGCGCTACCCGAAGTGACGACGCGTCACGTTGAGTGGTCGCGTCCCGTGTGTCGGTTGTGCAGGCACCCATCCAACGTCAAATCGCGGTGATCGTTGCAACGTGCGTTTCGTCGCACTCGTCCCTTGCGGCGACCGAACCGATGAAGCGCGCGATGTCTGCTGCGCTTGCGTCGATCGATGCGCGAAACGCAATCACGACGCTCTCTTTCAGCGCTGACCAACCGAATTGACATTTTACGCAGTGCCTTGACATCGCTGCCCCAAGCCAGTACTGTCGGCAACGACCAGCGTCCGTTGAGCGTCGCGCGCTTTGGTCCTCAGCGACACGGCCCGCCCAAGGCGGGATTGTTAACCTGATGTTAGTGAGGGGAGACTTGATGCGTTTTCGAGACCGCCAGCCGTTAGCGCGAGCACGCGACCGTCAGCGAACAGATCATCCCGGAGGAGTGAGTTGAAGAAGCTATCAGTTCTCGTCGTCGCGCCCATCGCGGTCGCTTCGGCCTTTGCCTTTGGGATCACAGCACACGCGTCAACGACCTATACCGTGCCCCAGAACTTCGGTACCTTCAACACGTCGCAGACCGCAACGCTCTCCGTGAGCCCCACCAGCGCAGTGGCAGCCGGTGACATGCTGGTAGCTGATATCGCCACCAAGAACGTCACCGGGCTGTCCCAACAGTGTTATGTACCGGCCAAGAGTGTCGCCGACGGCACCTCCGACATCTGGATCGAAGCGAGTGACGCTCAGCTTGGTGGCGGTCAAGTCGACAGCTCCGTGTGGTACACGTCGCCAACTGCCGGCCTCACAAGCTCCAGCTCGATCACAGTCACGGTGGGCTGGGACGGCGTCTCCGGCTGCTCCTCTTATACGACCGCAGCCATTGCGATGACCGTGATCGACGTGAAGCCCAGCAGCCCCGGCGTGTTCAGCACGATCTCCAATCCGGCGATTGGAAGCGGGACTGCCGTGACCGCGAACTCGTTGCACAACGCTCCTCAGAATGAGTTTGCCTACGTCGGCATCGGGTTCAGCAAGAGCGAGACCGTCAGTGCTCAGAAGCTCAACGGCTCGACCCCACCCTTTGCTCCCACCCAGATCTCGACGGTGCCCAGCCAGAATGTCGGTGAGCAGGCGGCTTGGGACCTCAGCACCAACACCATCGCGTACACGTCCACGCTCTCCGGCTCGACGAACTGGGGCTCACATGCCCTGCTCTTCGCCTTCACTCCATTGAAGCCGGATATTGCGGGATTCCTGGACCGCGGGACGGTTCCCAGCCAGCCGGTGGCGGGAAGCAACTTCGACTGGCCGTTGACGACCGGATGGACAGGGAATCCAATCGCCGGCATCGTCGTCAATGAGACGTGGGCGGATCTCCAGCCTAACGGTGCCAATACCACCATCATCGCCTCAGCCAACGGCAACGGAACCAACAAGCTCGACACTGCACTTTCCGACGTGACCACGTGGAACACGGCAAACCCCACCATCCCGGTGCACATCAAATTGCGCGTCTGGGCCGGCGAGGATGCGCCGCTCTGGGCTAAGCAGATCTCGCCGGGCCCGATCAACGGCACCACCAACGGGACCAACACCTGTAGCGCGACCAACTTCTCGTGCATCGGTCCCTTCTGGTCATCAACTTACGAGGCCGACTACGCCAACCTGCAATCCCAACTTGCAACGCTCTACGATTCCAATGTGCTGATTGAGAACGTGGTTGACTCCGCGTGCATGACTCAAAATGCCGAACCCATGCTCCAGGATGACTACAACACCGGGTCGGGGAAGACCAACCTGCTCGCTGCCACCTACACCGACGTCAAGGGATACAACTGCAACGTGACGTCGATTACCAACATGGAAGTCTGGAAGCAGACTCACGTTTCCCTCAGCTTCAATCCATACAGCATGCTGACCCTCCCCGGGAGCGGCAATGAATCGGGCCTTCCCGTGAACTGCTCAGCGCCGAGTCCGTGCGAAGCCCTGACCGAATACGTCATGGATACCTTCGCATCCGACCTTCAGGGCCAGGCGGCCGTCGAGAACAACTCGATCCGCTATCCCACGCTGGGCGGTTCGTACCCGGCCATGTACGCTCATATCCTGACCGAGCAGACTACGTACGCTGTGAAAGGCTTGACCGTCGACTATCAGACGGCAACCTTGAACACCCTCGAGGGCTCCACCATGTGCAACGGCGTCAGCACCCCGTGTGAGGGTTTGTCCGAAGCAATGAACTGGGCGTGCAGCGGTACGGACACGTATCAGACCACCGCATCTGGGCAGACCGCCTCCTCAGTGGAGCTCCCCTTCGGCTACACCGACGCGGTATATAGCCCCTACGACGACTTCATGACACCCGCGTCGTACTCCGCATACGTGACCTGCGTGGACAAGGATCCACATGGTTGAACACAGCCGTGATCTGAGGCTCAGCGCATCTCGTCTGCTCTGAGATAGCGAGCCGCTGGGTTTGATGGTCAGGCACTCAACCTTCGCCCGCCGGGCCTCCTCACTTCGGTGAGGCGGTTCGCGGGCGAAGGGCGGCCCGGCCCGGGATATGGCGGATTACCCGTGCAAAGTGTAGTGCCAGCATGGCAGCCTTCAGCTCAATCGCTGCCCGTGCGAGGCCGACCCCTTAGATCCTGCTGAGTTTCACTCGGGGATTGGTGATCCGACCGGGAAGGAAGGCTGTCGCCGGCCGCCTGCAAGACCCGTTCTCTCGTGCATCACCTGTGGCGACGTATGTCGGATGTATGTGTCATCAGGCGGCTGCACGCATCACCCGCAGTGCGGCGTTGCGTGCTCCTGAGCAGCTATCCGACGCAACCGCGTAGGATGCGCCTCAAGAATACGGCCCCTTTCTTGACCGCTGGTTTGATTGTTAGCCGCCTTCCGACAAGAAACCCATTCCCTTCCTGAAGAGGCCCCTGGCAGTGCCGGGGGTCTCACTTTGTCTGTACTGCAGTCAAACCTCAAGAACTAATGGGTCCGGCCGTTAGTTGATTGCCGCGGGATGAATCGCGCCAGAACTCCGGACATGACCTTCGGTGTTCCCTCGACCTCAAAGGTCCACCACCAGTCCACGAGCATCGTGAGCCGGAAACACTGATCCATACCCGGTCGCGTGCATGAGCACACGGTCTGCCCAAACCGCATTACGCGCACTCGAGTAGTTGAAGTGCAGCGTCGGGTTGCTGCCGCCGCTAACGACCACGCGTGAGACCGCCTCGAGATCTGGATGGCCGAAGATGTTCCCGTTGGTCGAGTAGAGATATCGGTGGCAGTTGAGTAGGGCTACCAGGTCATTGCTCGTGTTGTGCTTGCTGCCGTGGTGGCAGACCTTAAACGCCTCGACGCTGAGCTTGCGCGTTCGCCGACTCACGAGGAGGCGCCGGACGCTCGCGGCCACGACCTCGGGAAACGCGTCCGCTCCAAGGAGCGCGCTCTTGCCTTCGTATTCGGCAAGCACGACGATGCTGCTCCCATTGGCGACCGCGCGATCTGGTTCGAACCTCTGATCGGCAAGCCCCCGCACGTCGGGGGGCGCCGCTCCGAGCCGATCCAAACGAAGGCCCTTCCTTGCAGCCATTTGGGCTAAGCGTTGCGCTTGCACCGACCCTTCAGGCTCACAGGGATCCAAGCCCGCTGCTTGCAACACGCTCCGCCACTCCTTCCGGAGAGCACTGAGTTGTGGTGCACCAGGCGACAGCAACGTCAGGACGAGGCCACCTCGCAGCGTCCGGGTTGGCAGTGGGCCGTCCTCCGGAACACATACCGCCCCCGCGTCAAACGCCTGATTCCAGGCCAGCTTCCGTTCGCGAAGTTGCGTGGAGAGGATCTCGCCATCCACCGGACCCAGCCGATCTGTCCGACGATCTGGCAGCTGTTCCCACGCGTTGAACCAGACATCATCGATCTGTACACCGAACGTGCGATCGTCGAACAGTCTCAGAACGCCCCCGATGTGATCCGTGTCGATGTGACTCACAATCAGGAGTTCAAGATGCGGACGCCCCCCGTCGAGCAAACCGAGGCGCTGCTTCACGTCCGCGTACGACGGCGGTGTCCCCGCATCGATCAGAACGTGGTGCAGCTGTGCAGGATCGCCGTACTCGATCAGGAGAGCGTCCCCTTGCTGCGCTGGCAGCATCTCGATACGAAAGACGCTCACGCGCTCGCCGCGAGTTGCCAATCGGCATCGCCGTAGCTGGTCAGGCACAGTGCCATGAGCTCACCGTTGCCGAGCAACTGACGGCGAATGTTGAGCATGACATCCCCAAAGCAAATCGTCGACCTAGCCGTCGTTCGCTCCGCAGCATCGGCGATCGCCCCGATCAATGCTTGTGCCATCGGTGCTGCGTTCTCCCCCAAGATCGCTGCGATCGTGCCCACGACCAGAGCCGCGCCGCTGTCGCGGAACGCTCCCACGAACGATTGCAGATCTCGATTCGCCACCGCGGTATCGCAGCCCAGCAAGAGGATCATTGGACTACTGCCCGGCTCGCCTTGAACCAGGCTCGCGTTGATGTGAGCCACCGCCTTGTAGTCCGCAGTCCCAATCTCCAGCGCCGCGGTGCTCTGAATCGACTCGGTGTGCGCAATCAGCACCAGCAACCCTGGCTTCCACTTCGTCACCCCCTGCTCCCAGGCAAGCCAGCTCGTGGCCTGCCAGGCCCGTTGACGCGTGACCGTCTTGAGAGCCGCGAACACGTCTGCCGAGCCGGCTCGCACCGAGTCTACTTTCGAACTGACCCCCAGCAACGCACCGTTCACCCCGGCGAGGTGGGGTCGCTGTGACGAGGGTTCACTCCGTACGCCGACCCGACCGCTCCCGAGTTCGCTCAAGCTGTTGCCGATCCCAACTACTTGCCGCTCGATGACCTTCGACAGTGCCCAGAATCCGAGCGGACATACCACAGAGCTCAGATCTCCCGGTATCGCTGGGTGGTTCTTGGCCTCGCACTTGCCCGAAACGAGCGCCGATTGCCAGTTGGGGCACAGGCGTGCATCGAAGCTTGGTGGGGGAAGGTCGTAGATAAACTCGATCGGTACGAACTCGTTCGCGTCCGATGTGAGGACCTGGATGCGCGTGAGGTCGTCACCGTGCAGCTGCGCCTCGATGGATTGGCCAACACTCTTGTACAACTGCACACCCTGGAGTGCGAGACTCCGAAGCAACGCCGTCGGCTTGTCACTGCTCAGCGGTGGCTTGAAGCTGTCGGGGTCGTCGGCCAACTGGGTCAGAATGCCAATGATGTTCGGCGTAGTTCGTTCCAGCCCGGCGTCGTCGAACCGTGCAATCCGATCGTCGTGCACTCCCACCACCGCCGAGTGGCCGTCGAGCGTTCGGCTCGTCAGGATCGCGGCATCAAACGATCGGCGACTATCGAGATCTCCCAGACCCGGGCGGACGGCAGCAATCGTGAAGTCGATTCGCAGGTCGCGTGGTGCCATCGACGGGTCGTCAACAATCGGTGCTCGGATGATTGCCACCTGGAGCACCCGATTTCTGTAGAGAACCTCGATCTTAGCCTCCTCCACCCCGCCGGCCGCACCCGTGGTGAAAAGGAATTGACGAGCTTCACTTCGCCCGTTGGCAGGAAGGTGGATGCTCTGCGGATCCTCCGCATGGCCAGACGGGGGAGTAAAGACCAGATGGAGTGTTTTGGGTCCGCGCACCCCGAGAAGGTCATCGAGGGGGGCGCCCCCTTTCGCCCGTCGCATCCCACGGCGCGTTGGCCCGATCTCCACCTCGACGATGTGTTCGGTATGCGCCCGCAACGCTCTCGCTTCGATGAGAGGATGTCGCCGATCCCCGTCTGCGAAAATCTGCGCCAAGATCCAGCGTAAGTCCTGGATCGCGGCCACGGTTGCGTGCCGGATCGCCGGAGCATTCCTTGCCGCCCCAACCCTGCCGGACCGCCGACGACGAGGAGTGGATGGCCGCGCCTCCTCGCCACCGTCACCAACATCGCTCAGGTCAACATCTATCATGGAGTCTCGCGCCTTAATGTCATCGATGACAATCGACGCTGGACGCCTCCGCCACGATCCGAGCGCAGGGCGGTCCGCGCCCACTCGCACATCGTCGATCCTCCGGACGATCGAGTTCCCGTTGCCGACAACCGGACTTGGACGTGGGCGACGCGTCCTCGCCGGTGCGGCAGTCGCCGGTGACCTCCCTCGCCGGATTGTCGATGATCCTGCTCGCTTCAACGGGTGCCGATGCGCCTGTGATTTCTTGGCGGTCGGCGGCCGCCTGCGCCGATGGAAGGTCGGGACAGGCTCGCCTTCGATCGCCGCCGTGAGGCGTGCAACCTTCTTGTCAAGTCGGTCCATGCGCACCGTCAGAGCCTTGATGCTCGAAACGAGAGCAGACGTCAATAGCCTTTCTAACTCAAGGGTATCTGAGCGCACGTGTGACTCCTTGCGTGATGCGAACAGCTCGATACGACCCTCATAACTTGTCCGGAACAGGACGTCTCAACATGTCGGCGTGGCAATCCTTTTCTCTCCGCGCTATTTGTCCACCGCCACGACGACCAACACCTCAGCCAGTAGCCCGCGTCAGGACCGCGGCAGCGCCAACCGCGAAAGCATCGTTGTCCCAATAGTTGTGCGCCCGGAGGCCGCCACCTTGACTATCCTTGACATTGTCGACCTGCTCGTCGACGACGGCAATCGCACCCTGTGTGCCCGTGTTCGGGTCGTGGATCACGAACATCGAGCCGCCTGGATTTGCAACCAACGCTTGTCCGCGTTTCCAGCCGTAGGGCTGAGCCAGCGGATCCGCCACCGGATCGAGCGGATCCCAAAAGTTCGTCCAACCGTCGCGCAGCAGGCGGAGGTTGCCGGCGTCGCGTCCCCAGTCGAGAAGATCGACGTACTTGCGCAGCGGGCTTCCCGATGTGATCAAAGCTCGAACTCCTTCAGCCGACGGAGGCGAGAGGGCGGAGACCAGATCAAATCCCATCACCGTCCCATTGCTGTGCCCATTCACGACCAGCCCATCGACGTCATCGCGCCCCAAGAGTCGGCTCGCGGCGTCGCGGATGAACCCTCGAACCCTTTCCCGGTGCTCGTTGCGCGTTACGTATGCGGCTACATCATCCTCGACCGTGTGCAGAATCCCCAGAGGTCCAGTCGCCGAAGAGTCCGCTTGGGCGGGGGCAGCACGGCCCAGAATCCGCGATACGATGCCGCGATGCATGGTGGTGTCCGTGCGCGGCCTGAGGCTGGGCGTAGTCGAGCCGTCCCCAGGCGGATGCTGTCGCAACGCTTCGAGATCGTGCAGCGCCATCTGCACGAGGCCACCAACGGTCGCGTAGTCAGTCACGGGCGCGCTCAAGCTATTCAGACCCAAAAGTGCAGTGACATCGCCCTGCTGTTCTTCGAGGCCGGAGTAGACAAGCGCCACGTGGGCGATCTCCGCACCGGTCGGAGCCAGATCCATTCCTTCCCGATCCACCGAACCACTCGTTGTCCAGCTCCCCAGACGGCCGATGCCGGACTCCGTCTGGTTGCTGTGCGGTGGATAGCTACTCTCCGCGTAGACCGGCCCCCGCCCCTGCTGGGCAACCCGTTTCGGGTCGTCGCCCAGAGCATCCCCCAGATGCCCGCGCAAGTGCTCGTGGAGTGGGTCTGCATATCCATCGGTGGCCGCGAGACCGCTCGGCGCTCGCTGAAACCCGATCCCATGAATGGTCAGCAACACGATCATGCGATGCCCTCCCATGCCCACTGATAACGGTCCCGCCGCAAGTCAACACCTTCCGTCGGGTGCCCAGGTTGGCTACCCGGCACGTAGTCGATCACCATCCCGCTCCGGTGCCATGCACCCCCGCGGGCGTTGAGGCTGTCGCGTTTGCGACGACTCCCCACGGGCAGTACCGCGGCACCTGGCATCTTTGCGTCCTCGTCTCCCAAAGTCAAGGCCGGACTGGATACCACGTCAGCCAGGAGGTGATCGACCTCTCACAACGGACGGACCTCTTTCACGTTCAGTTCCGTCTATCGGTCAATACGGAGCCGCCTCAAACGCGCTAGATTGCCTGTGCCAGTCGGTGACAGCCTTGGAGGAAGTGGAGATGGGCTGGGGGACGTACGTCTGCGATAGGGTCGAACGCCTGGAAAACGACCTCCGCCACCTAGCTGCTCCCGACCGAGCGACTGTTGATTACGTTTTGGTGTGGGCGAGCCTCCGCGACGCCCGGATACTCGCCGAACTGGCCAGCATCTCGCCCGACCTCGAGCCACCGGCCGCGGTCATCCCGCTTATCCCAACTCCTGCGACCAAGCCGTCTGGTTGGAATTGGTGGAGCGGAGATCGAACTGAGCGGGCGTATGCGGCGCTGTTCCGAGCCGAAGCGGCGTATTTGGCGATTGCACCCGACGCGATCGTTCGCCAACGCGCGTTCGACTTGCTCAGCGAGCTGCCCGTATGTGGACTTCCGACCACCGATACTCGGTACAACACGTACAAGCAAACGCTCACGCGAGTTGCACCTACATCACCAACTCCACCAGTCGCGGGCCCGGGACCGATTGTTGCCCCTGCCCCGGTGCTGCCCCCGCAGCCGTCGTCGGACCAGCCGTCGCGCCGCCCGTGGATCCGCCGGCCCCAGCGGATCCGACCACGCGTCAGACCCTCAAGGAGATTGCGGAAACCATCGGCCAGTACAACGCCGGCCAGCACTACCGCGCGCGCACCTACCGCAACATGCTCCTCGCCACTGCAGCAGGCCTCTTTATCCTCTATCTCGTGCTGTCCTTGGTTGGGTGGCGCGATCCTAACTTCCTGTCGTTGTGCGCCTCCAACGCAGCCTTGAAGCCGCCGTGCCCGAGCGGAGCCACCCCCGGAGCGGGGGACATCTTCTTGCTTGGGTTCGCAGGCCTCGTCGGAGGGGCTGTGGGCGCCTTGATCTTGCTCCTCAGCGTGAACGTGTCGGGAGGTCCTTTCACGCTTGCCATCGCCCAGGCATTGCTCAAGTTACCCGCTGGAGCCACGATCTCTCTGGTTGGTCTCTTCGTACTGCAGCACGGAACGCTCGGGATACTCATGCCCCAGTCCGGGAACGCGCTCGTGGCTTGGGCCATCCTTTTCGGCGTCGGCCAGCAGGCAGTCACGCAGACCATTGACAAACGGGCGAACGCCATCATGGCGGGCGGATCGTCGGCTACTCCGGCGCCCGTCGTAGCGAACCCGAGTGCTCATCCCTGAACACAGAACTCACCCCGCTCGTGTTCGAGAGTCGCTTCTGGCTCCTTTGATAGTTTCCGAAAGGTGGCCGTCGAGGGCAGCGGCCAACAGCACGCCTCGTCGGTCACGCCTCCGACGGCGAGGGATCCCCGCACTGGATGGCGATCCAGGACGCAGGTACCGAGGCGATACCTTGATCAAGATGGGGGGTTGGATTAAAAGAGGTGGTTGGTGCCACGTTCAACCACCGGCATTGGCGCGGTGGCCACGGTATCCCGCCCGTGAGCCAGGGGACGACACGGCATTGGGGCGCTTCTTGTCACCCGTCGTGCCTGTCATCCGACGACGGCGTTGGAGTGGGCCGGGTGAAGTAGCGGAGTCCGCACGATGTGCACTCTGCAGTGTGGCGGAACGAGCTCGACGGCTCAGCTTCCGATCGCTCAGGGAGGGTCAGCGCTAGGAATCGCTCACCGCCGCACCGAATGCAGCGAGTCGGAAATGGCTCCGGCGGCTGCACGTTCAACGAATCTGGCGCGTCGGCCGAAAAGGATTGCCTTCGACGCGCCGTGGTGCACGCGGGGTATGCCTACTGCGGCCATGCCGGTCAGCGGAGATGACGTGATGAAGCTCACCCTTCGCTGATCGGCTCACGACCGAATCGTAGCTGAGGCCGTGGCGAAACGGACAAGTTTGGTGTCCGCCAAGCTCACGCTGCACGAGCTACGAGCCAATCGCCTCGAGCGGTCCTCCCCCCTGGTTCTGCAGCGCGGTCCGCGGCGCTAGTGACCCTCGTAAAGCTCGTGGCATGCGGGCTTCGGCACACCGCGTCGTCGGATCACACGACAGATGGTTTGCATCGCTTGACATCGGCCGGCTCGCTGGCGTAGGAAACACACATCAGGCAGATACTGGGAGATACGAGGAGGCCCAAATGGCTGTGGCAATCCCTGACAATTCGACGCCTACTCAGACCGAGCCGAAGGGGTCGCCGCCCCCCAACGACGCCACGCCAATTGGAGGAGCCGGATCGGGAGCGGACGACACACAATCGCGATCAGTGGTGCTTGCGGTGATCATATTCCTTGGGCTCTTTTCACTCGTCGGATTGGTGGGCGTTATCGGACTGATGGCGAACGGCAGTAAGACGAGTTCCGACATTGCGCCGCTCACGACGCTGGTCGCCGGCGCGGTGGGAGGCCTTGCAGCGATGCTTGCATCGACGAAGACGACCAAGTAGGTGGGTGAGGCGCCTCTCAGTCCTCAAACGACGCGGGAGGCCGGTGGACAACGATGCCGTCGGGCTGATGCGCATCGTCTCGCGAGATCGTGACCGTGATGCGCAGTCGCTCGCGCCAGGCACGCTCGACCAGGTTCTCGATCTCGCGCTCTCGGCTGAGCAGAATGCGCTCTCCATCCTCCGTGTCCAAAAGGAACCCTTCGAAGTCCCCGAACCGGTCGAACATCAACCCCGCGACCTTACCGCTGTAGTGGAGCCGACCTTCTCGGCGTTCGTGGCGTGGCCGAAGCCGTCCCCCGTCGCCCCGCGACGACGGAGCGATGGCGCTCGGATCCCCACCCAACGCTGAGACGCGACCCGCAATCTGTTCCAGATAACGACGCATCACCGGATGCCATCGATTCTGGTGCGGAATCCCCTTGGCAATCCAGCGCAGCACCGGGAGGAGCCGTTCTTCCGGTGCGAGCAGTGCTGCTTTGGTCTCCACCGGGATGCTGAGCTGGAACGTTCCCAGCACGCGCCGCCAGCGCACGAGATCTGGTCCGACGGGCTCGTGTCCCACCTGAAGCTCGATGCTCGGTTTGGAAGGTACTGGGGTCGGTCGCCCGGCAAACGCATTGGTTATCTGCCGGGTGATGACCGAGAAAACTTCCCCGAGCTTCATGGTGCCGGGCAGATCAACAGTCAGCGGCTGCCAGGCTGATAGGCGGCGGGCCGACCGCACGGTGGTCACCGCTGCGGCAGCCACGTCGCCGTCGGGCGGCGTCGGACAGCACCGGGACGCCTGGCTACACTGCCTTGCTGTGGAGACCCGGGAAGTACGAGTCGAGGAAGCCTGCCAACGATATGGCCGCGCCCTCATCACGGCCATGCGCGAGGTCCTCGAGGAGGTCGATGAGCAGCATCGCGATGTCCTGCTCAGATTGACGTATGCTCGGTCGCGATCGGTATCTCGGCTTAGTTCCAAGTGACTGAAGAGAGGTGGGCGTGGCTGATCTTCGCTGGATGAAGCCGCCAGGTATGTGGCAGCAACTCAACAATGCCGTGGTGCCCAACGGCACAGAGATGGCGATGCAGGCGAACAACGACGACCGACCTGAAGGTTCCTTCCGCGTACTCCGGGCCTATGCGCCACTCGCACGTGGAGTCCGTGCGATCGCGCGGCGGCCCAAATATGCGGATCAGAACGATGTGTATCGCGCACGACGAGTCCCAAGCGTGAGTTCAACCTTGCGCTCCGAGCTTTTTCCTGTAACTGCTGCGGGTCAACTCCACACGCATCGTTGGGTATTTCGAGGTGACGGCGGGGAGGATTCAACCAAGCTCCGAACGTCGCGGCTCGTCGATGTATCCGTGGGCGTTACGACCCCGCCGATTCCTCTTCCGCACATTCCCGTCCCCGTACCACCAATCCATATCAAGGGACGAATTGCGGCTCCAAAGGATCCCCGCATCACTTTGTCGATCGTTTCGCCGTTTCACTACGACGGTTTGTCCTTCGATCAAGTGCTCGACGACGTCTTGCGTGAGATTCAGATTGATTCCGAACCGGGTGCCGATGACGGCACCGCCGCTAGCGCCCTCCTGCAGTATCGAAGTGCAGCTCCTGGCTGGGAAGTCTGGCTCGACGAGGAGTTCCGCAACCTAGAGGTCGACGATGGTGAGCAAGTGGAGTTCACTGTGAATGTGGGTCCGGGCAGCGTTGGTGACTATCCCTTCGCAATCATCGCGACCGACAGAAGGTCGGGTGAATTCTCAGTGTCGAATGTCGTAGTTGCGCAGCTTGATGAAAATCGGGGCTTTAGTCTCCTTTTCGGAGACAACGAATCCGACGACCAATCAGGCGGCTAGCGTCGGTCCCCGCCCTGGCGCTCTTGGATGTCAACGACCTGTCCAGCCTTAAGACGAGGGAATCGCTTGTCGATCCACTCGATCGCTTCGGCGAGCTGTCCCGTTGTTCCACGAACTGTGAACTGGGTTGGACACCACCGTCGCCCAGACTAGTACTCATTTCCTGATACGGGTTGCGTTCGACTTAGAGTGCTTTCGTCCGGAAATGTTTGGAAAGGGATTGATCCCCACAAGTTGGAAATGCTTGAGCTCAGCTGCACCGGAAAGTTGTGTGAAGGGCTTTCCGCGTTTCTACGCACTCACGCGCTAGAAACGTTTCTGGCAAACTAAGCGAAGGACGCCGCGATCTGGTCGAGTGGTTCCTCGCCCGTCAGTAACTCGAACGCGACCCGCAACGCTGCCTCGAACTACGGTCCTCGTC
Organism: Candidatus Dormiibacterota bacterium; assembly: GCA_003162415.1. Taxonomy (GTDB): domain Bacteria; phylum Chloroflexota; class Dormibacteria; order Aeolococcales; family Aeolococcaceae; genus Palsa-851. The sequence goes on from PMOL01000013.1 coordinate 365,843, forward strand.
TTCGCGTGATCCCTGGCCCCGATAAGCCGAACGATACATCGCCCAGCGATCCTAATTGGGCCAGCAATTGGGCCACGAAAAACGGACAACCCTTATCCCACAAAGGACATCAAGTGCCGAGAAGGGGAATCGAACCCTCCTAAGCTTCCTCAAAACAATCGGAAGAAGCGCCGTCCGAACTCGAGGGAGCGGCTAGGAAGCGCTACGTGACGCCGTAGCTGGCCAGAGATATTGGCCCGGTATTGGCCCAGCGCCTCCAAGCCCCACGAGGGCGCGGCGTTTCGTGGACAGGTGAGAGGACACTCGGCTGGCCAAGGTTCACGAATGTCTGTTGAAGACCCTATCCCCAGGATCAGCGGGAATTGTCGGCTGCTCAGTCTTAGCCAGAGGTAGCGATTGCCGGTGCGCTCGCGAGGTCAAAGACGCGCTGCCGAAACTCCCTCGGATAGCCCCGTCTGCCCATGCTGTCCTCCGGCTGGGACAGCAGCATTGCAGTCCAGTAATCCGACTCCACGAAACCCAGGGCGCACCAATCGCCATAAACGGAACAATCCCGGAACTGCTCACTCAGCTCTGAACCTTGCGTGTCAGGCAATCTCCGAGTAGGATCCTGCGTTCACGAACGGGTGCCTGGGTACCGTAGGGAGATGGGTGAAAAACTGGGTCGTCCGAGGCAGCCTGCTGGTGGCTGCAGGTGCCATGGTCGGACTCGGCGTCTGGCGCGGAGTCTCTGAACTCACCACGTCGACGACGACTGCGACGACAACGCCGGCCCCAACGCCAAGTGCGACATCAGGATCTACTACTCCGACAAGTAGCACCGTCACAACCACTGTTCAGACGACCGGGTCCGATACTTTGGAACTCGGTTTACTCGGGGCAGGGGCCCTCTTCGTCTTCATGGCCGCGTTTTATTCACGGATCTCCAAGATCACGTTGCCGGGCGGCCTTGGCTTCGAGTTATCGGCGTCCGACACCCAGAAGCTCACCAAGAAGGTGGCCCAGAAGATCCGTGCCCGCCTCCCTACCCAGGCGGCCGGCAATCCGCTCACGACCCATGGATCACTGCGCGCGTTCTCCTTCTTATCCGCGAACAATCTTGCGGATCCGGAACCAGCGGCAACAGTCGAGGAATCAGCTATCCAGGCGGGGAAAGCCTCGGTACTCGCCTCGCGTTACGCGCAACAACTGCTGCGCTTGGCAAATTCGGAGGCGCTTCTGCGGGTCCGTGCGGCCGAACTTGGTATCGTCGATCAGGCGGACATTGCCGCCTTGATGCGCGGCGAAATCAACGACCATGTCGCGGATCTGCTAGCCGAACGAGCGGTCGGCGATGCTGGTGGTGGCGGGTAGCGCCCTGTTTGGGTGGATTATGTCGCAGAGAGTCGGCGTCGTACCACGTGTGGTGTGAAGCACCCGCCGCATTGGCTGGGCAGCCTCTCGACCCCCTTTGTCCTCAACGGGGCGGAATGGCGTGAAGCGTCGCCAGCGTTCCTAGCGACACTAGGATCAATGTCGCAGCCCCTAGAGCGATGAGACGGCCTCGGACTCGCTCAACTGCAGATCCGAGAACTGCACGCTTCTCTGCAGCCGTCAGATTCGGAGTGATTAGGGGGTTGGCGTCCGCGTGTGCTCGATCGATGATCGTTGCTGTCACCGCCAGGCTGATTGCGGAGCCGAACCAGGGAAGGCAAGCAAAGACGACATTGCGGATATTGAGATCCATCGAGGACGATTCCACTGCCCCCGTGAGGAGATTGACTCCTGCCGCGGCAAAAATGCCGGCTAGAAAGTTCAGTAAGGCGGGTGGTGGAGTCATGAGCCGGGCTCGAGCGGCATCCAGGCCGGCCCCCGCACCCTGTGCCCCAGCTTATTCAAGCGCTCGACGATCTCGTCCCACGTGTCACGACTGATCGCGAGCTCCGCATCGCGACGCAGCGCACGTGCTTGCTGTTCGACTTCACGCCACTCCGGAAGCGACAACTGGAAGGCGGCTGCCTTCGACTCCGTTGCGAAGTTGGCGGCTGCCTCACGATCGCTTATGTTCATCCCGACGGCGTCAAGCACACGTTCAAGATCAAGAAAGAAGAGTTCGCGTGCGGCGGGCGTTACTTCATCCAAGGTAGGTACAGATTCTTCGAGCGTCTGCATTTCGTAGGTGGCAACACCCTCCAGCAGGACCGCCAGCTCTCGCTTCACAATTGCCCAGACAATCGCCACGAGTTCGCTGGCGATGAACGCCACCTTACTGCTCTCCGTCCCCGCGTCGGGTGCTAGGCGAGACGTCTCGACCCACGCGGATCGATCTCGAGCCCACGAGATCAGCTGTGACATATCGGCGCTGACGTCACGCCATCGCTCACCGGCAAGGAGACTCGCCTCGAGAACGAGAGCTGTATCGATTTCGCTGCCTGGCTGACCCCAATCGCTTCGCTTGCTCTTGAGGTATGCGGCGCCAGCCACCATCACAGGCTCATGCATCTGCACACCCGCTTGCCCTAACGCGGCGAGGCACATTGCAGTGGTCATGAGCTGACTATTCCAGGCACCGCTTCCGCTCTCCCAAGCGCCGAATGAGTACGGGCCCGGAGACGGGCTGCGCAGCCAGTCACATGCACGCCTCACAACATCACTAGATTCGTAACTGTCGCCAGCGCTCCTCAGCCCGAGAATGACACGGGCTGTGATCCACGGCACACGAGCTGGGTAGAAGTTCCCATCCGGCTCTTGCGCGGTAGCTGCAATGGCCTTCAGCGTTTCAATCCGCGAAGCCTGCCTCTCGGGTGCAGCACCCTCGAGACCCAGAAGTAGCCCAGTGACCCACGTCCGATGCATGCGATCCATATCGATGCCATCGGCCCTCATCGGCGACACTCCGACTCCGTCTTCGGCTCGCATCGCCTTCTGAATCTCGGGAAAGTCGAACCACTCGGCCGTCACCTCACCGATCGGTCGAGGGAGTCGAGATCCGTCACCATAGTCCCACGCTGATCGGACGAAGTCAGCAGACAACTGCCACTCTTCCCGCTTGTGGAGCTGTGCAAGAGCATCGCAAGCGAAGACACACGAAGCCAGATTGCGGCCCCACGTCGGATCGTCGCGCGCATGCTTGACTAGGTATGCGCCCAGAACACTAAGCGACTGCCAACATCGCGCCAGAAACGCGCTTCCGTGCTGATCGCTCCCAGATTCGGCTAAGCCGACAAGATCGAGCTTCTCGAGCGTCGCGAGTATCTGACGATCGCCTGCGGTGCGAAGGAAGTCAACAGCGACTCTTCCTGGTGACTGTAGCATCCCTACGTCGCTACCCCACTCCCGTCGAGCGTATCTCACCAGCAGAGCAGCGAGGCTCTTGTGGCCGACGCTCAAAGCGTCCCCGTCACTGACTATGCATCTACTTCGCTGGAGGCGCTCAATCGCGTCTTGATCAAGGGTAGCTGCGTAGCTCTTGGTGACCTCAATCTCATACATGCCTAAAGATGCGAACCAGAAGAACAGCGTGCGGCTTGCATGGTCGAGATCCTCGACTCCTGGCCTCTCGGCAACGATCAATCCGCTAACTTCATCGAGGGTTGGTACCTTTCCATACTCGCTGAAGTACTTCAGGGCTACGGCCGCAATCAGTACGTCACCCTGCGCCAGGTGCGAAACGGCAGCACCAACCTCGCTCGAGCAGTCTGCTGTGGCAATCAGATCGCGAATCACCTCCTCACCATGCACAACGACATCGGCCACTTTCAGACCGATACGGTCGCGCATGGCCCATACCGATGGCCAGCCAACGAGTAGCGCCCTAAGGCTCCCGTGTATGTATGGACGTGATCTCCCTATTACGGTGGACATTGATCCGGCGAGCGTCGGATTAGCCTGAACGTTGTCGATGACGATCAGTACGCGGCCTTCCCCCCGGCTGATCGAAATGAGTATTTCCTCGACCAGCGCTTGATCATAGAGTGATGAATCGATTAGATCGAGCCAGATAACGGCTCCGCCGTCGGAGATCCAACGGCTCGCCGCTGTGCATGAGCTGACGGTCTTCCCGCTGGCGCTGGATCCTATTAGGAGCACATCGCCGAGCGTCAGTGCCCGTCCTATTTGCTCGTCACGTGCGGTTGCTGTAGTTCCCACCAGCCGCTCATCCAACGAACTGCGGGTGGGACGCCAAGGTCGACTCGCGCCCGGCACCCAAGCCTCGCCTAGCATTGCGGCTGCGACGACCGAAAGCGCGCTACCGCCCGATGTCAGCGCTGTTCTTAGTAACGACACAGGACAGGACGCCTCCCACGTTTCCGAACCATCTCGGACGGTGACATGGGCAAGCCCGGCCTCAGCGTGGACTTCCAGCTGCCCTGTGGGGACGCCCGCGCCTCGAGCCTCGTTCACCTCGTGCTCGATGATCCTGGCTGCTGCCCGTCCTGAGCGCATCCGATCCGTTTGGCCGAGCCTCATGACAAGATCAGCGGGGAGAGGCACTTTGGTTACCAGCGAATCTCTGCGGTTTTTAGCCAGTCATCGATGGCGGACACGAGTTCGGTCTCTCGACCCGCGAAATTGTGCGGGGCTCCGGGCACGACACTTCCGATGGATCTACTCTGCGGTCCAGTCAGGATCGACACCGCATCCGGCGGGCTCGGCGTCGCAGCGAAGTCGTCGCCCCCGATGAGCGTGATGATAGGTACCGTCGTCCTCGACAACGCCGCACCCGGATCTCCATTCCTTGTTGGGAACTGGTCCCATCTGCCTCCAGGCGTTGTCAGATTCCGCATCGCCCGCGTCGAGATGAGCCAGGAATCGAACAGCCGCGTTGGAACCAATCCGTGGTCATCGTCTGACGCTCTCTCGAGTTCCTGATGAAGCTTCTCAATGTTGCCTTCGGTCGCGCGGGAGTAGAAGGCCACCACATCAAAGGGGGCCAACATCACAACGCCCACCACAGACCTGGGCAATCTGTCGGAGACGATCGCGTCCGCGATCTTCACAGCACCCAAGCTGTGTCCCTGCAGAAGCACCGGAGTGTGGCTGCTACCAACTAGCGCAAGCCACCGGTCCAAGGCCGGCGCGAAGTCATCGATATTCTCGTCAATCGCCGTCTCGTCGTGGCCCGGAAAGTTGACTGTTACGAAATCCAACCCATGAGACGCATAGAGTCGGGCTGTACGAGCGATCAAAGCGTTGCCGTAGAAGTTACCCCACGTGCCGTGCACATGCACAGCAACACCTTTCGAGTTTGCCGTGTGGCTCCATAATCCGTGCAGCGAGCCGTTAGAGTGCTCGACAGTTACAAGCTCAAATGGCATTTCCATACATCTCTCCTAATGGTGGCCGTCAGTCGTTGCGACAAGGCGCAGATACGTCGTGGGGCGAAGCTCCCCTGGAACCGCTCCCAATTCCGCACTCTCTACCCGGAAGCCGGATTGACGAAACCGCTCGAGTATGATCTCTTCGGACCCGAGCGTATATGTGCTCATCCGACGTGCATAACGCTCGGCGACGTCGCGAATCTCTTCTGGCGTGCGTCTGAGGAACCATCGCCAGCGCTCCGCTCGTTGTCGAGCGCGGTCCGCAAAATCTTGGATCTCATCCTCCTCGTCGCGGGCGTGCATCGCCAAGGAATGGATTCGAACGGTGGTAACAAGGGTGCCGCCGGGCTTAAGCAGAATCCGCCACACGCTGAGCACCCGCGAGATTTCAGGTTCCTGAAAGCGCGTCAGGAACGCGTCAGATGTTATGACGTGAAAGCTCCCAGGGAGACTATCACTTAGATCGAGGACGTCAGCCTCGAGCGTCCGGACATCAACATCCTTCCAGTTCGCGTACCACCGGCACGCGAACAGTGGCGTAGGACAGAGATCGAGGACGGTGACTGCAGGTTTAAGGCCGAGCGCCCGATACCCAGCGAGAACATACGCGCAGAGCGAGTAGTCCGCCGTTCCAGTGATGAGCGTTTGACTCGGTCCCCCACCGTCCCTCAGCGCCCGCTCTAGGGCCGCGGTGTAAAAACCCGCGTGCCATGTCGGCGTGGAGACCAGGTCGAGCAGCCGAAGATATTGCCAGGCACCGTGATACCACGCGCAGGAGCTCCTATCAATATGGTCCCGCGTGCATAAGACTGGCGCCACGCTAGCCAGAACGTCAGCGCTCAATGCAAGAGGCTCTTCGAGGTCAAGGCTGGTCGTTGTGGTCTCTGCGATGTCGACTTGTCGCCAAAGTGCTTCCCAGCCTTGTCTCGCGGTCTCAAGATCAGTCTCCCGCGTACTTACCCACCAAGCGCCCGCCATTCGTGCAAGCCCCTTGTGGTCTCGGACGATGAGCGCGTCGTCGACGATCCACAGATTCTGCGAGCCCCCGGCGCCCGCGAGTCCCTGAGGCATATCCGCCACCGGGAGTAGTTTCACGATGATGCCCGCCTCACGGTCCTTCCCGGTTTGCGTGTCGAGCAAATCTGAGCTGATTCCCCGGTGCGGGAGCAGGTAGAGGCGCTTCACTTCGCGGCCTTGCGCTGCCACCTGCCTCCAGATCAGGTGGACGTAGTCATCCACATCCCAGTCTTGTGGGAAGAACGGGATCACCTGAAGGGCCGACGTGATGGTTGCTGTGGCGATTGCGCGAGCTAGTTCAGGCAGCGCATCGGAAGGCAGCGTGACCACCTCCGGGTTGCTACCATCCTGACGGAGACGGTATACCGCTAGTGCACGGCGTGCAAGATCGAGACCGCGATGGTCGGTCATGCGTCGGCAATCCCGATAAGGGCCGCATGACTCGCGTCTGCGTCCGTAGTTGACCGTAGCACTTCCCAGCCGGCTCCCTCAAGGAGACCCTTTAGCTCGTCGTTCGTGAAGCGTTGAGACCGAAAACAATGAATACGCTCGCCTCGGTGCAAGGGCACCCCAATCGCGACGGTATCTTCCAAGACAATCGCCTCGGCAATTACGTCCTGCCCATCCATCTGAACGTCGAACGCGAGATTCTCCCTTGGCACCCCTGCCGCGAAGAACGGCTCGAGTGCAGCGGCGCGAAACACCGGCGTGAGGTATGGCTTGAGGATTTCGGAACTCGTTTGGTGTTTCGGGAATAACGCGGCGCTGATCAAGAGGTGGTCGCCCGCGGCGCACGACTCGCGAATGTGTCGCAGAACTGAACCAGGATCCTGCGGATTCCCTATCGTGTGACCTAATAGAGAGACAAGCACTGGCTCAGCAGTACCCCGCCAGCGGGCCAGTTCTGGTGTGGGACCACTCTCAAAGTCCCAGGTGCCACTGCTACGGCTCAGATCCGGAAGGCGCGCTTGTATGAGGGCTAGGCAGATCTCGAGAAGGTCGTGACTGAAGTCGAGCGCGAGGTAGGAACTGACGAGGTGGCCGCGCAGCTTCAGCTGCGATAGAAAGGCCGTGGAGTGAACCCCATTTCCGGGACCGACGTCGCACAGAGCGATTGGCGGACCCGGCAGAAATATGCCGTCGAGCACCGCGACCTCCTGCGCGACCGCCAAGACGACTTCTTGGTACCCGGCGGATCTGGCGAGCTCATCATGGGTTTGGGCGGCGCTTCCGGCGTATGCGAACTTGAGTGGGATCTCGCGTCGTGCAAGGCAGGCGGCAAACTCACGTTCGTGCTCGGCACTCTCGAAGCGACTGGCCACCTACTCTCCTTCACAGTCCAAGGCGCCGACGATTAGGCGACCGGTTGGCCGACGGAATGATCTCATGACGAGGCATCCTGAGTCAGACCGTCGAGTACGGCGGTTGCTAGCCGGTCACCCGAGGTCGCGGTAGGAGAGCTTCCGTTACGCTGCTTGCAGACCAGCCACCTCCTGTAACGAGGCCTGCATTCACAAGCCATGACGTAGATCCGTGCAAGCCTTCGAATCCTTGACAATCCGAACGATCCGGTCATGGTCGCGAGCGACGCGCTCTAGCGTCTCGCGGCTACCGTCGCACCGCAGCGTGTATGCGCCGAGGGGGGTCAGCGGAAGCTGCCAGCCTCGACTCTGATCGGAAGGATCAACCAGCGCGGGTTGGTACTCGAATTGCATCCCCCCGCGCTCTACGCAAGCTCGGAAGATCGTCTGCTCGAATGCCCCCGTTTCAGCCCACTCACCTACCGTAAACGGCAGCGTGCTGTACACGCCGAGAGCGAGCCGGTGGATCTCGTCACGCACGCGCCCTTCAGCGCTCGGCTTCACATCGCGGGACGTCGGCTCGATGCTAACCCGCAGCTTAATGAGAACTTCTCGCAGGAACAGGCCGAGTACCGAGACGAGGTTGTCAAGCTCCTTCGGCTCGTACGAGATCTGCCGCCAATCCCTGAGGTCGAAGGGAGACTCTGCAACTCGTTGGTTGAGGACGACAATCGGCTTACCCAACGCGTCCGCGTATCCGAGCTCGAACATCACGTTGGGGTTGTTGTCGGTTACGTCGGCCACGATCACATTGGCGGATCGGATTGCCTCCATGATCTGTCCCGTGATACGACCGGGCAGCCGTATCGTGTCCGATCGACTGCACGTGACTCCAACCTGGTCGCACGTCCCGACAATCGCCTTCCAGACAACGTTGAATTGCGGCTGAAAGGGCATAAGGACGAAGACACTGCCGCTGATGTCAGCCGCGGGCGGCGCGGCTAATGAGACGTCTGCTCCGTTGATCCGGAGGTCCTTGATCTCAGCAGGAGGACTCGAGAGGCTTGGCGCAACGGCTCCGCCCCAAGGCGCGAAGCCGGGCTCGCGGCGGGTCAGATAGTCGTCGATCGTTTCGACGCCACGATAGCGTCGGATCTCGGGCCCGACGTTGATGTTCCACGCTCCGGCCTCGTTCTTGCCTCCACCGTGCGTGAGAAAGGGATCCTGTATGAGCAGATCGTAGAGACGCTCAACCACGCCGTTGGCTGCCGATCCCGCCGAAGGGACATCACGGCGAATGTCGTCACTCCCGACGTACAAGTTTTCGTCCTTCGTCGGCGACGAAGGCATGAACTCGCGGTGGCGTTGCACGAGATACCCGACCGTGACGAGAAACAGCTCGACGTCGGAGGATGCTCCCTCACATTGCGCAAGTCCCGCCGCCGTGAGCGTCAGCTTGTCCGGACGCCCCCCGTATCTTGGGAGCCCCCACATGAGCCCGGGAGGAAATTGGGTGAGAACACCCGACAGCTCGAGGTCGTACTCCGAATCCATCCGTTTGTCGACGTAGCTGAAAACGGGCCAGTCACCCTCCATGCGCCAGCACTCGTACACCAAGTCCAGGACCCGATGCTGGACCCGCGTCAGCGAGCCGAAATGAGATGCCACATCGGCAAGCCACGGACCCGGTCGGATCCCGAGTTCCCGGCAGCGCGCCTCATACGCTTCGATTGCGTATCGGACGGCATCCTGGCGCGCCGGCGGTGCCGCATCGTTTCGCATACGGATCGCCCGGACGCGACGGTTTGCTCCTTCCGCCCCAACCGCCACTACGACATCGATGTAGTCGTCACCCACCACCTCCAGACGATCTCCGGGCCAGACCCCATCGCGAGCTGCAAAGTCGTACAGGACCGAGACACCCTCGTCCATTGGCGCCTCTGAGTACACATAGGACTCGTCTCCCGCTCCAGCGACGCGAAGGACGAATGCGCGGTCGGCGCTTCCGTACACGAGGTCTCCGCCGGCGCCCAAGTCCGTCACCAGCATCGCATCCGCAACAAGGCGCTCTGACGCGCGGACAACCAAGTCGCGAACATCATGGTCGTCGTGGCGAAGCATCGCGACAAGCTCATTGGTGAACCAGATCTCGATCGGGATATGACTTCCGCCCTTTCCGGCGGCCATGAATCGCCAACCGATGGCGTCACGAAGGTTCGGGTTCGGCGCCGGCCCTTGGAGCCACAGCGCAACCCGCTGACGCCCTGCCGGACGTCGAGCCACCAGGTAACGATCGACTTCCCGCGGGTCCACACGCCAACCCCGCGCATCCCGCTCACACGGCAACTGCTCGCCGTCACACAAACGTCGAAGGGTCTGGGGGCTGATGTCGAAACGGCTCGCCGCTTCGCTGAGGCTGAGGGTCGCGCTCGGATTGCTTTCTTCATGGGCGCTCATGTCACCCGCATTATGAGCGACCAGCCTAGATTGTCAACAGCCGAAGGTACTGAGATCAAATCCGCACCCTGGAGCACTCTGGGGGTTGAAAAGCTACCGGCCCAGGGCGATGTGATCGTTTCCGATGTCTTTACTGCCTGGACCTATTTCTGGTGCGTCGCCTCGCCGGGTGGGGCCTCGCGCCTCTCGACCCAGTGCCAGAGCTGAGGGTCGAGGGCAGGCGGCTTGTAGGCGGGCTGCCCATCGGGCGGGGCAGCCGGAAGAGCAGCCGGCTGGTCCTCCTGCGGTGCCTGTGCTTGCGAGTTCGGCTGCGCCTTTTCGTCGCTCACGTAAGTCCTCAGTCCATCCCGTTTTGGGAAGCAGCACCGTGAGGACAATCAATCCGGCCACGGCGAATATTGCAAGGATCAGCGAGAAATTGAAGAACGTGGATTTCTTGCTCAACAGCTTGTCGTTCAACGGATAGGCGGCGAGAATCGCAGCTAACGCCGCCTCCTGCATCCGCTGCTTGCCCAGGTTGCGTACTCGGTGAGCCGACGGGATCCGGAGGGTTGGCCCATGACCGGCTTGCATAGCCGAATGCCGCGGTGACCGAAGGAATCGCCAGGATGAGGGCCGCGATAGCTGACTTGGCTGTCGCTGTGTACAGCGATGCCAACGTCACCAGGGCGACGATGAGAACGCCGAGCTTGGCGTCGAGCTTGTCAATCGTGTCCAGCTGTGATGCGAGCTTCGCCGCGGCAACCTGATACGCGAAGTCGATTCCATCCGGTGTGGCGGCGTTATCGCTCAACTCGGGCATGGGCAATACGATTATCCGCACGCCGGTCGTGGCATTGCTGCGCACCGGCGAACCGACTCCATCAGCGTTCAGCGCCCGACACGCGACATCGCGAACGAGTCCAGAGCCTGCTCAACACGCGGACGATACTGACCGAGTTCCCACCATCCGGCCAGCGCGGTCTCGATGGGACGCAGCTCCTCGTAGAAGAGCAGTCCGTGCCACCTCCGGAGCGTGCGCAACTGTCCACTGGAGAACGTCGGAACCCGTCGTTGTGAGAATGAGCGGGTCTGCTCGCCGCCGGCGCTGTAACTACGGCCGAGCGCCTCGATGTCCACGTCGCCACACATCCGACTGACGGTCTCCAAGTCCCGTGTGTCGGCCAGTCCCCCGAAGACGATCTTTACGGTGCATCCATCCCAGAGAGCGGCGGTCCCGTCGACCCCCCAGCGCGCCCGGGCCTGGCCCAGTGACTGGAGCACGATCATGGTGGTGATGCCCTGACCGGCTCCATCCGTCACGAGCTGGGGCAGCGATGGCAGCGGCGCGATGTTGGCGCACTCGTCGAGGAAGAGCCCCAGGGGCGGAGTCAGCCGCCGGGTCGCCGATCGCGCCGCCTTCTGCTTGGCCGCAGTCACGATCGTCTCGATGAGCGCGGTGATGATCGGCGCCATGCTCGCCTGCGCGCCCGAGGTACCGACGATGAAGAGCGCCGCTCGCTCGCTGATGACGCGGTCGGCGATGAATCCCGCCCCATCGCCAGGTTGGCAAGCGCGCAGCACTCGCGGATCCGCCAGGCAGTCGTAGGCGCGCCGCGCACCGCTGAATACGTTGCTGACGGCCTGATCGTGCATGCCGGTGATCGCCTCGAGGTCGTCGGCCCACTCGGGCGCCGCGGCACTCTCGCGCAGGCACCGGACCGCGTCGTGGCTCTCCGCCCTATTGACCCACTGCCGGACGGTGGCGATGTCGCGTCCGGAGACCGCCGCAGCGTGCAGGTAGCAGCGGTGGATCGCCTCGTTGTAGGACTGGAAGTAGTCGGCGTGCTGGATGCCCTGCGAGCTGCCGGCGGCCGCATTGAGCGCGCGGGCACGATAGATGGCGACTTGGGGATCCTCGCAGCCGGCGACCGGGTCCCAGCCCACCGGCTCGGCCCACTCGCTGAAGCCGGTGGGATCGAAGACGTACACCGGCCGCTCGCGACGGAGCGCGCAGGCAGTGTGGACGATGAGATCGTCCTTGGTTGAGGTGGCCACCAGCGGACCCGGCCAGTCCAGGAGGTTGGGGATGATCACGCTCACGCCCTTGCCGCGGCGTGGCGGGGCGAGCAGCAGGTAGGCGTTCTCAGGACTCCCCCACAGCCAAGTGCGGCTGGCGACATCGCGCCCGAGATAGATCACACTTCGCGCCCGGCGTCACGGCCCTTGGGGTCGACGATCATCATCACCTTCCGCGCGACGCGGCCGTCCAGACGTGATCGCACCTCACCCCAGGAGGCGAAATTCCGCCGCGGCGCTCGCGGCAGACCCCATCGCGGGAGCAAACCGCGACGCCTTCGTGCTCGCGACCGCCATCCGATCGTGAGGGTCACCACGAGTGCCGCGAACACACCCACCAGAGAGGCGGCGGTCGCCACTAGTAGTCGCTCCGGACTGCGCGCGCGTTCGAGACGGGCGGCTCGCCGAGAGCTCTCCCCCGCTCCCTGCGAGCGCAGCTCGAGTGCCTCAGAAACCTGGCCAGATTCATCGCATCCAGCGTAACTACGAAGCGCTCACATGCCGCTTACACTTTTCCCCATCCGGCGGATCGTGCATGGCCGCCGACTCTGCAGCGCAACACAAGGCACGTGTGTGTGATCCGGTGTAGTCAGCGTCCGACCGGGAACGGCACCGGCACACCCCGCGCCGCCGTGATCTCGACGCGCAGACCGTCGCCGTAAGCGCGGTGCCACGTGCCCGCAGACCACACGTCGTGTGCGGTCAGAGTCCGCGTCCCGGTCTGCAGGCGGCACGTCTCCGCTGTCCCGCTCGCCGCGACTTGGCAGAAGTCGACCCAGCGCGCGCCATCGACGACCGCGGATCCGCCGGCGGTGAGGTCCGGGCCGCGGTGGCCGAGCACCAAGATGCCCGAACCGGAATAGACGCCGGGGCCGACCGCGTGGAGCGTGGCATCGCCGATGCGATAGCTGGTCGCTGTCAGGGTCACCGCGACCTCGGCTGGGGCGATCGACAGCACGACTCCGGCCGTCGCGCAGCCCAGGGCGAGCACCGCCGCCGCGGCGAGGGCTGTCGCCCGGGCTCGGCGCACGCGTCGCGACCGCCATACGCGGCTTGCGTGTTCCCCGGCGCCCATGTTGATGATGCCGGCTCCGGACAGACGAGCCCGAAACCAGCGCGCGTGCGGTCCGGTGCTCACGCGGTCTCGGCTCGCAGTGCGGTGATGCCGGTGCATTGGGTGTCCAGCGCGAGCGTCAGCCGCCAGCGCGCTGGCGGGATTGCGATCGGCGGACCTCCGGGCTCGCGGGCTATGGATCGGTCGTCGACGACGAGCTCGACGCGTACCACCCCATCGCTGCCGTCCAGGTCGGCGGTGCCCGCCACCGCCTCGCCGTAGTCGGTCTCGACGTACCACCCATCACCAGCGATCGCGGCCAGCCCTCCGTGCACGCTCGCCGCGCAGCTCGGGGTCAGGTAGTCCAGCTCCGGCCGCTCGCCGTATCCGGCGCGGGCGAGGTCGGTGAGCAGACGCAGGCACAGCATTGTGATGCGCCGCAGACCTTCGTCCTGCTCCACTGCGGACGCCGCGTTTCGACGTTCAGCCATGGGGGATGGTTGCTGCGGCCCGCTGTTGCGCCGCCACCACCGCGCTCAGCACGCCCGCGAACGCCCGATCGGTTCGAGGCGAGGCGCCGACGATGGGGCTGCGCCGATGGCTCGCCGTCTGCACGTCGACGGTGAACGGGACCTCGACGATCTCGGCCCCCGCCGCGCGCAGGTGGTCGAGGAGGTCCGCGATCGCTGGGAGCTCGAGCGCCCGGCGGCCGTCGTCGGGGAGCAGCAGGGGGACGACCAGCCCGGGCCTGCGCGGACGGCCGTGGGAGCCGGCGACCATTGCATCGATGCTGTCGATGATCTCGCCGGCGGCGATGAACGACGCCTCGCCGAGATCGATCGGGAGCACCGCGACGTCCGCGTGCCCCAGCCAGTGGGCGACCAGTGCCTCCTTGGGGCCCTCGGTCAGGCTGGGCAGGGTGTTGGGCAGATCGACCACGACCAGGGTGTGGCGGAGCCGGAGGTGCGTCACCAGCCGGCCGATCTCTGCGGCTGTGTACGCGGAGCCTGCGGAGCGACGCTCGGGCAGGACTCGCAGCCGCTCATTGTGGGCGAACTCACCGTTGGGCACGAGGGCGCCCCGGTTGAGGGCCTCGACCACCTCACGCACCGTGAGCGCATCGCTCGGGACGGCGAGCTGTCGCCAGGAGTCGGGGTTATTGAGGTTGGCGTCGACGAGCACGGCGCTGCCGCCGTGTGGCTCAACGGCGCGGGCACCCAGGACCCCGATCGCGGCCGCCTCCGTGGTCTTCCCCGGGCCGCCCTTGGGCGTGCCGACCGTGACCACCGTGGAATGGGCGCGGAGCAGGACCTGGCCGAGGCCGGCAAGGTCCGGCGATGGGCGCCGTGGACGCGACGGAACGGCGCGCCCGATGAGCATTCGCAGTCGGCCACCACTCCGAGACGGCCGACGGTGGCTCGCTGCATCCTGCGTTTCTAGCGTCCCGAACGGGGTGTCGTCGGGAGCCACGCGGTACGGCCCGTCCGACTCCATGCCCGCCAGCGCCCCCAGCGGGGTCAGCGGCAACCGCGGTCCGTGATCGCCGGCTTGTCCGATCAGCGGTCGATTGCCGGGCGCCGAGGGTCGCGGTCCCGTGTCCGGTTCCTGACTTGAGTGTACATCCACGTCGGCGATGGGTCCGTCGCCGGGGGGCACGCCGCGTGCCCACGTCGGCGGCGGTGGAACCCTCCCGTTGGGCCGCTGCGGTGACGCTGCGGTGGATGGCTCGCCAGGTTCGTGCGGTCGAACGATGTCGACGGACCCGCCAGACGTGTACGTCGTTGCTGCCGCCCGCTCATTCCCACCGGGGCTCAGGTCGCCGGCCAGGCGTCGCGTCAGCTCCCAGGCAAGCGCCTCGATGCTCTCGGCGACCACGGCGGTCCCCATCCCGGCCGGGACGCCCGCTGCCTCGATGTCGTCGCGACACCACACCAGATGGCGTTCGTCCGACCGGTCGCTGACGCCAGTTCCGGAATGACCGGCCTCGAGGACGATCATGATCCCGGCGTCGGCGAGGTGCAGCGCCGCCGCACCAAGATGCGGCTCCGGGGGGCGGAGTAGCGCGATGGTTTGATCGGCCACGGGTGGGAGGAGCGCATGCACGGCGCGCAGGAGCCGATCCGACTCCTCAACGGGGAGCAGGCTGACCAGCGTCCGCGTGGCGCTCACGGTGCGTTCGCGAGTTGCTGCCGAGCCTGGCTGATACTGCCGCAGCACATCGAATATGCATTGCTGCTGTGGCGTGCCACCCCGACGCCGAGGACCGCCACGCCTATCGTGAGCATCACACCAACCAGCACGCGCGCCGAGAGCAACCGAGGGCGCACGTTACCAAGCGTGCGTGTCAGCACCACGGCCACACCGACGAGGAGCACGACCCAGATCAGCAGCTCGGTGGCGGCCAGTGCAGCGATTCCGGTCGGATGCTCACCGCTGACGAATCCCGTCGCCGCACCGACGTTCGGCAGGGGGAGCACCAGCGCCGCAACGGCCAGACCACCGACCGCCACCAGCAGAACTGAGGCTTGCCGGCGCACTCAGAGGCCCCCGTTGGCAGTGGCGTACGCGACCGCCGAGAAGATGACCACGAAGATGGCGGCGAGCAGGCCAACCATCGGCACCAGCACGGTGATGGTGCGTGAACCCAACCGCACCCGCGCGTCGGCGAGGCGCTGCGCGGTGAACGAGCGCGCGGCGGCGAGATACTCGGTCGCCGGGTCGCCGCCCCCATACTCCTGGGCCGCGCGAACCACCTGAGCAAGCTGCGCCAGCACCGGTACGCGATACGCGGCAGCCACCGCCTCGAGCAGCTCGGCCCGGGAACGCGGCTGGACGTCACTCATCTGACGCCACTGATCGCTGCCCAGCATTTCGGCGAGCGTGCGGTCGCGCATGCTTCGCGCCAGCGCCAGCAGGGGATCTCCCGGACCCAGTCCATCGGGGCTGTGCACCGGGGGCACGCGCAGCAGCCCGAAGAGCAGCAGGGTCTTGGCCACCTGGAGCGAGGCGATCTCGCGCCGGCGGCGGGCCTCTCGCTGCAGGCCCGCAACGCTCAGCGCGATGGCGCCGACCGCTGCGACCGGGATCCACACCGGAGCCAGCACCAGCCCGTCTCCAGCCAGGCCGCTCACGGCGTCGAGCACGCTGCACGCTGCGACCGTGAGGGCGCCGATACCCACCACCCGGCGCGTGAACGCCTGGGTCTCGCCGCGACCAGCGGCCAGCTGCAGCCGCCGGATCGCGAATCGATCCTGGAACGCCCGCGCCATCGGGTTGCGAGCCAGAACGGCGGCCCAGCGGCCGCGATCGGGCAGCAGTCGGTCGCGGACCCGGCGAATGCTGGCAGTCTCGGCTGTCCGCAACGCGCCGCCGCGCGCCAGCACCAGCCCAGCCAGCGCGGCGGTGGTCGCGAGCAGCAGCGACGGAAGCCAGACCTCAGCCACGACCGATCCGTGCCAGCTCTGCGCGCACCAGGCGCACGTCCCAGCGCGCCGGCCGAGGAGTGCGCAGCAGCGCGCCCATGATGGCGATCGACCCGGCGAAGATCAGCGCCGCGATCACCAGCGTGACCTCCCCTTGGATGCTGATGAGGAAGTCGTGTAGCACCGGGACGGTGTTGAAGGCACCGATGAGCACGGCCAGCACCGCGCCGATCATCTGAGCGCTGCGTCGCTGCACCGCCACCGCGGCGCGGGTGGCGTCGAGCAGCGCGATGTCCTCCTCAAGCTCGGGGATCACCTGGTCGCGGAGCTGGTGGACGAGCTCGCGCGGATCGCGGCTCCGCCCGGCGAGCAGGAGCACACACACGTCTTCGACGAATGCGGAGCGCGAGCGCTCGGCCATGTCGAGCAGCCCCTCCTCCATCGAGAGCGCCGTCTGCAGCGGGGTCAGCAGGTCGCGCAGCTCGGGACGCGGATGTTGCGCCACCTCGCGCAGCACGGCGTCGAGATTGCCCATGCGCTGCAGCCCGTTGGCCAGGTCGCGGACGGTCGCGACGAGCGAGCGGTGCGCGCGCGATCGCCGCGCCGAGGCCACATCCTCCACCAGCCAGGGCACGCCCAGCGTGCCGAGGAGGAGCAGGAGCACCGCGATCACCACGACGCCGCTGGTCACTCCCACGAGCAGCGCGACGGCGAACAGGGTGAACCGAATCGCCGCCCAGGCGGCAAATGGCACGCCCAGCGACGCGGCCAGATCCCGTTCCGCGTCGAGGAGGGGAGCGACCGCGCTCGAGACGGCGGCGCCTGCGTCGAGACGCGCGCCCGGCCGCTGCCACACGGTGATCGCGGCGATGAGGCAGAGGATGACCACCACCTCGAAGAAGAGCAGCGCGATCACGGCGCCGGTACCTCGCTGAGCTGCTCGCCGAGGGGCTCCTGGAGTCGCCGGGGCAGGTCGGCGATGGAATGCACGCGGCGGATCAGCGCGTCGTGCTCGTCACTGCGGTACACGTCGACCGCGGCGCCGTCGGCCGAGTATGCGACCACACCGGTCACCGCCCGCCTGCCCAGTCGCTGCGACTTCCGGAGGTGCACCACGAGGTGAATTGCCTGGTGCGCGACCCTCGTGCCCAGCTCGACCTGGCCGGCGAAGCGCGGCGCCATCATCACGTAGTTGACGACCTTGGGAATGGTCTCGGCGGCGCTGTTGGCGTGCACGCTGACCATCGATCCCTCGTGGCCCGTGGTCATCGCATTGGCGGCGTCCGCCATCTCCGCACCGCGGGCCTCGCCGATGATGATCCGGGACGGCAGAAAGCGCAGCGCGTCGCGCCCCAGATCCTCCATGCTGACCCGCGCCTCCTGCTCCTTCCAGGCGCCCGGGACCGTGGCCATGGTGATCGTGTTCTCGTGCACCATGCGGCCGTCGGGCCGTTCCTGAGCCAGGGCGAGCTCCGGGCTGTCCTCGATCACGAGCAGGGTCTCGTCGTCAGCGACCTCGGCGCAGAGCGCGCGCATCAGCGTGGTCTTGCCCGCGCCGGTGCCGCCGGAGATGACCATGTTCAGCCGGGCGCGAACGCACTCGCGCAGGAATGCGGCCACTCCGCTCGGGATGGTGCCGTTGGCCACGAACTCGTCGAGCGTGCTCGGCCCGCTCACCCGCGGGATGCGCAGGCAGGCATAGACGCTGTTCCGCCCCACTGCGGCAGGGGCCACCACCACGGCGATGCGCACCTGCCCCACCGCCGTCGCCATGGTGGCGACGGCACGGGGCTGGTCACGGGTCAGCTGGGTGCGGGGTTGCACGCCCGAGTAGCTGAGCAGGGTGCGAAACCACTCCTCGAGCCTCGCGTCCGCCTCCCGGCGGGTGGATGAGTTGAACGCCTCGGGTCCCGCGCCGGTGAGGAGGTGCTTACGGCCGGCGGCCTCCACCAGGATGCGGTCCGCCCCCAGACACTGGATGTCCTCGACGTCCTCGTACACGAGCAGGGAGAGGGGCCAGAGCAGGCTGGCTCGGACCAGCACCGCCCACTCCACCTCCGCACGCCAGGCGGTGTCCCCGGCGAGGCGCGCCGCCAGGACCGGTGACACGCCCAGGCCGCCGCTGTGCACCGATCGCTCGACCAGCTCGCTCACCAGGTCGGGAAGGCGCTCCTCCCAGGTGGTGGAGAGCTCATCACCCCGCTCGCGGTGGAGCACACCACAGAGCTGCTCCACCAGCGGGAGCATCTCGGCGGGGATCTCCGGCCATGCGCGCTCGGCCATGCCGCCGCCCGCCAGCCTGACTGCATCCGTGCGTTGCCGGTCCTCGCCGCTGATCACCGGAACTGGACGCCGTCGCGAGTCAGCGGCCACCGGCGCCGGCGCGTTGTTCGCGAGGCGATCATCCCAGCTCCGAAGAGACCGAGCTCCTCGGCGATCGCGTCGCGCTGGATCGGCTCCCGCCGCGCTCGGGCGGCGACACAACGGTCCCCGTTCCACTCCCATTCGCATGCGAGCGGATATCCGGGCAGCGCTGCCTGGAGCAGCTCGATCGCCTCCGAGACGCCGCGCCGATGGGCTGGGCGCACCAGGACGAGCCGGGCACGGGGGATGGGCGGCGTCCGCAGGGTGCGCACCGCGTTGTCGAGCAGGTCCGACTCCGCGCGCACGACGATGAAGACCGCGTGCAGGGCGAACCCCAGTGCCCGGGCCGCGGCATCGCCATCGACCAGATCCGGGTACGCGAACGGCGTGCCGCAGTCGACGACGACCAGCTCCTCGGGGAGGCCCTCGAGGGCCGGCACCAGCAGCTCGGCGGTGTCCGAGCCGGGTCGGCTGGGATCGCGAAAGCCGGGGACCACCCGAAGCCGCGGGCGCGAGCCGAGCGACACTGCCTGACGCTCGAGCTCAGCGGTGGCGATGCCGTGCGGGCTGTACACATTGGCCAGGGACCGCGTGTCGTCGATGCCCAGCAGCGACGCCACGGTGCCGCCCGCGCCGTCGGCATCCACAAGCATGGTCCCGCGATCCCGTGCCGACGACCAGGCGAGCGCGGCGGCGAATCCGGTTGCCCCGCTGCCGGCTCGGACGCCCGCGACACCGACGCGCAGCGGCGCCACTTTCAGCCTCCCGCCCGGTCGGCGGCCGGTGTGGACCCTGCGGTCCCGTTTGCGATCACCGTCAGCATCTGCTCGGCCTGCTGCAGCGTGTACGTCTCGCCGCGGGGCACCTGGACACCCGAGGACTGCACCGCGACCAGGTCGATACCCGACACGGACAGGTCAACCCAGAACCCCTCATACGCGGCAGGGACCAGGACGGCCGTGGCGCTGCCGGCCGCGACGATGGTGATCCCGCGGCCATACAGCTGCACGGTCTGCCCGGATGCGGCCGCTGCTGCGGCCTCCGGGGCTTGCGGCGTTCCGATGCCGCTCGCGCTGGTGCTCGGACCGTAGATGTCGACACTGTCACCCGCCTGCAACCCGGGGGCCGTGCTCTTGAAGGCGAGCGGCACGGTAACCATGGATTGGGTGAACAGATCGTCCGGCCGGAGCACATCCCCGTCCGACACAGCGTGCGCGAGGTACTCGCCCTCGGGATTGCTCGTCAGGACGGTGAAGTCGTCCGACCCCTGTGCGATCGTCACCTGGCGCACCACGGAAGCCGATATGCGAGTGCCGGCACTCGCGTTCTGACTCATCGCCCAGGCCGTGATGTGCCGGCCGCCGATGCTCAGGGCGGTGAAGACGACCGCGCTCACGGCGGCGAGTGAGAGCACCACGATCAGCACGAAGGCCCCGCGTCGCATCCCCTTCTTTCCCCCTATCGCCTAATACGGATGCACGGTGCCGAGCGCGGCACCGGCCTGATGGACGGCGCGAACCGTGGTGCCGAGACCGACGAACGGCACGGGCAGCTGGATCCTCTTGGTCACGGTCACGGTGATCGAGTCCCCGCTCACGACACATGACGCGACCGCGCCCGGATCCGCGACCGCGACCGCCTGCTCACAGTTGGTGATCGCATCGGCGCCGAGACGGAGTTGCCCGCTTGATGTCACTCCTGACGGAAACTGGCTCGGGTCCACCGAGTCCGCGCCCGACTGGGCACCCAGGTATGCGGCGGTGTCGGCGCGGGTCGCCTCGTTGCTCTCCACCAGGAGGTCGGCGACCGCGACCAGGAGCGCGCCGAGCACCATGGTCACCACCAGCGCGGTGAGGACGATGACCTGGCCGCGTTCCCCGGCTCGGCGGCGCGTCAACACGTGACGCTCGGTGCGCACTGCCGGAAGGGCGGTGCAACCAGTTGCGCGTCCTGCTCGAGGGTCATGTTCCAGCGCCACACGAGGCCGATCACATTGTTGGAGAACGAGACGGTGACGCTGCCGTGGCAGGAGACCACCGTGTCCGGTTGGTACGTCGCCGAGTACAGGTACTGGTTGCCCTCACTCGGCGGACACGTGATGCGCAGCGATCCGGGCTCGAGGAACGGCCCGGACACGCTGCGCTGGAAGGTGTCGTCGATGTTGAAGAGCGCCTGGCTCGTGGCTCCATATGGGACGCTGAAAGCCGCCGACGTGGCCAGGCCGGTCGCGGAGCGCAGCTCCGTGGTCGCATCAACCACAAAGATGGCACCGGCGAAGCCGAGCGCGAGCACGATCAGGAAGGGGAGCACGAGCGCCGTCTCCACCACGCTCTGCGCTCCCTCGCCGCGGCGGCGGTGGTGGGGTCCGGTCATGGGGCGAACACCGCGCTGTGGACGACATCGTCGATGTTGATGGCGAGCGCGCCGGTCCGCCAGGAGCCGAGTCCGAACCCGGGAGGGACGAGCGCCGACACCCAACCACGGATGGCGACCTCTACGGTCCCGGCTGCGGGATGCGCAACGGAACAGACGTAGACGATGCCGACCGGCCAGGACGCACTGAGCGCCGGGCACGCACCGTCCACCGGGGACATGGGCGCCGCAGTGGCGCCGACCAGGCCGCTCTGCAGCTCCGAGCGGATCGCCGTATACACGTCGGCAGTCGCCGGAGGGCCGGTCGGGCTCCCCGCCGCGCCGGCGGCGATGTAGATGCCTCGCTCCGCAACGGTGATGGCGGTCCCCCTCGTGAGCGCGTATAGACCGATCTGGGTGCAGCCGAGCAGCAGGGTAACGACGACCATCAGGACGAGCGCAAACTCAACCATCGCCTGACCCTCTCCCCTCCCCGCCCCCTGACGCATGTCTCTAGCAATGTACGCCGTTGATGCCTACATAGCGCTTACAGATTGCCGAAGGAGGACTCTAGCCTGGCTAGATCTCATACCTCGCAACATCCTTGGTGACACATATGGCGATGACCAGCGCGCGAGTTCCGTCGTGTTGGGCTTGCTCTCACCGGGCGCGAGTCTGTTCGCTCTCAGCCGTACTGCGAACCCTGGAGGCTCCGGCTTTGCCAGTCGACGCCGATCCTCCGCAAGGGTTCTCTAACTCGGATTCCGGTCCTTCCCCGATCGAACTCGCAATGGTTTTCGCGCTTTCCGATCACGCGATCCCAACCTCGAGGCCCATGCGACCGGTGACCATCCCTCCACCCACGTAACGGTGATTGTCTCTCCGCCCAGCCGTCGCTGCCTTCTGCCACGTTCATCATCGATCTGACAGGGTTCAGCGGCCTTCCGGGAGGTGCTCCCGTGGCTCAGACCGGTCGGCCCGGCGCTTTGCACGTCCTTCGGCGCGAGCACTCATCACAAAGCACCACAGCCACACGAACGCGGATAGGAGAGAGATATACGCTGCTGCTGGGGCGGCCGCGCCGAGCAAGAACAGTACGCCGTCGACCAGGCCACCGCCACCGAGGGCTAGGATTCCTCCTCCAAACCACCTAACCGCGACTGGAGACCCCGCACCACGCGACATGCGGCGCGCAACCGCAAAGCGCGGACGTCCACTCGCCAGTTCAGAGGCACCGAAGCCGATCAGAGCCACTCCTATCGCACACATTAGGGCAGATGCGAGAGTCAATATGGCCATGTGTAAAACCCTGCTACCCAGATCCGTTGGTCGGCCGGCCAGTGCGCCCACCATGGACCCACGGAGCCAATAACAATGTTCCACCATTCGCCGTTGCTATCCCACGCGAACCCTCCTGCCCAGGTGGGAACCCACGCGAGAACAGCAAAAGCGATCACGCCACCCCACACACCGGTTAGGGCCCCGATCACCGCCGCGATGAGAGTGACTGCAGATAAGCCAAAGACGCCGACTTCGACATTCAACCATTGCGCGACGTGGAACCAGATGTGCACCCAATGGAATACCCAGCCCCATCCCCAGGAACGGTTCGTCATGTGCACAAGGTTGACACCGGGGAACATCCCCGAAGGATCTACTGCATTGATGGGGTCATCCGCGGCGTATGCATATGCCGATGCCGTTCCGTTCGCTTGCGGATCGACCTGCGTCCAGCGCGCGGTGGTCGGATCGTAGTAGCGGGCCCCGAACTTAATCAACCCCGTGGGGTCGGTGAATCCACCAGCGTAACCGAAGGGATTCGCGACGCTCCCGGTCTTGTACGTGGTAGTGCCGTAAGGGTCGTAACCATAACGATCTGACACCGTCTGCCCATCGCCGCTGATGACTGCCACTACCGATCCGAGACGATCCGTCAGGTAATAGTAATGTGTTGAGCCGATTCGCTCACCGAGCATGTCCCCCTGGCCGGCGGCGAGGTAGTATGTGCTCGAAGTGCCGGTGGTGGCGATGCCAACCCCGCCCACCTCGTTGGCAAAGGTCGTCGACCCCGCGGAAATGCGCTCCTGCTGCCCGGTATCGGTGTAGGCGAGTGAGGAGAGCGTTGTGCCGCCATACGTGATCGATGTCGTTTGGTTCTTCCCGTTGTAGCTGAACGAGGCACCGGCTGAGGTGCCCGTCTCGTTGCCGTTGGCGTCGAAGCTGAGCGTCGTGGCTCCGCTCGGCGCGGTCGCGCACGGATTGGATGAGACTCCGGCGTATGCCCAGCACAGCTCATCGGCGCCGTTGTACGCGTAGCTGGTCGTCGCCGACGCCACCGTCCGCGTCAGCACATTGCCGTTCGCGTCATAGCCGTATGCGAACGCGGTGCCGCTGCCGCTGGTCACGGTCGCCGCAGTGAGACGATTGAAAGCATCGTAGAAGTAGGTGTTAGTGTTCGCCGCAACGGGGTCGTTCTCCGTCGCCGTCTGGACCAACGGCGTGTCGTTGGCGCCATTTGTGTAGGTGTAGGCGAAGCTGGTAAGCGTCGTCCCCGTCGAACTCTTCCCAACTACCGATGTCACATTCTGATCGTTGTCGTAGCCTGTTGTCTGGATGGCTCCGCCCGGGAATGTGATCGTCGTGCGGTTGCCATCACCGTTGTACGCGAAGGCCGTGCACAATGAGGGCGTCGGACCGCAGTTGCCTCCTGGCTCGGCGATGGATAGCAGGCGATCGGCAGCATCGTACGCGTACGTGGTGGTGCCCCCGCTATCACAAACGGTCAGGCCATTGCCCACGCCATCGTATGAGAAGGTGATGCCGGACGGCGAAGAGCCGGCACATGCGGACCCGGTGTTGGGCAGCGACTCGGTCGTCATACGGTTGAGGGCATCGTAGTAGTAGGAGGTAGTGCCACTCTGGTCAGTCATCGTCTGCCGATTGCCATCAGCGTCATAGACATACGAGATGCACTTCCCATTGCTCGGGGTGCATGTGGTCGCGCCGCTGAAGAGGATCTGTGTCACCCGATCCAGTTTGTCGTAGCTATAGGTTGTCTTTTGACTCTTCCCATCGGTGGTGCTCAAGACCCGCGAGAGCGCATCTACGATGATCGTCGTCGCCCCTGCTGGACCCGGCGGGGTGACGGAGGTGCGGTTGCCATTGGAGTCGTATCCGTAGGCTGTCGCGCCGCCATTGCCGTTGATCACCGAGCAGAGCTCGCCCGTCTTGGCGCCGCAAGACACTCCCGTATCGCCTTGATACCGGCTGCCGGTGTGGATTCCGCCCGTGTTGCCGTCGCAAGGCGATGACTGGCCGGCGTAGGTGTCGGTGACGTTCCCGGCTGTGTCATAGACGTAAGCAGTGCAGTTGCCCTCGGGGTCGGTGACCGAGGAAGGTAGGTACTCGTACCCCGTTACCGTGGTTGGCGTGTTGTACGTTGCGCCGGTTGCGGCCGCCTTCTGGCCGGAACCCAACACTGGCGCCGTGACCTGGGTCAGGTCGTTGTTGCTGTTGAAGCTGGCGGTCGTCGTCTGCGAGAGGGCGTCGGTGCTCGTCGCCACGTGCTGATCCGCGGTATACGAGGCAGTGCTGTTGGCGGAGTCGGGATCAATCGACTGGATGACCAGCCCTTCCAGGTCATAGCAGTAGGTCGTGGCATGTCCGTTGGCGTCGGTGGCAATCGTGTAGCCATCGAGAGTGTCCCCCGATGGAGCCGCCGCACAGCTCCCTGTCGCATTCGGGTGATAGCCGTATGTCGTCGTCGGTCCAGTTTCCAGAACGGTGTTGGTAACGTAGGTGATCGAGGTCACCCTGGACTTGGAGTCGTAGGCGAAGATCGTCTCATTTCCCAACGCATCAGTGATCTGGTTGATCCGGCCGCTGCTGTCATACGCGTAGTGCGTCACCTTGCTGGCCGGGTCGGTGTACTTGGTGAGCTCGGCGTAGCCATTCGCACTCGTGTAGCCATACTGCCACGTACGCCCAGTGGAGTCGGTGACCTTTGAGATCAGATTGGCCCCGACCGAGCTGCCGTAGCTGAAGGTCACCTGCCGACCCTGGGTGTCGGTGATCGACGTAAGATTGGCTCCAGACCGCGTGTAGGTGATCGTGTCGCCGTTGCGGTCGACATCGGACGAGATCTTTCCTCCGCTATCGAAGTGCAACTGCTCGCCCGTCGCGTTGTAGGTAAGGATATAGGTGCCGCCTCCACTCGCCACCAAACTGGCGTCCGCACCTGGAGGCGGGGTGTACCCGCCGATACCATTGCTGAAGAAGGTGAGATCCCAGCCGCCAGGTCCGAAGAAGTTGATGTGCTGGTCTTGGAAGCTGAGGTGCTCGTCGACTCCGCTGCCCATGAGCCAGGTGCCGAACGCACCGCCCTCTGCGAGACTGTTGAAGATCCGCTCCACACTGAGATTGAGCCCCGTACCAGTGATCTGAAGGTCGCTGGCGTCAACCACGAGGTTGCCGTTGGCGACATTGACCGCCAGGCTCGAACGGTCGGTCAGTTGATGGGCCTCGGATCCGTAAGTGGAGCGTTCGCCGACGGCATCGGTATAGAAGACATTCATGTACGGGCCGTTCGCCTGGCGTGTGGAATCGAACGTGTAGAACTCGTTGTTCGATTCGTTGTCCGCAGCGACCAGTAGGCCGTCATTGGCCGCGGTCCCGTTGAGCCAGGACTGTGCCAGCAAGCTGATGGCGGATGTGTCCCATGTGTACCAGCCGACGGTGGACGGCTCTTCGGCAGCGAGGACTGGCGAGGCGTAGGTGCCTCCAGGAGTCGTCCACGCGTTGGTGCCGTCGTGGTCGTTCCACGTGACGGCATTGGTCCAGGACTGCGTGAGTTGAAACGCATCGACGTTGCCGTAGGAGGTCGTCGAGGCGCTGTCCAGGTACATGTTCAGGCTCGCATGGTTGACCTGGGCCCCAGCTGGAATCACGTTCTGGATGTTGAACAGAAGAGCGGATCGGTGGACGTTCGAGCTGGCGCCACCGTAGCCGGCCATGAGCTCGGAGCCGCTACCGCAGTAGTTGATGTTGACGCCGACGCCATTCTCGATCTCGCAGTTCTGGTCGGCGTTGTACTCGGTGATGGAAGGGTCGATCATCACCGGCCACTGGCGGAGCGGGCTCGCCAGCCAGGCGCTGTCCAGGGCCAGGGTCACGGTTTCGCCCGAGGCAGAGGAGCCAAGGTGAAGAGCTGCGGCCGAGGGTGGCGCTACGGCACCAGCAGCGTCGACCATGGTCGGAGGGTCAAAGCTGAACTGCTCCTTCCTGCTGGAGTCTGTGATCGCGATGCCTCCTGCAGCGGTCGCGGACGCCTGCAGCCCCGGACCGAGCGCGAGCGAGTACACCAGAGCAGCGGCGCTCTGTGGTCCGCTCAGCGTCAACGCCTCCTTCACCGCGTCATTTCCTGCGGTGAGGCTCACGGAGACGCCGGGCAGCGCATTGGCGTAAGTGACCGTGGCTCCGACAACCGTCGCGGATGCGCCGATATTGGTGCCTATTAGCTGTAACTTGAGCGCGCCACCAGGACTCTCGAAGGAGATCGGCGCAGAGCTCAGGGTCGAGGGCAGAAGCAGCGTGTACTGGTTGGCCTTGTTCTGCAGCGCGTACCCGGCCACAGTTGACGGCACCAGTGAGTTATCGATCGGCTGCCACGCACCCGCCGCGTCTCGGTAGTTGACCGACCCGCTGTAGAGCACTGCCTGATACTCGCCATTCACCAGATAAGTGCGCGACGTCCGAGTCCGAAGCCCGGGCACCTCATCGGCGCTTGGCGGCACCGAGCTGACCGGGAGCATCTGCGTCGCTGCTGAAGGCCTTACAGGCAACGCGGGCGTGCTGGCTTGGGGGCGAGCCGCATCGGCATGCACAGCGACGCGCTGGAGGTCTGCTGCGCGCACGGTCGGAGAGAGCGCTGGAAAGCCGGAGCTGAGGGTGGAGGCGGTTACGAGCGCAGCGGTCAGCGCAAGGCTGGTATGTGCGTGCTTCGCCATCCCTACCCGTCCTAACCCCCATAGCCATCCGCTCGCCTCTGGGGGTGAGGTAGCGAGCAGCGGCGCCGACCCCCGACCTCTTCGTAGGTCGACCCAGCCGACGCTGGCGGCAGCCTGCGCCAAACTACATGGATTGTCAAGCCTCACTTCGAGCAGAGGCACGTCCTGCTGGACCGCTCAACCCGGTGCTGCGCGAACGGCGGCTCAACGAACAAACGGGGTCGCAGACATCGTCGTTGAGCACCAATCTCCCCACGCCGGTGAGCATGCTCAACGCCGCCTCGCCATTCTGCCGAGTGGTCAGCACGGGGATGGCGATATTGGCCTCATCACGTAAGTCGAAGTTCACCAGCACGCCTTTTCGAGCCAGGTGAGCCGGATCAGCACGAAGTGCGATCCATTGACGGAAACCTTGGCCACCAGCGGTGGGACCGAGAAGTCCACGCTGCACCGCCACCGGATCGTGGTGTCGTCCGCGAACTGAACCGATTCCACCCGACGGTGCACCCATTCGCGACTTTGCAGCGCCGCCTGAACGAGACGGACTGCCACCCGCCGATCGCGCGCGGCGGTGAGCCACAGGCTCTGTGGCGATGGAGCACCTTGCCCTCGGTCCTCGTCGCGAAGCGGAACGCCTCGGTTGGGTCCCTCGCCGCTGCTCGCCATGGCGCTGGTTTCTCGGCCTCCTGAAACGAGGGAGCCACGATTCTAGCGCCTCGAAAAACTGGTCGCGGCTGATCCTATCTGCTCGACGATCTCTTCAAGTACTCAATGGCAATCGAGTACCGTGCTTTCCGTGCCCATCCGAGGGATATCAGTGAAGGCGGCGTCCGGCCGAACGGTTATCCGTGTCGACCTCGAATTCGTGCCCAACCTCATCGTCCAGTCGTCGAGCGTATGCGGCCATCCTCCCTGTTCCGGTTGGCCCGATCCGCTCAAGAAGGCTATCGACAAGCGCAGCGCCGAGGGTGGCGCGGACAAAGGGCGCATCTTCTACCTAACCCAGCGACAGTGGCCTTCGCAGTCCACATCGGTGGTAGCCGCCCTGCTCTTCCATGTTGACGATCATGTGTTCCGAGTGACCCAGCTAGGGTCCGCGACGGACCGTCACGCCAGCCAACGGCGCGTGGACTTCACCACACTTCTCCTATGTGCGGAACAGGTTGCGATCGCTCTTGGGCTCGATCGCGTCGAGTGGCTGGTCCACACTGATTCCGCGGCACGGGCCGCCTGTAGCAATCACTCATTTCGTAAGGTGCGTCGCGCGAGCTCTCGCTGCAAATCGTTGCGAGCCAATGAGATCCTGCTCGAGAAGCTAGTAGCTCGCAGGCTCCAATGACGTTCCGTTGTTCGGCACGAGAGCCTGTTCGACATCCTGCCAGTCGCCGGCTCCGAACGCATCAGAAGCTGCTGAAACAAATGTCTCCACGAACTGACGCTGACCAAGGGTCCGCGGATCCGTGAACAGCTCTCCTCGTTTCCCCGACTGACGCTCCCGCCTGAGATACCCTTTCTTTGCGAGTGTTGCCAGTCGCATAAACGCGGCCGTGTGCCCAACCGCCGGATCCTCTCGGTCGGCGAGTTGCCGGGCACTGATTCGTCCACCCATCTCGGCAACGGTCTCAAGGGTTTCGCGCTCAGTGGCGGACAGGTTCCCGACTGGCTCTGCTGACGCCAGATCGATATGGGCTGTCGAGTTGGAGACGAACATGGGTAGCTCGAAGCTGGTAGCCATCCAACCCACCACCCGTCGCACGCTCGGGTTGAGCGTCGCCACGACGATGACGCTCTCGGGAAAGCGCCCGCCTTTCACGCCCTGGGCAAGCGGAAGTATGCATGCCTCCAGAGCCTCGGCGGTCGGATGCACATCCTGGAGGTCGAGCAGCACCATGATCGGTACCTCGGTGGGCTGTGGAACCCCCTCCTGGCAATCTCTTGCCATGTCGATATCCCACCAAACGCCGGAGGTCGGCGGTTTGACGGAGCGAACGAAAAGCGCCTTCGCTTCAGAACTCATCGCCCGAGAGCATACCCGGCTGGGACGGCGGTCAGGCAAGTGGTCACCAGTCCGAGACTCCGTACCAGGGATGCGGTTACGCATACTTCAACTCCTTCATTGAAGCTTCTGCTATTATTCGGGCATGCCTGAGAAAGTCCGTATCACGTTCGTGGTCAATGGCCAGCCCACCGAAGTCGATGCCCGCCCCGAAGAGCACGTGGGGAACCTGATTCCCAAGGCCCTCGAGCAGACCGGCAATGCTGGTCAGCCTCCGGCTAACTGGGAATTGCGCACTCGGGAAGGCCAGGCGGTGGACCTTTCCCGACCGGCTGAGCACTTCGCTGGGCACACCCTGTTTCTGAATTTAAAGGCAGGCGTCGGCGGCTGACGTGGCTCAGTATGTGGACGCTAGGGTCTCGCGCCGGAAATTCGGACGGGAGATCCGTGAGTTTCGAGCGCGTGCGGTCGATTACCGCGCTCGCGGCTGGTTCCTCGTGGATGCGTCGTTCCCGAAGTGCGTCATCGTCATGGCCGCCGCACAGATCACGCCGCCCGCCATCGTGACCGGAGTGGCGTTCGACTACACCAACTACGACGCCATCCCCCCCTCGGTGCAACTCGTTAACCCGTTCACGTTCGAGCCCTACTTGGCGAAGGACCTTCCGATACGCTTGGACCGCGACATGACGCCTGAGAATGCGGCTATACAGCTTCCACCCGGGATGCCGCAGCCGAAGTTCCTGCAGCCATACATGCAATGGCAGTCGCCAGATGAGATCCCATTTCTTTGCATCGCTGGAGTGCGCGAGTATCACGAACATCCTGCTCATTCCGGGGATGCTTGGGAACTCCATCGGGCGAGCGGAGCCGGCCGCCTAATCCGTCTGCTTACGATCATCAGTCGCTATGGGCCAGAGGCCGTATCGCAGTATCAATCGCAGGTACAACTCTTGGCTCGAGTGGTCGGATTCCAAGTCGAGGCCCCGCGTGAAGCTCAGTGAGGTACAGCGCTTCACTGTTGCACGGCATATCGTCGCCGAGACAGATCGGACGCTCCGAACTGCGGGTGACGACGGCTACGAATGCTTCGCGCTATGGACAGGCGTATTCCTCGACTCAAGATTCGCCGTGGAGCACCTCTACGTCCCGTTTCAGGAGGCGTATCGCGGCGAGGACGGTGTCTGCGTACAGGTCGGTGCTGACGAACTCCATTCCCTCAACCGTTGGCTCTATGACAAGCATCAAACCCTCGCGATTCAGATCCATACACATCCGCACGAGGCGTATCACTCCGAGACGGACGACACCTATCCAATCGTGACCACATTGGGCGGAGTGTCTATCGTGGTTGCCGACTTTGCTCGACCTGGCCTCTTGGCGTCCAGTACCGCCTACTATCGCCTCGAACCTGGAGGGTGGGTATCGGTTCACCGCGCGGCTATGGATCCTTTGGTTGAGGTCTCCTGACATTGCCTCTTGCCGACTTTTTCCATCGTGGTGCGCTGGCCGTCTCTCAGGTGCTAACCAACCTCGATGAGTCCGCCATTGAGGCTCGGCTCGATCAACGACGAATAGCGATCGCTTTCTCGCGGGAGACCGCCCAGTCGCCTGAAGGCAAGAAAGCGGTTGAGCTGTCCGTCAATCTGGCGGCACGCCTTTATCCGTCTATCAGCCTGCAACCCGGCCCCGGCGCCGGCGACCTCGCTGCGTCGCTTTCTGAACTCGCCAGAGCTATCAATCCCGTCTTGGATCTCGAACCCGCTAATGACAGCGCGATCGGCCTGTGTATCGGCCCAGGACGAGTCGTTGCCAAGTCGTCCATATTCGTGGGCTCTACGGCGTTGGAAGGCCTGATTTCAACCACCGAAGCCCTCCCCGTTGGCGTGAGTGACCTTGCATTTGGACCGGGGGCCGCCACCTGCGTTGGTCTCGCCAACCTGTTCCGCGTTATCTTCATGGATGACCCGGTGCTCGACTCCTCACTGCGGCTCAACGTACTACCCATCACGGACCAGCCACCAATCGATCTCAGCGCTTCGGACCTCGGTGAGGCTGCCCTCATCGGAGCCGGTGCGGTCGGCAATGCGGTCGCATGGTCGTTGGCCCGTTCAAATATTTCCGGCACACTCCATATCGTCGATCCCGAGGTGGTTGATCGAGGCAATCTCCAGCGTTACGTTCTCGCGGTTGGTGCGAACGTCGATACACCAAAGGTCGAACTGATCGAGCGAGAGCTACGAGGTTCCTCTATCGAAACCGTTTCGCATCCGTTGGCCTTCGAGACCTTCGCTGCGGAAGGCGCTGAATATCGATTCCCAAGCATCGTGGCTCTCGACTCAGCTCGCGACCGGCGCCAAGTCCAAGCCGCGCTCCCCCCCTGGATCGCCAACGCCTGGACCCAGACCGGCGACCTCGGCGTCTCAACGCATGAGTTCGTCGGCCGTGGTGCTTGTTTGGCGTGTCTGTACTTACCCGCCGGTGCGGTTGCGAGTGAAGATCAGATCTACGCTGAAGCACTCGGCATTCCGGAACAGCTCCTGGAGGTCAGGCGCCTCCTCGTCGAAGGCGGTTCCGTCCCCCTACCGCTCCTGGAGTTGATCGCGACCCGTCTCGGAGCCGACCCTCCATCAATCGCGCATTTCGACGGCGTCGGCATCCGCGCACTGTACGTCGAGGGCCTCTGCGGCGGCGGCATGCTGCCGCTTGGCCGAACCGGGACCCCACGCCCAGACGTACATGTTCCTCTAGCCCATCAATCGGCACTCGCCGGCATCATGCTGGCTGCCCGAGCAATTGCCCGTGCGATCGCCGGCCGCAGAGATGGGACGCTAATCACGAGGATAAATCTCCTCCGCCCCGTGACTCCGGAATGGGCAACGCAACCCAGCCTGAAGGATCCGCGTCGCCTCTGCATCTGTCAAGACGCCGACTACCAAGCGGTATACCGCGGGAAGTACTCGTTGACAAACACAGGCTCAGGTTGAGCGCCGGGAACCCGGCGTCGTGGACGGCCGACTTGCATCTTCACGGCAACGATGCACACTTTGCCGATCGAGACCGTCTTCACCATAGCTTCAGGGCTGTCCGATGAGCCCGCGGTCAGCGCACCGACGGTTTCGGCCGCACCCGCTGCATTCCATGAGGTCGAACCGGTTAAGCTCGCGCCAGACTATCAAGCCCGCCTAACAGTTCCATCGGCATGAGTCCCCTTGTGGATCGTGACCCAGTCTCGCGTCGAGGCCATGGACACGTTGCAAACGCAGACTGGCGCATGGCATGAGACTGACAGTGACCCACGCATTGAGCGCTCGGTTCGTAGAGATCGCTGAACCATCGCTCGAGGAGTTTCGAGATGGTGGAGTCCTGGTTCGGATCGAAGCAAGAGTCCCCGACGGAGGCAGCTTTGCCACAGTGGTGTGCAGCGGCGCAGTTGACGATCCGGCTCCGTCAGCCGAAGTGGAGACCTGGATGGCTTACCAGCTCCTTGTCGCAACAGCTGGACTACCGATAGCACAACAGAGACAGATTCACGAAGGCTGGCTCATCGTTGAGACGGTTTTACAGCGTGTCGGGAAGGCCTTGAGGTGGCGTTTCAGTCTAGTTGGCGACGACACCGTATTTTCGTCAACCCAACTCGACGTTGACTTGCACGATGGCGCAGCGCTCACATTGACACCCCTCTTGCGGTCTGCCGTCGCGGGAGATGACATGGCGCGGATTGGGGCCGACGGCCTTCGCGCTGCGGCGGAGCTCATAAGCTCAGCGGTTGAACAACCTCTTGCTCACGAGTTGTGGCGAGAGTCGTGGAACCTCCGGCACGCCAGTCCGCGCAGCAGTCTCGTCGTGGGAGTAGCTGCAGCCGAGGTTGGCATCAAGCAGCTCATTGCACTGCTTGTCCCCGGTGCCGAGTCGCTGGTTGAGCATCTTCCATCGCCATCAGTGACGACGCTGATTCGCCGGGTTCTACCAACTACGTCGTGAGTTCATCGAAGGCTTGGGGATCTGCTGCCATGAGTCGTTGAGCGCGCAATCGCTCACGCCGAGAAGACTGATTCATCGTCGTCTGCGGGCTGGATTCCAGCGACGAGCGTCGCCGCTCACTGCTGCCCGGCCCATTCGGTACATCACGTGGGCCGTTGCGGATCTCACGACCTAATGTGCGTGAATGGGGGATAGAGCGCACGCAAGGAGCGAGGCATAGGAGGATTTGCAGGCACAACTCAGACCGTAGAAAGAGCGCCAATAGGGCGTCACACCGCCTTCGCCAATTCAATATCTCCATCCGAGGCGACGTCTAGCCTTCCAAGCTGGATGTCGCGAGTTCGAGTCTCGTCTCTCGCTCCATACCTCCGTATTCGAACTTCTTAGGCTCTACAAAGATCCGTCCGAACAGGTCTTGATACTCGACTTCCTCGAGCTTCCCGTTTCGTACGCGCAGCTCTTCGAACACGGCTGTGTTGAATAGCTTTCATGTCGCCGGCTTCGCCACTCGGTAGGTGGCTACGCTGCTGTCCGCCAGCCGAATTGCCATCTCCAAGATCTCCTGGCCCTCCTTGAGCGTCGCCGTGCCCCTGGAGAGACGCTGGTTCACTTCCTGCGTTTCCCTGGTCAGCCGGTCTTGCTCTTCCCGATGGATCTCAACGTCGATGGCGTTGCGGTAGTAGGCGTCAGTGCCCATCTGGGTTTCAGCTGAAGGCGCTCGTAGAGGTGATGTGTAAAAATGCACAGCGCCACTAACTCGGGAGCAAGGAGGACGGCTTTGAATCGACGCATCGGCAAACGGTTACTCAACCTTTCGGCAGGCGTCATGTTGGTGGCGTTACTCACGGTGGGGCCGAACACCCCGCTCGCGCCGAGGGCGGTATATGCCTCGGCGGGAATCATTAAGGTCGGTTCGACGGTACCGACCGTAGCTTCGGGCAACCCGTCTGTCACACCCGCGTGGGCGTCGGACATGCCTCGCACCGCGGGCGACTTGCTGATCGCGTATGTCTCGTCAGACGGAAACGCTGGAACGATCGCTCAGCCAACCGGCTGGTTGCGCGCCTCGGATGAGGGCGATCAGGCGGAGATCCTCTACAGGGTCGCAACAGGTAGCGATGCCGCGCCGACCTTCACTGTGGGCGGGACGGGTAGCAAGGATATTGCGGCAAGCCTCGAAGAGTTCACCGGGAACGCGGCGTCACCCCTTGTCACTGCGGCCAAGGTCAATGGACACAGCGCGTCTTCAACGACCTTGACGTTGACCGAGGCTTCAAATGTCAAGCTCGCTGGCAGTCTTTCGGTGTTTGCGTACACTAACGACACAACTTCAGCGACGGATTCGAGAACCGATTCGTCAGGGTGGACACACTCGGGGTTTGGTAGAGCCTCTACCGTCTTTTTTGGCGGCGGCTCATATCACGTCAATCCTCCGACCGGAAGTGCCGACTCGGACACAGCGACTTTCGCCGATTCGGGAAGCAACAACTACGGCACGATGGATCTGTTCGTACCCGCCACCCCGGGTGGGTCGTCTTATGTGATCGCCCACCGTGGTAGCGCACCGCTCACCGAATCTTGTAGCAACTGCACCTCGATACAGACCCAATATGCGACTGGCATGGAAAAGCCCGGTGACATCGAGATTGTCCGCGTTGGCGCGTACAGCAGCGTTAGTACCGCGACCGTGACGATCAACACTCCAAGTAGTGGACGTGGAGGATGGACACTTATCAGTAGTCAGTCAGGGACTCCTGCATTCAAACTTGCGCTCTTCTACAGAATCGATCCCAACACGCAGTATTCGGGAGACGCTGCTCCGACAGTCAGCATTAGTGTCTCGTCAGGCACTCCGAGCATGGATGCCACTGTCGACGAATTCACGCCGGGGATTCTTCAGACGAGTTCTGAGGGTTCAGGATCGACTACTGGCACTTCGTTGACAATCACCGCTGGAGCAGATCCCTCTTCAACGGGCGGGGTGACCGTTAGTGCTCTGGAGTACTACCAGAACTCAAATACGATCACTGCCACGGAGACTCCCGGCACCGGGTTCACTCAGAGCTATTTCGCACCGACACCAGCGAACTACACGGGTGGCGAGGACTATCACTTGAACCCTTCGACTTCCTCGCTGGATTCTGAGGCGTTGTCATTCAGCACTACCGCCACTACAAAGGCGGCTGAGGGGGTCTCAGCATTCTTTGCACCCAAAGTCATTTCGGTCGATGGCACTTCGACAGGCTCAACCGGTAGTTCCACTGCTGAAACATTGAATGTTCCGATCAGCGGTGGGTCAGTAGGAGATGCCATCGTGGGCTATGTCGTTATCCGCGATTCGGGAGCGGGTACCAGCGACAACATCTCTGTGACCGGAGCCGAGATGTATGACAGCGGCAACAACGATCTTGGCTCTATGGAATCGTCTACTCGCGTCATCGTGGGGTTCACTGAACTAGACACGATCTATACGAATTCAGCACTTACGACAGCGGTAGATCACATCGTGATCAGCACTTCATGCATTGGTGCAAATTGTGGTTCTAACGGGAATACCTGCGGTGCCAACCCTGCCGCTCCGACTAACTGTGCAGTCATCGTCGCCGAGATCGTTTCGGTTACTGGTTTGCTCCCCCATGACGACGAATGTGGGAACGCGCATGGTTCCAATAGCACGGCGCCCGACACTGGACTAGGTGCCGGTGGTGTGACTGACGAATTCGCACCGGCTGCAATTGGCTGGAATGGTACCCAGACCATCTCGGGCATAACCTCCAGCTACGAAACCATTGGAACTACTACCGGGACTGGAACAATCGGCGGGGCAAGCAACCGGGTCAACATTGACATGGGTTATGAAGTCCTTACGTCAGATGGGTTCCCAGAGTATTCCGGCACATTGTCTGGTGCGAGCAGCTGGGACGCCATTTACTATACGTTCACTTAATCCACCTTCGGACAGGCAGAGCACACGACAGTCACCCGCAACTATTGGGCGCGGACGTTGGCCTCATGGGAGGGGCGCAGCGTCCGCGTCCGTTTTGTACGCGACGGCGCCCGGCAGAGCTTAAGGGAACCCTGCAGGCGCTGGGACAGAACCAACGGAAAGACCCAGCGGGTAGTGGCCGCCAGATGGTTACCCGGGTCGTACTGAGCCAGGACGTCGCCCGAGAGATGAAGATTCGTGGGATCAATACGACCGACCTGTGAACGTATCTTCGGCCATGAGGTTGTGCCAGGCATTGGCGAAGACCCCGGTGGTGGAGGAGATGGACCGCTGGTTTGAAGACGCCCGGAATCGGCCAGCCGCTTAAGCAACCCTGCCCGGGTCGAAGCGAGTCGGCACCGGTCGTTTGGAAGTGCTACTTTTTGCCTCGACCATTGGGTCGTGACCGCCAAAAAAGAGTCGTTCTAGCTTAATCGCCGACCTCAAATTAAGGCCCAAAAGATCAAGGTAAGCGAACCCCAGGCTGTTTGGGCCAGTGTTGAGTACGAATTTGTTCGCATAACTTCCAAGCTGGGTATCAGCGACCCTAGCTCGGCTAGCCAATATCTGGGATGCCCTCGACCTGATACACGCGCACCCACTCCGGAGTCGCAGCGAGCCAGAAGTCGTCGGCACCGTTGTTGACTGGGAGCGGGACCGCGAACTGAGTGCCGTCCGGCTCTTGGTAGTAGGCGATCACGCTGAAGTGGAGGTGCTCCCACGCCTCGACCGCCTCCATATCCGGTACGGGCTCAGCGTTTCCGAACGTCCACGCGATGCCAGGCGGTGGGTGATGGATGTCGTCACTGCCATATGCGTCGGCGCTGACGTGCGCATAGGTGTGCTGCACTGAGCACGGCGCCGCCGGGTTCACTCCATGTTGATCGGTCACCGGATTCTCGGGCTCCCCGAAGTCCCACCAGGTCTCATCGACCGCAGCCTGGACGACGTAGTTCACGACGAGCACCCGCCCGGTTCCCCGCTGCGGGTCGCGAATGCTGAAGCCGACCGTGGGCGGCACGTTAGCCCCGACCTCGCTGAAGCACGACGTGTAGTGAGCGATCTGGCTGCCGGCGGGCGGTGAGGACGTCACGTGGCCGGCGGTGTAGACCTGTCGAAAGGTCGCCGTTGCAGTAGCCACGAGCTGCTCGACGTTGATCGACGGCGGGGTCTGATAGGTCAGGGGTGCTAGGCGCGTCACCGACGCGATCGGATAGAAATAGTCCTTGCCTCCGTCCGCAGGAATGAACCAGATGCCGTCGCAGCTCTTTGTTGCCGTCGACCACGTCCCGTCCAATTCGAAGTGGAGCGTCATGTCGGCGCTGCCCATGATCAACGAGGCATAAAGGACGCTCGCGTCCGACGGAATGAATCCGGGGATGCCACTCGATGGCTTGTCCGGGGTCTCCTGCGTCCAGACAGACCCTCGACCCGGGTCGTACCACGAGATCGGTCGCTGTCCGCCCGAGACGGGGCCTATTGCGACCTTGGAGTCCTCGTACTCGTAGCAGGGTTGACCGTTCTGCGGCTGCGTCGTCGACGTCTGCCGATGACGTGTCGATCCTGCAGTGATGGTCACCTGAGGCGTTGGGCAGGTGATCTGCGCATCACCGGTGACGACGATGGGCGCACTTGGTCCCTGCTGCGTACCACCCCATGCTGCGGTGCCGCCGGGACATGCCGGAGCGGTTCCCCAGGCCTTAGCAACTGTGGGTGCAGACACGGTGCTTGTGATGATCACCGTGAAAATCATCAGCGTCGCGACGCGCAATCTCTTACGCGACATCGGTCACTCCCCGCAGATCGTGAGAACGGCCGCCGGCTCGCTGGCGTTGCACACGAACGACGCGCTCCCATACCACAGTTGCCCAAAGTCGGCGACCGTGGTCAATTTGCCAGCAACGAACACGCTGGTGCCAGCTGTCGCACTCTGATCTGCGATCGCCTGTGTTGTTCCATTGGGGAACACCGCTTGGACTGACCACCCTTGGGTGAAGGTGAAGACGAACGCGTACCCATCGGTGGTGCCGAGAAAGGTCTGCGACGCCGACGACAGTGGGATCAAGCGCAGGGACGACGGCCACCGAGGACCAACTATCCGGAAGGTGGTTGCACCCTGCGGGAGCACCAACCCCGGCTCCGCTTGAGAGGCGCTCACGATTCCGTTGTCGAAGAGGCCCACCTGGCTCGCCGTAATTGCCCAGTTCTCCCAAGCCGTTTCGCGCATGAGCGCGTCACCCCACAGCTGCGCCGTCGTGCTGCTCACCGCACCGTTGGTCGCGTCAACGACTGGCGGCGTTGCCGGATGCGTGAAGGGCACCGTGCTGTTGGGCACCACCGTGATCGCACCGGTCGCGTAGTATGTGCGCCATTCCTTCTGGATGGCGATGGGCGCCTGGAGGAACGCCACGTCGGCCGGCACCGGGAGCAGCGTCGGGCCGCCGGGATCCGCGGTCACGATCGGCGTTGCGGACGTCTCTGCAGTCGGCGTCTCCAAGTGGGCGCGCGCGGACGAACCAGACGGGGACGAGCCGCACGCCGTCATGAGGGCGACCAGGAGCAGCCGCGTCACTGGCGCGACGGCCAAGCGCGGGAGATCGCCGTTATCTGCGCGCACTCCCGCCTCCTCTCGGCGCGATGGGTCGCGCCTGTTCGTCTGCAATCGTATCAATCCAACCAGACCCTCCTCGCGGATGGGCTCGCCGCCGGATCAGCTGTGACATGGGCAGTGGACGATCATCGGGTCCAGGTACCGGACCGGGTTGATGCAGTTCGCCGTCGAGGCTGCTCCCAGGTCGATCTCGAAGTGGACGTGGCGGCCGGTGGCGTATCCGCTCTCGCCCTCGGTGCCCAGGGCGTCTCCGGCCCTCACACGCTCCCCCACCAGCACGTCGAGCGACCCCGGAGCCATGTGTCCGTAGCGGGCGAAGAGATCGCGACCATCCAGCTCCGTCTCGATGTCGACGGTGCACCCGAAGGTCCGCGATCCCGATGTGTAGTAGGTGTTCGGGCAGGGTCCGTCATCGGCGATCACCACCGTTCCGGCGAGAACGGCGGTAAGGGTGAGGTTGCCCTCGCAGGCAAAGTCGATCCCGGTGTGGTGGGGCTCGAAGGCGCCCGGTCCCGGCATGTACCCCTGGGTCTCGATGGGATCGGCACACGGACGGCCGGCGGCCACCTGGGTCGCGGTCGGCTGGTTCGGCAGCGATGGCAGCAGCGCTCCCAGTGCCCCCACGATCCCGATCAGGAGCATGGCAAGCGCGAGCGCGGCGATCAGACAGCCGCAGGTCAGTGTGCGGATCACGCTACCGATGCCTCCAAGGCCTCGGGGTCGGAGCGCACCCAGGGCCAGAGCACGAGGCTCGGGGTCACCTGCACCACCGTCCGCTCGCCGCCGGCGATGAGCACGCCGCGGCCGGGCACCGGCGGTGTGAGTGCCGTGGCCTCGTCGTCGGCGAGGTCAAAGAGCGCACGCACCTGTGCCGCGACGGTCTCCTCGTGGCCGAGCACCAGCTTCGTCGCCGAGGTCGAGGCGAGGGTGCGGCCCAGGTCGGTGGAGACGAACTCCTCGATGCGCTGTGACGCCATCCACACCCCGGCGCCGCTCTTGCGCGCGCGGCGGACCAGCTGCTCGAGAACCTGACCGGCATCCGGGTCGGCGGTGAGGACGTGGGCCTCATCGACCAGCACGATCAGCGGGCGGTGCGGCCGGTTCAGGACGCCGAGGACATGAGCCAGAACAACGGCCAGCGCCGGGGTGAGGTCGGCGGCGTAGCGGAGCGAGAGGCTGCGAAAGCCGACGCCGACCGGCGCCTGACCGTCGATGTGCAGCCGGCTGGGACGGTTGAAAATGCGCCCCAGCGAGCCCCTGGTGTAGGCGGAGAGGCGCAGCGCGATGCGGCGATAGCGGTCGCGCTCGACGTCGGAGAGCGACGCGTCCTCGCCGAGCGAGGTGCGCAGACCATCGACCAGATCGCCGAGCAGCGGCTCCGCGTCGCCTGCGCCATGGGCGGTGAGGAAGGACGCCACCTGGCCATGCAGCCACGCCTTGTCCTCACCGGGAAGGCGTCGCACCGGACGACCACCGACGTAGGCGACCGTGTCGCCGCCGAGAATGGACAGCACGGTGACCACCACCTCTGCCGCCTCGTCGACGGGCAGGTCGCGTCCTACCGCGAGCGGGTTGATGGAGGTGTCGGCCAGGTCGACGTAGCGCCCGCCGAGGAGGGTGATCAGAGGCTCGTACTCGCTGTCGGGGTCGAGCACCACGGCGGTGGCACCGGCCAGGCAGTGGCGGGCCAGCATCGTCTTCGCCGCGGTCGACTTCCCCGCCCCGGAACTGCCCAACAGCAGGGCGTTGTGGTTGCTCCGGGTCCAGACCGAGAGGTATGCGGTCGCCCCGGTGCGCAGGTTGGTGCCGACGATCGGCTGCCTGGCGTCGCTGAACGGCGTCCCGAGCACGGGCAGCAGGCGTGCAGCGACCGCGTCGGTGGTGAGCTGGAGGCTGCGCCGCAGCGGCGCCATGCCGGGCGCCGCGGCGAGCGCTGGGAGCAGCCCGGGAACGGTGGCGCGGACCACTGCGAAGCCGCGCACGGTGAGCGCGGCACTCACGCGCTCGGCGCTCTCCTCGCACTGGGTCCGTGTCCTCGCCCGCAGCGCCAGGGTCAGGGCGAGCTGCAACCCGGTGGCGTTGCCCGCGGCCAGCTCCGCCTGGAGGCGATCGGCGTCGGCGAGGGCCACCTCGGCGTCGACGTCGCCGCGGCCCTCGCGCACTGAGGTGCGCAGCGATGACCGGTGCCGGCGCAGGGACCGCCGCACCACCTCCTGGCGTGCGGGCACCAGGTGGAGGGAGCACGTCCCGGACGCTCGGGCACGCTGGAGCAAATCGACGACATCGCCGTGATCGACATCGGGTGGCAGCGCGGTCACCGCCAGGACCGCGACGTGATCCCCCATCCAGAGACCGCGCGACGACGAGGCCGCCTCGGCGCGGCCCAGCAACGATCCGTGCAGCAGCTGCTCATGTATCTCCGCGGCTTCGGGCGCGGTGACCTCCAGCCCGCTGTCACGCGCCAGTCGAAGCGCGGCATCTAGCACTCGCTCCGCGTCGGCGCGGCTGGCGGGCACCGCCGTCCCCAGCGGCCCGGATCCGAACGGGACGCCATCGGCGCGCGCGGAGCGCGGCGCCCAGACCACGTGCTGGGTCAGATGAAGGCTGGCGGCCGCCATCTCCCCGGCGAACTCGCGCTCCAGCTCGAGCAGCGGCCCACCGACGCGCCCGCGGTCGACGCCCTCTTCCCAGAGGCGCTCCGCTTCACTGCGATCGAGGTGCCCGGCGGTGGCCATCACCTGCGCCGGACACTCCACCCCGACGAGCCAGCGCATGAGGGTTTCGCAGAACCGAGCCTGGGAGACCGACCCGACGGCGACCGGCGGCGCCTCGACACGTGCTACCGCGCGCCAGCCCACGCCCTCGACATGGAACAACCCATCCGCCATTTCGGCGACCCGTGGCACCGACAGGCGACCTGCGAGCGGGCCGCGCAGATGCAGCGGTGGGCGCGGATCACCGGTGACGACACCCTCCTCGAGAAAGCGCACGGTGCCGCGCGCCGGCTGATTCCGATGCACCTGGCTCGGGAGCACACGGCCGAGCATCAGAAAGGTCCAGTACGTGACGATCCAGACGCCCTGCCGGGTCGGCACGGTCACCACCAGCGCTCCGCACAGCAGCGCGCTGGCCAGCCCGAGGCGAAGCCCGAAGGGAAGCGGTGCGTGTAGGCAGATCATCACCGGGA
This sequence comes from Candidatus Dormiibacterota bacterium, assembly GCA_003162415.1. Classification (GTDB taxonomy): domain Bacteria; phylum Chloroflexota; class Dormibacteria; order Aeolococcales; family Aeolococcaceae; genus Palsa-851. The sequence continues at coordinate 407,937 of PMOL01000013.1, forward strand.
GCAGGCACACGCCGATCAGGGCGACGGCGCGGACTGGAAGCCGGAATGGACCGACGTCAACGCCGAGATTGGCGTCGACGGCCAGGGGAACACGGATCCGGCTCACTCGCGCACCTCGGGGACGGTCTGGGCGCTTCGTCCCGGATTCGCGGGCGCCGGCTCAGGGCCGCGCTCGGTCGAGCGGCTCGACCGCTGCGGCCACGCGGTCGTGACTGCGTGATCGAAGGCGGCCCAGGCGGTCGGGGCCACCTCGAGACGCCCCGCGCTTGTGGACTGACTGTGGACGGACAGGCGCAGACGGCGCAGGGCCGAGTCCATTCCGGGGAGCTGCTCCACCGCCGCCCATCGCGCCGAAGCGGGCATCGAGGGCGGCATCAGTCCCGCAGTCACCTCGCCGATGAAGCGATCCCCACCCGGGCTCGCCTTGAATGCCGAGAACGCCTGGGTCGGGGTGCTGAAGAACCGGAGCCCCGCCGCGCGCGACAGCGCGTTGTCAGTGGCCATGGCGCTGCCGACGACGCCAGACCCGAAGCGTCCCGAGCTGAGCCCCCTGAGCAGCGCACCCCCACCGCCGGCACCGGCGGCGAGCAGGGCGCCTCCGGCCGCCACGCTGGCCACGGCAGCGGGAACGAAGAGCAGCGCCTCGGCTGCGTGGCGGACGCTGGCCACGATGGAGCCGTGCTGGCCACCGAGCCCGAAGAGCAGCGCTCGCATCGCCTTGCCGGTGAGCCACAGCCCGCCGATCACCAGGATGACCGAGACCAGCGGGCCGAAGAAGGAACTCGACAGCGACTGGCCCGCGACCGCTGTACGCAGCGCCAGCCCGATGGTCAGACCGAGCATCCCGAGTGCAACCACCGGCGCAACCAGGGCGCCGAGCATCAGCCTCCACCACCACTGCACCACCTGGGCCTGGTGATCGAAGACGGCGAGGGCGAAGAACAGCGGAGCGGCGGCGATCCCGAAGCTGATCACGATGAAGCGGATCACCATTAGGAGCACGAATCGGATGAGCTGAAAGAGCAGCACCGGGATAAGCACGATCGCGACCAGACCGAGTTGCGGCAGGCGCAGCAGGCCGGTGAAGAGCAGCGCCCCGAGGGGATCGAAGCCGCTGGGATCGGGGACGGCGAGGCCCACGAAGGTGAGAAAGACGTCGGCGGCGAGTGCCGAGAAGAGCGGTATGAGCCAGCTCAGCACCGCGAAGCCGAGCTGGATGGCGGCGATGCCCGCGACCGCGCGGAGCACGGTCTCGGCCACGCCGGTGCCCCAATGGGTGCGCTGGTCGTGGCTGCTGCGCACGATCCGGGCGATGGCCGCGGCGCAAACGATCACCAGCGCCACCAGGGCCAGCGAGGAGTACGCGTCGTGATACAGGCTGGA
>PMOL01000021.1:0-5388 GCA_003162415.1 Candidatus Dormiibacterota bacterium
TAGAAGACGAGCGCGGGACTGAATCCACCGGTGGCGGCGATCGAGCGCACCGACGTCGAGGCATAGCCCCCACTGACCACGGTGCGCAATGCCGCGTCCACGATGCGCGACCGCATCTCATCACCCGCCTCGTTGCGCCGCTTGCGGACGCCGGCGCTGAGCGGGTGCTTGCCAGATGTCGCCGTGGATGCGCGCGGAATACTCGCGCGGGAATCTCCGGGTCGACGCCGCTCGCCCTGTGGCTTCGATACCGCAGTAATCTGATCATTTGACTTGATCATTCGATCAGTATACGACGGCACGAGGGTCGAGGGCACCGGGTGTGTAGTCGGCGGATCCTGGCCGGGCATGCTGACGCGGTGCCCTATTTAGCCCCCGGACCGCGGTCGGCATTCAGCGAGCCTGCGGCCCTCGCACTCGCATGGGCGATGTGTGTTGAAGTCTGAGGCATGGATCGAATCGTGGCCGGAGCTTTGATTCAAAGCGAGCGTGTCCTTCTGGGGCACCGCACCGCGGCGGCAGAGCGACGATCATTCGCCGTCTGCCGTTCACCTAAGCTGGCGGCGTGAAACCCAATCGCTCGATTCCCCGGGCGACGGTCATTCCCGTCCTCATCTACCCCGACGTACGGGAGGCGGTTGACTGGCTATGCAGCGCATTCGGGTTTGTCGAGCGTGTGTGGATCGGGGAGAATCACCGGGCGCAGCTGAGCTTCGGCGAGGGTGGGCTTATCGTCGGCGACGTTCGCTTTGACCGTCGACCACCTCGGCGTGGCGAGGTAACGCACTCGGTGATGGTGCGGGTGGACGATGTCGATGCGCACTACGAGCTCTCCAGATCGCGGGGCGCGACCGTCATCATGGAACCGACTGACTTCCCGTTCGGGGAGCGTCAGTACTCGGCCGAGGACCCAGCCGGCCATCATTGGACGTTCTCCGAGACGCTTGTCGACGTCGCCCCGGAGGACTGGGGAGGGATTTCGGTAGCTCCGGATCGACCTTGAACGTGACGGAGCACAGGTAGTTTCATCGGGCCGTCGGGATGACCGTGTGGGGCGATCGGTCTTTCGACCCCACGCCCGGATCTCCAAGTGACTCGTCACCAGGCGCCGCTCTAGTAACAAAGCGGCACGCTGGGGTGGCGCAAGATTTCGGAATGACACTTGAGGGACGGCTGCCGCTTGGCTGCAGGATCGCCGCGGCTAGTTCGCTGCTGAGGGCTGTGGCGATGAACGGCCGACCATCCTTGTCGTGCCGGCGACCGCAAGCCGGGTACGCCGGCGCCCCGGGGCATGCGATCGCCGGCAGACGATTGTCAATTGAGCATGCCCCGGCCGGAGAGATGAGCAGTGCGGCACGCTCAGATCGCGGGAAACCCGACGGAGCTGCGCAGCGCGTTCTCCAGGGTTTCGGCCCGCTCGTGAGCTCCCATCGTCCCAGTCACGAACGCGATGGCATAGCCACCCCGCGCCGATGCTCCGGCGTAGCTTCCCCCGAGGCCGCCCATGCCGAACCCGTCGCCGTCGAGGCCGAACCCGAGTCCCCACGCGTTTTCATGCCCGAAGACGCGGTCGATGCCGGAGCACTGCACCGACACTGCCTCACGAAGCAGTTCTGAGGAGAGGAGCTCGGAGCGCAGCAGGGCGGCGTACAGCCCGGCGATGCCTCGAGCGGTCCCGTGTCCGTTGATCGCCGGCACCTCCGCCGCGCGCCAGGCGACGCCATTGACCACATGGGGATCACGAGTCCCGGGGGGTTGTTGGTCGCCCGGCGATACAGCTCCCCGGGGTGCGACTCGATGTCTCCGAGGCACGTGAGTTCGACGGCGCGAGCCTGATCCTGAGCGGTCAAGCCGACGATGAAGTCGAGGTGCGCCGGCTTGCACAGTTCCTCGCGAAGGAAGGTCCCAAAGCGGCGCCCGTCGACACGCCGCACGATCTCCCCAGGAGGTGGCCGTAGAAGAGCGCTGATTCACCATGTGCGGTCCCAGGCGCCCATACAGGTTGCTGGACTGCGAGCAATGAACACAGCGCGTCCCAGTCGTAGAAGACCTCGGTCGGCGCCGGAGCATCCAGTGCAACCACGCCCGCCTGATGGGACAGCACGTGGCGCACCGTCGCCTGAGCAGTGAATTCGGGCCAGTAGCGCTGGACGGGCGCATCGAGGTCGAGCAGGCCACGGTCGACGAGGAGGAGCGCGCACATGGCGACGAAGGGTTTGCCGACCGAGTACGGCTGCACGATGCTGTCGCGCCGCCACGGCACCCGCCCCGCCGCATCGGCCGCGCCTCCCCACAGGTCGACGACCCACCGCCCTTCGTGCCACGCCGCAAGCGCGGCGCCGGTGCCTCGCTGCGCGGCGAGAACCTCACCAAAGGCCTCGCGGACGGTCTCGAAGCCGACCTCGACAGAGCCGTCCGCGGCGAATTGATGACGGCCGGCTTCGCCCTTGGTCACAAGACTGCTGTGATCGCGGCCCCTTCGCGGTCGCGCCACGTCACATGTGCTGTCGTCATCTTTCTGGGGGCGTGACTGCTGATACTCATGCGCTAATGCTGCCGGACGCAGGCCAACTACGGTTAGCTGACGCACCGGTTCCCACTTCGGCGCCAGGTCTCGGGTTCGTTTCTCTATACCGCCAGCGTGACGATGTTCGAGCGCCACGGCGTCGAACGCGCTCGGCAGATCGGCAGGCACCGCTGGTGATGAGCCGTCGCGTCCGTTGAATCTGGGCCGTCCTATAAGTGGCCTGAATTGCTAGGCGATTCCTCTGGTCGCGCGGGTCCTCCCCGCGACCTTGCCAGCCATTTAAATGCGTCAGGTACAGATCACGACCTTTCCGCGAGCGTGACCCAACCCGACGTACGCAATCGCAGCGGCGGTCTCGCTCAGCGGGTAGGTTCGATCGATGACCGGGGCTTCATAGCGACACGCTGACTGGCCAAGTGGTCCTTGTCGATTCGTAGCTCGACCTGGCGGGCGAAGCCCTCGATGAGGAGCCACGAAGCGACGAGACTCGCGGCGCTCGTTGCGTACCCGCGGCCGCGATAGTCCGGAGCGATGCCGTAAATGAGCTCGACGATTCCATCGCCCCTATCCCCCAGCCCTACCTGGCCAATTAGATCGTTGTGAGCTACCTCGACGACCACGAGGCTAAGACCCTGAAAACTCGCTTCGTTGCGCCACCCCGCAAGCCAGTCTTCGATGAGCGCGGTGCACGCGCGATCATCCGCTCCGGGGGCAAGTGGCAACCAGATTCCGGAGTCGCGTCAATGCGAAAGCTATTTCAAACGCGGTGCACTAGCGAAGGGCCAGAGGATGCAGCAGGTCGAAACTACGCAAGCAAAGACTAGGAATGCCGCCAAACTTGACGATGTTGTGCTGGTATCTACGCCGTCGGAGCACTCGTCATGGCACTGGCGTGCACTGCTCGCGAGCCGTGGAATCGGCTGACCGCCTCCGCGAAGGCGAGGATCAGCGGATGTAGTGGTCCTGTCTCAGGAGCTCCGTCGGGCCCGACTTGGGGCTGGAAAGCACTGCCAATGTAAAAGGGGTGGGTCGGAAGCTCGACGATCTCAACGCCGGCATCGTCCGCGTAACCGCTGATCACCAAGCCCGCGGACTCCAGACGGGATATCCATTGACTGGCTACACCGTAACCACAGAAGTGATAGCCATCCATTGGCTGCAGGCCGCAGATAGCTGCTGCCCGAGTACCCGGTACAGTCTGAACCCACCGACGCTGAGCGAAAAGGGAGCAGGTGAGCGGAACGATTACGGCTCCGCTCGCGTCAGGGTCTTGTTCGGCGTGGGCAGCGTCGGTGGCACCTGCGACCGTGCGCATGTACTCGAGAACGACGTGCTGGAAGCCGCCGCACGTGCCGAGCAGTGGAACGTCTCGCTCGCGTGCAAAACGGATAGCACGGAGAGCACCCTCGAGGTTCCTATAAGGCGATCCTGATGCCATCCAGATCCCATCCAGGTCCCCCAGCGCGCTGTCAGGGATGCGCGCTACCTCGTCGGTGGGGAGCCAAGAAGCGTTGATACCGAACGGAAGTCGTGCCATGACGGCATCGAAAGCGAGGTGGCTGCGATTCGTCGGATTGCGCTCCCCGACGAGGGCTACAGTGGGAGAGCCCATCGCTTTTGAAGTATACACGGGTCAGATTCTGGCCAGGGTCAAACGAAGTCGCGACCGCAGTTGAATCGAGGCTGCATCTCCTGGACTCAGGATCTATACACGCTTCCGCCTGATCTCCCCTCTGCCTGTTGATGACAGCGGCAGCAAGGATCGTCCGGGAACCGTGCGTCTTTATCGCAAAGTGGCCTGTTAGACAAGCCTTGAATGGCCAGTGCAACAGCCCGCAAGTAAATTGCGGATGAGTGAGGTGCGAGGATGATGCCGGCATGGCCAATCATCCCGCTCCCGCATTGCTCCTCACCGAGATCCAAGCTGAGGTCCTGACCACCTGGTCGCGCAGTCGTTCGCTCCCAATCGCTCCCGCCAGAGGCGCACCGTCGGCTGCGAGCAGCCCAGTCTCGCGGCGATGCCGGAGGTAGCCACCCCGCCGCCGCCGCTCCGGTGGATGCAGGTACATGCCATCCGGCGCTTTCTCGACGCCTGGAATGCGAACTGCCATCCGTTCGCATGGGTGAACACCGCCGATCAGATCTTGGCCAGTGCCAAGCTGAAAGCTATTTCAGGACCGGTGCACTAGTAATACAGGCGGGCCATCCCCAGCGTATCGGACGCGCAAGCGCTGAGCGTCTAGAAGAAACTCTGCGCGACCGCGTTGTCCCAACAGTTGCCAGGCCGGCTTAGGCTGGAACGAACCCCGTATCCACAAGGTTCGCGAGGATCGGGTGGCCGAACACGAACACCGATGACGCAACTCGGTCAGCGCACGGGCGGAGTTACTAGTGACATTCGCCACGGAAACGATGCGTCAGGAAGCCGCGTATCTCGTGGAGGCCGGGCCGAACAAGTCCTGGTCGACGTGATCGAGGCTACTACTTACACGTGCCCATCACGGTGCAGTCCGATGGGCCTCCACTCGCTCAGTGTCGCTCAAGATCCTACCGTCCGTGAGGCTGAGGGTGCGGTCGAAGCGCGCGGCGATGCTCGCATCGTGCGTAGCGACCAGAAGCGTAAGCCCTTGTTGGCCCTTCAGGTGGAGCAGGAGGGCGACAATCTCGGCTCCAGTGCTGGTGTCGAGGTTGCCGGTCGGCTCATCAGCCAACACCATACCTGGGCGATTGATCAAAGCTCGGGCGACCGCCACGCGTTGCTGCTCGCCACCCGACAGTTGCGACGGCAGATGTCGTGTGCGGTCGGCCAGCCCCACGGCGTCCAGAAGCTCCCGGGCGCGACTCAGTTTGTCGAAGTCGGT
>PMOL01000021.1:5511-6191 GCA_003162415.1 Candidatus Dormiibacterota bacterium
AGGAATTTCCAGGGTGACCGCGTCGACGGCCGTGACCGGTCCGCCCATTCCGCTGCGGTAGATCTTGCTGACAGCGATGAGGGACACTGGCACACCCTCATTGTCGTGGCGATTTGCATCGAGCCGCTCGGCGTCGCTCACGGTAACCTCGTCTACTCCTCGGCAAGCGTGGCCGTCAGAGGTAGACGCCGGAGACTCTCAGCGACGAGGCTCGCGGCAACAATCGTGACCACCATGCCAATCACAAACGCCGCCGCGGCGGGCGCCGCTAAGTCGGCAGCGTCTGGACCGAGTATCAGAGTGGCGGCGACCACCCCGACGACGACACCGACGAGGCTACCCGCGAGCGCAATGCCGGCGGCTTCACCGAGAGCGACGCGTATCACATGGCCACGGCGCCAGCCTAAGGCGCTGAGGACGGCGAATTCCGGGGCGCGTTCGCGGAGGTTGATGTAGAGAACGTCGCCGACCGAAGCGGCGCCTAGCACGATTGCCAGAGCGGCGGACAGGTAGTCCACGGTTCGCACCTGGTTGGCGACGAACCCGCCCAGCCCGCTGCCCACGACGCCCCGGTCGAACGCAACGTTGAGCGCGATCAGCACCGTCAGTGAGGCGACTCCCACGGAGAGCGCGGCCGCCGCGAGTGCAGCGCGTCCTGGTGTGCGGCGCAGGTTCGCAAA
>PMOL01000016.1 GCA_003162415.1 Candidatus Dormiibacterota bacterium
GGGGACGCCAACAACGCAGCGACGACGAGCAGCTGCAGCAGCGAGCCCCTGACCGTGGTCCAGGCGAGCCCGACGATCACGACGACGTTGAATGCGAGTTCGATCGTGGCTGGAGGCACCGACTTCGACACCGCGACGCTGAACGGGTTCGTCCCTGGAGGGAGCTCGTCGACGGTGACCTACACGGTGTACAGCGACAACGCCTGCTCGCTCAACGCCCGGGCAGCGGGCACCGTCTCGGTGAATGAGAGCACTGGGGCCGTGCCGAACTCGAACACGCTGAGCTTCCCGACGGCCGGCACCTTTTACTGGCAGGCGTCATTCTCCGGTGACGGCAACAACAGCGCCACCAAGAGTAGCTGCAGCAGCGAGGCGCTCACGGTGGGCAAGGCGTCGCCGACGCTGACCACGCAGGCGAACCCGACCTCGGGAACGGTAGGCGTACAGATCACCGTCAAAGACACGGCAACACTATCCGGTGGGGCATCGCCGACGGGATCGGTGACCTTCACGTTGTATACGAATGCCGCGTGCACGTCAGCGGTCACTGGCGTCAGCGGAAACGGGACAATCAGTGCTGGAACGACCTCCTTCAGTGCTAAGTGGACGCCGGCGGCTGTGAGCACCTACTACTGGAGGGCTGTCTACAACGGCGATGCCAACAACAGCACGGTCAGCACCTGCGGAGGACTTCCCGAGCAGATTGTTATCGGGAAGGCATCGCCGACGATCAGCACCGTCGCGACCCCAACGACGGGGACGGTCGGCAAGGCGATCAAAACCCTGAAAGACACGGCCACATTGTCAGGGGTGCCGATAGCGCCCACGGGAAGCGTGACATTTAAGTTGTACTCGAATAACAGCTGCACAACGGCGGTTACCGGCGTGAGCGGAAGCGGCACAGTCGCAAGTTCATCGGCGAGCTACACCGTCGCATGGACGCCGAAGGCAGCGGGGACCTACTACTGGATTGCAAGCTATGCCGGCGACGTCAATAACGCAGCAGTGGTCAGTACGTGCGGAGAGCCCGTGCTGGTCACGGCACAGCCGACGATCTCAACCACTGCAAACCCCAAATCAGCGGGCACAGGTATCACGCTGCAGGACAGCGCCACCCTGGCAAACACCAGCAATCTGCTCGGAACCGGCTCGATCACATTCAAGCTGTATGCCCCGGGCGACAGCAGCTGTGCCTCTACGATTCATACCGAGACCGTGACTGCGGTGAAGACGAACGGACCCTTCAACACCACAACCGGTTTCACCGCCAAAACCATCGGCACCTATCAGTGGACGGCGTCCTTCACCGGCGATGTGAACAATGCAGCCGTCAGTAGCAAGTGCGGAGCCGACCCGGTCACCGTTGGTCCCCAGATCAGCGAGATCACCCCGATCGCAACGACCTGCGCGCAGTTCGCATCGGGATTTGCGACGAGCCTTCCGAGCTATCAGTACACGCTCAGCGGCAGCAAGATCGGCACAGTGGCACCCTCGTCGTTCACGTACTGGGTCAAGGTTCCATCGACCGGGACCTATAAGATCACGCAGACGACCAGTGAGACCAGTAAGAAACTGCTCGTCGCTGCTGGAAGCAGCGTGTACGACAATGCGACGGGGAGTAGCTGCAGCACCGTGACGAGCACCATCACTCAGAGTTCGACGAGCGGCGCCGTCACCGTCAAGTCCAGCGCCGGCTCTGGGCCGTTCTATATCGGTATCAACTTCTCAACGAGCAAGGTGATTGGCGAATCAGCGCCGAGCCCGAGCACGACGGTTCAGTACCTGTTCAGCGCCGGACTAACGGGGGCGACGAGCCCGATCGATCTCAAGTTGGGGTAGGTCCCGGTCCGGCAGCGTACGTTAAGAAGCATGGACGCGTCGTCGCAAGCACGTGAGTCGTCGACCCACCCTCGCAGCTTGGCGGCATGGGCCCGGTGTACTGGTAGGCAGGCACACGCCTCCCAGTCTCAGCCTAAAGAGCAGTGATCGTTTGTGAGTCAGAGGACTCGTACTGGGGATTGCCGTTTGCTGCGGTGGCCTCGATAGTGCACGTCCCTGGAGTCAGCAAATTCGGGTCAAAGGTCACCACGTTCCCGGAGATGGTGCAGGCACCGGCGGGGTTCGGGGCAACAGCGAAAGCAACAGTGATGCCCGGCGTCGCGGTCGCCGAAAGAGTGTACGTTGATCCGGCCGCGCACGGGTCACAGGGTGACGGCGACGTAAATGTGACCGACGCGTTGGCGACACTAAATTGCTGTTGAATCGTTGACGCCGGCAGGTAGTCAGGATTGCCACTCTGATCAGCATCTATGATGCAATCGCCAGCTGCTATGAACGTTACCGCGCCCGATGGGGTGACGTTACACGCCACGCTCTGCGCGTTCGGGGAGAACGTTACGGGACCTCCGGGGGCCGTTGCTTGCACCGTGTAAGGCGTCCCGAGATACGTTGCGTTAGTAGGATATTGTGTTGTGAACCTGATCGCCTGCGTGGTTGGCCCGACAGTGAATATCATCGCGCTTGGCGTTGCTGGGTTGTACCGCGAGTTGCCCGATTGGGTCGCCTCGATCTCGCACGTTCCGACACTGGCGTACTGAAACGCGTTGCTTGCGATGGGCCTGCACACTCCCGAGTTCAGACTGGTGAACACCACCGGATTGCCTGAGCCACCGCCGGTGGCGGAGGCCACATAGGTCCCGCCGTACGCCGCCCCAGAAGGTTTACTAGACTTCCAACCGATGCTCTGCGACTGCAGCTTGGGATTGGGCGGGGGCGTCGGCAGCAGCGTCGGTCCCGGCGGCCTTGACCCGCTAGTCGGACTCGCAGAGGGCTGCGTGATGGGATTTGGAACCACTGTTCCCGGAGTTACGGTGCCGGCACTCGTCGCGGGTGCGACGCTGATCGCGGTGGGGCTCGGCGAGGGTGTGCCTTGAGCGTAGAACGGGATTGCATTGATGAGTGGACCGAGAGGGCCTGTCGCTGGCCCGACGTTTCCTGTCAATCCGCGCACGAGCACGACGATCGCCAGAAGCGCCGCAAAGCCGAGCACACCCAGACCCCACGTGATGCGCGGATCTCGCGGACCGGGTGACCGGAGGAGCGCGATGGCTGCCGCCGCGTCATCCGCCCCATCCCGCGCTGGATCTGATGGCGAGCTGACTCGGATGGCGCGGCTCGCCTGTGCTGCCGCAGCGGTGATCAGCAGCGCGCGCCCGTCCTTTCGCCAGGTTTCCCCGATCGTGGCTCGCGCGTAGTCATCCAACTCACCCCGGAAGGCGTCCAGCGAGGCACGGCGCTTCGAGGGGTCCTTCGCCATCCCTTCGGCGAGGAGCGAGCGCAGATCGGTGCGCACGGCGGTCTTGGAGGCGCGGCCGCCGATCGACTCGACGAAGACCGCCACGGCGGCGTACAGGTCGGACGCCGATGTTGGGGCGGATCCCGCAAGGACCTCAGGGGCGCTGTATGGCTCCTGCCCGGCGAGCAACCCCGCCGCGGCGGGCGGCACCGACAACCCCGCGTCTCGCAGCAGCACGGCGCCGGTGGTTTCGACCACCACCGCGTCAGGCGTCAGGTTTCGGTGCAGGACGCCTGCGTTGTGCAGGGCCTCCAAACCCGAGACGATGTCTTCGAGGAGCACGAGGCTGGCGGCGAGCTCGAGCGACCCGTGGCCCGCGAGCAGTCGGCTCAGAGTGCTTCCCTTCACCGACTCGTAGACGACGGCACCGACGCGCTTGTCGAAGTACATGACGGAGACGAGGTTGGTGTGCCGAACCTCGCGGAGAGCGTCCATGTCGGCTCGGAGGCGACGCATGAACGCGCGATCAGCCTTGAGTGCTGGAGCGAGGATCCGGACGTCCACGAGGGCACCGCTGGCCTCCGAGCGCGCGGCCATCAGCACCCCACTGGGATCCGACTCCACCTCGCCAAGAGGCCTGAATCCTCGGGCAGTGGGGGTCGATCTGAAGTGTAGCCCCCCCATCGTCAACGTCCCCATCCGCTCAATTATGCGGTTTGGGAGCATCCGCCGTCGGATCCCAAGGCCTTTGTCCCCGCGTGCCGTTCGCCACCTTTGCTGCAATTGACGCGCTACGCACCTCTCCTGTAGCATTCCAGCCATGAACTTCAGAAGGGGAAGCGGCACTACTGCCGCGATCAGCGTCCTGGCGACCATCGCTATCTTCGGTGCACAGCAGGTGCCCGCAACCGCGGGGGTTCGGGCTCCCGCTACGGCTCCGACCACCACCACCGCATCAGCGGCGAGCAACTACGTGCCGATCACGCCGGGTTTCCGGATTCTCGACACGAGAAGTGGTCTCTGCGGTGGCAGCGTGTGCCACGCACTTGGAGCCGGCGGAACACTCCAGCTTCAGGTGACGGGCTACGTTGATCCTCAAACCGGCCACTCGGTTCCAGCCGGTGCAACCGCGGTCGTGATCAACGTGACCGCTGTCGGCGGCACGTCGTTCAGCCTGCTCACCGCCTATCCGGCCGGGACGAACCGTCCCGGTGCATCGAATATCAACTTCCCGGCGGGCATCGCGCTCGCCAATCTGGTGACGTCACAGCTGAGCAGCGGCGGCGCTGTCGATATCTACAACGCCCTGGGAACGGTCAACGTCCTTGCCGACGTCGAGGGGTACTTCATGCCCGAGGCGGCAACGGTGACCTCAGGCGAGTACCACCCGATTCCCCCAATTCGTGTGTGTGACACTCGCACCGGACAGGGGATCAACGCGTACGCGTGCAACGGCCTGAATGACGGCAAGTCTCATGCGATCGGCCCGAACACTGCTGTCAAGGTGACCATTGCCGGGCAGCCTGCATGGTGCTCGCCCACCTGCGCGCCCACGATCCCAACTGACGGAACCGAGGAGTTTGCGATCATCAACCTGACCGCAATCGCCGGGACCGTCAACACGTACCTGAGCGTCGTGCCGTGGAGTGCGAGCGGCTGCGTCTTCGGTGGGAACAAGGGCAAGCCGCCCTTCTCGACTGTCAACGTCAGCGCGGGCAAGGCGCAGGCAAACCGGGTCTTCGTCGACCTGGCGATCAACACGAACCCGATCAACATCTGCGTCTACAACGCCGCGGGCAAGGCCAACTTCATCATCGATGACAATGGGTGGTTCGGCGGCCCGACTGCCGCCATGGGCGAGCAGTTCTACGCCACCACGCCGACACGGATCTGCGACACACGAGTTGGAATGGGGACCCCCTGTGCCGGCCACGAGCTCGCTCAGAACGGAGTCCTCACCGTAGCGGCCGCCGGCCAGAACGGGATTCCGAGCGCTGCCAAAGCAGTCATCGCAAACCTCACCGGGATCGCCGGATCCTCGTTCACGTTCATCAGCGCATACCCGTCGGATGCCGCGCAACGGCCGAACGTGTCTGACCTCAATATCGGGGCGGGACAGGTGCTCGACAACTTGACGGCGATCACGCTGTCGGGAGGTGGATCGCCAGGCGACTTCGACCTCTTCAACGCCCTTGGGAATATCAACGCGACGGTCGACGTCGAGGGCTGGTTCCAGTAGGAGTTCGCTCGGCAGCCGGCCGGCGTGACGGCCGGCTGCCCGAGTACCCACGGGCCAGTGGCGTCGCGGCGGCGCTGCTCACTCGAGTGCGGCACGCCGCGCCACCCACTCCGATCGGACTCGGTCTTAGTTGTAGCCGCTGAGGTTGGTCACCGTGTAGGTGGCGGCCGCGCCCCCGAAGAAGCCACCGCTCCGGTTCCACCAGACGCCACCGCTGACGCTGAACACTGGGTGCGCTGAATTGAAGTTGTAGAAGGTCTGGCGGTGCGCGACTGCGGTCGCGACCGACGCATACGAATCAGCGAGGAACTCTGCGCTCACCGGTGAATTGCCCTGGAAGCGAATCATCGGGAGCGAAGGGCAGTCTTCGACGACCACCGAGGTCGTTGCCATCGACCCAGTGAACAGCACGGTGCCATCGGTCCCGAAGTTGCAGCCTCGTATCGTCAGTCCCTTCGCGGCGTCGACCCTCAGAGTGTTGCCGGGTACCATCAGGCGCTCGTTGACGATCGTGATGTTGGTGCTCACGTCGACCCCGTTGTCGGAGATGATCCCGCCCATGCCATAGCTCGTGAAGTTGTTGATCGTGATGTGGTCCGACGGCGCGGAGATCCAGAAGCCGGCAGTGCCGCCGCCCTGCGGACCTGGACGGTACACCTCGTTCTGGACGGTCACGTACCGGTCGACGTAGACGGCGAGGCGCGACCCCGTGTGCACGAGATTCTCGATCAGGCTGTTCTCCTGAAACGACCACGAGATGCCATCGTTGGCGACGAGATCACTGACGTAATCGTTGAGGAGGCGGTTGCCCGTGTCGTAGAGCGGTGCCATGGGTGAGGCACCGGGAGGGCCGGCGTAGTAGATCGCGAAGAATTGCCTGCCCCCGAGGATGTGGCAGAACTGCACGGTCACGTCATTTGCGACGACGCCAAGGGCCTGCCGCGTGTTCGCCGTTTGCGCGTCCAAGGTCAAGCCCTGGACCATGGTGTGGTCGACGTGAATGCTGAGCAGACCACCCGCCGAATTGGTGTTCGTGATGGTCACCCGGCCGCTCCCGGCTCCCGCAATGGTGAGAGGCCGTCCGCTTCGAATTTGGATGCCGGAGCCGAGTCCAGATCCACCGACAAGGTAGTGCCCCGGTGGGAAGTAGAGGGTGCCGCCGCGGGCTCCGGCGACGGCTACCGCCTTGGCGATGGCGTTGGTGCTATCGCTACGTCCATTACCGACAGCCCCGTATGCGGTGACGCTTGTGATGGGTTGCGGCATCGGTGGCAGTTGCTGCGCCGGGCCCGGAGGTGGTCCGCTCTCGGTGAGGGTCGGCGTGCTCGTCGGGACGGTCGAACTCGAGATCGCGGGGCTGGGCCTGCCGCTCGGACGTGGCGTCGTCGTCGTGTTCCCGGGCGCGCTGCCGGAGGGCGCCGGGTTACTGAATGCGGGCGACGGGTTGGACGCGCCAGGGCGCACCGCTTCTCGGAGGGCCTGGCTGGCGACTGCCGACGTCATCACCACACACGCGCCGGCCACGACTGCCATGCGGGCAACCTTCCATAACATCCGGAACCCTCGTCTCTCTAACCGTCCCCCTGCGAACGGAACCCTGCGTCAACCGCTTTCGCGTGGCGGGAGAGTAACAAACGCCAGTGGGGCTCGTGAGCATCCGGCGGACCGATCCTGGTCAGATGTTGAAGAGGCTCCGCAAATCTGTAGTGGATCCGAGGGGGCACTTCGAGCCATCGCCCTGCGTCCCGGTGGCGCATCCGATGGGGCCGAGGCCGAGCATTGTTTCGGTGGTTCCGAGCGCGGCGACGTTGTTAATGGTCGTCGAGGCGGGGACGACGGTTCCCGGGACAACGGTGGGGGCAACGATCACGTTCGGTATGGCGCTGCCGACCTTGCCCTGGTCCCACATGATGAAGACTGCGGTGTTGCCACTCTGATAGGCGGGCGAACCGGTGATAATCGGAAGCCACGTCGACAGCCACTGGTCACCATTGGTGACCTTGTTCGCATAGGGCGTGCACTTGTTGTGCATGTTGTTGCACGCGTTGGGGGTGACGAAGCTGAAAGAAGGAAGCGTGTTGTTGGTCAGGTCGTTGTAGAAGGGGTTCGAGGTCTCATTCGGGGTGCACGAGGTGCCGTTGCAACTGGTCGTGGGGACGGCGACGTCGTTGGTGGCGCAGGTGTTGCCGCCGAGCTGACCGACGATGCGCAGGTCGCTGAGGTAGGGTGCCGGATTGTGCCGGACGTAGTAGGGAGCGGTCTTCGAGCTCGTGTTGGAGGTGAAGCAGTTGGACGGCATGCTCTCCTCGTACGCCTTCCACGAATCCCCGGGGACGTTCTGCAACTGTTCGAAGATCGAGGTGATCGCCACCGTGTTCTTGCACGAGGATGCGGTGCACTTCGCAGCCGGGCTCAAGCCTTGTGTGATGCACACATCACCGTTCGGCGCGATGGCGTGGAGCGTCTCGTCGTTGCAATTGGCACCGGCCACGCCCGGGACGTAATTGGATGCGCCGTTGATCACATTGTCGAGCCAGCCCTTGGCGTAGCCGCACTCTTTCGCGAGACTGGTGATATACGGCGCGGCTGAGTTGCCGATGACCTTCGGCAGGGTGCTGTCCTCCATCCAGATCCAGATCACGTGCTGGTAGGTGACAGGCGGGGTGGCACTTGTGCCACAGGGATTGGATGACGCGCCGGTGGTCACCCCTGCAGCACCGGCAGCTAGCGTCGAGGCATGGACGGTCTGCGATGCGAGCATTGCCAGCACCATAACCGTGATGCCGAAGGCCGCTCCAGCATGGCGTCGCATCGTCAGGTGACACCCCTCCTTCATGGCTGATGAGCACCCTGAGGTGCTCGACCTACCTCCCTTGACCAGCGACGCACAGGCGACGAGGAGGCGTGCTCAGTATACCTGCTTTCGGGCTCGTTTTCCTCTCGCATGTGGCCGGTTCGGCGTCTTCTACTCACAGACGAGCCGCCCGCGACCAAGGCGGGCCGGGATTGGCTCGCAAGCCCTCGCGACCTCGCCAACTTCGAGCGTTGCCACATCGGTCGGCCGCCGAAGGGGTAGCAGCCTGGTATGCGTCGCGAAGGTCAGGCGACCCGCCGGGGTCGGGCGAAGTAGGCGGCCACCAGGCAGACCACCGCCACGATGATGAGCACCACCGCTCGGTCCGTATGCCGGATCGGGTGGCCCGAGGCGAGCAGGTTCGTCTTGAGCGTGAAGTAGATGATGGCGACCACGAGGCAGACGACGCCGATGATCCCCAGCAGGAAGGCGAGTGCGCTATTCCCTCGCATGATGTGTTCTCCCCTGTAGCTCGAGTAGGTCATCCGGTCGATCAAGGCGATGCCCTGGCCTTGAAACGGGAACCTTATTACGCTGGATGGTCCTGCCGTCATGACGACGTAGGTCGCGTTGCGCGGTTTCGCAAAGCGCTCCCGGATTCACGACGAACCCGGGAGCGCTCGCAGTCCCCCATCCCTCCAGGCCGTTCCCCAGCGATCGGTGCAAAGGTACCGAACGTCGTAAGACTATCAAACCCGTCATCACGTTGCAAGCATTTATTTCCTGCGGTGCATGAACGCAACATCCGAGTGCTGTGGGTTGCGTCGGCGCAACAACCGACACGCTGGATTGCACATTTGACACTCACGGCGCGGTTGGAAGCAGGTGCTCGTCGAGGACCCCGCCACCCGCGATGTAGGCGAGGATGGCCCGATCGGTCAGCCATTCCACCGGCGCGCGGTCGTCGGTGAGGGGGTCCTTGGATGGCGGTGCGACGTAGGCCTGCGCGACCACGAGCGGACGAAGCACCTGGATGTTCTCGGGCATCGCGGTCAGTCGCTGCGCCAGTGAGGATGGCGCGATCCGCTCCGACAGACCGACGACGAGCTCGTTAAAGTGCAGCGCGGGCCACACCCACACCTGGGGAAACACGGTGGCCACCGTGCCGGCGACCGCCTGGACCAATCCGTTGTTCCCGGGAACGCGCTCGACGTTGAGCGCGACGCCGCCACCAGGATCGAGGTGCGCGCGTATCAGTGCGAAGAACTCCTGGGTCGCGAGATAGAAGGGGATGTATTCCGTTCTATATGCGTCGACGATGATGAGGTCGTAGTGCTGCGCGGTGGTCTCGAGGTACTCACGACCATCCGCGGTGATCACGTGCAGGTTGGGAATCGCGTCGAGGCCCATGTACTGACGTGCGAGCTGCGTGACCACCGGGTCGAGCTCCACCGCGTCGATGGCGATGCCCGGGTATTCGGAGGCCAGCGCGCGGGCCGTCGTCCCGCCCGCGTTGCCGATCACCAGGACGCGATGCATCGTACCGGCGAGGAGTGGGGGCACCACGAGTGGCATGTCCCACTCGCCACCGCTCAGCGCGGTATCGGCGCGGTACACGGATTGATCCGCGATCCCGTCATCGAAGCGCATGACCGTCTTGCCGCCTCCCTCACGCACCACCTGGATGAACTGGTACGTCGTCTCGCGCTCGGCGAGGGTTCCCTGCGTCTCCTTGACCAGGCCGGGCGGCAGGATGAGCAGCACGATGATCACCGCGCTCGCGATCACGGCAGGACGCAACAGGAGCGGCATCGAGACCAGGGCCACCAGCAGCGCCGCAGTGAGCAGCGTGCGCTGGGTCCCTACTCCAGGGATGAGCACCAGCGCCGATCCGAATGTGCCAATGATGGCGCCAACTGTCGCGAGTGACGAGAGGCGTCCGCTGGTACGGCCGGCCCGGTCGATGTCAGTCAGTGCCAGGCGCAATGCGAAGGGCGAGGCCATGCCGAGCAGGGTCACGGGCACCGAGAAGAGCAGCAGCGTCGAGAGAAATGACCCCGCCACGGTGCCGACACTCACCGCCGCGAAGCCCTGCAGCGCCAGGTTGAGGAAAGGCCGCGCGACGAAGGGAAGGGCCGCCGTGCACAGCGCGGCGATGACGAGGATCAGGCCGAGGACCCGCGGCGTCGGGTGCCTGTCGGCGACGCGCCCGCCAAGCCAGTAGCCCACCGACAGATAGATGAGGATCAGACCGATGACGTTCGCCCAGACCACTGTCGATTGACCGAAGTAGGGAGCGAGCAGTCGGGTGGCGCAGATCTCCGTCGCAAGCGACGAGGCACCGGCGGTGAACACGACCGCGGGCAGCAGGCGTGAGGTCACCGGGGGATCGTAATCGCGGCAGATGTAGCGACGGCTCGCCTTGGGGGGCGAGCCGTCTTGGGAGGGAGGCTATGTGAGGCGGTCACCCGCCGCGACGGCGTGTCAGGTCGCCGTCGATCCACCGGTGTGCGGACACGCATGCGACGTCCCTGGTGTGGTCGACGCCAGGGTCGAGACCGACGAGCCGGCGTTGGCGGCGACGAAGCCGCCGATGCCGCCTCCGATGAGCACACCCGCGGCGAGGAGCAGCGCAACCGGGCCCCGGCCGAGGCCGCCGAAGCTGCGCCGATGCGACTGGTCTTCGGACGGCGAGACGTCTGTGTAGTTGTCCTGATCCATCGCAAACCTCCTAGGGTTCGTTCACGTGGAGATTAGGAGCGTCAACCTTTCGACTTGGTGACAGTCCCCCACTCACGAGTGGGGCGGACACAACTTCCGCCTGCGCCGTGCACCGAAGGTGTCCAACTCAGTCAATCGCCGCATTCGCGCGAACTGACAATGTCGCACAACGTAAGAGCTGCTGACAGCCGCACGCTCTACGCCAGCTCGTAGATGTGGCCGGTGTCGGAGTAATACAACGCGTGGTTCGGCCCCTCGACCACGTCGAGACGGCATCCCGACGGACCGAGACGGACGCTGGCGTTGGGGCTGCCCGCGGTGACGATACCCATGCCCTTGTCGTAGGAGCAGAACACGAGGTGCCCGGCGTAGCCGGACGGTCCGCTCGCGTCGACGAATGTCGCGCCGGTGGGAACGTAGGTGCTCGCCTCGCTGCTCCAGTTCGGCGGCAGGCCGCCGCCGCAGGTCGACGCCGCCAGCGGGTGACTGTAGCCGTAGCAATCGGGCCACTGATAGTGAGCGCCGCGGGTGACGTTCAGGAAGAGCGTGTCGTAGCCGGTCCCGGGACTGCCGGCGTCGCCGGAGGGTCCGTTCATCGTGATGGCGAGCTGACCGGTGGAGGAGAACGCGATCCCGAAGGGGTTGCGAAAGCCATACGCCCAGACGGGGTTGGTCGCTCCGAAGGGATTGTTCGACGGGATCGAGCCGTCAGGGTTGTAGCGGAGCACCTTGCCCCGGACGTCGCTCACGTTCTGCGCGCTCGGCGCGTCGTGCTCGTCGCCGAGGGTGACGTAGAGCTTGCCGTCCGGTCCGAAGGCGATGCGTCCACCCTTATGACAGCAGTCATTTCCCGCTGGAAACGTGGCGATGATGGTTGCGTGGATCCCGGTTCCGTTGCAGTCATACCACCGAATCACGTGCTGAGTCCGGTAGCTCGCGTCGGAGTAGAACGCATACACAAAGCGATCGGTTGTGAAGGTTTGGCTGACAGCGAGGCCAAGCAGACCGCGCTCGCTGTAACTCCCATTCGGCTCGGCGGTCACCGTCCTAACCTTGGCGAACACGCGCGACGCGCCATTCTGCCAGACCCTCACGGTGCCTGAGCGCTCGGTCCAGAACAGCCGGCCGTCGGGTGCGAACGCGAGCGCGGTCGCGAAGTTGGCTCCGATGGTGCCGGTCGGCGCGCGCTCGTGCGACGGAGCAACGCAGGCGTTCGCCGTTGGCGACGGCGTGCCGGTCACGATTCCGGCTGTCGACGTCACCTCAGGCGTGGCTGTGGGGCTCGGTGACGGCTTCGGCGTCGATCCGCACGCGGTCGCGACTAACGCAAGACCGGCAAGCGCCGCGAGACGACGGTAGCTGCGCCCTCGCTCAGCCGACAGCGACGCTTGACTCCTCGTCGACCTCCGCGATGGCGACGATGTCGAGATGTTCGCGCGCCCAGGCATCGATGGCATCGATCACCCGCTGCAGGTCGACACCCGCCGGAGCGAGCTCGTACGACGTGCGCGGCGGCATCTGCGAGTGCACGGTTCGGCGAAGGAGGCCGAGGTCCTCGAGATGATCGAGGCGGACCTTGAGCGTTGCCGGGTTGCAGCCACCGACCGCGCGCCCAAGCTCGTTGAAGCCGAGCGGTCCGTCGAGGAGGGCGCGGACGATGTGCATCGTCCACTTCTCCTGCAGCACCTGGATCGCCTCGTGGACAGGGCAGTAATCGCGTTCAGCATCCATGTGGGGGGTCCTCCATCCCGATCCAGATCTTAGCGTGAGATCGGGTGAAGTTAGGGATTGGGATCACTTGACAAACTATAGCACTTTACTTCATGATGTGCAGATCGGACGAAATGATGTCCGAGGCCGCCCGGGGCACTCCCGGCATTCAAGGAGTACACGCCATGACGTGGAGTCTTGACCCGCACCACACCTCTGTCACCTTCAGCGCGAAGCACCTCGGTGTCGCCACCGTGCGCGGCAGCTTCGGCCAGGTGACCGCGAATCTGGAGCTGAACGATCCGAACGACCCGACGACCGGGAGCGGCTCGATCACCATCCAGGCAGCGAGCATCACCACCGGTTCCGAGCAGCGCGACGGACATCTCAAGAGCCCCGACTTCCTCGACATCGCGAAGTACCCGGACATCGTGTTCACGCTGAAGTCGATCGCGCCTGACGGCGACCACTTCAGGGTCGTCGGCGACCTCACCATCAACAACGTTACCAAAGAGCTCGCACTCGATTACGAGCACAGTGGTGTGGTCGTCGACCCGTTTGGCAACACCAAGGTTGGTGGAACGCTCACCGGGACCCTGAACCGCTCGGACTGGGGACTCGTGTGGAACGTTCCCCTCGGTGGCGGCGGCTTCCTGGTGAGCGAGAAGGTCAAGCTCGAGATCGACGGTGAGCTCGGGGAGGACAAGCCTGCGGTTGAGGAGTCTGCGACCGCGGAGGCTGCAGCCGGAGCGACCGCGTAACATTTAGGGCAAAAGAGGTTCTATGACGATGGCTGAGAAGATTCGCTTCCACTTCGACCCACTCTGCCCGTGGTGCTATCAGACGTCTCGCTGGGCGCGCCGTCTTGATGACCTCGGCGTGGTCGAGGTGGAGTGGCGCGTCTTCTCGCTCGCCATCGTCAACAGTGGCGATGAGGGGCGAGCGGCTGCGGACACCGGGTCCGCGCCGTCGCTCCGCACCGCGATCGCAGTGCGCAACGCACACGGCAACGCTGCCGTCGGCGCGTTCTACAAGGCGCTGAGCGACGCACGCCATCAGCGCGGCCTCCCCCTCGACGACCATGCGGTGATCGAAGCATCGCTGCGCGAGGCAGGCCTGGAGCCCGAACTGCTCGAGCAGGCACTCGCCGACCCGTCGACGTGGGATGCCGTGCAGCGCGAGCACGACGAGGCCGTCTCGGTGCACAAGGCGTTCGGCGTACCGACGATCGTCCTCGACGGCGGCGATGGGCCCCAGATGTTCGGACCCATCATCACTGACATTCCGGACGACGAGGGAGCCGTCGATCTCTGGCGGCATTTCGCCTGGATGGCGCGCAATCCGAACGTCGCCGAGGTCAAGCGCGAGCGGCTGCCGCTCGACCTCGAGAGCATCCGCGTGTGGCGGCGCGAACGCGAGCAGCGCGAACGGGAAAAGCAGGCGCAGTCGGCGGCGTGACCACAACGGGTGTCAGCGCCCCCGCCCCCAAGACCTCGCGCAAGCACGGCGAGGTCGGTCCCCACTACAAGTGGGTTGCGCTGTCCAACACGACGATCGGCATGCTCATGGCGACGGTCAACTCGTCGATCGTGCTCATCTCGCTGCCGGCGATCTTCCGCGGCATCAAGCTGAATCCGCTCATCCCGAGCAACGTCAGCTACCTGCTCTGGATGATCATGGGCTACATGGTCGTCACCGCCGTGCTGGTGGTGAGCCTCGGACGCATCGGCGACATGTTCGGCCGCGTCCGCTTGTACAACCTGGGGTTTCTCGTCTTCACGGTAGGATCGATCCTGCTCTCGCTGGTGTTCACCACCGGTCCGACTGCCGCGCTGGAGCTGATCCTGTTCCGCCTGATCCAGGGCGTCGGCGGGGCGATGATCTTCGCCTGCTCGACGGCCATCCTCACCGACGCGTTTCCGCAGAGCGAGCGCGGGATGGCGCTCGGTATCAACGCTGTTGCCGCGGTGTCGGGATCATTCATCGGGCTCATCGTCGGAGGACTGCTGAGCACGACGGACTGGCACCTGGTGTTCCTCGTGTCGGTTCCGGTCGGCTTGTTCGGAACCGCGTGGGCGTATCTCAAGCTGCGCGAGACCGGCATCGTGAAGCGGTCTCGAGTGGACTGGTGGGGCAACGTGCTGTTCGCCGTCGGCTTGGTCTCGGTACTTGTGGGCATCACCTACGGGATTCAGCCGTACGCCGGGCATTCGATGGGCTGGACCAATCCCTCGGTACTCACGGCGATTATCGGCGGCGTCGCCCTGCTGGTCATTTTTGTGATCGTCGAGACCCGGGTGGCAGAGCCGATGTTCCGCGTGAGCCTCTTCCGTCTCCGCGGCTTCACGTTCGGCACCGTCGCGGCGCTGCTCAGTGCCGTGGGGCGTGGCGGCCTGATGTTCATGGTGATCATCTGGCTGCAGGGAATCTGGTTGCCGCTGCACGGGTACAGCTATCAGTCGACGCCATTCTGGGCCGCGATCTTCATGTTGCCCTTGACCGCGGGGTTTCTCATCGGGGGTCCGTCCTCCGGGTTTCTCTCGGACCGGCTCGGGTCGCGTGGATTCGCGACGGCGGGGATGATCTTCTCGGCCATCGGCTTCGGGCTGCTCATGTTGCTGCCGGCAAACTTCGCCTACCTGCCCTTTGCGTCGCTCCTGTTCCTCGTGGGGCTGTCGATGGGCATGTTCGTCGCCCCGAATACCGCAGGCGTTATGAACGCGGTGCCTGCGGAACGCCGCGGGGTCGCATCGGGGATGCTGGCGACGTTCCAGAACAGCGGCATGACGCTGTCGATCGGCATCTTCTTCTCGCTGATGATCGCGGGGCTCAGCTCCACGTTGCCGTCGACAATGTTCGCCGGGCTGACCGCGCACGGCGTGTCGACGACGGTGGCGCACCAGGTCGCGAACCTGCCACCGGTGGGATCGCTCTTCGCGGCGTTCCTCGGGTACAACCCGATGACCACGCTGCTCGGACCGTCGCTCCACACTCTCTCGGCGAGCCAGGCCGCGTACCTGTCGGGGCACACCTTCTTTCCGAACTTGATCAGCAACCCATTCATCGTCGGGATGCACATCACCTTCGCGTTCTCGGTCGTCATGATGCTGGTCGGTGCGACGGCGTCATGGCTTCGAGGTGGAAGCCCTGCACGGCCTGCAGCCGCGCGCGTGACGACGCGGACAGAGGCCATTGAGCTCGCGGGCTAGCGAGGCTGTCTACGCCTGAGTCGCGGCATCATCGAGCGTTGCGATTGATCGTGTCGGCCCTGGCAGGGTGGCGGGATGCGGCTCTGGAGCGCGAAGCGGCAGCTCGAACCAGACGGTGACCCCACGGGCGTCGCTTTCGGCGCCCACTCTGCCGCCATGGGCGGCAACCAGCTCCTTGACGATTGCCAGGCCGATACCGGCACCTCCACTTCCGCGGGCGCGGCTGGGGTCAGCCCGAAAGAACCGCTCGAAGATATGAGGGAGTGAGCCATCGTCAATGGTCTCGCCGACATCGTGTACGGCAAGACGCACGGACTCGCCGCGTCGCGTCAGGGTCAGGGTGATCGTGCTGCCGGTTCGCGCACAACGGACGGCGTTGTCGACGACGTTGCCGATGACCTGACCCAAGCGTCCGGCGTCGCCCACAACCACCAGACTGTCGTCAGCAGCCTCGATTCGCCACGACAGATCGTGCTGCTGCAGGCTGGCATCGAACCCGAGGACAACGTCCCGTACCAGAGTCTCGAGATGCAGCGGCTGCCGTGACATCCGGTCCGAAGCCAGCTGTGCGTCCGCAAGTCCGCGCAGATCCTCGACCAGCGCGATCAGTCGATCGAGCTCGGTGTGCGCCTGCTGCAGTCGCGCGGGGGAGGCCGGGATAATCCCGTCACGCATCCCTTCGATCAGCCCGAGGAGGTTGTGCAGCGGGGTGCGCAGCTCATGCGCAACGTCATTGGTCACCTGGCGGCGCAGCTCCTCGAGGCGCTGCAGTGACTGGGCAAGTTCGTTGACGGAATCGGCGACCCCTCCGATCTCGTCGCGCCGGCTGGTCGCAATCGGCGCGGGTGCATCACCACGGGCCATCTGCCGAGTTGCTTCGCGTACCGCCGTCAGCGGTCGCAGCGCAAGCGTCACTGCAACGAAGCTGAGCCCGACGGCGATGATGGCGGCGACAGCGATGGTCGGATAGATCTGCGCCTCAACCGCGGCGTCGTAGGCGCGCTGGCCCGCGGCGGGATCCACCGGCTGCCCGGCCGCGTGCATGATGACCATGAACTCCTGTTGCGCGATGTTGTGCATGAGCACGATGATCAGCACGACGGTCACGGCGATGACGACGACGTTGAGCACGACGAGTTGCCAGCGAAGGCCCAGCGCCCGCCAGCGGCGCATGAAGGCAGCACCCACGCGACGTCCCGTGGTCACGCACTGTCCGGCATGATCTTGTAGCCGACGCCGCGAATGGTCACGATGGTGGCCGTCGCATTCGCCTCGTGCAGCTTTTCGCGGAGCCGGAAGACGTGGACGTCGACCGTCCGCTCCAGTGCGGGTACGCGATCGTCGGTGTACAGACGGTCGATCAACTGACCGCGAGTCAGCACCCATCCGGGTCGTTCCAACATGGCGGCAAGCAGCCCGAACTCGACATGCGTCAGCGCGACACGTTGACCGCCGACGGCGACGTCGTGATGAGCCGGCGAGAGCTCCACGTTGCCCAGCCGCATGACCATCGCCGGCTGCGGGCCGATCTCAGAGCGACGCAGGAGCGCGTCGATGCGTGCGAGAAGCTCGCGCGGGCTGAATGGTTTCACCAGGTAGTCGTCGGCGCCGACTCGTAGCCCGCCGACGCGATCGGCCTCGTCGGCCCGCGCGCTCAGGAACAGGATCGGCACGATCGACCCGGCGCGACGGATCTCCGTACAGATCTCGAAGCCGTCCTTGCCGGGCAGCATCACGTCGAGGATCAGGCAGCGCGGCTGGGTTTGACGAACCACGCCAAGAGCCTCGCTGCCGGAGCGGCAGACGACCACACGATGCCCCGCGCTTTCCAGGTACGCGCGCACAACGTCACAGGTGGTCTGGTCATCTTCGACCACGAGGATCGGGGCGCCGAAGGAAGCCTGGGCAGGTTTGGTCAGGTCCGCGTCCGCCTGTGTGGGACCGGGGTTCGAGCTTGGCGTCGTGATGTTCACCACTCCCCATTCTGCGAAAGTCGGCGAGAAGCCGGACGGCGTGGTGCCGCCCGGCTTCGTGAACGACCGTTGTTGAGCCGCCCGCTGCTCCCTTATGCGGGGACCGCGACGATGGCGAGGCCGCTCGCAGCTGCGGGGAGTCCGCTCGCCGCCGACTCGTTGACAGAACCAAGGTCGCCCGACGACGTGACCGGTGCCGACGCGATGTCGGAGGTGGTGAGGACGAAGAACCAGCCGCCCCCCAGGACCTGATCGATCGGATGGACTCCGACCGTCGCTGCGACGTCCGATCGAAGGTGCAGCCGGCCGCCCCGGCCGATGTTGTACGACGAGACGGTCCCGGACCCCGCGTTGGCCAGGTACGCGCGAGTGCCGGTTGCGTTGACGGTGAGCCAGCACGCGGCCGCCTGTGATTCACCGACCTCACTGATGGGATGCAGGGCGCCCGCCGCGCCGACCTTATACGACGTTGCGGCGCTGACACCGCCGGCACCGCCGCCCGCGTCGGAGACGATTGCCTCGCCGCCGGCGCTGAACCCGAAGCCGTACGGGGCGGTTCCGGTCGAAACCGTGTGCCGCAGGCCGGTGAGTTGACCGCCAGAGGTCACGGCGAACGTGTCGATGCTGCTGCTGACCTTCTCAGTGACGATGACGTGCGCGCCCGACGGAGTGAAGCCGATCTGCTCGGGCGTCGCCGCAGCGGACGAGAGCGACACTGCCGGATGCGAGGACGGGACGAGCGAGCGGGAGGTCAGCAGAAGGCTGCCAACCGTGTTGTTGCCCTGGTTGAGGACCTCGACCCAGCCGCCATGGGCGGTGACGCTCACCGGGCTCGTCCCGCCTGACGGTGCGGCGTCGACGAGCCGGAGCTGTCCGCCGTCGAGGATCCGGAAGTACGAGACCGTGTTCGAACCCGCGTTGACCACGAGGAGCGCGCGCCCCCCGCCGGCGACGTTGATCGCGCCCTGCGACCCGAGGCCCGCTCCGGTGCCGTCGCCACCCGTGGCAAAGCTGCCAACAGGTGTCAGGCTACCGCCGCTCGCTACCCAGTAAGCGAGGACGGTGTTGCCGCCGCCTGCCGAAGTCTGGTTACTCTCGGTATAGACGTACCAGCCCGCCGAGGCGCCTACGCGTGCAGTGCTCGCGCCGACCCCGGTCGCGGCCGTCACGGCGATAGCCCCGGCCAGCAACGAGCTTGCCAGCCCGATGCCGAGATGCTTGATGGAAAAGTCTGTCATTGATCCGCGCCTCCTGGTGCGTGGCTCAGAGAGAGCCATCTGTGGACACCGGGCACCAGGGTTGGACACGAACATTTCGGTGATGTTTCGATCCGCGACATCGGTGGCGAGCCACCGTTGTGGTCCCTACGCAGCCGAGGTGTCGGTCTCCACAGAGGGCACATGCACGATCAGCACCGGAACACGGCTGTGCTGCAGGACCGCGTGACTGACGCTGCCGAGCAGGATTGAGCCCGCATCTCCCCGGCCACGCGAGCCGACCACGATGAGATCGTGCCCTCCAGCGGCCGCCTGATCCAGGATTGCCCCGGCCGGCGAGGCGTCGATGACCAGCACCTCGGACTTCACCTCAGCCGGAATCGCCTGCTTCGCCTCGTCGGCGATCGCCTGAGCCTCGCCCTGCACACCCGCGATGAATTCGTCGACGGCACTCTGAGGCAGTGGAGCGACCGGCCCCCAAGGCATGAGCGTGCTGTACGCGACAAGGACGGTCAGCGACGCCTTCTGGGTACGCGCGATATCGATCGCCTGGTTGAGCGCGACCCGCGCGTGCTCTGACCGGTCAACGCCGACGAGGATCTTTGTGAACATCGAATGTCTCCTGGGGATTCCGATGCGAGCGCGAGGATCACCCCGATTGTGCCGCATGCCGCGTCTATCGCCGTCGGGCGTCCAGGGGGCGCGCGCTGGTTACGAGCACGACCGCTGGTGGCCCGGCTTCGGGAGCCATCTGCACTGTCCAGCGTCGGTCCGCGCAGCGGTACCAGAGTTCTGCTTCCGGCCCGGGAGCGGGCTAGTCGAGACCGAGGGTTGAGGAGCATCCGCCATGCTGGTACTTGCCGCTACCGCAGCGATTCACTGGCTCAGCGCACTGAGTCAAGTGTCCACGGTCGACCCGCTGTCGCAGCAGGTGCTTGCACGAGTGGCCAATCCGCTGCTCACATCGGCGCAGTTTCTCATTCCGGCGGCGGTCGCTATCTCAGGTATTCACAAGATGATGGAGCACCGGGAAAGCGGCGGCTCCTTCATGGTGGATATGGTGACCAAGGGAGGCGGTGCCATCCTTGTGTTGCAGCTCGTCAAGTCCATATCGGGCGTGGGCTGATGAGCCTTGAAGTGTATCTGCTATCGATACCCCTAGCTCGGCACCGCACCATCGTCCCCAGGCACCGCGGCGCTCGCATCTTCTTCGAGGAAGCTGCGGTGCATGCACCCGAGCAGCGCATACGTGTGCTGACTGACGGCATCGTTGAGCCCCCAGCCGCGTCCAGTGCGCGGCAGCGTCTAGACCGCGACTGATCCAAGCCGGCTTAACACAGGATGGTCATCGCTGGCGATTGGTGGAATCCAGTCACCTGGCTGCAGAGCGTCGGTGGTTTCTTCCACGGCGCGTACGACGCCGGGGGCGCGGTGCTCAACGTGCTCGGCGGTGCTCTGACAATTCTCACGCAATTCTTTCGGTTCTTCCTGGATACCGGTCCGTTCATCGTCGACGCCGTCAACTGGGTGAC
Organism: Candidatus Dormiibacterota bacterium; assembly: GCA_003162415.1. Lineage (GTDB taxonomy): Bacteria > Chloroflexota > Dormibacteria > Aeolococcales > Aeolococcaceae > Palsa-851. The sequence goes on from PMOL01000016.1 coordinate 20,691, forward strand.
GCAGACGTTGTTTCCACCCGAATTGCAGACATGGTTTCTTGGGACAATCGGCCAACCGGGGCAGCAGTGGAACTCCGCGCAGATTTACGAGTCGCTGTATCGCGGCATGATGCCCGTCGCGCTGATGATCGCAGGCGTGGCAGCGGCCGCTCGCATCATCCGCGCGCTCGCCGACCATCGGACTGGCTCGATGGACACCATTCTGTCGGTGCTTCCACGGTTTCTTATGGCGGTCGCGGTGATCGGCATACCCGGGACCGCAGTCAGCGTCGGGTACACCGCGATGGTCTGGGGGGTCGACGCTTCGATCGCAGTATCGGGCGCGATCGTCGGGCTCGTCCTGCACGCCTCACTGCTCAGTGGGTTCCAGCAAGGCCAGGGATGGTTCACTCACATCTACGGTGTGCTGGCGGCCACCAGCCACGACATGGTCGCGGTCGTAGTGGGTGGGATCCCTCTCCTGATTCTGGTGCTCTACGCGGCCTTCCTGATGATCGTCGGCACGGTGATGCTCGGCTTTTGCGTGGTGACGGCACCGCTATGTTTCGCCACTGCGGTTTTTGACTCAAACAACCGCTTCCTTCACTGGTGGCTCGACCTGTTTGGCAGCGTGCTGCTGACCCCTCTCGTGCTCGGGATCGCAATCGCGCTGAGCCTGACGCTCGCGTCGCACGTCGTGACCGCGTTCGCAGTTGGTCCGCTCCTGGCGGTGGTGATCATGGCCGGCGGCAATGCGCAATCCCCTTCCAAATCGCCTGCCATCACGAACGAGTATGGGCGCGTCGAGACACCTTACGTGCCCAGCCGGCGGACATCCGGCGGTCATCCCTCACACCGCACCAGTTTTGCTAGGGTCGCAACCGTGGAACTGGGGCTTCGCGGGCGCGCCGCATTCGTCGCCGCGTCGAGCAAGGGCATGGGCCGGGCGATCGCCGAGCAGTTCGCCGCAGAGGGTGCCGACGTGGGCATGTGCGCACGTTCCGAGGCCACGCTACAGACTGCGGCCGAAGCGGTCCGTGCGCACGGTGTCCGCGTCGTTGCCACTAGGGCAGACGTTGCGCTCGCCGACGAGGCACGCAACGCCGTCGAGCGCGCCGTCAGCGAATTCGGAAGGCTTGACGCGCTGGTCGTGAACGCCGGCGGCCCGCCGCGCAACTCGTTCGCCGACCTCGATGACGAGAAATTCGAGGCTGCATATCAGCTCACCTTCATGAGCGCCGTGCATCTCGTCCAGGCTGCGCTGCCCGCACTTCGGAAGTCGGACTCGGCGGCAATCCTGTTCATCACATCGACGAGCGTCAAGCAGCCGATCAGCGGTCTGACATTGAGCAACAGCATTCGCGGCGCCGTCAGTGGTCTCGCCAAGACGCTCTCCAACGAGCTGGCCCCGCACATCCGTGTCAACTCGCTGCTTCCAGGGGCAATCCGGACCGATCGGCAGATCGAGATCGCGCGCGGAACCGGAATTACCGACCTCGACGCGTTCTTCGCCAACGCAGGCAAGGTAAATCCCCTTGGTCGCGTCGGTGAGCCTGACGAGATCGCGCGTGTCGCGGTCTTCCTCTGCTCACCGGCGGCCTCGTTCATCACCGGCGCGTCGCTGCCCGTCGACGGCGGTCAGATCCAGTCTGTCGTCTGACTGCGCCGGGTCAGTACTCGGCGCCGATGCCGGCGGTTCGCACCGAATCGATGCGCCGGGCGAGCAACTTCGCCTCGTAGCCGTCGGCGTGACCCTCGAGGACGAGACGTGCGAGGCGCGCCGCATCCTGTCGCACGCCATTTTCGATTCGCACCCAGCGTGCGGCCCCGCCTTCCGCGGCCGGCGAGTCCAACGAATCCCGAGTGATATCGCTCATCGCAAAGTCCTTCCCCCATCACATCCTGCCCAACTCCCCTGGGCCTGCCGACCATACACCAGGCAACCCCGCCTGCGCGGCCTCAGCAGGTGGTAGTCGTACTCAGGATCGCGATGATGTTGGGCAGGTTGAAGAGCGCGTGCGTGAGGATGCCCGGAACGATGCTGCGCGACCCCTGGTAGAGCGAAGCGAGCACAGCGCCGACGAAGAAAAGGGGCAGGAAGAGCACCAGCTGTTGATGTGCTGCTGAGAAGATGGCGGCGCTCAGCGGCACCGCGAATATCGCCGGTCCCCAGCGATGCAGCCATCCGTAGATGAAGCCCCGGAAGATGGTCTCCTCGGAGATCGGCGCGATGACGCACACGACGATGATCGCGAGCACGTAGTAGTGGCTGTAGTCGTGCTGCACCTCGTGGCACTGCCCGTTGGAAACACCGGGAAAGAGGTTCTGATTGATGGTCTGCAGGATGTTCGCACCGATCAGTGCGACATACGTGGCGACGGGCGCGATGGGGAGCCACCACCACTTGAAGCCGCGCCAGCCGAGATCGCGCAGCGTGCCGCCACGGCGCATGAAGGCGAGCACGTAGATGTTGAAGAGCATGCCGCCGTACTGGCACACGGCGAGCACCGACGACTCGATCGCGTTGCGCACGGTCGGATCCGAGTTGTTGCCGATTAGGTTGGTGATGATCACCGCCACCGAGCCGAGCAGCTGAAACGCGCTGAACCACCCCGGCCAGAACATCACGAAGTCGGTCCAGTCCCACGGCACCTTCGCGTCCGGATCGGCGGGGTCGCGGACCACCGGCATGTCGTGTCGCATCCGGGTGGCGCCGACACCGAGGATCACCACCCCGACGAGGCATAGGCCTCCGCCACCCACGACGCTCAGCAGGTCACTCCCTTCGGCGCCGCTGAAGAAGCCGAATGAGATGAGGACGAGGAACGCCGCCTCCATGTAGAGGATGACCCGCGCGGCGTAGTGACGTCCGGTTTCGACCTGGTGAGGCGGCACGGCTGCCTGCGCTGGCGTCTGGGACTGAGTCACCGCGGGCAATTCTGCACAATCCATCCCGTGACCACGCTGGACTCGGTGATCGGCCACGGCTCCGTTCTCCAGCGCCTGGTGGCGAGCGGGATCGATGAGGAGTTGACGCACGCGCTGCTTCTGATCGGACCGGAGGGAGTCGGCAAGACCACCGCGGCGCTCGCGCTGGCTGCAGAGCTGCTCGATGCCGACACCTGGCCCGGAGGCCTCATCGAGCACCCCGATTTTTGGCTCGAGGATTCAGCCGCGGAGAATGTGGGCATCGACCGGATGCGGCCGTCCCCGAAGCACAAGGCCGGTGACGAGGAGGCCGGGCCGTCACTCCAGCAGTTCCTCTCGCTCTCCGCGTACGCCGGAGGGCGGCGCGTCGCGGTGATCGCCCGCGCCGACCGTTTGACCGAGCAGGCGGCCGACAACGTGCTCAAGACCCTCGAGGAACCGCCGCCGCGCGTCCACCTCGTGTTCACCTCCGCACACCCCGAGCAACTGCCCCAGACGGTGCGGTCGCGATGCGAGACCGTGGTGCTCGGTCCGGTGTCGCCGGCGGTGATCGAGCGATGGCTCGAGCGCGTCCACGGGGTGAGCGAGCACGACGCGGCCACCGCCGCGGCCCTAGCCGCCGGCCGTCCGGGGCGCGCCCTGCACCTCGCCACCGAGCCGGGGGCGCTGGCGAACGAGCTGGATGCCCTCGATCGATTCATCGGCGCCGGTGGCGGAGGAGCGGAGGGCGCGCTCCGGGCTGCGGCGCAGGTCACGGTGGCTGCCGCGGCCGGCACTGAGCGGAGCGCCGAGGTTCGCGAGCAGGCACTGATCACGCTCGGCGCCTGGGCGTCGTTCGTCCGCGATGCTGCCTGCTTCGCCTCGGGCGCGCCGGAGCTCGCCGTCTGGAAGGCCTACCGCCCGGCACTCGAGGCGTGGGCACAGGACCTGGATCTCACTCGCATCGTCGAGATCCTGGCGCGGATCCTGGAGACCGCCGAGTCGGTCGCCATGTACGCGCAGCCGCGTCTCGCGTTCGAGGCGCTCATGCTCGACATTTTCGCCAGGTCGGACAGCCCGCCCCTGGTGGAGATCGCCCCCCGAGGCGGGCTCGAGGTCAGTGCCGGCGGCGGAGCACCAGGAAAGCCACGCCGATCCCCATCAGCGCGACGGGGATGATCCAGGGGCTCTTCGCCGCGATCGAGGAGAGCCGCCGGCCCACGCCGCTGTCACTGTCCTCGTCGATCTCGAAGGGATCCTCGGTCATCAGGCGGACGGTGCCGGCGACCCGGCGCGGGCGTTCCTCCTCGTCATCGACGATCGCGTCGTGGCGGGCCGGCTCTGGAATGGGCATCCGCGCATTATGGGCCGCTTAAGGAGGGCCACCGGAAACCCCTGGCCAGGCCGGACCGAACATCGCGAGGCGCCACGTATTCTGGTCGGGTGATCCGACCGACACAGCACCCGCTGCCCCATGCCTGAAACCACCGTGATCGACCTGAGCGGCTCGGAGGAGTTGTGCACCGAGCCCGGCGCGCTCGAGCGCGTGCGCAAGGCATACGCGCGGCTTGAGCCCGGCGGTCGGCTGGAGGTCCGGTCGCCGATCACTGAGCACGCCTTCGCGGTGCGCGCGTGGAGCCGCAAGAACGGCGTGACCGTGATCGTCGACGAGCCGTCGGACGGGTACCGGCGTCTCGTCCTCGCGGCGCCCGCGGCGAGCGGGTGACGCCGAGGCGTCTGCCGGAAGGATTCCTCCTGGGGTGCGCCACCGCCGCGCACCAGGTGGAGGGCGGCATCGACAACGACTGGTCGAGGTGGGTCGCAGCGCATCCCGAGGCGGTGAACGGCGGTGGGGACGCGTCGATCGCCATCGATCAGTACCACCGTTATCGCGAGGATCTCGAGCAGCTCGGGTCGATGCATCACAACGCGCATCGCTTCTCGGTCGAATGGGCTCGCATCGAGCCGGAGCGGGGGCGGTTCGACCGAGACGCGCTCGCGCATTACGAGGACGTGGCGCGCACGTGCCGGCGAAACGGGATGGAGCCTGTCGTCACGCTGCAGCATTTCACCATTCCCGTCTGGCTCGCCGAGGCCGGTGGGTTCGCAGCTCCCGAAGCGCCGGTGCGCTTTGCGCGCTACGCCGCGGCATGCGCGGAAGCCCTCGGCGACACGGCTACCTGGTGGGTGACGGTGAACGAACCGACGGTCGTCGCGGTGCTCGGCCATCTCGAAGGCCAGTGGCCGCCCGGCGAACGCTCGCTGCGTCGAACTCTTGCAGCCCTGCGCGGTCTCTTGCGCATGCACGCCGCAGGAGCGCAGGCGCTCACGACAGTCGCCTCACATCACGGACGGCATGCGCAGGTGTCGATCGCGCACCACGAGCGTCGCCTTGTGCCTCGCGATGCGGCGTCACGAGTCGATCGGACCCTTGCCCGGCTGCCCGATTACCTGTTCAACCGTTGGTTCCTGCGCAGCTGCGTCGCGGGGCGGATCCTGCCTCCGGTCGGTCATGGCGAGGCGGTACCCGGGCTTGCGGGATCGCTCACGTACCTCGGCTTGAATCACTACACCAGCGAAGCAGTCTCGCTCGATCTTCGCGCACCGGGAATGCTGTTCGCGCGGCACGAGGCGGTACCGGGGTTACCAGTGTCGAGTGCAGGCTGGGCCATCGATCCGCTTGCACTCCGCACGGCGCTGACCGTTCTGTCCCGTGAGGTCGGGCTCCCGATCCTGATCACCGAGAACGGCGTCGCCGATGATCACGACGAGTTGCGTCCCGCATATCTGCGCGATCATCTGCATGCCGTCGTCGAGGCGATCGAGTCGGGCGTCGACGTGCGCGGGTACCTGTACTGGACGGCCTGGGACAACTTCGAATGGGTGGAGGGGTACACCAAGCGTTTCGGTTTGATCGCTGTCGATCGCCAAACACTCGAACGCCTCCCCAAGCCCAGCGCTGCGCTCTTCGCCGAGATCTGTAGAACGGGCGAACTGCCCGATGCGACGCCCGACTAGGCCAATCGCGGTATGGGGCTGGGCGGAGGCGCGCTCACGCGTGCCTCCGCACGCACATCGGTGGCATCAGATGCAGTCGTTACGAGCCGCCCATGGATTGACCATGGCGGAGACGCGCTGCAAAACGGTGCGCTTCGAGCATTCGGACTCGCTGTAGTAGCAGCGTCGACGCTCAATGGAGCGTTGCAGCTCGACGGCCCGAGTCAGCTCGATGGTCACGAAACCAGACATCTCTTTACCTCCTTTTGATAGTTGTCAGTGGGTGCGGTGGGGGGGGCGCGGATATGCGAAGAACAGCACTTCGATCGGCGCTGCTCCGCGCGGACGCTTCTTCGGGTTGCCGATGCGCTCGACGAACGGCTTGACGAGAGCGTTCATCTGCTCGTCCAGCTCGTGCAACTCTTCAACCGTGACGTACAGCAGGAATTCGCTCGCTCCAGTGGCCTTCTGCCACTCGGTCGGAGTGTCCCGGCGCAGGGCGAGCCCCTCCTTCAAACGGTCCAGATAGAACGAATGCAGAACGCGATTCAGCGCGGTCGCCGCCAGGCGGGTCTCCGGGTCTTCGCTGACATCGGAGAAGGACAAACCGGTGTGCACGAGGCGCCACGGACGCTTACGTCCGGCGACGCCGGCAACCTCCTCGATGAATCCGTACTTGGCCAGCTGGCGGAGGTGGAACGAACACGTCGTCGGGCTCTCGCCGATCAACTCACCCGCCTGGGTCGCGGTCAGCGGGCCCTCGGTGCCGAGCACCTCGAGGAGCGCGATCCGCACCGGATGCGCCACGGCGCGCATGGCACGTGGATCGGTCAACTTGCGCGGCTCGAGCTTGGGAAGCGTGGAGACGTCGGGAACCGTGGCGGCTACTGAGACATTCGTTTCGACATCCATGTATCGAATTATATCTCTCGAAAGATATCTCTGCAACCCCCTGTCGCCGTCTCGTGACAGGGGGCGTACCATCGTTGGCGCGGGAGCTCGGCGGGACCGGGCTGAGAGGGCCGCTGGTGGCGGCCGACCGTGGAACCTGATCCGGGTAATGCCGGCGCAGGGAGCGCTCCGCCTGCGAGGAGGCGGCTCTCCGGGCGTCGTGTCACATGGAGGCCGACGACATGACCGATGTGATCGATCGCGAAGGGACTGCAACCGAGCCCGTCGCCGCTCCGGCCGGCAATGCCCGCCGGGTCTACGTGCAGGGCTCACGTCCCGACCTGCTCGTCCCGTTTCGCGAGGTGGCCCAGGCGCCCACGCCCGGCGCCGCGGGGGACACAGCCAATCCGCCGCTCCGTCTCTACGACACCAGTGGGCCGCACGGCGATCCCGCGGTGACCGTCGACCCGAAGGCGGGACTGCCCGCCCTGCGCAGACCCTGGATCCTCGAGCGCGGCGATGTCGAGACCGTGTCCGGAGCACGGGGCGACGCGCTGCGGGCCCGCGCCGGTGAGGCGGTGACCCAGTTGCACTACGCACGCCGGGGCATGGTCACCGCCGAGATGGAGTTCATCGCCATCCGCGAGGGCGTCGCGCCCGAGCTGGTCCGCGATGAGGTCGCCCGCGGCCGCGCCATCATCCCCGCCAACATCAACCACCCCGAGGCGGAGCCGATGATCATCGGCACCAAGTTCCTTGTGAAGGTGAACGCGAACATCGGCAACTCGGCAGTGCTCTCGAGCATCGAGGCCGAGGTCGAGAAGATGCGCTGGGCGACGCGGTGGGGATCGGACACGATCATGGATCTGTCGACGGGCAAGGACATCCACGCCACCCGCGAATGGATCATGCGCAACTCGCCAGTTCCTGTCGGGACTGTCCCGATCTACCAGGCTCTCGAGAAGGTGGGCGGCAACGCCGACCAGCTCTCCTGGGAGATCTACCGTGACACGATCATCGAGCAGGCCGAGCAGGGGGTCGACTACTTCACGATCCACGCGGGCGTGCTGCTCCGCTATGTCCCGCTCACCGCGAAGCGCGTCACCGGGATCGTGTCGCGCGGCGGTTCGATCATGGCGGCGTGGTGCCTGGCCCACCACCAGGAGAACTTCCTCTACACGCACTTCGAGGACCTCTGCGAGATCCTGCGCGCCTACGACGTGTCGTTCTCACTCGGCGACGGGCTGCGTCCGGGTTCGATCGCCGACGCCAACGACGAGGCGCAGTTTGGCGAGCTGCGGACGCTTGGCGAGCTGACTCAGATCGCGTGGAAGCACGACGTGCAGGTGATGATCGAGGGCCCGGGACACGTCCCGATGCACAAGATCAAGGAGAACGTCGACCTGCAGATGGAGGTGTGTCACGAGGCACCCTTCTACACCCTCGGTCCACTCACCACCGACATCGCACCGGGCTACGACCACATCACATCGGCTATCGGCGCCGCGATGATCGGCTGGTACGGCACGGCGATGCTCTGCTATGTGACGCCCAAGGAGCACCTCGGTCTTCCCGACCGGCAGGATGTCAAGGACGGCGTCATCGCGTACAAGATCGCCGCGCACGCCGCCGATCTCGCCAAGGGACATCCGGGCGCCCAGCACTGGGACGACGCGCTCTCGCAGGCGCGATTCGATTTCCGCTGGGAGGATCAGTTCAACCTGAGCCTTGACCCGGAGACCGCACGGTCCATGCACGATGAGAGCCTGCCCGCCGCGGGCGCGAAGGTCGCGCACTTCTGCTCGATGTGCGGCCCGAAGTTCTGCAGCATGCGCATCACCCAGGACATCCGCGATTACGCGCGAGACCATGGAGTCGGCGAGGACCAGGCAGTACGGCTCGGGATGGAGGAGAAGTCGATCGAGTTCCGCGAGCTCGGTGGCCGGATCAACGTTCCACAGTAACCAGGCGATGTAACCACATCATCGGGCGCTGGTTAGAGTGGTATGACCGTGCGCACGAGACCATCCACGTGATCCGCCTTCGGCGGCCGGCCATCGCCGCGGTTGGTCTGTTGACGCTTGCTGCTGCCGTAGCGATTCCGCTCTGGACTCTCGCGGAAGGCAACAGCTCGCATGCGGTCGCGCAGATAACGGGCGGCTCAACGCCCGCCGCGACGCCGACTCCGTCGGCTCCGACCGCCTCGCCGGCGAGCACGAACACCGGCGCCGTGTTCCTCCCCGGCCCGATCATCAAGCAGGACCTCGCCCTCGATTGCGAGTCGGCCGCCCTCCAGGTCGCGTTGGCCGTGCAGAACATTGACGTCCCCCAGGACCGGATCTACTCGAGCCTGCCCCAGGACCCACGATCGCCCCAGCTCGGCTCCAACGGCGAGCCGGTCCGCTGGGGGGATCCGTACAAGGCATTTGTGGGTGACGTCAACGGCTACGAGCCGGACTTCACCGGCTACGGCGTGTACTACCCGCCGATCGTCGCCGCGGCCGAGCGATACGGAGCGACCGCGGATGGCCATCTGGGCTGGACGGTCACTGAGATCGAATCCGAGCTGCGCCTCGGCGACTCGGTTGTGGTCTGGCTGACGTCGGATTTCAAGGCGCACGCCCCGCGCTACTGGACCGCATGGGACGGAGCCAGGATCCCCTGGGCGATCGGCGAGCATGCGGTGCCGGTGATCGGCTATGACCCGGTTCGCAGCACGATCACGTTTGTCGACGTGCTCTACGGGGTCGAGCGAACCATGACCACGCAGGCGTTCGCGGCGGCGTTGACCACCTTCGGCGGGATGGGAGTCGCGGTCTCCTCGGCACGCTGAATCACGGGAGGGTTGGCGAGGGTTTGACAGTCACCGACGCATTGGCGACGTCGAAGGCGCACGAGAACGCCTCGGTTGTGGCGACGAAACGAATCGCCGACGTCGCCGACTTCGCGATGAACGTCGGGGTGTAGGTGTCATAGGCGCCCCATGCGGTGTCGCCCGCGTCGGGGGTCCGCCCCGTCGCCGGCGTGGTCGTCGAGCTGATCAGCGTCGAGTTCCAGTAGGTATCGATCTCGCTGTACGCGATGTTGCAGACGCCCTCCATCGACTCGTAGACATCGAATTGGTACAGCTTCCCGGGGACGGTCGGAACCGCCTGCGAAATCGACGCGCCGTAGCCGAGTGCCACGTACTGACCGGAGGCGGGAACGGCGCCGCACGAGGGCGACGCGACGAGTTTGACGGGGCCGCTGACCAACCAGCCCGCGAGCGTCGAGACGGTGCGCCGGCCCGTGATCCTCGGCGTGTCGAACCCGCCGTTGACCACAAGATTCTGACCGCCGGTGGTTGACGTGGGAGGCGTTGGAACAGGCGCCGGACAAACCAGGGCGGTGGGCGCGGGCGTCCGCGGGGCCGGAGCGGTCGCACAGGATGTCGCGGCGGCGGCGACCGCCAGCACGGCGACGGAGCGAAACCGCAGGTGCACAGCGGACGTGATCGTACGCAGGCCAATCGTGATCGGCCTGGCCCGGATATCTCCCCCCGTAACCGGGGCAGGCATGAATGCCCGATCGACAGTTGCGAGCCGTTCTGGGGCTGTGCGCGGCGCACGATGATCTGAAGATTTCCAAGGCTCGGTTATTACCGACAGGTGCGTTAGAGTCGTCGCAGCTACTCGCGCTTGTGCGCTCCGCCTAGTTGGAGGCCTTCAATTGCCACCGTCCACCCGAAGGGAAGCGCCACCCGACCTCCTGGCCAGGGTGGAGGACGCGCAGGTGCGTCACATCGACCTCCAGTTCACCGATGTGGTCGGTGGGGTGAAGACAGTCACCATCCCGGCCTCGCAGCTGAGCGAGGCGATCGCCCACGGGACCTGGTTCGACGGCTCGTCGGTGGACTCCTCCGCGAGAACGGCCGAGTCCGACATGTACCTCGTCCCTGACCCTTCGACATTTCAGCTCCTGCCCTGGGCCGACGAGAGCACCGCGCGGCTGATCTGCTGGGCGACCACCCCGGACGGCGAGCCGTACCAGGGCGACCCTCGTGGGGTGCTCCGGCGTGCGGTTGAGGAAGCCGAACGCCTCGGCTTCGAATACCGGGTCGGGCCGGAGGTGGAGTTCTTCCTCCTGGAGCGGATCGCCGACGGAACGCTGGTGCCGACCCGCAACGATCGAAGCTCGTACTTCGACTTCTCGAGCGACGGCAACCGCGACCTGCGCCAGCGCATGGTGAGCGCGTTGATGAGCCTGGGCATCGCCGTCAACACCTCCCATCACGAGATCGCCGGCGGGCAGCACGAGATCGACATCGACGCCGCTCATGCCCTCAAGGCAGCCGACGACCTGATCACCTTCCGCTACGCGCTCAAGGCGGTTGCCGGGCAGTCGGGCGTGATCGCCACCTTCATGCCCAAGCCGTTCGACGGCAAGCCGGGCAGCGGCATGCACGTCCATCAGAGCCTCATCCGCCTGCGCGATTCGACCAACGCCTTCGCTGGTGACGACGCCTACGGGCTCAGCGAGGTCGCCCAGCATTTCATCGCCGGGCAGCTCCATCACGCCGCCGGCATCAGCGCCGTGCTCGCCCCGCTGGTCAACTCGTACAAGCGCCTGGTCCGCGGCTTCGAGGCTCCCATCTTCATCTCCTGGGCGCGGACGAACCGGGGCGCGCTTATCCGGGTGCCACACGTCGGACGAGCCGAGGCCACCCGAGTCGAGCTGCGCAGCCCGGATCCATCCTGCAACCCGTATCTGGCGTTCGCGGTGATGCTCCGATGCGGCCTCGATGGCATCGAACGGCGCCTGCCGTTGCCGCCGCCGGTCGAGGAGTCGCTCTACGGTTTCGACGACGTCGAGCTTGAGCGGCGCAACGTCGGCGTCCTCCCGGACAATCTGAAGGACGCCATCGACGCGCTCGAGGCCGATGAGGTGGTCATCGACGCCCTCGGCGACCATCTCGCGGAGCGGTTCATCGCCGCGAAGCGCCTCGAATGGCAGGCCTACCGCGGGCAGGTGACACCCTGGGAGATCGATCAGTATCTCGAGCGCTGCTGATCGGATGCGTGCGGCATGAGCTCGCCAACGATCACTGTCAAGGATGTCTGGCGGGGGGTCCTGCCCCCCGGCACCGACCTCCTCGGCGGAAGCGGCGGCCTCGAACGCCGGGTTGAGTGGGCGTGCGCGCTGCGCACCCGCCCGCCTGCGTTCGAGGCGGTGAAAGGCGGCGAGATCGCATTTGTGCCGGTCAAGAGCATCCGCCTTCTCGACGAACGCCTCGACCTGCCCCAGGTGATGGTCAGCTTCGCCGAGAAGGGGGGTGTCGCCGTGGCCGTGGTGGGCGACGTGTCCGTCGAGAGCATCGCGGCGGCCGACCGCCTGATGATGCCGCTGCTCCGGCTGCCTGACGGGATCCACGCCACGGATGCGCATCACACCTGCGTTCGCTTCATCCTCGACCAGCGGGCCCTGCTGCACGAACGAGCCCAGGACCTGCAGCTCTCCCTGATGGGCCTCGCGCTCGGTGGCGCCGGTCCGGACAAGATCATCGAGCGGCTCGCCGAGGTCACGGGCCTCGCCAGCGCGTGGCTCGATGAGGGCGGCGAAGTGCGCCACCTCACGGTCACCGACGCAGCTCTGCTCGCCGACGTCGGCGCCGGGGCGGACGCGCTGCGCCGGTGGGGGAGCACGATCGCCGCGGTTGGGGCCGACCCACCGGTCCGCGAGTTCACGGTCGGCCGCAAGGGTCTCGCGTCGCTGGTGAGCCCGGTCCCGATGCGCAACGGCGTGGGCGGGTTTGTCTGCGTCATCGGGGAGGAACAGCGCCTCGATCAGATCGCGCGCCTCGCCGTGGCCAGGGCGGCGTCGGCATGCGCGATCGAGTTCGACCGCGAACGCGCCGTGACCGAGACCCGGGACAAGCTCGAGGGTGAGTTCATCGCATCGCTGCTCACCGGCTCGTACTCGTCGGAGCGGGTGGCGCTCGAGCGGGCACGCCGGCTCGGCGCCGATCTCTCGCGGCAGGTCGCGGTGATCGCGCTGCGCGGCTCCGTGTCGACGGCGTCGTGGGAGCTGCGAGCGCTTCGTGCCGCCCAGAACGTGGTGGCCCGGCGCGAGGTGCGAGCCCTGGTCGCCGCCCACGAGGATGCCGTCTGTGTGGTGGTGATGCCCGAGGCCGGCGGCGCCGTCGACGCCATGTACCGGTTCGCGGAGCTGGTACGCGGCGAGTGCGCCAGCGCCACCGGCGATGCGACCACCTCACTCGGCCTCGGCCGGACTCACGACGGCGCGGCGGGCGTGCGCCAATCCTTCCGGGAGGCGGAGCACGCGCTCGAGATGAGCCGTCGCCTGCTCGGTCCCGGGCGGCAGGCGAGCTTTGTCGATCTCGGCCTGCACCGTCTGCTCTTCGCGATGGCGCAGCACCCCGAGCTCAGCGACTACTACCGCGACACCGTGGGCGAGCTGGTCGCGTACGACGAGCGGTCGAGCGCGGAGCTCATGGCGACGCTCGACGCCTACTTCGAGGCCAACGGGTCACCGACCGAGACCGCTCAACGACTGAAGCTGCATCGCAACACCGTGCTCTATCGCCTGCGGCGCATCGAGGAGGTCGGTCGTCTGCGCCTCGACGACCCGACGACGCGCCTCAACCTGCATCTGTGCCTGCGGATTCGTGACGTGATCCAGGCGGGTGCCGCACGGGGCGCTCAGCCAGAGCCGGAGGGAGTCCCGGGATAGCTGAGCGCCCTTGGTCGGCGGCGCGAACTGCTAGTGGAGCAACTCGAACGTGTTGGTCGCGTCGTCCACGAAGTACACACCGTTGCGGTTGGGTGTCACGACGAGTCCGAAGAGGGCGCCGCTGCCTGGCGGTGAGCCGCTCGTGTCGAGAAACTTGAATGCGACCTGCGCGCCGGCGGGCGTCGTCTCGACGATCCGTCCGTCGCCCGCGTTGACGGTGAGGATGTCCCCGTTCGGTGCGACGGTCAGGCCGAGTGGCGCGTTGAGCCAGCCGTTGCTGGTTACATCTGTGCCGGTGAGTGCTGTTCCCGCCCGCGTGAAGGCATTCGGAATGGCCGCGATGCGATTGTCGGCTGTGTCTGCGACGAACAGCGTCCCAGCAGCGTTCACGGCGTCACCGGTTGGTCCCACAACCAGGGCTGCGGGGTCCGTCCGCTCGGCGAAGCCCGAGCCGATCACGGTGCTCGACACCACCCAGGGATCGGCGCTCCCCGCGGTGTGAAGGACGAGCCGCACGACGGTGCCGCGGTTGACCACCGCGCCGTTGCCGGCAACCGTGCCGTTGAGTACGTTGGTCACGAAGACGACCGAGTCAGCGCCGCGGTCGACGGCGGTGAGGTCCCAAGGGCCGTTGATCCCGTACGCGTTGTTCAGCGTCTCGACAACGCGACCATCGCTGTCGAGGATGATCAGGCAGCCCGCCTTTGCAGTCGCGGAGGTGCCGTCGGAGGTGGGCAGCGACCCCACGATGACCCATCGGTGCTGCAGGATCCCGAGCGACGTGGTCAGCCCGACGCCGCCGGTGCAGATACCGCGGACGTCGTGATCGGTGATGTGTGCGAACACCGAGCGCCCGCCTTCAGGGGTCATCTGCACGATCGTCGTGCCGGTACCCTGGAAGTTCGACGAGGCGTTGAAGTTGCTCACGAGCACGTCGCCGGCCACCAGCCGGCCCCAGTTCTCGTTGACCACCGCCATGCCGTACGGGTTGACGTCCCCGTTGTGCGGGACCGTCGACCCGAGCGTGGTGACGTGGGTCAGACCAGTGATGAACGGGCCGGACGCCGAAACGGCGACCGAGCCGAGCGCGATGCCGGAGGCTGGGATGACGACCATCGCAAGCCGTCCCAGGAATTGACTTCCCCTCACTATGGGTTCTCCTAGGGCGCCGGACAGTCTTCCCCGACCGCCTCTGGCGGCGCCACATAACGAGTACGGGGGACGGTTACGTCGAGCGCGGCGAGTTCGCCTTGCTAGACTCGAGGCGATGACCTATATCGTCACCGAGACCTGCGTCGACCTGAAGGACAAGTCCTGCATCGAGGTTTGTCCCGTGGACTGCATCCACGAGGCCACCGAGGACCGGATGGTCTACATCGATCCGGATGAGTGCATCGATTGCGGGGCCTGCGTGGATCCGTGCCCGGTCGATGCCATCTATGCCGAGGAGGACGTCCCCGAGACGCAGGTCCGGTTTGTCGATATCAACAAGGTCTACTTCAAAGACAAGGCGCTTGCAAGATCCCAGCTCGCGGAGATAAAACCTCCCGACGCCAACTGAGCGACCACAAGGTCTCGTTTGGTTTGTGCGCCGCGCACAAGCCGTCTGGTGAAACCCTCGGACTGGGAGTCCATAGATCGCGAACGGCCAGAACCCTAGTCTGGCTCTTGCAGTGTGCCGCAGCCGCCGAGGGTCCAATCGGCGGTTGCGGTGAGTCAGCCAGCGTCGGCGGAAGGAGTCCTATGGCAATCGACGAATCCTTAGCCGTGAGAGTTCTAGACGAGGTGACACCCGCGATGTCTCCGCCAGCGAGTACCAAGGCAAAGCCTGCCGACGTGATCCGCAATGCGAAAGAGCTCGGCATCAAGATGGTCGACCTCCGGTTTGCGGACCTCCTCGGCAGTTGGCAGCACTTCAGCATCCCGGTTGGAGAGATGACCGAGTCGCTCTTCAAGGAGGGCATCGGGTTCGACGGCTCGAGCATCCGCGGCTTCCAGAAGATCTACGAGAGCGACATGCTCCTGTTCCCCGATCCCAGCCGGACCTTCGTCGACGGCACCCTCGAGATCCCGACACTCGCGATGGTCTGCGACATCAAGGATCCCCTCACTCTCGCGGACTACAGCCGCGACCCTCGATTCGTCGCGAGGAAGGCTGAGGAGTACCTGCTCAGCACCGGGATCGCCGACACGTCGTACTGGGGCCCCGAGCTCGAGTTCTACATCTTCAACTCGGTTCGCTTCGACCAGAACACCCACGAGGGCTACTACCACATCGACTCCGATGAGGGCATCTGGAACACCGGCAAGAACGGGACCGCCAACCTCGGCTTCCGCCCCAAGCTGAAGCAAGGTTACTTCCCGACGCCGCCGATCGACAAGCTGCAGGATCTGCGCAGCAAGATCGTGCTCGCGCTCATCGATGCAGGGGTACCGATCGAGGTCCATCACCATGAGGTCGGCACCGCCGGGCAGACCGAGATCGACATGCGCTTCGACTCGCTGGTGAACATGGCCGACAAGGTGCTCATCTACAAGCACATCGTCAAGAACGTCTGCTACGAGAACGGCTACACGGCCACGTTCATGCCCAAGCCGCTCTTCGGTGACAACGGCAGCGGCATGCACACCCATCAGTCGCTCTGGAAGGACGGGGTGCCGCTCTTCTACGACAAGGACGGGTACGCGCTGCTCAGCGACACCGCGCGCTGGTACATCGGCGGCCTGCTCAAGCACGCTGCGGCGGTCCTGGCCTTCGCGGCGCCGACCACGAACAGCTACCGGCGCCTGGTGCCCGGGTACGAGGCACCGATCAAGCTCGCCTACAGCGCCCGAAATCGCAGCGCCTGCGTGCGCATCCCGACCTACAGCCCGGCCCCGGCCGCACGCCGGCTCGAGTTCCGCTCTCCCGATCCCATGTGCAACCCGTACCTCTCGTTCTCGGCCTGCCTCATGGCCGGGCTTGACGGGGTCAAGCGCCGGATCGAGCCGCCGACGCCCGTGGAGGCCGACCTCTATGAACTCGAGGGCGAGGAGAAGGCACGCGTCAAGGACCTTCCGGGCTCGCTTACCGAGGTGCTCAACGCACTCGAGGTCGACAACGAGTTCCTCACCGAGGGTGGCGTGTTCACCCAGGACCTCATCGACATGTACATCTCGTACAAGCGCGAGAACGAAGTGGACCCGGTCGCGCTCCGGCCGCATCCCTACGAGTTCGCCCTGTACTACGACGCCTGAGCACTGAGCTCAGAACCTCCACAGCACACTCCTTCCTGGACAGGGGGGCCGGGTTACCTCGACCCGGCCCCTCCCTTATTTGTCAATAAATAACTGGTCCGGGGCCTGTCGGAGCGGGGACCCCTCGCCGCTCAGCTGCCCGGTCTGACTCCCCAACACGCAGTTTTCTGGGAACGTCTTGCGCGGCGCCGGGCAGCAGATCGGCGCTTCCCCCCGCTCCGCCACCCGGACCGGTCATTTATTGACAAGAAGGTTCACGGCGCCGGGGTGCTGGGTCTCGGCTGGAGGACGCAGAACTCGTTGGCCTCAGGGTCGGCCATCACCACCCAGGTGACCTCACCCTGGCCGATGTCGATGCGCCGCGCACCGAGCGAGATCAGGCGCTCGACCTCGGCCGCCTGGTCGTCGGGGCGCAGGTCGAGATGGATGCGGTCCTTCACCGACTTTCCCTCCGGGACGCGGAGGAACAGGATGTCCGGGCACGCGCCGCCGGGCTCGATCCACCACTCGCCGTCCTCGGGTCCGTGCAGGTCGACGCCGAGCGCCTCGCTCCAGAACGACCCGACCAGGAGCGGGTCGCTGCAGTCGATGACGATGTTCTGCCAGCGAAGAGCCATGACCGCAGTCTATCCGGGGGCCCGGGTCCCGAGCACCGCGTTGCGGACCGCGTCGACCTGCGCCGCGGGCGTGTACCAGCGGAGGGCGTGCTCGAGCCCGCGCTCGGCCACCCCGGCGAGGTCCAGCTCACCGCGCGCCGCCTGTTCGAGGCGGTCCTCCCAGTCATATGCGTCGACCAGGTACCCGTTGACGCCGTCCTCGATCGCGAGTCGAAACGTGTAGGTCGGCGACGCCATCGTCGGGGTTCCGACCACCGCGGCTTCGAAGTACTTGAGCTCTGACTTCGAGTTGCTGAACACGTTGGTCAGCAGCGGAACGATGTTGAGGCTGGCGGACCCGATGAGCGTCTGCAGCGTCAGGAAGTCGGTGAGCGGCAGCGTATCGATGCGATCCGCGAATCCGCGAAGCGCAGGTCCGATGTCCAGGAATCCGACGATCGTGAGCCGGAGATCGGTGTGCCTGGTCATGACCCGCGCGAGTGCAGTCGACACCAGTTCGAAATCGCGGTTGTGGGTCGGCGTCCCGCTGAAGTAGCCGATGCTGGTCACGCCCGTGGAGGCGCGCCGGTTGCGGCGGACTTCCGCTGATCGATCCAGCTGCAGAGTGTTGAGGAAATTGGGGACGACCCATGTCGGCAGCTGCGCGTAGTCCTCGATGCGAGCCGACAGGAAGTCGTTGGTCGAGATTGCGCCGTCGCAGAGGCGGAGCAACGCGCCCAGTCGCGACATCGTCGCGAACCACTCGTCGAGCATCGCCTCGCCGGGATTGCGATCGAGCGTCTCGAGGATGAGGCTCACGTAGCGGGTGTCGAAGATCAGGTCGTCGACGTCGAACAGCACGTGGCACCCTGCGGCTCGGGCGCGAAGGACGAGGCTGTCGAGGTGCGCCGAGTATCGCGTCCGGCAGATGACCAGCGTGTCGACGTCGCTGATGAGCCGCTCCAGGATCGGCAGCTCGGCTCTGGTGAACCAGGTAGCCGAGATCGGCTCACCGCCGCCCTCGAGCGCGAGCGCCTCGATCATGTTGAACACGCGGTAGCGAAAGGTGCTCGTGTCCGGCACCTCGTAGACGTAGGCGACCGAATGTGCCCCTGGCACGGAGACCCGCCGGATACGTTCCTCGAGGCTCGGCGCCCAGGGGTCCGGAAACTGCGGTGGGGTTGGCCTCGAAGGCACCCCTATGCCTTGGTGGCGGACTGCGAACCCGCGAGCTGGTCACAGATCGGCGCGAAGACAGCATTCCAGTCGGTCAGGAACGTGCTGTTGCGATGGTTCGCCTCGCGGCGAGCGACGTCCCGTGCGAGTGAAACGCCCCGGCCGATGCCGGCTACCAGGCTCGGGATATCCGGGTCTGCGCAGATGATGTTTGCCGAGTACTGGTCGAGTGATCGCTTGTACGGGCCAAACGTGTTGGTGACGACAGCCGCTCCGGCGGCCGCCAGGTCGAGCGGGGGGTAACTGGAGTGCGGCGATGCCATCAGCGACAGACCCAGATCCATGCGCCGGAGCAGCTGCTGATAGTCGTGCCAGCCGAGATTCTCGATGATCGTGGGTCGGATTCCTCCGGGAAGAGAGACCGGCTGCAGGTCCCTGCCGATGAAGAAGAACTCCCATTGGGCGGGGTCGAAGTGCCCAGACTCGATCGCCCCGGCGATCGCCTCGAGACCCAGGTAGTAGAGGTTGCGCAGGTTCTTCGGTCGCGCGTAGAAGATGAAGTTGTGCTTGCTGGAGACCGATGCCTCACGCGGTACTGCGAACGCGGGGAATGCGGGCTCGAACCATGTCGGCGTGCGCAGATGGGCTGTTTCGCCGGCAAAGAGATATTCGAAGAGCGGCTTGGAGTTGACGATGCACGTGACGCGCGGATCCTCGAGGATCTCCGCACAGCGGATCGAATCATCGCCCTCGGGATAGAAGCGCCGCTCGTCCTCCTGGACGAGATAGATGATGTTCGCGGGGTCGATCGACTCGCGCGTCGCCCACGTTGTCCACCACGACGTGGTCACGAACAGATCACCCTCCGCGACATCGACGAGCCGTCCGTCCGACCGGTCGCGCGATGCGAATACGAAGTCGACGTCTCCCTCCCAGGGAATCCCGTTGGCCTCGAGCACGGTCCTGCAGTTCGCGGGAGTCGGCAGCTCCGCCCGCGTGATGATCCGCAGGGGACGGCCCATACGACGCGCGAGCAGCGTGGCGAAGATCAGCGCCGTCCCAACCCCTCCGAAGAGGCTGCCGCTGTTGATGCTGTCGGTGACCATGGAGATGCGCTTCGGTGCCGACGCGCTCGCGTATACGCGCAGCGGGCGCAGGTTCGGAAAGCGCTCTTCGAGGGTGAGTGTGAGCCAGCGGTGCTCCACCGTCGATGGCGCGATCCGGCTGCCCCGAGCTCGACCGTGTCGCAGGAAGTGGAGCAACGCGTTGGTGCCAGGCGACACGTCGGGGTTGTGCTCGAGGTAGAAGTCGGTTGAGAAGCGGGGCCCCGGGTCCCATCCCCGCGCGGCGCCGACCAGCGCGTAATGGTGCAGTGGATCCAACCCGGAGGGCGAGACGTCCGGGTAGTTCGCCGTGTACCAGTCGGCGTCGAAGAGGCCCGAGCTCTCCATGACGCGAAGGTCACGCGGAAATTGCAGTCGCCCGAGCGCTCTGCGGTGAAAGTTGATCCGCCCCGTCCCGGTGGCGACATTGAGTGCCTTGATCGCCGTCCTGGAGACCTGCGGGTACCGGCGCATAACGGTTCGGAGCTGTGAGTACGGTGGCTCGAGCAGCGACTGCCGCAGGCGAACGTTCTCGAGCTGCGCCTGCTCGAGCTCGTGCTCCAGAAGGGTGATCTTCAGGCTCGGGTCGCCGGCCCCGGGCACGCCATCGTCATTGAGCGATCGCATGGCTGCCGGCTAGCGTGTGGAGGCTTGGTTCATGGCGTGGTGCTGATCGGCGAGAGCCGGTCAGCCCGCGAGCACCTGGGTCGCGGGGAGCAGCGCGAGCGCCGCGGCGGCGATGCCGTCGGCGTCGAGCCCCAGCTGCCCGAGCAGCGCCGCCTGCGCGCCATGTTCGATGAACCGGTCCGGCAGCCCTATGCGCACGATCGGCACGGTGACTCCGTCCGAGGTCAGCAACTCGGTTACGGCCGACCCGAATCCGCCACTTGCGACTCCATCCTCGACGGTGATGACCGCGCGGTGGCGCGCGGCGATGGAGCTGAGCTTCGGTGCAATCGGCTTGACGAATCGCGCATCCACCACCGTGGTTGAGATACCGCGCGCTTCGAGCTTCTCCTGTGCCTGCATCGCGACGCCAACCATCTTGCCGACCGCGAAGAGTGCGAGGTCCCGGCCGCGGTGCTGGACGACGACACTCGGCACCGGGATCGGGTCGAGCGGCTCGGTGCTCGCGGCCGGCGCCGCGCCGCGCGGGAAGCGCAGCGAGAACGGTCCCTCGTACGCGAGCGCGGTGGCGAACATCCTGCGCAACTCATCCGGCGAGCTCGGGGCCGAGATGGTCATCCCCGGGATGCAACGCAGGTAGGCGAGGTCGAGAAAACCGTGGTGCGACGGCCCGTCAGCACCGGTGATCCCGGCGCGGTCGATCACGAAGGTCACCGGAAGCCTGTGCAGCGCAACGTCGCAGGCGATTTGATCGAACGCGCGCTGCAGGAACGTCGAATAGATGCAGACCACCGGACGCAGCCCGCGCATGGCAAGGCCGGCAGCGAAGGTCACCGCATGCTGCTCGGCGATGCCGACGTCGAAGAAGCGATCCGGGAACCGCTGCGAGAATTCGAGGAGTCCTGTCGACGAGGCCATCGCGGCGGTGATGGCGACGATGCGCTCGTCGGATTCCGCGGCCTCGCAGAGCGCGCCGCCGAAGACGTCGGTCCAGTCGATGCCCTTCTTGGCAGCCGTGCCGCTGTCCGGATCGAACGTCGAGACCCCATGGAATTTGTCAATCTTGTCTGCAACTGCCGGGCCGTATCCCTGCCCCTTGTTGGTGACCACATGGACCACCACCGGACCGCGGATCCTGGCTGCGTCGCGCAGCGCCTTCTCGATGGCCTGGAGATCGTGTCCGTCGATCGGCCCGCCGTACTTGAGGCCGAGTGTCTCGAAGATCGAGATCGGCGCAACCAGCTGCTTGAGCGAGTTCTTCATGCGCCGGGCGGTCTCGTAGGCGGAGTGCCCGACCGCGGGAAGCGAGCGCAGGGCCGTCCCGGCCGCATCCTTGGCCGCCTCGTAGCGCGGCGACAGGCGCAGGTGGCCGAGGTTCTCGGCGATCCCACCGACCGTGGGCGCATAGCTGCGGCCGTTGTCGTTGAGGATGATCACCATCTCCGGCTTGAGCTGGCCGATGTTGTTGAGCGCCTCGTAGGCCATGCCGCCGGTAAGCGCGCCGTCACCCACGACACAGACGACCTTGCCGGTCTCCCCGCGCAGCTCGCGGGCGGTGGCAAAGCCGAGCGCATAGCTGAGCCCCGTGGACGCGTGCGAGTTCTCGATCAGGTCGTGCTCGGACTCATGCCGCGACGGATATCCGCTCAGGCCACCCTGCTGGCGCAGCGTGTCGAACAGGCCGAGCCGGCCGGTCAGCATCTTGTGAACGTATGCCTGGTGCCCGGTGTCGAAGATGATCGCGTCCCGCGGGCTGTCGAAGACGCGGTGCATCGCCACCGTCAGCTCGACAACGCCGAGGTTGGGGCCGAGATGACCACCGGTCCGCGACACCGCGCTGATCAGCTCGTCGCGAATCTCGGCGCAAAGACGGGTCAGATCTTCCGGGCCGAGCCCGCGCAGGTCATCCGGGCCGGCGATCTCCTCGAGCAGCACATGGTCAGTCTACGGGAGCCGGCCGGAGTGGCTCATTCCCGAAATGCCCACATCAGCGGGTCGCGGAGCATTATTACCGGCCATGCAGCGACTGGAGCCGCGCGAGGCAGTGCTCGAATGTGCCGCGCGGGATGGGGATATCGCCGAAGGCGCGCTCTGGCTCGCGGCCGACGACTGCCCAGGTGTGGAGCCGGAGCGGTGGCTCGAGCGTCTCGATGAGCTGGCAAGCGAACTGCGCTCACGCTGCGGTCTTCACGGCTGCGGTCCGTCCGATGCCCCGCTGGTCGGTGCCCTGCTGCGCGACCGCCTGCGGCTGCGTGGCGCCGGGGGTGGGGATCCGCGTGCGCACTACCTCCATTCCGTCCTCGAACGCGGTGCGGGAGTGCCGATCGCATGCTCGGCCATCTGGATCGCGGTCGGCGCACGCGCCGAGATTCCCGTCGAGGGGGTGAACCTTCCGGGGCATTTCGTGGTGCGGGTCGACGGGCACCTGTTCGACACCATCGCCAGCGGCGAGCCCCTCGATGCGGACGACGTCAAGCGTCTGGTCACCACCTCGACCGGCAAGGAGATCGAACGCCTCGAGCCGGCGCAGATGGCGCGTGCAAGCGCGCGCGACATGCTCGCGCGGATGTCGCGCAATCTGCGCCGCTGCTACACGAGCCTCGAATGCTGGGACCAGGCGCTGCGCGCCGCGGACCGCTGTGTTGACCTGGTTCCCTCGCCCGCCGAACGCCGCGATCGCGGTCTGCTGCTCTGGCGAATGGGGAAGATCGTGGCTGCGCTCGCGGACATCAACGCATACCTCGACGAGGCCCCGGAGAGCTGTCCGGATCGCACCGCCATGACCGAGGTCGCGGGCAGGCTTCGGGCCTTCCTCAACTGACCGCCGCGATCGAGGCGTCCCGGCTCAGTGCACCCCGATGAGGAGTGACAGCAGCCAGATCAGGCCGATAAATGCGAGCACCGCGAACGGCACCATCACGAAGACGACAAACGAGAAGACGATCCGCTCGTCGGGCATCAGCTCAGGTGTCCGCTTGCGGACCCTGAGATCGTGTGCGTACCAGTAGACGCCGCCGACGAGAAATCCCAGCAGCAGGAAGAAGATTCCGGCAAAGGCGGTGACGATGCCGACCGCGTTGGGCGACAGGGTGAAGCGCCACGCCGCTCCGCCCGCGAGCGAGAGCAGCCCGCACGAGATGTAGCGGAGGAGCGTCGGCACCGGACGGGGCTGGGTGGGATCGGGCGCCCGACGCCGGGTTGCGGCGGCCTTGTTGGTGGCCACGCCGGGGCGGGAGTTCGATGGCACGCGCCGAGTATAGGCAGCGCGAGCCACGCCCCCGGCGCAGCCGCAGCACCGGCCATCTGGCCCTCACCTACACTTGGCGACCACTGCGGGCGCGTGCGGAGGACCCTGAACCATGACCGTAGGGGCGCGACTCCCCGATTTCGACCTCGAGAAGAGCGGCGGTGACCGCGTGACCAATGCCGACCTCGAGGGTCATCGCACCGTCCTGTACTTCTATCCGAAGGACGACACGCCCGGCTGCACCATCGAGGGCCAGGAGTTCACACAACTCAACGATGCCTTCGTGGAGGCCGGCGTGACCGTCTACGGCGTGTCGCCCGACAGCTTGAAGAAGCACCAGCGGTTCATCGAGAAATGCTCGCTGGGTGTTCCGTTGATCAGCGACCCGGAGCGGCTCCTCATCGACTCACAAGGGCTGTGGGTCGAGAAGAAGTACATGGGTCGCCAGTACATGGGGGTGGCGCGCACGACGCTGCTGATCGGACCCGACGGCACCATCGAGCGCGAGTGGCGGGATGTCAAGCCCAGCGGGCACGCCGCGGAGGTCCTGGAGACCGTCAACGGCGGTTAGGAGCGCGATCGCCGGAGAGCGGATCGAACTTGCCACGCTGCTCCGGCGGCGGGTCATCTTCGTCGTGGGGAAGGGAGGGACGGGTCGAAGCACGATGACCGCGGCCCTCGCCCTGCTGGGTGCCCGTGCCGGCAAGCGCATCCTCGCCATCGACGTCGACGCCAAGGGCGACCTCGCCGCCGCGCTCGGGTCGCCGCCCGCGGGGTTCGCGCCACATGTGGTCCAGCACAACCTCTCAGTGTTAGAGCTGCGCACTGACGAGTCGTTCCAGGAATATCTGAACATCTACTTCAAGGTCCCGCGCCTGACGCGGCTCACCCCGTTGGCGCGCGTCTTCGACTTCATCGCCACCGGGGTTCCCGGTCCTCGCGACATGCTCGTGGTCGGCAAGATCGCCTACGAGGAGCGCCGCAAGGAGTCCCACTCGCGAGCGCCGGTCTGGGACCTCATCCTCGTCGACTGTGCAGCCGGCGGGCAGGCCGAGTCACACCTCGCGGCGCCGAAGGCGATGCTCACGCTCGTCCGGGGCGGCCTCATCCGCGCCCAGGTCGAGTGGATCGATGCCCTGATCCGAGATTCCCGCCGCACCACCACCGTGCTCTGCGCTCTCCCCGAGGAGATGCCGGTGGTCGAGGCGATCGAGCTGAACGAGCGCCTGCGCAAGGGATCCGGCGTCGCCGTGGACATGTGCGTCCTGAACCGTGCGGTCGATGAGCCCGTGACCACCGCGCACCGCCGCCTGATGGCCGCGATGACCGACCCCGAGCATGCCGATGCCGTCGCCCAGCGCCTGGGCGGCTCAGCGGCACTCCTTGAAGCCGGCATCGATCTCCAGGCGCACCTGAACGGCACCACCGCCCGCTACATGCGCCAGCTCCGCAGCAAGCTGCCGATGCCGGTCGTCCCGGTGCCGTTCATCGTCGACCGGACAGGCTTGACCACTACCAGAGCCGTGGCCGACGCGCTCAGCAGCCGGCTGTCATGAGCGGCGACGAGAGCGCCCCCGTCCCGGAACGGCGCAGGAGCGTCCGCAAGGAGCCGGGCGGGCTCGGCCGGCGCCTCGGGTCTCTCGAAGTGGTGATCTGCTGCGGCAGCGGCGGGGTCGGCAAGACCACCGTCAGTGCGGCGCTCGGGATGGCGATCGCCGCGGCCGAGGACAAGCGCGTGCTGGTCCTCACGGTCGACCCGGCCCGGCGCCTGGCAACGGCGTTGGGCATCAAGGGCATCGGCGCCGAGCCGGTACGGATTCCGAAGGCACGCCTGCGCCGCGCCGGGATCACCGTCAGCGGTGACCTCGAGGCGGCGATGCTCGACATGAAGCAGGCGTGGGACCGCATGATCGAGCGCTACTCGCCGGACCGCGCCACCGCGCAGCGGATTCTCCGCAACCCGCTCTACCAGCGGATCACCGACTCCTTTGTCGGCTCACACGAGTACGCGGCGATCGAGGCGCTCTACGAGCTGCACGACGCGGGCGAGTACGACTGCATCGTCATCGACACCCCGCCGTCGCGCAACGCGCTCGACTTCCTCGAAGCGCCGAGCCGTCTCACCGACTTCGTGGGCTCGCGCCTGCTGTCGCTCCTCTCGGGTGGACCGTCGCGTTTCGGGTTCCGTGCAATGAACTACGCGGCGGCGCCGTTCCTGCGCCTCGCCGACCGTCTGCTTGGAGCCGAGGTGCTTGCTGAGGTCTCGGACTTCGTCCGCCAACTGCAGCTGCTCTACGACGGGATCCAGGGGAGGGCACGCTCGGTCTACCGGCTGCTGCGCAGCCCGCAGACGGGATTCGTCGTGGTGACGACGCTCGAACAGGGGCCCTTCAGTGAGGCCGAGTTCTTCTGCACGAAGCTGCGTGAGTTCAAGATGCCGCTGCGCGCCATGGTGGTCAATCGCGTGCTCCCCGACGTGTTCCGCGACCCGGGCGGCGTCGCCGCGGCGTCGACCCTGGTCGAGGACCCCAAGGTTGCCGCATGGTTGAGCAACGAGTTGCGCCTCCGCGTCTCCGCGGACACGGCGCGCTTCGTCGGAAGGACATTCCTGACTCGCTCCACGCTCGCTCAGCGCGAGGTGCGTCAGCTGGCCAGATTGGGCCGCATCGGCGACGTTCCGATAGTGCGCATACCGCTCTTCAGCGAGGAGGTCTCCGAGCTCGAGGGACTGGTGCGTATCGCCAAAGCGCTCTGAGCCGCGCGCCGATCGAGGCGACGCTCAGCCCTGACCAGCGAGGAGTCGCATGCGCGCGCTGTGACGTCCCAGTGAGCGCGCATCGCCGATGACGTCGAGCACGGGCGGATCCTCGAGGCGCACCACCGAGCAATCGCCGGAGGTGACGCGTGACACCGCCTCGACCATCGCGGGGTCGGCGGTGCTCAGCAGGACCTGGTGTGTTGCCGACAGGTCGTGCAAGAACTCGATGAACAGGTCGCGGCGCATCGGGTCGGAGGTGAGCAGCGGTTCGTCGAGAAGCAGCGGCGTGCGCTCGCCGCCGCCGCCGAGCACCTCACAGAGCGCGAGCCGGAGGAGCAGCGCGACCTGGTCTCGCGTGCCGTGCGAGACCGCGTCGAGCGGCACCATGTCGGGACGTTCGCGGCCGAGGAGCCCGAGGGCGAAATGGTCGGTATCGACGTTCACCTCGATGTAGCGCGCGCCGGTCAGCAGGCTCAGGCGGCTGCCCAGGGACTCGGCGAGGCGTGGTGCGAGCTCGCGATGGGTCACGCGTGACGCCGCTTCGATCAGCTCGGCGGCGCGACGGAGCGCTTTGAGCTGGCGCAGACCCCGATCGCGCGCGGTTTCGCACGCGTCGCGCTCGTCCTCGAGGTCGGCGATCGCCGGCAGCGTGTCGAGCACCCCGCCGAGCCGGGCACGCAGCTCGCGAGCCTGTTCGCCCGCCGATGTCGCCGCGCGCCGTGCCCGCTCAGCCTCGAGGTCGAGCGCCTGCAGGACGCCGGCATCGGGGGGAGCGGCCGCGAGGGCGTCAGCCGGATCCCCACCGCACTGCATCAACTGCTCCGCGAGCGCGGTCTCGAGGCTTTCGAGCGTTGCGGTATCGCCACCGAGGGAGTGGGCAGAGCGCTGCATCTCGTCGAGCCTGCGCCGCGCCGCATCGTGGCGGCGCCTCAACTCACATGCGTGCCGGAAACCGGTCACCGCGGCCGTGGCGTCTCCTTCGGGGATGCGTATCCCGGCGGCCTTGAGAATGGTGCGCAGGCGGATCTCGAGATTGGCCACCGCCCGGACTGAGCGGTCCACGTCCTCGCTCGATTGAGCGCATGCCGACTCCTCGGCGGCAAGGACGGCATCCTCGGCGAGCAGTTCCTCGCGCCTGCGGGACTTGAGGGCCATGCCGTCGACACGATCGAGCAGCCGCTGCGCGCCGCCGATGACCGCCTCAGGTGTCGCCTCGACACCACGCGTCGACTCGACGACGCCTGCCTCGGCGGCGAGCGCCCGGCAGCGCTCGAGCAGCGACGCCAGCGCGACCTGGAGCGCCTCGGCCTCGGCTTGGCGCCGGGAGGTACGCACTTCGGCGTCGTCGAGAGCTTCGTGGAGCGTGCGGAGCACGGGCAACCGGTCCTGGAGTCGCGCCAGCTCCGCCGGGTCGACCCCGGCCTCCAGCGCCAGCGCGGCGACCGTGTCGCGTGCACGGGACGCGGCCGATGACCTGACCCAGGCCCGCCAGACGCACCCGGCCGCGGCGATCAGGCCGATGAGCCCGGCGACGAGCGCGGCAACCGCGAGGTGCGCGCGAGCCAGCCCGACCGCAACAGCCACGGCGATCACCGCAGACGCCAGGGCTCCGAGCGCGAAGCGGCGCCCACCCCGCCGGGCTGCCTCGAGGTTGGGGAGCAGCTCGTCGATCACCGCGGCCGGCAGCGTACGGAGCCCGGTGGCAGCAATCTCGCGCCGCAACGCCGCCTCCCGGGCGTCGTCCCCCCCACTTCGACGAGCCGCGCTGGCAACCGCGATCAGCTCGCCACGCAAGCGCTGCGAGCGTCCGCCGACATCGCCGTCGAACTCGCCGGCGAGGCCGATTGCGGCAATCCCCTCCGCGATCTCGTCGCGCCGGGCGCGGATCGGTCGCAACCTCTCCCCTGCGGCGCGCCAGCGTGCCTCAGCACCTTCGGCGTTCAACTTCGCCTGGGCGAGCTCGCCGCCGAGGGTGGTGACCTCCGTCTCGACGTCGAGCGGGAATCGCGCGTAGGACGCCGTCGCCTCGATCTCTGCCGACTGCAGCTTCCCCTCGCGCACCATCTCCGCAAGGCGGATCCGGCGAGCGGCGAGCTCGGAGAGCCGTCCGGCGAGGCGCGCCCGCTCTGCCGCCACCCAGTGCTCGGTCTCGGTCGCGTGGGTGGTGTCGAGCACCGCGAGACGCTCCTGGTCGACGGCAACGGCGGCCAGGCGGGTGCGGGCGTCGGCGAGGGTGTGATCGAGGACGCGCAGCCGGGCGGTTGCGACCCCGAGGGGACTGGCGGTGCGCCGCTCCGACCCCACCCGATCCATCGCCTCGCGGACGCGGACCAGGGCTTGTGCGGCGGTCACCCCGCGGCGGGTGTCGGCGAGACGCTCGATCGCCTCCTGCAGCTGCCCCGCCCGCTGGCGAGCGCTCTCCGGCGCGTCGATGCGGAGGCCGTCATCGCTGAGCCAGGCGCTTGCGCAGAAGACCGCTTCGTCGATCCCGAGATGGAATCGACCCGGTGTCACGGAGCGTCCGCTGCGCAGCTCATCAGTCAGCTCCGAGCCGCCGAGCTCGAGCACCTGCACCGACTGCTCACGGGTGTCGAGGCGGCGCGCAACCCGGATGCGACGCCCGTCGTCGAGCTTGTAGGTCAGCGCGAGACCATAGCCGCCGCGCGTCCAGGGCTCGTAGCGCGCCCAGTCGCTGCGATCGACAGCGCGACCCTGGCCGCCGGCGTCGACGCCGTACAGCGCACCGCGCACCGCCCGGAGCAGCGTCGACTTGCCGGACTCGTTGCGCCCGGCGACGACCGTGACCCGAGGGTGAAGCTCGGTGGTGATGTCATGGAGGCATCCGAAGCCCGTGATCTCGAGACGCTCGAGGATCATCGCAGCCCGACCTCGGCGCCCGAGAGCGCCATCAGCCCGTAGCGCAGCGCGTCTTCGAGTACCTGGGCCTCGTCGGCGTCCGCGTCCGTCGCTGCCGCGGTCGCCGCACGGACGAACGCACCGCGCGTGCTCTCCTCCACCAGCGCAGTCTCGAGATCGATGTAGGGTGCGGTCCGATCGCGCACCTTGACCGCGGCGAGGTTGAGGCGTTCGCGCACCGCAAGCTCGACGGTGAACGCATCCAGCGACACCGAGGAGTCGATGGAGCCGCTCAGATCGACGCGGATCATCGTCCTCTCCGGGTCGCCATATCCCGTCGATGCGCAGTGCATCGCGACCTCGTCGATCACCGCCTCCACGGAACTGCACTCCTCGGCGTCGCACTCCACGGTGAACACCGACCATCGGTTGGTGTCGTGGGCCGTGAACCGGACATCGCCTCGATCGGTGATCTCGACCACGACGGGACCGCGTCCCCCCTCGTCATCGAAGCTGAGCGGCTCGGGCGTCCCGGGGTAGAGAAGGCCGGTCGTGGAATCGAGGCGCCGGCGGTGGTAGTGGCCGCACAGTGCCGCGGCAAAGCCTGCCGCGTGGATCCGCTCGGCGTGGAACGGCCCGTGGATCGACTTCCCCTCGGGTCGCGAGCCGAGCTCGGCGCCGTGGAAGAGGGCGAGATGGACGCCGGATGCGGACGTGGCCGGCGAGGTGGCGAGCGGATCACCCTGCCATGCCGGCTCGCGGTGGGCGAGGCCCCAGACCGTGAGCCCATCGGTGAGCTCCACCGGCTCGAGCTCTGTGCCGTTGAAAACGGTGACATTGGACGGCCATTCGACGCGCCGGTACAGGGATCCGGGGAGGAGCGCGTCGTGGTTCCCGGGCGCGATGAGGACTCGCATGGGCCGCCACGATGCGAACGTGTCGGCGAGGAATCGCCCGGTGTCAACGCCGGCGCGCTCGTGCTCGTAGAGGTCGCCGCCGATCGTCACCGCGAGGCAGCCCTGCTCCATGGCCAGACGCCCGGCACTTGTGAGTGCGTCTCGAAGCCCTTGGCGACGCCGGCGCGCGAGCTCTCCCTGGCAGCCCATGGCGGCGAACACCCGGTCGAGGTGGAGGTCGGAGAGATGGAGGAGACGTATCGTCATTGGTGCTGGGAATGAGAACGGCGACCTGAGAGCGAACGTCAGTTCGCACAGCCTATCACAGGTTAATTGGCCAAACTTCTGGCACAATTGATCGGTACCGACGACGGATTTGCCCGGCCGATGGCTCGGGCCGAGTCGGATCAGCAGGTGGGGGATCAGGTGGCAGTGCGGTTGCATTTGGCTCGGCGATACAGCCAGGCAGGGGCGGGAGTCGTCGGCATTGCGGTGGCGGTCAGGGTGCTCACGCTTCCTCTCAGCCCGGGCGTGCGGTTGCTCGACGCGCTCATGGCAGCGGCTGCGATGGGCATCGGCCTGGTGCTGGTGCGGTGGCCCTCGACGTGGGAGCGCTACCGGCAGCCGGCATCAATCGCCTCTGTCATCGCGCTAGCTGCCGTGGCCGCGGTCGGACTCCGAGCCGCCGCCCCTCAACTGACTGATTTCACCGTAGTCGCAGCGGTCGCCTTTACCGCGCTCCTGGTCGGTCTCGACGTGGACGCACCGCGGGCCGCCTCCGCTCGGACGGCCACGTTGCTCAACCGGGTGCCGTTGACGCCCGCGCTCGCCGCCACTGCGGCGGTCATGGTCATCTTTGTCATTCTCTGGGTGACCACAGCCCCGGCGTCCACGGGAATCGGTTCACTCGGGGTCGTCGTCGTCGCCATGGCCGGCATCAAGCTGCTCGCCGCCGGAAGCGCCGATCGCAGCCTCGACCGGCTGGACTCCGAAACCCGTCGCGGTCGCGTGTCCTCGACCCTCGGTCGCAAGCTCGGCGTCGCTCGCGACGTGACGTCGGTGGCGTCCGCGGTGCTCGAGGCGTGCCAGGAGATCTTCCCGGAGACGTCCACCGGGATGGTGCTCATCAACGACCCGGCTGACGGACTGCTGAAGTCTCCCGGTGCCTTCCTGTCGTCAGGTGGAGTGGCATCCGGTGGCCCGGCGTACGAGCTCGCTCCCGGTGAGGGGCTCGGCGGTGCCGTGTTCGTTGCGGAGCGGGCCGAGGTGTGGCCGACAACGCTGTCGGCCTCGATGGCGCAGGCAAGCCTCCGTGAGGCGAACCGGGTACGCCTGCGCCGATCGAAGCTCGGCTTCATCCGATCGGCGATCGGTGCACCGCTGCGGGTCGACGGCACCACGATCGGCGCCATCCTGCTCACCTCCGAACGCCAGGAGAACGCCTGGACCGAGTCCGATGCACCGATCATCGAAGCCCTCGCCGACGAGGCGGCGCGTGCCATCGAGCGCGCCCGCCGTCACGAGGACGAGATGGCGAAGGCCCAGCTCGACGCCGTCACCGGGATGGCCATGCGGCCGCATCTGCTCGCCGTCATCGACAAGGAGCTCGCCCGGGCCTCGCGCCGGGAAGGCTCGCTCGCGCTGATCATGGTCGACATCGACGGCTTCGGCGAGATCAACGACCGCTGGGGGCACGACGCTGGAAACCAGGTGCTCGAGACATTCGCCAACGTCCTCCGATCCATCCTCCGGCGTGAGGACAGCGCCGCCCGTTTCGGTGCCGACGAGTTCGTCTGCGTGCTGCCGGGTGCAGACCGCGACCAGGCCCACGCCGTCGCCGCGCGCATCCAGCAGCGATTCACCACGGACACCTCCGGCGACCAGGGTCTCGGGCGAACCGGCGCCACGGCATCGGCGGGCATCGCCGTCTACCCGAGCGACTCACAGGACGTCGGCGGGCTCCTCGATGCCGTGGCGCTTGAGCTCGAGACCGCGAAGGCATCGCACGAATTGACCGGTCGCTCGCGGCTTCGGCGCCGTGTCCGGGACGCCGCCTCGAGTTGACACCGACTGACGAATAGTTCTACACTGAAACTATTCGTCCAGCGAACAGTCGAGGGTTTGTGTGAGCCAGGCACCGTCGAGGGAACGAAACGCACCGACGCGGAGCGCGACCCCGAGTGACCGCCGTGACGAGCTTGCCCACCTGCTCTTCGACTCCATCGGCGGCCTCAAGCGCCGGCTCATGGCCAGCGTCCCCGAGGAGTTGAAGGACGAGTTCGGCGCGGTCACCTGGCACCAGCTGGGCGCCCTCGAGCAGCTTCGCGCCGCCACTGAGACCTCGTCCGGAGCGACCATGAACGAGATCGCGCGCATGCAGCAATGCGCGCTCAGCTCGGCCAGCGCGCTGGTTGACCGGGTGATCCGTCTCGGATTCGCCGAGCGGCTCAGCGATCCCGACGACCGGCGGATCATTCACATCGTTCCGACCAAGCTCGGTCTCGAGATGCTGGCCCGATTCGATACGGCGAGGAAAGCGGCTGCGCTCGCGGCACTCGCTCCGCTGAGTGACGACGACCTCGAGCGCCTGGTGCACCTCATGGGCACGATCGTCGACGCACCGCTGCAGGGACAGATTGGAGAGGTGGCCCATGACTGAGGTTCTCGACCGCCCCGACGTCTCGGCAGCGGAGGTCGCAACCGCGGGCGGTGGCAGCGGCGTCGCCAATCCACGGGTCGGACGCTTCGATTACAAGTGGATCGCGCTCGGAGTCGTGCTGCTCGGCACGATCATGACGATCCTCGACGCGACCATCGTCAACATCGCGATCCCGACGCTGCAGGGCGACCTCAAGGCCGGCTCCTACGCGGACATCTCGTGGGTCGTCACCGGCTACATGCTCGCGCAGGGAGCGGTCATTCCCATGGCCGGCTGGGCGAGCGATCGCTTCGGCACCAAGCGTTTGTACCTGGTCACCATCGCCCTCTTCACGCTCGCGTCGATGGCGTGCGGCGTGGCGCAGAACCTTCCCGAGCTGGTCATCTTCCGCGTCCTGCAGGGACTCGGTGGGGGCATGCTGATGCCGATCGGCATGACCATCATCATGCGTGCGGTCGGACCCCAGAACATGGGACGGGTCATGGGGATCTTCGGCATTCCGATGCTCCTCGCCCCGGCGGTCGGGCCCGTGCTCGGCGGCTGGTTCGTTCAGGACTTCTCGTGGCGGTTGATCTTCTACGTCAACGTTCCGATCGGCCTCATCGCATTCGGGTCGGCGTGGCGCTTCCTCACCGAGTCGAACAGGGCACACGGCCTGCGCCTCGACACGTTCGGTCTCCTCACCGCGCCGCCTGCAGCGGTCGCGGTCATGTATGCGGTCAACCAGAGCATCACCCTGGGATGGGGCTCCGTGCTTGTGATCAGCCTGCTGGTCGGCGCAGCGGTCCTGCTCGCGGCGTTCGTGCTGTCGCAGCTCGGTCGCCGCCGCGCCGCGACACTGCTGATGATGCCGCTCGCCGCCGGCGCGTTGCTGGTCGCGCTCCGCAACGGAGTCGTCGATGGATGGACGTCCCTCGACACGATCGTGATGCTCGTCGGCGCCGCGCTCGCAGCCGTCAACCTCGCGATCGGCAATCGCGGCAACCCTGAGCCGTTGCTCCAGCTGCGCCTCTTCCGCGACCCGACATTCTCGTGGTCGATGGGCCTGAGCTTCATCATCGTCACCGCCCTTTTCGGCGGGATGCTGTTGCTGCCGCTCTACCTCCAGGAGGTGCACGGATACAGCCCGCTCGAGACGGGACTCCTGTTGCTCCCACAGGCGATCACCGCGGCCGTCGCCATGCCGCTCGGTGGGTATCTCACCGACCGCATCGGGCCTCGTCCGGTGGTCGCGACCGGCATGGTCATGCTCGCGGGCGGCGGGTTCCTGCTTGCCCAGATTCACCCGACATCGTCGAACTGGCTGGTCGTGAGCGCGCTGCTGCTGCGTGGTTTTGCAATGGGCTTCTCGATGATGCCATCGATGGCTGCAGCGATGGCACGGGTTCCGCGGCATCTCAGCTCGAGTGCCTCGAGCATCTCCAACAGCCTGCAGCGCATCGGCTCGTCAATCGGCATCGCTGTGCTGGTGACCGTGCTCGCGGCGCAGTTCACAACCGCGATCGGTCAGGCATCGTGCGCGCCGTCGCCGGCAGTGCTCAGTGCCGCGTCCCCGGCAGGACATCAGCTCACGACGGCGGAGTTCTGCAGCACCCTGAAAGGGCAGTACGCGTCTCTCATCCAGAACGGCGGCCAGCCGTCGGCCACAACCAAGGTCGCGCCGGTGGTGGCGCACTTCGGCCAGACCTACGCTTCGGATGCGCTCAGCACCTCGTTCGATCGGACCTTCGCATTCATCACCATCCTCACGCTCCTCGGCGTGATCCCCGCGTTGTTCCTGCGCCGGCCCGAGAAAACGGCTGCCGGGCACGTGCCGCAGCTCGATGCCGCGTAAGGTCCTGGTTCTCGGCGGCACCGACTTCGTCGGACCGGCTGTGGTCGACGCGGCGCGTGCGCGTGGTGATGACGTGACCATCTTTCACCGCGGCCAGACCGGGTCCGCACCCGACGGTGTCCGCGTGGTCCATGGGGACCGCACCAAGGCGGCCGACCTCGATGCGCTCACGACTGAAACGTGGGACATGGTCGTCGACGCATGGTCGCGAGCACCTCGGGTGGTGCTCGCCTCGGCGCGCGCACTCGAGCCACATGCTGCTCGTTATGTGTACATCTCGACGATCTCGGTGTACGCGGATGCCCACGAGGGCGTCATCACCGAGGAGTCGCCGACCGTCGACGCGCGGCCCGACGCCGACACCACCGACTACGCCGCCGACAAGCGCGGTGCAGAGCTCGCCATTGAAAGCGTGTTCGGCATCGAGCGCAGCGTCTTCGCCCGACCCGGGCTCATTCTTGGACCGCGCGAAAACATCGGACGTCTGCCCTGGTGGTTGCGTCGCATCGCGGCCGGTGGCGAGGTGCTCGCGCCCGAACCACGCGACCTCGCGGTGCAGTACGTCGACGCACGAGATCTCGCCGCGTTCGCCATTGAAGCGAGCCTGAACGGCGCCGTTAACGTGTTGAGCCGTCCGGGTCACACCACGATGGACGAAGTGCTCGAGCTCTCCCGCGAGGTCACCGGTTCGAGCGCATCGCTCACCTGGATCGATGCTGAATTCCTCCTCTCGAACAAGGTCGAGCCGTGGACCGAGTTGCCCATCTGGGTGCCTCCGATCGGCGAAATGGCGAGCTTCTACACGTGCGATTCGTCACGGGCACTGCAATCGGGGCTCATCTGCCGTCCCGCCCGTAACACGGTGCAGGACACGTGGTCGTGGTTGCGTGAGCACCCCGACTGGCAGCAGGTGGTGAGCGCCAATCGCTCGCGTGTGGGCATGACGCCGGAGCGTGAGGCGGCGCTGCTCGCCGTCTGGAAGAATCAGCCGCCGGCTTCTCTGTAGCGCCGCTGTCGCTGGGCGACAAGCTCGTCGATCGGGATCTCGCACAGCTCGTCGAGGTTGCGGATCACGGCTCCGCGAATGGCCGCAATCACCAGCGGCGCGTGCGCGTGCGCACCCGGCGGCGGTTCGGGGATGAGCTCGTCGACGAGCCCGATGCGGTGCGCGGTCTCGACGCCGGGGCGGAGCGCTGCCGCGGCACGAGCACGCTGCCCGGCGTCGCGATACAGGATGGCTGCGCACGTCTCGGGCGGAGCGACCGTGTACACGGCGTTCTCGAGGGCGAGCACGCGGTCGGCGAGCGCCAGCGCCAGCGCACCGCCCGAGCCGCCCTCACTGAGCACCACGCTGACCGTCGGGGTGCGCAACCCGAGCATGCAGAGGAGCGCATCGGCGATCGCCCAGGCCTGACCACGCTCCTCGGCGCCGATGCCCGCATGCGCCGCCGGGGTGTCGACGAGGCAGAGCACGGGCATCGAGAATTTCTCGGCCTGGCGCATGAGTCGCACCGCCTTGCGGTAGCCCTCGGGATGGGGCATGCCGAAGTTGTGGAGCGCGCGAGTCATCGGGTCGGTGCCCTTCTCCTGACCGATCACCATCACCGAGCGGCTTCCGAGCCGCGCCGGGCCGCCGACCACTGCGCGGTCGTCGCCGAAGAGCCGGTCGCCGCGGAGCTCCGTCCAGCCTCCGGTGATCGCCGAGATCACCTGCAGCGCGCGCGGGCGCTCCGGATGGCGGGCCAGCTCGACCGCCGCGAACGCGATCCGTTCGCGCTCGGTCGTCTCGATCGTGGTGCTCATGCTCGTCCCGAATAGATGCGGATCAGCGTCCCCACCGTGTCGCGAAGGCGGCCCCGCTCTACGACCGCATCGACCATCCCGTGGGCGAGCAGAAACTCGGCGGTCTGGAATCCGTCGGGGAGCTTGTCGTGTGTTGCCTGCTCGATGACCCGGCCGCCCGCAAACCCGATGCGCGCTCCCGGCTCGGCGATGATCACATCCGACTGGACAGCGAACGACGCGGTGACACCGC
The DNA here is from genome assembly GCA_003162415.1 of Candidatus Dormiibacterota bacterium. Taxonomy (GTDB): domain Bacteria; phylum Chloroflexota; class Dormibacteria; order Aeolococcales; family Aeolococcaceae; genus Palsa-851. The sequence continues at coordinate 57,218 of PMOL01000016.1, forward strand.
CGAAGCAGGGGTCGCCGAGGATGCTGATGTAGGGAAGGCGGGCCGCGATCACCTCGGCAACCGCAGCCGAGCAGCGAGCCATCTGGGCCAGCGACGCGATGCCCTCCTGCATCCTCGCGCCGCCCGAGGTGCACACCGCCACCAGCGCACGCCGCTCGGCGACGGCCAGCTCGCAGGCACGGGCGAAGATCTCGCCGGCGCCACTGCCGAGCGATCCGCCGAGAAACTCGAAATCCATGCACGCGAGGACGACCGGGTTGCCGGCGAGCGAAGCCCTGGCGGTCAGGAAGGCCTCGTGCAGGCCGGTGCGTTCGCGAGCCCTGACCACTCGCTGCGGGTAGGGGACACCGTCATCGAACCCCAGGGGATCGCGATCGCCGACCTCGACGACCAGCGTCTCAGCCGTGTTCGGATCGGCAAGCTGCGCGATGCGCTGCGAGGCGCCGACGAAACCGTGATGACCGCACTCGGAGCAGACGTTGAGGTCGGCCGCGTAGCGCTCGGCGACGAACCGGCGCTTGCAGCGAGGACATGCGACGGTGCCGGTGGTTGGTGCGGTGGGCCGGAGTTCGGGTCCGGGCGCCTGAAGCCTGTTTCGCGGCGCCTGTCGCCGCGAGGTCACCCCGTCGGCGCGATCCATCGCAGAGCGATGCCACCCCAGACCACACCCGACCCAAAGGCAATGCAGACCACCTTGTCACCCTGGCGCATCCGGCCGGTCTCGACCGCCTCCGCGAGCGCGATTGGGATCGACGCACCACTGGTGTTGCCGTACCGGTCGATGTTGATCACCACCCGGTCGAGCGGCAGATCGAGGCGCTTTGCCACGGCCTCGATGATTCGCAGGTTGGCCTGGTGGGGCACGAGCAGCGTGACGTCGTTCAGCGACCATCCGGCCTCGGCGCAGACAGCCCGCGCCGACTCGGCCATGCGCTCGACACCGAGCCGGAAGGTGCCCTTGCCGTACATCCGCAACCCGTTCTCGCTGTCCTCCTCACCCGCCTTGGGGCCGTAGTAGATGAGATCTGCCTCGCCCCCGTCGGCGCCCCACTGGATCCCCTCGATGCCGCCGTCATCGGACACGCCGAGCACCGCGGCACCGGCGCCGTCGCCGAAGAGCACGCAGGTGGACCGATCCTTGTAGTCGATGAGCGAGGTCAGAGCGTCACCGGCGATGACCAGCACGCGGCTCATCCCGGACGACACGATCAGGCCGCGGCCGATGGCAACCCCGTAGACGAAACCGGCGCAGGCGGCGGCGATGTCAAAGGCGGGAATGCCCGCCAGGCCGAGGCGGCGCTGCACCAGGCAGGCCGTGGACGGGAGCGGGGAGTCCGGGGACACCGTGGCCACGATCAGCGCGTCGACGCTGTCCACGCCGGCGGCGGCCATCGCCCGGCGGCCGGCTTCTGCGGCCATCATCGATGTGGTCATCCCCGATGCGATCTTTCGACGCTCGCGAATGCCCGTGCGCTCGAGGATCCAGGCGTCGGACGTCTCGACCATCGCCTCGAGGTGCGCGTTGGTGATGATCTCGTCGGGCAGGTACGACGCGATCCCGAGGATGGCCGCCGTCTTGGTGCTGCCGGGCGGGACTCCGACGGGTGCGGACGCGGGGGCGTGAAGGATCGCCATCTCGACAGAAGCTTAGGCGAGCGTCGAGGGTTACGTCACCGTTGGACTGATGTACATTTCCGGATCGAGATGCTCGGGAACCTGCTCGCGGTCAACAACCCGTTCCCGTTTTCGATCAGCGGGTTCACCGGGCTCACTACTGCCCAGATCATCTCCTTCTTCCTCGTCTTCGTCATCTTCAACGCGTACGTGGTGCTGATGGTGATCGCGCTGGTGGCGTTCTATTTCACCTCCAAGCCACGCCACGGCGTGGTTCGCACCGCCGCCATCTGGCACTTCATAGCGATCCTCTGGATGCTCATGGCCTTCATCGGGACCGTCTGGGGCGCCCCCGCGGAGAAGACCTTCCTGGGCGGCACCGGTCTGGCCACCCTCGGTATCGGGCAGCGCGCCATCAACGAGTTCATCTCAATGGGATTCGCATTCATCGCCTTCGTCTGCATGGGGATTGGCTTCGCCCGCGCGTCCGCTCAGAACCGCGCTATTCGCGAAGAGGTCCTCGCCGCCGTCTAAGTTCGGGCGCTGCATCCACCCGGACTAGCTCGACCTTTCTTCCTATCGGAGAGAGAAGGACAGGATCGAGGCCGGGTTCAGGAGCGCGAAGGCGCGCTGGACGGCGTGGGTCTCGTTGGTGATCGCGGTGATCCATAGGGCCGAGAGGTTGGTCACCGGGAGGAAGTCGCCGGGGTGACGCTCGAGGTGATCCTGGAGGTCGTTGCCGGGCGAGAGGTGCACGTCGCCGACCAGCGAGATCGCCGACGTGTTGATCGACGCCGCGTAGGGCACGGTCTCGCGCCACATCGCCGAGTTGCCGTCGGGCATCTCCTCGAGCGGCGAGACGAGGATCACGCCGGCTTTGGCGATGGTCACGCGGGGCTCGAGCCGGCTCAGGACCGGGTAGTTGGTCGAGAGGGGCTCGGCACGCGAATTCCTGACCTGAAGGAACGCACCGAACCGGTTGATGCTGTCGCTGAGGCGTTCTGCGCCGATGACCTCGAGCTCGCCCGTCAACCGGATGAAGGTGCCGTAGATCTCGACCTCACGCCATCCGCTCACAGGCCCCCAAGGCTACTCTCCGGCGGCCGCCACGGGAATGCCTGAAGCGGCGCGCGGCGTGGCGCACGCGGTGACGTATCCTTTCGGCCGTCTGACGCTCCGAACACGAGATATGGAACGCCTCATAGTCGCTCTCCGCACTGACTTCGGATGCTTCGCCATCATCGTGGCATTCGTAGTGATCATGATTTCGGCGATCGTCTTCGCCAACATCCTCACCCCTCCGGCGAGCAACCCACTCCTGTAGCAGGATGAGGCGGACCCCGACCCCCGGTCAGGCGGCTTCCGTGTCGGAAGCTCGTAAACTTGCCGCAGGTACGAACCGCCTCGAGAGGACTGTATGGCGCTGAATCCGTACGAATCGCCGCGAGGGAGGATGCGTGCTCGCGCCGAGACGACGAGACGTCAGTTCCTGATGATCATGGGTGGGCTCGCCGCTGCCGGCGCGAGCCTGGTCGGAAGCGTCAAGGTCCTCGGCTTCATGTTCCCCCAGGCATCGAGCAATGCGCCCGCCCTGTTCAAGACCTCGTTCACCTTTGATCAGCTCACCGGTGGTGTCGCGAACGGCAAGGCCGTGACGCCCGTCAACGTGCTTTCGGAGACCGACAAGCGCGTCACCGTCGTGCTCGACGACGCCGGCATCTACGCCGTTTACCTGGTCTGCACGCATCTCGGGTGCACGCCGAACTACGTCACCGACGTGACCACCGGGTCCGGGGTCTCACCGACGGTGGCAAAGGGTCGCGGCGCCCGCGCGCCCAACCAGCAGCTCCCCAACGGCTGGGCGTGCCCCTGTCACGGCAGCCGTTACTTCATCGACTCGACAAACTTCTACGGCCCGGCTCCGCGGCCGATGGACTGGGTGAACATCGAGGTCACCCCGGACGGGTTCTTCGCGGTGGATCGAGCCGCGCTGGTGGCGACTCGTGGCCCAGGGAACAATCAAGCGCCACAATGGCGCCTGCTGATCAGCACACAGAAAAGCAACGGCAAGACCCTCGGGGTCTGATGAGGAGGCGGGCTACGCGAATGAGGGGCCTCGGTAGATGAGCGCAACCCCCGGCGAGGCGAACCCGGTCCGCGCGTTCGTCGCGCAACTCTGGGGATCGGTCTTCCGCCATGGTCTGCCGACCAACGACAAGGTCGCAGCTCGCACCGCGCTGACCAACTTCTTCCTGCACATCCACCCGGTGCGGGTCAAGAAGTCCGCCGTGCGCGTGTCCTACACGCTGTGCCTCGGTGGCCTCTCCTTCTTCCTGTTCATCCTGCTGACGATCACCGGGCTGTTCCTGATGTTCTATTACATCCCCTCGGTGGATTCGGCGTATCAGAACGTCAAGGATCTCCAGTTCGTCGCGGTGTTCGGCGACATCATCCGCAACATGCATCGCTGGGCCGCGCACGCGATGGTGATCACCGTCTGGCTGCACATGGCCCGCGTCTTCTACCAGGGCGCCTACAAGCCACCCCGGGAGTTCAACTGGGTGATCGGCACCTTCCTGCTCCTGATCACGCTGCTGCTCTCGTTCTCCGGCTACCTCCTTCCCTGGGACCAGCTCGCCATCTGGGCGATCACGGTCGGTACCAACATGGCCAAGTACGCCCCGATCGTGGGGCCCTATACCCGATATCTCCTGCTCGGTGGCGACCAGGTAGCACAAGGTGCTCTGATTCGCTTCTACGTCTTACACGTCATCGCCCTGCCCCTGATCGGCTTCCTGCTGATGGTCGTACACTTCTGGCGCGTCCGTAAAGACGGGTTCACAGGAGGCCTCTGATGGCAACTGTCGTCGAGGGAGGACGCGACCAACGCGGCTCGGTGACGCCGCGTCCGCAGGCGCCCATATCGGGACCTGAGCTGGCGAACACCCCGCTGGTCATCCGCCGTCGCGAGGACGAGGAGACGGTGGTCACGTTCCCCTACCTGGTGTGGCGGGAATTCCTTGCCGGCCTGGCGGCCTTCGTCTTCCTGATGTTGGTCTCCATCCAGGTCAACGCCCCGCTGCTCCAGAAGGCCAACGTGTCGATCACGCCGAACCCGGCCAAGGCGCCCTGGTACTTCGTCGGCCTCCAGGAGCTGCTCGAGCGCTTCCCGCCGATCATGGCCGGCGTCGCGTTCCCGAGCTTCGTGATCATCTTCATGATCCTGACCCCGTACCTCGACCGCAACCCGAGCCGCCGCCCGCAGGATCGCAGGGTGGCGATCGTGCTGTTCACCGTCTTTGTCTGCCTCTCCGTGGCGTTCGTGGTCATCGGTGAGTTCTTCCGTGGAGAAGCCTTCAACTGGGACTGGACCCTCATCCTCGGTCACCCCGGACTGAGCTCCCCCGTATGAGGACGAGGATCATCTTCGTCGGGCTCAGCGTCGTGCTCCTCGGCCTGGTCGGCTGGGCGGCATTCAAGGACTCGAGCAGCCGGACCTACATCACCATTCAGGCGCAGTACCTGAAGGACTATCCGAGCTCGGACTTCAACGTCCAGGTCCAGCAGCTGTTTCCCGCCTTTCCGCAGGCCACCATCGAGGGGGACACGTACCGAGTCGAGCGGTGCATCTCGTGCCACGTCCCTGACATCGGCACCATCGGGCCAGTGGAAGCCGCGAAGCGGCTGAGCGAGGACTTCTTCAAATACGAGCCGAATGCCAAGCAGCTGGCGGCTGAATATCACCTGACCGGCATCCATCCCGCGTACATCACCCCCACCGGCGGGAACTACCCGCCGTCGCTGAGCTTCGCGGCGTACGGACCGACCAGCTTCACCCCCTTCACCTACACGCCGTATACACCGCCAGGCGCCGCGCCGGCCGCAAAGGTGACGGTCCAGCAGCCGGGCCCGCTCCCCGCGTTCCTCGATCCGTCAACTAACTACGGTGCGTCCACGCCACCGGTGACCGGTCCACTCGGCATCGACCAAGTCGGCTGCATCGTCTGCCACAACGGCAACCGTCTCGGCCTCGACGAGGCCGACGCGCACCAGAACCTGATCATCAACCCCGTCTACACCTTCACCGAGGGGGCGCAGCTCTACTACGCAAACTGCGCCCGCTGCCATGGCGGGCAGGGTGAGGGCGGCGCCGGGCCGCCTCTCAACAACCAGGACCGTCTCGGCTACTTCAACGAGGACTATTACTACCGCTGCATCGAGTACGGCTTCACCGATTTCGAGCACTACGGCAGCATCATGCCCAACTGGGGCGGCATCGCCAGTGACTACAACAAGCAGACCAATCCGCCCGGCCCCGGTGCGGTGCTGAACACCTCACCGGTCCTGACCCAGACGCAGATCAATATCCTCATCCAGTTCATCCGCCACTGGGAGAGCTACAGCACGCTTCCATGAGAGCAGCACAGTGAAACGGCGCAGCACCTTCGCGCGAGACCTGATCGGTACTCTCGTCGTCTTCTTCAGCCTGCTCGTCTTCACCTTCGTGCTGATCTACGGCGAATTCCTGCTCGAGAACTTCAAGGCGCACTGACGCAGATGCCCATACCGTTGCTTGCGGAGCTGTATCCCGGCGAGGCCGGCTGGGGCGATGTGCTCTTCGTCGCCATCTGGTCCTTCGGCACGCTGCTGCTCGCCGCGTACTACGTCTACCGGGCCTTCGTCGGGCGATGACCGTGAGTGCACTACTGGGCGGCCGCGCCCTCTGGACGTGTCGTTGCGCCGGTGATGGCGTCTGAGGCGGGAGGGGTCAGCCCCTTGCGCCGCCCCAACCCCGGACTGGCCGCGGGACTCTCGGTCATCCCGGGGCTCGGTCAGCTCTACACCGGGCATCCGCGAAAGGCGCTGTACTACCTGTTCTGGACCGTCTTCACGATCGGTCCCGCGGTCCTCCTGATCATGGCCGGGCAGTCGATCGGGCACGGCCTGCTCACCCACGGTTCGGGCGCACTATTCCTGCTCACCGCACTCGTCTCGGTGTTCGCCTTCATCGGCCTGTTCCTGGCCGGCCTGTTCGTCTGGGCGAGCTCGATCATCGATGCCTACCAGAGCGCGGTCGCGATGGGCGCCGGCGACACCGAGCGCGCGGCGCAACGCAGGATGTTCCGGCTGTGAGCTCGGAAGCTCCCAAATCGCTGCTCGGGCGGCTGCGGCGGCGCCAGCGATCGGCGGCGACCGGCGAGGTGCTTCCCGACCCGTCGATACCACCCGGAAACCGCGGCTCGTGGGATCGCGCCGCACTCGTCAACACCGACATCACCGAGCTTGTGAAACGCCAGATCAATACCAAGACCAAGATATGGCAGCGCTGATCCTGTCCCCGCCACCCGGGGCCTCAGACGGCTCGGATTGCCCGGCTGAACGCCGCTATGCGATCATCCTGCGTCGCGGATGAACCTGCTCGCACAGTCCACCTGTTGCGTCAACAATGCCGGCGCTTTCGGCGATGGCGGCACGATCAGCGACCGAGCGCTCGGCGTCTACACCGCCGTGTTCTGGGCCTCGGTGGTCCTCGGTGTCATCGTCACGGGACTGCTGCTCTATGCGTTCGTGAAATTCCGTCGCCGCAGCGACGCTGATGATCCACCGCAGTTTCACGGCAACACGAGGCTGGAGATCGCCTGGACGCTGGTTCCGCTGGCGACGTTTCTTTCACTCTTCGGCCTCACCGCGGCGAACATGCCGTTCATCAACAACATCCATACGGGCACGCAGTACACGGTCACGGTCATCGGTCAGCAGTTCAGCTGGACGTTCGACTACGGCGCGAGCAGCAGCGGTGCGCGCGTCCGCAGCTTCGGTACGCTGTTCCTCCCTGAGAACACGGATGTCGCCCTCAACATCGTGTCCACGGATCCGCCGTGCAAGGTGAGTCCTTCGGTCTCGTCGGGAAGCACGCTTGCGCAGGAGATCGCCACCGAGGGATGCGGCGTGAACCACAGCTTCTTCGCTCCGGCGCTCGGTCAGCAGATGAACGCGATTCCCGGTGATGTCAACACCGCGCCGATCGAGGCTCGTCAGGGAACGTATTACGGCCAGTGCACCGAGCTCTGCGGGGTGGGTCACGCAACCATGACCTTCGACGTCATCGCGCTGCCCATGAACCAGTTCCAATCGTGCGTGTTCGGAAATCCCAGTGGCTCGATCGACCCGACTAGCAAGTCGTGCACTCTCGGAGGATCTTGATGGCGGTCATGGACGCGACGCTTCCCCGGGCACGCTTTGCCCGCGTCGACAAGTCGAAGGGCGTCCTCGGCTGGTTGACCACTGTCGACCACAAGAAGATCGCGATCATGTACCTGTTCCTGACGTTCTTCTTCTTCATCGTCGGCGGCATCATGGCCCTGCTGATCCGGATCCAGCTCGCCGAGCCGCAGAACACGTTTCTCACGCCCGAGCAGTACAACCAGATCTTCACGATGCACGGGACGACGATGATCTTCCTGTGGATCATCCCGGTGTGGGCCGGATTCGGCAATTACATGGTCCCGCTGATGATCGGTGCGCGCGACATGGCGTTTCCGCGCATCAACGCGCTGTCGTTCTGGCTCCTCCCGCTCGGCGGCCTGGTGATGTACTCGGGCTTCCTCGTACCCGCAACCACCCATGCCGGCCTGCTCTGCCCCGGCGGCCCGGGTGATGCGGGATGGACCGGGTACGTGCCACTCACCGGTGCCCACTACAGCTGCAGCATGGGCCAGGACCTGTGGATCATCGGACTCCACCTGGTCGGCATCTCGTCGATGCTCGGCGGCATCAACTTCCTCGCGACCATCCACAACATGCGTGCCAAGGGCATGACCTGGGGGCGGCTCCCGCTGTTCGTATGGGCGCAGGAGATCACCGCGGCGCTGGTCGTCCTCGCATCTCCGTTCCTCGCCTCCGGACTGGCGATGAACCTGCTCGACCGCCAGATCGGCACCAACTTCTTCGACCCGGTCAACGGCGGCAGCGCGCTGCTCTACCAGTTCGTGTTCTGGTTCTACTCGCACCCGGCGGTCTACATCATGATCCTGCCCGCGTTCGGGATCATCAGCGAGATCATCCCCGTGTTCAGTCGAAAGCCGATCTTCGGTTACAAGGCGATGGCGGCGTCCATCGCAGCGATCGCCGTGCTCGGGTTCATCGTCTTCGTGCACCACATGTTCGTCACCGGACTACCGCTCGTGGTGCAGACGTTCTTCGCCTTCACAACCTTTGTCATCGGCGTTCCGACCGGGGTGAAGATCTTCAGCTGGCTTGCCACGATGTGGGGAGGGAGCATCAAATACGACACGCCCATGCTCTTCGCCGCCGGGTTCTTATTGATGTTCCTGATCGGTGGCATTGACGGCGTTTACCTCGGCAGCCTCGCCGTCGACCGGCTGGTGCACGGAACCTACTGGGTCGTGGCGCATATTCACTACGTGCTCTTCGGCGGCAGCGTCTTCGGCGTGTTCGCTGCCTTTTATTACTGGTTCCCGAAAGTCACGGGGCGATTCCTCAACGAGAAGCTCGGGAAGCTGCATTTCTGGTTGATGTTCATCGGCATGAACCTGACGTTCCTGCCGATGCACGCGCTCGGCCTGCTCGGGATGCCGCGACGGATCGCTACCTACCTGGACAATCGCGGCTGGGGGGATCTCAACTCGCTGATCACCTTCGGCGCCTTCGTGATCGCCATCTCGATCACGGTCTTCATGATCAATTTCGTGATCAGCATGCGTGCACCGAAGACGGCGCCGGACGATCCGTGGGAGGCCAACACCCTCGAGTGGGCAACGTCGTCGCCGCCGCCGGCCTGGAACTTCGACGAGGAGCAGGAGGTGTTCAGCCTGAGGCCGGTTCGCGACAAGCGCATCGCAGGCAAGAAGGCCGCCGCGTCGGGAGCACCCGCGTAGCGCTGGTGGCACCGTGATTCCCGCGCGGCCGTCGGCAGGGTTCCGCCGCCTCGCGGTGTGGACGGCGATCCTGACGTACCTGCTCATCGTCTGGGGCGGGATCGTGCGCGTCAGCGGCAGCGGCAACGGCTGCGGGACCACCGACCAGTGGCCACTCTGCCACGGATCGCTGCTGCCCGCATGGCAGATCAACACGCTCATCGAGTTCACGCACCGCTGGATCGCCTCGATCTGCACGCTGCTGGTGATCATCCTCACGGTGTCGACGTGGATCTGGCATCGGCATCAGCGCAGGATCCTGGTCGGCACCAGCATCGCCGCCGCGCTCTTCGTCGTGCAGATCGCTCTCGGTGCGCTCGCTGTCGAGTACAACCTTCCCGGTGGCGTGGTGATGATCCACCTCGCCAACGCGCTACTCCTGTTCGCGGTGCTCATCTACGTCGCGGTGGTCGCCTGCACCGTCGGAACGCCAGGCCGAAGCCCGAGCCTGTCGGGTGCGCTCGCCCCCTCAGTCAAGCTGCCCGTGATCATCGCGGTCGTTGCCACCTACCTGGTGGCGTTGAGCGGCGCGTTCGTCGTGGAGACCGGCTCCGGAGGCGGGTGCACCAGCTGGCCGCTGTGCGGGAGCGGCTTCTCGCTGCCGACGGGCCAGGCGGCGACCATCAACGTCGCGCACCGCGTCGTCGCGCTCGTCGTCGTTCTGCTGCTCGGCGGTCTCATGGCCATGATCGCGGGCCGTCGTCGCGGCGACCGCGTGGTCCGCATCGGCGTGATGGCGGTCAACCTGCTGCTCGTCCTGCAGGTGGCCGCGGGTGCGCTGGTCGTGCTCCTCGGCCTCCCCGCATGGGTTCGCGGCCTCCACATCGCACTCGCGTCGCTGCTATGGGGGTCGGTGGTCCTGGTCGCGGTGGTGAGCACCCTGCCGATGAACGAGCCCGTCCCGGCGGCGGCACCCCAGCGCGGTGACGCGCTGCGGCCCCAGGCCAAGGTGGCGCAGTCGTGACCGTCGCGGTCAGCCTCGACGTCCTCCCGCGCCGCCGCATGGCCGACGTCGCCCGCGACTACGTCGCGCTCACCAAGCCTCGGGTGATCCTCCTCCTCGAGGTCACCGCGGTCGCGGCCATGGTGATTGCCGACCGAGGCTGGCCGGGCTGGCGGCTCGTCCTGCTCACCGTCGCCGGCGGCTGGCTCGCGGCCTCAGGTGCAAACGCGATCAACTGCTGGTTCGACCGCGATATCGACCAGACGATGGGACGGACCCGAAGCCGGCCGCTTCCCTCGGGTCGCATCGAGCCCCGTCAGGCACTGACGTTCGGCGTCTTTCTCGGCGCAGCGTCATTCGCCCTGCTGGCCACGACCGTGAACGTCCTCTCAGCGAGCCTGGCGCTGCTCGCCCTGCTCTTCTACGTGTTCGTGTACACCATGTGGCTGAAGCGCTCGTCGATGCAGAACATCGTCATCGGCGGCGCGGCCGGCGCCATTCCGCCACTGGTCGGCTGGTCGGCGGTGACCGGCAGCCTCGATATCACCGCGGTCTTCCTGTTCGCGGTCGTCTTCTACTGGACGCCTCCGCACTTCTGGGCGCTCTCGCTGCTGATCAAGAACGACTACGCCCGCGCCGGCGTCCCGATGATGCCGGTCGTCCAGGGCGACCGCCAGACCCGCTATCAGATCGTGCTCTACACGATCGTGCTCTGCCTGGTGACCGTGCTCCCCCTGCTCACCCGGTCCTTCGGGGCCGTCTACCTCGGGGGCGCGGCGGTGCTCGACGCGATCCTGCTGGCCGACGCCGTGGTCGCCGCCCGGCGCCCGACGGCGCGCTCGGCACGCCGGCTCTTCTACCATTCAATGATCTACCTGGCTCTGCTCTTCGCGATCATGGCGATCGACCGGGTGACAGGGCTCTGAGGAGGACGCGCCGATGAACCGAAAGCTCGCCCGCAGGAACATGCGAATGGGCGCCGCCATGTTCGTCATGCTGCTCATCCTCATGGGTGCGGCGTTCGTCTGGGCGGCGATCTTCCTCGCCGTCACGAAATGAAGGAGGGTCGGTGAGCGACGACGCGGTGGCGACAGCGACCCATGACGAGGATGTGGAGCACGAGCACCCGCATCTGCCTCCCCCGAGCTTCGTCCCGATCAACCTCGCACTCGCCCTCGCGATCACGCTGACCGGCTTTCTCACCGACATCCGGGCGGTCGTGGGGCCGGCCATGTGGGGGATCGGGTTGATCTACCTCATCGTCACGTGTTTCTTCTGGGCTCGCGGCGCGAGGGCTGAGTACCTGGAGCTCCCGGAGGACGGAGGGCACTGACGGCACATCTGGGGTTCGGCGACTGGACGTGGGATCCCACAGTCATCTGCGGCCTGGTTGCAGTGGCCGCCGGCTACATCATCGCGATGCGCCGCGGCACGATCGGCCCGGACGACGATGTCACCCCGTGGTTTCGCCATCCGCGCCTGAGGCCGGTGTTCTTCTTCGCCGGGCTCCTGCTCGCGTTCATCGCGCTCGAATCACCGATCGACAAGGGCGGCGACTACTACCTGTTCTCGCTCCACATGGTCCAGCACATGCTGCTCATGATGGTGGCGCCGCCGTTGCTCCTTCTCGGGATCGCCGGGGCTCGCCCGGCGCCCCGCGACCGACACAGCACGCTGCGCTCCGTATGGTGGGTGATCACCCGCCCGTGGCCGGCGGTGACCATCTTCAACGCAGTATTGCTGCTCTGGCATGTCCCGTCGCTGTACGACACGACGCTGACCACGGTTCCCGTGCACATCGTCGAGCACCTCAGTTTCATCGGGGTCGGGGTCATCGTGTGGTGGCCGGTGGTCGACCCGATTCGCGATGAGCGGACGCGCACGGTGAGTCCGCTCACCAAGATCGCCGCGCTGAGCATTGCGGGGATCCCGCCAACCGTCCTCGGCATCATCTTCGCACTCGCATCGGCACCGATCTACAGCTTCTACGTCCAGGCGCCTCGGCTCTGGGGGGTGTCGGCGCTCACCGATCAGCAGTACGGCGGCGTGATCATGCTCGGCGTCGGGAACATCGTCTACTTCATCGCCATCATCGTCGTCTTCATGCGCCTCTTCTCCGACCCCGGCCGGGATGAGGAGCTGGCGGCGGATCGGATCGCCGAGGCGCTCCGTTGAGTGCCGAGACGTCTCGGCGAACCCATCCCTTAAGATGCCTCCGAAGATGCACATGACTCATCTGCGCACGCTTGCGGTCGGCTTGGGAGTGTGTGTCGCCATCGGGGTTATCGCCTGTGGCAACGGTCAGCCGGGCGGTGGCACGAGCAGTGCGCCGGCAGCCTGCAACGGCTCGGCCGCGGTCAGCTCCCTTGGAACTGCGACGGCGGCGGAGACCATTCAGGCGACTGACAACCTCGTGTTCGTCCCCGATTCCTTGCCCGCCGCGGCGGGCGACGTCATCGAGTTCAAGAACACCGGCTCGGTGGTGCACACGGTCACCTTCCAGGACAACAACGACGCCTGCCTCACCGACAGCACGCTCGCGCCCGGGGCCACCTGGCAGGTCAAGTTCACCAAGCCCGGCACCTACAACTACCTCTGCACCATTCACGCTCCCAACATGAAGGGCGTGATCAAGGTCACTGGATCCGGATCCGCGACGGCACCGACCGCCTCCCCTTCGTCATCGCCTGGGGCGACACCGTCCGCATCTCCAACCCCGGGTCCAGCGGCGTAGCGCCGTCATCCGGGGCAGGACTGCGCCCATCAGCCGTCAGAGGCCCCGAGATGCACGTCGCCGGCGAGAAATCGATGCGTGTGACCTGACGCCTCCACGAGCAGCGCGCCGTCGTCAGCCACGTCGACCGCCACACCTCTGATGATCCCCGATGCGCTCTGCACCGATACCGGTCCGCCCAGGCCGACCGCGTGGCGGCGCCAGTCGGTCAGGAGCGCGCCGAACCCGCCCTGCTCGAGCATGGCGATGCGGTTGCTCAACGCGTCACTCCATGCCATCAGGAGTTCCGCCGCTCCCGGTGGGCTGGCCACCAGCGTGTGCAGGCTCACGCCTTGAACGCCATCCGCGAACGACTCCACGCGGAGGTTGACGCCCAGGCCGACGGCAACCGCGACGCGGTGGTCCTCACCTGCCGCGGGCTCGACCTCGCAGAGGATGCCCGCCAGCTTGCGGCCGTCCACCAGCACGTCGTTCGGCCACTTCAGACCGGCCGCGACCCTGTAGTCGCCGGCAAGCGCATCGACGAGCGCGAGCCCTGCGGCGAAGGGGATGCCGCCTGCCACAGCCCGGGAACGGCGGACCAGGACCGACGCGAGCAGCGCTGATCCGGCGGGGGCCACCCACTGCCGCCCCTGCCGTCCGCGCCCCGCGGTCTGCTCGGTGGCGAGGCAGGCGTAGCCCTCGCGGGCACCCTCGCGAGCCGCCCGCAGGACGACATCCTGGGTGCTCCGGGTGCGTGCCACGCGAATCACACGCAGGGCGGGAAAACGCGCTTCTTGACCGGCTCGATCCTGCGACATACGATGGAACTTATTACAGGGGTAGAGGTGTGAGGGTGCTGGTCTGATGATCCAGGAGACTTGCGTGGAGATCGGCGAGTTGGAAGCTCGCTGGACTTCGCTGCGCGAAGCACGCAACGCGCGCCGGCAGAAGATCCGCTATATCGATGAGCTCATCGACCAGTTCGAGAAGCTGAACCTTGCCGATGAGGTGGAGGTGCCGTACGAGCTGGTGGGGCGGGCTGTGGCGCTGGTGAGCAACGACACCCACCTCGTCGGGCGTTCGCCACGGGAGTTGCAGATCTCGGAGTGGATGGACGCGCTCTACGAGGTCCAGGACAGCCTGATGTTCGCCTCCGAGGACGATTCCGACTGAGCCGTATACTGGCCACGGTTGTCCCGGCGAGCCGCGACGGGCGCCCGTAGCTCAGTTGGATAGAGCGCCGGCCTCCGGAGCCGGGTGCGGGGGTTCAAGTCCCTCCGGGCGTACCAGCCTCTAACTGCGGAAGAAGTCGCCGGGGCGCGCCTCTCGCGGCTCCGCCCGCGCATCGGTTGGGAGTTGCGCCTGGTAGCCGTGGCTCGCGCGGACCGCTTCGGGGATGGCGCCGGCGGCGAGACCGCCCATCGCCCAGGCCTCGCGGCTCTGGCGCTCATCAGCGACCGAAAAGAACGGCTTGGACGCTCCGAGCCGGTTGAGCCAGGCGCTGCCTTGAGATTTCATGACGTTCCTTCGCTCTTACTGGTATACGAGTTGCAGCGGCGAATTGCAAGCCGTAGCCCAGGAGGCCGACATCAGGCTGCGTGGGCGGCACGCTCAGGCGGCATGTCCATCATCCGGAGCATGCCGACACCACCGGTGCGAAGGAAGCGCACCAGCAGCAGCGCGATGAGCGCGAGCATCGCGATGTTGAGGTAGGTGGTCGCGTCCCACGTGACCGCGCTGTTGAGCGCCGCCACCGCTCGACTCCCCGGCACCCAGCCGAGCCCGCTGAAGATCGACCCGACGATCAACCCGGCCGCGGCCATGGTCAGGTACGACACCACCGCGAGGTAGATCGCCACTCGGCCGCCGTAGTACTTTCGGTAGATGTTGAGGATCGGAAGGATGATCAGGTCGCCGAAGATGAACGCGATCGCGCCGCCGAAGCCGATGCCATTTCGCCAGAGCACCGCCGCGAGCGGCACGTTGCCGACCGAGCACACATAGCTCAGCAGGGCTACGAGCGGGCCGATCAGCGCGCTCGAGAGCGCCGGACCGAACCCGCCGCCACCGGCGAAGAGGTGTGACCACACTGCCGCCGGGACCCATGCCGCGATCGCACCGGCGATGAGGAACCCGAGGAGCAGATCCCACCACAGCCCGTAGACATTCATGAAGAAGTAGTGGCTGACTGACGTCAACGCCTGCGGAGACACGACCCGGCGGAGCAGCGGCCCTTCGGTGACCGACATGTCCATGACCCCGTGGCCCTCCATCTTCCCGGGGATGCCGCGATCCGCTTGCACACGCGCTTCGTCGATGAGCCGTGGGCTCAGGGTCACCCTGAAGACGAGCGCCAGCAGCACCACCATGACCAATCCGCCGGCGAATTCCGCGGCGACGAACTGCCAGCCGAGGAGGATGAGCAGCGCGAGACCGAGCTCGAAGACCAGGTTGGTCGATGCGAACTCGAAGATGATCGCGTTGGGAAGGCTCGCTCCCTTGCGAAACAGAGAGCGGGCGATCGCCACAGCAGCGTATGAGCACGATGACGACGCGGCGCCGAACAGGGTTGCGAGGCTCGCTGAGCGAACCCCGTCGCGGCCGAGCAGCCGCGATATCGCCTGCTTCGACACGAAGGTCTCGACGCACGCGGAGAGAAGGAAGCCGAGCGCGAGTGGCCACAGCACCTCCCAGAACATGTCGAACGACATGCGCAGGGCATCCCCCACGTGGCTCAGGACAAAGCTCACCCGATCAGGGTAGCCATGGAGGCAGCGCTCGCAACTCTGAGCAATCTCCAAGGGGAAGCCCACAGCGTTCTCACGGGCAGGCGCGACGCTGATCAACGTCAAACGTCAGTCCACCCAGGAGGTACAACACCATGGACGGCGACCAGTTCATCCCACCGCCCCCGCCCCCGGACGAGCCGGCCAAGCGGAGGACAGGTATGCGCAGGATTGCGGCGACGGCGCTGCTCTCGGTCGGGTTGCTCGCCGGCACGGGCGTCGGCAGCTTCGTGATCGCACACGCTGCATCGAACGCCACGGCCTCGAGCAGTGCCGCGAACCTGACGGCGAGCACCGCGACGCCGTCACCAACGACGCCGGCGACGAAAGCGCCATCGACGACGACCATGTGCCCGAACATGAGCGGCTCGACCGGCACCACGGGCTAGCGTCCCCTCCTCCCCCTCAAGGCGGCCCGCCGGATTTCGGCGGGCCGCTTTTCACCACCACTCAAAGGGTCGGCCATCCCAGGCGTCGAGGACCGGGAAGGTCGGATCCCCGGCCAGCTCGGTGACGCGGTGGCCGAAGGCTTCGACCTCACTCTCGTTGAGCAGCCGGCGAAGCCTGGTCTGCAGCGCGGTCATCCGAGTCGCATCGCCGGCAAGATCCTGCACCCGCCGGGCGAGCTTCGCGGGGAGTTGCGAGCCACCCAACGCGATCAGCGCAGTGCGCTGGCGCGGGTAGGGGAGAAAGCTCAGCGCGTTGTCGATCGCCTTCACGCTGGGACCGTCGATCACCAGGAGGTGCGTTCGCTTGCGGTCGGCGTTGTTGATGAGCACGTCGAGCAGCGCGACGGCGCGGAGCTGGGTTTCGAGCTTCTCGGCCCGTTCCGCGGTCAACGGTTCCTCGAGCACATGCACGAACCGTTGGACCGACCCGGGGCCGAGTGGTCCGTCCCGAAGCACCGTCACCGGGACGCGGTGGAGCCCGAGAGCCGAGTCCACGACGTACGCGGCGACCTCACGCAGATACAGGGTCCGGCGGGGGAAGTCCCAGAGAGGGCGCTCGCCGCGAACCGGTTTGTACACGGCGCGGAGCGGCTCGGTGGGAACCGCCGGGTCAGGCGCGTCGAGCTCGATGAGGAAGACCCCGTTGCTTCCGTACGCAACCTCCGCGATCCGTGCGATCGGGGCCTCGGTGAGGGTCTTCGCCACCTCGACGTCGCGGGGCGCCGCGCCGTCCGCGGGGCCTGGTGCCATCGCCGCCTCGAAGCGTTCACGCAGCGAGGGGGCCGCGGACGTCTCGTCATCGCCGGCGGGCAGCGCAAGGCCGGGTATCGGGTCGAGATGAGGGCGCCGAGCCCGCCGGACACGATCCCTCCGCCGTGGCGTGTCTTCGCTCACCTGAGTACCAGCGATGCCGAAGGCGCGGTCAGCTGCTCCGGCGGGCCATCACGATGGTGACGGTCGAGGCCAGCCCTACCGGGATGCCGATCAGGAGGGTGATGAAGAAGGCCTCGTGCTCGCTGGGATCGCTGAGCCACTCGACGACCAGCACCGCCGCGATGGCCAACGCCACCAGGAGGCCGATGAGCCAGCCACGATGCTTCGGCGCTCGCTCGACGCGGCCGGCGATCTCGACGACCGGGGCGACCGGTTGGGCATCCTCGTACCAGCGTCGATGCGCGGCGGGCACGAGCTCGTTATCCGGAAGATCTGCGCGATCCAGTGCGGCCCACCATGTAGGGGCGCCGTCGTTTCGTCGCTGGCCGTAGGGCCGGGCAGATCGAGAAGACTCGTCGGACATGGAGCCTCGTAGTACGACGGCTGACCACGACGGCCGCTCAACTGTGACGGAGGGAGTGAGGAGCGGTGAGGAGATGATATCGCCTGGGCTTCGGCGACGCTACTCCGGCGAGTCAGAGTCGGTCTGCATGCCGACACAGGCCGTCCCGCTTCGCTCCCTGAGATCGCTGCAACGCGCCCAGCGCGCGTGCACGCGCTGCGCGGATGCGGGCTTCATCGCGCGCGCCCACCCCGTGTTCAGCGGCCACGCCGGGCAGCACATCCTGCTCGTCGGCCAGGCGCCGGGCCCGGTCGAGCACGATCAGAGCAGGCCCTTTGCGGGACGCGCCGGCCGCCAGTTGATGCGCTGGCTGGTTCGTGGTGGCTTCCGCGACGAGGACGATGTGCGTGACCGCATCTACATGACCGCGATGACCACGTGCTTTCCAGGACGCCGCGCGGACGGAGCCGGGGACCGGCGGCCCGGTGCGGCCGAGGTGGCGCTCTGCGCTCCGTGGCTCGACGGAGTGCTCGCGTTGCTCCGCCCGCGGCTCATCCTCCCGATCGGCTCTCTGGCACTCGAGCGATTTCTTCCGGGACAGCGGCTCGACAGCGTGATCGGCGCTGCGTACACGGTGAACGGGGTTCCAATCCACGGCGCGCCTCACGGAACGCCGGTGCTGGTGCCGTTGCCGCACCCCTCGGGGCAGAGCAGGTGGCTGAACGATCCCGCGCGATTGGCGCTGCTGGATCGGGCGCTCCTGACGCTGCGGGAGATGGTCGCGTGGGCCGACCCGGGTGGCTGAGCCCGCCACAGGCGGAGCGACTTTGGTGAACGAATCGCGATGCTATCATCGGCTCTCGCACTTGCTGTGACGGGGAGAAAGGTTGCGCCAACGTGACATTCGGCGTCGTGGGAGCGCACCACTGATTCGCGACGAAGCCACCGCTCCGGCTGAACCGGCCGTCAAGAACGCCGAGGACATTCTCGAGCGCATCTTCGCGCCGACACCGAAGGCGAGCCCCGCGGAGCAGGCCGAGCGCGCGCTCCGCCGGCCCAAGCAGTTGATCTACTGCGCGCTGAGCAACCGCAACTTCTACTGGCGTCACCACATCACCAAGTTCGTCCTCGACGAGGGACAGGTGCCGATCGTCCCGTTCATGCTGTTCGACTACTACCTCGTGCACACTGTGCCCAAGGACGTGGTGCGCGAAGCGTTCAACAACCTGATCGTGCGCTCCGATCAAATGTGGGTGTTCGGCAACCCGTCGCTCGGCGTCAAGGTGCAGATCGGCATCGCCAAGCGCCTCAAGAAACCGATCCGCTACTACGACATCACCGACATGCCCTACCGAGTAGTCAGCGTCCCCGAGGCGATGTTGCGCGAGGAGTGAGACACTGAGGTCATGACCGTCCTGCTGATCGTCGTGATCATCCTCGTCCTGATCGTGCTCTACGTCGCGTACCGGTTCAACCGCCTGATCCGGTTGCGGACGCGAACCCAGGAAGCCTGGTCGGACATCGACGTCGAGCTGAAGCGCCGGTACGACCTCATCCCCAACCTGGTCAACACGGTGCAGGGGTATGCGGCCCACGAGCGTGGTGTCTTCGAGGCGGTCACGGCTGCGCGCACCAATGCGCTGGCCGCATCAAAGACCGGGGATCCAGCCGCCATGGCGGGGGCCGAGGACGCGTTGACCAGCTCGACGCGGCAACTGCTCGCGGTGGCCGAGAACTACCCGCAGCTCAAGGCATCCGAGCTGTTCCTGAACCTCCAGGAGCAACTCACCAACACCGAGGACAAGGTCGAATTCTCGCGACGCTTCTACAACGGCAACGTGCGCGATTTCAACACCGCGCTGCAGACGTTTCCGACCAGCATCCTCGGCCAGATGCTGCACTTCCAGCCGTTCGCCTTCTTCGCCGCGGCCGAGTCCGAGCGTGCCGCCCCGACGGTGTCGTTCGCTCCTCAGGCTCCCGCAGCTGCGGCGCCGCCGCCCCCGACCCCTGCGCCACCCGCCTGACCCGGGAGCCGCGAGGGGCATGACGAGCGGTCCTGAGGTCCTGTTCGTCTGTGTCCACAACGCCGGTCGATCTCAGATGGCTGCCGCGCTGCTGAACCATCGCGCGGAGGGTGCGGTCCGCGTGCGCTCAGCCGGCTCCGAACCGGCCGACAGCCTCAATCCGGCGGTCGTGGAAGCCATGAGCGAGATCGGGCTTGACATCAGCGAGGAGTTTCCCAAGCCGATCACCGACGAACTCGTGTCCGCAGCCGACGTGGTCATCACCATGGGATGCGGCGATGCCTGTCCGTTCTACCCGGGAAAGCGGTACCTGGACTGGGAGCTCGACGACCCGGCGGGCAGGCCTCTCGCCGAGGTCCGGAAGATTCGCGACGAGATCGACCGCCGCGTGCAGGTTCTCCTGACGGAGCTCTAGGTTTCCTTGACCTGCATCATCGCCTGGAGCGCGGCGATGCGCTGCTCGATCGGGGGATGTGTATCGAAGAGGTGATGTGTGAATCCGCCGTGATGCTGCAACGGGTCGTCGATGCACATTGCCGCGGTGGCGTGGGTCATCTTCGCGAACGGCTTGTCGTTCTGCTGGAGCTTCTGCAGCGCGTGCAGCAGTCCCGCGGGGTTGCGGGTCAGCTCGACGCTGCTCGCGTCGGCGAGCGACTCGCGTGAGCGTGACAGCGCGAACTGCATGAGCGGACCGACGATCACCGCGACCACCGAGAGCAGCGCCGCCGCGGCGATGAGAATGATGATCAGATAGCCACTGTCGCGGTTGTTGCCGCCGCGGGTGAAGAACAGCGAGCGCCACAACAGGCTCGCGAGCAGCCCGATGAGCGCGACCGAAGTCGCCACGATCAGCACCAGCCGGACGTCGAGGTTGCGAATGTGGCTCATTTCATGGCCGATCACGCCCTCGAGCTCTTCCCGATTCATGATCGCGAGCAACCCGGTCGTCACCGTGATCGCCGCCTTCTTCGGGCTCGTGCCCGTGGCGAAGGCATTGGGCGATGGGTCGTTGATGATGTAGACCTTCGGCATCGGCAGCCCATCGCCGATCGCCAGCGTGGACACGATGTCGTAGAGCACCGGTGCCTGTTCCTGCGTGACCGGTTGCGCGCCCGAGACGGCGAGCACGGTTGCCTGACCGAAGGTCAATGACCAGAGCACCACGAGGCCCGCCACGATCGCGGCGATGATGACGCCCGAGATGGCGCCGCTCATACCCGAGGCGATATAGCCGATCACATAGCCGATCGCTGCCCAGATGATGAAGAAGGCCGCGACCACGATGACGCTCTTGCGCTTGTTGCGCGCGATCTGGTGATACATCGAGTTCACTATGCCACGGCGGATGCCGGGGCAAACCGATGTTCAGGCCAAAGGTCCGGCGAGCAGTCCGATCACGTGAGGTCAGATCAGGCCGGCGTAGCGCTCCCGAACGGCGCGGAGTGAGGCGGGCACGGGCGTGAGCGCCGGAACTCTGGCGGCGACGCAGTCTGCAGTCTTCAACCCGGCGCCGGTGATGTAGGCGACAACTGTCTCGTCTCCCTGCCATCGGCCCGCCCGGGCCAGATTGCGCAGCACTGCCACGGTGACCCCGCCGGCGGTCTCGGCGAAGAGGCCCTCGCTTGTCGCAAGCAGCTCGATGCCGTCGACGAGCTCCTCCTCGGTGACGCTCGCCACCACACCGCCGGTCTCGCGGGCGATGCGCAGGACATCGGCACCGTCGGACGGGTTGCCGATCGCGATCGAGCGCGCGATGGTCGACGGTCGGACCGGGACGACGGTCGTCTCACCGGCGGAGAACGCGGTCGCAACCGGTGAGCAGCCGAGAGCCTGGGCGCCGGTGAGCCGCGGCAGACGCGATCCTCGTTCCACCAATTCGAGATCGATCAACTCCCCCGCGGCCTTGCGGTGCTTGACGAACTGGCACCCGGAGGCGACCGGCACGATGATCTCGTCGGGGAGGCGCCAGCCGAGCTGCTCCGCCGTCTCGAAGGTCAGCGTCTTGCTTCCCTCGCTGTAGTAGGCGCGAAGGTTGAGATTGCAGAATCCCCAGTCGACGCAGTCGGCGAGCTCGGTGCAGAGGCGGTTGACGTCGTCGTAGCTTCCGTCGACAGCGATGATCGTCGGGCGGAAGATCGAGGTCCCGATCATCTTGGCGGGCTCGAGGTCGCTGGGGACGACCACGACGGCGCGCAGTCCGGCGTGGGCCGCATAGGCGGCGACTGCATTGGCGAGGTTGCCGGTGCTCGCGCACGCGATGGTGGTCAGCCCGTGCTCGCGCGCCCAGGTGGCGGCGACGCTGACCACGCGATCCTTGAATGATCCCGTCGGGTTCTGGGTGTCGTTCTTCAGGTAGAGATTGCGCAGCCCTAGCTCGGCGCCGAGGTTGCGCGCGTGGATCAGCGGCGTGAAACCCTCGCCCAGCGTGATCGGCTCGGTCTCCTCGAGGTCGACGGGCAGGAGATCGCGATACCGCCAGATGCTGGCGGGACCTGCGGCGATGCTCTCGCGTGAAATCCGCCGCGCAACCTCCTCGTAGTCGTATCGAACCTCGAGCGGGCCGAAGCAACGGTCGCAGATGTTGGTCGCCTCGACCGGGGTCTCATGACCGCAGGCGCGACAGACGAGACAGCTGACATGAGCTCCTGAGGGAGCTCGACCGTAGCGTTCGAGCAGGCTGATGGTGGACATAAAAAAACCTCCCGGGCTTATGGTCCGGGAGGCTTCCCAACGTGGGCGCGTGCGCCCCTACGTTCGGAAACCTCCGCGGGGCATGATCATGGTTGCGAGCACAACTCTTGGTGTCGGCACAGTGCGGGCATGCTAACACGGACGCCGCGTTTCTTCGCTAGTGGCCGCCGTGACGGGATGTTGCGAACGCTCAGATGCGGCGGATGAGGTCGCGCTCAACCCGTTCGCGCGCGAGCGCGACCACCGGATGCAGCGCATGTCCGCGCAGCGCCTGCTCCATCTGACGCAGCAGCGAGTAGAGGCTCTTCACCGCCTTCACCACATCACCGGTATCGGCTCCCGGCGGCGGCTCGATATCCGCCAGCGGCACGCCCGACGCCCATTCGTACGCGGGGCGGATTTGTTCGAGCGAGAGCGGCGGCATGGTCTCGAGGCCATGCTCGCGTTCGAGCTCCACGAACCGGCGCATGGCGGTTCTGAGGCGCCGGTGCCGCTCCTCGATGCGCGGCGTGGGAAAGTGACGGCGCGACGGCTGGGGACGCTCGCGTCCGCGGTCCTCGGCGACCAGGCTGACCAGGGTCGCGGCGAGCTCTTCAGGCTTCAGCCCATCGAGGACCCCGGAGGCGATGGCATCGGCGACCAGCAGCGAGCTCTCGCCGTAGAGCGAGCATGCGAGGCGCCCGAGGTCGGTGGGCTCGTCGCCGTCGAGGAAGCCGGCGGCGCGGAGCACCGCGCGGTGGGCCCGGAACTCCTGGCGGAAGCGATGCTGGGCCCGCTCGAGCTCCTCCTCGGCGCCGGCGAGGGTCGTCTCGATATCCGCGATCCGGTGGTGGTGAGCTCGATGCTCCCCGAAGTACGGGCAATTGCGACAGGGTGATTCGTTGAGCCGGTCCTGGAGCGAGCGCGTGGTCCTGCGCAATGCCTCGAACCGCTGCCCGGGATCGGATCCGGCCTTGCCGTACCGGCCGCGGCGCGCGTCGGTCCAGTGCCCGCGCTTGACCCGCCGCAACGCGAGCTGCGCCTCGCCGAGCTGCGTTGTGGTGGTGAGGTACGAGGTCAGGGTGCGCTCGGTACAGGGGACTCGCGGGTGCTGGAAGCGTCGAAGCCGCAGATCGTGGAGCTCGGCCTCGAGATTGGCCTTGCGGTGCCCCCACCGAGCGGAACGCTCCAGCGCCTGGTACTGCCCGAACGAGCTGTCGAGGAGGAGCTCGGCCGCCTCCGCGGAGCGCGTGCGCAGCAGGTTGAGCACCATCGTGTAGGTCGGGGAGAACTTCGAGTCGACCGCGAACTCGCCGGAGATGGCAGCGTCGTAGATGTCGCGCAGTTCGACGTCACTCTCCTTGAGGATGACTCCGTGCCCGACGGTGTCGATGCCGCGGCGTCCGGCTCGCCCCATGAGCTGGGTGAGCTCGCCGCTGGTGAGGGAGGCGAAGCTCACGCCGTCGAACTTCGTGAAGGTCGAGATGACGCAGGACCGAGCCGGCATGTTGAGACCGAGCGAAAGTGTCTCGGTCGCGAACACGACCTTGATCAGTCCCTGCTGAAAGAGGCGCTCCACGGTCTCCTTCGCGTAGGGGAGTAGACCGGCGTGGTGCATCGCGAGCCCGCGGCGGAGCAGACGGCGGTCGAGCTCGAGCAGCACGCACTGACGCTCATCCTCGTCGCTCAGTGCCGACATCCGCTCGGTGATCGCGATGTCGATGCGCTCCTTCTCGTCATCATTAGTGAGGTCGACGCCGTGCACGCCGCATCGTTGCAGCGCCTCCCGGCATCCGCGGCGCGAGAAGATGAAGTAGATGGCGGGGAGCATCGAGCGCCGGCGCAACACCGCGATCACCTGGAGCAGGTCGTTATCGGGCGCGTGCCGTGCCTCGCGAAATCGCGGCTGCTGCACCGCATCCGCCTGTGCGAGCTCGAGCGTCCCCCGTGCCGCGTTACCGGCCTTGTCGAAGAGCGGATGCAGGGCGTTGTCGATGGCGAGCCACATCTCGAGCGCAACCGGACGTTCGGTACGGGTGACCGTCTCGATGGTGCCGCGCAGGCCGGACATCCACGCCGCAACCTCACCGACATTGCTGATCGTCGCCGAGAGACCGATCAGACGGATGTGGCGCGGCGCCTCGATGATCAGCTCCTCCCACACGGTGCCGCGGGGGTAGTCGTCGATGTAGTGCACCTCGTCGAGCACGACGTCGCCGACTCGATCGACACGCGCAGGCTCGTCGTAGAGCACGTTGCGCAGGATCTCGGTTGTCATCACCAGCACAGGCGCGCCGTCATTGATGGTGTGCTCGCCGGTGATCAACCCGATTCGATGTTCCCCGAAGCGCTCGCAGAGGTCGTGGTACTTCTGATTGCTCAGGGCTTTCAGCGGCGTCGTGTACACGACGTCGGCGGCATCGGTGCTCGGCCGTCGCAACCAGCCGGGGGCATCGAGCCGGCGCCAGATCACGTAGTCGGCAACCACAGTCTTGCCGCTCGATGTCGGCGCGCTCACCAGCACGCCGCGCGAGTGTTCGAGCTTGGTGATCGCCTCGCGCTGAAACTCGTCGAGCGTGAAGGGAAGCGTCGCCTGGTAGGCCTCGATGAGATCCCGCGTCAGCGGGGCCTGGTCAGACGTGGATCAGCTCGAAATGCGAGCCGAGGACGAGCGCCTCGCCATGATCGTCGACAAAACGGAGCACCTTCTGGCACATCTCGTCCGCGTGGCGGCTGTCCGAGCTCACGCATGCGACCCCGATCACCGCCGACTGCCAGAGGTCCTGGTCGGCGACCTCGGCCACGGCCACGTTGAAGGTGTTGCGGAGCTTGGTGGTGAGGGAGCGCACCACCTGACGCTTGTCCTTGAGGGATTCGCTGTCCGGTACCTGGATCGTGACGGTCAGCGTGCCGATGACCACGTGCCTTCGGCTAGCCCCGAGACCGGGTGGTGATCACAGGGCGTCGAGCAGTTTCTGGCGGAGGACCTCCAGCTTCTCGAAGTCGTCCACCGACGGGCGCGTTGGCGCCTTGGCGGGGAATTTCAGGTGCTGGACCGCCTCCGACAGGATCCGCAGCTCGTCGTCGGTCAGACGTACCGAGCGCATGTGCGGAGCCGGGGCAGAGGGGACCGGGTGGACGGCATCGTCGTTGACACCGGGCGACAGCGGGGCATCGAGCTGTTCGGGTTCCGCGGAGCGGAACAGCTCGTCGCTGCCGCGCAGCTGGGCGCGGCGAAATCCGCGCATCACCGTCGGGCCGCGCGCACCCGCTCGCGTGGACGTTCCGCGCTCCCGGAGACCTCGATGGTGTCGTCGTCGCCGTGATCCTGGGCGATGACGGCTTTGGCGAGGGCCCGATAGGAGCGAGCCCCTGGTGAGTTCGGGGCGTACTCGAGGATCGACTGGCCCGCCAGCGGCGTCTCGGCGAACCTGATCGAGGAGTCGACAGTGATCGGAAACACGAGGTCGGGATACGCGCCCTTGACCAGGTCGAGAACCTCCTGGCTGTGCAGGGTGCGCGACTTGTAGAGCGTCGGCAGGATGCCGGCGACGCGCAGATGGCTGTTGAGCTTGGCTCGCACGCGATCGATGGTGCGCTGCAGCTGCTGCATCCCCTTCATCCCGAAGTACTCGCACTGCAGCGGGATGATCACGTCCGTCGACGCGACCAGCGCATTGATGCAGAGCAGGCCGAGCGACGGTGGGCAATCGATCACCACGTAGTCGTAGATGCCGTCGATGGGCTCGAGCTTCTCCTTGAGGATCGACTCGCGTCCGAACTCCGTGACCAGTTGCAGCTCCGCGCCGCTGAGATCGATGTTGGCCGGGATGAAATCGAGTCCCATCCCATCGGATGAGAGCAGCACGTCGGCGACGTTGACGCGATGGTCGGTGAGCAGGTCGTAGATCGTCCGTTCCAGCTCGTCGGGCCGCCGGCACCCCATGTTGATGGTCAGGTGACCCTGGGGATCGAGATCGACCGCGAGGACCTTCGGACCCGCCTCGGCGATGGCTGCCGCGAGGTTCACCGCGGTCGTGGTCTTGCCCACACCGCCCTTCTGATTCGCGACCGAAATAATCCGCGTCATGGCCGGCGCGGTGTCAAGAGATCGCAAAGGGAACGGACGCGCCTCACTGAGCAGGTATCATAGCGAACCCGATTGCCTCTCTCGGCCGTGGGTCGGGAGCGAGCGCACTCGCAGCGGTCATTGACCCTTGAATCCGGAGTGGTGTTTGGTGTCTGAAGAACGTGTGAAGCCTCGCAGCCTGTTCGTCGATGAGGCTATCGCGCTTGCGCTCGAGAGCCGCTGGCCGGAGGCGCTGGCTGTGAACCAGTCGCTGGTCGAGCGCCATGGCGTGGACGAGGACACCCTCAACCGCATCGGCAAGGCGCTGACCGAGCTCGGCCAGCGCGAGGAGGCGCTTGCCTCCTACTCGGCCTCGCTCCAGCTCAACCCGTTGAACCTGATCGCGCAAAAGAACGTGCGCAAGCTCACAGCGATGCTGGAGAGCAAGAGCACGGCGGCCGGCTCCGCGGCAGCCATCGACGTCGAGCTGTTCACCGAGGAGCCGGGCAAGAGCGCCATCACGGTCCTGAGCGCACCGTCGAAGTCGGCCACGGTCGCGATCGCTCCCGGCGACGTCGTGGAGCTCTACCGGGAAGGGTCGACGCTCCGTGCTCAGACATCGCGAGGGGTCTCGCTCGGCGAGGTCGACACCAAGATCGCCCGGCGGCTGGTCCCCCTCATGGAGACGGGGAACCGCTACTCGGCCGCCGTGGCCAGGCTCGAGGACGAACGGGTCGAGATCATCCTTCGCGAGACCTACCAGGCAGCCGAGAACGCGCGGAAATCGTCCTTCCCGCTGGCCAAGGGCGGCCGCCGCGAGGAATTCCGTCCGTACGCCAAGGATTCGCTGCTGGCATCCCGAGAGATCGATTCTCGCCAGGTCGATGAGGACGGTGAGGAGATCATCGGCGGACCGGCGGCAGACGATGCCGAGGACGACCTCGGGGAGCTGGGGATGAGCACCTTTCAGTCCGACGCCGAGGAGACGCCGCCCGGTGCCGATTCCGAGGATGACGATGACTCGCGCCCCGAGGACGAGTACTAGCCGATCGGATCCCAGGGGTCGGACCGTCTCGCACGAGCGGATCGACGGGTATCTCCCGATCGGGGCCTACGGGCTGATCGGCGACTGCCGCTCGGCGGCGCTGGTCGGGGTGGATGGCAGCATCGACTGGCTCTGCCTGCCACGGTTCGATGATGAGGCGGTCTTCGCTCGGATCCTCGATGCAGGCCGAGGTGGGAGCTGGCAACTCCATCCGGACGAGCCGCATCAGGTCCACCAGCGGTATCGGGACCGCACCAATCTCCTCGACACGGTCTTCGCGACCGGGACTGGCGTGGTCGTCATCACCGACTTCATGCCGGTCGATGAGCACAGCGTCGTCCAGCACGCGAAGCCGCATAACCATGCTCGCGTCATCAGGTTGGTGGAGTGCCTGGCCGGAGAGATGACGATGCACCACGTCTTCGATCCGGCGCCAGGCTTTGCCCGGTTGCCGGTGACACTCAGCGTCGAGGATGGGCAGCTCCACGCCGATGCGCAGAAGCTCCATCTCTGTCTGAGCTCAACGGTCGCGCTTGACGGCCCCGACGACACCTTTCACATGCGGGCCACCGATGCAGTGGCGTTCGCCTTACACAGTGGGGCGGCGGGAAGCTGTCGAGCGGGACCTTGGAGCGTCGAGCGAGCTCGGGCATCGCTCCGTGTGAGTCAGCGTTACTGGTGGCAGTGGGTCGGTCAGGTCGACTACCACGGTCCGTACCAGCAGCACGTCTGGCGATCGGCGCTCGCGCTGAAGCTCATGACCTATGCACCGACCGGGGCCATCATCGCCGCTCCGACCACCAGCATTCCCGAGGACATCGGCGGTGAGCGCAACTGGGACTATCGATTCACCTGGTTGCGAGACGCCGCGTTCACGCTCTACGCCTTCTTTCAACTCGGGCTCACCGACGAGGCGACGGCATACTTCGACTGGCTGACCCATCGGCATCTCGCCGATCGCAAGTCCACCGACATCCCCAATCTGTTCGACCTGAGCGGGCACGCGCACGCCACCGAGCACATCCTCGATCATCTTGAGGGATACCGTGGATCGAAACCGGTGCGCGTCGGCAACGCGGCGGTCAATCAACTCCAGCTCGATGTGTACGGCGAGGTTCTCGACAGCGCATACGTCTACGCTCGATTCGGAGGCGTCGTCAGTCAGACGCTGTGGGAGGAGCTCAGCAACATCGTCGAGATCGCCATCAGCCGCTGGGAGGAACCCGACTCGTCGATCTGGGAGGTGCGCAGCGAGCGCAGGCAGTACGTCTACAGCAAGTTGATGTGCTGGGTCGCGGTTGATCGCGGCATGCGCATCGGGGACCGCTACAACCTTCCCTATGACAAGGACAAATGGCGCCGCGCGCGTCTGCGGATCCACCGCGCCATCACCGCGCGCGGGTACTCGGAGCACCGCCACTCATTCACCCAGGAGTTCGATGACGATGCGCTCGACGCCTCGATCCTGCGCATGTCCCAGGTGCGTTTTCTCAATGGCAAGGATCCGCGCATGCGTTCGACCGTGCGCGCGATCCAGCAACACCTCGGCGAGGGTGTGCTTGTCAAGCGATATCGCATGGACGAGAGTGAGGACGGGCTGCGCGGCGACGAGGGGGCATTCTTTCTCAGTTCCTTCTGGCTCGTGGACGCGCTCGCGCACTGCGGTGAGCTCGAGGAAGCGGAGCGCCGCTTCGAGCGCCTGCTCCACTTCAGCTCGCCGCTCGGGCTGTTCTCCGAGGAGGTGGACGTGCGCAGCGGGCAGCTGCTCGGGAACTTCCCGCAGGCGTTCACGCACCTCTCGCTCGTGGGAGCCGCGGTCAACATTGAACGCGCCCGCAAGCGCAGCCTCGGCGTAAAGGGACTGCGCAAGCGCTGAGCACCAACGGCGCCGAACTGCATAAGTATGCAGTCGAGTTCTATACTTCTCCCGCTGTGACCCAGGCAACCCCCCTTCGTGCCGCCGTGGTCGGCTCCACCGGCTACATCGGTATGCAGTGCACCGCCCTGCTCGCCGCGCACCCGGACGTTGAGCTGACCCGAGTGCTCGGCCACCGCAGCGCCGGCAAGCGCTACTGCGATGTCGTGCCTGGGAGCCCCGTCGGCCTGATCATCGAGGACAGCCTCGACCCCGGTTCGGCCGACGTCGTGATGGCCGCGCTGCCGCACACGGTGGCGGCCTCGTTGGCGCCTGGCTGGCTCGCGGGTGGGGCGACGGTCATCGACTGCTCGGCGGACTTCCGCCTGCACGATGCTGCCGCCTATCGTCGCTGGTACGGAGTCGAGCATCCGTCGCCGGATCTGCTCGACGAGGCGGTGTACGCAATGGTCGAGCTGCAGCGCGACCGTCTGGCCTGCGCAAATCTCATCTCGGTGCCCGGATGCTATCCGACGGCCACGCTGCTCGCGTGCGTCCCACCGCTGCGCGCGGGGCTGATCGAGCCGGACATCGTCGTCGACGCCAAGAGCGGGGTCAGCGGCGCGGGGCGTGAAGCGAAGGTCGCCAATCTCTTTTCGGAGGTCAACGAGTCGGTGCACGCGTACGGTGTGGCGGGACACCGACACAAGTCCGAGATGCTCGAGCAGCTGCGCGACGCCGCCGACGGGGATGTCGGGTTCACGTTCGTCCCCCACCTGATTCCCATGACCCGAGGCATCCTCGCGACCGCGTACCTCCGCCCGCGTCCGGGCGTGACCGAGGCCGATCTTCACGAGCTGTATGCGGCGTTCTGCGACACCAGCCCGTTCCTCGACCATGTCCACACGCCCCCGGCGACCAAGAGCGTGACCGGGACCAACCGTGCCGCGATCCATTCCGGCTGGCAGGACGGCATGGCGGTCGTCACCGTCGCCATCGACAACCTCGGCAAGGGCGGCGGTGGGCAGGCGGTGCACGCCATGAACGTCCGCTTCGGGTTCGACGAGACGGCCGGGCTGGAGTCCCGCGTGCTGTGGCCATGAGCGCGCCGGTCGCGCAGCAGTCACGCGCCGGTGTGTGCGCACCACTCGGATTTCGCGGCGGCGTCGCCGCTGCGGGCATCCGCGGCGATGGGGACGAGATGCGCACCGACCTGGCGGTGATCCGTTCGGACACGCCTGCGGCCGCTGCGGGTGTCTTCACGCGCAACACGGTCAAAGCGGCACCGGTGGTCATCTCCCAGTTGACGCTGCGCCGCGGGACACCGATCTCCGCGGTGGTGGTGAATGCCGGCAACGCCAACGCGTGCACCGGCGCGCAGGGGTTCCGCGATGCGCTGGTGATGTGCACCGCCGCCGGCGACGCGCTCGACCTCGACCCGAGCGACGTCCTGGTGTGCAGCACCGGTGTGATCGGCCGGCCGATGCCGATGGACCGGGTCGTGCGCGGCATCCGTGCTGCCGCACTCGCGATCTCGCCGTCAGCAGGAGGCGATGTTGCCCGAGCGATCATGACCACCGACACCATCGCAAAGGTGGCGGAGGTCACCTTCGTCGCGGGCGGGCTGACCTACACCATCGGTGGCACCGCCAAAGGTGCGGGGATGCTGCACCCCGACATGGCAACGTTGCTGGCGTTCATCACCACCGATGCGCCGATCGATGCGGCACTGCTGCAGCCGGTGCTATCCCGCGTCACCGACAGCACGTTCAACTGCGTGACCGTGGACGGCGATACGTCGACGAACGACTCCTGCATCCTGCTCGCCAACGGCGCCGCGGGTGGCGCGACATTCGCCGCGGGATCGGGTGCGCTGGCAGACTTCGAGGCCGCGCTCCTCGAGGTCTGCGATTCACTCGCCGAGCAGCTTGTCGCCGACGCCGAGGGAGCGACGCGTCACTTCCGTGTCGCCGTCAGCGGCGCCGCAGATGCTGGCCAGGCGCGCATCGCCGCGCGTGTGGTCGCCCAAAGCTCATTGGTGAAGACGGCCATCCACGGTGGCGACCCCAACTGGGGCCGTATCGTCGCCGCCCTCGGCCGCAGCGGCGCCACCTTCACCCTCGATCGGTGCCGGGTCGCGATCGGTGGTCTCGTGGTCTTCGATCGCGGCGCTCCCGAACCGGTTGACGCCGAGCGAATCCGCATTGCCCTCTCGCATCCACGACTCGACATCGTCATCGACCTTGGAGCGGGCGACGGTGCTGGTCACGCGTGGGGCTGCGATCTTTCCGCCGATTACGTGCGCATCAACGCCGACTACACCACCTGATACGGAGCAACCACCACAACCACCATGCCTGAACAGACCATCGACGAGCAGATCCATCGTGCCGAAGTGCTCATCGAAGCACTGCCCTACATCAAGCGTTTCGCCGGGCACATCCTCGTCATCAAGGTCGGCGGTGCGGCGAGCGCTGCGGCGGACCTTGATTCGGTGCTCGAGGACGTGGTGCTGCTGCGCTTCGTGGGCATGCGACCGGTGATCGTGCACGGCGGGGGGCCTGAGATCAGCGCATGGCAGGAGCGCATGGGGATCGAAACCAGGTTCGTCAACGGGCTGCGCGTCACCGATGCGCCGACCATGGAGATCGCAAAGATGGTGCTGACCGGCAAGATCGGGCCCGATATCGTCGCGCGCATCCACACGCTCGGTGCGGGCGCGATCGGGCTCTCGGGCGAGGACGGCCCGACACTCCTGGTCCGTCCGCGCTCCGGTGCGGACGGCGCCGACCTGGGCTTCGTCGGCGATGTCGTGCAGGTCAACGCAGAGCCGATCATGGCCATCCTCGACCAGGGGCGCATCCCGGTGATGGCGTCGATCGGTCTCGGCTACGACGGTCACGCCTACAACGTCAACGCCGACACCGTTGCCGCCGAGGTCGCGGTTGCGCTGGACGCAAGCAAGCTCATCCTCATGACCGACGTCGAGGGCGTGCGTGACGGGAGCGGCAACCTGATCAGCGCGCTCGACGCTGCTCGCGGCCGTGAGCTCCTCGCCGCGGGCGTCATCCGTGACGGGATGATCCCCAAGGTCGAGGCCGCCATCCGAGCCACCGACGGTGGCTGCGCAACTCACATCATCGACGCGCGCGTCCCGCATGCGCTGCTCCTCGAGGTGCTCACCGAGCGTGGCGTCGGCACCATGCTGACCAGGACCGACACGGCATGAGCACACACGCCGGCGCCGCTGCCGGACGCACCCCGGTAGAGCGCGCGAAGGCCGCGCTCATGGACACGTATCAGCGCCAGCCGATCACGCTGCGCAGCGGCCACGGTGTGTGGGTCACCACCGACGACGGGCGCGAGCTCCTCGACGTGGTCGCCGGCATCGCCGTGAATGTCCTCGGCCACAATCACCCGGCGCTTCGCGACGCGATTGCCGGCCAGGCGGCGACGCTCATGCACACCAGCAACCTCTACTACACGGAACCGCAACTCGAGCTCGCCGAGCTCCTGGTCGCGTCCGCCTTCCCTTCGCGCGTGTTCTTCTGCAACAGTGGGGCCGAGGCAAACGAGGGCGCCATAAAGCTGGCGCGCAAGTGGGGGAAGGTGCATCGCGACGGAGCGCATGTCATCGTCTGTGCGCAGGGCGCGTTCCACGGACGCACGATGGGTGCGCTCGCAGCCACCGCGAATCCCCGCTACCGCAAGCCGTTCGAGCCGCTACCCAAGGGGTTCGTGCACATCCCCTACGGCGACCTCGAAGCGCTCGAGCAGTCCATCGACAGTGCGACCTGCGCGGTGATGCTCGAGCCCATCGAGGGGGAGAGCGGCGTGATCCCGCTCGAGCCGGGGCGGCTCGCGGCGATCCGGCGCCTGTGCGATGAGCGCAACGTGCTCCTCATCCTCGACGAGATCCAGACCGGCATGGGACGCACCGGCCGCTGGTGGGCCTACCAGCACGAGGACGCTGCGCCGGACATCATGACCGTCGCCAAGGCGCTCGGAGGCGGCGTTCCGATCGGCGCGATCCTGGCGGCGCCTCGCGCTGACGTCTTCGAGCCCGGTGACCACGGCTCGACGTTCGGAGGCGGGCCGCTCGCCTGCGCCGCTGCAGTTGCGGTGATGCAGGCGGTTGAGAGCGAGGGTCTGGTTGAGAATGCCGCCGAGGTGGGCGACTACCTCGCCGAGTCGCTGAGCGCGCTTGCCGACCGCGGGGCGCCGATTGCCGGGGTGCGCGGCCGAGGCCTGATGCTGGGGATCGGGCTGAGCCGCGACGTCGCTCGCGACGTCGCCGCCGCCGCGTTGGACGAAGGACTGATCGTCAACGCGATCGGCGAGCGCACGTTGCGGCTGGTCCCGCCGCTGGTCATCACCCGCGACGAGGTCGATGAGGCGGTGCTGCGCCTGGGCCGCGCATTTGACGCCGTGGCCGGCTACGGCGCCGACGCATGAGCGCGACCACGACCCGGGTGATCGGTCCGGCGGCGAAACCGGCGCGCCATCGCGCCATCCTCGCACTGGTTCGTGGTGGGGTGATCCGCACCCAGGAGGACCTCGTCGCCGAGCTCAACCGCAGGCGGTTCCCGGTCACCCAGGCGACGGTGAGTCGCGACATCCGCGAGCTCGGCCTGCTCCGCGTCCACGACGATGCCGGCCCCCGCTACATGGCGCCGGTCGCCGAGCTCGACGTGGAGCAGACCATGCAGCGATTGCGCAACGCGATCCGCGAGCATGTTCAGGGAATCGAATTCGTCGATCTGCTCGGCATCGTGCACACCGCACCCGGATGCGCACCGCTGGTGGGTGGCGCGCTCGACGGTTCGCGATTCGAGGAGGTTGTGGGCACCATCGCCGGTGATGACACGGTTCTGGTGATCGCGCGGTCGCGACCCGCCGCGCAGCGTCTGCTGCTTCGACTCAACTCGATGTCGCAGGAGGACGCATGACCGTCCGCGAGCGTTGCGTGCTTGCTTACAGCGGCGGCCTCGACACCTCGGTGGCGATCCGATGGCTGCAGGAGGAGCTCGGCTACGACGTGATCACGCTGACGGCGGACCTCGGTGAGTCGAAGGACGTCGACGCCGTCGTGGCCCGCGCGTTGCGCACCGGTGCGCTGAGTGCTCACGTTGCGGATGCCCGCCGCGTCTTCGTCGACGCCTTCTGCTTTCCAACTCTTGCGGCCGGTGCGCTCTATGAGGGTGTCTATCCGCTCGCGACCGCGCTGGCGCGCCCGCTCATCGCCAAGCTGCTTGTCGACGTCGCACGCGAGGAGGGCGCGACGGCCGTCGCCCACGGATGCACCGGGAAGGGCAACGACCAGGTGCGGTTCGACGTCGCCGTCGGTGCGCTCGCGCCCGAGCTTCACGTGGTCGCGCCGGTTCGCGACTGGGACATGGGGCGCCCGCAGGAGCTCGAGTACGCCGCCGAGCACGGTATCGAGGTCCCGGTCACCAGGGCGTCTCCGTATTCCGTGGATGCGAACCTCTGGGGCCGCAGCATCGAGACCGGCGTGCTCGAGGACCCCTGGGTCGAACCACCCGACGATGTCTATGAGTGGACCGCGCATGACCATGCCCCGGGTGTGGTCGTCGAGATCGGATTCGAGCGCGGTGTCCCGGTCTCCATCGACGGCCGCAGGCTCGAAGGCGATCGATTGGTTGGGGAGCTCAACACCACCGCCGGTGCCCGCGGTATCGGCCGCATCGACCACGTGGAGAACCGTCTCGTCGGCATCAAGTCTCGCGAGGTCTACGAGGCACCGGCAGCGGTCACGCTGCACGCGGCGCATCACGCGCTCGAGAGCCTCACGATCACGCGCGACGTCGCGCGATTCCAGCGCATCGTCGCCGACGAATGGGCGCGGCTCGTCTACGACGGTCTGTGGTTCTCGGCACTGCGCACGGCGCTCGACGCGTTCGTCCAGGAGACGCAGGTGCACGTGACCGGGGCGGTCCGGATGCGACTCGAGGACAGCGTTGCCCAGGTCGTCGGAAGGCGTGCGGACCGATCGCTCTACAGCAACGACCTCGCGACCTATGACCGCGTGAGCGATACGTTCGACCATGCGGCGGCGCGCGGCTTCATCGAATTGTTCGGCCTGCCGCTTCGCACCCAAACGCGTGTGCAGGGAGCACTGGAGGACAGCGCGCCACTCCACGTCGAGCGGCGTACGCAACGGCGTGGCGACTCCTGACCGGCGGGCGCGCGCCGTGCGCGCACCGAAAGTCTGGGCGGGCCGGCTGAGCGCACCGACCTCGGAACGCGTCGAGGCATACACAGCGAGCCTCGCCGTCGACCGACGTCTCGGCGCTGACGATGTCGCCGGATCGCGCGCTCATGCGCGCATGCTGCGCAGCATCGGCGTCCTAACCGTCGCTCAGCATCGCGCCATCGACGCGGGCCTGCGGTCCATCGCGGCGGAACTGTCGGGCGACACGTTCGCGGTGGCCCCTGGAGATGAGGACATCCACACGGCGGTCGAACGCCGGCTCTTCGAGCTGTCTGGACCGGTCGCGGGCATGCTCCACACCGGACGCAGCCGCAACGATCAGGTCGCCACCGATCTCCGCATGTGGGCGCGGCGTGCCTGCACCGATCTGCTGGTCGCGATTGCCGGATTGCAGGAGGCACTTGTGACGCGCGCGGCCGAGCATCGCACAGCGCCGATGCCCGGGTACACGCATCTGCAGCGCGCTCAGGTCGTGTCGCTCGCGCACCATCTCCTCGCCTACGTCGAGATGTTTGGGCGTGACGCGTTGCGCCTCGGTTCGGCACGCGCATCCTGCGACGAGCTTCCCCTGGGAAGCGGCGCGCTCGCCGGATCGACGCTGCCGCTCGACAGGGACCGCGTGGCCGACGAGCTCGGCTTCGGGCGCATCGCCGCCAACAGCATGGACGCCGTCGCCGACAGGGATTTCGCCGTCGAGATCACGGCCGCCTGCGCGCTGGCCATGGTGCACTGCTCACGCCTCGGCGAGGAGCTGGTGCTCTGGTCGAGCGCGGAGTTCGGTTTTGCGAGCCTTCCCGACAGCCACGCCACCGGCTCCTCTCTGATGCCGCAGAAGAAGAACACCGACGTGGCCGAGCTCGCGCGGGGAAGAAGTGGTCGCGTCATCGGTGACGTCGTCGCCCTGCTCACCATGCTCAAGGGGCTGCCCCTGACCTACAACCGCGACCTCCAGGAGGACAAGGAGCCGCTCTTCGACGCCGTCGACACGACCGCGGCCACCGTCCGCATGCTCACCGAGCTCATGACCGTTGTGCAGTTCGACATCGATGCGATGCGCCGAGCGGCATCCGACCCGGCACTCCAGGCGACAGACGTGGCCGAGCACCTTGTCACCAACGGCGTGCCCTTCCGGGAAGCGCACGGCATTGTCGGTGCGGTGGTTGCCCGAACGATCGCCACCGGGCGAACACTCGCGGATGTCGACCTCGATGAGTGGCAGGCGGCCTCCGATCGCTTCGATCCGAGCGTGCTCGAGCTCTTCGATCCCGATTCGGCGCTCCGCCGGCGCGACGTCCCCGGTGGTCCCGGGCCGCGCTCGGTCACCCGGCAGCTGACCCGCGCCCGCGCGCTGATCGCTCGCACCCGGAGGACCGCGCCGGGCGGTTGAACCGACGAGCGAACGTATCCTGAAATCCGTGACCCGAGCCACCCTCATCGTCGGCGATGTCCAGGGTGATGTCGACCGGCTCCGCCAGGCGCTCAGGCCCTACCCGGAGGACGAGGTCGACACCGTCTTCCTGGGCGACTTCTTCCAGGGCGGTGAGCCCGGCGCGGGAGGCGGCGCGGCGGCGGCCACGCTCGCCATGACCCGTCGCAACTCGTATTCCGTGCTTGGCAACCACGACCTCTTCCTGCTCGTGATGGTCGAGCGATCGCGCGGCGGTGACCAGCTCGGCGCCTGGCGCACCCGTGACGGGCTGAGCATCGAGGATCTCTGGTTGAGCCGGCGCGGTGACTGGGCCGACCTCAACGCAGTTGCGTCTGACACCGAGCTCGAGGCATGGCTGCGAGCGCTTCCATTTCTCGTCGAGCTCGAGGACGGCACCCTGGCGCAGCACACCGACGACGACCGCTACGCCGAGATCGGCGACACCGTCGAGGCGGTCAACTCGGCGGTGCGCGCGTGGCTCGCCACCAGGGGCGGCGCCTTTCAGGCCCTTCGCTACACCATCGGGAGGCACGGCTTCGACGACCCGGAGCGCCTGCGCCGGTACCTCGACCACTTCGGGGTGCGGCGCGTGGTCCACGGGCATACCCCGCACTGGGACGACGTGCCGATCTCGTTTCACGGCGGTCTCGCGGTCGGCTACGACGGCAGGTTCTCGCGCTTCTGGGGTCGCGCCGAGGGCGAGGAACCGGGGCCGATCGGGGCGACCGTGGCGATCCTTCCGCCGCTACCGGTCGGCGCCGCTTGATCGCCCCGCGCCTCAGGGGTGGCGGCTGAGCATCTCTCCGAGGCGCGCGATCGGCGGCTCCTGCCCGGCGGTCACGTACGCGGTCACCACCAGCGAGAGGAGGAGCACCTTGAGGGCGCGGAACGGGGCGGCAGCCGGCTGCTGCGCCACCAGGCCCGAGAGCGCGATGCCGTCGATAGCGCTGAGGATTGCGCCGGCAAGCTCGCGCGGGGAAACCAGCGAATACGCAGGCAGCCGCCCGAGCACCTGGCGCAGCTCGACCTCGACCTCGTCCATGAGGTGAGTGCGCAGCGCTGCACAACGCACCCGGAGCGCCGGGCTGCTCAGGCTGACCGTGTAGAGGTCGATGAGCATGCGGAAGAACTCGGGCTGATCGGCGCATCGGGCCTCGGCGTGGTCGAGGCCGGTCACGATGCGTTCGAGCGGATCGTCCACCGCCTCGACCACCGCCTTCCAGTTGGCGACCATCTGGCGTTCGGTCACCGTCACCAGCTCGAGGAGCAGCTCCTCCTTCGATTCGAAGTAGTAATGGAGGAGTCCGGGCGCGACCTTCGCCTCACGAGCGACGTCCTTGAGCGAGGTTTCCGCGTAGCCCTGGCGGCCCAGGACCGCAGCCGCGGCGCGGACGATCTGGGCTCTCCTTCCGGCCTCGTCGACATCGACGCCCTGGACCGCCGTTCCCTCGTCCGAGGCGTTGATCGTGGCGATATTTCTCACGCGTTCAACCTGAGCGGCAATGCTAACCCGGCGAACGCGCCTGGGAGCGCTGTGACCTCGAGTTGAGCGCCGACGCCGAAGCATCGCAGCACAAGAGGGTCTGACCGGCGCTCGGCTCAGGCGATGGGCTTGTGGAATCCAACGCCGATCGCGCCCGGTCCGCTGTGGCACCCCACCACCGGCCCGACCACGGTCAGCGCCGGCTCGCCGGAGACGAGCGGTCGCATCCGCTCGACGACCTCGGCGGCAATCTGCGGGCGGTTGGCATGGGCGACCACCAGCTCGGCGCCTCCCCAGGTCTCGGCCGCCTGCCTGCATTCCTCGACGACGCGGTCGATCGCACGCGGATACGTCCGGACCCGCCCCACGGCCTCGATGACCCCGTCGCGGATCTCCAGGATCGGCTTGATGTCGAGCATCGAGCCGAGCAGCGCACGCGCCCCGCCGATGCGCCCGCCGCGCCGCAGGAACTCGAGGGTCTCGACCGTGAAGAGCACCCTGTCGGTGCTCCCGACCGCCGCGATCGCGGCCACCACCCGGTCAGCGTCTCCGCCTGCCTCCATGACCCGTACGGCCTCGCGCACGGCAGCGTAGTGACCGACCGCCACGCTGCGGGAGTCCACGACGCGGATGTCCAGCTCGGGCAGCGCCGCGCGCGCTTGGATCGCAGATGCGTAGGTGCCGCTGAGGTTGGCGGAGATGGTGGTGCATACGATCGCGCCGCCGTCGGCACCCAGCTCCCGGAAGACGTCCTCGAACTCCGCCGGCGTGGGCTGTGAGGTTCGCGGGAACGGACCGGGTGCGGCCAGCCTCGCGTAGAAATCCTCGGCGGTGATCTCGACGCCGTCGGCAAAGGTCTCATCGCCGAAGATCACCTTGAGGGGCACCACGCGCACCGTATGAGCGGCGCGAAATGCCGGGTCGAGGTCGGCGGTGCTATCGCACACCAGGTGGACGGAGGGCATGGCGCCGTAGCCTACCGCGCCGTCAGCAGTCTCGCCGGGTCCTCGCCGTTGTGCTCGGCGACGAGCAGGGCGCCGAGCAGGGATCGATCCTCGCCCAGCGTGCCGCGGGCGATCTCGGGCTGGGGCTGGAGATGCAGGTAGCGCTGGATCGTCTCGAACAGCGAGGGAGAGAACCGGCCCCAGCTGGCGCAGACGCCACCGCCGAAGATGACCACGTCGGGATCGTGCACGGTGGTGACGTTGACGGTGGCGATCCCGATCCACCGCCCGACCTCGACCCAGGCATCGGGGTCGCTCAGGTGCTCGGGGGCGACCCCGTAGCGGCGCGCGATGGCTCGCCCGCTGGCCAGTGCCTCGAGGCAGCCCGCGCCGCCGCAGTGGCACGGGGGTCCGCCGAGCCATGCCGGCCAGAGCACCATGTGGCCGCCCTCGGTGTCATGCCTGCCGACCACGATCCGGCCGTCGCGCACCACGCCGCACCCGATACCCGTCGAGACCGTCCAGTACACGACGGTGCGGTGACCCGCGCCGGCGCCAAGGCGGGCCTCGGCGAGTGCGGCGCAGTTGGCATCGTTCTCGACAAAGACCGGGCAGTCGAAGCGCTGACCGAGCAGGTACGCCATCTCCAGCCCGTGCCAGGAGCCGGGCATGCCCGGCGGGTTGCGCAGCGCCCCGGTCGTCCGGTCGAAGGGGCCCGGCGCCGAGATCGCGATCGCCTCGGGAAGAACGCCGCCCATCACCCCCTCGACCAAACCGCGCAGCGTCGCGAGCGGGGACTCGACGGGCGTCGGAATCCTCCGAACCGCGCCGATCGCGGCGTCGCGCCCGGCGGAGGCGGCGATCTTGGTGCCGCCGATGTCGAGGAGCGCGATCACGGGCCGATGATGCCTACACTCGCCGCCATGCTGCTCGCTATCGACGTCGGGAACACCAACATCGTGGTCGGGGTGTTCGACGGCGAGCAGCTCGTCGCCGATTTCCGGATCCACACCGACGATCGCTTCACCGGCGACGAGCTCGGGCTCGTCGTCGTCGACCTGCTCGGACAGCGTGACCTGTCGCCGGGGCAGGTCAGCGCCGTGGTGGTCAGCAGCGTGGTTCCCACGCTCGCGCGGAGCATCGATGAACTTTCCCACACCTACTTCAACCAGCCGCCGATGATCGTCGGGCCGGGGACGCGGACGGGCATCCGCATCCAGTACGACGATCCCCGGCGCGTTGGTGCCGACCGGATCGCGAACGCGATCGCGGCTCACCACCTGTATGAGGGACCTGCCATCCTCGTCGACTTCGGAACGGCGACGACCTTCGACGCCATCGACGCGAGAGGGGACTACCTCGGCGGCGCGATCGCGCCCGGCATCCAGCTCAGCCACGATGCCCTGGTGAACCACGCCGCGATGCTCATCCGGGTGGAGCTCACGGCTCCGGTCGAGGCGATCGGCCACTCGACGACCGGGAGCATGCAGTCGGGGATCGTGTTCGGATACGTCGGCCTGGTCGAGGGGCTGGTTGGGCGGTTCCGCAAGGAGATGGAGGGTCAGCCCAAGGTCATCGCCACGGGAGGATTGGCGCCGTCACTGGCGCGACTCATCCCCGCGATCGACATCGTCGACGAACGGCTGACGCTCCACGGGCTCCGGCTCATCCACGACCAGAATCGCTGAGCCGGGCCGACCTGCCCCGTACCATGCGGTGATGGCAGTCGCGGCGACGGCCGTCGGTCCACTCCGGGTCGGCGGCCTCGAACTCTCCTCACCGGTGCTGGTCGCCCCCATGGTGGGCATCACCGACGCGCCCTGCCGTGCCCTGTGCCGCGAGTTCGGCGCCGGCCTGGTGTCGACCGAGATGGTCGCCGCCGAGGCGGTGGTCCGGAGCACCGACGCGGCGCTGCATCTCCTCGATTTCCCCGGCGACGTGGCGCCGGTCGCCGCCCAGCTGGTGGGCTGCGACCCCGCGATGATGGCCGACGCCGCCCAGGTCTGCGTCGAGCGCGGCGCCGTGCTCGTCGACGTCAACCTCGGCTGCCCGGTTCCCAAGGTGGTGAGCCGTGGGAGCGGCGCCGCGCTTGCCCGCGACGTGAGTGCGACCGCGCGAGTGGTTGCGGCAATGGTCCAGGCGGTCGCGGTTCCGGTCACCGTCAAGATGCGCCTCGGGTGGGACGCGTCCACCATCAACGCTCCCGAACTCGCTCGAGCGCTGCAGGACGCCGGCGTGGCGGCGGTCACGGTCCACGGGCGGACCCGGTGCCAGAAGTACGAGGGCACCGCCGACTGGGCCGAGATCGCCCGGGTCAAGGAGGCGGTCGGCATCCCGGTCTTCGGCAGTGGCGACGTCGAGGACGTCGACACCCTGGCACGGCGGATCCAGTCGGGGGTGGTCGACGGCGTGGTGATCGCCCGGGGGATGCTCGGCAACTTCTGGTTCGTCCGCCAGGCCGTCCACCGCCTCGCGACCGGCAGCGGGCTCCCCGATCTCGACTTCGCCGACCGGATCGCCCTGGCCCGGCGCCACCTCGACATGCTCTGCGCGTACCACGGGGAGACGCGCGCGCTCCGCATCGGCCGCAAGTACGTCGCCTGGACGATCCGCGGCTGTGCGGGAGCTGCGCGGCTCCGAGCCGAGGTCCAGACCATGGATACGCGTGACCGGCTCGATGCGTTGCTCGATCGCGCGCTCGCCGCCGGACCGCACCCGGAGGGATGGTTCCGGCCGGCGTTCGTCAGCGGCGAGGGCTGAGGGATTACAAAAAAGAAGGGCGCCTCTGGCAACCAGAGACGCCCCGAGAGGGGGGGCAGTGATAGAGATCCGCACAGTGACCTCGCTGCGGATCATATGAACAAGAGCCAATTCCGTCAAGGAAGAACGACAAGTTGTTACGCCGCGTTGGATGTTGCTCGCCTATACTCCGGGCTCCGCAGAGCGGAGGTCGCCGGATACCCCGCTATCATTTTCGTTTGTACCAGGGAATTGAATGGACAAACCTGTGTTGCTCACGCGAGACGGACTCGTCAAGCTTGAGCACGAATTAGAAGAATTGCGTACCGTTCGTCGCTCCGAGGTGGCCGAGCGCATCAAGTACGCCAAGGACTTCGGCGACATCTCGGAGAACGCCGAGTACGACGAGGCGAAGAACGAGCAGGGGATGCTCGAAGGACGCATCCTCGTGATCGAGAACATGCTCCGCAATGCCGTCATCATCGAAGAGGGCAACGAGAGCGGCATCGTGAGCGTCGGCACGACTGTTGACGTCAAGGATGACTTCGGCAAACAGACGCTCACGATTGTGGGCCCTGCCGAGGTTGATGTCGCCGAGGGCCGGATCTCCATGGAGTCGCCGGTTGGCAAGGCGTTGCTGGGCCACAGCGTCGGTGACACCGTCGACGTGGTCAGCCCCGGCGGTTCCCGACAGATCAAGATCGTCAAGATCAACTAGGACGCGGCGCGGCGCGTCAAGCGCACGCGGTGAGCCTCGCCGGGGAAGATAGGCCGCATGCCATCCGACGACCTCTTTGCAGAGCGCCGGCGCAAGGTCGATGAGCTCGCCGCTCGTGGGATTCCGTCCTACGGTGTCGACTTCGCGCCGAGCGCGAGCACGGATGAGGCGCGCCGGCTGCTCGACGCGTACGAGGCCGAGCATCCCGGCGCGGACACCGACGCACCCGATCGTCCGGTGGTCGCTGTGGCTGGACGGATCATGCAGCTGCGTGACCTCGGCGGTGCGGCGTTCGCGCACGTCGAGGACGAGTCGGGCCGCCTGCAGACGTGGTTCCGCGCCGATCGTCCGGGGAATGCGCACGCGATGGTGCCGATGCTCGACCTCGGCGACATCGTCGGCATCAAGGGACCGATAACGCGGACGCGGCGTGGTGAGCCGACCGTGCTCGTCGACACCGTGACGCTGCTCGTCAAGTCTCTGCAGGCGCCGCCCGAGAAGTTCCACGGTCTCCAGGACCAGGAGACGCGCTATCGCAAGCGCTATCTCGACCTGCTCAGCAATGCGGCCCAGCGCCGCCACTTCGCCACCCGGACGCGGTTGATTCGCGCGTTGCGGGCGACGCTCGATCAGCGCGGTTTCGTGGAGGTCGAGACACCCATCCTGCAGCCGATCCCGGGTGGCGGTCACGCGCTGCCATTCGAGACGCACTGGAACGCACTGCATACCGACGTCTACCTGCGCATCGCCATCGAGCTGCACCTCAAGCGGCTGATCGTCGGCGGCTACGCGCGCGTCTATGAGATCGGCCGCGTCTTTCGCAATGAAGGCCTGTCGCCCCGGCACAACCCCGAGTTCACGATGCTCGAGGCGTACCAGGCGTATGCGACCTACGACGATATGCGCGAGCTGACCGAGTCGCTGGTCACCGCCGCGGCGAACGCGGCCGGACCGCAGGTGGCCGAGGAACCGGAGGGTGGGAGCGCGCCGTGCGAAGACCCGCTGCTGCGCACCGTGTTCGGCCGCTCGCTCGACCTCCGGCCGCCGTATCGCGTCGCAACCATGGTCGACCTGGTGCGTGAGCACACCGGCATCGATGCGCTCGGATCGTGGGACGCCATGCACGAGGCTGCGGCGAGCATCGGCGTCGAGGTGTCACGCGACCTCGGCCCCGGCGGTGTCCTCCTCGAGATCTACGAGCAGCGCGTTGAAGGCGAGCTCTGGGATCCGACCTTCGTCCTGGACTACCCGGCTGAAGTGAGCCCGCTGGCGCGGCGCCGTCGCGATGATCCCCGTTTTGTCGAGCGCTTCGAGTTGATCGTCGCGGGCCGGGAGATCGCCAACGCATTCAGCGAGCTGAACGATCCGATCGACCAGCGCGCGCGTTTCGAGGAACAGGCGCGCTTGCGCGCCGCCGGGGACTCCGAGATCCCACCGATCGACGAGGACTTTCTCGAAGCCATCGAGGTCGGCATGCCGCCCGCCGGCGGGCTCGGCATCGGCGTCGACCGGCTCGTGATGATCCTCACCGACTCGCCGACCATTCGCGACGTGCTCCTGTTCCCGACCATGCGCCCACAGCACCGCGGTGGAGACGCCTGATGCTGCCGATTCAACGCATCCGCGATGACCCGGACTCGGTTCGCGAGGGCGCGCGCAGGAAGGGCGAGAGCGCGCCCATCGATGAGCTGCTCGCCGTCGACGCCGACGCACGGAGCCTGCGCACCGAGGTCGAGCAGGCTCGAGCCGAACAGCGCGTGGAGTCGGCGGCGGTACGAGGAAAACCGTCCGACGACCAGCGAGTTGTACTGACTGCGCTCAA
Source organism: Candidatus Dormiibacterota bacterium (assembly GCA_003162415.1). GTDB lineage: Bacteria > Chloroflexota > Dormibacteria > Aeolococcales > Aeolococcaceae > Palsa-851. The sequence continues at coordinate 101,969 of PMOL01000016.1, forward strand.
GCAGCGCATCCAGGAGGGCGAGACGCGCCTCGCGGAGCTCGAGCAGCGTGTCGAAGCGTTGCTGCTCGAGGTGCCCAACCCGCCGCACGAAAGCGTTCCGGACGGCGCCGGCCCCGAGGACAACGTCGTCGCACGCACCTGGGGCAATCCCCCGATCTTCGGGTTCGATCCGCTGCCGCATTACGAGATCGGCGAGCGCCTCGGCGTCTTTGATTTCGAGCGTGCTGTGAAGGTCAGCGGCTCGAGGTTCGTCGTCCTGCGCGGTGACGGTGCGCGACTGCAACGTGCCTTGACGTCGTTCATGCTCGACGTGGCGCGAGAGCACGGGTACACGGAGATCGCACCGCCGTTCCTCGTACGCCGCGAGGCGATGATTGGTACCGCCCAGCTCCCCAAGTTCGAGGACGAGGCATACCACGCGGACGACGGCCTCTTCCTGATCCCGACCGCCGAGGTGCCTGTCACCAATCTCTACTCGGGCGAGATTCTCGAGGCGGCGCAACTCCCGATCACGCATGTCGCGCTCACCCCCTGCTGGCGTCGCGAGGCCGGCGCGGCAGGGAAGGATACGCGTGGGTACATCCGTCTCCATCAGTTCGAGAAGGTGGAGATGGTGCGATTCACCACCCCGGAGACATCGCTCGACGAGCTCGAGCTGATCACCTCGCATGCGGAGCACGTCCTGCAACGTCTTGGCCTGCACTATCGCGTGCTGCTCATGTGCACCGGCGACCTCGGATTCGCGCAGTGGAAGAAGTACGACGTCGAGGTGTGGGCGCCGGGGTTGCAGCAATGGCTCGAGGTGTCGTCGTGCTCGGTGTTCGCCGATTTCCAGGCGCGACGAGCCAACATCCGGTACCGTCCCGCGCCTGGTGAGAAGCCGCGCCACGTGCACACGCTGAACGGCAGCGGGCTCGGCGTGCCGCGCACCTTCGACGCGATTCTCGAGACGTACCAGCAGGAGGACGGCACCGTGGTCATCCCCGAACCACTGCGCACGTACCTCGGTGGCCTGGAACGTCTGACCGCGCCGTGATCAACCGCGACATCGACCCCGCATGGCTCAACGATCGCAGTGAATTCCAGCAGAACTGGGTGCACGGGCTGCGCAACCCTTCGGGCTTGCATCTCCAGTACGAGCTCGAGGATTCACTCGTCTTCACGCACTGGACGCCGGGAGACGACCACGCCGGCTTTCCCGGTTTCGCGCACGGCGGCATCGTCAGTGCGGTGCTCGACGACGTGATGGGACGGTGCTCAGCTCTTCACCGACACTGGGTGGTCACCGGGCGTCTCGAGGTGCGCTTCCGCCGGGCCGCGCCGCTTGGCACCCGGCTTCGGGTCGAAGGACGGATCACGCGGCTCCTGCGGCGCGCCCTCCACACCGAGGGTCGCGTGATCCTCCCGGACGGCGGGGTCGTGGCCGAAGGGACCGGGACCTATCTTCCGCTTTCAGATGAGCTCCGCCAGCAGATGGTCGCCGCCTGGCCCGGATTCGAGGAGTTCCTGTGAGCGTATTGTCGAGACTCGGCTGACGCCGCGTCGAGACTCGACGTGTGGGGCGGAGGGGACCCCGGCGGAGGCTGAATAGTCCGGTTTGAAGCCGGAGCTGGGTCCCCTCCGCCCGCCCCGCCGCAGCGCAGAGTGCATGGCAGATCAGCGAGGCGCGCGTGGCGCATACAGTGGTGACGATGGCCGAAGAGCGCGAGATCAAGATCCCGGTCGTCATGGACTTCGTGTTGCCCGACCTGGGCGGCGTCGTCGAGGGCATCCGCGCGGTGGACCGCGGCAGGGTGGAGCTGTCGGCGACGTACTGGGACACCGATGAGCTGACCCTGCTCCACGCCAAGCTCGGCCTGCGCTACCGGAGCGCTCCCGGCGAGCAGGGAAAGTGGACGCTCAAAGCCGGTGATCGCATGGTCGGGGACGCGGTGTCTCGCGAGGAGACCGACTTCCCCGGATCGTCCGACCAACCGCCCGAGGCCGCAGTCGAGGTGATCCGTATGGCGGTCGGGGACGTGGCGCTGCATCCCGTCGCTCACCTGGTGACCGACCGGCATTCCGTCGACCTTATCGCCGGCGATACCCGCTGGGCCGAGGTCGCCGACGATCGAGTCTCGGTCCGCTCCGGCGACGCCACGGTGGAATCCTTTGGCGAGGTCGAGGTTGAGCTGTTCGAAGCTGACGAGGCCTTGATCGACGCCGTGATGGCCCGGCTTCGCGCCGCGGGCATTGGCGAGCCGGACAGCACCCCGAAATACGTCCGGGCGCTGCGCGCTCTCGGTCACCACATTCCCGAACGGACAGCTGTCTGAGCGCGCGAGCCAGTCTGCTCGTTGGAGGGAGGAGAGAGGCGCCGCCCGCTTGACGCGGGCTGCGCTCCGTCCGCTGGGGACCCGCCCCCTAGGCACCCATCCCCCTGGCTGGCAACCCCCTCAGATGTGGCCCCTGGACGAGCATCCTGACAACGCCCACCTGAGGAGATGGAACCGGCCCACGGCAGCTTCACTGGTTTTTACCGTATGCAAACAAACATTTGCTTCCAGGCGCCTCAGGGCCGCCAGTTGACCCTCCACCACCTAGTAAAGTCGGACGCGTGACGCTAGCGACGAAGGCCGAATCGGGAACTCGGACGCACGACTTCTTCCAGGACGCCACCATCGAGGATCTGCGCCTCGCGGCGATGTTCCGGCGCGGCTTCCGGCAGGCGATGATCCAGATCAATCGATCACTCGCCCAGCACGACCTGAGCCCGCTCCAGTACCACCTGCTCCTGGAGGCTGGGGCCGCCGGCACCGAGGGGTGCGTACAGGGAGATCTCGCCGACCTCATTCAAGCGCCGGAAGCGCGCGTCTCATTGATGGTCCACGAGCTGAATGCTCGCGGCCTGGTCCGGACTCTTCGATGCGCTCCCGACCGGCGCATGGTCCGGGTCGGCCTCACCGAGGCCGGATGCCGGGTGGTCGAGGCTGCGCTTCATGCCCAGCGCGCCGCGCTGCATCAGATGGCAGTTGAGTTCGATGTCCCGGGAGTGGCGCAGATGCTCCGTGGCGCGGTGCAGCTATACCTCGGGGTCGACATTGCCGAGGAAGGCCGCCTCTAACACCGCCCCGACGCGGAGGGCGTAGCGCGGCGCGTTGACTCCGAGCCAGATCGCCTCGCGCCAGTTGGCGGGCTGGCGAATGGCCCGCCCCGGCTCCGCCCACGCCCCGGAGAGCTCGCGGGACGGCGTGTCGAGGATCACCCGGAGCACGCCGAACCGCTGCGCCGATTCGGCCGCCGCGGCCGACTCCATGTCCACCGCGACGTGGCCTCGCCCTGCCCACGTCCCTCGGTCGGCGCCCGTGACCATCCCTGAGGTCGAGATGAGCGACCCGCCGGTGAACGGGAGGCGCAGGTAGCGGGCGGCCTTCTCGAGCGCTCCGGCCACACCGGGATCGCAGGCATGCGTCACTCCCTGTTCGTCAACGACCTGGCTGGCAATGACCACCATGCCCGGGGTCTGCTCGGGCAGAAGCCCGCCACAGAGCCCGGCGCTGATCACGATCCCGGGCAGCCCGGCCGGCGGCCGTCCACCGATGCCGACACGGACGATACGGAGATCCGGAGCCCGGCGGCGGACGCCCCAAGCCTCGAGGCCCATCGCGCAGATGGCGTGAACCGGGGGCTCAGGCGGCATAGCCGTGCTCGCGATACCAGCGCACCGCTCGTTCCACCGCCTCGCCGGTACTCGAAGGACGGTAGCCGAGCTCGTCAATCGCCTTCGCGCTCGACGAGTACATCTCCAGACGGCCCATGCGAACGCCCTCGAGCGGGATCGCCGGGATCGCACCGGTGGCCCAGACGCGCACCGCGTCGACCCGCGCCGCAGCCGCGGCGACCGCATAGGGGAGGCGAAACGCTCGCTCCGGCTTTCCCGCCGCCCTGGAGATCAAGCGCCACATCTCCGCGAGTGTGAGGTTCACCCCTCCCGCGATGTAGCGCTCGCCGGCCCCCCCGCGTTCGAGCGCAAGGATGTGCGCCGCGGCGACGTCCTCGACCGGGACGATGTTCATGCCGCCGCCGAGCGTCGCCGGCATCCGACCTCGCAGCAGGTCGACGATGATCCGGCCGGTGGGCGTCGGACGGTGATCGCCGGGGCCCACCGGGGCGGTCGGCAGGACCGTGGTGACCGCGATCGCGGCACGCAGCGCCGCTCGCTCGCCGGCGAGCTTGGAGGCGTGGTACGACCACCCTCGGTGATCGGCGCTCGCCCAGGCGCCCTCGGTCGCCGGGTGCGAAGCCGCCGCCGGCGGCAACGCCGCCGAGCTCGATGTCGCCACGCAGCGCTCGACTCCCGCGATGCGCGCCGCCTCGAGGATCCCCGAGGTGCCGCGGACATTCACCGCTGCGATCGCCGCCCGATCGCGAGGCGCGAACGAGTACAGCGCCGCCGTGTGGATGAGGTACCGGCACTCTCGAAGCACCGGGATCAATGCGCCGGATGCGCGTATGTCTCCGGTCACGCTCTCGACACCGGGCGGCGCGTCCCAGCGCCCACGGACGAGGGCACGGACTCGATACCCACGAGCGAGCAGGGCCGCGAGCACGTGCGACCCCACGAACCCCGACGCGCCGGTGAGAAAGACGTCCCCCTCGCCGGGCGCTGCCTGCGCCGCGTTCACCTCAGTTCAAATGCGCCTTGTTGCCGCGAGGACGGAAACTGTCGCGCGCCGCGCGAATCGATTCACGCAGCGAGGCGGACGTCGCCACGACCGCGGTCGGCTCGTACCCGCAGTGCGCCATGCAGTTGGCGCAGCGCTCGTCGCGGCCGCGACCGTACTTCTCCCATGCGGTGGTCTCGACGAGCTCGCGATACGACGTCGCATAGCCGTCGGACATGAGGTAGCAGGGGCGCTGCCAGCCGAGCACCGAGTAGCTCGGGATTCCCCATGCGGTGCAGCTGAAGTCCACCTTGCCCTCGAGGAAGTCGAGGAAGAGCGGCGAATGGTTGAGCCGCCACTTCTTCCGCCGACCATCGGCGAAGGCGTCGCGGAAGATCGCATGGGTGCGCTCGACGTTGAGCCAGTGGTCCTGGTCGGGCGCCTTCTCGTAGGCGTAGCCCGGCGAGATCTGCATGCTGTCCACCTGCACCTCGTCGTTGAGGAAGTCGAGCACGCCACGAATCGATCGCGCGTCGTCCTGATCGAAAAAAGTCGTGTTGGTGGTCACGCGGAAACCGCGCGCCTTGGCGGCTGCGATCGCGGCGATGGCCTTGTCGAAGACACCGGTGCGGCAGACCGACTCGTCGTGGCGCTCACGCAGACCGTCGATGTGGATCGAGAACGAGAAGTACGGCGAGGGCGTGAACAGGTGCAGCTTCTTCTCGAGCAGCAGCGCATTGGTGCAGAGGTAGACGTAGCGCTTGCGCGCGACCAGCGCTGCCACGATCTGATCGATCTCCTTGTGCACCAACGGCTCTCCGCCCGCGATCGACACCATGGGCGCCTCGCATTCCTCGACCGCGTCGATGCACTGCTGCACGGTGAGACGGCGCTGCAGGATGGCATCCTCGTGCTGGATCTTGCCGCACCCGGCACACGCGAGGTTGCACTGATACAGCGGTTCGAGCTGCAGCACCAGCGCGAATTTCTCATTGCGGCGCAGCCGTTGCCGCGCCACGTAACTCCCAACTCGCATCGCCTGTCGCAGTGGCACCGCCATGGCTGTCTCCTTGTTCTCGTGGCTTATCGGTGGGTGACGAGGTCTCGCTCGGTGACACGCTGCCCGGCTTCCGGAGACTCGCCGCCGGCGAGCGCCAGGGTCGGAAAAACGTGCCGGTACAGGTGGTAATTGATGTAGAAGTCCCCGGGAAACCCGGTACCGGTGTGCTCGGGTTCGTCCCAGGTGCCGTCGCGCTGACGTTCGATGAGAAACGCGCGGCCGCGTCCACATGCGGGATCGTCACCGAGCCCCGCGAGCTGGAGGGTGAGCATCGCCCACGCGGTCTGCGATGGAGTGCTGGTGCCCACACCGGCGAACGACTCGTCGACATACGAGTGACAGGACTCACCCCAGCCGCCGTCGGGGTTCTGCACCCGCCGGACCCAGGCCGCCGCCTTGCGCACCATGTCGTCGCCGGCGCGCAGCGCGACGAGTGCACTGACCACGCACCAGGTGCCGTAGATGTGGTTCACGCCCCAGCGGCCGTACCACGATCCCCATGGGCGCTGCTCCGCGCGCAGGTAGGCCAGCGCCTTCGGGATGTCGGAGTCGTCGAGACCACAGCCGACTCCCGCGAGCATCTCGAGCACATGCGCGGTCACATCCTCGGAGGGTGGGTCGAGCATCGCGCCGAAGTCGGCGAAGGGAAGCCTGTACACGAGTGCGCGCGTGTTGTCCTTGTCGAATGACGCCCATGCACCGTTGCGAGAACGCATCGCCCTGCACCAGCGGACCGCGCTTGCGACCGACCGCGAGACGCGTTCGAGCTCGGCCGACTCGAGCAGGGCGAGGACGACGACAGCGGTGTCGTCGACGTCCGGATAGATGTCGTTGTCGAATTCGAATGCCCAGCCGCCGCATTCGCGCAGCGGCACCTTGACCTGCCAGTCGCCGCCACCCGAGATCTGCTCGGCGAGCAGCCAGTCGACTGCGCGCCGAAGCGCGGGATGATCACGCGGCACTCCCGCCTTGCGCAGCGCCAGCATCGCCCACGCTGTGTCCCACACCGGCGACATGCACGCGAGGAGACGGAATCCGTCGTCGTCGTCGATGCTGAACCTGCGGAATCCCTCGAGCCCGCGCCGCATCACCGGATGCTGCAGCGACATGCCTTCGAGGTTCAGCGCGATCAACGAATAGACCCACGGTGGCTGGATCCCGCCCCAACCGCCGTCGGCCTCCTGCCGGTCGGTGATCCACGTGACCAGCTTCCTGCGCGACGAGGCGCGTCCCGGCTGGCGCGGGAGCCGGTCGTAGATCTTGAGCAGGTGATCGAGCCACAGAAAGACGCCCGAACCCGCGACGCGATGCGCCCGGCGCGCGCTTCCGGGAGCGATCACCTCGCTGACGTCGACCCCGAGGTCGCGCACCGGACGGCGGGAGATGACGATGAGCAGGGGCGCGATGGTGCCTCGCGCCCAGCACGCGAAGTCGTAGAGATTGAGCGGCGCCCACCGCGGGAGGCGCACCAGCTCGGGTGGCATGCTCGGCACGCCGTCCCACGGGTAGACGCCGAACAGCGCAAGCCAGATCTTGGTGAACACACGCGCTTCGACGAGACCGCCCTGGTCGAGAATCATGCGCAGCGCGCGGCGGAGCTCCGGCCGCGTGGCGTCGACGCCGAGGACGCGCAGCGCCACGTACGCCTCGATGGTGGTGCTGAGGTCGCCTGGGCCGTCGTGGTACAGCGCCCACGTTCCGTCCTCGCGTTGGGTGCCGAGGATGTGCCGGATCGCGCTGCCGCGAATGTCGTCCTGCGAGGCGCCGAGAAAACGCAGCAACAGCACGTGCTCTGCGGTCATGGTCACGTTGGTCTCGAGCTCGCCGCTCCACCATCCCTCCGCGTCCTGATGGTCGAACAACCAGTCGACGGCGGAGCTCAGGGCCTCAGACGGCATGGGCCACCTCCATCAGCGCCCCGGCGCCACCGCCGCTCCGCGTGGATTGCCATCCAGCTGCGTTGCTGAAGAGCGTGAGTGCCGCGGTCCGTCCACTCCGGACCGCGGACTCGATGGTCGCGGGCCATCCGGTGTCGGTCCATGCACCCGCGATGACAAGGTTGGAGAGCGCCGTGGCCGGACCGGGGCGGCGCACACCCGGAGCGGGAATGAAGGTCGCATCCGGGTCGCGAGTGGCCGCACCGCGCAGCAAGCGCGCGCGCGCAGCCTCGGGCAGAACCGCCGCGAGCTCCTTGCGACCGAGCTCGACGAGCTCGCGCTCCGGCCGTTGGACGAGATCGTCGGCCGCGCTCATGCTGCAGCAGACGTATCCTGGCGACTTCTCGAACACCCACTGCACGGGCGAATCGAGCAGTGCCGCGAAGTCGCAGCCCAGGACAGGGCGGTCGTACCAGAGATGCACGTCGACGATCGGCATGGGCTCGAACGCCTCGAGGCCTTCGATGCCCACAGCCGGCGCGTCCTCGAGGATCGAGTTGAGACGCCTCGGTGGCACTGCGAGGACGCAGGCGTCGCACGCCGCGCCGGTCCCGCCACTCAGCTTCACGCCCGTGATGCGGTCGCCCTCGCGATGCACGCCGACCACCGCCTGGCGCATATGGACGCCGTCAAGCCGCGCTGCCGCAGCTTCCGCGAGCCTGGCAAGCGGAACCCGCAGGTACGCGATGCGCGCCGCGTCGCGATCACCGAGAAACGCGGTCCGGATGACGAACAGGCCCATCTCCGCTGACACTCGGTCGAGCGGCGCATTGAGCGCCGGCACCAGGAACGGATCCCAGAATGCGCGCAGTGCGCGGGGACTCTGGTGATGACGGCGCAACCAGGAGCCCATGTCGCCCTTCGGGCTCCTGTCGCTGCGCGCCGCAACCAGTGCGCGTGCCACCTGGATGCGATCGAGCGTGCTGAGGTGCGGATAGCGTGCGAACCCGGCCATCAGGTGGAGCGGCGCAGGCAGCGACGATGCGCGGAGATGGGCGGGCGGACGCTTGCGAGAAAGAACTGTGGCCTCGAATCGCGGCTGTATATAGAGGGAGTCGCGCAGCCCGAGCTCGTCGATCAGGTCGAGGGTGGCGGTGCAGCAGGCGAGCACGACGTGCTGCCCGCAATCGACCTCATAGCCCTCAACCTCGAAGGACGTCGCCTTGCCGCCGAGCAGACGGGAACGCTCGTAGAGGTCGACGCGCCAGCCCCTCTTGGCGAGCGCGAGGCCGGCGCTCAAGCCGGCGAGCCCGGCCCCGACAACCGCAACACGCGGCTGCCGGCTCATACCGCCGCCAGCCACGAGCGCGCCATGACACCGAGCTTCGCCGCCTTGGAGAGCCGCGCACGCCCACGCAGCGGCAGCTCCGGCGCGGCCTCGATCCGGTCGAGGATTCCCAGGTAGATCCCTGCCATGGTGCGCACGCACACCGCAGGCTGCTTCGGGATCGACTCGGTGACGCGGATACCGGTCGCATGCAACTGCCGTGCGCGTGCGATCTGCATCGCCATGAACGCGTGCCAGCCGGGTGCGACACGGCCATCGAGGATGTGGCTCTCGGTGATGCCGAACTCCTTCAGCTCATCGAGCGGCAGGTAGATGCGGCCGCGGCTCGCATCCTCCTGCACGTCACGGAGGATGTTGATCAGCTGAAGCGCCACACCCAGCTCGTCGGCCCGCTCGAGTGCGATCGGATCTTGAAAACCGAAGATGCGGACGCACATCCGCCCCACCACCGACGCGACCAGGTTGGCATAGGCGCGCAGCTCCTCCCACGTCTCATAGCGCGTGGTGGTCAGGTCCATGGCGACACCATCGATCAGCATGTCCAGCTCGGCGAGCGGAATCGCATGGCGCCGCATCGCGATCGCGAGCAATCCCATGACCGGATCGGTGCTGTCGCCGGGACGGGTGTCGCGGAGGCGGCGTCGGTGGTGCTCGAGGCGCTGGTCGCGCGAGGCGCGACCGTCGAGGTCCGCGTCGTCGTCAACCTGCCGCGCAAAGTCGTAGAGGGCATAGATCGAGGTGCGCTGGTGGCGTGGCAGCGCGATAAACCCCCAGTAGAAGTTGGCGGCCTCACGGCGTGCCATGTCCTCGCAATAACGCTCCAGCGCTCGAACGCCGCTCGCCGTTGCGGTGTCAAGCACGGCGCTCTCCTGCCGGTCGCGCGGTGACTGCGGCGCCCCGGGTCTGACCACGGCGCACTCCCACCGAGAGCGCCGCGGTGATGATGCGAATGCGGGCCGCGCCCTCGACGGCAGGTCGCTGGGTTGCGGTGCGATAGCCGCTCGCGGCGATGGCGTCAAGGATGGCCTCCCCGCCGAGGCGATAGAGCGCAAGCTGCACGCGCAGCCGCCGTGGTGCGAGCGTCTCCAAAGCAATCCCTGATGACAGCAACGTCCGGGCTCGCTCGCACATCGCGCGGGTGGCACCGTCGATCCCGTGGTCTCGGATGTCGCTCTGCAGCAGGTACGTGCGGCCGAGTCGCTGGTCGACGGAGACGTCCTGGGCGAAGTTCGCGAGTTGCAGCCCGATGCAGACGTCGTCGCTCAGCGCCACCGCCGCCGGATCGCGGATTTCGAAGAGGCGGAGCACGATCCGGCCGACCGGAGCAGCGGAGTGCATGCAATAGGCGCGCAACGCCGCCCAGTCCTCGTAGGTATCGACGCGCTGGTCCTGCAGGTTGGCATCGATGAGATCGATGAAGGGTTGAGCGTCCAACTGGAATCGATGCACCGTGTCGGTCAATGCGACCAGAACCGGGTGGGTTCGCTCGTCGTGCTCGAAACTCTCACGCGTCTCGTCGCGCCAGCGACGGAGACGGCGCATCGCGACCGCGCGGTCACCGCTCTCGTCGCCGAGGTCATCGGTGAACCTGCAGAACGCGTAGACCCGGGTGAGGTCGCGACGCAGTCCGCGCGGTGACAGCCGAGAGGCGACTGTGAAGTTCTCGTAATGCCTCACCAGCCGGCGGCAGTACGCGTCGGCCGCCTCGATGGACACCATTGGTTGGACCATCAGAGTGCCCGTCCGTCGCAATGGATCAGGCGCGCATCACGATGCAGATCGCGGACTCGCGACGCGCCGACGCAGAACATGGCGAGACGCAACTCCTCGAGGATCCCGGCGACGGTCTCCTCGAGTGTGTCGTCGCCGGCAGCCGCGGCGCGCACCAGCGGCCCGGCGATTCCCACCGAGTCGGCGCCAAGCGTCAGTGCTTTGGCGACATCGATACCGTCGCGGACACCGCCGCTGGCAATCAGCACATCACCCGGCGCGGCGCTTCGCGCGCGGATGAGGGCCTCAGTTGTCGGAATCCCCCAGCCGGCGAATGACGCTGCCACGCGGGCGCGGACCGGGTCGGTCATGCGATGGCGCTCGACCTCGCTCCACGACGTCCCGCCGGCTCCGGCGACATCGACCGCGGCCACCCCGGCATCGAAGAGTCGCACCACCAGGTCGTCGGCGATGCCCCAGCCGACCTCCTTGACGATCACCGGTGCACCGAGGTTTTCGCACAGCGCCGCGATGCGCGCGAGCAGTCCGCTGAACGCGGTGTTTCCGGACACCTGAAGCGCCTCCTGCAGGGGGTTCAGGTGCAGCACCAGGGCATCGGCTCCCAGCGTGCGAAGAAGGTGACGGCATTCCTCGGTTCCGACGCCGAGGTTGAGCTGCACCGCACCGAGGTTGGCGAGCAGCGGCACGTCGGGTGCGAGCGGTCGGACGTCGAATGTGGGGAGAACCTCAGGTTGTTCGAGCAGGACCCGGCAGGAACCGAGACCCATCGCGAGGCCGTGAGCCTGCGCGACACGCGCGAGCCGCTCGTTGATGATCCGCGCCTGTTCGGTGCCGCCGGTCATGCAGGAGATCAGCAATGGCGCATCGACGTGCCGGCCGAGCAGGTGAGTGCGCAACTCCACGTCGTCGAGGTCGATCTCCGGGAGCGCGCGATGCACGAAACGCCAGTCGTCGAAACCGCTTTCGATGCCCTTGGCGGCGACGTCCTCGTCGATGTTGATGCGCAGGTGCTCGTCCTTGCGCGAGGCCGTGCGCGATCCGGTCTTCGTGTCGGTGCTCGCGTTAACGGTTTCGTTCAGCGACATGGATCGCCAGATCCGCGAAGTCGGTGAGCGCCTCGTCGGGGAGACCGGTGAGCGCGGCGATGGCGTCGCGCGCCAGCACCATCGGAACCCCGGCGGTCAGCGCCGGACCGCCCAGGTCATCGAGGAGCGCACGCAGGCGGAACTCGCCACCGGGCTCACGTTCGCGGAAGAGCCGGCGCAGCTCGCGGCGCCGGGCGGGCGTCGCCACCTCGTACGCTGCGACCACGGGATACGTGAGCTTGCGCCGGCGCAGGTCGCCGCTCCGGCCCTTGCCGGTGACCTGGGGGTCTCCCCACGTCCCGAGCCAGTCGTCGCGAACCTGGAATGCGAGCCCGAGGAGCCTGCCTGCGTCGTCGAAGCGCTGGGCAACTGCGCGGGGTGCGCCGGCGAGCACGGCTCCCGACGCCATTGCGGCGCCGATCAGCGCGCCGGTCTTCATGGTGACCAGCCGGAGATAGGTCGCCTGCGCGGCGCCAGCTCGGCCCTCGAGCGAGAGGTCGAGGCACTGACCTTCGACCACCTGGACCACCGCCGCACTCAGGAGGTGAGCCGCGCGCATTCGGCGTCCAGGGCGCGGGCCCGGCGCCAGCAGCCCGCTCATCGCGTTGGCGAACATGCCGTCGCCGGCGTTGATGCCCTGTTCCGCTCCCCAGATGGTCCACACGGTCGGGCGGTGGCGGCGGAGCTGGTCGCCATCCTGGATGTCGTCGTGGATCAGCGTGAAGTTGTGGATCAGCTCCACGGCGACCGCCGCGGGAAGCGCCCAGCCCGGCTCACCTCCGAGCGACTCGCACGCCCAGAGCGCCAGTGCCGGGCGGATGCGCTTTCCGGCAGGGTCGTTCGCCGGGTGGCCATGCGCGTCCGTCCAGCCGAGGTGGTAGGCGGACATCTGCCGGAGCAGCCCCCGCGTGCGGGGAGCGGTCCTTCGAAGACCGTGGTCGAGCAACTCCGTATGCCGGTCGAGAAGCGCCGGCAGAGCCTCGATCGCCGCCGACGTATCGATGTCGAGTACGCGTTCCGCCATGGGCCTCCCCCTGCAAGGAAGCTTTCTACGTCGTAACTATCGTCGAATGGTAACCAACCTAGTTCCGCGGCGGCAAGCCGCGCAATCGCTCCTCGTTCAGACGTCCAGCGCGGCGGGGAGGACGATCTGAAACTCGGTCCCGTGGCGAGGCTCGGAGGTCACGGTGACGGTCCCCCCATGGGCTTCCACCACGTGCCGGACGATGGCCAGGCCGAGCCCGGATCCCTCGCCGTCGCGCTGCCGCGAGCTGTCCGCCTTCCAAAAGCGCTCGTAGATGCGCGGCAGGTCCGCGGGGGTGATGCCGACACCAGTGTCGCGGCAGCGCAGCACCACCTGACCGGCGCTGCCGGGTGCGGCAGTGATCGAGATGAGGCCGCCCGAGGGGGTGAACTTGATCGCGTTGTGCGCCAGGTTGCGGAGGACCTGCCCGAGGTGCGACGCGTCGCCGACCAGGTCGGGCGTGCGCGGTGCGACGCTGACGTCGAGCGTCACCCCCTTGCTCTCGGCGAGTGGCCGGAGCCGGTCAAGGCTGCCCATGAGCACGCTGATGGGCACGCGCTCGCTGGCCATGGGCCGGAGCCCGGACTCGATGGTACTGAGCTCGAGCAGCTCCTCGACCATCTGAGCCATGTGCGACGCTTCCTGCCCGATCCGGCGCACGAAGTCGGCGGCGGCGCCCGGGTCCTCCAGTCCTCCATTCGCCAGCGTCTCGGCGATGAGCTGCACCGCGGTGATCGGCGTACGCAACTCGTGCGACACGTTACTGACAAAGTCGCGCCGAACTCGTTCGAGATGATGCACGCGCGTCTCGTCGCGCACCATCAGCAGGGTCGACACCTCGCCATTGAGCGCGATAGCCCGGGCGTTGAAGTCCCGGTCGTGCAGCGTGATCGCACGCTCCTCGACACGTCCGCTCCGGCGTGCCTCGTCGAGCAGCCGGATGATGCGATAGTCGACTTCGCCGTCGACAAAATCCGATCCCTCGACGAGCGCCAACCCAAGCAACCGCCGGGCGGGTTCGTTGGCGAGCAACACCTTTCCCTGGGCGTCGAGACCCACGATGCCAGGGTCTAGGAGCAGCCCCACGGCCCGGAGCACGTCGATGCTCCCTGAGCCGGACAGTGCCTCGACAGCGTCCAGTGCCTCCACCACGGCGAGTATAGGCGCGTGGTCGAGGCGCCTCTTCAGGGGAACCGCTAAGCTCGTTTCATGGCGCCCACCGTCGCCAAACGAATCCTCGTGGTCGAGGACGAGGACGCCATCCGCGAGACGCTTCGCTACAACCTTGCCCGCGAGGGTTACGAGGTCGTCGAGGCCGCGACCGGACCTGACGCGCTCAACCTGGCGCGGGCGGAGCGTCCCGACCTGATCCTTCTCGACGTGATGCTTCCAGGGCTGAGCGGACTGGAGGTGTGCCGCGTGCTGCGCCAGGAATCGTCGACGCCGATTCTCATGCTCACCGCCAAGGGAACCGAGGTCGACAAGGTCGTGGGTCTGCAGCTCGGCGCCGACGATTACGTCACCAAGCCCTTCTCCTTCAATGAACTGCTCGCGCGGGTCACGGCGCTGCTTCGGCGCTCGGACATGAGTGCTCACCCTGCCGGTGCGCCCGAGATCGAGGAGTTCGACGGCTTCAAGATCGACCGTGCCGCGCGCACCATCCACGTCGAGACCGTCGAGCTCAGGCTCGCCCCCAAGGAGTTCGACCTCCTTTCACTGTTGCTGCGCAACCCCGGACGAGTGCTCTCGCGCCAGGCGATCATCGCGGCGGTCTGGGGGAATCGCTTTTACGGCGATCCGAAGACGGTCGACGTGCACGTCCGCTGGCTTCGTGAGAAGTTCGAGCCCTTCGCGCAGATCCCCTTCCGGATCACGACGGTGTTCGGGGTCGGGTACCGCCTCGACCGGATCGGCGCAATCGACCAGTCCCCGTAAACTCGACCAGGCATCGGAGGAGACGCGTGGACGCAGCGGTCATTGGCGGGGGTGTCATCGGCCTGTCGGTGGCGTGGCGAGCCGCGCGGGCTGGCATGAACGTCGCTGTGGTCGATCCCGACCCGGGATCCGGCGCCTCGCATTTTGCAGCTGGGATGATCGCTCCGGTGGGGGAGGCCGAGTTCGGCGAGGAGGCCGTGGTCGCCCTCAACCGCGATTCCGCGGCGCGATACCCGTCATTCATCGCCGAGCTCGAGCTTGATGCGGGACGCTCCGCGGGCTACCGCCAGACGGGAACCCTGCACGTCGCCGTCGACGGCGACGAACAGATCGCGCTCGAGCGCCAGTTCCGATATCGCCGGCAGCTTGGCCTCCCTGTGGAGCGGCTCACATCGCGCGAGACACGCGAGCTCGAACCGGGGCTGGCCCCGTCGGTCCGCGGCGGCATGCTCGTCCAGTCCGACCACCAGGTCGACCCGCGTGCCATGGTCCCGACCCTGCTCCAGGCATGCAGCCGGCTCGGGGTCCAGATCCATCGCAGCCGGGCCTCCCTGCTCATCGACGGAGGCCGGGTCACCGGTGTTGCGCTCGAGAGCGGGGAAGTCCTCGAGGCATCGAAGGTCGTGCTCGCTGCCGGCTGCTGGTCCGGCAATATCCCCGGCGTTCCCCAGGACGACATCCCCCCGGTCCGGCCGGTGAAAGGACAGATCCTGCGTCTACGCGGAGTCTCCGAGTTGATCGCGCGGACGATTCGCGGCGGCTCCGTCTACATCCTGCCGAGGGGCGACGGCCGTGTGATCATCGGCGGAACGGTCGAGGAGCGCGGATTCGACACATCGGTGACCGCGGGTGCGGTGTACGAGCTCCTTCGCGAGGCGCGAGCGCTGGTGCCTGACGTCGCCGAGCTCGAGCTGGTCGAGGCGTCGGCCGGGCTCCGGCCGGGGTCGCCCGACAATATGCCCATGGTTGGTGACTCCACGACCGAGGGCCTCATCGTCGCGACCGGCCACTACCGCAACGGCTACCTCCTTGCGCCGGCCACGGCCGACGCCGTTTCCGGCGTGCTGGCAGGAGCGCCGTGGCCGGAGGCCACCCGGCCCTGGGCACCATCGCGGTTCCGGCGGACCGCCGAGGTCGGAGCGTGATCATCGTCGTCAACGGCGAGAGCCGCGAGGTCGCCGAAGGACTGGGGCTGACCGACCTGCTCCGTGAGATGGAGCTCCCACCGGAGCAGCGCGGCATCGCGGTCGCGAGAAACGGTGACGTCGTGCTTCGGGCGAGCTGGGCGGACACCACCCTCTCCGCCGGTGACCGTCTCGAAATCCTCCACGCCGTCCAGGGCGGTTGAGGTGCGATGGCTGACCTGGCCGACTTCCTGACGATCGCCGGCGAGCGCTTCAGCTCGCGGCTGATCATGGGGACCGGCGGCGCCCCGAGCCTCGACATCCTCGAGCGCGCCCTCGACGCCTCCGGCACGCAGATCGTCACCGTGGCGCTGCGCCGCCTGGATCCGTCCGGTGCGAGCTCCTTCCTCGATGTCGTCGCCCAGGGCGGCCGGCGAATCCTGCCCAACACCGCCGGTTGCTACACGGCCCACGACGCGGTCACCACCGCTCAGCTTGCCCGCGAAGCCTTCGAGACCAACTGGATCAAGCTCGAGGTGATCGCCGACGAGGAGACGCTGCTGCCCGACGGCGCCGAGCTTCTGGTCGCCGCGGAGCAGCTGATCGATGACGGCTTCGTCGTGCTCCCTTATGCGAACGACGATCCCGTGCTCTCGCGCCGTCTCGAGGATCTGGGCTGCGCGGCGGTGATGCCACTCGGCGCGCCGATCGGCAGCGGGTCGGGGATACGCAACCCCTACAACCTCCGGATCATTCGCGAGCGTGCCGGTGTCCCGGTGGTGCTCGACGCGGGGGTCGGCACCGCGTCCGACGCCGCGATCGCGATGGAGCTCGGCTGCGACGCCGTTCTGGTCGCCTCGGCGATCACGCGTGCCGCCGAGCCGGTGCTCATGGCGCGAGCGATCGGCAGCGCCGTCGAAGCCGGACGGCTCGCGTTCCGGGCGGGTCGGATTCCCCAGCGCCTCTACGCGGAGGCATCGACATCCTGGGAAGGCCTCGCGGATCTCGGCACTCGTCGGAAGATGCTGCCGAAGCTGGGTGATGCCGGGTCGGGGTGACGCGAGGCGGGAGCGCCTGGAGCAGGCACGCCTCTACGTGGTCACCGGGGCGCGCCAGGTGCAAGGCGACCTTCCGGCGTTCCTGGGAGCCGTACTGGAAGCCGGCGCGGACATCATCCAGCTGCGCGAGAAGGACGCCGAGGCAGGCGACATCCTCCGCTGGGGCGAGGTGTTTCGGGCCGCCGCCGACCGCCACGGCGCCCTCTTCGTGGTCAACGATCGCGCCGACCTCGCCGTCGCGTCGGGCGCCGACGGGGTCCATGTCGGCCAGAACGATCTCCCGGCGTCATGGGCGCGTCAGCTGGTCGGGCCCGACGTGATCATCGGACTGTCGACTCACTCCACCGCGGAGTTCGACGCCGGCGACCCAGAGGCCGACTACCTCTGCGTCGGTCCGCTCTATGCCACACCCACCAAGCCGGGCCGGCCGGCAACCGGGCTCGAAATCGTGACCCACGCCGCCACGCTCGTGGAAGAGGGGCGGGAACGGCGACCCTGGTTCGCCATCGGGGGCATCGACGGAACCTCGCTCCCGGGCGTTGTCGCCGCCGGGGCGGAGCGGATCGTGGTGGTCCGGGCGGCCGCCGGAGCCGATCCGAGTGCCTCTGTCAGGCTCCTTCTGGCGGGTCTCGCAGGGTCCCCCTTTTCTTAGCCATCCCCTAACACCTGAACAAACTTCTCGCCGCGAGCAATCGTCGACGGGTACTGCGAGAGTTCAAAACACGGCTCGGCTGGCGCCGGGATGTCGAAACGTTGAATCTCCAGCGGCGTGCTCAGGTTACGGTCCCCCCAGGCGCGCCGAAATGCGTCAACCGTTAAGCGGTCCTTAACCGTCCGCCTGTGTCGCCCTTAACCACTCGATCGGCACGATAACCACGTGCAGTCGCAAAGCGACAGGGCGAAGACTGGGGAATTGAGGGCTGAGATGACGGTCGAGATCGAACCATCGCTGAACCGTGAGCGCCCGTTCTGGCGTCGAGGCGCGAGCATACGAGGTGCGTTGACGCTCCTGGCCGGGGGGTCCGTCCTCGCCGCTTGCGGGGCGGCCTCAACCGGAGCAACGACGCTCGCTCCGACCGCCACACCGACGCCCGTCTGCACCGGGACCACAGCGAACCCCGGCTACACCAATGGTCTCGCTACCGTCTCCGGCCAGGCGACGACCCTGAGTGGGGCGGGGTCGACATTTGTGGCGCCCATGATGTCGGTCTGGACCAAGGCATACGCCACCTCTAACTCAGTCCAGGTGGCCTACTCGTCGGTCGGCTCTGGCGCCGGTGTCGCGCAGATTCAAGCGAATACGGTCGACTTCGGCGATTCGGATGCCTTCATGTCGGATACCGACCTCGCCAAGGCCAAGGGTCCGATCGTGCAGATTCCACTCGTGCAGGCGCCGGTCGTCGCTATCTACAACCTTCCCGGCATCCCCAGTGGTCTGAAGTTCGACGGCGACACACTCGGCAAGATTTTCTCGGGCGCCATCACGACGTGGAATGACCCGGCGATCAAAGCTTTGAACCCGGGGATCAGCCTGCCGAGCACCCCCATCGCGGTCGCCCACCGTTCGGACGGATCGGGGACCACGGCCATCTTCACCGACTTCCTCACGCAGACAAGCCCTGCCTGGGTGACCGCATTGGGCGGATCGAAGACCAGCGTTGGTAAGACGGTGGCGTGGCCGGTCGGCATCGGCGGCAAGGGCAATGACGGAGTGTCCGCCGTGGTCGCCCAAACCGCGGGTGGCATCGGGTACGTCGAGCTCGATTACGCGATCGCGCAGCACCAGACCTACGGAGACGTAAAGAACAAGGCGGGCCTGTTCATCGAGCCATGCGAGCAGACCGCAGCGAATGCCACCGTCGGCATCACGAGCTACCCGTCCGACCTGCGAATCGATATCGTCAACCTGTCGTCGAATGCTCAGGCTTATCCGATCACCGGGTTGACCTGGGCGCTTGTCTACCAGAACCAGACCAAGGCCGCTACGGCTGCGGGACTCGTCAACTTCTTCTCGTGGGTTCTCACCAAGGGTCAGGACCTCACGGGCTCAGTGAACTACACGCCACTGGGGCCGACGCTGCAGGCCCTGTGCATTGCCCAACTCAAGAAGATCACGCTCAACGGTACGCCGGTCTCGCCGTGAGCCGAAAACCACATTGACTGTGGTGGGTTTCTGATGCCGCCGCCAGCTGGTGTGGGCGGCGGCATCGCCGCCTCTAGCGTTCGGGTAGCGCCGACCCTCTTGAAGCGCGGCCGGCCGCGCATCGCGGACCGGATTTTCGGAACCGGCGTTTCGATCACCGGCGGGATCGTGCTGGTCGTGATCGCGGCGATGATCGTCTTCCTGGTGCTGGAAGGGCTTCCAGCCATGCAGCACTATGGCTTTTTCTCTTTCATCACGGGGTCGCGCTGGACCCCGTCGACCGCCTTCCCGAACGTCTCGCATCCGAATCCGTACGGGATCCTGCAGTTCATCTACGGCACGATGCTCACCTCGATCATTGGAATGATCATTGCGGTCCCATTAGCTGTTGGCGCGGCGCTGGTCATCACGGAGGTGGCACCCCCGCGTATCAAGGGTCCGCTCTCTGGGCTCGTGGATCTGCTGGCAGCAGTCCCCAGCGTCGTCTATGGCTTTTGGGGGATCTTCGCGCTCATACCGGCGATCAAGCCGGTCGTGGATTTTCTGACTACGACGCTTGGCACTGTGCCGGTGATCGGAGTTGCTTTCCAGGGGCCATTTTTCGGAGTGTCGTACTTCAGCGCAGGGCTGGTGCTCGCGATCATGGTCCTGCCGATCATCGCGGCGGTCTGCCGTGAGGTCTTCCGGAGCACGCCGCGCAACGAGAAAGAGGCCGCGCTGGCTCTTGGGGCGACACGCTGGGAGATGATCCGCATTGCCGTGTTGCCGCGGGCACGCTCCGGCATCGTCGGCGCATCGCTACTGGGACTTGGCCGAGCGTTAGGCGAGACCATCGCGGTGACCATGGTCATCGGCAATGCCGTGCTGCACATCAACGGGAGCATCTTTTCGCAGGGCGCAACGATGTCGAGCGTCATCGCCAACGAGTTCACTGAGGCGACGGAACCCTTTCACCTTTCAGCACTCTTTGTCGTGGGGTTCTGGCTCTTGATCGTCGCCTTGATCGTGAACGTCATCGCGCGCCTTGTGGTGCGTCGTGGGGTGGCGCTGTGACGCAGCTCGCGGTCGGGACCCCTGGCTTCCGCAACCGTCCGGCGTTGCGCCGGCGACGCGCAAAGAGTGCGGTATTGGTCGGCTTGCTGATCGCTGCCGTGGTGGTCGCGGTCGGGGTGCTCGCCTGGGTACTCATTTACGTCGCCATCCAGGGCCTGGGTGCGTTGAACCTTGGTTTCCTCACACAGACCCCGCCCGGTAACCCAGCCGCCGCGGGTGGTGGATTCTATAACGGCATCGTCGGCAGTCTCATCATCGTCGGTATCGCGGCGCTGATTGGGATCCCCTTGGGAATCGGCGCCGCGATCTATCTGGTCGAGTACGGGCGAGGGCGATTGGCCGACACGATTCGATTTTTCAACGACGTCCTGATCGGAATCCCAACGATCGTCACCGGTGCTTTCATCTATGCCATCTGGGTAACCCGGTTCGGCTTTTCCGGGTTCGCTGGATCACTGGCGCTGGCGATCGTCATGCTGCCGCTGGTGACTCGAACGACTGAGGAGATGCTGCGCCTGGTGCCGAATGAGCTCCGGGAAGGCAGCCTGGCGCTGGGGGCCACTCGGAGTCAGACGGTGATGCGAGTCTCCATCCCAACCGCCCTACCAGGAATCATCACCGGAGCTATGTTGGCGGTCGCCCGCGCCATGGGGGAGACCGCTCCGCTGCTTCTGACTGCGCTTGGCAATGACCTGTTCACCGAGTACAACCCGGCAAAGCGCATGTCAACCCTCTCCCTGCAGATCTTCGACAACGCGGTAACGGGATTTCAAGAAGGTCAAGGACGAGCCTGGGCAGGTGCCCTCACACTTATCGCCATCGTGTTGATCTTCACCATCGTTGCTCGCCTCTTCGGCCGCCGAGTGCGTACGTCGAATGCCTGACGTGGCAACTGAACCCGCCCCTGCGACTGCGAAGGTGGATGGCACAATCCCCACCCCGGAGACAGCGGTCGAAGGCTTGTCGATTGAGAAACTCAATGCCTGGTTCGGCAAGCACCACGTGGTGGCTGACGTGGACCTGGTCGCCCCAGCTCATCGGGTGACCGCCCTCATCGGCCCCTCTGGTTGCGGCAAGAGCACGCTCTTGCGCTGCGTGAATCGGATGCATGAGATCGTGCCCGGTGCGCGTGTCGAGGGCCGGGTGATGTTCAGCGGACAGAATATTTACGATCCGGATATCGACCCGGGCTCGGTGCGCAGCGAGATCGGGATGGTGTTCCAACGGCCGAACCCATTTCCGACCAAGTCAATCTATGAGAACGCGATCATCGGCGTGCGGCTCGCCAGGTCCGCCGGGGATCGAAAGCTGGACGAGATCGCCGAGAGCGCGCTGCGCCGCGCACAGCTGTGGGACGAAGTCAAGGACCGTCTCAACAAGCCTGCGGTGAGTCTTTCCGGAGGCCAGCAGCAGCGGCTGTGCATCGCGCGTGCTGTCGCGGTGGATCCTGCGCTCCTCCTCATGGATGAGCCGTGTTCCGCGCTGGACCCGATTGCGACCTTCAAGATCGAAGAGCTCATCCGTGAGATCGCCGATCAGTACACCGTCATCATCGTGACGCACAACATGCAGCAGGCGACACGGGTATCGCAATTCACCGGCTTCATGACGATTGAACGCGCCGGCGAGCCCGGGCGGCTGGTTGAATTCGGCGCAACCGACCAGATTTTTGGGTCCCCGGCTCAGGCGGCGACCGAAGCATATGTGAGTGGTAGGGTGGGTTGAGATGGCGAGTGAGTTGAGCATCCTCGGGCGGCTGCAGGAATCCCAGCCCGGGAAGGGACGTCCCGCGCGACCTAGCATCGTGCAGGTGGAGCATCCTGCCGTCAGTACCCGAAATGTGAATGCACGCTATGGGTCGTTCCTCGCGCTCCGCGACGTCTCTATCTCCGCACCCCAGGGTGAGATCACAGCGATCATTGGACCATCTGGTTGCGGCAAGTCGACACTACTTCGCAGTCTGAACCGGATCAACGACCTGATCCCTTCATTCAGTCTCGAGGGCGAGGTCATGCTCGGTGACCAGAACGTCTATGCGTCGGAGGTCGATGTTGCCAGCCTTCGTCGGCGCGTGGGCATGCTCTTTCAGCGGCCAGCGCCCTTTCCGATGAGCATCTATGACAATGTCGTCTACAGCCTCCGTCTCGACGGACGCCAGAGCAGAGGGAAGCTCGACGAGGCAGTAGAACGCTGCCTCCAACAGACAGCGCTGTGGGACGAGGTGAAGGATCGTCTCAAGGCTTCAGCAACCGGGCTCTCCGGAGGACAGCAGCAGCGCTTGTGCCTGGCGCGCACGCTGGCCGCAGGCAGCGACGTCATCCTCATGGACGAACCGTGCGCCGCGTTAGACCCCATCTCAACCTTGCGCATCGAGGAGTTGATGCGCGAGCTACGCGGGAAGGTAACCATCATCATCGTGACCCACAACCTGCAACAGGCGGCCCGAGTCAGCGACTACACCGCGTTCATGCTGATGGGCGAGGGTCGGGCTGGGGAACTGGTTGAGCTTGGCAAGACCGATGAGATGTTCAAGGATCCGGTGGACAAACGCACCGAGGACTACATCACGGGGAGATTCGGGTGAGCCAGTTGACCCCCACGAGCACGCCATCCACCCATAGACCCGTTCTGCAGGCCGAGCTCGACGCGATCCGCGCGGCCATCGTCGAGCTTACAAAGCACGTCGAGGTCGCCATCGAACGGGCTATCTGGGGGCTGCGTGAGCGCAACGCCGAGATTTGCACAGCAGTCATCGAAGGTGACGTCGCAATCAACGACCAGCACCGCAAGATTCGGGACGCGTGCTTTCACGTCATCCTCACGCAGGCTCCCGTGGCGCGCGACCTACGCGATATTCATGGCTTCGATCACATTGCGTCCGAGTTGGAGAGAATGGCGGACCACTGCGTATCGATCGCTCGAATCGGCAGGTCGATGGTGGACCTGCCCGACGTGCCGTCGTCAGAGCCCCTGGGAATGCTGGCGGAGGAGGCCGAAGCACAAGTGCGCGACATTCTCGGCGCGTTCGAGGCGCACGATACCTTGGCTGCGCGCGACATCGCTCGGCACGACAGCGCGGTGGACATGACGTACAGGCAAATATTCTCGACTTATGTCAACCAGATGACGGCAGACGGGAGCCTGGCACCTCGCGCGACCGGACTGGTCTTTGTCGCTCACTACCTGGAGCGGATAGGCGACCGGGTCACGAACATCGCGGAGGAGTTGATTTTCGCTGAGACTGGTGGACTCGAAGAACTGGGGTAGCCTCGACCTTCACTGTGAGTACCGATGCGCGTCAGGCCGCGCGAAATTTTGATCCGGTGGCGCTGGCGCGCCTGGAGAGCGCGGCATGGATCGGCTACTACCGCCGTGAGTGGCTTCGCGTGTTGGCGGCCTCGGTCGGTCTGGTCCGGTGCGGATTCGCGCTCTCCTGGCCGAAAACGTTGTGGGGCGCCTGGCTCGTGGTGCGCGCCAATCAGCGATGGGCGCCCTACCCGGACAACCAGCCCGACGAGGCCCGCCGGTTGATGACCAGGTTCTACGCGATCGCAGGCGGACGTGAATCGGGCTTCGATCCTCGCGAGGCCGCGCGTCTCGAGGTGGAGTGGTGGCGGGTTCACCGTGCGTTGCAGCATGCAGATGAGGCTGACCCCAATGCACTTGGCCAGGCCGTCGCCGCGCTGTACGCGTATACGTACGACCGGGCCATCGATGTTGTGCGTGAAAGCGGCGAGCTTCGCGCCGAGGCGATGCGGATCTGCGACGCATGGGTCGAGGCCGGATGCGACCTCAACGACCCACGTGTCGCCGGCATGCGCAGGTTCCTGCTCCGCAGCTACCGCAGCCTGAAGGCCGCGGTGGCCTGACCGAAGCAGCGTGAGGTGACGAGCGGGGCCACAACGGCCCGCGCGTCGACGAGGTTCGCCCCGGTCGACGCGCGGTCTCTAATGGTGGACTACGGCGCGCTGGACAACCACTTGACGCTGAAACCCTGACCGTTCGAGGTGAGCGCGGAGGGCACTGCGCGGTTGGTGGTTCCGGTGCTGTTGGTCAGGGTGATCGAGACGTGAGTGAACGAGGCGATGCTGACGGGGCTCGCGCCCTTCGGCGCCTGGCTGGCCAACCCTGCGGTGAACTTGATCGACTTGATGAACTTCGGGAGGTAGGCGATCCCGCCCGGGCTGAAGTCCGGCGTCTCCACGATCCACTCGGCGGAGCTGCGCACACAGGGGCCGCTCAGACAAGCCTCGGGCATGTTCAGGGATGCACCACTTGTCAGATCCCTGACAACGATGTCGTACGGCGTGCTACCACTGCCGAACGTGACCGACGCGAACATCTTGTCCCCGACCTTCACCGGGAAGATCTTCTGGACCGCGTTCGTCGGGTACATCTCCCACCAGGCCATGTGCGTGCCCTGCTTCGTGCCGCGGCAGATGGCGATCGTGCCGCCCTGCTCGACGGTCTGAGAACTGTAACCATCGAGGCCCACCCAGATCGCCGAGGACTCAGGCGAATGCCCGTCGCACTTGTACGAGGGCTCTGTCCAGTTCGCTGCGACGTACGTGTACGCGCCGGATTGCGTATCCGCGTACCCAGACCAGTTCGTACTACTGGTTCCCGTGACGCCGTGCAGCTGCGCCACGCCGCCGGACGTCAGCACCGGTGCGGCAGACGCGAACGGCGCGGCTGCGACCGACAACACTCCCGCCGCCGCCAGCAGCCCGACCGTCGGGACCCCGATCCATCGAACGTGCTTCATGACACCGACCTCTTCAGGTTTCCGACGTGCCGGCCCAAGAAATCTCCCTCAGGACCCGACTTCCTCACCGGGAATAATACGCTAAACGACGCAATCCCACCACGGAATTGCGGATCCCTCGCGGTATTGCGGGGTACGATTGGCGCTCCGTGGAGTTCCGTCGATGACCAGTCTCTTCCGGCGCAAGCGCTCGGAACCTCCAACACCGCCCCCCGAGCCCACCGCGACCGGCATCGACTGCAGCGTGCCCGGGTGCCCCAACAGCGACGCGCTGACCTGTGAGTACCGCGATCGCCGTGGCCGCATCTGCCAGCTCGCCTTCTGCCCGAACCACGGAGCGGTGATCGATGGCGTCCCCTACTGTCGTCGCCACGCCAGCACCGTCCGGGCCATCGGCCATCGCGCCTCCGATCCCAATGGCCTGCCCGATGTCAACGACCGCACGCCGTCGCTCGTCAACTGGATCTCGCGCGAGCTCGACGCGCATATCCGGACGCAGCTGGAGGCGGCCGCGGGTGAGGGGGAATCGGTCATCGTGGATGACGCCGTTCATCTCTCGCGCGATTACAACCGCAACCTGCGATGGGAACGGAGCTGGCGGCTCGTCGAAAACACCGGGCTGGTGCTGAAGATCAGCGTCAACGTGTCCGAGGAGAATGACGCGCTGGTGCGCATCATCGTGGGGAGCGAGATGGTGGCCGACGGCATACCGCCGTGGATCGCGCGGCGCCGCATGGGCGAGGACGTCGACGTTGCGATCGACGTCGCGCAGCGCCAGCTCTTCTATCAGTACCTTCAGGAGAGCATCGCCACGGCGGTCGCGGAATTTCGCGGCAGTGGGGACCGTCCTCACGCACGGTAGCCGGCACCACCTCTGTGGCCG
Source organism: Candidatus Dormiibacterota bacterium (assembly GCA_003162415.1). GTDB lineage: Bacteria > Chloroflexota > Dormibacteria > Aeolococcales > Aeolococcaceae > Palsa-851. The sequence goes on from PMOL01000016.1 coordinate 127,698, forward strand.
CTACTCTGTCATCGGCGGCAGCGGGGCCCGCACCCCCCAGAGGAGAGTCGATGAACGCCGAGACATACCTGGACAACACCGGTCGGGACGACGTCCTCGGCGGCGGTGCGAGAAGGATTCCGATCAGCACCCCAAAGGGTGACTTTCATGTCTGGACCAAGCGCTTCGGCAACAACCCAACCGCGAAGCTGCTGCTCCTGCATGGCGGTCCGGCGGCCACCCACGAGTACTTCGAAGCCTGCGACTGCTACCTGCCGGCGGCGAACGTCGAGTACTACTACTACGACCAGCTCGGCTCGTTCTACAGCGACCAGCCCGACGAGCCGGATCTCTGGCAGGTCGACCGGTTCGTCGACGAGGTGGAGCAGGTGCGCATCGCCCTCGGCCTGGACGCGGGGAACTTCTTTCTTCTGGGCCACTCGTGGGGTGGAATCCTCGCCACCGAGTACGCGCTCAAGTATCAGCAGCACCTCAAGGGGCTCGTGATCTCCAACATGATGATGAGCATCCCCGCGTACAACGAGTACGCGCGCGGTGTGCTGATGCCCACGATGGACCAGGAGGTTCTCGCCGAGATCCAGCGGCTCGAAGCGGCGGGGGAGACCGAGACGCCGCGATATATGGAGCTGCTCAACGATCACTACCAGCAACATGTTCTCCGCCTGCCCGTAGAACAATGGCCCGACCCGGTCATTCGCGCGTTCAGTCACACCAACCGGTCGATCTACGTACCGATGCAGGGACCGAGCGAGCTGGGCGCCAGCGGAATCCTGTCGAACTGGGACCGAACCAACGACCTCGAGAGCCTCAATGTTCCGACGCTGGTGATCGGTGCCAGCCACGACACCATGGACCCGGCCCACATGGAGATGGTCGCCGGGCGCATCCCCCACGGCCGCTTCCTGCTCTGCCGGAACGGCAGCCACATGGCGATGTACGACGACCAGACGACGTACTTCCGCGGCCTGATCGACTTCATCATCGACATCGACCAATGGAGTACTGCCGCGCACCGAGGCTGACGGGCCCTATCCTGTGCCGGTGCGGGCTCCCCAGGATCGGCTCGGCGACGCTGCGCCGGGCCAGCATCGCTCGCTGTGGCGGAATTGCGTCGAGGCGTTGGTCCTCGCGGTTGCGCCGGCGGCCGCATTCTTCGGCCTGAGGCTGACCCTGATGGCGCCGCCGGATCTCAATGACCCGGCCATGCACACCACGTTCATCGTCGACCCCCAGGACATCTTCCTTCGCTACGCAGCCGTCTTCCAACCGACGGAACGGCTTCGCGAGGGAGCTCGTGTCGGCTTCCTCGTGCCCGGCCGGATCTCCTACCTCTTGTTCGGTGGCGTTCCGGGGTTCGTCGTGTTCCGGTACGTCCTTGCGCTCATCGCGATCGTCCCGACCTACATCCTGCTCCGACGGTTGTACAGCCGCGTGGTGGGGGTGATTGGGGTCATCGTAATTCTCAGCTGCCCGGTCATCATCCTGGCCTGGGGCACCGATTTCCCGGACTCGGCCGCGGTTTCGTACCTCATCGGAGGACTCGCATGCCTGGCGATGCCGACCGCGCGGCACCGCGTCGGCTGGTTGATCGGCGCGGCGGTGCTGTTCACGCTTTCGGTGTGGGCGCTCGCGTCCTCCGCGCTGCTCGTCATCGCGACGGTGGTGGCGTACTTGCTCGTACGGCTCAAGCGCGATCGCCAAAAGCTCTGGCGAGATCTTTCGGTGATGTTCGGCTCTGCTGTCGGGGTCACAGGGTTGCTCGCGATTGCATCGGCGGTGCTGATCGGGCCGTGGGATTACATCCTCACGACCATCCAGTCGCTGATCTACCTCGCCCAGCCGTCCCAAACCCTCGCCAATCACTCCCGGAGCCCGCTGTGGGCGCCGTACATCACGTACCTGCTCGTGCCACCTGCGGTCGGCCTGGCATGCTACGCGGCGTTCGGGGGACGCCTCAAGGATTTCCTCGCCAGGGATCGGTTGGCGCGCATTGGACGCCGTCTGGCGTCGATCCCCACCGCGCAGCTGATCGTGAGCGTGGCGTGTGCGTTTCAGATCGTGATCTATACGGTCCTGCAGTTCATCGGCAGCACCCAGGTCCTCGAGGTTCACTACTTCTCGTCGTTGTTGTGGGCGTCGGTGATGCTCACGCTCGCGATCACCATCGCCGAGCTGGGCGCCCCGATTCTCGAGCACGCACGCTATCGCTGGCTCATCCCCGTGGTGCTGCTGGCCGTCCCGCTTGTGTTCGAGCTCAATCCCACGGTGCCGCAGTTCGGATGGATGCCGGTCGGGCTGATCATCGTCGTGGTGATCGTGCTGCTCTCGTGGCTCGCGAGAAGGGAAGCGGCGTCGCACGACATCACACGGTCGCGCGTCCTGATCGGCGGCGCAATCGCGGCAATCTCCGCGGGGCTGCTGGTGTTGACGGTCACGCCGACACAGCACAAGCACGAACGCGGCACCGTCGTCGACACCTTCCCGGACTACGCGTACACCCTGGGAGGGAGCTCCACGCAGTGGGGGGACGACTCGACCTGGGTCAACCTCTACGCCGATACCACCGCGATGCCGTCCTTCGTCGGTGACGCGTCGTACTCGGGCGAGCAGCTGCTCATGTGGTGGAACAACGATCAGTTGAAGGAACTGCGCGAGCCCATCGGCATCTATCACGCGTTCTTCGATTCTATCCCGAGCGACCTCGGCACGCTGACACCGCTCGACAAGTACTTCTTCGGCCAGCGACACCCGGCCCAGATACTCCTGATGAGCCTCACCGGCCAGGGTTTCCAGGCGTCGCTCGATTCCCTCAAGCCATATGGTGCGGAGCTCGTTCACTCTGGAACCCTCACGTCGGGATCGGTCTCGCTGCACCTCTGGCTCATCGATCTCCACCAGTATCTGAAGACGCCGTAGCACACCGGTGGCCCTCGCTCGGCCACCGGTTGATCTGGTGACGATCCCGTGGCAAATGGGGCGACAGCGCGGGCCGCGGCGCGATCGCCTCCTATGGTGTCTGACGATGGAAGAGGCTCACCTCGCGTGCCGCTGAAACGTCACTCGCGGCCAACGGTGTCCCACGCTGCCGGGCCTGGCCGCCGACTCCTGATCGCCGGTGTGCCGGTTGGCCTCGTGCTGGCTGGCTTGTTCGGTTACGGCAGTCCAATCGCGAAAGCTGGGGCGTCGACGCCTGCCTGGACCGCGTACGTCGCCAATTTCGACTCGACGACAGTGACGCCAATCGATACGGCAACAGGGACAACCGGCAGTCCGATCGCCGTCGGCAGCCAACCTGGTTCGATCGCCATCACACCAAATGGGAAGACCGCATATGTTGTGAATGGGAACGCGGACACGGTCACCCCGATCAACACACTCACCAACACGCCCGGCGCGCCAATCCGGGTGGGGTCGTCTCCAGAGGGCATCGCCATAGCGCCCAATGGCAAGACGGCCTATGTGGCGAACACCTTCTCGAACACGCTCACCCCGATCAACATCCCAACGAACACTGCTCAACCATCGATTCCGGCGGGTTCAGAGCCTACTGGCATTGCCATCACCCCCAATGGCGAAACGGCATACGTGGTGGATCTTGGCACCAGCAATGTGATGCCGATTGATCTGGCGACAGGGGTGGCGGGCACCGCCATTACCGTCGGCACCGACCCGCAGAACCTTGCTATCAGCCCCGACGGCGTCACCGTCTACGTGGTGAATGTGCTGTCAAGCAATGTGACCCCGATCGATGTCGCAACCAACATCGCAGCGACACCGATCCCGGTCGGCACGCATGCCGTGGACATCGCCATCACACCGAACGGCGCCACCGCATATGTGACGGCAGTGGGAATGGACAACGTCACGCCGATCAACCTTGCAACCAACACGCCTGGGACTCCGATCGCGATTCCCGACGGCGCCGATGCGATAACCATCGCGCCAGATGGCAAGACGGCGTACGTCGCCAGCTTCAATAGCTTCGTCACCCCGATCGACACGGCGACGAACACACCAGGGACGCCCATCACGGCAGGCAGCGAAACCGCCGGTATCGTGGTTGCCCCGGACCAGGCTCCCGTGGCGAGCTTCACAGCGTCGGGCTCCGCTCTCGGTCTTGCGACCAACTTTGATGCGTCCGCATCGACGGTCGCCTACGGGACCATTGCGTCCTACGCCTGGACCTTCGGAGACGGGTACACCGCCGCCACGACAACGCCGGTCACCACGCACACGTACGCCTCGGTCGGGACATACACGGCAACTGTCACGGAAACGAGCTCCGGGGGAACGTCGACCACCACGACATTCACCGGTCAGACGGTGAGCAACAACGGCGGCCCGTCAGCGCACGCTGCGCGGGTGGTGACCATCGTGGCACCGGGGGCGTACACCGCAGTGAGTCCATTCCGGATCTGCGATACGCGCACGGCCCCGGCCACAAACCAGTGCGCCGGACACGCGCTGGGTACAAACAGTTCGATGGATGTCCAGATCACCGGAAAGATCGGTCCCTCCGGTCAGTCCGTTCCCGCAGGCTCGCTGGCGGTGGCATTGAACGTGACCGCCGTCAGTGAGAGCACGGTGCGGAGCTTCATCAGCGTCTTCCCGGCGGGTGAGGCGGTGCCCAACGTCTCGAACATCAGCTTCGACCCGGGCGTCGCACAAGCAAACCTAGTAGTCGTTCGTCTCGCTGCAGGTGGAGACGTCACCGTGTACAACGCAGCGGGCAGAGCCGGCGTCGTCGTAGACGTCGAAGGCTATTTCGCTTCACCTGGTGGGGCACCGGTCGCCGGCGAATACCACAGCATCCTGCCGCTGAGGATCTGCGATACGCGTGCGGGCAAGGGCACCGAATGCGCGGGCAGCTTCGATAACCGCTTGCCAGGGAACGCCTGGCGTGACGTGGTGCTCTCGGGACGTCCGTCCGGTGCCACCCTGAACACTCCCTCGATTCCAACCCAAGGGGCCGCAGCCGCTGTCTTCAACCTCACCGGGGTGGGGCCGACGCAGGCGACCTACCTCGCAGTCGAGACACCGAACATGGTCAACGATGCCTGCCCGACCAAAGCGCCCGCTGTATCCAACGTGAATCCATCAGCCGGTTCGGCGCTGCCCAACCGCGTCATCTCGGCACTCGGACCCCACCAGGATGTCTGCGTCTACAACGCCGTCGGGAGCACCGACTTCATCATCGATGTCAACGGCTGGTTCGGCGACGGAACCGAGGCGGCCACCGTCCCGCCCGGTGCGCTCTTCTATGCGATTCCTCCCGCTCGTATCTGCGACACGCGTGTGGCGACCAAAACAGAGTGCAGCGGCGAGGGCCTCGCGGGAAAGCAGACGCTAAACGTGGGTGTGGATGGAAAGAGCATGGTGCCGATCGCCGGGGGATCGAATCCACCTCTGGCCGTCGTTGCCAACCTGACCGCCGTCGCGGGGACAGCAACAACCTTCTTCACGCTCTTTCCCTCTGACGCGTCACAACCGGTTGCGTCCGACCTCAACCCGCGCCCGGGAGACGTGGTGGCCAACCTGGCCTTTGTGGGGATCGCGACGGGATCACCTTCTGGCGAGGTGTCCCTGTACAACCAGGCTGGCGGGATCAACGCCATCCTCGACGTGGCCGGCTGGTTCCAGTAGCCGTCGCGTAGCCCGGGTGTGTATCATCCGAGCGTTGGGTCGCTTTGGCGATCCGCCAGGGCAGGACCAGTAGAGAGGTGGTGGCACAGTGAGCGTCAGTAACGTCCGTCGAGTCTTCTTTGGCGCGGTCATCGGTGCCACCGGCATCGCGGTGGCCTCCCCGCTTCAGCCAGGGATCGCCGCGGCAGCGCCGGCGGCGGTATATGCGAGCGGCACCACCGGGGTTGTCGCCGCGTCGCACGCGGCAACTGCCGCTGCGAGCCAGACGGCCACGCACGCGCAGCGTGGCGCCCGTGCGCTCCCGAGCTCGGCGGGCGCCACTCGCCTTCACGTGAGTGCGCCAGCAGCCGCCGCGGCAACCACGTCGGTGTCGAGCTCGCTGCTCGAGAACTTCAACGGAACCAGCAGCAACGACAGCCGGCGCACCAACTTCAATCAGCAATTCGAGCCCCCGGATCAGGGCTTGTGCGTGGGCAACGGCTACGTGCTCGAGCCGGTGAACTCCGCATTCCGGATCTTCAAGACCAACGGACACAGCCTGATCGGCCCGACCAACGTCAACGATCTCTTCGACCAGGGGTCGACCCAGTTCACCAGCGATCCGCGCTGCTACTACGACCCCACCACCAACACGTGGTTCGCGACCATTCTGTTCCTGAGCGGCGGCGAGGTCCCCGACGGAAAGTCCTCGCAACTTGACATCGCCGTGAACTCCTCAGGCAACCCCGAGAACATCTGGACCCAGTACCAGATCGACACCACGGACAAGGGTGGCAATGGCTGCCCGTGCTTCGGTGATCAGCCAACGCTCGGCATCGACCAGGACAACCTCTACGTCACCACCAACGAGTTCTCCATCCTCGGACCGGCATTCAACGGCGCGCAGGTGTACGCCTTCTCCAAGAAGGACCTGGTGGCCGGCGCTCCGGTCCACTTCGCGCACTTCGCCAACCTCACCAGCGGCGGCTCGATCGCAGCGTCCGTGCAGCCGGCGACCAGCACGGGTTCGCCGAACGCCGAGTTCTTCCTCAACTCGCTCGACCCGGATGGCACCGGCGACAATCGCATCGGTGTGTGGGCGATGACTGACCGCACCGCCCTCCAGCACGGCAAGTTGCCGAAGCTGTCGAGCACGGTGATCACGTCCGAGGCATATGGAGTGCCTCCGCCCGCAACGCAGAAGGGTTCGACGAGCACGATCGACTCGGGTGACGATCGCATGCAGCAGACGCAGTACATCAATGGAACCGTCTGGGGAGAGTTGACCACCACGGTGACGATCGCTCACGACTCGACCACCCGCGCCGGCGCCGCGTGGTTCAGCGTTCGTCCCTCTCTCAGCGGCAGCCACATCGGCGCGTCGGTGATCGAGCACCAGGGCTACGTCGTCGAGACGAGCGGCAATAACGTGATCTACCCGGCGCTCCAGTCGCTGCCGTCCGGGAACGTCGCGATGGTCTTCACCGTCACCGGTGCCGCCCACTATCCGAGCGCGGCGTACGCGGTGCTGGGCGCCGGGCAGTCCGCGTTCGGCGCGATCAACATCGCAGCCGCCGGAACGGGCCCCTACTCCCAGACGTCGACCCGTTGGGGCGACTACTCCTGGGCGGTGATCGATCCCAGCGCTTCTGCCGTGTGGCTTGCCACCGAGTACGTCCCACCGCTCTCGAGTCAGACACCCAACGGGCTCAGCAACTGGGGTACCCGGGTCCTCGAGGTCGCCGTCGGCTAGCTCCATCTCCTCGGGCCGGCGATGAGCCGGGCACCGCGCTGCGGACGCCCGGCTCACCGCCCCCCACCCTGACACCGTCCGTCCGGTCGTGGACCCGGTCACGACTCCGCCGTCGACGATGCGGCCGCGTCGCGACGCGCTACTGCGGCGGCAGGAACGGGACGAGTGGCGGCGGAGCCGGCGGGGGAGGTGGCGGGGCCGCTGCTATCGGCAGCGCTGGTCCCGCTCCGGTGTTGACCGGCGCTGGGCGAGGATGCGAAACAAATGACATGACCAGCACGTATGCGAATCCCGCATCGCACAGCAGGGCGACGATGGTCGCGACCACCGCGGTCGACGTTTCGGTGCTCAGGCGCGATACAGCAGCAAGCGCCTGGAGCAGCACGACTACCAGCACGATCGCGCGCGCGACCCCGTACTTGGTGAGCCACACGATGACCGCGTAGAAGATGATCGCGACGAACGCGACAAGCGCGAGAAACGGGCGAATGTTCAGCGTCTGGTCGACGATCGTCCCCGTGTTCGGATCCTGCACTGGGATGGTGATGCTCGGAATGAGCAATCCGATTGCGAAGATGCCGAGGATCTGCAGCGCTGCGTAGGCGACGGTGATCCATCGCGCGATCGAGATCCAGTCGGTCCCCACCGTGAGCGGCGCGAGCGACACCGTCGGGGCGTTCCATGCAACCGCGGTGGGAGCGGTGCCGTCTCGCGCCTGGTCGACTCGACGTCCATCCGGCAGCACGAGCGGAGAGCCACACCGCTTACAGGTGGTCGAGCTCTTCAGCTCCGACCACTTCCAGCATGTGGGGCAGCAGACGGCAAGCGGTGCGGTGGCGGCCACCGCTCATTCTCTGCAGAGATCGTCAGGCGGTTCGGCGCCGTTCTCGGACGGTGCCACGTCCGTGACGTTATCGCAGCAGGCGGTCAGCGAGCGCGAATGGACCAACCCACTGGTTCGACTTCCACCGGTGGCGGCTCAGGCGGTGCGATGAGCTCACTGGCGGGCGGCATGGCTGCAACCTCATCAGCACGACGACCATCCGGAAGGATCAGCGGTGTGCCGCAACGCTTGCACGACATGACCGTCCCCACTTCCGTCCATTTCCAGCAAGTCGGGCAACAGAGTTTTATGGCCACCGCTCATTCTCAACAGACCCGGGAGGGGAGGCGGATGCCGTTCGTGGACGGTGCCGAGACCGTGACCGGTTCAGCGCAGATCGAGATGGGAACATAGAACCACGACCATGAGTCGTAACCTCGCCACCGAGCGAGACGTTTCGCGCATTGATGACACCAACGTTTCGACCCTGGCGGCCCCTGCTCGCGGGCGCCGGATCGCTGTGCCTGCTGCTCAGCGCCTGCTCGTCGACCCCGGCTCCGTCGGGGAGCCCGACCTCGTCAGCATCGGCAGTCGTGACCCCGGCACCGAGCCCACTCCCGTCGTCGACCCCGTCCCCATCCCCGACAGTGGTGCCCGTGTCGGCGGAGTCAGGGTTCCAGCCGAACTCGGTGACGTTCGTCTCGCTCGAGATGGGCTGGGCTCTCGGGGGTGTCCCATGCGCGAGCGGCACCTGCCTGGCCCTGCGCCGAACCCTTGACGCCGGTCGATCCTGGTCGGCGGTCGCGGCGCCGCCGACGCTGTATGCACCCGCGAACTCCGGTAAGCAGGGAGTCGGCCAGATCCGTTTCGCGGACCCGCTCGATGGCTGGGCGTTCGGCTCAGAGCTCTGGTCCACTCACGACGGTGGCGCTCACTGGACCAAGAGTGGCCTCAGCGACGTCGCGGCCCTCGAGGCTGCCGACGGCCATGTGTATGCGATCGCGTTCCAGCAGCCGAACGGCTCGTTCGGGATCGAGACAAGCCCGACGACCAGGGATGCGTGGGCCGCGACGGGCTCACTCCAAATCGGCGCGGGTCCAGTGCCGTCGTCCGACCTGGTCCTCCAGGGAGCCATTGGCTGGGCAATCGAGAACGACAGAACCGTGGTCGAAGGCGCTCGCCTTACCTCCGGCCACTGGGTACCATGGCACGCTCCGTGCGCCACCAACGGCGGAACTGCTGTCATCAGCACCCCGTCGGTCTCCTCGATGGTTGCCGTCTGTGAGGAGGGGACCTGGGCGCCGTCCGGCTACAAGGGCCCACCGGCGGTGCGTGCGTACTTTTCGAACACTGGCGGTTCGACGTTCTTTCTCGGTGGCATTGTCCCCGGCGTGGGCGACGCAGGAGGAGCGGTCGTCGCTAGCCCCTCACCAGGCGCGGCGGTGACCGACGCGCAGACGAGCTCAGGGTGGGATTTGGTCGAGACATTCAACAGCGGTGCGTCGTGGCGGATTGTGGCCACGGCTCCGGAGTCGCTCCAGTTCACGTATCTCGGCTTCACGAGCTCGTCGCAAGGGGTCGCCATAGAATCTGGTTCGCAGACCTCGGTCCTGCTCGTGACGTTTGATGGCGGTCGGGTCTGGTCGCCGGTGAAGTTCTAGGCGGCGTCTCCGCTAACCGGTCGAGGGTCTTGTCACTCGCGAGTGACGTCGGCAAGTCGGCACGCGCTACAGACCGCTCGCGCTGGACAACGCCTTGAGGAGTGCGGCTCCGTTCGGCGAGCCAAGCCCGGTGCACGCGTCCCAACCGCGACCCGCCGTGTACGCACCATTTGACCCGGTCACGACATCGTGGAGCGCAGCAGTGCCCGTGGCCGAATACAGGAATGGTTGCAGATAGCCGACAGGTCGCCCGAGGCCCTGATTAAGGAGCGCGATCAGCCCCGCCCAGAGCGGCGCCACCGCACTGGTCCCACCGATCGGGATCGTCTGACCGTCGACACGAACCGTGTACCCCGTATCGGGGTCGGCATCGCCACAGACGTCAGGCACACCCCGGCCGACACGGCCGCCGGGGTTGGCAGAAGGAGGGATCGATGCAGCGTGCTGGTAGTCCGGCACCGGGAAGACGTCGCTGATCCCGCCGCCTCCGGCTCCCTGTCCGGGTCCGTCGTTCCATACCGTCTCCGATGAGATGACCCCGCCGGCAATTTCCAGGCGTGTGCCGCCGCATCCGAGCGCGTGCGGGGCTGACGCTGGAAAGTCGGCGTGCTGCAGTCCATCCGTGGCTCCGTCAGTTGACCCGTTGTCCCCGGCTGCGGCGGTCACCGTCACACCCATCGCGGCCGCGGCGGTAAACGCCTGCTCCATCTGGTTCATCGCCTGAGCCGTCCACGTGTTCTCCGCGCTTCCCCAACTGATGGAGACAACCGACGGCCGGTGGCTCGTGTCATGGACGGCGCTGGTAACCGCATCGATGAAGCCCTGATCGGTATTCGGCGCGAAATACACCGCGATGGTCGCACCGTGGGCGACACTCCCGGCGACCTCGATGTCCAGCATGACTTCGCCATCAGGTCCGTCTGGTGTGCCGGGACTGTTGCTCCCGCCGTCAACCGGCACAGCGACCACGGTTGGTTCCGACAACCCCAGTTGCGAAAAGTATGCGGTGAGATCCGCCGGTCGGAAACCCCCTCCCAGCTCGATCAGTGCAATGCACTCGCCAGTTCCAGTCAATCCCGTCGGAAACGTGTAGGCGGCGGCAACCTGCGGCGGCGCGTACTGCGACCGTGCGTTGGCCCGAGGACGGAAATGCGGACGGGCCTGTGGACGAGCGTCCAGCCCGAACACCCCGGTCACGACGTCGGCCAGATCGGACGGCACGGAGAGGCTGCCCTCCCTGCCTCGATACTCGACGCCATCCGGAGCGCGGTACACCGTCAGGGTGGTGCCAAAGGCGGTGCTCAGCGAACCAAGGCTGCCGGTCAGCTCGACGCTGCGGCGCGCGAGGTCGACGGCTCCAACTGACAACCCGTGCGCCGCCGCGAAGCTGCGAACCGCGTCGACATCGCCGGGAGCGGCACCGTGGGTCGACGCGTACGCCTCTCGCGAGAGCAGACCGGTAGCCGGCTCCCCGCCAGAGCCACGGAGGTACACCGTGACGGTCGCCACCTCAGTCGGGTCGCATGCTCCGACCGGGTCGTGCGCCGGACCGAGGCGCTCGCTACCAGGGATCGGGACGCGGGATGGCTGGTCCGCCATTCACCCATTGTCCGCGTGCCGCGCCGACGTTGTCCAGGAAGCTCCGGATAGGGCTGCTCTTGGCGAGTGAACGCTGCGGCCAACCGTGTCTTCCTCAGCCCCGAAACCAATCATCCAGTGGGAGCCTCGCGGCAAGCGCAGAGAAGTCACCAGTGTCTCGGATCGACTCGGCCGCGTCCGCCATCGCTCTGACGGCAACCCACGTGAGGCTACCGCCGACGCTCACCCGTCGAGCGCCGGCTTCGGCCATCGCCGCCAGGGAAAGCCCGGGAACTGCGAGTACATTCACCGGCCTGGAAACAGCCTCACAGACGGCTCGAATCTCGTCCGTCGTGCGGAGCCCGGGCGCATACACAACGTCTGCTCCCGCCTCCCCATACGCCTTCAGTCGAATGATCGTGTCCTGCAGATCGGGATTGCCACGGATGTGATTCTCGGCGCGTGCCGTCAGCGTGAAGGGAAACCCCAGGCTCCGCGCGGCATCAACCGCCGCCGCGACTCTCGTGGCGGCACGCTCCACGTCGTAGATAACGCCGGAGGGGTCGTAGTCTTCGATAGATCCGCCTACGGCCCCGACCACCGCAACACGCCTGATCGCCTGAGCGACGTCATCGGGATCGGGACCGTAGCCGTTCTCGAGGTCCACCGATACGGGGAGATCGGTCGCGCGGTCGAGAGCCGCGACATGTGTGATCACCTCGTCCAGCGTGACGCGTCCATCACGACGACCCAGCGTGAAGGCGAACCCGGAACTCGTCGTGGCGAGAGCTTTGAATCCGAGTGCGGCCAGGACGCGGGCAGAGCCGGCGTCCCATGGATTCGGGATCACAAACGTTTCGCTGACATGCAAGGCCTGGAACTTCGCCGCTTTGCGCTCCTGTCGTGTCATGCGCACATAACACTACCTCGTCCTGTTTGCCCAAGCCCGGGCACCTGCACTGGGGATTCGAACCACGACCCGTCTGTACCGCACCGCGAAGGCAGGGCTTGAGCGTTAACCGCCGCGACTCCGCCGCCAAGCCGTTGAATTGGACACGAATTCGACCGAAAGATAGACTACGGCCGTCTGGCTAGCGGTGCGGCTGGCAATCCCTGGGCACGGGGTATACGCGGGATGGAAGGCAACTTGATACCTGAACAAGTCGAATGGCTCGACCAGCGTGATCGCTGGTGCGTGAACTGCAAGCGCAATGTTTTCGCCCAGAAAGCGGGCGCAAGCCCGCTCGTGAGGCTCCTCGGGGCGACCGTGATGTTCGTGCTGGGTGGCGTCATTGGCATTTGGATTGGTTTGCTCCTGCAAAGTGCATCGAATGTCATCATCAACCTCTACGCGGCCATGGCGATCGGCGCTGTTTTGGGCTTACTGGTTGCCCTTGTCGTCATCGCAGGTGACGAGTCTCGCTGCGCAATCTGCAAGTCCAGCAACCTAAAAGACGCGCGATGAGCGACAAGGTTGGCTCGTACGAGCCGCTCAAGCCGGACGAATTGCTTCTCGCCCTACAGCGGCGCTCGGGCGCTGGAGGTGCCATCGGGGTCGGTCGGCGGCCACCCGTAGGACGGCGAGGACGGCCGCGATTGCCGCTCCGACCTGGAGTAGGTAATAGCCCTGCTCTGGGGCGGTTGGGATCTCATACGTCCAACCCAGCACCCGGGTCGCCGCGTGGAGGCGGTCGAAGCAGAACCTTATGCGATATGGCACTTGGCGGAGGGAGAGGGATTCGAACCCCCGGGGGCTTGGCGGCCCCTGCGGTTTTCAAGACCGGCCGGGACGTGTCGAAGAGTGCCGCGCAGGGTCGTCGTGAACTCAGTCGCAACCGCGACCGTGCCTCCGGGTGCCGATGCGTGCCGTCTGGTGTCGTCGCCAACTGGGGTATGAAATGGGGTACGCCTCGGCGGATGAGGACACGCCGAGCTGGGGAATCAACCCATCAAACCAGGCGATTGCATCTTCGGCTTGTAGTTCTCACGCAGAAGCCTACCCAGTTCCGAATCATGGATCTGCCGAGCAATTCGTCCTCGGTCGTGCGCTAGTTGGCGGAGCGCGCCGGCGTCAGCGCTGGTGATCGTGAATGCGCCCTCCTTCCAGGCCCAGCCCAATTCCATGTGCTCGGGACTCACTGGATTTATCGATATCTCTGGAGCTTCCCAACCAAGCTCGCAACAGGCACGGAACACGGCGTCCTCGAAGACCTCGCGCTCTCCCTGTTGCAGCTTGATCGGACGAAAGGCGATTTCTGGTAGTCGGGTGATCTCCTTTCGCACCTCGGCCTCGTAGTCCCGGCGCGAGCCGCTGTGGGGAGGACTGGCTGTTCCTTCGTCGAAGTTGACGTAGCGCTCAAGGATGAGGGCTGGTGACCCATCGTTGAAACACACGCGGGCCAGAACGAGAAGGGCTGCGTAGAGCGATTCCGACAGCTGGAACCCCCCAGCAGGATGAGTGATGACTCGCACGTGGTCGTCAAAATTGTGGCCCAGCACGTATTCGACACTGCTTATCTTTCCCCAAGTCAGCGGTCCATCTCCGTGTTGGGCTAGACGCAGGATGACGTCTGCCTTCTGGCCAGGTTCGGTGGATGGCGTAGAGGTGTGGACCAGGAACAAGCCGCGATGCAGCTCATAGCGGTGAATCCTCTCGGCATCCGTGGCTTGCCAGTCGGCTGGGATCGACACGCCCGAATCGCCATCCCTAGGGACTTGAGCGGCCGGAATTGCGGGGTTCGTTTGTCTGAAGAACACGGGAGATCGAAAACGCACGTGCTCCGCCAGCCACCGGAAGGCACGGCCGTTCGTGAGGAAGAGTATGAGAGCCCAGACGAGAATTCCGGCTCCAATAACCAGGGCGATGAAGCCGCCTTTGAACCAACCGTTGGACCACACGTCGACGCTTGGCTTCTGGGAAGTTGTCTGCGCGACCCCCACGCCCATCAATGTGCCGCCGATCACGAGAACTGCCGCGCCCCATCCGGTCCAGAACGAGGCTCGCTCGGCGCGTGGCAAACCGTGCACGCGAGGCCCGTTAGCTGCCATGACCTTCGCTCGGCCTCCCTCTACTCAAGTCAGCCGAGTGCTGCCCACGGCCCTGTAGGGCGGTCCCGATGCGGAATCCGAGAGCCCATCCGATCTCGGTCGCGGCTCGCATCACGGCTAGATGAGGATCATCCCCCTTAGCGGCATCGAGAGCCTGACGTAGATCGGGGTAGTCCACTCGTCGGGCTGCCACCGCCGTACCCGGCTCGGCACTTGCTGGCCGGAGCCGTCCCGTCTCCACCGCCCAGTGCGCGATCGTCGACCACGACCAGCACGGGTGGCCGCTGACCATTCCCTCTGGAGGCGGCAGAAGCCCGCGCTGCCGCCAGACGTTCACCGTATTCGGCTGCACCCCAAGCAAAGCGGCGATTTCGCGCTCGCCGACGATGTCGAGAAGGGGAGTCATGGTTCTGTAGGGTAACCCCATACAGGGCGAGCTGTCAAGGCTTACCCTACAGTTTGAGGGCAACGCGAATACAGCTTTGAGATCATCTTGCATACATTTGCCGTCATTTATGTGCTAGTATCCAGCCATGTCCCCTTCGAGCGCTCTAGCCGATCTAGTCCGGGACAAGCCGGGCCATGTGGTGAAGGCACGCGACTTCCGCGACCTCCCTTCATCGACGACTGCGCACGCCCTTTCGAGAATGGCCTCGCGAGGTGACCTGATCCGTTTACGACCAGGCCACTACTACGTCCCAAGGACAAGCCGCTTCGGCCCGGTCCCGCCCGATCGCCTTAACGTCGCGCTCTCAGCTCTCGGAGAGGTTCGCTACACACCTGGTGGGGTGGCGGCGGCCAACGCACTAGGGTTCACGACCCAAATACCGATGGGCCGGACCGACATCGTCTCCACGCGCGGCCGGCGGATCCGGCGCCGTGGCCTGGAGGGGGTGCGCATCCTTGAGCGCAGCCCCGAGCGCGGCAGGCTCACCAACGATGAGAACTGCTTTCTTGAGCTACTCCGTGACATCGAGCACCTATCCGACCTCTCGGCCAAGGGCACCTGCGCTCGCGCCGTCGACCTGGTGCGTGGGGACGTCGTATCCCTGAAGCGCATGCTGCGTGCCGCCTGGGATGAACCTCCTCGGGTTCGGGCCATGCTCGGCGCCCTCGGCGACGCCGCAGGGATCGAGCCTGACGTGCTGTCCTGCTATCGCGAGCTGGTCAACCCAGCATCTCGTTACGACTTTGGTCCGTTATCGAACCTCCAAACTGCTCGCAGCTGGGGGGCGAAGTGATCGACCCGCGCGAAAATAAAGGCGACTTCGCAGATATCTGCCGCATTGGTGCCGACGCACTCGGTGGTGGCAACCCGATGCTTCTTACTATCTTGGAAAAAGACTATTGGGTTACGCGTGTGCTCTGCGCAATTGCAGAGCAGCATTCAGATCATGTCGTCTTCAAGGGCGGAACGAGTCTTTCGAAAGGCTTGGGTTTGACGGAGCGATTTAGTGAAGACATCGATCTCGTGGTTGATGTAGGTGATCGCGGAGAGGGTTCGCGAGACAAGCTACTCAAAGCAATTGCACAAGATGTTGCTAATAGTTGCGCACTGGAAATGACGCTGCAGAGGAGTGGGAAGGGTGAGCACCGCGACGTAGCGTATTCCTTCGAAGCCATCTGGGCTGGTGGAGAAGCGGTCAAACCGAGTGTGTTGCTAGAAATGGGAATAAGAAGCGCGCTCGTCCCCGCGACCTTGCAACCTCTCAAAACGATGATCGCCGCTGCCGTTCCGCGTGTTGAATCAGAACTGCCATCGTGCGAACTCTCTGTGCTTGGAGCCGATCGGACTCTTGTCGAGAAACTCTGCGTTATCCACGGAACCGTTGTGCGATACCTTGCGAATCGGGAGCAGCAGTCACTAAATAGAATCGGTCGACATTACTACGACGTTGCTAAATTACTCGCGGCCCCGACCGTTAATGCGTCGATTGGCACGTCGTCGTTTTGGGAAATGGCGAAAGATGCAGACGTACGAGGTGCGCGCGATTTTGCTAAGCGTCATGTGAGTCTCACTGAGCTCAACTGCGCTGAAAGCCCCGGACTCTTTCCGGACGACGATGTTGCACAGGTACTTCGGCGGGAATATCATCGTGACGAAGTGCTTTTCTTCGGCGCTGCGCCGTCATTCGACGATGCGCTTCTAGCTCTTGAGTCGATTCGGCCACGACTGCGCAAATAGCGCGACCACCATATCCTCGATGCACATACACTCCCGGCCATGATGGCTTCGTCAACTCCAACCATTCGACTTCTCAACATGACCGCCCTGGGGCCTTTCTCATGGCGCTGGCCCGCCGGCCTTGAGTCGTTCGACCGAGGATGGATTGCGGCGGCCGAGATTGGCGGACAGGATGTACGCGTCCGACATGGTGTCGGTCGACGCAGCGTCTCGCCGTGGCGACAGGTGCCTCGAGGTCCGTCGCAGCGAACAGCTCGAGGATCGTCCCGTAGGGGGGCGGGCTACGTACCGATGGGGCCAAGGTACCGGTCGCCGAGATCGACTGCTGAGAAAGGGAAGCGGGTTTTTAGCCCGCCGGCTCACTGGAGCGCGGTGCAGCTCGTGGAGAGGGTCCCGCCAAGTTCGGGGCTGCACGGATCAATCGACGCTCTTGCGGTTGACCCCGCTGATGGGGGCGGAGTCGCAAGGGTGAATTGCGTCGACGATCCAGGAGGAATGCCATTTGCCGAGGTTGTGTCCAACGACCCGAGGTCGGCCTCATCCTCGCCGACGAACTTGCCGCCCGCGTCGAAGAACACGACATACAGCGAACCGCCGTCGCCGAAGAATTCGCCCCAATCCCGCCCTGCCTGCCCGGTGTACGGATTGTTGAAGGTCCCCGACAGCTTTGGAAGGAGCGACCCGGTGATGCTGAGGTTCGTCACTGACGGAAGCACCAGCTCGGTGGACGAGGTGCGCTGAACCGCGATGGTGACCATCATTCTCGTGGGCGTCCAGTTGAAACGTCCCTGAGACGTGAGCGATAACGTGGAAGTGGTCCCAGCGAAGTAGAACGTTCCGCCGGCTGCGACGCCCGTGAGGAGCGTGGCATCGGGGACTGACGCGTGACCTTGAGCGTCAGCGAATATCACCGTCACTGAAACGCCGACGGCGGCGAGTCGCGACGACTGGTTGCGGAGCACCAGGCCGTAGTCGATGTCCGTCAGGAAGGTCGTCGCCTTCGTCACGAAGCCGCCCTGTGCCGCGGTCACGATCCCGCTTGCGCTCACGATCATGCCGCTGGCTGCGCCCGGGGTAGATTGCGGCGACGACGTGGTGGCACCGGCGCACCCAGCGACCATCGCGGCGCAGACGCTGGCCAGGACGAGACGCACCCCCTGAAACTTCCGTCCCTTCCTGGGAGCCTCAGCCATGTGTCGAGGGTAACGGCAACGAGGCGCGGGCGGGCTATGTTTGCCCAAGGCCCGTCCTAGTTCGCGCGGAACCTACGTCGCGCTAGCATCGACCGCGCAACCGAAACCCATTCCCTTCCTGAAGAGGCCCCTGGCAGCGCGTCCGGGGCCTCTCTTCATGCGTCGGGAGGCTGCACCCTTGTGTACGCCTCGAGCGCCGCAGTCGCCCACGCGGGGCGCTCCGGGTCACTCGGCCGCGACAGCACCGGGGGGTCACCGGTCCTCAAGTTGAAGTAGAGCGCGTTTCCGACCTGATCCAAACAGATTGCCAACAGGTTCTGATCAGCCGTCGGCCGCTCGCCGCCGGGAATGTCCTTTACTCCTGACGCGCCTCGCTGGCTATCAAGGTGTAGGGCCGGAGAAGGAGCCCCGGGCGTCGGCACCGGCGGGTGAGTCTCACCTGCCGCCAATGGGAACCCGGGGCCGGAGTTCCAAAAGAGTGCGCCCCCGGCCCACCGGAACACCCGCGTCCTGATGGCCGGCCCGCGACCGATATTCCGGAGCCGGACGGCGTGGTAGGTAGGGGTGCCGCTCGCCTGTTCCTCGATGAGGACGAGCACGGGCTGGACCGCAAGGTCACGGTCCCGCCGCGCCTCGGTGCCAAGTGCGACGGTCGCCTCGGCCTCCTTTTCGGCAACCTTCACCGCGTCGCGAGTCTGCCACCCGAGCCATACGGTCGCACCCGCCATGACGGCGGTGACAGCGGCAAGGGCTCCGGTGATCCAGTCAAGTGCGGGGTCCACGCGGCGCAGCTTAAGACGCGCCCAAGGGGACATTTGGGGCGGCGATTCTCGCCCTAGCTACATGCGTGGCTATAAACCGACCCAAGGGAGTGCTCAGGAGAGCGGTCGCATCGAGCGAAATCCCTTATCTACCAACGTCCCGGGACAGGGAGTCGAACCCTCACGAGGTTGCCCTCGGCGGTTTTTGAGAGCCCGGCCGCGACGTTCTTGCGTGCCGGCGCGCGCCAATTTGGGTCGTCGCGTATTCGGCGGACACGTTGACCGTGACTCCGTGTGCTGCTGCAGGGTGCGGGCTGACAGTCCTGTAGGGGTACGCGTAGGGGTACGCCGAGCCGTCACGGACCGACCGCTTGAAACCCCGCGGCGTCCGTGCGACCATTTGCTCGAAATGCCGCCCGTTGATCCCCTTGCCGAGCCGTGGCTTCGAGCCGTCCTGGGGTCGACGGCGATCACGATCATGGTAGTCGCGCGTTTCGCGGTTTCGATCCTCGAAGGTCTCGCGCGCACAGTCGAAACCGTGTCACGGACCGTCCGGGATTGGGTCGACTGGCGCGACCAGCGTCGGAAGCCTGTGCCGCCGGTAGTCGCTCCGGTCATCGGCAAGTGGTACGCGGGCGAGCACTCGATCGACGGTGGCAATAACTCGGGGATCATCTTCTCGGCGCCGCTCCCGGGGTTGATAGCCGCGTCTCGGTAGGTTCAGCGACCGGACCGTAGTCGGTCGCCATCAGGATCGTCAGAATGCCGGCCACGCTTTGGCGCCCGGTAAGCTCTCGGCGATGCCTAGCGCGCCCACCTCACAGGCTGCATAACGGGCAGCCGCGGGTCGGAGACGTGCCTGTGAGAGGCGATCACGAAGGCGACCCCGAGCACAGTGAAACCTGTGAACATGAGGGCCTCCGCGCCGCTGATCTCGTGCTGCTGCCAGCGTCGAACGGTATCGCTCACCGGGGCGACGCGAGCGGCGTCATCGGCGTAGTAGGGGGCGGCGGTCCTGGTCACTGCGGTGTGCTCCTCGATCACGGTGTTGGTCGGCAACACCGTCACCGTAACCCCGTTCCGCGAGATGGCCCCTGGCGTCCGTGAATCGTCACCGCATGGCCGTGACGCCGCCGACGTGGACAGCATATTGACGGCGTATGAGATCGGCGATTCAAGTGTTCGGCGGGGCGGTTTTACGTTCATTTTGAACAGCCGACGGGGAGATTCGAACCCCTGACCTCTGCCGGGCGAGGGCGTAGGTACGAATTCGAATACGGGACGGCCTCCAGGTGGCCGTTTCACCAGTTCCCTCGCGATGGTGGACACGGCGAGACAGGCGTGGACAGCGAGCGACTGACCTAGTCGTAGTGCCCAGACACGTTGTCGAGGCGTGAGATGGGTGGGGGCTGACCGAGACTGGTGTGAGCACGCTGATGGTTGTAGATGTGCAGCCAGGTCGTCAACGCCTTGGTCCGTCACTGGTTTGAGGAGTAAGGGCGAACGTAGGCCCATTCCTCGAGCAAAGTCCGGTTGAAGCGCTCAACTTTGCCATTGGTCTGACGCCGGCGAGGCTGAGTGAAGCGCTGGACCGCGCCGCTGTCGAGCACCCGCGGCCGAGTGCGAGGTGTCGCCGTCGGCGATGCCAGTTCGGATCAACCTGTCAGGCGTCAGCCGGTTTTGACCAGCGCTGCATCTGTGCATCGGGATCGACTACCTCGTCAGCCAACCGCCGCATGCTTTCGTCCTCTTTCCACCGCTCGACATACCCGACATAGGCGGTCATGTCCCATGGCGTTCGCTGCGTGACGCCGATCCCGAACCACTCGTCCACACGCTGGCGGTACTTGCGGGCGACGACGTACGGACCGAGTGATTGAAGTAGCGTGTCGTCTCGATCGGGCGGTGCCGAGAGCAGCGTGATCCCACAACTCATCTCGTCCTCGAGCGTGTAGCTGGCATCGCGCATCTTGCCAGCAGTCGGGGCAGTCAGCCGTTGGAGTTGCGCGACGATGAACTCGCGTACCTCCCTACTGCCATCCAAGAGCCGCAGTGAGCAGGTGATGTAGGTCCTGGGTCGTTTCGCCTCCAAAGCAGTGAGCAACTGACGAAACTCAGGTGGCATGTCCTGTGCCGGTTTCGGAGCGGGGACCGTCCGTTCCCCGAACTTCCACAGGTAGTAGGCATCCATGTCATCGGTCATGGAGAAAATCCACATGGGTGTCGTGTCGTCGGCATCCTTGTACAGCCCGCGCTTTAAGTAGTAGCCGAAGAAGTCGAGCTCTTCAAAAGTGCCGAAGCGACCTTGTTCATGGGCACGAGCGCGCCGCGTGAAGTAGTGGAGCAACTGTGCGGGAAACTCGACGAGGTCGCAGATCACTTCGAGTGAGTGCAGCGAGAGCGCGAGGGGCTGCCGGCTGGACGTTTCTTGAAGGCCCTGGGTCGCCAGCCCGCGCGATGCCGTCGTGAGCAACGTGAGGTCCTCGAGGGCGACGGTCACGCAGTACACGTGTCGGATATTCGCCAGATCGAGGACCTCCGGAGGACCACGATCGGGGATCACACTGAGGGCGTGGTCTCTCTCGATTACCTCCCGGAGCCGAACAGCTTGATCCGCGGTCTCCTTGATGATCTGCTCGAGGTCGTCATTCAAGCGGACGGACATCCGCCGAGCTTTCGCTGAAATCAGGTGGCTCTTGGCTTCGATGATGACTGCTGCCGTGTCCAGGATCAGCAGACCGTCGGTCTCGTACGCTGCTCCTCCGTCGCTCCATTTGACGTTCTGGAGCACGGTGGTCGGACGGAGAGCGCCCGTCAGCGCTGTCACCGAGGCGGCCTCCAGATAGCGAGCCCGCTGGCGTGCAAAGCGTTCGCGATAGCGTGATCCGAGGAGCTGTTCACTGAGCGTTGGCCGAAGTGCGAAGAACAGATTCGAAAACGATGAGCAGAGGTAGTTGCCGGCCCTGTCATGGATCAACGGGCGACGGGCCAGCGGATTCTTGTGATCAACAAAGTTTTGAGGACTGGCTCCGCAGCCGATGTCCAGGCTGAAAAGATCAAGGAAGGTTTGGGCCTGCTCGACAGATACGCCCGCGCGTTCTGCGAGGGCGGGGACGGTCACCGAGATGATCGTCCCAACGCCAAACCACACCCAGGCATCGAGCAGCCGGCGCGCCCGTTTGGCGGCAAGCTTGGCGGTGCCGCGCCCTTTGGATGGTCCTCGCGAACGCATGTCCTTGGTGATCTGGGGCAGATGACGGAGTGAGTCACGGGCACGCGAAGTCAACGCCGCAATGGATCCCTGGGAACAGCCCTCGTACAGTGCCAGTCCCTGACTCGCCGTGAAGCCGACGACTTCCATGAGTGGCTCGTCAAGCCCCCCAAAGATCGCTTGAATCGCCGCCGTCTCTTGGTGCGGGAAAGTCGGGCCTCGGATGGTTGCATCGCGGCTGCGAAGGAGATAGGCCAGGTCCGAGATCGCGCCGTTGTGCTTCCGTTGTCGCGCGGCTTGGAGGGCATCTCGAACGGAGAGCATGGCCGCCAGGTCCTTGATGAGCCTTCCAGCGCGGGCTGTGTTTGGGATCAGTCGTTGCCTAGCACCGGTGCCCGAGCGCGTCCCCCGTTCGATGATCGCCAAGGCTGCGATCTCTGCCACCACCGACAGCCCCGGATGCTCGGTTTCCTTGTAAGTGTCGGGATTCATCGGCAGGTTCTCGAGGAGCAGGTTGGCAATCACATCAAAGCCGTCGTGCGGTGCCAGTTCAGCCGGCAAAGCGCTCAAGAGCTCCGCAATGGCCGTATCCAGTGAGGCAACACTGGCTTCGAGGTCGATATGGCCCGCCTCGTCCAGGTGGATGCCGTCTGCGGTACTCCGAACTGCGGGCGGCCGTTCGACCTGTGACTGTCGACGACGGGGCGCTGCCTTCCAATGACGACGAGGCATCGTCAGGGAGCGATGAGGGTCGTCTGAGAAGGGTCTCGGTGCGGGATCGTGGTGCGCTGGGAGTGCTGAAGGGGACGCGCCGGCATCAACGCGGAGATCCCACGAGGCAGGAGATCCTGAGGGCTCAGCCGGGCATGCGCCCCAGATGCGGGGAAAGGCTGCTCGCTGCGGGGGAATGGGTGCACTGGATGCAGAGTACTGCTGTCAAGAACTGCTGTCATGGCTTCAAGATGCGCCCGCCAAGAGCGGTGGATCGGCGGGTCGATCGAGTGGAAATATCCTTAGCATATAAGCGATTTGTGTGGCGGATGGAGAGGGATTCGAACCCCCGGTAGCTCTGACACCACTGCGATTTTCAAGTTCGTGCTCGGGGCGTTCGGTATTGGCCGCAGACGGCCGTCCTGTGTTTGAGATTTAGGGGCCCGACTAGGGAGTTCGTCCGCCGGAGTTCTGCGCTGACCGCACCGTAGGGTGTCGATTAGGGTGTCAAAATGCACTTACACGGTTCGAGCGCGCAGCGTCGGATTGAGGTGGCAACTGGTCCAGGCCAGGTTCTTCCCTGAGCCTCATCAGGGCGACGGGCTTGCTGAAATGAGCGTATCGGAGGGAGGAGTTCCGAGCATGCCGATTCCCCCGCGGAGCGGTGACAGGTGCCGTCGCGATCTGGCTGCTCTCTTATAGATCACCTTCAGCGAGTGAGGGACGCTGGGTCGTTGTCCGACGTGCCCAAGCTTTGCCTTGAGGGATTGAATCGCGTCGATCGAGAATTCCCTGACTTGAGCGAACAGGCGTATCCGCCGCTCTTGACGACCCTCGCGTACGCCCAGTGGCGCCTCGAGGATTTTGGAGCCGCCTCAGACACGTACGCTCGACTGGCGGCGTTCGGCGCGGAGCATGGCGGTGCACCGGAAGACGTGGAGTTCGCCTGGGAAGGGCATCCCGCTCGGCCGGCGAGGCGAAGCAGCACCAAGCGGCGGAGGGCTTTGCACGCCGAGCGATAGCGGCAGCGTCAGAGCTTGGCGACGGGCCTTTGCTAGCTAGAACGACTGGGCTACTTGGCGACACCCTCGCCGCACAGCACCGCCAGGCGGAGGCCACCGATGCCTACCACTCGGCTCTCGCGGTTCCGCTCGATGACAGCGACGACGCAAAATTCACGCATGGCGCCTGCTACTTGGGCCTAGCGCGAATAGCGCTCGAGCAGCGCGATGGGGCTGCGGCTCGGGTGTGGTCGGAGAAGCTCAAAGAAACGCTTGTCCGAGTGAAACATCCCGATCCTCGTTTCACCAGGTTCGTCGACGACCTCTTCGAAGATATCTCTCGCTCCTAGCGGTTCTTGAGGTCGCGCGCAGCGCGTTCGGCGCCGTTCACGAACCGCCGCTGATGCTCGGCCGCGCATCGGAAGTCGAGGCATTCGTCCACTCGCGACCGTCGGCATTCGCCGCACGAGGTGTCAGATAGGGTGTCAGCTATCCGAGGGGATCAACCTTCGGGATGCTCTTGGTGTTCGCGCTGTTGGCTTGGGCCCGGCAACGGCGGTTGGTCTAAGGATATCCCCACGTCGGTTTCCGCGAGAGGCAAGTTGTAGCGCCGACGACTGGGAGTTACCGGAGGCGGAGCCGGCTGATCCCCCGGATCAGGCAGTTTGATGCCGACTGTGCCGACCCCATCGAACAGACGTGGGTCCGAGGGATCGCACCAGATGGACCACTTGCTGGTATCAATCCGCCACTGTTCGTAGTGACCACCGTCGGACGTGATGGTGAGCGTCGTCTCGTTCTCGAAGCTGACGACTAACTGGCCATTGCCGAGTACGCGGACGATGGCGAGGTTCCGCGGCATTCGTGATCCGAATTCTTGGGCCATCCCTTTCGTTGACTCCGGTGTCCACGTGGCGAGGCGTTGCCCTTGCGACGTTGTGAGTACAGCGTCAGTGAGGACGTGTATCGACCCGCCCGACCAACGGATGTGCAATTGGCCGACTGACCCTTCGATACTAAGCATCGCGCCTCCGATGATCGGAAGCGCCACGGCCTCTAGTGGCATCTATGCAGTTCCAAGACTAGTCGTTCCGCTGTCTGGATGCCAGACCTCCTCTTGCCCAACAGCGTGGACGCTCCGCTACCGCACGTTGCCGGCGGCTCCTCAGCTCTCCCATCGGTCGCGCCGACCGCAGGGCAGCCGCCGAGGTCATGCGCTGGCTCGAGGAGCTAGACCTGCTCTGAGATAGAGCAGCATCATCAGGCCGTGAGCCTTGAGGCCCGATCCCAGTGGAAAGCGGCCGCGCTACTGGCCAGTGCTGTTCTTCTCGCGGCGGCCGTCGGCTTCATCCTGTCGCGCCCGAACGCGCCCAAGCCGTCCCCGCCCAGCCGGGCCGTTTCACCCCCAGTGATCACGTCAGTTCCACCCTCAGCCGGCCCAACTATCCCGCCGCGTGAAACCTGCGCTGCCGCGTGTCCGATGTCGAGCTTTGGCTATGCCCTCGCGTACTACCCGCCGGCGAGGCAGGTGCTGCTGTTCGGAGGCATCGACAACTACGACAACACCTGGCTCTGGAACTACCACGGTTGGACGCTCGCGCATCCGAGCGCCAGCCCACCAGGTCGATTCGATGCAGCCGTGGCCTACAACCCAGTCATGCATGTGGTGATGGTGTACGGAGGGAGGCTCGGCCCCGGACAGCTGGTCGACGACACCTGGGCGTGGGACGGGAAGACCTGGGCAGAGCTCGACGCCGGGACAGGCAGCCCTCCACCCGATGAAGGAGGTGTGATGGCCTGGGATGAGCGGCTCGCGACGATGGTGTTGGTAGTCCCCGGGCCATCGGTGGCGACTCCCCAACCCGAGACCTGGATCTGGACCGGAACGCACTGGCTCCGTCAACCCAGCGGCGACTTTCCCCCGAACATCTCCCTCGGTCCCATCGGCTTTGACCCGGTGAGCAATTCACTTCTCGGGGTGGGCTTTCGGTATGAGACCGCGACCTCGTCCAGCGTGGTCATGCTCCGATGGGACGGGACCGTCTGGCGCGAACTCTCCACGGCTCACAGACCGCCGTCCATCGTCGCTGGGCTTGCTTTGGATCCGATGAGCGACAGACTACTTCTGGTTTGTGACCCAGAGGAGCTCCAGTCGAGCAGCGAAGAGGTATGGATGTGGACCGGGGTCGACTGGCAATCGCGCGGACTCTTCTCCGGCGCGCTCCAACCCGGGGGAGTGGTAATCGATGCCGAAAGCGGCCGCGTCCTGCTGTTCGGCAACGCGGTGCAAGCGGCTCAGGGATTGCCACAGCCTGTGCACGTTTGGGAGTGGGAGGGATCGGCATGGACGAGACAGGACCTTGGGCCGTGAGCGACAAGGAGCTTTGGCGGAGAGAGAGGTTGAGGGAGAGGGATTCGAACCCCCGGGGGCTTGGCGACCCCGCGGATTTCAAGTTCGTACCGTGCGACTCCGGTGCTGGTCGCGGACGTCCGCAGCGTATTCAGAATTCGGCGTTCACATAGGGATTCCGTCCGCCGGAGTTCGGATCTGACCGCGCCATACGGTGTCAGTTAGGGTGTCAGTCGGCTCAAGGCAGAAGAGGCTCGTGTGGCCGAGCGTTCGCTCGCTCCGCTGGAGAGTCGGTCACCGATTGTGCACATCGAACTGGGATGGCGCGGCCCGCTCCCCTTCTTGGGGATCTGCTACGGCTGCGGGAGTTCCACGTTCATCCCGTAGACGGTGATCTCCCAGGTCGTTCCCGCGTCAGCCTTGATCATCAGGGAGATCGGCACCCCGGGCTTGGCCCCTTCGCCGTACCCGCCGCTAATTGCGGGCACCTCGCACGACTCTGTCGTGTATGTCGAACTATCGGATCCGATGATCTCGAGCGATCCAGGGCCGGAACAGCTGACGACGCTGCGCAAGTACAGCGTAGTCGGGGTGAAAGTCGGCAGCGTGACAGAGCCCCTGCCATGGGTGTCGGGAATGAGTGTGGTCTCGCCAGGGTCGTACCCGGGGTGCGGCGACGGCGGTGCGCCCTCGTAAGGCGGCGGTGCGCCCCCGCTGTACTGCATCACGCGGAGTTCCCACGCAGTCGATGCTGTCGTCTCCACGCGCAGGGAAAAGGGTTTCCCTGTGATCTGATCCTGGGGTACCAGAAGGCCGTTGATGCCAGGCGAGACGCAGCTCTCGGATGTGAAGTGCACTGAACCGTCGGACGAGAGGATGTCGATCGATCCGGTTCCGAGGCACGCATATTCAATCCAGTACGGCTTGGTCGGGGTGAAGGTCGGCAGCGACGCTGACCCGTCGGCGTAGGTATCACCGACCAAGAGAGGTAGGACGGACGCCGGCAGGACGGGAGTCAGGGTCGGAAAGTTCTCGGGAACCTGACTTTCTGCGACGAGCAGCTCCCATCGCACCGACGACCCGGTCACGACGTCCAGGGTCAACGGTGCGCCGGTTGCCACGGCATCCAATGCGACCGTGGTCGCACCTCGGGACCTTGAGCAGGGTTGGAGATCCGCCTTGACCGCATGGTTGGTCGACTGGATCTTCAGCTGCCCGCTCCCAATGCAGTCGTACTGGATGTACAACACCTTTGCGTCGGTCAGGAAGGTGGGAAGCATCGTATTGCCCGTGCCCCGCGTGATCGGCACCACGATCCGCGCTGATGCGGGAAACCCAGAGATACCCGTGACGGGCATTGCGGCAAGCTGGGTAGCCGGCGCAGGTGCCGTCGAGTGGACGTGACCGCTGAGCTCGAGCCCAAACATTGCAACCGCCACCGCGACAACCGCGATGCCGACTGTCCCCGCCAATCGATTGAGAGCTCTGCGATGAGGACGATCGGTCGCAGGAGCGAAGGTGGTCAGCCGCGCTGGTGAATTCGTAGCTTCGATGCGCTCGTCCTTGGACGCGGCCGCCCGAACGACAGGCGACGAGAGTGTTTCGGCTCCCGTTCGGGCGCGCGCGATCAGGCCGTCCGGGAGCGGGCGCTTCAAGGCTGTCAGCCGCTCACTCAACGATTCCGACAACTGCGGTGCCGTCATGGACTCTCCTCCAGCAACTTCTGCCGCAACGCCATCAGCGCCCGGTGTGTGGCGACCGCCGCGGCGCCCGATGAGATGCCCAGCGCGCCCGCCACCCCTGCGTAGTCGAGATCAGCGCCGAACCGCAACGCGAGCATCGAGCGTTGGCGGGGCGTGAGCATGCGTATCGCTTCAAGGAGCCGATCGTCGCCGATCCCCCGCGGTATATCGTCGTTGCCCGCCGATCCAGGGCGTAGCCGGACGAGCCGTTCCCACAGGCGCTGCTGGCGCGCGGCAGCTCGTCCTGCATCTCGCGCGACGTTGACGACAATCCGCCATAGCCATGCCTCGACCTGACCCTTCCGGCAGTCGAAGCGTGGCAACCCGCGGAGAGCACGCTCAAGGGCCGACTGCGCTAAATCCTCGGCCTCGAGGTCGCTGCCCGCCACCATGGTTGCGAACTGATAAACGCGGGCGGCGTAACGCTCGCAGAGTTCGCTGGCCGAAAGCGACATCGCACTGTCACTTGGCGATGCTCCGTCGGAAGCCACTGAAGCAACGGTCGCGGAGGTGGTCATGAGATACATACGCTCGAAGTGCCAGCAATCATTACAAGGGCCGCCTCAGGCTGGAGGACGCCCTCAGGTCACTTCCCGTGGTGTCCTCACCTCGCCAAGGTGCCCGGCTCCTTGAGCACGTATGCGCCTGGGAGTGGCTGCTCAAGCACATTCGCGGATGCTGCCATGGAGTGCTCACCAGTCCCTCGGCTACGAAAGGAGGTTCCTCACGTTGACGCTTTCGCCGTCGACGTTGCAGTTGGGCGCGGACTAGCCACGGACGGAGTGGGGCTGAGCAATGTGCACGGGTTGCCACCGGCGTTCGGCAGCGATACCTCGATATCGTTCGCCTTGCAGAGCCTGTCAAGTGCCGTGAACGAGGCCTCCTTGAACCATTCGGGCCGGTCCATGACGCTGTACGGAGTACCCGCGTAGATCAGGATGTGACGGACGCCCCAGCCCTTTGCGCTCTTTGAATACACCATGAGGATGTCGTAGCCGCCGGCGTCATGAACCGGCGTCCTGGTGTACGAGCCGACCGGCGTTGACTCGACTGCGGTCGCGAAGGCCGGGTCGTATGTCTTGAGCTGGCTCGCGGTGAGGACGCCCAGGTCGCCACCCTTGGCCGCTGTTCCCGTCGACCCTGAGTCGTCCGAATAGAGCTTTGCGGTGGCGCTGAAATTCGCCCCTTTCGCGAGGAGGGACTCGACCATGGGGGCGCGTTGCTCCGCGAAGACATTCTCGACGCGCTGCTCGTTGAGGTTCGAGCTGATCTCGTCCTCGAGCTGCGCTATCGACCCTCCGGCGCCGGCGAGCTCGGTTTCCAGCGCGCTCATGCCGCCCGCCTGCTGGGCGTCGATCGCGACCTCCGCCGCGACCTCCTTGGGCGTCGCTTCGATGCCGAGAAGCGTTGCCTTTTCGCGAATCACCGTGTCGAGGATCAGGCTGCGCAGGATCGCGGTGCGGACCGACGTGACCTGGGCGCCACCCCCGCAGCTCCCACCTCCCTGCTCGATGCTGACGCAGGCGCTCTGATAGCGGACATTAAACTGCGAAAGCGTGATGGCGTCAGGACCGACCCGCGCGATCGCCGGCGATGGCGTCGAGGCGGACGGCTTGCTCGAACTGCACGCCACCAGGGAAGTTGCGCAGGCCACCGCGATCACCACCCCGCCCCCTCTATGGAACATCCTCGGGTCAGTGTATCCCGGGCAGGCGTGGGCCGATCCCGACGAGTACAGTGACCGCAACCTAGCGCCGTTGGGAACAGTCGCTAAGGTTGCCCGCTGGCGACATTAACGAATGCTGGCGTGGCGGACCAACGCGTCGCTCCGGCGCGACAGGAATCATCGTTTACGATCGAGCTATGTCTGACGAGTGGTTCGGGGCCCGTTGCATCTTTCGCCACGCCGACCGGGGGGCGTATGAGGAACGTGTGACTATTTGGAGGGCCGCCAGCTTCGACGAGGCTGTTGCTTCTGCGGAGGCAGAAGCCGCAGCGTATGCGGGCCATCTCGACAATGTTGAGTTCACAGGCCTTACCCAGGCCTTTCATATGTTCGAAGCTCCCGCGTCCGGGGCGGAGGTGTTTTCGCTCATGCGCGACAGCGAACTGGACCCGGACGCGTACTTGAATCGGTTTTTCGACACGGGCACGGAAAGGCAACAGATCGTCCCGAGCTGAACCCTCATGGGCAGACGCCGGGTGCCTCCGGGTACATCGGCGGATGCTCGCCTGTACCGGGCGAATATCCCTTGGCCGAGGACCTACAATGGGCTAGCCGGCCCTCCCGAACTGGCTTCGGCCAGAAGGTGGCCGGCCTTTTCATGTCCGGGCAAATTCTTGCCCTCGAGGTACATTGCGGGATGCTCGCCTGAGCTACGGTGGCCTTGTGCGGCTACCTCTGGTGAGGTGCTCAGTGCCCCAGTGAAAAGGCCGAGCGGCTGGGTGTTCTACCCGCGGGTGAGGTGCGACCGCTCGTGCCAGAAGCAGCAGCACCGCAGCGGCGGCCACACCGAAGAGGATGAGCGCCCACAAGGGATACGTGGTCTGCCACGAGCAGATGTGGGTCAACAAAACCTCTTGCCGGTCGCAGAAGCTCACGAATTGGGCCATTGCGATGCCGACCCCGACCCCGGCGGGCAACGATGCCAAGCGGAGGGCGATCGCCACTCTCGACCTTGTCGCCGCGGAAAGTGGAGTCCGGACGATCCGCGAAAACAGAAATACCCCCACCGCGACTGCTGCGCCAGCCAGCGCGCACAGCCTCCAGGAGAAACGCGGTTGGGTGAGCGCCTGCCCCGGAAAGTACAAGCACGCGGTCCCACCGCCTCGAGGATCAGCAGACGTCGTGCACCACGGCTCGGTCATCAGGAACATCCCAACACCCACCACAACCCCGACGGGCACCGACGCCAGTCTCGTGACGGTCGCGATACTCTGCCTCATGACGCGGAATCCTACTGCGTTGCTGGTTGTGGAACTCAAGAGACATTGGCGGACCCTCGCCTGGGCGATGGTCGCCTTCATTGGGGCGGGGGGACGGGCATACTGCCTTCATGTGGAACCGCCAGCTCGGCGTTCGGGGATTCACGGTTTTCGCGCTCGTGCTGACCGTCGCCGGGTGCTCGTCAGCTCCCCTGCCATCTCCGGCGTCCAGGGCCGCAATGGGACTTCAAGCTGATGGCATGATCGCTCCCTGTCGTTCTGTCGACGTGGAGGTCACGACAACAGCAACCCCGATCGTCCCTCCCAATACGGCCGCGATGCAGATCACGGTTACGTTGCTAAACCGAATGGACTTCGCCTGCGCTCTCACTAAGCTCGGATGCCCGCACAGTGATCTTTACGCGGAGGTGATCAATGCAGTCGGCGCTGCGGTGTGGACGTCGGGCTACGCCGTTGGCTGTCCACCTCAGTACCGTCTAGCGCCTACCACCGTCGCGTCGCATTCATTAGTCAAAGCGACCGAGGTGTGGAACCTCTCTGACTGCGGGCCGGCCTACGGCTGCGCTGCGACCCCCGCCGCGGCTGGGGTGTACCGGGCACGGGGGATATCCGAGAGCCTCGGCGTCAGCAGCGAGAGTGCGTCATTCACGGTGTCATAGGCCCCGGACCAGCCTAGGCGGTTTAGCGCTGAGCGAACCGCCTGGGTACATTAGCGAATGCTGGCCTGCCTGAGGGTCCTGGCGATAGGCGGGAATCGTTTTAGGCTGGAGGCTCAGCTGGGAGCGTTCCCGATGCGGCACTCCAGCGATTTGCATTTGGCAGGAGGTCAGTGATGCCCACGGCCCTCGCCGCGCCGCCGGCGGTGACGATCACCCGTATACCCGGCTGATAGTCAAACAGGATCTGCCGGCACCGACCGCACGGAGCCAGGATGCCGCGTTCACCATCCGCGACGGCGACGATGATTTCCAGCCGCTCCAATCCCTCTGACGCAGCCATGCCAAGAACAACCAGTTCGGCACAAGGCCCACCGGTGAAGTGGTAGACGTTCATCCCGGCCACGACCCGTCCGTCTGTCGCGCGAGCTGCCGCGGCCACCGTGTTGGCGCGTCCGTTGCCGCGCTGCCTAACGAGATCTACCGCGCGCTGCACAAGCGCAAGATCCGGTGCGTCGAGTTCGTCGTTCACGGGCCGATTCTGAGCGAAGCCCGGTCGCGGACGTCTGCCAGGGGCAACCGAGGCGCGAGGATCCTTTCGAGGGACATTGGCGGATCCTGGCCTGTGCGATGGTCGCCTTGGCAACGATATATTTGACGCATCAGGTGCCGGTGTAGACTCCTCGGCCATGAAAGGTGGTGAGCCGAGCGCCGAAAACTGTTGCTCTTGGTGCGGCAAGCCTGTGCAGCAGGTGAAAACGCTGATTGCCGGGGCGGGTGGCTTCATTTGCGATGGATGCGTCGCCATGTGCAACGACGTTCTGGCGGCCGAGGGCGGTAAGCGGCGGGGATGGCTGCGGCGAAAAGCCCAATGGACTGGCTATAAGCCGCTAGCCTGACGAACGGTGCGAGGACAGCATCTCCAACGGTCCGGCCCTGGACGGTCTACGATCTGGTCACCATGGTCGAAATCGCGGCACCCGTGGGCCTTGTGATCCTCTACCTCGCCGTGCTCGGTGGCCTGGGCTGGCTTGCCCTTCGCCGGATTGCCCGCTTCCATCGCTGGCTGCATCGACGCCCCTAACCGCGTCGTCGCGCCGATCTCTTCCTGGGTACATTCACGGATGCTCGCCTGGAGAGTGGTCCCATACCTCGCCACCGAGACCGGGACCCGGCACACCGACCCATCGTGATCGGCCGCTTACGAACTGTGACGCCGTTCCTCCGCCTGCATGCCACGCTGACCGCTGTGGAAGAGGTTCGCGTTGTCGCTGCGATTCTCCTGGTCTCGGTTGCGCTCTACAGGGGGTTGTGGGTCAGTTTGAATCCGGCCCTGGGGTCTTCGGCATCAGCACGGCGGTGTGGACGGGCGGCGGTCCCGCCGTTGTTGTCGAAGACGACTCCCCGAAAACACCCAAGAAACCGACTCCGAACGCCACAGTAATGACCAGCAGGGTGACGATCACGCCGCCGATCAAGATCCGCATCTCATTCCTTGGTGAATGATCTTACAGGGGCCCCGGTCATGGATCCCGATGAACCACCGCGCTGGGTACATTTACGGATACTCGCCTGGGGGATGCTCCTCGCCATTGACGGCCCAGTGCGCTGATGCAATCCTCGTGGGCATGCCTCACAAGTCCATCCGTACGGGCGAAGCCGACGCATACCTCGACAGCTATCCGGAGCTGCGTAAGTGGGTAAATGAGTGCGCTCGATGCCACGACCGAGGTCGGGACCCTTCGATGCCCGCCGAGATAACCAAGAGAGCATCGGGAGGGGTGATCACCAGTGCTGGAGGGCACAACCTTCGTCGCATGTTTCCGCGCGAGCTCGCTCTCGACGACCTCGGTCTTTGCGAAGTGTGCGCTCGTCTCACTGGTTGAACTAAAGGAACCTTCCCGGATGCTGGCCTGCGACACCGTTCTCACCTCTGAGGCTAGTGAGGCGAGCACAGCGCGTCGAGTTGCTCGGCAACGTCCGCCTTGAGTCGATCGACATCGCTACATACCTTGCCGCCCAAGCACAGCATGAAACCAAGGGCATCAACGACGTCGCCCCCTCTGAACACGAGAAGGCTCACCTCGGAATCGACCCCTTGAGCACCCACCACGCGCTCCACCCCTTTGGGTTCTGCTCGCAGCCCTACTCGCGAAAGCCTGGCCGTGTACGCCGTTAGGACCTCCTAAACAGCGCCCGGTGCCGCTTCCTCAAGATCTGTCAGGACGCTGTTGTCCATAGCCGGAGCATTGTCCCTCCGTCGGCCCTCTGCGAGCGGCTCAGGGTGCCCAGTTCTAAAACGCCGACCCATGCAGCCAAACGGTTAGCAGCTAGTGATACTGGAACCGGTTCTGGTGCAGAGTTCCCACACGGCAGGAACGTTTCATGGCTACCACGACAGGTACGCTAGGTCAAGCATCACGTACAAGTCAATCGTTGCGACTTTAACGACATCGGCGTCTTCCATCTGCCAAGTTATTGTTTCGAGTGGGGCTACCGGCCTGCACTTTCCGACCCAGCAATCCACAAATCCATTCCAAAGCTGCTGTCGTCGGCTCGGCTCCGCTTCAGCGAGGAGATGTTGAGCGATCGAATCGAGATTCTTGATTGCTATCCACGTCGCAATGTCGGCGTCGGTGCCACAAGGTTCATCAAGCACCGGTAGCGTACCGGGCACAGTCACGAAGAAGAGCTCAACCTCAGTCGTCGCTGTGCTCCAACCGCCCTCATCCACGGCACGTATGTGAATTCCTTTAATGCTTTGAAGGAGTTGCCCCTGAGCACTCTGCGGGCGCTTATGCTTGTCCTTTGCGACCTCACGCAGCCCTTTCAGTGACACGGCTACATGGTCCGGGAGTGGGAAGCGTGAGAAGTAGCGGCCTACGAGATTCGCAAATCGCACCTGCTCTTCGAGCGTTCCAACGCCTGGCGCCCTTGGCCAGTCGCGGACTAACTCGCGGGGTACACTCTGGACCTCGTTGAGGTTGGTGAAGTAGTCCACGCCAAGCGCCGGAAGGTGGATCAGATGAGGTGTGTTGCCTTCACGTGCCATCGCCGCTTCATGTCCATCTGCGCTCACCACTGGTGCGAGTTGAAGCTTGGGGAGAGTTGTGTTCACGAGGTCGCATGTCTGCGTTATGACTGCCTGTTTCTCTGATGAATCGCCCCATGCGTCCAGAACGTCGGCCTGGCGCCAGAGACGCCATTCGTTACCTTCCTCGGCCTCTCTCTCCACCCCTATACACTTGGCATGGTGCCGAGCAAGTCCTGAACGCTTAGCTCGCCTGGGAGCGGAGCTGGAGTGGCCGAACGAAGGAATGCGGTGTAAGGAGACACTCCCTCCGCATCGGGAGTAAGCAGCGAAACACGTACAGATTGAGGCCCATTCCCGTCGTACTTGTCGAGTAGGTTGTCAAACTGGCCCAAAAGCACGACGTGTCGCGAGCTCATCCGAAAGCCGTTCGCCCAGTTATGAATGGTGCGGCGGCTAACTCCCAGCACACGTCCTAACTCATCCCAAGACAGACCCGACCGGTGATACATCTTGCGCACTCGTTCCGTTTGGCCCTGAGCCACACGGCCCCGGACCAGATCTACACCCGCACCTGTCCCGAGGCCGCCAGCGGGAGCACTGGACAGAGCGCTGAGAACCGTCGTAATCGAGTTTGTAGTCGTTGTTGCCGGACTCCCCGAGAGGCAAATCAAGGGTAGCCCGATCATCAGAGCCTGAACTAGTGGAAGCTTATGGTTGGACAACAGGTCATCTACCTGCCGAGCACCGCTATTCGTTGTGCTGGCCATCTCTCGTTCGGAACAGATTGAGCCCCTCGTCCGTGAGACACCAACGAAAGAATCGATGAGCTGACTCTGCTTGGCGCCTTGCGCGTTCCGTCACTTCGTCCGCCGAGAATGCCCCTGCACTGGTCGTATATGCATCGATGTCGAGTATCCAGGTGCGTTCGCCGCTAGGTGGAACTCCAGGATCAACAATCGTACCGGCCGGAACGAGTCCCCATCGCGCCCTCAACTCAGCACCCTCCGATTTGAAGAGAGTATCGACTATCGAGTGGCGTAGCTCAGTTGGTGGTGAGAGAGGAATGTTCAGTCCGGCATGTAATGGAGGCCCGAAGGGCGTGGTAATCGCGTCGTAGCCCTTGTCAAAGGGACCCTCGATACGGTTGAAGTACCGAACTCCAATTCGGTCTGCCGCCGCTGGGGCGAGGGTTGTCGCGACCGCTTGTAGAACCCGCCGCAATCGATCAAGGAAATCGTCTCGTGAACTGTAAAGACGCGTCTCTACCGAAACAAAGTTGGGGGTGAGCGAAACCTGCCATCCCACCTCGGTAGTGTCTTGCAATCGCCATATAAGCTGACCCTCGACCTCAGTCTGTTTGATTCCCTCCGGAGTGATCGCTAGGGCCAAGGCACGCTCTTCCCTGAGGACTGGATACTCCTGCCTGAGGGCAGCTGCGACTCGACCGATACCCTCCGGAACCGTCAAATCGACGATCTTCGGGTAGGACACTTGGCAGATGACCCGAACCAGAGGACCAGATCCCAAGGGGACCTCTTCCAACTCTTCCGCGCCAAAGGGACTGGCGAGAGCTACGGCCACGGTTCACACTTTACTTCACACGCCCTTGCTTCAGGTTGCGCCCCGGTGACGCCCTCATGAAGCTCGTCGGGGAGCCTTCGGCGGCAGCGACGCCTAGTCGCTCGGACGGCTCCGATGTCCATGAGGGCGCCTTCACTTGCTGAGGTGGACACGGCGAGACAGGCGCAGGCACCGAGTGACTGACCTGGCCTGCACGGCATTTTTCTCACCGCATACCGGCGCGAGCGCGACAGCATCATGGCCGTCATCGAGCAGTGGCGGCAGCAGCAGGGCGACACCATACGGCCCGTAGTTGTGCGCACCCCGGCCATCCCTTCCGGCTCTGGCGGCGGGTGGCAGACGACGGAACCGTGGCCCGTGCCGCTTCAGCTTGCCGCCGGTCCGACGATCGTGTACTGCCACGGGCAGGCGGCGATGGGTTGGCCATTGAGGGCCGGATCGTTCTCAACAATCGTCTGGAGCGCGAGTGTCCCCGCCAAGAGATAGATCGTCCTTGATCCGCGCAGTGCATCAGGCGGGATATTCGCCGATGTTGCGAGATAGTCCATGCTGGAGACCCCGAAGAACGGTAGGACGACTTCGAAGCCCCAGCCGCGCTTCGCGCACTCGCTCCCGATCGACCACGTGAAGGTGTACATCCCGGTCGCCGGCACTGAGGCGGCCGTGATCCCAAGAAGCAACTCCTCGGGAGTGTATGGGTAAACAGGCGTCTCACTGGAGGGCGGACGCGCGTCACCGGTTCCTCGGTTCGAAATGATCGTCGTCGATTGGCCGTCAGTCGCTAAATACAACTCAGCGATGTCGCGCTGCAAATTGTATGCGTCAGTCGCAGCCGTTTTGCCGGCGGCACCCCAGTCAGCCAAAGTGGTTGCACTAAACAGTGTCGATAGGTCGTGGTTCAGGAGGTCCGCGTCTTGAGTTAGCTGCACTGGCATTTCGTATCCGGTGCCGGACGTCATTTCATCGAGACCCCCTCGAACAACTTCGTAGAAGCCTTGAATCTTGATGTCTGAATCTTGGGGTTCCATGTCGCCGAGCTCCGCGTAGAACTCCAACAGGTCGAGGGCGTTCAGCGCCGCTCCAGGTAGTGCCGGCGTCGGCACGGGCGTTGGTGCGGCGAATGTTGGCAACGGCGCTGGATAGGTTGCAGTGCCTGAATCCGCGGGGGTCGATTCGATCCGTGTGGGCGTCGACGAACTGGCTGAGGCGCACCCCACGACAACAGACCCACAGAGCGCGCCTGCAACGACCCTGGCCCAGCAACGCCCTGACGGCCCTGACCCCGCGAGACGCATCAACATCCGCGGCATAGACTGCGCCTTTCCTGGGTTCCGCCGGCGCCACGATCATGCCTTGGCGATGC
Source organism: Candidatus Dormiibacterota bacterium (assembly GCA_003162415.1). Taxonomy (GTDB): domain Bacteria; phylum Chloroflexota; class Dormibacteria; order Aeolococcales; family Aeolococcaceae; genus Palsa-851. The sequence continues at coordinate 164,917 of PMOL01000016.1, forward strand.
ACCCTCTTGAAGCGAGCACAACTAGGTCCCGCGCGAGTGTGATCGAAGGGAGTCGGCAGCTTCGCGGATGACCGTAAGAGCGGCCACCGTTCGGGCGCGCACCGCATTCCATGCGTCGCCCCATTCGTCTGTTGGCAGCTTGAGCCCCAGTCGCAGCGCTGCCCGATCGCCCTTCTTTTCGACTCCATGTTGGCGCCACACGCGTAGATCGTAGAGAGCCTCGAGATCCTCAATAGCCGAGCGGACTCGTGGCTCTGCCTCGGGGGAGAGCTTCTGAGCGGTCAGGTACTTCCCAAGACGCTCCAGTGCGTGCCCTGAAGCTGTGCCGTCGGGTCGGAGGTCGTCGAGGACTTCACAAATGGCGCTTATCCCGCTGTCGAAGTCGGTCGACGTCGCGCAGTTGAGGGCGAGTTTCGCAGCGACTTCGAACCGGCTGCTAGGGATGAGCGATATCTTCGTCCACGCCAGCCATATGACGTTGAGATAGTCGAGGGCTTCCGAGAGCGCGAGAGACGAAACAAGTATTGGGGCAGGTGCTGGGGGTGGGGGCGGCGACAACTCAACGAGTAGCCGATCTGCGTAGTCCTGCAGAGTCCTGACCCCTTCATATGCCTGGATGTATGGGTCTAGTTCGAGTGTCCACGTCCCATCGACGGGACCTCCAGTCCGATCGATGTATCGGAGGGTGGAAGGTTCCTGGCGAAGGATGTCACCGAGCAACTGCAGGTCTTCGGCGGCAATGCCGAGACTCGGCGGTCGCGGAAAGAGATAGGGCGACACTTCCCCTCCCGTCACTTTGACGATTTGGACCTCTCGAGGCGACGGCTTGAACGCCTGGGCGATCGAAGCCAGGCGCGCCAACGCGCTAACGAAGAGATTGCATTCGTAGAGAGCGCCAGCGTGGAACAGACCGACGGCCGTCAGTCCCACAAGATCATCAGGTGCAGGAGGGATGCCGAGTCCTCTCCCTTTCCAAAGCCAGCCATACTGCGCGAACCCCGTTCCGAGGCGGACCCACGGGCAGTCAGTCATCAAGGCTTCCGCACCGGGTCGCACGCCCCCCTGATGCAGGGTCACCTGCACGTACTGGTAGATCGGCCACACCCCCTCCATCTGCCGAGCCTCCCAGATGACCTCGAGGAGTCGCCTCTGCTCCTGCGATGGAGCCTTGAGCAAGGGGTTTTGGGGGTCCTCATCAGCCACCGTCGTGGTCATTGCTAACGCACTACCCAAAGTCCTCAATTGCAGCCACCCAAGGGAGGCGCTGAGCGTCTGCCGGCAGGGAGACTAATGGTGGGCCCCCCGTCCGCAGATTGAACCTCAGCGCGTTGCCGAGTTGGTCTAGGCGATAGGCCCAAAAGTCCTCGTCCGGCGAGTACTCGCCGGAGATATTGGACATGTCTGGTGTTCCGAGCCTACTCGAGTTGCCACCGAGCGTGACTAGCTCGATCGCGCCCGCAGCGACCGCGAATCCATAGCCCTGGCTCCAGTAAAGGACGTCCTTCCGCCAGAGGAAGATGCGCGCTCGGAGCGCAGGCCCGCGCCCTATGTTCTTGATCTCAATCGACGGCCCTTGGCGGCCGAGGATCAAAACCGGCTGAATCGCGAGTTCGCGATCGCGTCGAGCCTCGCTTCCCAGAGCGACTGTCGCCTCCGCCTCTTTCTCCGAGACCTTCACAGCGGCACGGGTCTGCCATCCGAGCCATACCTTGGCCGCGGCCATCACGGCTGTGACGAGCGCGAGCCCTCCAGCGACCCAGTCGAGCGTCGGATCCACGGATGGCAGCTTACGCAGTGGAACCGAAGCGATCTCTTGTCGCTGTGGCTACATCGGTGGCTACATATGGGTCTGTTGGGTGGCTGCCTGATTGAGCCAGATCGCGGGAACCGCTTATCTATCAACGTGCCGGGAGAGGGAGTCGAACCCTCATGAGGTTGTCCTCGGCGGTTTTTGAGAGCCCCGCCCGAGTGTTTTCGCGTGCCGGCGCGGGCCAATTTGGGTCGTCGCGTATTCGGCGGATGGGATGGCCGTGACTCCGTGTGCTACGGCGGCGTGCGGGCTGAGAGTCCTGTAGGGGTACGCGTAGGGGTCCTGAGCGGGCCGGATACTGCTCCGCCCTCGTCGTAGATGCTCTGAGGCTCATCGCGCAACCTCTGACGGCCTGCAGCCTGATCCTTGAGGAAGCGCCTCAGCACCACACCGGTCCCAATGAGGCGCACTCGCGCTCGGCCCTGAAAGAGGTTTAGATTCGGCGAATGAAGGTGATCGTCCTCGGCGGAACCCGCTTCATCGGCCGGGCTATCGTTGATGCCCTCGTTGCCGCTAGACACGAGCCGCTGCTCTGTCACCGCGGCAACACCGAACCCGATGGCCTTCCCACCGTTGCCCACCTCCACGCCGAGCGTCGACATCTCGGCGAGCACCGCGATCGTCTGCGCACATTCGCCCCAGACGCCGTCGTCGACTGCCTGGCGATGTCGGCAGGTGACGCCCGCGCCGCTCTCGCTGCGCTCCCCGACGACACACTCCACCGGGTCGTCCTCTCCTCGCAAGACGTGTACCGAGCCTTTGCCACCCTGCAGCACAATGGACTGGCCACAGACTCGGTGCCCATCACTGAGGCAGCTCCGCTCCGGGCGGATCGCTACCCTAACGAGGCCACTGGCCAGGAGGACTACTCCAAGATCGAAGTCGAGGAGATTGTTTTGGAGGCTGGTGCGACGGTGCTGCGGCTGCCAATGACCTTCGGGCCGCACGACTACCAACGGCGGGAGGAGTTTGTTCTCCGCCGGGTGCGCGCCGGCCGCCTGCGCATTCCCGTGGGTGCGGCGAATGCCCTGTTGCCGCTCGCGCTCGTAGACGATGTCGCGCGGGGTGTCGTTGCCGCCGTGGAGCGCCACGCTGATCGCGGCACCATTTACAACTTAGCCCCTGCCCATACAGACCCGGTTGCCGTGTGGATGCGGCGAATTCTGACCGCCGCCAGCTCGACCGCTGCGCTAGTCCGCGTCCCGGACGGCACCCCGCTCCCCGAGGACCTTGGGCTCACCAGAGCTTCCTCGCAGCCGCTAGTCATTTCCTCGGCCAAGGCACGGCAGGAACTCGGTTACCGCGACACGGATGCGGACGAGGCGGTTTCCCGCTCTGTGCTGTGGCACCTAGCTCATCCGCCCGACGATGTCGCTGACGACTTCGCCCGGGACGATCAGGCTTTGGCGGCGGTTGGCTAAGCCCTTGTCCGTGGATACGGCGCAAAGGGATCGCTGGGCAGCATGGCTTCTGTCACGCCGCCAAGGTGGCGCCGAGCAGCCGAGTGATGACGTACTTGAGTGGCTTCGCGCCGTTCGCGATCGGGTTCTTGCAGGAGCGCAACTCCAGCCCGACGACGTTGTCCTCGACGTCGGGTGCGGTGACGGCCTAATCGGTTTTGGGGCACTAGAGCTGCTCTCGCAGCAGGGTCGCGTAATCTTCAGCGACGTTTCGCGCGACCTGCTGGATCGCTGCCAGACCATCGCGGATGGCCTTGTAGCCGTGTCCCGCTGCCGCTTCGTGGAAGCCTCGGCGGACGCTCTCGACGCGATCTCCAATTCGAGTGTCGACGTCGTGACTACTCGCTCGGTGCTCATCTACGTCGCCGAGAAGGCCCGCGCCTTTGCCGAGTTTTACCGCGTACTTCGGCCCGCCGGCCGCCTATCTATCTTCGAGCCGATCAACCGCTTCACCTTTCCTGACCCGACGGGCGTTTTCGACGGCTTTGACCTGAGAACGCTAGGCGAAACGATCGTCGCGAAGGTCAATGCAGCGTTCAGTGTGGGGGCTTCAGAGCGTGTGCCGATGATGGACTTCGACGAACGCGACCTTGTCGCAATTGCCGAAGGGGCCGGCTTCGATGAAATTCATCTCACGTATGAAGTAGAGATTGGCCCGCGGCCGCCACAGGACTGGGTGCGCTACCTGAACAGTTCGGGCAATCCACTATCGCCCACCCTCGACGAGGCGCTGCGTCAAGCGCTCACGCCTGCCGAGCGAGAGAGTTTTGTCGCGGCCATGCGCCCACTGGTGGAGCAGGGCCGGGGAACCTTGCGCCGCCAGAGGGCCTACCTGTCCGCACGTAAGGTCGAGTAAGGCGCCGAGCCCTCAGGCACCGCTGGAACACATCATCCAGGGCGATTGGATCGAACGCGTGCCACTGAGAGCGTCCAACAGGCCCGGAAGGTCAGCGCCTGGACCTGCGACACCTGGGCGCTGACCAAACAAGAACCCTTCCGATGGGGCCGGAAGGGCGCGCCCTACGGCTCCGTGATCTGGAGACTCACGTTGACGGTGGCCCCGTTGTTGACCGTCACGGTGGCGCTGTAATGGCCCGGTTCCTCTTGCTGCGGCGCGGAGACGGTGTAGGTTCCGGGCGGCACGTCGAAGCCAAAGACGCCGCTGGCGTTCGTGGTTGCCGTGGCGGCCACCGTTCCATCGCGACGCGTTACGGTGATGGTCGCGTTCTTCTCCACTTGGAAATAACCGGAGGGGCACGGAGACTGTCCCATGCAGGCGGGAACGGGTCCCGCGGTGAGGGTAAAGGTTCCGTGGATGTGGCCCTGAGCCGTAAGTCCCGTCGACGGCGGAGTTGCAGTTGAGGATGGCGAGCTGGTGCACCCGGTGGCCGCTATTGCTATGACGGCGAGGCTCAGCCGTAGGCCTTGCACTCAATAACTCCCTGACACGGCCCCAAAGCGGCCTTGTTCTGATTATCGCTCAGTTCTTTGATCGCGCCCCCACGCTACGTGGAGCAGCGTGGATGGGTGCATCGCGTCGCCGACAACCATGGTCCCCGCCCGGCGCAACGGCCCGACAAGCCTCCTTTGCTGAACATAAACGGACGTTCTTACTCAAATGGCCGGTGAATCGCTCAGTTCGTTGCCGCCAACATCCGCTCCACTCACTCGGCTCGTTGCCGAGCCTTACCCCGAGGCGAACCGGACCAGGTGAGCGCCGCTGCACGTGAATGTGTAGGTCACGCCTCCAGCAGTGATGGCACCGGACGATTGCTGCGGCGTGGACGACGAGCTCGAGGCACCGCTGTGCCCGCTGGTTGGCTGAAACGACGTCCAGATCGGCGGCGCTAGTGACACCCCTCCCGGAAAGCACTCCACGACGGGTTGATCCCAGAGCGCCAGCAGACC